>NZ_SSWX01000009.1 GCF_004803635.1 Lampropedia aestuarii | reverse complement strand
AGGACGCTTAAATGCAGGCTTTCTCTACATCCAAACGCCCACGCTTATCGGCTGTAATTTGTTAATGAACAATTTATTTTCAAGCGACTTGCTGCGATCAGCGAAGCCCTCTACTATAGCACGGAAATTTCGAGTAAGTTGAAAAAATTTCAAACCGACCGAAAATTTCACCCAACCAATTTACCACAACTGCAAATCAGTCAAGACACTTACCGCAGCACACAAACTCAATGAGAATCGAAAAATCATTGTGATTTTTGCTGCAGCAAAAAATTGGTGGCTCGGGGCGGAATCGAACCACCGACACGCGGATTTTCAATCCGCTGCTCTACCAACTGAGCTACCGAGCCAAGCCTTGAAGTATAACAGTATTTTTTGATCTAAAAACAAATTTATTGTTTTTTTAAAAACCTGCTTTTCAGTGCATTGCTTTCAAAAACCTTGACTCTGAAAGAGCCAAGCTTCGAAAGATCGCTATTGTAGCCTATTTTTTCCGGCTTTTTGAAACTTTCGACTAAATACCTGTTTGCACCCCAGGTCGTCTGCTGGCGGTTTCAGCGAGTACTGCGGCGTTTGCCCAGTTCTACGCCAAGCTGCCTGAGCTTGCGATAGAGATGGGTGCGCTCCAAACCGGTTTTCTCAGCCACGCGAGTCATCGAGCCACCTTCACGGGCCAAATGGAACTCGAAATACGCTTTCTCAAAATCATCCCGCGCTTCGCGCAAAGGACGATCCAAATCAAAACCTTGATGCGGCTCTGGCAAAAACTCTTCACGCGGGATCGCGCGAATCATGGTCTGCCCACCAGCCAATACTGCATCGCTCGATGGCTCGGCAGCCATCACGCGCTGTGCTGTCGCGGCGACAGCGACTGGCGTCTCTGCAGCTTGCTGTTTCTCAAGAGCCTGGTGGACGGACTTGAGCAGTTTTTGCAAAGTAATCGGCTTTTCAAGAAACGAGAAGGCCCCAATGCGCGTGGCCTCCACTGCCGTGTCGATGGTTGCATGGCCACTCATCATGATCACAGGCATCACCAGCTGGCCACTTAACTGCCACTCTTTAAGCAAGCTGACACCATCAGTGTCTGGCATCCAGATATCCAGCAAGACCAGGTCGTAGGCGTTATCGCGGCAAGCGATACGTGCCTGACCTGCGTTCTCTGCGAGATCAACATGGTGTCCTTCATCGTTAAGAATCTCGGACAACAAATCACGGATTCCCAACTCATCATCTACAACCAATATGTTTGCCATTTCTAAAGTGTATCCTGCTTTGGTTCTTTTGCTTGCTCGCCTGCGTCACTGTGCGTGCGCAGGGCAACTGGATTGAATGATAACGAAACCCTGGCTCCAACCACCAAGCCGCTGTCATTGTGCACATTCGCCAACTCTATCAAGGCATGGTGTTCGTCTGCAATTTTTTTCACAACAGCCAACCCCAAACCGGTTCCTTTGGTTTTTGTCGTGACATAAGGCTCGAACACTCGCTGAAGCATATTGGCAGGAAACCCTGTTCCACTGTCTTCAACCGTGAGCTTGACACAGTTAGCGGAAGAATTCCACTGCGTGGAGATCACCACAGCTGAAGGGGATTCTGCCCGATTCTCTCGCGCTTGCAGGCTTGCATCTTGCGCATTCTGTAAAAGATTGTGGATAACTTGGCGCAATTGCATAGCGTCGCCCCGAATCATCGGACTGGCCATGTCCAATTGGGTTTGCACGGCAAAGCTCGCATTCTCCATGCCATAGAGTTGCATGACGTCCTGAATCAGCGAATTGAGGTCCACATCTTCTAAGACCGCCGTCGGCAATCTGGCGTAATCGCGGAACTCATTGACTAGGCGCTTGAGGGCTTCGACTTGGTCCACAATGGTTTTGACCGATTTGGCCAAGATCGCCTCTTCTTTATCAGGCAGCTTGCCTGTCAGGCGCAACTCCAGTCGCTCGGCCGATAACTGAATTGGCGTGAGTGGGTTTTTGATTTCATGGGCCAAGCGCCTGGCCACCTCTCCCCATGCTTGCGCACGCTGGGCGGAGACCACATCGGAGATATCGTCCATCACCAGCAGGCGATTGCCATCGGGCAGCATCGCGCCACGCGCTACGATGGTGAGCGAAAAGTCGCGAGCAGCATCTGGCGCTGCGCCATGGGGGAGCGCATACAAGTCCACACTTTGTTGCCAGTGCTCTTCATGGCGCAAGCCGTCTCTGATTAAAAACGCACTGAAGCGCTGCGCGACCAGCTCCGCAAAATGCTGCAGATCTGGCACCTCCTGCAAATTGCGTCCAACGTAAGCGGCCAATGGCGCTCTGAGTACACGCGTTGCGCCTGGGTTGATCGATAAAATCGTGCCTTGGTCATTCAGCACAATCACACCAGCTGTCAGGTTATCAAGGATGGTTTGCAACTGACCTCGAGAAGCATCCAACGCCGCCAAACTTTTCTGCTCCGAGGCCCTGGCCATGGACAGCTGATGTGTCATTAGCGCAAAGGCTCTGGTCAGTCCACCCAGCTCATCATTGCGAGGCAGTGCCACTTTGGGGTTGAGATTTCCAGAGGCCACCTCCCGTACACCTTCGGCCAAGATAAGTAGCGGCCTGAGTAGCTGATTGCCTAAAAGAATGGCCAGCACGATTGCCCCGAACACGGCCAAAAACAAACTCAGGGTCAGCGTACCGATATACATGCGCCGCAAGCCCTCACGCCCCAGCGCACGCTGCTGGTATTCACGATTGGCTTGCTGCACAACGAAAGCGTCACGAATCAAGACTTGCGGCACCGGCACGGTCACCTGCAAAAAGCGCTCATGGTCGCTGGCCAAACTCAAAGAGCCACCAAAGCCGCGCACCAACACCAAGGATTGCACCTGCACTTTGGCATCGCCATCGCGCTCGGCCTCTTCCATGCCTTCAAGCACCGCCCACTCGCGGCGTTCACGGGCCGTGCGAAACGCCTGGGCCGAAGGACGCTGAGGAATCAACTGGGCATCGGTCGGCCCAATGCTGAGCTCGACCTCGCCATTGCTGCGCCACAGCACGACTTCACTGGCCCCAAACTGTTCGCGGATTTGCTCCAAGGCAATGCCTAAATTGGCCAAGCCAATTTGCTCGAGCTGAGTGGCCGAATAACGCGCCCGCGCCGTATTGTTCACCACCCAGGCATCCAAGGTGGTACGGGCCATTCCAACCCCGGCGGTCAACGCACTTTCCACACGTGCATCAAACCAATTCTCAATCGAGCGAGAAACGAACTGGTAAGAGATCACATAAATCAGCACGCCAGGCAAAATACCGACAACACAAAACAATGCCGCCAAGCGAAGCAGCAGTTTGCTACCAAATTTATTCTGCCGCAACCTGACCAACAAGCGCGACGTGCCCCAGACCACGATCAGGCACAAGACGACTGCGACGATGCTGTTGAGGCTCAGCAGCCATGGGTAATACTGCTCATACAAGCCTTGGCTATCGGTTGCCAAAGCCAGCAAAAACAGCAGCACCAGCCCGATGGCCGTGGTCACGGCCACCAAGATGCCTAGCATCCAGCTCAGGCGCCGGCTTCTTAATGCGTTGCGTGGGTTGGCTTGGGTCATTGCGTGGCACCGCCTTGCGCTTGGGGCAACAGCACCGCAGATTCGCTCGCACGCAGCAGCAAGTCCCAGTCATTGCGGCCTTGCGCATCAAACTGCAACGGCCGAGGCAGCCGCTCCTGGTCAACGCCTAATGAGAATCGCGCCACATAGGCTTGGTCGCGCGCCAGTTGTGAGCGCTCGCCAATGCGCCAGTTTGAAATGCGCTGCATCAATGCCAGGGCCTGGTCCAAGCTGTCAAAATACTGGGCCAAGCCCTGTGAGGAGTCCGTATGTTTGGATGACTCCTGTGAACTTTGCAAACGCCACACGCGCGTTAGCGGCTGGTAGCTGAGTCGCCAATACCGGTGCGCATCAATGTCCTTCTTGTCCCATAGCCACCAACGCGTGCGCGTTAATGAAGCTTGGGCGACAAAGTAAACGGGAATGCCTTGGTGCAAAGCCTCAACCATTGGACGCGAAAGCATCAACACCATTTGCGCACTCACCACCACCGCGCCATCAGGTTCAACAGCCCAGTGCACCTCTTGCAAGACGGAGTCGCCACTGACATCCAGATTGCTTTGCGCAAACGCCAGCGTCGCCGTGAGCCAACACACAGAGACCAGCCACAGCAAGCAGCGCTTGAGATAGAGGCGCACCATGAGAATCACAAGGCCTTCTGCAGTAAACCGTAAAAGAAGCCATCGTGGTTATCCGCCAGCGAGCCGGATGCTGAGGGCAAAGTCGGCAAAAGCTGCAGACAATCGCCTATTTGGCGTGCATCTGAGTGCTGGTTCACAAAATGCTGCATCTGGTCTTTGCCTTCCCGATGGAATACTGAACAGGTGCAGTATAAAAGACGTCCGCCCGGCTTAAGCAATGCCCACATGCGGCGCAATATCTGCGCTTGCACTTGCACCAACACATCCAGGTCTTGCGGCCTACGCAACCAACGGATGTCGGCATGGCGCCGGACAATGCCAGCGGCAGAGCAAGGGGCATCCAGCAGCACAGCATCCAGCATGCGCCCCGCCAACACCTGTGTGTGCCAGTCATCTGGCTGGCTGGCATCGGCTACTGCAATGCGCACCTGCTGGGCAAAGCCCAAACGCTGCATATTGTCGCCAATGCGTTTGGCGCGCTCGCCATCCACATCCATTGCCACCAGCTCAATAGGCAGCCCGTGTGTAGCAGCCCATTCTGCCAAGTGGGCAGTTTTGCCGCCAGGCGCGGCGCAGGCATCCAAAACCAGCAACGGCGCAGCGCCGGCAAGTGGCGCTGTCAAACCGCTTAGCAGCAGTGACGCAGCATACTGGGCCGCAGCATCTTGCACGGAGAACCAACCATCCTGGTAACCAGGCAGGGCACGCACGTCAACCGCTTTATGCAGGACGATACCAGCCTCGAGCACGCTTTGTGCTTCCAGCCCTGCGCTGAGCAACTGCTGCAAATACGCATCACGGCTGATGTGCACGGTGTTGACGCGGATGGTCAGCGGTGCACGCGCATTATTGGCGGCCAAAATGTCCTGCCACTGGCTAGGATGGTCTTGTCGCAGCACATCGACCCACCATTGCGGGTGGTTGCTGCGTGCAGCCACGTCCTTGTCGACCGTTGCCAACAAGGCTTCACGCTCACGCAAAAAACGGCGCAAACAGGCATTGACGAAGCCGGCCTGAGCCTGCCATTTCTTATGGCGGCGCAGGGCTTCAACGGTTTGATTCACGACTGTGAACGGCGCGTAACTCGCCCCTTCGGGAGCCAGCAACAAGCTCAATGCCACAGCCAAATATGCCTCTACTGCCGCTTGCGGTTTTTTGCTGGCCAGCAATGCAATCAGGGCGCGCGTTTGGCCCCAATGCCGCAAGGCCGTGTACAGCAAGGCCTGGGCACCAGGTCGCACTGGAGTGGCGGGCCAAGCAGCCACCACTTCTCTGGCCGACTGGCCTTGGGCCACTTGCTGCAGGCCTTGCGCAGCCCATTGCACTTGGTCCTTGAGCGATGGTGCTTGGGCGCTTGGAGCAGAGGTTTTCATAGTTCAATCATTATCCATACCGGTATGGCATGTATTGTCGATGCTTTGCAGCGTCGATTGCGCAACGCGCTTGGATTCTAGGAACGTGTTGACGATCTAAGCGCCTGTTCTTAGAACGTGTTTACGATCTTAGAGCCTGCCCATAAAAAAAGCGCCCGCCATAGGCGGACGCTTGACTCGTAGCGCTTGAGCCAGTTTGAAACACAGGGCAAAGCGCCTGTGTCTCAAACTGCCAAACAGCACGTTGAGGCTGTATTACAGACCTGCGTCTGTTTCAGCTGGCTGCGAGGCAAAGCCATTCGAGGCTTCTTGCTCGCTGATAGAGCGGCGTTCTGCATCGTCCATTTGCTCTTTGGCCTTGCGCGCTTGGTGGTAAGCCAAACCGGTACCAGCAGGAATCAAACGACCAACGATGACGTTTTCTTTCAGACCACGCAGCTCGTCGCGCTTGCCCATGATGGCCGCCTCGGTCAGCACACGGGTGGTTTCCTGGAAGGACGCCGCAGAGATGAACGAGTCGGTCGACAAAGACGCTTTGGTAATACCCAGCAATACGTTGGCGTAAGTTGCAGGGATCTTGCCTTCTTTTTTCAGTGCCTCATTGGTGTTGAGGATCTCTGAACGCTCGACCTGCTCGCCTTGGATGTAGTTGGACTCACCTGGGTTCTCGACCACCACACGGCGCAGCATCTGACGCACAATCACTTCAATGTGCTTGTCGTTGATCTTCACACCTTGCAAGCGGTACACGTCTTGAATTTCATCGACGATGTAGCGTGACAACTCTTCGATACCCAACAAACGCAGAATATCTTGTGGATCGGCTGGGCCGTCGACAATCAATTCACCCTTGTTGACCACTTGGCCTTCGTGCACCAGGATGTTCTTCTCTTTGGGGATCAGATCTTCCCAGACCGAACCTTCTGGATCGGTGATTTGCAAGCGAATCTTGCCTTTGGTTTCCTTACCGAAGGACACGGTACCGGTGATTTCAGCCAGCGAGCCTTTGTCTTTAGGCGTACGGGCTTCAAACAACTCGGCCACACGTGGCAGACCACCGGTAATGTCGCGGGTCTTCTGACCTTCGATTGGGATACGCGCCAGCACCTCGCCTGGGCCCACATCCTGACCGTCACGCACTTGCACCAAAGCGCCGATCTGGAAGCCGATCGCCACAGCGTGGTCGGTACCAGGAATCTTCACCTCTTGGCCATTGGCATCAATCAGCTTGACCAACGGACGCACGACTTTGTTGGAGCCACGGCGCTTAGGATCGATCACCACCAGCGTGGACAAACCGGTCACCTCGTCGACCTGTTTGGCCACAGTCAGGCCTTCTTCGACGCCCTCGAACTTCACCTGACCGGCGAATTCGGTAATGATTGGGCGGGTCAGCGGGTCCCAGTTGGCCAAAATCGTGCCGGCTTTGATCTGCTGGTCTGCCTTGACAGACAAGATCGCACCGTATGGCACTTTATGGCGCTCACGCTCACGTCCGTGCTCGTCCTGGATGATGATTTCACCCGAACGTGCAATCACCACCAGCTCGCCTTTGGAGTTGGTCACGTAACGCATCGTGGCATTGAAGCCAATGATACCGTTGGAGCGCGCTTCGACGCTGGAGGCAATCGCCGCACGGTTCACCGCACCACCGATGTGGAAGGTACGCATCGTCAGCTGGGTACCTGGCTCACCGATGGACTGGGCAGCGATCACACCAACGGCTTCGCCGAGGTTGATCACACCACCACGGCCCAAGTCGCGGCCATAGCATTTCGCGCACAGACCAAAACGGGTGTCGCAGGTCAGCGCAGTACGCACTTTGACCTCGTCCACGCCAGCCGCTTCGATTTCATCGAGCTGGTCTTCTTCCAGCAAGGTGCCCGCTGGCAGCAGCATGGCGCGGGTTTCCGGATGCAGAATTTCTTCGGCAGCCGTACGGCCCAAGATGCGGTCGCGCAGCGATTCAATCACTTCACCGCCTTCAACCACAGCGCGCATATAGGTGCCGTTGGCTGTGCCGCAATCTTCTTCGATGATCACCAGATCTTGGGTCACATCCACCAGACGACGTGTCAGGTAACCCGAGTTCGCAGTTTTCAACGCCGTATCCGCCAGACCTTTACGGGCACCGTGGGTGGAGATGAAGTACTGCAACACGTTCAGGCCTTCACGGAAGTTCGCCGTAATTGGCGTCTCAATGATGGAGCCATCAGGTTTAGCCATCAGACCACGCATACCTGCGAGCTGACGAATCTGCGCCGCAGAACCACGGGCGCCGGAGTCGGCCATCATGTAAATCGCGTTGAACGATTCCTGATCGACTTCTTGGCCATGGCGGTCAACGGTTTTTTCCTTGGCCAGCTGTTGCATCATGACCTTGGAGACTTCGTCACCGGCCTTGCCCCAGATGTCCACGACCTTGTTGTAGCGCTCACCGGCTGTGACCAGACCGGAGGTGTATTGCTGCTCGATCTCTTTGACTTCATTCTCAGCACGGGCCACGATTTCGTACTTTTGCGGAGGCACCAGCATGTCTTCGATAGCAATCGAAATACCGGAGTGCGTCGCCAAACGGAAACCGTTTTGCAGCAGTTTGTCTGCAAAAATCACCGTGTCTTTCAAGCCGCATTTGCGGAAAGACGTGTTGATCAGCTTGGAAATTTCTTTCTTCTTCAAGGCGCGGTTGATCACATCAAACGGCAGGCCTTTTGGCAGAATTTCCGACAGCAGCGCACGGCCCACGGTGGTCTCACGCAGCTTGGTGTTCGCTTCCATCTCGCCTGTGGCTTTGTTTTTGATCCACTCAGTCAAACGCACATTGACTTTGGCGTTGAGCTCAACAACACCGGCGTCCAACGCACGAATCACTTCGTTGACGTTGGCAAACACCATGCCTTCGCCCTTGCCGTTGATCTTCTCACGGGTGGCGTGGTAGAGACCCAGCACCACGTCTTGTGACGGCACAATCGATGGCTCACCAGAGGCAGGGAACAAGATGTTGTTCGAAGCCAGCATCAGAACGCGTGCTTCCATCTGCGCTTCCACAGACAGCGGCACGTGCACAGCCATTTGGTCACCGTCGAAGTCGGCGTTAAAGGCCGCGCAAACGAGTGGGTGCAACTGAATGGCTTTGCCTTCGATCAGAATTGGCTCAAACGCTTGAATACCCAAGCGGTGCAGCGTAGGCGCACGGTTGAGCATCACTGGATGTTCGCGGATCACTTCTTCCAAGATGTCCCACACCACCGGTGTGCCCATCTCGACTTCTTTCTTGGCCGCTTTGATGGTCGTGGCGATACCGCGCTGCTCGAGCTGCGCGAAGATGAAGGGCTTGAACAACTCCAAGGCCATCAGCTTAGGCAGACCGCACTGGTGCAGCTTGAGGTAAGGACCCACGGTAATCACGGAACGACCTGAGTAGTCAACGCGCTTACCCAGCAAGTTCTGACGGAAACGACCGCCCTTGCCTTTGATCATGTCAGCCAGCGATTTCAGTGCGCGCTTGTTGGCACCAGTCATCGCTTTGCCGCGGCGGCCGTTGTCCAGCAGCGAGTCGACCGACTCTTGCAACATGCGTTTTTCGTTGCGTGCAATGATTTCCGGGGCTTTGAGCTCCAGCAAGCGGCGCAGACGGTTGTTGCGGTTGATGACGCGGCGGTACAAGTCGTTCAGGTCAGAGGTCGCAAAACGGCCGCCGTCCAGTGGCACCAAAGGACGCAGGTCCGGTGGCAGCACAGGCAGCACTTCAAGCACCATCCAGCCTGGCTTGATACCAGACTTTTTGAACGACTCCAGCACTTTGAGGCGCTTGGAGTTTTTCTTGACCTTCAGCTCGGAGCCGGTCATGTCGCCACGCAGGCGCTCAATTTCGGCGTCGATGTCGATGCCATCGAGCAGCTCTTTGATGCCTTCGGCGCCCATGCGCGCATCGAACTCGTCGCCGTACTCTTCACGTTTGGCGTCGTATTCGTCTTCGCTCATGATGCTGAATTTCTTCAGCGGTGTCATGCCAGGCTCAGTCACCACGTAGGCTTCAAAGTACAGCACGCGCTCGATGTCACGCAGCGTCATATCGAGCACCATGCCCAAGCGCGACGGCAGCGATTTCAGGAACCAGATGTGGGCGCAAGGCGCAGCCAGATCAATGTGGCCCATGCGCTCGCGACGCACTTTGGTTTGGGTGACTTCAACGCCGCACTTCTCGCAGATCACACCGCGGTGTTTGAGGCGTTTGTACTTGCCGCACAAGCACTCGTAGTCTTTGATCGGGCCAAAAATCTTGGCACAAAACAGACCATCGCGCTCAGGCTTGAACGTGCGGTAGTTGATGGTCTCTGGCTTTTTGACTTCACCAAAAGACCATGAGCGAATTTTCTCTGGCGAAGCCAGCCCGATCTTGATCGCATCAAAGTGATCATCGGGGGTAAATTGCTTGAACAGGTCGAGTAAGGATTGCATTGCGTTAACTCCTTGTCCCTATTAGTTGCGCTCGAGCTCGATATCGAGGCCCAGAGAACGGATTTCCTTGACCAACACGTTGAACGACTCCGGCATACCGGCCTCGATCGCGTGCTCGCCCTTCACAATGGACTCGTACACTTTGGTACGGCCAACCACGTCATCGGACTTGACTGTCAGCATTTCCTGCAGCACGTAAGACGCGCCGTAAGCTTCCAGTGCCCACACCTCCATCTCACCGAAACGCTGACCACCAAACTGGGCTTTACCACCCAGCGGTTGCTGCGTGACCAGCGAGTAAGGACCGGTCGAGCGAGCGTGCATCTTGTCGTCCACCAAGTGGTGCAGTTTCAAGAAGTGCATGTAGCCAATCGTTGTTGGACGCTCAAAACGCTCACCAGTGCGGCCGTCGTACAAGTACGCTTGGGTGCGCGACTCGGTCAAGCCTTTGGCTTTGGCGATGTCATCCGGGAAGGCCAATTGCAGCATATTCTGGATGTCCGCTTCATCGGCACCGTCAAACACCGGCGTTGCGAACGGTACGCCACGCTTGAGGTTTTTCGCCATATCGATGATTTCATCATCGCTGAACGAGTCCAGATCTTCCTTATGTCCTGCCTGGTTGTACACCTTGGCCAAGAACTCACGGATTTCCTTGACTTGCTTGTCTTTCTCAATTTCAAGCAAAGCGGCAATGCGCTCGCCCAAACCTTTGGCAGCCCAGCCCAAATGCACTTCCAGCACCTGACCCACGTTCATACGCGATGGCACACCCAGCGGGTTCAAGACGATGTCGGCGGTTGTGCCGTCAGCCAGGTAAGGCATATCTTCGATCGGCGTGATCTTGGAGACCACACCCTTGTTACCGTGGCGACCAGCCATCTTGTCACCAGGCTGCAAGCGGCGCTTGACTGCCAGGTAAACCTTGACCATCTTCAACACGCCTGGTGGCAACTCGTCGCCTTGGGTCAGCTTACGGCGTTTTTCTTCAAACGACAAGTCAAAGCTGTGGCGGGTGGCTTCGATCGAGTTTTTGATCGACTCCAGCTGCGCAGCAACGGTCTCGTCAGCAGGACGAATGTCGAACCAGTGGTATTTCTCCACGGACTCCATGTACGCTGCTTCCAACTTGCTGCCACGGGCCAGTTTTTGCGGGCCACCATTGGCAACTTGGCCAATCAACAGCTTGCGCACACGGTCAAACGCATCGGCTTCCACAATGCGCAGCTGGTCATTCAGGTCCAGGCGGTAGCGCTTGAGCTCGTCTTCAATGATTTGCTGAGCACGCTTGTCACGGTCAATGCCTTCGCGGGTGAAAACTTGCACGTCAATCACGGTGCCAGTAGAGCCCTGGTCAACACGCAGCGAAGTGTCTTTCACGTCAGAGGCTTTTTCACCGAAGATGGCGCGCAGCAGTTTTTCTTCTGGCGTCAGCGTGGTTTCGCCTTTTGGCGTGACCTTGCCCACCAGCACGTCACCGGGTTGCACTTCTGCACCCACGTAGATGATGCCGGAGTCATCCAAACGGTTGAGCTGCTGCTCAGACAGGTTCGGAATATCGCGTGTGATCTCTTCAGAGCCCAGCTTGGTATCACGGGCCATCACCACCAGCTCTTCAATGTGGATGCTGGTGTAACGGTCTTCTGACACGACACGCTCAGAGAGCATCACCGAGTCTTCGAAGTTGTAGCCGTTCCATGGCATGAACGCGATCAGCATGTTCTGACCCAGCGCCAATTCACCCAGGTCGGTCGAGCCGCCGTCAGCGATCACATCGCCTTTGGCCAGCACATCGCCTTTGGAGACGATCGGACGCTGGTGGATATTGGTGTTCTGGTTGGAACGCTGGTACTTGATCAGGTTGTAGATGTCCACACCCACTTCACCGGCAATCGCTTCGGCGTCATTGGCGCGAATCACAACACGGGTCGCATCCACATAGTCCACCACACCGCCACGTTTGGCAGTGACCACGGTGCCGGAGTCAACCGCTGCCACACGCTCAATGCCAGTACCGACGAACGGTTTTTCTGGACGCAGCACTGGCACAGCTTGACGGGACATGTTGGCGCCCATCAACGCACGGTTCGCATCATCGTGCTCAAGGAATGGCACAAGCGACGCCGCTACAGAGACGATCTGCGCTGGCGACACGTCCATGTATTGCACACGGTTTGGGTTCACCAGAATCGAGTCGCCTTTTTCACGGGCAGACACCAGGTCCCCCACCAAACGGCCTTCGTTATCCAGCTCAGCGTTGGCCTGCGCGATCACGTAATCGCCTTCTTTGATCGCCGACAGGTAGTCGATGTCCAAAGTCACTTTGCCATCGACCACGCGGCGGTAAGGCGTCTCAATGAAGCCGTACTCGTTCAGGCGCGCATACAAAGCCAGGGAGTTGATCAAACCAATGTTTGGACCTTCAGGCGTTTCAATTGGGCAAACGCGACCGTAGTGGGTCACGTGCACGTCACGCACTTCAAAGCCAGCACGCTCACGTGTCAAACCACCTGGGCCAAGGGCCGATACACGGCGCTTGTGGGTGATCTCAGACAGCGGGTTGGTCTGGTCCATGAACTGCGACAACTGCGACGCGCCAAAGAACTCTTTCAGAGCAGCAGAAATCGGCTTGGAGTTGATCAAGTCGTGTGGCATCAAAGGCTCTTGCTCGGCAGTGCCCAGACGCTCTTTCACGGCTTTCTCAATACGAGCCAAACCAGTGCGGTATTGGTTTTCAGCCAATTCGCCCACGCCACGCACGCGGCGGTTACCCAAGTGGTCAATATCGTCCACATCGCCAATGCCGTTGCGCAGATCCACCAGGATCTTGACCACGGAGAGGATGTCTTCGTTGGAGAGCACCATCTCGCCTTTGGCGTCTGGGTTGCCCACTTTGGCGTTGAACTTCATGCGGCCCACGCGCGACAAATCGTAGGTGTCCGGGTTGAAGAACAAACGGAAGAACAAGGCCTGCACCGCTTCTTCAGTTGGTGGCTCACCAGGGCGCATCATGCGGTAGATGGCTACGCGAGCGGCAAACTCATCGGCAGTCTCGTCAGTACGCAGTGTCTGAGAGATGTACGCGCCTTTGTTCAACTCATTGGTGTAAATGCATGGCAGCGCTTTGACACCAGCGGTACGCAGCTTTTTGAGCAAGGCTTCGGTGACTTCTTCGTTGACCTTGGCAATGATCTCGCCAGTATCTGGATCAACGATGTTCTTGGCCACCACGCGGCCAATCAGGAAGTCTTCAGGCACCGAAATTTCTTTCAGACCAGCTTGCTCCAACTCGCGGATATGGCGGGCTGTAACGCGTTTTTCTTTGGCCACAATCACGTTGCCTTTGGCATCGGTGATGTCAAAACGCGAGATTTCGCCCTTCAGACGGTCCGCTACCAGCTCCATGCGAGCGCCGCTGTCCATCAAGGTGAAATTGTCGTTGTCAAAGAAGTTGGCCAGAATCGCTTCTGGTGTCAGGCCAATGGCTTTGAGCAAAATCGTCACTGGCATCTTGCGGCGACGGTCAACGCGGAAGTACAGCAGGTCTTTCGGGTCGAATTCAAAATCGAGCCATGAACCGCGGTAAGGAATCACACGTGCCGAGAACAGCAGCTTGCCCGAGCTGTGGGTCTTGCCCTTGTCGTGCTCAAAGAACACGCCAGGCGAGCGGTGCAGCTGAGACACGATCACGCGCTCAGTGCCGTTGATGATGAATGAGCCTTTGTCAGTCATCAAGGGCACTTCGCCCATGTAGACTTCTTGCTCTTTGACTTCCTTGACGACCTTGTTTTGGGCCGTGGAAGAGTCACGATCATAGATAATCAGCTGCAAGCGTGCACGCACGGCAGAAGCGAAAGTCAAACCACGTGTTTGGCACTCCCGCACATCGAATGCAGGTTTAGCCAAGTTGTATTCAACAAACTTCATTTCCACAAAGCCGTTGTGCGAGACAATCGGGAATGCGGAGTTAAACGCTGCCTGCAGGCCCTCATCAAGGCGCTTTTTAGGGGCAACTTCTGCTTGCAAGAATGCGGTGTATGCATCTTTTTGCATCTGCAGCAGATAGGGAATAGTCAAAACGCTATCGCGGCGGCTAAAGCTCTTGCGGATGCGTTTGCGTTCGGTAAAGGAATAAGCCATGAGATCTCCGGTCTGAAGGTTTCAGGGGGATTCTTCGACGGTACACTTTCAGACGCAGCCTGGCTGTCGATGTTCTCGATCAGTCAGAGCGTGGCGTCTCAAGTCTTGGCGGTTGGCCACTACCAACCATGGCTGACGGCGGTGCGTTGCACACCACCCGACCAAGGTGCTTTGCCGTGTCGTGAATTCAGAAAGCACACAAAAACACTACCGCAGCATTGTTTTTGTCTACGCTCTAAAGCCATCAAACCACAAAAGCCAGGTGCTTTTTTGAGCACCTGGCTTACTCGCTTATAGCAGAAGTGATTACTTCAATTCTGCTTTAGCGCCAGCTTCTTCCAGCTTCTTCAAAGCAGCTTCAGCGTCAGCCTTAGGCAGAGCTTCTTTCACTGTTTTTGGAGCGCCGTCAACCAGCTCTTTGGCTTCTTTCAAGCCCAGGCCAGTGATTTCGCGAACTGCTTTAATCACGGAGACTTTGTTAGCGCCGGCTTCTTTCAGAACCACGTCAAAGTCTGTTTTCTCTTCAGCAGCAGCAGCAGTAGCGCCGCCAGCAGCAGGAGCGGCCATAGCGGCAGCGCTCACGCCAAACTTCTCTTCGATTGCTTTAACCAAGTCGTTCAGTTCCAGAACAGTCATGCTATCCAGAGCTGTCAGGAATGCGTCTTTATCGAATGCCATTTTGAATATCCTCTAGCAAAAATTTCAGTTTTATCGTTTGTCAATGCGCCTGGTGGGCCACTCGGCCTTGGCGGCATCAACGAATTAAGCCGGCTGCGCTTCTTCGGCTGGGGCTTCTGCACCAGCGCCACGTTGCTCTGCCAATGCAGCCAATACACGCGCTGTGCGCGAGATAGGCGATTGCATCAGACCCAACAACTGAGCCAACAGCACTTCTTTAGATGGGATGCTTGCCAATTGTTTGACAGCGTCTACATCCAGAGCTTTGCCTTCGTAAGCGCCACCACGGATCACCAGCTTGTCATTGGTTTTAGCAAACTCAGCAACCACTTTGGCCGCTGCAATTGCGTCTTCCGAAAAGCTATAGATCAGTGGACCAGTCAACTGCTCAGACACCACTTCAAATGCGGTCCCAGCCACGGCACGACGTACCAGGGTGTTTTTCAACACGCTCAGGGTAACGTTTTGCTCGCGGGCCTTGACGCGCAGTCGTGTCAAATCAGCCACCGTGATACCACGGTATTCCGCCACCACCATTGTCTGGGATTTAGCGGCAAGGTCGGTCACTTCTGCAATGACCGCCTCTTTTTCACTGCGATTCAGACTCAAGGTCCTCTCCTTTCAATGCAACAAAGTTGTGTTGACACACCACTCGCTGCGCCCAGTTAAGCGACCAACTGCCAGAGAATATCGAAACCAATATTTTCCAATCAGTGGGCACCATCTACGCTGGCCCAAACAATATGACTTAAGCAGGAAACTCCTGCACCAGCGGTCTCGGATGACCTGCAGGCATCACCTCTACAGCAACACCTACAGCCCACCTGAACCAGGCGAAGACAAATGCCATCGCCTGGAATTTTTTACCAAACCTTAAGCAGCAGTAATGCTTTGTGCTTCAACACGGACACCAACGCCCATTGTGGAAGACACAGCCACTTTGCGCAGGTACACGCCTTTAGCGCCAGCTGGTTTGGCTTTGTTCAAAGCCTCGATCAAAGCTTGCAAGTTTTGTTGCAGCTTCTCGTTATCAAACGAGCGACGGCCAATCGTGCCATGGATGATACCGGCTTTGTCAACGCGGAACTGAACCTGACCAGCTTTGGCGTTTTTCACAGCCGTTGCCACATCAGGAGTCACCGTGCCGACTTTCGGGTTAGGCATCAGGCCACGTGGGCCCAGGATTTGACCCAAGGCACCCACAACGCGCATTGCATCAGGAGCAGCAATGACCACGTCGTATGGAATGTTGCCGGTTTTGAATTCAGCAGCCAGATCATCCATGCCCACTACGTCAGCACCAGCGGCTTTGGCTTCTTCAGCCTTAGCGCCTTGGGCAAACACAGCCACGCGTGCAGTTTTACCTGTACCGTTAGGCAAAACCACAGCACCACGCACCACTTGGTCAGATTTCTTGGCATCAACGCCCAACTGCACAGCCACGTCGATGGATTCATCAAACTTGGCAGTAGCAGCTTCTTTCACCAAAGCAATAGCATCAGTCCAAGCGTACAGCTTGTTGCTATCGATTTTGCCTACTTGGGCTTTTTGTTTTTTAGTCAACTTGGCCATCTCACACGCCCTCCACAGTCACGCCCATCGAACGGGCAGAGCCGGCGATGATACGAACAGCAGCATCCAGATCGGCTGCATTGAGATCTTCCATTTTGGTCTTGGCGATCTCTTCCAACTGAGCGCGGGTGATCTTGCCGACCTTTTGCTTGTTTGGATTGGCAGAGCCCTTGTCCAGCTTGATCGCTTTTTTGATCAAAACTGTTGCTGGAGGAGTTTTGATAACGAACGTGAAGCTCTTATCAGCGTAAGCCGTAATCACCACTGGCAACGGCAGACCTGGCTCCATGCCTTGTGTCTGCGCGTTAAACGCTTTGGTGAACTCCATGATGTTCAGGCCGCGCTGACCCAGCGCTGGACCGATTGGAGGCGAAGGATTAGCCTTGCCTGCCGGAACTTGCAGCTTGATAAAGCCGACAATTTTCTTTGCCATGTAAAACTCCAATTCGGGTGCAAACGCACTGCGCTCAAAGCAAACACTTGCCTTAAAACTGTGCTCCCCGCCTGATTGAAAAATCGCCAAAAAAGGGCGAACCGCCAATTTTACAGGCTGATTAGTTTTTGTGCAAGGACTTTCTAAGAACGTGTTTATGATCTTTTTGCAGTCGCGCAAAGCACAAAAAAGAGGCAACGCAGTAATGCGCTTTTTTGTGCCTTGCCCTTTGGGTTGGAGCCCAAAGGCACGCTGCTTTGCTAAAAATCCTCGCCGGCCAGCTAGCCCGACTGCGGTTTTTGCCGCGCATTGCATCCTTTTGGGCTTCAACGCGGTCTGCGAAGAGATCGTAAACACATTCTAAAAATTGGACCGATTGGCTCCGCCAGTGGCATCACAGGTGCAACTCAACCGGCCCGCAGCACATGTTTCAACAACTTGCCAGTGGCCGTGCGCGGCAATTGCTGGCTCCACTGCACCTCACGGGGAATTTTGTAGCGCGCCAATTGCGGCGCTAAAAATGCCTTGAGTGTCTCTTCATCCAAGGCGTGCTGTGGCTTGAGCACAATCACCGCCACGACCGTCTCGCCCCATTCGGGATGGGGCTTGCCGATCACCGCCACATCTTGCACCGATGGATGGCTGCCAATCACATCCTCTACTTCTTTGGAGTACACATTCTCACCACCGGTGACAATCATGTCCTTGGCGCGGTCGACAATGAATAAATAGCCCTGCTCATCGATGCGGGCCAAATCGCCGCTGGCGTACCAGCCGTTCGCATCCAAGGCTTTGGCCGTCGCCTCTGCATCGTTGAGGTAGCCCAGCATGATGCCTGGCGAGCGCAGATAGATCTCGCCCACCTGACCAGGCTGGCAGCGGCTGCCATCGCTGTGGCGCAACTCCATCACCACGCCCGGCGTGCCAATGCGGCCAATTGAGCCGGCTTTGGCTTCGGCATCTTCCGGGTACAGTACCGAGCCCAGCGGGCCAGTCTCGGTCATGCCATAAACCTGGATAAAGCGGTCATTGCGGTAGCTGTGCGCCAGTTTGCGCACCATCTCCGCGCCCAGCGGGCCACCGCCATACGCCCATAAGCGAATCGCGCTGAAGTCATAGCCGCTCAGATCCCCCACCACGGCCAGTGGTGCCAAATACGCAATCGGCGCACCAAAGGTGAAGGTGATGCGCTCATTCGAGAGCGTTTGCACGAAAGCCTGCGGCGTGTATTCGCGCAAGAACACCAAGCTGCCCCCCATCAGCAATGTGCCCAGCGCCCAATTGTTGAGCGGCGACGAATGCCAGATCGGCATCGCCACCAAGGTCTTGTCGGTGCGCGACAAACTGGTGCTGGCCGCTGCACTCATCGCCGTTTGCAGCACCGCACTGTGGCTGAGCAAACAGCCCTTGGGTTTACCGGTTGTGCCCGAGGTGTAGAGAATTTCTGCCACCGATTGGCCCGCTAACACCACCTCACCTGGCATGGCCTGTGAAGCTGCGCATTCGGCATCGAAATCGGCCATGCCTGCAGCAGTCGAATCGGTGCTCAGCCACTCACAGGGCGCGCTGCAATGGGCGGCAATGCCCGCTAAGGCGCCATCGACCACACACAGCTTGACGCCCGCATGCGCCAAGATGTATTGCACCTCAGGCCCTTGCAGCTTGTGGTTGATCGGCACCACAGTGGCCCCCAACCGCCACGCGCCAAACAAAGCCAGCATGAAGCCAGCCGTGTTCAAGCACAGCAAACCCACACGGTCGCCTGCGCCAATGCCATGGGCCTGCAAAACCGTGGCAGCACGCCGCCCGCCTTCGGACAGCTCGCAGTAACTCCAATCACGCGCTGCCGTGCGCAAGGCCAGTTTGTCAGGCTGGCAGCGTGCATGTTGCGCCAGCAAAGCCACAAAATCGGTCATGTCTTGTCTCCATCCTTATTGTCTTTAAACCTGTCTATTGCCCGGCAACGGGCAACGGCCCGCCTAGAACATATTCAAAGCAGGCCTGCCAAATCCGCATCACCGCACTGCGGGCTTTGCCGCTCTCAAGCGGCCCACACCTCTTGCAGCAACTGCGCGGCATCGGTGCAGCCCGACTGGGCCCCGACCACCACGCCCCAACCTGCAGCAAAGCGGCTGTGGATAAAGGCCTGAGCCGCCTGCGCACTGGCGTGCTGCAGCATCAGCACAGCTTGCACACACAAAGCCAGTTGCTGGGTGATGCGGCGTGCCTGCACTTCCAGCTCGGCGGGAGCACGGGCAAACGCCGCACGCAGTTGCTGCAGCTGCGCTTGCAGGACCGGCTCGCCCGCTGCGTGCTCGTCCAGATAATCGAGCAGCACAAACAAATCATCGGGGTTGCGCGAGACCGCACGCAGAACATCCAAGCACATCACATTGCCAGAGCCTTCCCAGATCGAGTTGACCGGTGCCTCACGGAACAAACGCCCCATAGGCCCAGTCTCGACATAGCCGTTGCCGCCAAACACCTCCATGGCTTCAGCGGTGATCGCCACAGCGCGCTTGCAGTTCCAAAACTTGGCCACCGGCGTCAGCATGCGCCGCCACGCCACATCCAGCGTGTTCTGGGAGTCAAAGCGGGCGGCCAAGTCCAGCGCCAGCAAAGTCGCCGCTTGCGATTCCAGCGCCATATCAGCCAGCAGTTCTGCCATCAGCGGCTGCTGCACCAGAGGCTTGCCAAAGGCCACGCGGTGGCGGGCGTAATGCAAGGCCTCGGCAAACGCACGGCGTATAAAGCCTGCACTGGACAGCGCATTGTCCAGGCGCGTGAAAGTCGCCATCTCAATGATGGTAGGGATACCTCGCCCTTCTTCTCCCAGCAACACGCCCCAGGCCTTGTCAAACTCCACCTCGCTGCTGGAATTGGAGCGATTGCCCACTTTGTCTTTCAAGCGCTGGATATGGATTGCGTTCTTGCTGCCATCCGGACGCCAGCGTGGCACATAAAAGCACGACGCGCCGCGCTCAGCCGTTTTGGCCAGCACCAAATGCGCATCGCACATCGGCGCCGAAAAAAACCACTTGTGACCGGTGATTTCAAATTCCTCGCCCCAAGGCCCATGCCCAACCGGCACCGCGGCCGTCGTATTGGTGCGCACATCGCTGCCGCCTTGCTTTTCAGTCATGCCCATGCCCAAGGTCATCGAGTGCTTGTGGGCGACAGGAATATCGCGCGGATCATGGCGGGTATCCAGCAGTTTCGGCCACAAAGCCTCCAACAAGGCCTGGTTGCGCTGCAGCACAGGGATCGAGGCTTTGGTCATCGTGCTGGGGCAGGTCGAACCCGCTTCAATCTGCGCATGCATGTACAAGGTCGCGCCATAAGCGGCCCACACGCCCGGCTTGCCCTCATGGACAAACGGCAAATTGGTCATGCCATTGTGTCTGGCGATGCGCATGGCCTCATGCCAGGCGGGATGAAACTTCACATAATCGATGCGTTCACCAGCCGGCGAGTGGGTGTGCAATTCAGGCTTGTACTGGTCGGCATCTTCGGCCATGCGCAAGCTGGCCTCTGAGCCATATTCAGCGCCTTGGCGCAGCAATTCGGCCTCCTGCCAGCCAGCGCCCGCTCGCAGCACGGCACCGCGCAGCACCGGATCGCTGCTAAAGAGGTTGTAGTCGACCAGTTCTGGTACTTGGTTATCGGCGGTGGTTTGGGCTGTCATTGTGTCTCGTTGGCCTTGGAAGAAAGATCAGAAACCTATGCAGGACCCAGGCATTGCTTGCTGCCCATGGCTATTGCCAGACAGAAAGTTGGGCCATGCACCACACAAAAATTCTAGGCGCAAGGCGGTGCAGGGGTGTTCAGCTTTGCAGGCCGCCTCCGCATGCACGCGCGGCTGCGGCGCACAGCGCTCAGCGCTGCCTCGCCAAAAAAACGTAAGGTACTGATTTAGCTAAATATTTAATGCCTTCCCAGACATCCTGCGTGGATCAAGTGACTGCCTAAAGTTGGTGAACCTACCTGCAACCACCACGCACAGCCTGGCAAACCCTGCCGTGCAGCGAGCACAAAGCGCTTTGGCGGGCTCAGTTTGTTCAGGTTTCAACCCCCAGCCAACCGCCACAAAGTGCGACCACACATAAGCAGGGTGTGCTACGCCCGGCCGAGTCAAGCCATGCGCCAGCCAAACCTGAACACCTGACCTGAACACGCTCTCTACACTGTGCTGCGCTTTTCACAACATTCAAACCACTGGAGACAACCATGCCCTTTGCCACCGGCTTTCGCCACAAAGCCATTCAAGCCGCTTGCGCCGCCTTGCTGTGTTGGACCTTGCCTCTTGCCCCCAGCTACGCCACGGAAACCGTGCGCATTGCCACGATGGACATGAGCTCTGGGGGCTTGGCCGGCTTTGGCATTAGCGCCTACAAACATCTGCAATTTCTCACCGAGAAAGCCAACCAAGAACAGTGGGCGGGCGATGTGCGCTTTGAGCTCGTGCCGTTTGATACCAAGATGTCACCGCAAGAGGCGCTGTCACTGCTGGGCCAGGTGCAGTCCAGCCAGATTCGCTACGTCATCCAAGGCGCCAGCTCCAGCTCGGTCGGGTTGGCCTTGCAAGAGGCGATTGAGCGCTACAACCGGCGCAATCCAGGCAAGGAAATCGTCTACCTGAACTACGCCGCTGCCGCACCTGCGATGACCAATGACAAATGCAGCTACTGGCACTTTCGCACCGACGCCCATGTCGATATGAAGATCAAGGCGATGATGCAGCACCTGGCCAATGACAGCAGCGTCAAGCGCGTCTACCTGTTCAACCCCAATTACGCCTATGGCCAGGAATCGGCCCGCGCGGCACGCCAGTTTCTCAGTGCGTTGCGCCCGGATATCGAGATTGTCGGTGATGACTACCATGCCACTGGCCAGGTCAAAGACTTTGCACCCTACATCAGCAAAATCATGCAGTCCAACGCCGATGCGCTGGTCACCGTGTCGTTTGGCAACGACCTGGCACTGATGGTCAAAGCCGCCAACGACTTGGGCATGAACAAAACCCGCATCATGAGCTTATCAGGCAACAGCCCAGGCATGGCCCGCTCGTTTGGCAGCCAGGCCGAAGGCAAGGTGCTGCTGGCAGGTGTCTCGAATATGAACAGCAACCAGTATGGCGCGACTGACCTGGCCAGCGCCTACCAAACCCGCATGCAAGAAGACTTCTTCTTTGGCGCAGCGGAAGCAGCGGTACGCCTGCTCAGCGCGGGTATGAAAAAGGCCAATAGCACCGACCCGGCCGCAGTCGCTGCCAGCATGTCTGGCCTGACCATCGACACGATTGCAGGCCCCGTGACCATGCGCGCGCAAGACCACCAGTTGCAAATGCCGATCTACATCGACAGCTGGAGCAAACAAGACGGCACCAACGTCGTGGTGGACCAAGAAGGCAGTGGCTATGGCTGGCAGAACCTGGCTGTGATTGCGCCAGAACAAGCCAGCTTGCCCAGTACTTGCCAGATGAAGCGACCATAAAATAAACGGGCGCAGTCCCGCATATCGCATCCAACAGGGATGGCACTTGGTAGTGTGTGCGGCGCTACCAAGTGCCAATCACGCAATACAGACCTCTCATCAACTCTGGCAGCACACCTGAACGAAAAGCATGGCCAAAAATCCATGCGATCACGGCTTCTTCACAAGCCTGACCTCCAAATAACTTGAGAATCGAAATCCTTTCCAAATCTCTGCCAGATCAGACACCAAGGGAAGCCGAAACTTCTTTTCACCCCACACCTTTAAAGCATACGTTCTTCCAAAGTATTTAAACAAAATACTCTCTTGGCTGCCAAAACCAGCAAACTCAAAGTCACTACCAGCGTCAATCCAAGTCAAATTGACAGAGTCCTTCAGTTTGAGTTGAGCATCAAATAGATCTATCCACAACGTACCTTCAAAACAATTGTCATCTACAGAAAACACCACATAGCATCCTCTGATTTCGACACACATTTCCAAAATAGCACCAGAGACGAATCCGTTTGCCTTCACACCATTCACATAGACTTCCGATTTAGCTGAACTGGCATCATCCAAACGATCCACAACGCGCAATACGCATTGGCCGTTATCGAGTTTTTTCATAGATTCGGCTGTGCTTAGAACGTGTTTACGATCTTAGCCTGCGGTGTTGGGAGGCGCAGCCATCGCACAGGCCACCGCACTGCCAACAGCCTGCTCCAACTGCTGCTGCCAGGGCGCCCGCTCTGGCAGCATATCGAGCACGAGCAAAGCGTCGCGCACGGCCGAGCACAGCAGTGAAAAAGCCAAAAAGGCCACGGGGAAAGGATCACGCCCTGGCGGCCAGTCACTGGCGGTCTGGAAATTGCCTGCGACCGCTTGCACAAACTGCGTGTACATCTGCCGGTACAGCTGCGGCTCGGTGATGCTGCGCTCTAAGCTCACCAAAGCCTGCCAGGCGCGGGCCTGAGGCAGGACTTCATCCAGATAGTGCTGCACCAAAGCTTGGCAGCGCAGCTGCACTGTGGCGTGTGGCTCTTTGCCACTGCGCTCAATGGCTCGCAACAAATGGCGCAACCAGCGGCGAATGGTGACCGCAGCAATCGACTCTTTATTGGGAAAGTACAGGTACAAGGTGCCCAGACCCACGCCGGCAATACTGGCAATGTCGCGGATCGAGACCTGGGCATAACCACGCTCTAGCAAGCCAATGACAAACGCATCCTGGATCGCAATCGAGGTCATCCAGGCTCTGGACTGCGAGGGCTTGCGGCGGGTTTTATGGACGCTGGTCATGCACGCGCCCTACTCTCAAATGCCAGTCACAGCGGCGTCTTCATTATCGAGATACGCCAAGGCCTGCTGGTATTCTTTCATGCGCAGTGCATCTTGCGCGCTGGGATGGGGGATGCGGCTCCAATCCATATTGTCCTCAATGTCGGCGCGCTTGACAGCACGTGCAATCGGGTTGGCCGCCGCGCGCTTCGTGGCCGACAGGCGTGACTCCTCTTCAGGACGCGTCAGCACTTGCACGGCTTCAACCACCACTGCTGGAATGCCCTGGGCGAGCAAATCCTCGGCCGTCAGGCGCGTGTGCTCCAAGGTATCGTGCAACACTGCGGCCATGCGCTGCTCAGCCGTAGCCGGCTTGGCCAGCTTGGCCATGACCCGCAACGGGTGCAGGATGTAGGGCGAGCCATCCTCATCGCATTGCCCCACATGGGCATGCAAGGCCAATGCAATCGCGTGCTCTAACACATCATGGGGTTCAGGCAGCATCATGCGTGTCAATCCAGTCCATCAAAGGCATCGCGGTGTTGTTGCTGGTCCTCGGTTTGCTGGGCTTTTTCGCGACGCGCACGCTGAATCCACTGGAACAGCTCGCGGTACACCTTGCCTTTGCGCTGCGCCAGACCTTGCGAGACCTCGGCATTGCTGGCCTCGGGCGTGTCTTTGCGGGCTTGGCGAATCAGGTTGCGCAACTGCTGGACATCGTCTGATGGGTGCTCTTGCAACCACTCTGTCAATGCATCGTCATCGGCCAACAGGCGGTCACGCCATTGCTCGGCCTGGTGCAGGGCGAGCTTTTCTTCGGCGCTGCCGTTGCGCTGGATATCGAGCGCGGCGCGAATCGCTGCCAGCTCTTGCTCATCGAGGCGCCGCATCAGTTTGCCAATGTATTGCATTTGCCGGCGGCGGCCTTCAAAGTTGGTGATGCGTTTGGCCTCGGCCAATGCTTCGACCAAGGTGGCGTTCAACTCCAGTTTGGCAAAGAGATCGCCGCGCAAGCCCAGCAAGGCCTCGCCCAGGTCTTGCCGCTCATCGCTGTCGCGCTTTTTGTCAGCCCGGCTGACCTGGCGCCCTTTGAGCTCGATTTTCAATTGCTGGTCTTCTTCGCTGCCGGCCGTGACAAAACGGCCGTTGACAAAGTACCCTTTGGTGGTTTTTCTAGGCATAGTGATCGTGTGACTGGTCGCAAAGTTAGCTGGCATAGGGCCGGTAGGGGTGCAACCATCCAAGTATCATACCGGTCATCATGAAACCAGTCGTTCAAAATCCCCCGCGTAGCAGCGCAAAAACTGCCAGCAAGGCCAAGAGCGCAGCTCCTGCGCCGTTCAATGCATTTTCATTCAGCCAAGAGCAGTTTCAGGCCTTGGCCCATCTGACGCTGGCGCATGCCAAGAAGCTGGGCGCCAGCAATGCGGCCGCTGAAGTCTCAGAAGGCAGCGGTCTGTCAGTCAGTGTGCGCAAGGCTGAGCTGGAGACGGTGGAGCGCAACCGCGATAAATCATTGGGCGTGACGGTCTTTGTGGGCCAGCGCCGCGGCAATGCCAGCACCTCGGACTTCTCCGAGCAAGCGATCGCCCAAACCGTACAAGCGGCCTATGATATTGCCCGCTACACGGCCGAAGACCCACACGCGGGCCTGGCTGACGAGCAGGACATTGCGCCAGTTGGCACACACCTGGATCTGGACCTTTACCACCCGTGGGCCATTAACAGCGAAGAGGCTGCCGCACTGGCCTTGCGCGCCGAAGCCGCCGCGCTGTCTACCAGCCGCAAAATCAGCAACAGCGAAGGCGCCAGCGTCTCGGCCCAGCATAGCCATTTTTACGCCGCCTACACGAATGGTTTTGAGGGCGGCTATGCCAGCTCACGCCACAGCCTGTCAGTCGCCCCGATTGCCGGCAAAGGCGCCCATATGCAGCGCGATTATTGGTATAGCTCGATGCGCGATGCGCAACGCCTGGCCTCGCCTGAAATCGTTGGCCGTTATGCGGCCGAGCGCGCACTCTCGCGCTTGGGCAGCCGCCGCATCAGCACGCGCCAATGCCCGGTCTTGTTCGAGTCGACGCTGGCCGCAGGTCTGATGGGCGCGTTCACGCATGCGATCAATGGCGGCGCGCTGTACCGCCAAAGCAGTTTTCTGATGGACTGCCTGGGCCAACAGGTCTTTCCAGAGCACATTGAAATCGAAGAAAACCCGTTTATTCTGGGCGGCAAAGGCAGCTCGCCCTTCGACTCCGAAGGCGTGCGCGTAGCACCGCGCAAACTGGTGCGCGATGGCCGAGTCCAAGGCTATTTGCTGTCGAGTTACACCGCCCGCAAACTGGGCATGCGCACCACCGGCAACGCTGGCGGCTCGCACAACCTGACGCTCAGCTCCAAACTCACACAAAGCGGTGATGACCTGCCAGCCATGCTGAAAAAGCTCGGCACCGGCTTGTTCGTCATTGAGCTGATGGGCCAGGGAGTCAATGGCGTAACCGGTGACTACTCGCGCGGTGCCAGCGGCTTTTGGGTCGAGAATGGCGAGATCGCCTATCCGGTCGAAGAGATCACGATTGCCGGTAACCTCAAAGACATGTTCATGGGCATCGAAGCCGCAGGTGCTGACACCTACAATTACGGTGCGAAAACGACAGGCTCTTTATTGATCAATCGAATGATGGTCGCTGGAGGCTAAGCGCCTGTTGATCATCTCCTCGCAGTCGCGCTGCCCGCGCTGAAGCTGTTGCTCCTGCGCGCTCAACGGTGTGTGGGCAATGCCTGGCGTGCGACTGCCTCAGTGGCCATCAATGGCCTGCCCTCAGGCACGCATTGCCGAGGCCGGTTGGCCAAGGTCACGGTGCCACTACGCTCACAAAATAGCATTTTTTGACAAAATCATCGACCTCCCAATGCCCTTTATAGCCTTCGGGCATGACAAAGCTGTCGCCTGCCTTGAGCACATGAACCGTGCCATCAGGATCAACCACTCGGCAGTGGCCTTCGATGATGTGGCAAAACTCAATATACCCCGTAGTATCTGAGCGAAATACACCCGCAGTAGCTTGCCAAACGCCTGCACTGGCACGCCCGGCCTCGGCCGTGAACCACTCGGTTGTTTGCGTCTCGGTATCGCCCGCGATCGGCCGTGCAGGCTTGCCTATCACTGCGGCTGGGCGCTCCATGGTCTGCCAATTGTGCAGCTTCTTCATTGCTTGATCCATCTCGTATTTCTCCTCGCTATTGTGGTGATTGCCCGCGCTGAAACCGCTGCAAACTGAATGCCTTGGGGTCGATATCGGGTCTGTGCCCCTGCACCATCTGCGCCAGCAACTCACCCGCAGCAGGCCCAATACCAAACCCATGGCCACTGAAACCGGTGCCAATGAAAAAACCTGGAATTGCAGCGACCTCCGAGATCACCGGTAACGCATCCGGGGTCACATCCATCATCCCCCCCCACGCTTGGGCGATCTCGGCCTTGGCAAATACAGGGAAAGCATGCTGGAGCTTGCGTAAAGCCTCTTGCACGGATGTGAGGTTCGGCCCTGGATCCAGGGTGCGCACGCGCTCGAACGGCGTGGCGGTGTCCAGCGCAAACCGGCTCGGAGTGAACAGCTCTGTGAAAAAGCGGCGTCCAAAACGAATTTTGAGGTATTGCTTTTGTGCCATCCACGCAGGGAAAAACCAGCGCAACAAACGGATGCTATCGGGGGTGACATCGGCAACAGAGGCCGCGAGTTTGGAGACCGTGTAGCCACCATCCGAGCGTGGCCTGCAGGTGAAGTCTTTGCCATTGATGGGCAGCTGCAATTGCGTCGTCAAAGGCGTGGTGCGCAAAGCCGAGCCGTGTACCTTGAGCTGCGGTAAAAAGACCCCGTGGTTGCGGCACATCATGCGGCTCCAAGCGCCGCCGGCCAGCACCACTTTAGAGCAAGCGACCTCGCCGTGCTCGGTCACCACTCCGGTCAATTGGCCTTGCTGCAGGCGCAAACCTCGCACTGCGCAGTGCTCAAAAATCTCGCCCCCCAACTCGCGCACTAATTGGGCAATACCAGCAGTTGCCATATGCGGCTCAGCAACCCCATCTTGGGCTGAGTAGGCAGCGCTGGTCCATGGGCGAGTAGATGGCTCTCGCAAGACCTGCTCAATGTCTGTGCCCTCCAACAAACGCGCTGGCGTGGCATAGGCCTGCACGGTGTCGAGCCATTGCTGCAAATCCTCTTTGTCTTGGGCGCTTTCCCCCAAATACGCCAAGCCCAACTGCCGGTAACCAACATCCACTTGCTGCTGGATATCCCGCCACAGTTGATTGGCTCTGAGCGATAAAGGAATCTCTGCAGGATCTCGCCCAATACAGCGAATCCAGCCCCAGTTACGCGATGATTGCTCACCGGCGAGCACGCCTTTCTCAAACACTGCAACATGTTTGCCCGCTTTGGCCAAAGCCCACGCAGTGCTGATGCCAATGATGCCACCACCAATAATGGCAACATCGACTTGTTTAGGTAGTTGGGAGTGCATACGGGTTGTCTCTTTGGACGACATGAAATAGCCATTCAGCGCCTGCGCTGACAGTGAGCGCAGGCGCTGATGCATCAAAAAAGAGGATGAATTAGCCTGGGTAGCCCATCGCGTCTCGCAAGCGATACCACTGCAATGCAGCGACCGCGCCTACTTGCCGTAATGGATACAGTGGAATGCGCCGCACAGGCGTTACTGGAAACTCCTGCACAGGCAAGCCACGCAGCGCCTGGCTCAACACCCGCCCCATCGCCGTGCCCAATGCCACACCTCGGCCGCAATAGCCGTACGCAGTCCACAAACCGTCAGCCAATTCGTGCAAATGCGGCAAGTCATCCACTGTCATCCCGACCCGACAAGCCCAGCCGTGAGGAAACGCGATGCCTTGTAGTGCAGGAAAGCGCTCGCAGGCAGCTTGGTACAGTTGCTGGCGCGTTGCTGGGTCAATTCCATCGCTGCTGCGACCACGCCCTCCGATCACAAAACGGCCTTCGGGATCGATGCGGCAGTAATAGGTGATCTTGCGCGTCTCAGAAACGCCTGCGCGCCGTGGCATCACACGATCCTGGATGCTGACTGGCAGCGGATCCGTGGCGATTTGTGCGCTTGCGACATTCACATACGACTGCGCCACTGCAGGCCACAATTGATCGGTGTAGGCATCGGTCGCAATCACGACTTTGCGCGCGTTAATCGTTTGACCGTTCACTGCAAGCTGATAGCCTGAGCCATGCGCGCGAATCGTTTCAACCGGGGAGTGCTCATACACCTGCACCCCCAAAGCCACAATACTGCGCGCTAAACCACGCACATAAGCCAGTGGCTGAACAGCGCCTGCACGTTTCTCGAGCAAGCCTGAGGGCCAGAAACTGGAGCCGGTGGCCGCCTGCACCGCAGCCTGCTCCAAAAACTCGACATCCCCACCATGGCTGTTAATCTGCTTGGCACGCTGCTGCAAATAAGCGGTCGACTGCGTCGAATAGGCACCTTGAATCCAACCATTGCGAGTGGGCTCGCAATCGATCGCATAACGCTCAATCAGCTCAAAGACCTCGTCAGCGCATCCATAGGTAAAACGCATCATGGCTTTGGCAGCCGTCTCGCCAAAACGTTGAATCAACACCCGGGGTGCAGGCTTGACGCCTGGCACCACTTGACCGCCATTGCGGCCACTGGCACGGTGACCGATCTCAAAGGCATCGAGCAAGCAGACGCTGGCTCCACTTTGGGCCAAATGCAAGGCGGTTGACAGGCCAGTCACACCACCACCGATCACCACCATATCGGCAGAAAAAGGCGCATGAACGGCACTCAGCGACAAGCCTGCAGGCGCAGTGGCGCCCCACAAGGTACTGGCTGCGGTAGACGAATGGGTCATAGCGGTATTTATTCCACGTGGTTGGTCACGCGACGCAAAAAATCACGTAAACGCTCGTTGCTGGGCTGGGCCAACACTTGGGAAGACACGCCTTGCTCAACAATGCGCCCTCCATCCAAGAACATCACGCGGTCCGAGACCTCTTGGGCAAACTTCATCTCATGCGTAACAACCACCATCGTCAAGCCTTTATCGGCCAGGCGGCGCATCACAGCCAGCACCTCTCCCACCAATTCAGGATCCAGCGCGGAGGTGGGCTCATCGAACAAAATCGCCTCTGGGCGCATGGCCAACGCGCGCGCAATCGCTACGCGCTGCTGTTGGCCACCAGACAGCTGGCTGGGCAGATGGTCCATCTTGTTGGCCAAGCCAACCGATGCCAGCAGCTCGCGCGCATATTCGGTCGCCTCTTTGACGCTTTCGCCCTTGACATAAATGGGGCCTTCGCACACGTTCTCCAACGCTGTTCGGTGCGGAAATAAATTAAAGCGCTGAAACACCATCGAGACGCGTTGGCGGATGTGCTGAATGCTTTTTTTACTGGCATCGACGCGCTCGCCATCGACCGTAATGGAGCCCGCTTGGTAGATCTCCAGGCCATTGATGCAACGCAGCATGGTGGACTTGCCAGAGCCCGACGGGCCAATCAGGCAAACCACTTCACCACGCTTGATTTCGGCATCAATGTCCTTGAGCACTTGGTGGCTGCCATACGACTTCGATAGTTGCTCAATTTTGATCATTTACGGACTCCCATCTTGCGCTCCAACTTGCCAACCCCCCACATCATGGGCAGACTCAAGGCCAAATACATCAAGGCCACTAAAGTGAAAATGGTCGCGCTCTTGAATGTCGCCGCAGAAATCAACTTGCTTTGCATCGACAACTCCACCACCGTGATCACAGCCGTTTGCGAGGAGTCCTTGAGCATCATCACAACGTTGTTGCCATAGGGCGGCAAAGAAATCTTGAAGGCCTGGGGCAGCACGACTCGGCGCATCAACATCGTGCGTGACATGCCCAACGACTGCGCGGCTTCATACTGGCCCACATCAACAGCATCGATACCTGCACGGAATACCTCTGCCATATACGATGAATAAGCAATGCCCAGCCCTAATGCACCAGCCTGAAAGGCGCTGAGGCTAATGCCAAAGTCTGGCAGCACGAAGTACATATAGAACAGCACCACCACAATCGGCACGCCTCGGATCACGTTGGTCAGCAGACGGCTCGAGTGCGCAAGCCAACCAATGCCGGAGACACGCAACAGCGCCCAAAACAAACCCATGGCCGTAGCAATCACCAAGGCTGCCAGCGTGATGGCAATGGTGGTCAACACACCTTGCATCAGGACTGGGAAGAACTCCACGGCATCACTGAAAAAAGAATCAAACATTCGGCAAACTCACGCAAAGGACTGGACAATCACATACGGGCATGCGATTGCGGGGCAAAAACAACCCAATACCTTTGGCAGGTGGACTGCCTGAAGATCACTACCTCCGCCCGCTAGCTGTGTGCAAAAGGGCTGTGGCGACAGTGGCTCTTGGGTCGAGCTAGAGCAAATTACTGGCTAACGTCCCACTTTTTCAAGATGGCCTCTAAAGAGCCGTTTTGCTTGATCTTCTCTAAGGCAGCATTCACCTTCTCAAGGGACTCTGTATCACCTTTGCGCACGGCAATTGAGATCTCGGTTGGCATCAGGCTTTCGTAGGTATCCACCAAACGCACTTTGTCAGCAGCTGAGGCCTTGACTTGATAGGCCACAACAGGGCCGTCGCCAAATCCAGCCTCCAGGCGGCCCAAAGCGATATCGCGCACCAAATCTGCCATGGTGTCGTACATCTTCAGCTCTTTGAAGCCTTTGACCTCTTTGAGTGGCTCGACGTAAGAGGTACCCATCATCACCCCTACGACCTTGCCATTGAGATCGTCGTAGTTGCGGTAGGGCGTCGTGTCTTTGATTGGCACCAGCAAGGCCTCTTTGTAGGTCAGCACAATGTCAGAAAAATCGACCACTTCAGCGCGCGCAGGGGTCTTCGCGAAGGCCGATGAGATCATGTCGATTTTCTTGGTTTGCAACGAAGGAATCAAAGTCGCAAACGGCATGCCTGTCACCTCGGCATTCACCCCCATCTCTTGGCTTAAGGCTTGCGCAACATCCACCATCACACCTTCCAGCGTATTGGTCTTGGGGTTCAAAAAATTGAATGGCACCGCAGTGGGCGTTGCCCCCACTTTAATGGTGCTCGTTTGGGCTTGCACACCACTGAGTGACAGTGCGATGGCTACAGAAACAAAGAGGGACTTGAGGGAAGGCTTCAACACAGTTTGCTTTCAAAAAGTGAGTGGAGACAATCGCTGACCGACCACCCGATAAAAAAATCAACGATATTAATCTATTGATTAGCGATATGACCAAATTGAATAGTGATTCAATACGTGAATGTTAAATAAAATTACGCTCCAGCGATATACTTTAAAAAGCCAAAATCACTAGGACTTACCCGCAAATACTGGCTGAAAGAACATGACAACCATGCCAAACCCACCATACAACGATATATTTCATATCGATACAGTAATTCTGAATAACGATAGGCATTCGCGCTGCTAAGCCCACTGCATTAGGAGACCATGGAACACCCCCTCATCCCCCCACCCTCCAATAGCAGCTCTTCGCTCTACGTTCAATCGCTGGCTACTGGCATGAAGGTCTTGCGTGCATTTGGCGCTGAGCACCCATCCATGAGCCTGCCCGAGATTGCTGCGGCCACTGGCATATCCAAAAGCGCTGCACAACGCTTTGCCTTCACGCTTGAGGCTTTGGGCTTGTTGAATAAAGACCCCCATACCAAGCGCTATTCGCTCTCATCCTTGAATCTCGAGCCTGGCTACCAGTACTTGCAGTGCCACCCTCTGCTCGAGCGGGCGAATCCCTATTTGCTGGATCTGAACCAGCGCTCGGGCGAGACTGTCAATTTCGCCGAGCCCTCTGGCGATTGCATGGTCTATATCGGCCGCTTCTCCAGCCTGGTGCGGCTGATCATGCATATGCCCGTGGGACAGCGCATTCCCATCTATTGCTCGTCGACCGGGCGCATGTACCTATCGCAATTCGGTGACGAAGAGGTGCATGCGTTTTTATCCAGTACAGCGCGTGTTCGATACACACCGCAAACTGAGACCGAGCTCGATAAGCTCTGCCAATTGGTGCAAAAAGCGCGCCACGATGGTTATAGCTGGTGTAGTGACCAGTACTACACAGGTGACCTGGCGCTGTCTGTGCCTGTGACAGATCCTTCTGGCGCCACTATTGCCTGCATCAACCTCTCGGTGTCATCGCTCAAGTGGACCAGCCAAAAAGCCATTGAGAAATTTGTGCCCATGATGCTGGAGACTGCACGCCTGATCTCCACCACCCCACCACACCCCTCCGCACAACGCATGTTCAAGGTGGCAGTACAGCCGCGCAGCGCGCCATAAGAACGTGTTCACAGGCTCTAGCTGCCGGCCATCAGGGCAGTACGGTGTTGTGTGCTGCTGCGTCAATCAGCTCCTGCACTGAAGGCACCTGCGGTGTTGGCAGCTGCGTATCACCGCCCAACGCCTTGTAGAGTGTGAGCTGGTTAGACAATTGGTTAAAGCGATTGGCTGACAACGCCAGCTGTGCGTTGCGGCGCGCCTCTTGTGCATCCAACCATACGCGCAGTGAAGTGGCACCAGTGCGGTAGCGCACTTCATTGATGTCCTGGACGCGGTCAGCCGCATCCAGCTGCTCTTGCAGCCATTGGCGCTGCTGGCTCAATTGCTCGCGCGCGCCCAGTGCGTCTTCCACCTCCTGCAACGCAGTCAGCAAAGTTCTCTCAAACCCATTCAATGCGGCCTCATAAGTCGCCCTCGATACTGCATTGTTCAAACGCATCTGGGTGTGCTGCAAAAATGGCAACGTCAGGCTAGCACCCAGGCTACCGATAGGATTGGAGAGCCATTGGCTCAGGCTGTTGCTGGCACTGCCAAGCCCTGCCGTCAGACTGAATGTTGGGTAGTAGCTTGCGCGTATGGCATCGCCATCGGCCAGTGTGGCGCGCAAACGGGACTCGGCTGCATGGACATCTGGACGCCTGGCCAAAACTTCAGCCGGAATGCCAGCAGGCAGCTCAGGCACATCGGCTGTGGGCAATGCGATACGTGTCAAAGGCAAGATCTGCTCCAACGACTGGTCGGACGGGGGCAGTTGCAGCAACACCGCCAAAGCATTCCGGGAGCTCTGCCGGGCTTGGCGCAACTGCGCCAGCTCGGCCTCTTGGCTGGCTATGCTGCGGCGAGCTTCCTGCAGCTCCAGGCCCGAGACGCCGCCTGCGTCGTATTGCACTTGCACAAGCTGCTGGGCTTCGCGCAGATAGCTGAGACTTTGCAGGCCATTGACGATTTGCTCATTCTGGTAGATCAACTGCCAGTACTGGGTCGCCACAGTGGCCACCAAAGCCACTGCGGTGCTTTGCAAATCCTGCTCACTGGCTACAACGCGCCACTGCGCGGCATCGGTCTGGCTGGACAAACGGCCCCACAAATCGAGCTCATAGCTGACACCCACATTGGCCGAATAACTGCGGCTGCTGGTGCCATTGTCGAGATTGCGGCTGATATTGGCACCGGCATTGGCGCCCACCGTTGGGGTTTGGCGGTCTTGCGTCAGTCCCAGCGTCAGCTCGGCTTGGCGCAAATTCCAGGCGGCACTGACCAAGTCGCTGTTACGCGCCAACGCCATATCGATCAATTGATTCAAGACCGGGTCGTCAAATTGCCGCCACCATGCGCCTTGCAAGGCCTCGACCAGCAAAGGCGACTGCGACTGCGCCGCTTGCGAACTGCTGGTAAGGGCACTCCACTGGCTGGGGATTGCAACCGCTTGCGGCGACTCATACGAGGATGTCAAGCTGCTGCAGCCCGCTAGAAACAGCATGGCCAGCACTGCGCAAAAGGGCGTTTTCCAGCGCGGCAGCGCAGCAGCGTCCGTTGCTGCGCTGGATCTGGCTACAGGTGCCTGGCCTAAGACTGGAGTCACAGAGGATAAAGACATGGATTCAACTCAGTTAAAACACGCACAGACCAACGGCTCAATCAATTGCGCGAGAGCGCATCAATCGGGTTGAGCTTGGCAGCACTGCGCGCTGGCAAGAAACCAAACACGATGCCAATCAGAGACGAGCAGGCAAAGGCCGTCACAATCGATTGCATCGAGAAGATCAGCTTGAAGTCCTGGCTGAAGCGGCCAAACACTTCGCCAAAGCCCAAAGCCGTGCCAATGCCGATCACACCACCCAGCACGCACACCAACACCGCTTCAATCAAAAACTGCTGCTGGATATCGCCCTGTCTGGCGCCGACGGCCATGCGCACGCCGATTTCACTGGTGCGCTCCGTGACCGACACCAGCATGATGTTCATCACCCCAATGCCTCCCACAACCAGAGAAATGACTGCAATCGATGCGATCAGCAATGTCATGGTGCCGGTCGTGCTCTCGATGGTCTGGCGGATCGTGTCCGAGTTCATCAAGAAAAAGTCGACACGGCCATGGCGCTGAGCCAGCAGCTGGGTAATACCCGCCTCTGCCGCCTGCGACGAGGCACTATCACTGATACGCACAGTGATCGTGCTCAAATAGTTCTGACCACTCATGCGGCTCATCACTGTGGTGTAGGGCACATAAATCATCACGTTGCCGCTGTTAGCCCCAAAAGACGAGGTTTGCGGCTGCAGCACACCAATCACCTGCACCGGCACATTGCCCAAGAACAGCACCTTGCCCACCGGATTGGGATTGTCTGGGAAGAAGGTTTTGCGGGCATTGTCATCAATCACCGCCACTTGCCTGCGATCGCGCACCGCGTCTTGCTCAAACAGGCTGCCTTGCGCCAACTTCATGCCACGCACCTGGAACGATTGCTCGCCCACACCCTGAATTTGCCCTGCCGACTCGACGTTGCCATAGCGAATGGTCGCCGTGCTGCTCACCGTCGGCGTGACACTGTCCACATAGGGTTGCTGGGCCAGCGCCTCTGCATCCGAGATCACCAAGGTGCGTATGCGCGAGGCCATGCGGTCTCCAAACCCCGTGCCTGGCCGGATATCAATCGTATTCGTGCCAATCGAGGAGATATTCTCCAGCACCGTTCGGCGCGAGCCCTCTCCCAAAGCCACCACCGACACCACAGAAGCAATGCCGATGATGATGCCCAGCATCGTCAGAAACGTCCGCAAACGGTGTGCATTCATCGACAGCAACGCCATATTGAACGCTTCCAAGAAGCGGTCAAACGCAGCTGCGAAGCCGTTGCGAGACGATAGCGGTGCGTTGATATCGGGCGCGTCTGCCGCATCGCTGGCATCAAGCGGGTTGTGCACAGCAGTCGCTGCGCTGGGCTGGCCTAGGGGCTCGGGATTGGCACGGTCGCTGATGATCTCGCCGTCGCGCAACTCGATGATGCGCTGCGCATGCTGGGCAATTGTCATGTCGTGCGTCACCAGGATGATGGTGTGGCCCTCGGCATGCAACTCGGCCAGAATTTTCATCACCTCGACGCCAGAGGCCGAATCCAAGGCGCCAGTCGGCTCATCGGCCAAGATCACTTGACCACCATTCATCAACGCACGCGCAATCGAGACGCGTTGCTGCTGCCCGCCCGACAGCTTGCCTGGCGTGTGTTGGGTGCGCTCGCCCAAGCCCAGGCGTGACAACAAGGCCAGCGAGCGACGCTCACGCTCTGTGGTCGTTGCGCCCGCATAGATCGCAGGTACCTCGACATTGCCTTGCGCAGTCAGATCCGAGAGCAGGTGGTAGCGCTGGAAAATGAAACCAAAGTACTCGCGGCGCAACTGTGCCAACTCGTCAGGCTCCAATTGCCCGGTTTCCCGGCCATTGACTTGGTAGCTGCCATGCGTGGGCTTGTCCAGACAACCCAGAATATTCATCAAGGTCGATTTGCCAGAGCCGGATTGGCCCACAATGGCCACCATCTCACCTGCATTAATCTGCAGATCAATGGATTTCAATACCGCAATCGTGCCCTCGCCAGCAGGAAACTCGCGGCGCAAGTTCTTGAGTTCAAGCAGCGCCTGGCCACTGTGATGGGATTGTTGTTGCACCACCTGGCTCCTTACAGGCGCATGCCAGAGCCGGGACGAGCGCCAGGCGTGCGGGCAGCAGAAGCCCCGGTAGAGTCAGACAGCACCACGCGGTCGCCCTCGGCCAAGCCACTGATCACCTCAGCCACAATATTGTTGTTCATGCCAATTTGCACCGTGGTCCGATTGGCATTGCCTTGTGCATCCAACACCTGCACGCTGTACTCGCCTGGCCCTGTGCGCCGCCCCAAAGCACTGGCCGGAATGGTCAGCACATCGGTGGCCGAGCCCTGCACAATATAAACCTGCGCAGTCATCGAGATTCGCAGGCTATGGTCAGGATTGGGTACATCAAACAGGCCGTTGTAGTACACCGCAGTCGACGTCGTGCCACTGGCGGTCGGAGCCGCAGAACCACTGGCGCTAATCGACTCGGGCGCCGGCTCTATGCTGCGCAAGGTCGCGTCGTAGCGCCGATTGGGCTCGCCCATAATCGTGAAATACACCGGCTGCCCAGGTTTGACGCGGGTCACATCGGCCTCCGAAATCTCTGCCTTGACGGTCATCGTATCGAGCTGCGCCAAAATGATGATGGTGGGTGCAGTTTGGTTGGCGTTCACCGTTTGCCCCTCTTTGGTCACAATGGCCACGACCTGGCCATCCATTGGCGCCACAATCCGGGTATAGCCCAGGTTCACCTGTGCCGTGTCTTTGGCAATCTCAGCCTGCGCAATACGTGCTTGCTGCGACTGGATGTTCGATTGCGCGACCTTATAGATCTGCTCAGCGGCTTCATACTCGGCGCGGGAAGAGGCGTCGGCTGCGCGCAACTGTTTTTGCCGCTCAAAACTGGCCTTGGCTTGTGCCAATGTCGCTTGCTGCGAGGCCAAATCCGCACGCGCGGTGGTCAAGGCCGCTTCGGCATTGCGCAAGGCATTTTGCTGTGGCAGCGAGTCGATCTCGGCAATCAAATCCCCCGCCTTGACGTTTTGGCCCAATTCGACAGCCAGATTCTCCAACTGGCCAGAGACCTGGGCACCCACACTGACTTGCTGGTAGCCTTCGAGCTTGCCCGCGGCCAGCACCGACATCTCCACATTGCCGCGCGTCACAGGTGCGCTGACATAGATCGGAGCAGTGCTTTTAGTAAACCACTGCTGTTTGGCATAGTAGGCGCCGGCGCCGACTACCAGCACGGCCACTGCAATCAACCACCAGCGTTTTGTTTTTCGCCTCATAGTAATCTCGTGAGTAGATACAAATAATGGGATGAGATGTCAAAACACATCTGCAAGTTCTAAGAGCCTGCTCATCATCTCCGCGCAGACGCGTTGATTTTGAGCAGGCTCTGATCTGGCCGCCATTGTGCCCAACCTCATGCGACGCTTGTATGTGGTCTAAAGTAAACGGCGTGTAAAGGCCATCACTAGGCCAACTGACATTGCTGCTTGGCTGCCTTGCTCTGGCCATATGATGGATATCGCCATGCACTGAACAGCAAAATCGCGCTACTATGGCACCATAGTCCTGAGAAGCCTGTTCATCATCTCGACGCAGACCAGGTTGGAGCCTACACACGATAAGGAGGTGCAAGTCCCAAAAAACGCATTGCGGCGTTGCCAGTTGTGCTCATACAGACGTATTAGCTGCAACAGGCGCCTTGCACAGCCTCTTTTGTGTGTCTTGCGCTACTGCGAAAAGATCGTAAACAGGTTCTAAGACCGCATTCTTCTCAATCCACTGGCAGGAGGTTCAGCAATGCCCAACTATGCCCACATCATGGTGCCCATTGATGGTACCGAAACATCTTTTTGCGCCGTACACCATGCAAAAGCCATCGCCAAGGCATTTGGCAGCTCGGTGCTGGTTTTGTACGTGGTCGACCCCTACCCATTCACGGGCATTGGCACGGATCTGGCTTATGGCCAAGCGCAGTATGTAGCCGAATCAAGTGAACAAGCCCAGCAGGCATTGCAACAGGCACGCACACTGCTAGAGGCCGACAATATCCCGGTGGAAACCTTGTCGCTGGAAGGCTCGATCGTGCAAAACACCATCTCGCAAGTGGTGCAAGAGCGCGATATTTCCCTGATCATCATGGCCTCGCATGGCCGCTCTGGTCTGGAGAAATTCTTGCTGGGCAGCACCACCGACCGCGTACTGGGCTCGGTGCACGTGCCGGTGCTGGTCGTGCGCCATGCGGACTCGGCCAATACTGCAGCAAAAAAACCAGAGCCACCAAGCATCCCTCCGACGCTGCTCTAGCCTCTACTTCGCCAGCTCAGCGCTTTCTTCGCCGTCGCACCAGGCTCTCAGAGCCTTGCTGCCACTCTAGCGTGCAGCTGCCACAGGCTGCACCAACGGGACATTCAAAACACGCACTGCGCCCTACAATGCCTGAGCTGCATTGCGCGCCTGTGCAATGCAGCTGGGTGGCGTAACCCATTGTCTTGCATCGGATGCGCCAACAGCCATTGCTATGCAGCCGTGGTTGCACCCTCCCATTTCTGTACACTCACTGACAATTGCCGGCCATGACCCTGTGGAAAAAACCCCTGAACAAAGACCTGATGCAGCAAAGCCACGCGAACACCGCTGTGTCGCATTTGGGCATTGAAGTGCTTGAGATTGGCGAAGACTTCCTACGCGCCAGAATGCCGGTCGATGCCCGCACCAAGCAGCCTTTTGGTTTGCTGCATGGCGGCTGCAGCGTTGTGCTGGCTGAAACCCTGGGCTCAATGGCTGCCTACTACGCCGCGCCAGAAGGCCACCATGCAGTCGGCCTGGATATCAATGCCAACCATTTGCGCCCAGTCACGTCGGGCTGGGTAACCGGCACGACCCGCGCCGTGCACATTGGCCGCACCACCCATGTATGGCAGATCGACATCACAGACGAGGCGGGCAAGCTGATCTGCGTCTCGCGCATCACGATGGCGATTTTGGGCGAGGGACGCTGAGCTTGGCCCTACTGCGCGCGCAGACTGGCAGTGCTGGGCAGTCGTAGGCCAACGGCACGGCGACGGCAGTGTGCCTACAATGTCAGGCCCCATCACTGACAACAAGGCTCTTTCATGACATGGTCAGCGCAGCTCTACAGCAGTTTCGAAACCGAGCGCACCCGCCCGGTTCGTGATTTGGTCAATGCCATCCCACTGCACCAGATAGGCATGGCGGTCGATCTGGGCTGCGGCCCCGGTAACTCGACCGAAGTGCTGGCCCAGCGCTTTGCGTCAGCCGCGATTGCGGGCCTGGACAGCTCGCCCGACATGGTTGAAGCTGCGCGTGCACGCTTACCCGGCCTGCAGTTTGAGCTGGCCGATATCGCCGAGTGGCAGCCGGCCCAGCCGGTCGATGTGATTCTCGCCAATGCCTCGCTGCAATGGCTCAATGACCACAACACGCTGTACCCCCGCCTGATTGCACAACTCAAAGTCGGTGGCTGCCTGGCAGTACAAACACCGGACAATATGATGGAGCCATCGCACCGCATCGCCCGCGAGATCGCCGCCAGCAGCAAATGGGCCGATCGCATTGGCGCAGCGCGCCATCCTGACCGGCACCCTGCGCAGTGGTATTACAGCCTGCTCAAACCGCTGTGCGCACAGGTCGATATCTGGCGCACCACCTACTTTCATCCACTGCACAATCACCAGGCCATTGTCCAATGGTTCAAGGGCTCAGCGCTGCGCCCCTATTTGGCGGCGCTGACAAGCGATGCGCAGCAAGCATTCCTGGCGGACTATTTGCAGGCGATTGCACAAGAATACCCGGCGTTGGCCGATGGCAGCGTGTTGCTGCCTTTTCCACGCCTGTTCATGGTCGCCACGCGCTGAACCAGTGGTAGACAGGTTTTAAACCGTGACGCGGCCCAAACCTGGGATACGGCTGAACCACTGCAACACATGGCCCACTTGCGCGGCAATCGGCGCTGGCACCGGCTGGGTTCCGCTCAAAACCTGCTGGATATAGGCCGCAGTTGCCGCAGCGCCCAGATCGGCAGGCCAGTCTGGCAGCGCAGATATAGGGCCCGTCTGCGCCAGCTGCAGATTGTGTTTTTCGCCTGCGTGGTAGGCATCGATATGCTGAAAACGCCGGCCATCGGCCACGGCTTCGCCATCGATGCCGCGCAGCAGCAGCGCATCAGCTCCAGCAGCCAAATACACCGCGTCCATGGACACCAGGTACTCGGCATGGGTGTAGCTGCCAATCACCAGCGCAGGGCCAGCGCAGGGGTTCATCAGCTTCACCAGGCTGTGGGCGCTATTGCGCAAGCCCACGACGCGGCGCACCGCCAATAATTGCGCAAGCGCGGGTGACAACACCTCAATGGGCAGGTAGTTCAGCACATCGTCCTTGACCTGTGTGACATCTGTCAACGCCCCAATACCCAGCGCAGCCAGTACTTGAGCGCTGGTGGTGCGCGCCGGGTCCTCGGACACGCCGTGCACCACCACACGGCAACCCGCTCGCACCAAGAGCAGCGCCAGCAAAGGCGTCAGCGCTGGGGCTTTGCGCGCGCCGTTGTAGCTGGGAATCACTACCGTGGCGCGGCCCCCGTCAGAAGCACCAATCAAATGCGTGCGTTGCCGCGTCGCATCGAGAAAACCCAGCATTTCCTCAGTGGTTTCAGCCTTGATGCGCATGGCCAGACAAAACGCGCCAATTTCCAGGTCAGTCACGCTGCGGTCCAATACCTGGCCAAACAGGTCTTGCGCCTGCTCACGGCTGAGCGCACGCGCGCCATGTTTGCCACGGCCGATTTCCTTGATGTAGTGGCTGATGCTCATATGCGGTAAGAAGCGAACGTGGGGAAATGGCCATTATTGTGCAGGCGATTGAAGAGAATGTTGACCATTGCCACCGCGTCGTGCAAGGCCAAATCCGCAAGGAGATTGAGCCGGTTTTAGGCCGCGTCTTCGAATTTTTTCACACGGCGCAAGGAGGGAAAGCGCCACATCCACAAGCCCACAACCGCGACCGTACCGACGCTGCCCAGCACCGCAGCTGGCACGGCACCGAACCAGGCGGCACTGGTGCCTGCGCGAAATTCACCCAGCTCGTTGGATGAGCCGACAAACAGCATATTGACCGCATTGACCCGGCCACGCATTGCATCAGGCGTAGAGAACTGCACTAGGGCCGAGCGAATATAGACACTGACCATATCAGCCGCACCTGCAACCAGCAAAGCCGCAAACGAGAGCCAAAACAGCGAAGAGAGTGAGAACACCAGATTGGCCAGGCCAAATACCGCCACCGCTGTGAACATGGTCATGCCGACGTGGTGGTTGAAGGGCTTACGCGCCAAATACAAGCCCATCGCAATTTCACCAACGCCCATTGCACTGCGCAGCAAACCAAGGCCTTCAGGGCCGACATGGAGCACATCTTTCGCATAAATAGGCAGCAAGGCCACGACCCCGCCGAGCAAGACCGCAAACAAATCCAGCGAGATCGTGCCCAGGATAATCGGGTGCTTGCGAATGAACTGCACGCCCGCACCAAAGCGCTGCCACATCTGCAGCAAGCCACCGGCGGTGCCAGCGGCCAACGGCTTGGTATTGGCATACAGCACCGCCACGCGGGTCAGCAGCAGCAAGGCCAGCACAAAGCAGGCAAAGCACACCGCATAGGTCATCGCGCCGCCATACTTGTAAAGAAAGCCACCCATCATTGGCCCACCAATGGTCGAGGCACGCATCAGCATGCCATTGGTGGCCAGCGCTTGCGCCAGCTGCGCGCGTGGCACCAGCTGTGGCAACAAGCTCTGCAAGGCTGGTCCGGTAAATGCCCTGCTGCAGCCAAACAGCATCAGCACCACATAAATCCAGCCGACGCCGTTCTGCGGATAGCTGGCCAAAAACCACAGCATGGCGCTGCAGAGCGCGCTGACACCCCAGCTGAGCGCCAAAATGGTTTTGCGACTGAAGCGGTCAATCAAATCACCGGCAGGCACCAACAGCAGCAACATCGGCAAAAACTGCGCCAGCCCGACATAAGCCAAGGACATCGCGTCCTGCGTGATGTCATACACCTGCCAGGCCACGACCACGGCCTGCATGTGCATTGCCAGCACCGAGGCCAGACGCGCGAGTAAAAATGCCAGAAAACCAGGCGCTTTCATCACCCCTATTTGTTGCGCTGGCTCGGCACTGGAAGCAGCTGCAGCAGCTGGGGAGGCGGGTGAATTGGCAGCAGAATTGGGCGCGGCGTCAGAAGAAGGCTGCTCAACAGACATGGTGGGTTCACAGTCGAAAAATCGCAGAGGCTTGCCGCAGGCAGCGCGCATAGACTGGCGCGCTGGGTCTAAGCAGCAGGCGGCAAAGTCTAACCGGAACGGCCACCGGCTGCACAGCAGTCAGCATGTGCCAGCGCAAGCCACCAGCAGCACTGAAGCCTGCTGAGAACCTGCAGTCACAGCGATGATGTCGAAAAGAAGAGCGCCCCTTTGCAGCCGGCCTTGGCCGCTACAACGATAGCGGCTGGCACGGTGCCCTGTGCGCTGCTTAGCGGTTGGCAGCCGGCCTGAGCAAGGCTGCAATTTTGGCTTTGGGCTTGATATTGCCTGAGCGGCGGTGCGAGCCATGCGCTGGCGGTGCTTTGGGGCTGACTTCCCAAGCAGCCTCGACCTCGCTGGTGCTGGCCACATACGGGGCATTGAACAACGGGTCTTTGGAGACGTTGCTGGCACGGCGGTAGGACAGCGAACGGTCTGTCGATTCGCGTCGATCGCGCCCGCCTTCGCGGCGCTCGCGCTCAGGGCTGTCTTGACGCGCTTCGCGGCGTTCAGCAGTTGGGCGGTCACTGCGTTCATGGCGATCACGCCGCTCTTCGCGGCCTGCAGCAGCGGCCAAAGTCAGATTCTCTGGCGTAATTTGCTTGCCAATCAGTTTGCCAATTTCAGCCAACTGGCGCTCTTCTGCGCCAGTGACCAGGGTGAAGGCCAGTCCAGATGCGCCAGCACGGCCAGTGCGGCCAATGCGGTGCACATAGTCTTCGGCATGGAATGGCACGTCGTAGTTGACGACTGCAGGCACGTCCTTGATGTCCAGGCCACGTGCGGCCACGTCGGTGCAAATCAGCAAATCGACCTCACCGGCTTTGAAGGCATCCAGCGCCTTCAAACGCTCGTCCTGGCTTTTATCGCCATGCAAAGCAGCCGAGCGTACCCCTTGGCGCTCCAGCGCGCGAGCCAGGCGGCCACAGCCCACGCGGCTGTTGACAAATACAAAGGCCTGCTGGCGATTGTGCGTATTGAAAAGCTGCAACAGCGCGCGGTACTTGTCGTCTTCGCGCACGCGGAAAAAGCTCTGCTCAATACTGGCATTTGTGGCATTGGCGCGCGCCACTTCAATCAGGATCGGATTTTGCAAATAGCTTTCGGCCAAACGTTTGATCTCTGGCGAGAAGGTGGCCGAAAACAGCAGCGTGGTGCGCTTGGAAGGCAGATGCGACAGGATGCGCTGCAAGTCTGGCAAAAAGCCAATATCGAGCATGCGGTCGGCCTCATCCAGCACCACATATTCGACCTGGGCCAAGCTCACCGACTTGGCCTCCAAATGGTCCAGCAAACGGCCTGGCGTAGCGACCAAGACTTCGATGCCGCTTTTCAACTCGGCAATTTGCGGCTTCATGTCCATGCCGCCAAACACCACGGCGCTGCGCAGTTTGGTGTGCTTGGCAAATTCTGCCACTTGCTTGGCCACCTGGTCGGCCAACTCGCGCGTAGGCAACAAAATCAGTGCGCGCACCGGGTGACGCGCAGGCGAGGCCGAGCTGTTCTCATGCTTGAGCAGGCGCTGCAGCAACGGCAGGGAGAATGCCGCGGTCTTGCCCGTACCCGTTTGCGCCGCACCCATCACGTCTTGTCCCGCCAGCACCACCGGAATGGCCTGCTCCTGAATAGGAGTCATTTCCTGATAGCCCATGTCCGCAATTGCGCGCTGGATAGGCTCAGCCAGCATCAGAGTAGAAAATTGTTTGCTCATGTAGATTTGCATTACGCGCTGAGGCATTACGCACTGAGTGTCACTCAACCCAGGCAGGCTGCCACCCGCATCGCACGCCGGTATTTTCGCGTCGCGATGATGGCTGCCTGATTGGATAAAAACGCCTGTCTTTCAGCAAGCCTTTTTGCTCAGCACAAAACCAGTATCACCAGTTCGTTTGAATTGCTGCGTCGCAGCAAGCCCCCATTATCAAACATTCAGGGCGCCCAGCGCAATGTTTCGTTGTTTATGGCCCCACAAGGCTCTTAGAGTTCAAAAATGCCTGCGCACGCATGCACACAAACAAAGCTGCACAGCCCAGCACAATTGCGTAAGAATGCTATCTCTCAGGATCAACAGCGGCCCCACTATGACAGACAACGTGACAGACAACGCCTCAGCCTCTCACGTGCCCGGCAGCCTGCAAGCGCTGACGGCGCAGTATGGCGAGTCCTTCCGCTGGTACTTCTTACTGAGCCTGATGGTGGGCACGATTGCCTCGCTGATGTCATCCACCGTCGTCAACGTCGCCATTCCTGACCTCAGCCACCATTTCGGTCTGGGCCAGGAGCGCGCGCAATGGGTCAGCTCGGCCTTCATGGCAGCCAGCACAGTGGCGATGCTGACCACGCCCTGGCTGCTGTCGCGCTATGGGTATCGGCGCACTTATATTGCGATGCTGCTGCTGCTGGGTGCAGGCGGCATTGTGGGGGGCATGGCCCACGACTTCCACTTGGTGCTGCTGGCCCGCATACTCGAGGGCATTGCCGCCGGCGTGCTACAGCCGATTCCAGCGATCATCATCTTGTACGCGTTTCCGCCACACCAGCAAGGCCGCGCTAGCGGTTTGTTTGGCATGGGCGTGGTGCTGGCCCCAGCCTTGGGCCCCACGGTGGGCGGCATTCTGATCGATTTGTGGGGCTGGCGTTCGATCTTTTACATGGTGCTGCCGTTTTGCCTGGGCGGCGCTTGGGTGGCGATGCGCTTTGTCCCCATCACCGCACCAGGCGGTGTGGCCGCACGCAAAGGCCAGGCACTGGAGTGGCGCAGCCTGGTAATTGTCACCGTCGGCACTGTCAGTCTGCTCAACGGTTTGGTCTGGCTGCATGACGGCTGGCTGTTGCCGGCGCTGGGCTTGCTCTGCGTCGCACTCATCTGCTGCCTGGTCTTTACCTGGTGGCAAAAGCGCCTGGTGCACCACCAGCATGCACCTTTGATGGACTTCAAGGTGTTTGAGTCCAAGACCTTTTGCATGGGCTGCATCGTCGCATTCATTTACGGCACGGCCTTGTTTGGCTCGACCTATTTGCTGCCAGTTTTCATGCAGGTGGGGCTGGAGTTTTCCGCCTCTGAAGTAGGTTTGATCATGCTGCCCTCGGGCTTGGTGCTGGCTTTCACGATTGCGATTGCCGGGCGCATGGCCGATAGCCTGTCACCGCGCTTATTGGTCGGTGTTGGCCTATGGGTGCTGGCAGCCTCATTCGGGCTGATGTATTTTGTACGTCTGGGCAGCGGCATGGGTTTGCTGATTGCGATCACCGCCTTTGGCCGCATCGGTCTGGGCTTTATCTTGCCGTCACTGAATTTGGTCGCAGTGCGGCCGCTGAAGAAGGAGCTGATCTCGCAGGGCTCGAGCGTGATCAACTTTATCCGCATGCTAGGCGGCGTGATTGGCGTGAGCTTGTGCGGCGTCATCCTGGAGTGGCGCATTGCTGCGCAAGGCGACTCACTGGCCCTGCCACACAGCAGCCCAGAGCGCATTACTGCCTTCGGCGAGACCTTTGTGGTGCTGGGCCTCTTGTGCGCGCTGGCCTTTTTGGCCGCCCGCCACCTCAATAGCCCCAGCGTGGTCCATAGCGCTAACAGCCCGGCCGCAGACAGCACCACCGACAAGGCTTAACGCATGCCGTTCCTGGCCGCCTGCTCCCCCACGGCACTGGCCTTGCAGGCGACAAAGCAGTATCATTGACAATAGCTATCAGCTTCTCATCTTTCATATTGCAACCCTTTGAATCGCCCCCATCTGACTGCCATGTGCCAATTGCTAGGAATGAACGCCAAGAATCCGACCGACCTGACTTTCAGCTTCACGGGGTTCGCGCAGCGTGCGGGTAAAACTGGGGACCATGTGGACGGCTGGGGCATGGCGTTTTTTGAAGACCATGGCGTGCGGCATTTTGTCGACCACCAAAGCGCCATCAACTCGCCCGTTGCAGACCTGATCCGCAACTATCCGATCAAGAGCACGAATGTGATTGCGCACATCCGCAAGGCCACACAAGGCCAGGTCAACCTGCCCAATTGCCACCCGTTTGTGCGTGAGCTCTGGGGCAATTACTGGGTGTTTGCACACAACGGTGATTTAAAGGAATTCCACCCGAATTTGCACACGCATTTTCACCCCGTCGGCACGACCGACAGTGAACGGGCGTTTTGCTGGATCATGCAAGAGCTGTCTAAGTCCCATGTGGGCGTACCCAGCATCCGTGAGATGACCTTGACCCTGCGCGAGCTCTCCAAGCGCATTGCCAAACATGGCACGTTCAATTTTCTGCTCTCCAATGGCGATGCACTGTGGGCCCATGCGACCACCTTCCTGTGCTATACCGAGCGGGCCTGGCCATTCCAAAAAGCCACCCTCAGTGACGAAGAACTGACGGTTGATTTTGCCGAAAGCAACGGCCCCGAAGACAAGACTGCGATTGTCGTGACCACGCCGCTGACCAGCAACGAGACCTGGACCTCATTTGAGAGCGGCGAGCTCAAGGTCTTTGTCGATGGCGTACACCAAAGCTATTAATTATCTCAATGCGTGCTGACTTTCCAAGTGCGCTGGCTTCATCAGCTGGCCAGCGCCCATCCCCTATCTACATACAACGCCATGACTCTGACTGAGTTGAAATACATCATTGCAGTGGCTCGGGAGCGGCATTTTGGCCGTGCCGCAGAAGCCTGTTTCGTCTCACAGCCGACACTATCGGTGGCTGTGAAAAAGCTGGAGGAGGAATTGGGCGTGAAGGTGTTTGAGCGCAGCTCAGGCGAAGTCACCGTCACGCCATTGGGCGAGCGCTTGGTTGAACAAGCGCAAAATGTGCTGGACCAGGCACATTTGCTCAAGGAAATTGCGCAAAGCAGCACCGATCCGCTCAAGGGCCCGCTGCGCTTGGGTGTGATCTACACGATTGGCCCGTATTTGTTGCCCGAGCTGGTGCGCCGTGTGATCGAGACCACGCCGCAAATGCCCTTGATGCTGCAAGAGAACTTCACCTCGCGGCTACTGGAAATGCTGCGCGTTGGAGAAATCGATTGTGCAGTGCTGGCCGAGCCGTTTCCCGACAGCAATCTGGCCATTGCACCACTGTACGATGAGCCATTTTTGGCCGCTGTCCCCACCAGCAGCGAGCTGGCCAATTGGGACTCGATCTCGACCAGCGAGCTGAAAAAACACAACATGCTGCTGCTGGGCACTGGCCATTGTTTCAGAGACCATGTGCTGCAGGTGTGCCCGGAATTTGCACGCTTCTCCGACAGCGAAGGCATTCAGAAATCCTTTGAAGGCTCTTCGCTGGAGACCATCAAACACATGGTGGCAGCCGGCATGGGCATTACCTTGGTGCCGCGCCTGGCCGTGCCACAAGGCATGGCACCAGAAACGCCAGACGAGCCTGCGGCCTTGCCAAGCGAGGCCCAGCACATTCGCTATCTGCCTGTCAAAGACGATGGCCGTTACGCTGCGCCCTCGCGCCGTGTGGTGCTGGCCTGGCGGCGCAGCTTTACACGCTATGAAGCGATTGCCGCGCTGCGCAATGCCATCCACGCCTGCGAGTTGCCGGGCGTGACGCGCTTGATGCAATCTTGAGGCTGCGCGTTGCGGCCTATTCGGAATTGTCCTGCTGGGTCTTGAGCCGCTCACTTTGCCAGTAAACCTCCCCACTGCCGTGGTTCAAATTCAGGTGGCGCGAGAGCACAAACAACAAGTCAGACAAACGGTTCAAGTACTGCTGCGGCCCTGGCAGCAGAGTTTCGCCCGCGCTTTGCACCACAGCCACCACCGCGCGTTCAGCGCGGCGCGCGACAGTGCGGCACACATGGGCTTGCGCAGCTGGGCGACTGCCAGCGGGCAAAATGAATTCCTTCAAACGCGGCAAATGCGCGTTGTAATGTGCCAGTGCCTGGTCCAGCGCCAGCAAACCATCGTCTTTGAGCAAGTGGTAGCCGGGCATTGCCAGTTCGCCGCCGAGATTGAACAGCTGGTGTTGCACGCTTTGCAGCAGTTGTGCGACATCGTCTGGCAAGGTCTCACACAGCAGCAAGCCGATGTGTGAGTTCAGCTCATCCACCTCGCCAATCGCCACAATGCGCGCACTGGTTTTAGAGACCCGGCTGTTGTCGCCCAAACCGGTGCTGCCATCGTCGCCCGTGCGGGTGGCAATGGCGCTTAATCGATTGCCCATTGTTCAAACCTTGTTTGCGATACGACTGCACCGGCGCTGACAGTGCCGGTGCAGCCCAAACCTGCTCGATGGCGTTTAGAAATCGTCCATGTCCAGGGCCATCACGCTCTCGCCACCGTTGAGGATAGCGCTGCGCAAAGCCGCTGTGCGTGGCAGGATGTGCTCGGCATAGAACTGGGCCGTAATGATTTTGGCTTGGTAAAACGCCTTGTCTTGGCCATTGGCCAATTGCTTGTCCGCGACCAGCAAAGCACGGCCCAGGTTCCAACCAGCCACCAGATTGCCAGCGAGCATCAGGTAAGGCACGCTGCCTGCAAAAGCGGCATTCGGACTCTCGCGGCCATTGGCGACCATGAACTCGACCACGTCCACAAAAGCCTGGCGCGCTGCAGCCAATTCACGTGCCACAGCCTGCGCTGCGGCTGTGCCCAAGGCCTGCAATTCACCCTCGGTTTTCTCAATCTGCGCAGCAATCGATTTGGCAGCCACACCGCCATCACGGCCGGTTTTGCGGCCGACCAAGTCGTTGGCCTGGATGGCAGTCGTGCCTTCGTAGATCGTCAAAATCTTGCAGTCGCGGTAGTGCTGGGCGGAGCCAGTCTCTTCAATAAAGCCCATGCCGCCATGCACTTGCACGCCCAGTGCAGTGACTTCCTGGCTGATCTCGGTGCTATAGCCTTTGACCAGCGGCACCATGAATTCGTAAAACGCCTGGTTGTCCTGACGCACTTGCGCATCCGGGTGCTTGTGCGCGGCATCGTAGGCCGCAGCAGCCGTCATCGCAGTGGCGCGGGTGCCTTCGATCAGGGCGCGCATCGTCATCAGCATGCGGCGCACGTCTGGGTGGTGGATGATGGTGGCACTGCCTTTGACCGAACCATCAACCGGGCGGCTTTGCACGCGCTCACGTGCGTAAGCCACGGCCTGCTGGTAGGAGCGCTCAGACACCGCAATGCCTTGCAAGCCCACTGCATAGCGAGCGGCGTTCATCATGATGAACATGTACTCCAGGCCACGGTTTTCTTCACCGACCAAATAACCAACCGCGCCGCCGTTGTCGCCAAACTGCAGCACAGCCGTTGGTGACGCCTTGATGCCCAGCTTGTGCTCAATGCTGACGCAATGCGCATCGTTGCGCTCGCCCAGCGAGCCATCGGCATTGACGAGGAATTTGGGCACCACAAACAGGCTGATGCCTTTGACGCCTTCTGGCGCCCCTTGCACACGCGCCAGCACCAAATGGATGATGTTCTCAGCCATATCGTGCTCACCATAGGTGATGAAGATTTTGGTGCCGAATACTTTGTAGCTGCCATCGGGCTGAGGCTCTGCACGGCTGCGCACCAGGGCCAAATCAGAGCCCGCTTGTGGCTCGGTAAGGTTCATGGTGCCGGTCCACTCACCGGAGATCAGCTTCTCCAGATACGTGGCTTTGAGCGTGTCGCTGCCTGCCGTGACCAAGGCCTCAATCGCGCCATCGGTGAGCAAAGGACACAGCGCAAAGCTCAGATTGGCGCTGTTGAGCATTTCCTGGCAAGCCGCGCCAATGGTTTTGGGCAAGCCTTGGCCACCGTAGTCAGCGTCATGCTGCAAGCCTTGCCAGCCACCAGCAGCGTATTGCTTGAACGCGTCCTTGAAGCCCGGCGTCGTCGTGACTTGGCCATCCTTGAAGCTGGAAGGGTGTGTGTCACCGGCCACATTCAGCGGTGCAACCACATCTTGGTTGAACTTAGCGCACTCCTGCAGCACGGCCTGAGCGGTTTCCAGCCCGGCGTCTTCAAAGCCAGGCAGTTGCGCCACGGCTTCAATGTTGGCCAGGTGCTCGATGTTGAACAGCAAATCTTTGACGGGGGCTTGGTAGCTCATGCTCGCCTCATATCGTTATCAGCGCATGTGAACCCTGGTTTGACCGCATGCCAAACAGTGCCACACGCATAAAAATGAAAAAAATGGCACCGCTGCGGATGCCATTTGCCTGCCTACTCAGAGCGTGTATACGCTTAGACCTTTTCGATCAACTCAGGCACAGCAGCGAACAAGTCCGCCACCAGACCGTAGTCGGCCACTGAGAAGATCGGTGCTTCTTCGTCTTTGTTCACTGCGACGATGACTTTGGAGTCTTTCATACCGGCCAAATGCTGGATCGCACCGCTGATGCCCAGAGCCAGGTACAGGTCGGGCGCGACGATCTTGCCGGTCTGACCGACTTGCAGATCGTTAGGCGCATAGCCTGCATCCACTGCAGCGCGGCTGGCACCGATGGCGGCGCCCAGCTTGTCAGCCAGCGGTGTGATGACTTCTTGGAACTTCTCTTCGCTGCCTAAAGCGCGACCACCGGAGACGATGATCTTGGCAGCAGTCAGCTCAGGACGGTCGCTTTTGGAGACTTCGCGGCTTACAAAACTGCTTTTGCCTGAGTCGGCCACTGCTGCAATGCTTTCGACCGCAGCTGAACCACCGGTAGCGGCCACAGCGTCAAAGCCAGTCGCACGCACGGTGATGACTTTTTTGGCATCAGTCGCTTGCACAGTGGCAATGGCGTTACCAGCGTAGATTGGGCGCTCGAAGGTGTCGGCCGAGACCACTTTGGTGATGTCGCTGACCTGGGCCACGTCCAGCTTGGCGGCGACGCGTGGCGCAACGTTTTTACCATTCGAGGTGGCAGGAAACAGCAGGTGGCTGTAGGCATCAGCCACAGCCAGCACTTGGGCTGTCAGGTTTTCTGCCAGGCCGTTTTCCAGCGATGCGCCATCGGCGTGCAGCACTTTGGAGACGCCGGCAATTTGCGCAGCAGCTTGGGCCGCGGCGGCGGCGTTCGCTCCGGCCACCAGCACGTGCACATCACCACCAATAGCGGCAGCAGCGGCCACAGTGTTCAGAGTTGCGCCTTTGATGCTGGCGTTGTCGTGTTCAGCAATAACGAGTGTAGTCATGGTGTCTCTTCTCCCTTGTCTCAGATGACTTTGGCTTCATTCTTGAGCTTGTCGACCAAGGTGGCGACGTCTGGCACTTTGATACCAGCGCTGCGTTTTGGTGGCTCAGAGACTTTGAGGGTTTTCAGGCGCGGCGCGGCGTCCACACCCAAATCGGCTGGCTTGATGTTTTCCAGCGGCTTTTTCTTGGCCTTCATGATGTTGGGCAGCGTCACATAACGCGGCTCGTTGAGGCGCAAGTCGGTGGTGATCACCGCAGGCAGGGACACGGTGATCGTCTCCAGGCCGGAATCGACTTCACGGGTCACGGTGGCTTTGCCATCGGCAACTTCGACCTTGGAGGCGAAGGTCGCTTGTGGCAGGTCAGTCAACGCAGCCAGCATCTGGCCGGTCTGGTTCGAGTCGTCGTCAATCGCTTGTTTACCCAGCAACACCAGGCCTGGCTGCTCTTTGTCCACCAGGGCCTTGAGGATTTTGGCCACAGCCAGTGGCTGCACTTCGTCTGCGGTTTCAACCAAAATAGCGCGGTCAGCGCCAATGGCCAAGGCCGTGCGCAGGGTTTCTTGCGCTTGGGCAACGCCTACGGAGACAACGATCACTTCAGAAGCAGCGCCTTTTTCTTTCAGGCGAACGGCTTCTTCAACGGCGATTTCATCGAAGGGGTTCATGCTGTGTTTGACATTGGCAATGTCAACACCTGTGTTGTCAGATTTCACGCGCACTTTGATGTCTTTGTCGACCACGCGTTTGACGGGTACTAGGACCTTGGTCATTGGGCTGTCTCTCCTAAATGGCCTCGTTGGGCAAGTTGATCAGGGCAGGGCACCACCAGCGCCACCGCCTTCAGTTTTAAAATCGCACGAACGTTCTATTTTAGACCCTGTTCGGGGCTATGCGCAAAAAATCTCATCGTCTCTTGGTTTACTTAAGCGTTACTTAATAGCAAACCTCTGCGCTAGCGCAGCAAAAACCATGCAGACAAGGGCGCTTTTGCTATTTGCCAGGCTCAGAAGCCGCCCCCTCTGGCGCACCTGGCACCATGGATTGCGGGCTTGGCCCTTGTTTGACCTGGCTTAACCAAGCATTGACATCTTGCCAATTCAAGTTGGTTTGCGGCGCAGCAATCCGAATGGTGTGCTGCTCAAAGGCCGTCAAAATGGCCATATTGATCGCCGAGCGCAAACCTTCGGTGCCACCAGCGGACAAGTCACCAATGTAGTAATTCAAGATGAAATCAAAGCCGGTCTGGCTGACATTGACCAGGTTTGCCACTGGCGCTGGCGTGCTCAATACGCGTGGCTGGGCCTGGGCCGATTCAGCCAGCAGGCGCCGCACCAGCGACGGGTCATTGCTGCTGTGCACGGTGATGGCAATGGTCTGCAATGCCCGGGGTGCGCTCTGAGACACTTTCTCGACCAAGGTGCCGGTCAGCATTTCATGTGGCACGATGGCTTGGCGGCCGTTGCTCGCTTGAATGGCTGTATAGCGGCCAGACATTTCCACCACCGTGCCTTCAAAACCACCCACTTTAATGCTATCGCCCACGCGAATGGCCCGCTCGGTAAACAGCACAAACCCGCTGACGTAGTTGGCCGCCAGGCGCTGCAAGCCCAAACCAATCCCGACGCCCAGCGCACCGCCAAACACCGACAAGGCCGTCAAATCAATGCCGGCCATGTTCATCGCCACCAGCAAGCCGATAAACATCAGCACGGCCCGCAAGGCGGTTGTAAAGCCTTTGCGACCCGGCAAGTGCGTGGTCGTCGCCGAAGCCATCAGCTTTTTCTCAAGCGCAGAGGACAGCCACAGACTGCCCAGCAAAAAGAGCCCCGCCGTCAAGACCGATTCCAGCAGCCGCAAGACCGAGACCTGCTTGCCACCAATGCCCCATTGAATGGCCTCCAAGCTGTTGAGCAAGGTTTGGCCCAGCCCAATGATCCACAGCACCACACACATCCAGATCAGCCACGAAAAGCTGCGCGCGACCGGCTCGACCCAGCGTTTGCCTGGGAAGGCGACTTTAAGCACTTTGACGCCAACGCGAATCAGCAGCAAGGAGGTGAAGATAGGGATGGCCAAACTCAGCAACAATCCGTTCTGGTAAGGCGCCAGCGCCGCCCTGCAAACGGACAGCGTCAGCAAGCTCAGCAGCGGAAACAAGGCGCCATCGACCAATTTGCTGCCAAAGAGCACCGAGTCTGGATTGTCGTAGCGCAAGGCGCTGCGCAGGCTGCGCAAGCCCCACCAGACAAGTGCAATCACCAGCACAATCACGCCCAGCTCCAGCAGGACCTGCGGGCCGCTAAATTGTGCAAACCAATCTTTCAATGAGGTTTCTGCCAAGCCCTCGCCTAGCAAGGGAATCGGGGCATCAACAGCAACTGCAGCGGGCACAGCGATGGGATCAGACATAGGCAAGCAAAGCTCCACACTTCTTGGGATGGGTGGCGCTGCGCAGCGCCACCAGTTGGGCTGTATATCCTATCCGTTGCGCCATAGCGCAATCTGCAAAAAATGTCACCGACGCTGGCAGCCAGCATCACTCCCAGCGCGGCGGGCGTTTTTGCGCAAAGGCCTGCGCGCCTTCTTGCGCGGCAGCGTCCATCATATTGATGGCCATGGTCTGGGCCGCCAATTGGTAGGCCGCCTCCAGCCCCATGTCTTTTTGGGCATACAGCAAGGCTTTGCCCCGCGCCAGCGAAATACGCGGTTTGGCCACAATCGCATCGAGCAGGCGCTCAACCTCGGCATCTACCGCGTCGCTGGCCACCACCCGATTCAGCAAACCCGCCTGCAAGGCATCCTGGGCAGAGACAAACTCACCTGTCACCAGCATTTCCATGGCTTTTTTCAGCGGCACATTGCGCACCAAAGGCACGCTGGGCGTTGAGCAAAACAGGCCGTACTGGATGCCGCTGACAGCAAAGCGCGCCTCTTCAGAGGCCACAGCCAAGTCGCACTGTGCGACCAGCTGGCAGCCCGCAGCCGTAGCAATGCCTTGCACTTTGGCCACCACCGGCACCGGTAGCTGGTGGATCGACAGCATAAAGCGCGTGCACTGCGCAAACAAGGCCTGGTACCACTGCAACTCGGGGTGGGCGGCCATGTCCTTGAGGTTATGGCCGGCACAGAAGGCCTTGCCATTGCCGGCAATGACCACTGCCCGCAAGGATTCATCCAGCGCTAAATCTTTGAAGGTGGCAATCAACTGCTCCAGCATCTCGCCGCCCAGCGCATTGAAACGTCCCGGATCGTTCAGGACCACTTCCACCACGCCAGCGCGTGGCCGCACCACATTCAATAAGGAGTCACTCATTGCATTGCTTTCTTTTAAAAACAGGGCTGCTGATCAGCCGCCTTCGCCATTAGTCCAAGCCGGACAACACGCGCACATGCGCCTCGACACTGCGCGCCAGCGCAGCGGGCACGTAGCCGCCCTCCAAACTGGAGACCACGCGGCCATTGGAGTGGCGCCTGGCGACTTCCATCACCATCCGCGTGATCCAGGTGTAATCGCTCTCATTGAGCATCAGCTGGCCCATATCGTCATCGCGGTGGGCATCAAAGCCAGCGCTGATGAAAATCATCTCGGGCTTGAAGGCTTCGAGCCTGGGCAGCCACAGCATGTCAATCAACTCGCGAATGTCCATGCCCTTGGTGTAGGCCGGCACCGGAATATTGACCATGTTCTCGCCCTTGGCCACCTCGCCGCTATTGGGGTAGAACGGCGACTGGAAGAAACTGACCATCAAGGCCCTTGGCTCGCTCGCCAAGATGTCTTCTGTGCCGTTGCCATGGTGGACATCAAAATCCACCACCGCCACGCGTTTGAGCTGGTAGCGGTTGAGTGCGTACTTGGCGCCAATGGCGACATTGTTGAAAAAGCAAAAGCCCATCGCCTTGTCTCGCTCGGCATGGTGGCCAGGCGGGCGTACCGCACAAAAGGCATTGTCAAGCGCCCCCGACATCACCTGGTCAGTCGCCAGCAGCACCGCACCAGCAGCGCGCAGGGCCGCATTCCAAGTATGCGGGCACAGCACGGTATCGGTGTCAATTTGTGAACAACCATCGCCGCCGGCCTGCAACTCGTCTTGCATCATATGGTCCAGACCACGCATGGCTGCCACATGCAGCCTAGAATGGGCCAGCTCCAGGTCGTAGACCGAGGCCTTGGGCGCATCCAGGCGGCGCAGTGTATCCATCACACCTGTCATCAACAGGCGGTCTTCAATCGCATCCAGGCGCGCCGCACACTCTGGGTGTGCGGCACCCATATCATGTAACCAGCAATCGCGATGGGTAATGTATCCAGTGGTCATGGGCTTGTCTCTTTAGAATCCAGTTTCTTATGGCAATTCACACAAACCCTTACATTAAGGGCGCGCAGTGCTGTGAAGTGCCTCACTTAGCCTGTCATCACTCTCGTTCACACGTGATGATTACTGTAACGTCAAAATGACTATCAACCCCCAAATCGACTCTGTACTCTCACAACTCAATGCCTTGATCGTTGGCAAAAATGCCCAGGTGCTGGACTGCGTGACCTGCTTGCTCGCCGGGGGGCATTTGCTGCTGGAAGACGTGCCCGGCGTGGGCAAAACCACGCTGGCCCATGGCCTGGCATACACCTTTGGCTTGCAATTTGCGCGCGTGCAATTCACCGCCGATTTAATGCCCAGTGATTTGACTGGGGTATCGGTGTATGAGCGCAGCCAGGAAAGCTTTGTGTTCCACCCAGGGCCGATTTTTTCGCAAATCCTGCTGGCCGATGAAATCAACCGCGCTAGCCCCAAATCACAAAGCGCCTTGCTCGAGGCGATGGAAGAGCAGCAAGTCTCGGCCGAAGGCGCAACGCGCCCACTGCCACAACCCTTCTTTGTGATTGCCACGCAAAACCCACGCGAACAATTGGGCACTTATCCACTGCCCGAGTCGCAGCTCGACCGTTTTTTGATGCGCGTCTCGCTGGGCTACCCCGACCGCGAAGCCGAGCGCCTGCTGCTGAGCGTCAATGGCCACCGCCAGCATCTGCAGCAACTGCAAGCGGTAATGAGCGCGCAACAGGTACAAGCGCTGCAGCAGGAGGTGTTGCAAGTGCACACCTCAACCGCCTTGCTCGACTATGTGCTGGATCTGGTCGATGCCAGCCGCTCAGGCCAGTGGTTTGTACAAGGCCTGAGCCCGCGCGCAGCGATTGCCGTCGTGCGCACGGCCAAGGCCCGCGCGTTCATTCTGGGGCGCAAGCACGTCTCGCCCGAAGACGTGCAAGACACGATTGAGCAAACCATTGCCCACCGCTTGGTGCCGTTGGCGCAGTCAGGCCTCAATGCCGCGGCGCAAGTGCGCGCTATGGTCCATGCCACGCCCCTGCGTTAAAACGGCTGCTGCCTATGTCCAGTCCACGCCGTTTATTACCGGCCTTTTCCCCTTTGACGCCGCTGCGCCGTCGCTTTGAGCGGTGGATGCAGCAGCGCCTGCCGCGCAGCAACCACTGGGTGCTGTCGCAGCGCAATCTTTATGTGCTGCCCAGCCGTGCCGGCTGGATGCTGGGCCTGACGGCCTTGCTGCTGCTGGTTGCCGCGATCAACTACCAAATCAACCTGGGTTTTTTGTTTTGCTTCATGCTCGCTGGCGTGACCTTTATCAGCATCCTGGTGGCGCACGGCAATTTGCGCGGCTTGGAATTGCGCACGCATGAGCCTGCCCCCGTATTTGCCGGCACCGCCGCCGCCTTGCCGGTACACCTTCAGCATCCGGGCAAGCGCTCGCGCTACGCGATTGGTCTGGCCGCGCAAGGCGCGGCCGCTGGCACGGCAGAAGTGGTGGTCAATGTGCCGCAGGCACAAGTGGCATCCACCGCATTGATGCTGTTTATGCCCACGCGCGGCTGGCACGATGGCCCAACCATTGCCATCGAGACGCGTTACCCGATTGGGGCTTTTCGCGTCTGGTCGCTGTGGCGACCGGCCATCAAGCTGCTGGTGTATCCAACGCCTGAGCCCAATGCCCCTGCGATTGCGCAAAGCGGGCTGGCAGGCGAGGCGGGCCTGGCTTCTTCGCGTTCACCCTCGTTTGAGATGGAAGGCTTTCGCAGCTACCAGAGGGGCGACCCGATCAAATCGATTCTGTGGAAGAAAACCGCCACAGCCATGGTGACCGGCTCAGGCGACTGGGTGCGCCGCGACCAAACCCAGCAAAACACCACCGAGCTGTGGTTGGACCATGCGGCCACCGGCTTGCAACAACCCGAGGCGGTGCTCTCGCGCCTATGCGCCTGGGTTCTGAGTGCCGAGGCCCAAGGCCTCAGCTATGGCCTGCGCCTGCCCCATCTGAGCATTGAGCCCGCGCAAGGGCCGGCCCATCAACACCAATGCCTCAAAGCATTGGCCCTGAGTTGAAAGAACGCATGTCCACAGCCACCTTGCCTTGGCACCAACGGCTCTCACGCCAAGCGCGCGACGATTTATTCCTGCTGGCGGTCTTGACCATTCTGGTCATGCAGATGAGCCGTGTCTTGCCCATTTGGACAGCCATTTTTGCCCTGCTGTTGCTGGGCTGGCGCATCAGCCTCACTGTGCGCAGCAAAGCCTTGCCCAAACGCTGGCAACTGGTGGTTTTGCTGCTGCTGTCTGCCGCTGGAGTCGCTTTCGAGCTGGTTGCGAATGCCTCCATTTCTGGCGCTGCGCTGACCATGCTGCTGCTGCTATTGGTACTCAAAACCCTGGAGATGCAGGCCAGGCGTGATTCATTCGTGCTGTTTTTCCTGGGTTTTTTCTGCATTGTCACCACCTTCTTATTCGCCCAAAGCATGCTTGTTGCGCTGCTGATGGTGGTGGTGTTCTGCGGTTTGCTGACCGCCTTGGTCAATGCCCATAAGCCGGTCGGTAGGCCGCCGCTTTGGGAGTCGGCAAAGTCCGCCCTGCTGCTACTGGGCATTGGCCTGCCCTTGATTGCCACCTTGTACCTGGTGTTTCCACGCTTTGCGCCGCTCTGGGGTGTGCCCAATGCGCCCACGCAAGGCCGTACAGGCTTGTCGGGCGCGATGGAGGTCGGCACGATAGCCGATCTGGCGCAAAGCCGCGCCATCGCACTGCGTGTGCGCTTTGACGAGGACTCGCCTGTGCCTGAGCAGTCCCAAATGTATTTTCGCGGGCCAGTGCTCTCGCGTATCCAGGGCCGCAGTTGGCAGGCGCTTAATACAGGCCCAGTGAATGCCAAGGCGCCCGCTGGCAGCTATAGCAACCCATTTGTGCCACAAGGCCAGCCCGTGCGCTATGAATCTGTCGTGGAGGCGCACGGCCAGCGTTGGCTGCTGCCGCTTGACTGGATGCCCACTGCCCCCGAACGGGCCGCCGACATGCCTGCCACCAGTATGCTCAACCAAGAGCTGGTATGGAATAGCTACCGCCCCCTCAACAGCGCCAAACGCTACCAGACAACGAGCTATCTACAGGGGCAATACGCACAAGCAGCACAAGCCCAAGAATTAGCGCCTTACCTGCAGCTGCCAGAAAGCGACAATCCGCGCACCCGCACATGGGCAGCACAATTGCGCGCCAACATCGAGGCAGATGCCCAAATCCCTGCATCGCAACGAGATCGGGCACTGGTCGAGCATGTGCTGCAATTGCTGCGCCAAGACAACTACAGCTATACCTTGCAGCCGCCGCTCTACAGCGAAGACACTGCCGATGATTTCTGGTTTGTGCACCGCAGCGGTTTTTGCGAGCATATCGCCTCGGCCTATGCGGTGCTGATGCGTGCCGCTGGTATTCCAGCGCGCATTGTCACTGGCTACCAAGGTGGAGAAATCAACCCAGTCGACGGGGTCTTGATTGTGCGCCAATCCGATGCCCATGCCTGGGTAGAAGTGTGGCTGCCGCGCGAAGGCTGGGTGCGCATTGATCCCACCGGGGCGATTGCGCCCCAGCGCATCAATCTGACACAAACCGCAGCCTTGCAGAGCAGCGGCAGCGACGCACGCGCCGCAGCCTGGGGCAATGACATGCCCTGGCTCACGCGTTTGCAAGCCATCCAAGACGCCATGGACTACCGCTGGACCCAATGGGTGCTGAACTACGACCAGCGCAGCCAGCAGTCGCTATTGGAGAGCCTGGGCTTGCAGCGCCTGAACTGGCTGCAATTGGCTACGCTGAGCGTGGTCCTGGTGCTCGCCACCGGCTTGCTGTATTTGGTGTGGCCGTACTGGCGGCGCCAGGCACGCGATCCATGGGCGCAGCTCTTGACTTTGACCCAGACGCGTTTGCAGCAACAAGGCTTGCAACTGCCGGCCCACACACCGCCAGCGCGCATGGCGCAAGCGGCAGAAGGGTTTTTTGGTCCGCATGCGGCTGCCGATGTATCACAATGGTTGCTCGCGATGGATGCACTCCGTTATGCACGCCACTCTCCTGAGACACTGCCCGAGCTCAAGCGCCGCTGGCGACGCCTGAGCTGGCCCTCTAAGCCCCAGACATGATCACTCGCTTACAGCTGACTAAACCTGTGCCGCACTCCTTGAATTCCACCCTGCTGATGTCTGCTGGACCCCAGCGCAGGGCGTTCGGGCGTGCCTTGGTCAGCTGCGCGATGATCGCCGCCAGTGCGCTGCTGCCAACGTATGCGCAAGCGCAAAGCAGCCCAGCCGCGGCCTCGACAGCAGCAACCACCGCGGCCAGTCTGGCCAATTGGTCCCAACAAGTGCGCGAGTTTGCAGGCACCTTTGCCGCCGACCCCGAAATTCCCACCGCTTGGGCCATGCAAGTGTTGGGGCAGGCGCAGTACAACAAGCGGGTCAAACGTTTGATGACGCCTGCGCCTGGGACAACCTCCACGGTGCGCGACTGGCAGGCCTACCAGGCCCGCCTCGTCAGTGCTGCAAGGATTGAGTCGGGCGTGCAATTCTGGCGCCGTAACCGGGCCACCCTGGCCGATGTAGAGGCCCAGTGGGGCGTGCCAGCCAGTGTGATTGTCGGCATCATCGGCATTGAGACCTCGTATGGCCAGAATATGGGCAATATCCGGGTCTTGGATGCGCTGGCCACACTGGCGTTTGATTACCCGACCGAGCACCCCAGAGCCACCGAACGGGCCGCGTACTTTCGCAAAGAACTCGAGGAGTTCTTGCGCCTGTGCCACACCAATGGCCTGGATCCGCTAGCAGTGACTGGCAGCTTCGCTGGCGCCATGGGCATTCCCCAGTTCATGCCATCGAACTGGACTTTGTATGGCGAGGACTACAACCGCAGCGGTGCGGTCAATTTGATCAGCAGCACGGACGATGCGATTGCCTCGGTGGCCAATTACCTGCGTGCGCATGGCTGGCGCCCCAATCAACCGGCCTACTTTGAGGTCGACTTGCAGCAAACCACGCCAGAGCAAATGCGCACGCTGCTGGCGCCCGATATTTTGCCCAGCTTTGACATGGTGGGCTTGACCGCGCTGGGCGTGTCGCTGCTGCCAGCCAAGCAGCAGTACGACGGTCAAATGGCGCTGGTTGAGCTGAAAAACGGTGAGAACCCGCCCGAATACGTGATCGGCACCGAGAATTTTTATGCCGTCACGCGCTACAACCAATCGAGCTACTATGCACTGGCCGTTTTAAAACTGGGTGAGGCAGTGGAGCAGCGCCTCAAAGCCTTGCAACTGCCGGTTACGCCTGCTGCCACTGCGCCCAGTGCAGCGGCAGCACCTACGCCAACACCGCAGGCGAGCACGCCCAACAACGAATAACGGCGCAGCCCCCCCGCCCGCGCGGCTGCACCGTCAGCCTACCAACAAGCCGTGGCTCAGGAGGCGGCAGCTGGGCGCTGCATCTCACAGCTTGATGGCATTGCCGCCTGCTCTGGCGTGAAATGGCGAATCACCTCAAAACCATAACCTGAGCCTTCAACATCGAATGGCACGCTTGCGCTGCCTGATTTTTGCATGCGTCCCACCAACAAAGACTGCTGGAACTGGTGGTCGGCTGCGCGCATTGCGCCTTGTTGCCCGTACAAGGAGACTGCAACATCCTCCAGTGCAAAGGCCACCGCCTGTGGATCGGTGCTGCCAGCTTGCTCGATCGCCGCAGCCAAGGACTCAATCAGCAGCTGCATGCGCATATGCACATAATCATCGGCTGGGCGCGGGAAACGCTCACGGAACGCCTTGTAAAAAGCCGCACTGCCTTCGGTCGGGTTATTGGGCAGCCAGTCGGCCACCGCAATCACTTTGCCCACACCGGCATCGCCAATCGCGGCAGGCGCGCCCAATGCATTGCCATAGAACGTGTAGAAGTTGCCAGCAAAACCAACCTCGTTGGCGGCTTTGACAAACAGCGTCAGGTCGTTGCCCCAGTTGCCGGTGATCACTGCTTGCGCGCCGCTGGCCTTGATTTTCGCACCGTACGGGGCAAAGTCCTTGATGCGGCCAATCGGATGGTATTCTTCAGCAACAATTTCAATATCGGGGCGGCGCAGCTCCAGCTGGCGTCGCGCCTCACGCAGCACCGCATGGCCAAAACTGTAGTCCTGGCCAAACAAGTAGACTTTCTTCAGCTCGGTATCGGCCTGCAGAACCTCCATCAAGGCATTCATGCGCATATCGGCATGGGCATCAAAACGGAAATGCCAGAAGCTGCATTTTTCGTTTGTCAGTGCCGGGTCGACTGCCGAGTAATTCAAAAACACCATCGGCTTGTCAGGCGTGCGCCGGTTGTTTTTGTCCACAGCGTTCAAGATCGCCTCGGCAGTGGCAGAAGAATTGCCTTGCAACACAAATTGTGCACCAGCATCTTTGGCCGCTTGCAAGGCTGCCAAGGCTTCTTCGGTCTGGCCCTTGCTGTCAAAACGCACGATCTGCAGCGGCCTTGCGCCGCCGTGCTCTGGCGGCAACTGCACACCGCCGCGTGCATTGACGCGTTCGGTAGCCCACAGCAGATTGCGAAAAACGGCCTCGCCCGTGTTGGCAAAAGGACCTGACAGGCTTTCGACCAAGGCCAATTGAATCGGCGCACCACTGGGCGCGGTGGCTGCAGGCTGCGCCGCTTGCACGTTGTGTGCCTGCGCTGCCAGCATTGGCACAGCCATCCATACCGCAGCAGCCAGCGCGCGCGCGCCAGTCAGGCGGGGTAAATTCATAGACATCGCACACCTCGCAGTCAATCCAGCATTAAAAGTTGCAGCCAGCCAGCAAGCACGACCCAGAGCCCACTGTCACAGCGCATTGGCGGCATTATCTTTGGGTAAATTTGCTTATATAAGATTTATAGGTCTGCAAATACGCAGAAAACCAATAAGAAAATTAACAGCAATAAATAGATTTTATGGCCACTTGCTTCAAAAACTGCTTTTACAACGCCAAGCTCGCCGATCAGCATCGGTTGCTCGTTTTTGTAAAAATGCACATTTAATATGCAAATACGCATAATTGAAGGCTTTTGCACGCACACGGCCACATCAGCCTTGCCTGGCTTGCGATGGTGCAGGCGTTCGCAGCCATTTGGCGATGATCAGCTGGCTAAAGCGTGCAACACGCATCAACATCCAAACTGTGCGCCGCTTGGGTGCTGATTCTCAGCGCTTACTATGAGCCATTGGCAGCGTGATGCATCTATTGCGCCAGACCCAGCAAGCGCAAAACCACAGGATAATCGCTCGCCATGGAATGGATCATTGTCTCTCTCGCTTCACTGTTTGCCGGTTTTGTCGACGCCATTGTCGGCGGGGGCGGCCTCGTACTGGTGCCTGTGCTGTTTGCCGCCTATCCCAATGCGCTGCCAGCGACACTGCTGGGCACGAACAAATCCGGCGCCATTTGGGGCACGACGTTTTCGGCATGGAAGTACGCACGGCGTGTGACTTTTCGCTGGCACACCTTGCTGCCAGCCATTGGCGCAGCGTTTGTCGGCTCGATGCTGGGTGCCTGGGCCATCACTCTGGTATCGGCCGATTTCTTGCGCAAAGCCCTGCCGTTTGTGCTTTTGGCCGTCTTGCTCTATACATTGGCACGCAAGGATTTGGGCCAGGAAAGCCGCCCGATTGCCAATCCTGCCAAAGAGATCAGCTTGGGCGTTCTGATTGGCTTAATCGTGGGCTTTTACGATGGCTTTTTTGGCCCAGGTGCGGGCAGCTTCCTGGTGTTTGCGTTTGTGCGCATCCTGGGTTTTGATTTTCTCAATGCGGCAGCCAATGCCAAGCTGCTCAATATCGCCACCAATTTGGCCGCTATCTTGCTGCTGGGCTGGAAGGGCCATATTTGGTGGCACCTGGTGATCCCATTGGCGCTGAGCAATATTGTGGGCAGCTTTTTGGGCACAGCAATGGCACTGCGCTATGGCTCTGGCTTTGTACGCTGGATGTTTATTGGTGTAGTGGGCTTGCTGATTGTGCGTTCGGCCTGGGATGGCCTGCTGTCATAGAGCCTGTTCATTAAGACGTTGCAGCCGCTGCACACAGCGCTGCATTGGAGCTTGGCTCGCGACATCGCATGCGTGGTCTGCGCCAGCAGTCCATCCACAAATAAAAAAAGATGCCTCACAATCAAGGCATCTTTTTTTTCGCTCTCAGCGCAGCTGATTGAGCCGAGATGCAGGTGCCCGCTAGCACCTGCCATCTGATTTAGCTCAGCTGGCCATGGCACTGCTTGTACTTTTTGCCACTGCCACATGGGCAAGGGTCGTTGCGCCCCACGCGTGGCAGCTCTTCGGCGCTGGCATCAGCGAATGCAGCTTCTGCATTGGTGTGGTCGATCGCGCGTTGGGCCAAGGCTTCAGCCGCATCTTCCATTTGCGCCGCGGCTTGCTCCACTTGCTGCGGATCTTGAATTTTCACGCGCATGATGATGCGCGAAATTTCTGCACTGGCCGTATTAACCATCAAACGGAACAGCTCAAAGGCTTCGCGCTTGTATTCCTGCTTGGGCTGCTTTTGTGCAAAGCCACGCAAGTGGATACCTTGGCGCAAATAGTCCAGCGCGCTGAGGTGGTCACGCCAGGCATTGTCAAAGGTTTGCAGCAGCACAACGCGTTCAAAGTTGTTGAACTGCTCAGCACCGGCACGGGCCACTTTTTCTGCATAGGCTGCATGGGCTGCTTTCAACACCTCTTCATGAATGTCTTCGGCCGAGATCGAATCAGACGCCTGCACTTTGGCAACCAGATTCAAATGCAGATCCCATTCACTGGCCAATTCGGCATCCAGTGCGGCCAGATCCCACTGCTCTTCCATTGACTCTGGGGGCACATAACGGTTGAGCAAATCGGTGAAGGTCGCCTCACGCATACCGGCAATCGTGTCGCTGACGCTGGCCGAGTCGAGGATTTCGTTGCGCTGCGCGTAAACGACTTTGCGCTGCTCGTTGGAGACGTCGTCGTAGTCCAGCAATTGTTTGCGCACATCGAAGTTGCGCGCCTCCACTTTGCGCTGCGCCGACTCGATGCTGCGTGTGACCATGCCCGCTTCGATCGCCTCGCCTTCAGGCATTTTCAGGCGCTCCATGATCGCGCGCACGCGGTCACCAGCGAAAATACGCATCAGCGGATCATCCAGGCCCAAGTAAAAGCGTGAAGAGCCTGGATCGCCCTGGCGGCCCGAACGACCACGCAGCTGGTTGTCAATGCGGCGCGACTCATGGCGCTCGGTTGCGATGATGCGCAAACCGCCCAGCTCCTTGACCTTGGCATTGTCTTGCTTCCATTGCGCGCGCAAGGCGTCAATTTGCGCGGCCTTGTCTTCTTCAGACAGGTGTTCGCTGGCCTCAATCGCCGCAATGTCTTTTTCAATATTGCCACCCAGCACGATGTCGGTACCGCGACCGGCCATGTTGGTGGCAATTGTGATCATGCCTGCACGACCGGCCTGGGCAATGATCTCGGCTTCGCGCTCGTGCTGCTTGGCGTTGAGCACCTGGTGTGGCAAATTGGCCTGGGTCAGCAATTTGTCGATGATCTCGGAGTTCTCAATCGAGCTGGTGCCCACCAGCACTGGCTGGCCGCGCTCATGGCATTCGCGGATGTCTTCAATCGCCGCCGCGTATTTTTCCTTGGTGGTTTTGTAGACCCGGTCGAGCTGGTCATCGCGCTGGCTTTTGCGGTTCGGCGGGATGATCACCGTCTCGAGTGCGTAAATTTCCTGGAATTCGTATGCCTCGGTATCGGCCGTGCCGGTCATGCCCGAGAGCTTGTTGTACATACGGAAGTAGTTCTGGAACGTGATCGAGGCCATCGTCGTGTTCTCAGCCTGGATACGCACGCCTTCCTTGGCTTCCACCGCTTGGTGCAAGCCGTCGCTCCAGCGGCGCCCGGACATCAAACGACCGGTGAACTCGTCAACAATCACGACTTCATCGTTCTGCACCACGTAGTGCTCGTCGCGATTGAACAGCGTGTAGGCGCGCAACGCAGCGTACAAGTGGTGCACCAGCATGATGTTGCCAGGATCATAGAGCGAGGTGCCTTCAGCCAGCAGGCCTTGCTCAGACAGAATGCGCTCGGCAGTCTCGTAGCCTTGGTCAGTCAAATGCACCTGACGCGCTTTTTCATCGACTGTGTAGTCACCCGGTGTGAGCACGCCCTCACCGGTGCGTGGATCGGCCTCGCCCTCTTGCCGCGTCAGGCGCGGTGCGATGGCATTCATCGTCAGGTAGGTTTTGGTGTTGTCTTCGGCCGGGCCGCTAATGATCAAGGGCGTGCGCGCCTCGTCAATCAGAATCGAATCCACCTCATCGACAATCGCGTAATTCAGACCGCGCTGCACCCGGTCACGGGCTTCGTAGACCATGTTGTCGCGCAGGTAGTCAAAACCGTATTCGTTGTTGGTGCCGTAGGTGATGTCGGCGTTATAGGCCGCTTGCTTGACCTCTTTGGGCATGCTGGCCAGGTTGATACCCACGGTCAGACCCAGGAAATTGTAGAGACGGCCCATATTCTCGGCATCACGGCGGGCCAAGTAGTCGTTGACGGTCACCACATGCACGCCCTCTCCAGTCAAGGAGTTCAGATAGACGGGCAACGTGGAGGTCAAGGTCTTGCCTTCACCGGTGCGCATCTCGGCCACCTTGCCATAGTGCAAGGCCATGCCGCCGATCATCTGCACATCAAAGTGGCGCATCTTCATGACGCGCTTGGAAGCTTCGCGCACGACGGCAAAAGCCTCTGGCAGCAAGTCGTCAAGCGACTCGCCTTTGCCCAAACGGGCTTTAAATTCGGCCGTTTTGTCCGTCAGTGCTTGATCGCTGAGGGCTTCGTATTCAGACTCCATTGCATTGATACGTGCAACGGTTTTACGGTACTGTTTGAGCAACCTGTCGTTGCGGCTGCCGAAAAGCTTGGTGAGAAAGTTCGCCATGAAATTTACCGTCCCGCACGCCATATTTGCTGGGGGCAGCCGGTTCCTCAAAAGTCTAGTCTAAATAAAAAATCGAAAGCCAATAGTGACCGCCAACGCCTGCCATTCACAGAGACCAGGGTGCCCACTACAGCTAAGAAGCATCGCGCATTCTAACGGCAGCTTTTTCTTAACCAGGATTCATCCTAACCTAGCTGCCTCGCAACAGCTGCCATTGGCACCAGCCTCGTGCACTATAGCGGCTATTGCCATGGTGCCGAAATCCACAGCTTGGGGGCATAACCCCATGTTTCAAGATGCAAGCGCAAGAAAATAGGCCGCTGGAATGGCAAGCCCTATGGATCACAGAGTCGGCAATCGCGTGAAAAATCCAAACAACAGCAAATCATAGGCTTAAAACTGCGCACGCTTGGTGACAAGACCGTGCCATTGCGCCTTGCGCTCAGAGCCTGTTGGTGGTCTTTTCACAGTCGCGCAAGGCACACAAAAGAGGCAACGCAGTAATGTGCTTTGTTGTGCCTTGTCTTTTGGAGTTCAAAGCAGTCTGCGAAAAAAACATCAACAGGTTCTCAGCGGTTCTGTGCCAATAAATCCGACCAGGACGCTTGTTTGCCCGCTGTTAAAAAACGTTGCGGGTTCTGCTGCTGGCCATTGACCAAAACCTCAAAATGCAGATGCGGCCCGGTCGAGCGACCGGTACTGCCTACTTCAGCGATTTTTTCACCACGGCGCACCACATCGCCGCGCTTGGCCAACAGCTTCGAGGCATGGGCATAGCGGCTAATGACGCCATTGCCATGGTCAATTTCCAACATATTGCCGTAAGCGGCGTGGTATTGCTGCGTGATCACAATGCCCCCAGCTGCCGCCAAAATCGGCGTGCCCGTAGGCGCTTGGAAATCCAGCCCGGTATGCGTGGCTTTGCGCCCGGTCAACGGGTCAATGCGTGTGCCAAACGAAGAACCAACCTGGCGACCTGGCACTGGCTCTTGCGTCGGAATCATCCGCCACTCCAGCACATCGGAGAGAAAGCGGGTTTCTGCAACCATTAAAAAATCGGACTGGGCAGTCACATCGCTTTGGATGCGATCGAGCAAATTCATCAGCTCTGCAGACTCCATGGGCACATCATTGAACAGCGGCCCGCCCGCATCCAAAGACATCGACACCACATCCAGCTCGCCCGCCTCAGGCGCTGGCACACCGGCCAAATCCGAGACCCGTTCGGACATGGCTTGCAACTGCACCAGTTTGGCCTGCATCTCACCGACTCTGCGGGCCATTTCGTCGGTGTTCCTGCGCATCGCTGCACGCTCAGCAACCAAGGATTCATTGGCCTGGTTGGCCAGCCCCAGCACCCGGCTCATGGTCGAGGTTTGCGCGCTCCACTCGGTGCTGCGCAGCTGCGACTGCAGCACCAGCAAGGCCGCAGCACCAGCGAGCAAGGTCAGCAACAAGGCCAGCACCACGCTCACCAGCGGAAAGTTCAATGTATAGCTGCGCGATAAGCGCGCATCCGTCATAATCAATTGCATTACAGTGTCTTTGAATAGAGCCACAAGAAAAAGACGGTATTGCAGCAATACCGTCTCTCACCGTGGTGGCCCGTTGCCGCCACTCAGAAATTCAGTTCACAGTTCCACCACGCGGGACATCTCCACACGTGCCACGCAAACGTTCGCCATCGCATGCCAGGGCTGCTTATGCAGCAAGCCCGATCGGGCCTGCACGCCAAGTCCCTCAAACGCATATTGGTACATTGATTGGCCAATCGCCGCTATTGACGCAACTGACCCAGCAGGCCAGTCTGTCGGAACAATTGCTGCAATGCATACAGCCAGCATTGCCAATGGCCTTGCGCACATTTGTGCAAGCTGGCCCTATCGAGGGCCATCAATGGTGCCTTATTGTGCCAAACTCCGCGGCAGCGGCGAAACTTCGGCATTTGAGTCCCCATTTACTGCAAGTGCTGCAAGAGCAGCACCAGGCCAACAGGCCCGTGATTACACAGATACGGCTGCGTATCAGCGCCACGGTGGGATAAAAGCAGCTCCCTCCCTGCGAGCCGAGGGTTTGTGGTTGTGACTAGGCGCAAAGCGGCAGGCCGTACAACAGGCACAACCGGCTTTTACAACGGCATATCAAGGGTGGTGTTCGCGGCTCTGAATGTGGCAGCTCCAGCACAGCAATCGCTGTGCCCAGCCTGGCCCATCGGACTGCGCCACTGCGTGTGATGTGTGATGGTGGGAGTGCTCTGTGCTGCGACAAGCTGTTGACTGCACGCTCCTGGCCTGTCTAAATGGAGGCCATGGGGGCGGCCACCATGGCATCCAACTCAGCCGCCCACCATTGCAGCAATTCGAGGCGCTGGCTCAGCGTTTGCTGTTGATTGCCTGTGCCCGCCGCCTTCTTGCGCTTGTGCACATAGGCACTGTCGACGATGCGATGGTCCTTGCCTGCCGCCTGCGCTGCCGCGCTCAAGAGCGTGCGCAGGCCATTGGGTGTTTGCCTGCCTTTGTAACCCAGGCGGTCTAGCGCGTGGTTGAACGCCATATTGCCAACGGGCTTGGGCAGGCTCTTGCTGCGGCCAGGAAACAGAAATGGCCCAGTGGTTCGGTGGGCATGGAGCTCATGCAGCAATTGAATGGCCTGGGTTGGCAACGGCAGCAGAAAATCCTCGCGCTGTTTGTGACGGCCAGCTGCGACATTCCACAATCCCGCAGCAAGGTCAAACTCGGCCCATTCGGCTGCGCGCAATTCGGCCGGACGCACACCCAGCAGCAGCAGCAATTGCAAGCCTATCGCCATGGGCCGCACGGAATAAGCGCGCAGCGCGCGCAGCAGCGCCGGCAACTCGGCTGCAGAGACATGCGGGAAAGGGGCGCTCTTGCCTGGCACCAGAACGCTGTCCAGCTGGGCAAACGCCGGCTGCGCCATGATCGCAGGCGCTGGCGCATTGGCTGGTAGCAACGGCACGCCACGGCTCTTGGCCTCCTCAATCAGCTCAATGGCCATCTGGCGGGCAAACTGGCCGGTGAGCTGGTCTTGCGCTTTGCCAAAGTTACCCAGCTCGAGCCAAGACCATGTGCCGTCTTCTCGTTGATAGTGCAGCTGCCAGTCCTTCATGCCATTGGGCATGACACGCAGGTAAACACCATCTGCGTGGTGCTCACGGTACATCTGCGCTTCAGGCTCTAGGCTCTCGATCACCGCATCAGGCATGGGCCTGCGCTCGATATCTTGTCGTTTCATCTGTTGCATCCCTCGATCTGAAAATTGTATAGGGATGCACAAGGCCAGCAGGCAATCGCTTGATGTAACAGCGCACGCGACTTGGATCACTGCCTAGTGAAAAAGAAAAAGCCCACTTGTTTGCACAAGTGGGCTTTTTTGTTTTGGTGCCGGTTGTCGGATTCGAACTGACGACCTACCGCTTACAAGGCGGGTGCTCTACCAACTGAGCTAAACCGGCGAAGCACAGATTGTATAACAAAAAAAGCGCCTGTTTAGAAAAATTTCATTTTTTCTTTCGGCGCTTCTTATTTTGCTGCCGATCGAGCTCGTACTGCTCCTTGCGCAGGGTGCGCTCGGCATCCAGACGTTCACCGGTTTTCAGCCATTCCTCAAACTCCGCTGGAGTCTCCAGCGTGATGCGGCCCAGCATGCCAGAGCGAAAATCTTGCAAAATAATTTCAGCGGCTTTTTGCGCGTTGATGCGGCCACCGGGCATCAGCGCGCCGCGCTTGCGGCCAATCAACTCGAACAGCTCATGGTCAGGCATCGCCTGCACCTCAGCGACGTTGTCCACCACCTGGTAGCGCTCCAGCAAGACGCTGGCGTAATACTGTTGCAAATAGGCGATCAGCTCCAGCGCCACCAGCTCGTCATCAAACGCATTGCGGCCAATTGAGCCAGCAGCAGCCAGGTTGTAGCCACTTTGCGCAACGATGATGCGGGGCCACAAAACCCCTGGCGTGTCGAATAAATAAAAACCGTCCTGCAACGAAAAGCGTTGCTCTTGGCGGGTCACGCCAGGTTCATTGGCCGCCTTGGCCACGCGCCGCCCGACCATCGTATTGATCAAAGTCGATTTGCCTACGTTCGGAATACCGCAAATCAACACACGCATCGGCTTGACCATCGTGCCGCGCGTAGGCGCCAAATCGAGACAGGCTTCAATCATGGCCTTGGCCGGCGCCGTGTGGTGGCCATCCATCGCCACCGCCCTGGTGTTGTCTTGCTGGTTGTACCATTCAAGCCAGGCTTGCGTGCGGCTGGCATCGGCCAAGTCGGCCTTGTTGAGAATTTTCAGATTGGGCTTTTGCGCCAGCAGGTCACGCAGCATCGGATTGGCGCTGGACGCAGGCAGGCGTGCATCGACCATCTCAATGACCACATCAATGGTTTTAACCCGCTCGCCGATGGCTTTGCGGGTGAGGTGCATGTGGCCGGGAAACCATTGAATACTCATACAAACAGAACTTTATTCACAACGATGGAAAGCGCAAGTATCGCCCAGCCCTTGCGCCATTGCACCACCAGGCAGCGAAAAACCGCCAATTGGTCAGCATAAATCCATCAATCCGCCTGCGTATGCCACCAAAGCGTGTTCACCTTCCGCATGCAGACCGCGTTGGAGTCTAAAAGGATACGGTGCGCGTTGCAATCAACGGTCAGGCGCTCTGCCTGGCGAAAATTGCCAACATAGCAACATGGCATGGTGACAAAAGCTGGCAAAAGAGTTGTCAGGTGTGCGTTCTATAGGACGACCACAAACTCATAGCAATGGCTGCTACCTATATACCAGTTGAATTGGTGATCGAACCCTGTTTGAGCCAGGCAGGCTTGGCCTGCCAAGGCCGCTTAGCTTGCGCGCGACTGGTGCGCCGCCAGCGCTTTTTTGATCTCCAATTCGCCTTGCGCATGGCCACCAGCGGGCACGGTTTCACCAGCACGATCGAGCACCTCGGCCAAGCGGGTTGACAGCTCAGAATCGACATCCGGGCCCACGCCCAAATGGATGCCTTGCGTCAAGCTGATGTGGGCGGCCTCAAAGCTGCCTGCGCCAGCGCACAAAATCGCCCGTGTCGGCGCACTCTCATGCGCCAAAGCCAGCATCGCTGGCACCACGGCCGCAGGTTGCAACTGGGCCAGCACCTCTTCAGGCATCAGACCTTCAGTCATGCGAGTGGCTGCCGTTGGTGCCAAGGCATTGACATGGATGTGGTGTTTCGCGCCTTCCAGCGCCAGCGTTTGCATAAAACCCACTTGCGCCAGTTTGGCCGCGCCGTAATTGGTTTGGCCAAAATTGCCATACAAACCCGTTGACGAGGTAGTCATCACAATACGTCCGTATTGCTGCGCGACCATATGCTCCCAGACAGCCTTGGCGCAATACACCGCGCCCATCAAATGCACATCGACGACCAGGCGGAAATCGGCCATGTCCATTTTGGCAAAACTTTTGTCGCGCAAGATACCTGCGTTATTGACCAAGATATCCACACGGCCCCAGGCCTCAACCACCTGGGCCACCATCGCTTGCACGGCTTCAAAATCGGTAACCGAGGCGCCATTGGCCATGGCTTCACCGCCAAAGGCCTTGATTTCGTCAACCACTTGTTGCGCCGCCGACAGCGAGCCGCCTTCGCCTTTGACGCTTGCGCCCAAATCATTGACCAACACCTTGGCACCACGCCTGGCCAGCGCCAGCGCGTGCTCGCGCCCCAGGCCACCACCGGCTCCTGTCACAATGGCTACGCGGCCGTGAAAATCCAATGCCATTTCTTTGCTCCTTGATGTATCGTGTGTTGTGTGCCGCAGCAGGCCCAGCCACAACGGGCCATTGCCTGCGCCGGTTCGCCCTATGGGCTAACCGCAGCTGCGCGCCATCATAATGAATGGAGATAAAACAATGCGTCAAACAGGCGACCTGCCACTTGCCACCGCCCCAGAGCCCACCAACGAGCCTGCACCCGCTGAGACCAGTACGCCGATTTTGGCGGCTAGCGTGATCGTTGTGCGCCCGCACGCCCAGCACGGCTTTGAAGTGCTGCTGATGGAGCGCTCAGCCAGTTCGCGCAATTTCGCCGGTGCGCTGGTATTTCCAGGCGGCAAAGTCGATGCAGGTGACGCCGCCATTGCCCAGGCCGCGGGCTTTGAGCAGCTCTGGCCCACGCAATCGGGCTTGTGGGCACCGCAGCACATGCAAGCGGACACCGTGGCCAGCCTGTACGGTGCAGTGCTGCGCGAAACCTTGGAAGAAGTAGGCCTGGTCTGGACCGCTGCAGCCCAGTTGCCAGAAGCAGCTGCACTGCAATCACTGCGCCAAGCCTTGCTGGCCGGCCTGCCCTGGCCCGCCAGCAGCCCAATTGCCACTAGCGTGTTGGGCATGCAGCCGTTCTCGCGCTGGATTACGCCGCAGGTGCCCAACTTCAGCACCAAACGCTTTGATACCTGGTTTTTACTGGCCCAAGCCCCCGAAGGCCAATTGGCCAGCGCCGACGCCTGTGAGGCCACGCGGCTGGTCTGGGACACACCGCAGGGGTTCTTACACAGCCACCAGCAACGCGAGATTTTGCTGGCCCCACCGCAGTTGATGACCTTGGCGCATTTGAGCCGTTTTGCCAGCATCGCGGCACTGCAAAGCTATGCCGCAGGCCAGGCGCCATATTGCATTGCGCCTGTCAGCATCGACCATGAAGGCCAGCGCATCGTGTGTTTTCCGGGCGATCCGCTGCACAGCGACGCCACGGTGTGGATGCCAGGGCCCCGGCGGCTGGTCATGCGCAACCGCTGGTTTGAGCCCGTAGGCGGGTTCGAGGATTTGTGGCGCTGAACACCCAGGCAGGCTCTGCAAACCCCTCATTGCTGCCCTCATTGCTGGTATGAGAGCGGTATCAGGATGAGCCGCAAGGCCAGCGGCGATTACACGTCTTTGAAAACTGGCACGCGCTTTTCAAGACCTGCCGCGACAGCCTCGCGCTGGTTCTCGCTACCCAGCAATTGCTGCTGCTCAAGCGACTCGGCCAGCAACAGGTCGCCAGCTGACGCATCCCAGCTGCTATTGAGCAAACGTTTGGCCGCACGCATCGCCTGTGGATGAAAACCGGCCATTTGGCGCGCCAAGGCCTGCGCCGCTTGCAACGGATCGTCCTCAATCCGCGTCGCCAGACCAATTCGGCTGGCTTCTTCAGCCTCCACCAAACGGCCTGTAAACACCAATTCTCTGGCGATATCGGCGCGCACCAGCTCACGCAACAGCGGCATGCCGGCCATATCGGGCACCAGGCCCCAGTGCATTTCACGCACCGACAGGCGCGTGCCCGGCGCAACCAGGCGAATATCGGCGCCCAGCGCCAGCTGCAATCCGCCTCCCAACGCCACACCATGCAGCGCTGCAACCACCGGCACGGCCAGTGTGCGCCACTGCCAGCACACCGCCTGCGGCAAATTGGCCAGCCCGTGCCTGCGCTCGGCCAACTGGCTCAGCGCGGGGTCCACGCTGCCGCTTTGCAAAATACCCTCGAAATTGGCCATGTCCAAACCGGCACAGAACGCTTTGCCTGCGCCATGCAAAACCACTGCGCGCAGGCCTTTGGCTTGTTGCAACCAGGCACCGGCCTCCACCAAACCATGGAACATCGCCGCATCGAGCGCGTTCATTTTTTCTGCTCGCTGCAAAGTGACGGTGGCCACACCATCATCTGCTAACTGCACCTGCACGCGCTGGCGAAATTCATGGTTTGTCATCAGGATATCCTCTTGCTGATGCAGCACAGCTGCAGTGGGGTGGTCGGCGATTGCGCCGCATTAGCTAAAGCGGCAAGCCCCACGATATAAGCAGCACGCAGGAATGGCTGTCACCAACGCGAAGACCTGCGCCGTGCGCGCTGTGGATAAGTCGTCTGACAGCGACTGCTGGGACTGAAGTTGGCTGCCGGCCAGGGGCCAAGCAAGCAAGTTATCCCCAACAAAGGCGATCGACAATATGTGTGGCGTGCAGTTGGCTTAAGAATTTATAAGCTATTGTTTTGCAATAACAAAATACACTTATCCACACAAGCGCAGCGCCATTGTCATGGCCATTACTGCTGGTTATTCAATAAGATACTCACAAGCGCTCACAGCGCCTGCATGCTTTGGTCCAAGGCCTCAAAAACGGCCGGTGACAGGCTTTGCGCGACATTGAAACGTAAAAAGCCGGTGGCTTGCTGCGATGGACTGAACGAGTTGCCAGGCGCCAGCAACATCTGGTGCTGCGCCAGCGCATATTCAGACAAGGCGGTAGCATCCAAACCGCCGGGCAGCTGGCACCAGACGAACATGCCTGCATCAGGCCTGTGCCAGGCCTCAATGCCCAAACGCTGCAAACGCTCCAGACACAGGCCCATGGCGTCAGCGAGCCGGGCGCGCAAGCTGTTCATATGGCGCTGGTAGGTGCCGCTGCCGAGCATGGTGTGCAACAAATCGGCCGAAAAGTGGCCGGATTCAAATGCAATGGCCAACTTCAAATCCACCAGCTGCTCAATCCAGTCTGCGCGCGTTGCAATATGGCCCACACGCACCGAAGCGGACAGGGTTTTAGAGAAACTGCCCACATAGACCACGCGCTGCAAGCCATCGAGCGCGGCATAACGCGGTGTGCGGTAGTGTTCAAAATCAGCAAACACATCGTCTTCAATGATGGTCAAGTCGTGCTGGCTGGCCAGCATCAGGACTTTGTGCGCGACATCCAAACTCAGACTAGCGCCAGTCGGGTTGTGCAATGCCGCATTGGTGATGTAGAGCCGTGGGCGGTGCGTGGCCAGGCATTCGGCCATGGCTTTGACATCGGGCCCCTGCGGCGTATAGGGCACGCTGACCACATGGGCCCGGTGGGCGCGCAGCATCGCCTGGAAGCTGAAATAACAAGGGTCATCGACCAGCACGGTATCACCTGGCTGCAGCAATAAGCGGCACAGCAAATCCACCGCCTGGGTGCTGGACTCGGTCAGCATCAATTGCTCGGCTGACACATGCAAGTTGCGCTCACCCAAGCGATGCGCAAGCAATTGGCGCAGTGGCGGCGAGCCTTGCGGCGTGCCGTACGCTGTCAGAGGAGCCAGCGCTTTGCGTGAGAGCGTGCGCAAGGCACGCCGAATCTCTTGCTCAGGCATCCAGCTGTCGGGCAGCCAGCCACAGCCCGGCTTGAGGCTGTCTGCATCAGCCAGCAAGGCCTGGCGTGTGACCCAGACCGGATCGGTGGCTGGGCGATAACCGCTCGGGGCTTCGGCCATCTGAAAAGGGCTGAGCTGGCGGCCCACATAAAAGCCCGAACCGGGGCGTGACTCAATGATGCCAAGCGCTGCCAAACGTGCATAGGCCTCGACCACAGTGGAGCGTGACATGCCCAGGCCCTCGGCCTGCACACGGATCGATGGCAGGCGTTTGCCAACGCACAGGTTGCGTGTGGCAATGCGCTGGCGTATGTCGTGCATCACCGCCTCCACTCTAGAGGTCGCGCCGGCTGCGCCGGGCGTAGCCAATGCCACGGGGTCAAAAGAATCGCTCATGCCAAAACTCGCAAAAAATCGTCCTGTACCAGCAGCGCTGCTGCCGCTCTCTCACCACCACTGTACTGCTGAAGAAACAATACAGTTTGGCGAAACTGTACTGCAACCTTGTCTTTTCTGCTCGGCCTCATTTTTCTACGATAGCGCTACTTTTGCACAACCGTCTCTTGAGACAGATGAAAGACCATCCATGAACACGATTGCCCACCCTGACAACTCCGCCACGCCCTTGGCCACACTGCCTGCACAACAACGCCTCAAAGTCGGCTTGGCAGAAATGCTCAAAGGCGGCGTCATCATGGATGTCTGCACGGTCGAGCAAGCACACATTGCCCAAGCCGCCGGAGCCTGCGCGGTGATGGCGCTCGAGCGTGTGCCCGCACAAATCCGCGCGCAAGGCGGCGTCGCCCGCATGGCCAACCCACGCCTGATTCAGGCCATCATGGCCGAGGTGTCAATTCCGGTCATGGCCAAGGCCCGCATTGGCCATTTTGCCGAAGCCCAGGTGTTGGCACATTTGGGCGTGGACTTCATTGACGAGAGTGAAGTACTGACCCCGGCTGACGAGGTTCACCACATCGACAAACAAGCGTTTGATACGCCGTTTGTCTGTGGTGCGCGCGATTTGGGCGAAGCCCTGCGCCGCATCAATGAAGGCGCAGCGATGATCCGAACCAAGGGCGAGCCAGGCACGGGCGATGTCGTGCATGCGGTCAAGCACATGCGCCAAATCATGGCCGATATCCGTGCCTTGTCTGCGTTGCGCAGCGACGAGCTGTATGTGGCCGCGCGCGATTTGCGTGTGCCGTTTGCCTTGGTGCAGCAAGTCGCCCAAACCGGCGAGTTGCCAGTGCCTAATTTCTCTGCTGGTGGCATTGCCACGCCTGCCGACGCAGCCTTGATGCGCCAATTGGGCGCACAAGCCATTTTTGTCGGCTCAGGCATTTTCATGAACAACGGTCAAACCTACGCCAGCCAAGAAGAAGCCACACAGCGTGCCAAAGCGATTGTGCGTGCCTGCACCCATTTTGACGACGCCGCCATCGTGGCCGAATGCAGCGCAGAGTGCGATAGCGCCATGCAGGGCTTGGCGGTGTCTTCGCTAGAACCGACTGGCTTATTGCAAAACCGAGGCGACTGAGATGCGAGTGCCCACTGGCAAGAAAGCCCCCACCATTGGCATCTTGGCGTTGCAAGGCGCCTACGAAGCGCATGCCCGCATGCTCAGCCAGCTGGGCGCTGACTGCCTGTGGGTGCGCACAGCGGCCGATCTGCAAGGCATCGATGGCCTGGTTTTACCTGGCGGCGAATCCAGCACCATGCTGCACCACCTGCAGCAAACGCCCCAGCTGTATGCGGCGCTGCAGGAATTTGTCACAACCAAGCCCTGTTTAGGCACTTGCGCAGGATTGATTTTGCTAGCGCAAGCGGTATTACCCCAGCAACCCAGCTTGGGCGCACTGGCTGTGACGGTGCAACGCAACGCCTATGGGCGCCAACGCGACTCGCATATCACCAGTGCCCAAACCAATTTGGCGGGCGGGCCATTAGAAGCGGTGTTTATTCGCGCGCCACGCATTACCGCGCTCAGCCCCGAAGTACAGGTGTTGGCCGATTGCGATGGCACGCCCGTCTTGGTACAACAAGGCCAAGTGATGGGCTGCAGTTTTCACCCCGAATTGGGCGCCGACTCGCGGGTGCATGCGTATTGGCTAAATGGCTTTTAAGGGCTTTTGTTAGCAGCTGCCGTGGGCATGCCGTGCCTGGTGGCCTTGCCCTGCGGCGCCCGCGCATACCCTGCATGTGCCATCTGAGTAGGTTGTAGTGGCTGGCCCGCAGCCACCAGGACGGCATAGTCAAAACGCAGGCCATTTCAACCCAATACCCCACCAACCAATTTCAGCCGCCTCTGTGCGGATTGCGCGAAAAATCGACTCAGCATGCCGTTGCATTCATGCATTTTGGGCAAGCAAAAATACATGCGCACGGCCATGCATAAGCCTGCGTCATCCTACTGCTGGGCGCATATGTTGACAGAATTTCGCGCGTCAAAGAGATCATCAATACTGAGCGTACCAGCCAGTACAAACCTGCATTTGGCAGGCTGTGAAAAGCTGCCAATGGCTCGCTGCATTTACCTTGTTTGACCGGAAATCTAGGGATAACACCTACTTAAAAACCCTTGAATCATTGGTGTGATTAATTGATCGGGCGTACGATGCAAGTCTCTTTTTGACCCATCAAGCCAAAGCACAGCTATGCCAGAATTTGATCGTATCCAATGCACTGCGCTGCACAGCAAAATCATGACCGCCGAGCAGGCGGCCGAGTTGATTCCAGAAGGGGCCAATGTCGGCATGAGCGGTTTTACCGGCTCAGGCTCGCCCAACGCGGTACCGCAAGCCCTGGCCAACCGCATTGAAAAACTCTACGAGCAAGGTAAATCGTTCAAGATTGATCTGTGGACTGGTGCCTCGACTGCGCCTGAAATTGATGGGGCACTGGCCAAAGTCAACGGCATTCATACGCGCCTGCCTTACCAGTCCGATCCGATTGGCCGCAAACGCATCAACGAAGGCAGCATGCAGTACATCGACATGCACCTCTCGCATGTTGCGCAGTATGTGTGGTTTGGCTTTTTTGGCAAGCTCGATGTCGCCGTGATTGAAGTCGCAGGCATCCTACCAGATGGTAGCTTAATTCCATCAACTTCAGTAGGCAACAACAAGACCTGGCTGGATCAGGCCGACCTGGTGATTTTGGAAGTCAACGAATACGCGCCGCTGGCTCTGGCCGGCATGCACGATATTTACTACGGCACGCAATTGCCACCACACCGCGTGCCAATTCCGCTGACCAAGACCAGCGACCGCATTGGCGAGCAGTACTTGCGCTGTGATCCAAACAAAGTCATTGCGATTGTGCCGACCAATAAGTCGGACCGCAATTCGGCTTTCAAAGCCCCCGATGATTCCTCCAAACGCATTGCCGGGCATTTGATCGAGTTCTTCAAACACGAGGTGAAACTGGGTCGCTTGCCCAAAGATTTGTTGCCGCTGCAATCCGGCGTGGGCAATATTGCCAATGCGGTGCTGGCCGGTTTGAATGATGGGCCGTTTGAGAACCTGACGTCCTTCACCGAGGTACTGCAGGACGGCATGCTGGCGATGCTGCGCTCGGGCAAACTGGCGAACGCGTCGTGCACGGCCTTGTCATTGAGCCCAGAAGGCGAGCACGAGTTCATGAAGAACATCGATTTCTACCGCGACAAAGTGGTGCTGCGCCCACAAGAGATCAGCAACCACCCAGAGCTGATTCGCCGCCTGGGCGTGATTGCGATGAACGCGATGATCGAGGCCGATATTTACGGCAACGTCAACTCCACCCACGTCAACGGCAGCGCGATCATGAACGGCATTGGCGGCTCGGGCGACTTCGCCCGCAATGCCTATTTGTCGATTTTCATGGCCAATTCGATTGCCAAAAATGGCGATGTGTCCTGCATTGTGCCCAGCGTCTCGCATGTCGATCACACCGAGCACGATGTGCAAATCATTGTCACCGACCAGGGCTTGGCCGATTTGCGCGGCCTATCCCCCAAAGAGCGGGCCCGCAGCATCATTGCCAATTGCGTCCACCCCGACTACAAGCCGCTGCTGCAAGACTATTACGAGCGCGCCCTGTTCCAGTCGGTTGGCAAGCACACACCAACGATTCTCAGCGAAGCCCTGAGCTGGCATGACCGGGCCCAGCGCACCGGCAGCATGAAACCCTGAGGCCTGCAGCATGAGCAGCACGATGCACAACGACACCGATTGGACGCAATGGAGTAAAGATACGGTCAAACAGATGTTTGAGCGCAACGAGGTGTGGCAGCAGCGTTTTGCGCTGCAAGGCGCGCCCTACCGCTGGGATCTGGACACTGCGACCCTGACTTTTGACAGCCCCTTGGGCGATGTCGTGGCCACCGTGTGTTTGGTGGGCACCAGCTCCAAAAGCGGCGGCACCTTTTTGTGGGCCTGGGCCAATGACGCCTTGCCAGCCCAACATGGCGAGGCTTTGGCTGTGGTGCGCGAATTTGGCATGAACAATGGTTTGGCCTTGCTCACAACCCCAGAAATCGCCGGCGGCCAAGCCGAAGCACTGGAGTGCCTGTGCATTGCCGCCCGCCTGCAGCATGCGCTGGGCACCTTTGTCGACCAGGCTGGTGATGTGACGCTGTACTTCAGCTTGCTGCATTTTCAGATGCAGCAGCCACCACTGCACTGACAGCAGGGCGCAGGCCGCTGTGTCGCCTGCGCGCGGCCTACTGCGTCTTATTTGGAGAGCAAGCGCATCGCATCTTCCAGGCCTTTGAGGGTCAGCGGAAACATGCGGTTGCCAACCAATTGCTGGATCAAGGCAATGCTTTGGCGGTAGCCCCATACGCCTTGCGGCTCAGGATTGATCCAGGCGTGGTGAGGAAAGGCATTGGTGAGGCGCTGCAACCATTCAGCACCGGCTTCCGGGTTGTTGTACTCCACACTGCCACCGGGTTGCAAAATTTCGTACGGGCTCATGGTCGCATCGCCAACAAAGATCAGCTTGTAGTCCTTGTTGTACTTGCGCATCACATCCCAGGTGTCGAACTTCTCGGCAAAGCGGCGCTTGTTGTTCTTCCACACGAAGTCGTAGACGCAATTGTGGAAGTAGTAAAACTCCAGGTGCTTGAACTCGGTTTTCACCGCGGAAAACAGCTCCTCGACCCGCTTGATGTGCTCGTCCATCGTGCCGCCCACATCCATCAAGAGCAGCACCTTCACGTTGTTGTGCCGCTCCGGCACCATCTTGATGTCCAGGTAGCCGGCATTGGCCGCCGTGGACTGGATGGTGTTTTGCAAATCCAGCTCCAGCTCGTTGCTGGTGCGGGCAAATTTGCGCAAGCGACGCAGCGCGACCTTGATGTTGCGCGTGCCCAGCTCTTGGGTGTCGTCATAGTCGCGGTACATGCGCGCATCCCAGACTTTGACGGCCGTTTTATTGCCGCCTTTGCCCCCCACACGAATGCCACGCGGATTCACGCCGCCATTGCCAAACGGCGAAGTGCCGCCCGTGCCTATCCATTTGCTGCCGCCCTCATGGCGCTCTTGCTGCTCTTGCAAGCGCTTTTTAAAGGTTTCCATCAGCTCATCCCAGCCCATGGCCTCGAGCGCGGCTTTTTCTTCGGCGCTGAGTTCTTTGTCAAGCAGCTTGCGCAGCCAGTCGTCAGGGATTTCCTTGCTGTAGTCGGTCAGCATCTCGACGCCTTTGAAATAGGCTGCAAAAGCGCGGTCGAACTTGTCAAAGTGCTTTTCGTCCTTGACCAAAATAGTGCGCGAGAGGTGGTAGAAATCGTCCAGACTGGTCGGGTTCTCGGCCTTGGGGCCAATCACGCCCTTGTCCAAGGCTTCGAGCAAAGCCAGGAACTCTTTGACCGATACAGGCAGTTTCCCGGCGCGCAAGGTATAGAAAAAATCAATCAGCATCGCTTTTGATCCATTTTAAAAATTATGTAATCAATCTTTCATATTCCCAGCCTACAGTCCTTGCATCTCGCATTTTGAGAGAAAGGCCCATGACCATCGAGAAAACCGCCAGCGGCGTTTTTGCATTAGAAGCACGCAGCCAATTGGCGCCCAAAGAGCGCCAAATTCTGATCCTGTCAAACGGCGCGCGCTCATTAGCCGACATGGTCGACATTTTTGGCAAGGACTGTGTGCCGCTGTTGAAAAAACTAGAGCAGGCCGGTTTACTGCGCGGCGTATCGCAGACGCCCCCACCAGCCCCAGTGGTCGCCGTGCCCTCCAACGCCGCAGAAGGGCCCAAACGCGCCAAAAATCGCAGTTTGGCGGCCTGCAAAATATATTTGATCGACTTGTTGCAGCTGCAACAAAACGAGGAGGCGATCCAGGTTGTGCACTCGCTGCGACAAAGCGATGAGCCGCACAGCATCCTCGAGCTGATTTTGGTCGCGCTCAATTTAATCCTGGAGCGTTCGGGCGAGCGGTACGTAGAGCGGGTAGCCAACCGGGTGTTTGAAATCGTGCCAGATGAACAACTCAATATGTTCATTCGGCTCACGCAGCAATTGCATATCCCGATTCTGGATTTGGTTGCCAGGCCATACGTGGGCCTGCTGGCAGAGGCGCCAGCACCAGCCTGAAGCAGCGCTTGAGCACATCGGGGCAGCATGTGCGGCTCCTCAGCCATGGGCCCGGTATTTGGCTTGTTGGTCGAGCAGTTGCGCACGCGCTTCGGGCCATTCAAACGCGCTCATGCTGTACATCACCGTGTCACGGATCGTGCCATCTCGGCGCAGCGCGTGGCCGCGAATCACACCATCTTTTTTCGCCCCCAACCGCTCAATCGCCTTTTGGCTGGCGTAGTTGAAGTTGTCAGTGCGCCAACCCACGATCTGGCATTGCAAGGTCTCAAACGCATGCGTGAGCAGCAGCAGCTTACAAGTGGAGTTGACATGCGTGCGCTGCACGCGTTTGGCATACCAGGTGTAGCCAATCTCGACGCGCCGCACGGCAGGCACAATATCATGGTAGCTGCTGGTGCCCAGCACGTCGCCAGAGGCTTCATCGAGCACGGCAAACGCAAAGCGCTGGCCTTGTTCGCGAGCGGCCAGTGCCGCCTCAATATAGCTGCGCACCTGGTCAGGTTCAGGTGCCGAGGTCACGCGCAACGTCCATAACTGGCCATCTTGTGTCGCAGCGCGCAAGCCCGCTTCGTGCTGCAAGCCCAAAGGCTCAAGCACCACTCCTTGTGCGGCCAAACGGACCGCCTCTACAAATGCCATTGTTCATTGCTCCTTGGCCAGTTGCTGTGCAAAACGGGCTAAATCTACAGCGGAAATATAGTCTTTGATATGGACTGCTGGAGCTGCGCTACAAGACCAATTGTTCGAGCGGTAGCGCTCAGCGCGCTGTGGCCATTGCAGCTCCAATTCGTACACAACAGCCCCCAGCTCACAGCGGGCCTCATCGGTGGTCTGCAAACGCGACAGCTCGCTTTGCAAGGCCGCGCTGCTGTGCTGCAGTTTGGTCTGATACCTGTTCAGCGGCCGCACCTCTTGTGCGGCACTGAGCTGGGATTTGGTGATGATAATGACCAACCCAGAGTCGTCGTCTTCTGCAGGAGGTTTGTTGCCCCAGATGAAGTAGCCACGGTAACCATCTCCACAGGCCATCAGCAGCGCCGCCATGCCAAGACTGGCCGCGCACTGCGCCAGCACATGCCCAATGCGTGTTTGACGCGCAGATGAATGAGCGGTTGTTAGCATCACAAATTCCTTCGTTGCGAAGTGCAGTGCAACAGCGCAGCGGGCTTGCAGAAGCAAAAGCCGCAACCTGTTTAGCGGTTGCGCTGGTTCATAAATACCAGTTTCTCGAACAAGGACACATCTTGCTCGTTTTTAAGCAAAGCGCCCAAAAGAGGTGGCATGGCAATTTTGTCGTCCTGGCTGCGCAAGGCTGAAACTGGAATATCTTCTGCGACGAGCAGCTTGAGCCAATCAATCAGCTCACTGGTCGAGGGCTTTTTCTTCAGGCCCGGAATGCTGCGCACCTCATAGAAACTCTTGAGCGCAGCGGCCAGCAACTCGCCCTTCAAATGCGGGAAGTGCACTTTGACGATCTCTTGCATCGTCTCGGCCTCTGGGAACTTGATGTAGTGGAAAAAGCAGCGGCGTAAGAACGCGTCGGGCAGTTCTTTTTCGTTGTTCGAGGTAATGAACACAATCGGGCGCTGACGGGCTTTGACCCATTCGCGCGTCTCGTAAACATAAAACTCCATGCGGTCGAGTTCACGCAGCAAATCGTTGGGAAACTCGATATCGGCCTTGTCAATTTCATCGATCAGCAAGGCGGTCGGCTGCTCAGCCGTGAAAGCCTGCCACAACACGCCTTTGACAATGTAGTTGTGGATGTCTTTGACGCGGTCGTCACCCAGCTGCGAATCACGCAAGCGGCTCACTGCATCGTATTCATACAGACCTTGCTGGGCCTTGGTGGTGGATTTGATGTGCCACTGCAGCAGATTCAAGCCCAGCGATTGAGCCACTTCTTCAGCCAGCATGGTTTTGCCTGTCCCTGGCTCGCCCTTGACCAGCAAAGGGCGCTCCAGCGCAATAGCGGCGTTGACCGCCAGGGTCAAATCTTGCGTAGCAACGTAGTTGTCGGTACCTTGGAATTTCATGTAAATCGCAATCCTATGATGGGCAATGTTGGCAGCGATGCCTGCTCGATTGTGCCAGCCTTGGCTGAAAACGTGCGGATAGCCACTGCGCCTGGCGCAAAGACTATGCCTCATTGGCTATTGTTAAACCAATTGCGCGTTTGCAACAAGCACCTGCATGACAGTTCCAGAGGCGATGCCACGAAAAAAATGGCACCTTGCTGTGCCATTGTGTATGCGGAGGCGACGGCAGTCGATCAGCCAATACGCTCGAGCCCACCCATATAAGGGCGCAGAGCTGCCGGAATGCTGATGCTGCCATCGGCATTCTGGTGGTTCTCCAGCAGGGCCACCAACGCACGGCCAACAGCCAGGCCAGAACCGTTGAGCGTGTGCACCAGCTCATTTTTACCCGCTGCATTTTTAAAACGTGCTTGCATGCGGCGCGCTTGGAAAGCTTCGCAATTGCTCACTGAGCTGATTTCACGGTACGTGTTTTGCGCCGGCACCCAGACTTCCAAGTCATAGGTTTTGGCTGCGCCAAAGCCCATGTCGCCGGTACACAGGCTCACAACGCGGTAGGGCAGCTCCAGCGCTTGCAAAACAGCTTCGGCATGGCCGACCATTTCTTCCAGTGCTTCATAGCTTTTCTCAGGATGGGTGATTTGCACCATCTCTACCTTGTCGAACTGGTGCTGGCGAATCAGGCCACGGGTGTCACGGCCATAGCTGCCCGCTTCCGAGCGAAAGCAGGCGGTATGGGCCGTGAGTTTGATCGGCAATTGCGCTTCGGCAGTGATGGTGTCACGCACAAAATTGGTCAGCGGCACCTCGCTGGTCGGGATCAGGTACAGCGCCGTCTGGTCTGGCTCAGGCTCAGCGCCCTGGCCGCCTTTTTGCGCAGCAAACAAGTCATCGGCAAACTTGGGTAACTGGCCTGTGCCGCGCAGTGAATCGGCGTTGACGATGTAGGGCACATAGGTTTCTTGGTAGCCGTGCTGCTCGGTCTGCAAATCCAGCATGAATTGCGCCAGCGCGCGGTGCAAACGCGCCACTTGGCCTTTCATCACAGTAAAACGCGCACCGGTGATTTTGGCGCCCATTTCAAAATCCAAGCCCAAGGGCTCGCCCAGATCCACGTGGTCTTTGATTGGGAAGTCAAAACTGCGTGCCTGGCCCCAGCTGCGCACTGGCACATTGCCGCTCTCGTCTTTGCCAACGGGCACCGAATCATGCGGCAAATTGGGTACAGCCTGCAGCAGCTGCAGCAATTGGGCTTGAATCTGCTCCAAACGCTCGGCCGAGGTTTCCAGCTCGTTCTTGAGTTGTGCCACTTCGGCCATCACGGCATCGGCATTCTCGCCTTTGGCTTTGAGCTGGCCAATTTGTTTGGACAGACTATTGCGGCTGGCCTGCAACTCTTCAGTGCGTGACTGAATGGTCTTGCGTTCATTCTCCAAGGCGGTAAAGGCCTCGACATTCAAGAACGCCTGGGGCTGTTTACGGGTTTCTAATTTGGCAATGACTGTATCGAGTTCTTTGCGAAGCAGCGTAATGTCTAACATGGCAGTGTAGGGGTCGATTGATAAACGTGCAGGCAACCATCATGGCATCGAATGCAAGACTGCACCTGCTCACAACGGATGCGCCGTCGCGCGCCAGTCAGCATACAACGGTGCAAAACGGTCGATGCTGCGATGCTGCGTCAATGGCCTGCGGCACTGTGTTTCCATGCTGTGGCCAAGAACGCGGTCTGCAAAGCAGGCCCAAGCTTGTAAGATCGTAAACACGTTCTAAGGCCAAGATCGATCCTGCATCGCCTTATTGTCGCTCATGCAGAAGCAAAACTGGGCCTTGCGACTCCGTTTAGGTTTGCGCGCTGGTCTTTTAAGAGCCTGTTCACAACGCATTGCAGGGCGAGGCAAACCTCAATACAGTTGGCCGGCTTCGTATTCCATGCCTTTGGATATTCTGAAATCTGCTTGCGCCAGCAAGGCACCAGTATGGTCAAAGCCAAAAATGACTTCGTTTTGCTGGTTGATGGTCACGGCCACACCAACGCCTCGGCTCAAGTCCGCACGCCACTCGACGTTCGAGCCACCTTCACGACAGTTGCTGTCAGAAGGGTCTTTTCTGCACACCAGCACAATCGCATTGGGCAACAGTTTGATGCCTGCTACCGGCGCAGAAGGCGTGGGTGCATCGCCATTCGTGGGGTCAGCATAACGCAGTGCCAAGGCGCGCGCATGCTGGCTGGCCTGAATCAGCGCGCCTTTGCTGCGCTCGACATGCATGCTATTGAGCCAGCTGATCACAAACGGGGTCGCGCACACCATCACCAGCAACAGCTGCATCAGCACAATATCCATCAACGATAAACCACGTTGGCCAGGTCTGCGGCGAAAGCTCATGCGACAAGTGTGCTCCGCAGAAAGAAACTGTTCGAAAATGAACACAAACGGAAAGCACTTGAAAACAAATGTATTTTGTTGTTGAGGCCTCCAGCCAACTTACTTGCCAGGCCATGGCCAAACACTGTTGCGCACGAAACCATTGTGCAATCGCTCAAATGAGAGCCTTGCAGCGGCTGTGCGACAGGGTGGCGCGGCAGATCAAAAAGACCAATAAAAACCAAAGACACGAGACATCCTGATGGATTACTTAAAAATGTTTACATATTTTAGCAACCCACCTCTGGCTAGTGTGACAGCTTGTGTGCAAGTTCACGATTGTTTTCGTATTTCATCGCACTGCAGGCAGCAAATACCCTTCTTGTCTGCTTAGCGAAAACACGCCGACAGCAAGCTTGGCTTGGCTTGGCTTGGCTTGGCTTGGTTCGTGCAGCATCACGCGTTACCGGCCTCTTTGTCCCACTGTTTCAGTCTGTTTAATTTCTCTGCAATCTTGACTTCCAGGCCTCTTGGCACCGGCTGGTACCAACCGGGCTCTTCAATGCCGTCAGGCAAATAGGTCTCGCCGGCAGCATAGGCATTGGGCTCGTCATGGGCGTAGCGGTACTCATGGCCGTAACCGAGCTCCTTCATCAGCTTGGTGGGCGCATTGCGCAAATGCACTGGCACTTCGCGGCTTTTGTCTTGCTTCACAAAAGCCTTGGCCCGGTTGTAGGCGTTGTAGCCGGCATTGCTTTTGGGCGCTATGGACAAATAAATCACCGCTTGACCCAGCGCCAGCTCGCCTTCAGGGCTTCCCAAGCGTTCATAGGTCAGGGCTGCATCATTGGCAATTTGCATCGCGCGGGGATCGGCCAGGCCAATGTCCTCCCAGGCCATGCGCACGATGCGACGCGATAAATAACGGGCATCTGCGCCGCCGTCCAACATGCGGGTGAGCCAATACAGCGCTGCATCGGGATGCGAGCCGCGCACCGATTTGTGCAGCGCCGAGATCTGGTCGTAGAAGTTGTCACCGCCTTTGTCAAAACGCCGGCTGTTCAAGGTCAGGGCGTTGTGCAAAAAATCGGCCGTGATCTCCGTAATGCCTGAGGCATTGGCCGCTGTACTGGTTTGCTCCAGCAGGTTTAAGAACCGCCTGGCATCGCCGTCTGCATAACCAATGGTGGTTTCAATGGCCTGCTCCTGCCATTGCAAGCCAGGCAGCGCACCCGCATCCTGTACCCGTTGCAACAACTGTCGCAACTCCTCGTCCGTCAGGGACTTGAGCACATAAACCTGCGCGCGCGAGAGCAAGGCCGAGTTCACCTCAAACGACGGGTTTTCAGTGGTCGCACCGATGAAAGTCACCAGCCCGCTTTCTGCATAGGGCAACAAGGCATCTTGTTGGGACTTGTTGAAGCGGTGAATCTCATCGACAAACAAGATCGTGTGCTTGCCCATGGCGAGGTTTTGCTGGGCCTGCTCCATCGCCGCTCGGATGTCTTTGACACCAGAAAATACTGCCGACAAGGCAATGAACTCGCACTTGAACGCCGTGGCCGTGAGCCGCGCCAGAGTGGTTTTACCCACACCGGGCGGCCCCCAGAAAATCATCGAGTGAGGCCGACCCGACTGGAATGCCAAACGCAGGGGCTTGCCCTCGCCCAGCAGATGGGACTGGCCAACCACCTCCTCCAGCGTTTTAGGTCGCAGCACTTCGGCCAGGGGAGCGGCGGGCTCTTGTGCAAACAGATCAGACATACAACCCCTTCCTTTTAGCGCAGCTCAATAACCACCGCTGCGATTGACCAGCCCATGCGGCGCTTGGCCAGAGGCAATGCGCCGTGCATTGGCAGTGATTTGCTGCGCGGCTTCTTGTTGACCAGTCTGGGCAGAAATATGCGGCGTCAATGCGATGCGTGGATGCCGCCAGAACGGATGCTCTGGAGGCAAAGGCTCGGGTTGGCAAACATCGAGCATCGCACCGGCCAGATGGCCCTCTTCCAACAAGGCCAGCAAATCGGCTTCGACCAAATGGCCGCCACGAGCAACATTGATCAGGTAGGCCCCCGCTTGCAGTTGCTGCAAGTGGGCACGGTTCAGAATGCCTTCGGTGGCGGGTGTGAGCGGCAGCAAACACACGAGAATGCGGCTGCTTTGCAAAAAAGCGGACAATTCGCCCTCTCCTGCATATGTATGCACGCCTTCAATCTGTTTAGGACTCTGGCTCCAGCCATTGACCTCAAACCCTAGCCCAGCCAAAACTTTGGCAACGTGTGCCCCCAGCACGCCCAGGCCCATCACGCCAATCGGAAAGTCGGCGCGTTGCTGCATCGCACGCGGTTGCCACTGCGCCTTCGCTTGGCTGTGGGCGTAATGGTCAAACTCACGCACATGGCGCAGCACCGCATACGTGACGTATTCAGCCATTTGGACGGCCATGCCGCCATCTTCAATGCGCACCACCTGCAACTGCTCGGGCAGCTGCAGCTGCAGCAATGCATCAACGCCAGCACCCATATTAAACAGGTACTGCAAGTGGGGATGCTGGTCGATAAAGGCCTGCGTAGGTGCCCAGACCACGGCTTTGGTAGCCTGCGGGGCCACTTCAGGCCAGACTGCCCATTGCGCCTCGGGCCAGGCCCCTTGCAGGGCCTGCAGCAAAGGCGCAAGACTGGGGCTTTGGTAGAACACGGCAATGGTCTCTGACTGCGCAGCAGCGGGCATTGGAATGGGGGTCAATTCTGGTGAAGTCATGCTGCGCAGTATCGCCCAAAAAAGCGCACCGCTCACAGCGCCAGCGCCCTCAGATAGGCGTGATTAAGGTGTTTAAACTCATAGAATGCTGCTGGTGGGTGCGGGCCTTACGCACGAAACAATGGAGACGGTGCATGTCACGAAACGAATTATTGCGGCTGGTTTTTGCACAAATTTTCCTGCACACCACAATGACCGGTTTGCGCTTGGCAGCGCCGCTCTTGGCCTTGTCGCTGGGCTATAGCGCAGGGGCCGTAGGAGCCTTGATTGCGCTGTTTGCGCTCAGCCAAATCTTTTTGGCGATTCCGGCCGGGAAATATGCCGACCACCACGGTGTGCGCAGACCCATGGGTTTTGCCGTTCTTGCCGCTGGCCTGGCAATGGTGTTGGCCACGGCGCTGCCATCGATTCCTGTGCTGTGCATTGCCGCCATGCTGACTGGCGCATCTGCTGGCATTACGGTGATTGTGCTGCAGCGCCACATTGGCCGAGCGGCCACCTCGAATGCAGAACGCAAACAGTTCTTCAGCTGGCTGGCCATTGCCCCTGCAGTCTCGAATTTTTTGGGGCCATTTGGGGTGGGCCTGTTGATCGACCATGCCGGCCTCGTGTCTGGTGATTTGCAGGCTTTTCGCATCAGCTTCGCAGTGCTCGCGGTGCTGCCACTGATTACCTGGCTGCTGGTGATGCATGTGCGTGAATTGCCTTACGAGCCTTATGACCCCAAAGCCGCACCGACCCATGCATGGGATTTGCTGCGCTCGGCCAATTTCCGCTACATCTTGTTTGTCAACTGGCTGCAATCGGCCAGTTGGGACATCCACACCTTTCTGGTGCCTATCCTGGGCTACGAGCGCGGCCTCAGTGCCTCGACCATTGGCACGATTTTGGGCGCCTTTGCGATTGCAGCCGCGCTGATTCGCATGGCCTTGCCGATGATCAGCTCACGCTACTCGGAAAAACGTGTGATTGCCACCTCGTGCATCATCACGGTACTGGTATTTGCCATCTACCCGATGGTGACACACGCGGCCGAGATGATTGTTTGCGCGATTGTGCTGGGTGCTTCACTGGGTTGCGTGCAACCGATGATCATGAGCTTGCTCACCCAGGTCACACCTGCCAACCGCCAAGGCGAAGCCTTGGGCATTCGCCTGATGTTCATCAACGCATCAAGCTTTTTCATGCCCATGGTCGCCGGTTCATTTGGCGCTTTGATTGGTGTCGGTGCCGTCTTTTGGGTGGTCGCGGGCATTGTGGCAGCAGGCACACCAGTGGTGCGCAAAATCCAGGCGGTGGATCACCCGCTGGAGGACTCCACCGCCACTGCGCCAGAACAGCCACCCAAGTCATAACCCCTGCGTCTTGTACCGGGCGCAAGGCATGTGTGCAGGTCACCATGCAAGCATGTTGGCAGGCCTGCACATGCCTTTACCATGGACTAGGTGTTTAGGCCCACATGATGAAAGGCCGATAGCGACAGCGCCCCAAACGCTGGAGTTTTGGCCACAAACCAAGCCATGTCGACGGGCGACTGCAAAAAGATCGCAAACACGTTCTCAGGCAACCAGGATTTCAAAACTGGTGGTGATCTCGGCTGTTTTTCCCAACATGATGCTGGCCGAGCAGTACTTCTCATGGCTGAGCTCAATGGCGCGTGCCACCGCAGCTTCTGGCAAGCCCTCACCCTGCAGCGTGAAATGCATATGGATTTTGGTAAATACCTTGGGATCCGTCTCGGCACGCTCTGAGGTGATTTTGACGCTGCAGCCTTTGACATCGTGCCTGCCACGCTTGAGGATCAGCACCACGTCATAAGCGGTACAGCCGCCTGTGCCGGCCAATAAAGTCTCCATCGGGCGCGGCGCCAGATTCTGGCCGCCGTTTTCCGGCTTGACCGCATCAGAAGCCCCATCCATCACCAATACATGGCCACTGCCTGTTTCTGCCAAAAAGCCCATGCCAGAGCGCGCACCTGTTGCGCCAGTCCAACTAACCGTGCATTCCATATTTCAATCCTTTGTTAATTTATCAACTGTTTTTTGCGACGCAGCACAAAAATGCAAAAACGATCTACAATAGCAGCATTGTTAATGGTGTTAACCCTATTGATCCTGATGTAGGTTTGGATTAACACCATTTAACTACCATTTGTCTCCTCCACCTCTCAAATGGTGGATTCGCCCCGCAGTCAGCAATGACTACGGGGCTTTTTTCTTGCCCATGGACTTCTCGCATGCGACTGCAGCCTACTTTTTAAAGCATTTCTGGCTATTTCGCTGGTTCTGACCAAACCCAAAGAGCAGGAATCGTCCTATGATGGGTCTTTTCATCTGACGGGAATGCGCTGCCGGCCTTGCTTGCGCGAATCCCAATGCCGTATAGCCGATGCTGAGCAAGGCGTTGTTTGTGCTGACGCTGCGCTACTGCATCTGCTGAGCCGATTGCTCCACATGACCAACACCTCCTGCCTCAGTCCTTCGGACTATTTGAAGAAAATCCTCACCGCCCGCGTCTACGACGTGGCAGTTGAAACACCCTTAGAGCCCGCGCGTCAACTCTCCGCCCGTATTGGCAACCAGGTACTGCTCAAACGCGAAGACCAACAACCGGTGTTCAGCTTCAAGCTGCGCGGCGCCTACAACAAAATGGCCAATCTCACCCCGGCTGAGCTCGAGCGCGGTGTGATTTGTGCCTCGGCTGGCAACCACGCACAAGGCGTGGCCTTGTCCGCACGCAAGCTGGGCGCGCGCGCCGTAGTGGTCATGCCAGTCTCGACCCCCCAGGTCAAGATTGATGCGGTGCGCGGTTTCGGCGGTGAAGTCGTGCTCTCTGGTGATAGTTTCAGCGATGCCTACCAATTCGCGCTCAAACTGCAAGCCGAACAAGGCCTGACCTTTGTGCACCCGTTTGATGATCCGGACGTGATTGCCGGCCAGGGCACGATTGCCATGGAAATGCTGCGCCAGCTGCAAAGCCTGGGCAACAACCGCCTGGATGCGGTGTTTGTAGCCATTGGGGGCGGTGGCTTGGTCGCAGGCGTGGCCAATTACATCAAAGCCGTGCGCCCCGATGTCAAGGTCATCGGCGTGCAAATGAACGACTCGGATGCCATGATCCAGTCGGCCCAGGCAGGCCGGCGCGTCGAACTCGCCGACGTCGGCTTGTTCTCGGACGGCACGGCCGTCAAGCTGGTCGGTGAAGAAACCTTTCGCATCAGCCGCGAGCTGGTCGATGGCTATGTCACCGTGACCACGGATGAAGTGTGTGCGGCCATCAAAGACATTTTTATCGACACCCGCAGCATTGTGGAGCCAGCCGGTGCATTGGCCGTGGCTGCAGCCAAACAATACGCAGCCTTGCAAAACAAGCAGGGCGAGACATACGCGGCGATCTTGTGCGGCGCGAATATGAACTTTGATCGCCTGCGCTTTGTCGCAGAGCGCGCCTTGGTTGGTGAGCAACGCGAAGCATTGTTTGCCGTGACGATGAAAGAAGAACGCGGCAGCTTCCGCAATTTCTGCCAAACCATTGCGCAATTGCCAGGCGCGGCGCGCAACGTCACCGAGTTCAACTACCGCCTCAACGGCAAAAAAGCCGCCCATGTATTTGTCGGCCTGTCCACCAATGGACCAGGCGAGTCACAGCAAATCACCAACCACCTGGACACGCACGGCTTCAAAACCCTGGATTTGACTGAAGACGAGCTGGCCAAAGAACATTTGCGCCACCTGATTGGCGGCCCTGCGCCACTGGCCAATAACGAGCGTTTGCTGCGCTTCATATTCCCTGAGCGACCAGGTGCCTTGTTCAAGTTCCTCAGCCTGATGCAGCCGAGCTGGAACATCAGCCTGTTCCACTACCGCAACCAGGGCGCGGACTACGGCAAGATCCTGGTCGGCATACAGGTGCCGCAAGAAGACGATGCGGCATTCCAGGCCTTTCTCAACGAGTTGGGCTACCCGTATGTGGAAGAAAGCAATAACCCGGCTTACCAGCTGTTTTTGCGCGCCAGCGAGTAAGCCAGGCGCGTCTCATGCACCATACCAAAGGGCCTTAGCGCCCTTTTTTCATGGCTTGTAAGAACCTGATGTGAAAGCCTTGAACTGTTGTATGCCGTGTATTGGCGCGTGATCAGCGTCCCCACAACCGGGCGAGCATGCAATGGCCGTCGGCGTGCCCAAATGGCAAGGCACATTGGGTGCTGAATGGGATGCAGCGGCCCTACTACTACGGCATTGGCCTGTAAGCACCGCGCGCCTTCAATCTGTCAGCGAGAAGGGCCTTTTAAGGCATGAAGAGGCACTAGTGGATGCGGCAGCCCGATGGCGATCCTGGGCCACCGCTGCTGTGCATATCTCTTGCGCGACAGAGCCTCGGTACAAACACTGAGGCACAAGCGGGCCTGACTGCTTACCCTCAAGGCCATGACATCACCTGCTTATATTCCCCAAATTCAGCTCTACCAAGAGTGGTTGCAACGCACACGTGGCCTGACTTTCGACAGCTATGACGCACTGTGGCAGTGGTCTACCAGCGAGATTGAAGACTTTTGGCAGAGCATTTGGGACTACTGCGACCTGCAGTCGCCAACGCCCTATAAGCAGGTGCTCAAAGAGAACGTGATGCCAGGTGCGCAATGGTTTGAAGGCGCGCAAGTCAACATGGCCCAACAAATCCTGCGCCATGTCGAGGCTGCCGATGCGGCAGGCCTGCCAGCGGTCATTGCTGACAACGAAGATGGCCAGGTGACAACGCTGAGCTGGCCGCAACTGCGCCAGCAGGTTGCGGCCTTGGCCGTGGAGTTGCAGGCCATGGGCGTGCAACCCGGTGACCGGGTTGCGGCCTACCTGCCCAATATTGCACAAACGATCGTGGCTTTTATGGCCACCATCAGTGTCGGTGGTGTGTGGAGCATCTGCGCGCCTGATATGGGCATCAATGCGGTGCTGGACCGATTCAAACAGATTGAGCCTGTGGTCTTATTCACTGTCGATGGCGTGGTCTACGGCGGCAAAAGTTTCGACAGGCAAGCTGTCAGTGAGCAAATTCGCCAGGCCTTGCCCTCACTGCGGCACGCCATCGTCGTGGGCAACCGCAAAGACAATGTGCAATGGTCGGGCTACGCCAATTTTGCCGAACTGGCAGCGCGTGACGATGCTGCCACACAAGTGTTCGAGCCACTGTGGTTGCCATTTGACCACCCGCTGTGGATTGTCTACTCCAGTGGCACGACCGGCCTGCCCAAACCGATTGTGCATGGCCACGGCGGCATGATGATGGTGCAAATGCAGCTGGGCACTTTGCACAATGACCTGGGCTGCAGCTACGAGGCCAACAGCTTTGGCGAGCGCTACCACTGGTACAGCTCAACCGGCTGGGTGATGTGGAATGCGCAAGTGGCTGGCTTGCAGCGCGGCTGCACGGTGGTGATTTTTGACGGCAACCCGGCCGGTCCAAAAGACCGCCCAGACATGACGACCCTTTGGCGCTTTGCAGCCCGCCACGGCGTGACGTTTTTTGGCGTCGGCGCAGCCTTTTACGCACTGTGCGCCAAGGCCGATATTGATCCAGCCGACTGTGGCGATCTGCGCCGCATTCGCGCGCTGGGCAGTACCGGCTCGCCACTGAGCGAAGACGTACAACAATGGGGCACGGAATTCATGCGCAAAGCCGGCGTTTCGGGCGATGGCGGCCAGGGCGTGTGGTGGTGCAATATCTCTGGTGGCACGGATTTCGCAGGTGCCTTTTTGGGCGGCAACCGCCAACTGCCGCAAACGCCTGGGCGCATGCAGTGCCGCATGCTGGGCGCAGCTGTGCAGGCTTGGAATGAGGCCGGCCAGCCAGTGTTCGACCAGGTGGGCGAGTTGGTGTGCAGCCAGCCCATTCCATCCATGCCGTTGTATTTATGGGGCGATAAAGAAGGCCAGCGCTACCACAGCAGCTACTTCGACAGCTACCCTGCCGGCCATGGTCGCAACCCCCATGGCGGCGATTTGCCAGCCAGTGCCGGGGCTGCTTGGCGCCATGGCGACTGGATCTCGATTGGCTCAGACGGTAGCTGCGTGATCTATGGCCGCTCAGACGCAACCATTAACCGCCATGGCCTGCGCATGGGCACCAGCGAACTCTACAGCGCCGTTGAAGCCCTGCCCGAAGTGCTGGACTCGATGGTTGTCGATTTGGAGTATTTGGGCCGCGACAGCTATATGCCGCTGTTCGTGGTGCTGCGCGACGGCATCCTCCTTGATGAGGACTTGCGGCAGCGTTTGGCCAACAGCATCCGCCTGGCCTTGTCGCCACGCTTTGTGCCCGATGCCATCGTACAAGTGGAGCAAATACCGCGCACCTTGAGCGGTAAGAAGCAGGAGCTGCCCATCAAAAAGCTGATGCTGGGACAAGCCGTGGAGAAAGTCATTAACCGCGAAACCATGGCCAATCCCGATTGCCTGGATTGGTATGTCGATTTTGCGAACAAGCATCTGGCTCGCCAAAACGTCGTGGCATAACAAGCGGCTCGCAACTACCATCGAATAACTGTTAAAGCCTCAGTGGTAGCGCCGCACGGCTTCATGTACCTGCGCACGGGCTTTGCAGACGCGCTTGTGTTGCTGCAAATGCTCGGCCCAATTGTCAATCTGTTCAGCTTCACCAGTAAGCCGTTGGATACGGTACGCGCCTGCGCCAACCAGCAATGCAGTTACCACCGGTGTCGATTGCGCCATTGAAAACGCTTGTATAAGCGGCCAGCAGATTGCCCCATGCCACGCCTATTGTGACCATGAATTTCAATGAAAATTAACTAACTACCAATTGTTAGTAATTGATTTAAAAATGCAGGCTCACACTGGTAGCAGCAATTGCTAGAAGGAAGGCAGCAGTGTGACCGCGGCTGGAAGTGGTGGCCGTCTGCATCGTACAGCACTGCTGTCATTCATACAAAAACTACCAGTAGGATGCATAGATCGAGGCCAACGTGCCCAACAAATGCCGTGTCGCATACACCCATGATTGAACAATGTGGGCTGTCTCATGCGGTCTGTCTCAGACGCACCTGGCCAGCGGCAAACAGCAGCAGCAAATGCCAAGATAATGGCCGCATCCATATTGCCCGCGCAGGGAGAGGAGGAATCTGATGCTGAGTTTTGCTGGAGAACACTGGGAGCTCAATCGGCTCTATGAGCTGGCCGTCACCTTGCTGGAGGTCAGTGGTACCTTGGCGATTGTGATTGGCGCTGCAGCAGCCACTTGTTTGTTTGTCAAAAATGCCTGGCAATCGAGTTTTTCGCAGGCCTACCCGTCGTTTCGCTCAACGCTGGGGCGCAGCATTTTGCTGGGACTGGAATTTCTGGTGGCCGCCGACATCCTGCAATCGCTGGTGATTGCCCCCACGCTGGACGATTTGCTGATCCTGGCCGGTCTGGTGCTGGTGCGGACCTTTTTGAGCATCTCTTTGGGCGTTGAAATCAACGGCCATTGGCCTTGGCAAGACACGCGCCTGGAGCGCGAGGCCAAAGCGGCCGAACAACAACGCCAAGACCAGCCCAGCGCATAAGCGCAGCAAGCTCAGCCAGCGGCGCAAAATACAGCTGCTCGCCGCTAGCGCATCTGTGTCAACAGTAGCCAACAAACTGCTTTAAAAAGTAGTGTGAAAGCCCCGTTCGCACGATAAGCAGGATAATCGCGCCCTATGGCACTGATTACCCTTTTGAACATGCAGTTGGCTTTCGGCGATGTGGCCCTGCTCGACAAGGCGGATTTTTCCGTCGAAAACAACGAACGCATCGCTTTTATTGGCCGCAATGGCGCAGGCAAGTCCTCGTTGTTGAAAATCATCGCGGGCATTGCGCACGCCGATGATGGCGCAATCCATTTGCAAAACGGCCTACGCATTGCTTATGTGCCGCAAGAGCCGGATCTCGATCCGGCCCAAACCATTTTTGATGCAGTCTCAGCGGGCCTGGCCCAGGTGATTGCGCTGCGCGAAGCTTACTTCCGGCATGAAGACGGGGTTGATCTGGATGCACTACAAACCCAAATCGAAGCGGCCGATGGCTGGAACTGGGAGCAGCGCGTAGAAGAGACTCTGCAGCGCTTGCACCTGAACAAGGACGCCCTGGTCAGCACGCTGTCTGGCGGCAATAAAAAACGCGTCGCGCTGGCCCAGGCTTTTGTGACCAAGCCCGACTTGCTGCTGCTCGATGAGCCAACCAACCATTTGGACTTGGACTCGATTGCCTGGCTCGAGGGCCTGCTCAAAGAGTTCAAAGGCAGCATCGTCGTGATCACCCACGACCGGGCCTTTCTGGACCAGGTTGCAACCCGTGTGGTCGAGCTCGACCGCGGCCAATTGCGCTCCTACCCCGGCAACTACACCCAGTACCGCGCGCAAAAAGAAGAACAACTGGCGCAGGAAGCGGTCGAGAACGCCAAGGCCGACAAACTGCTGGCCCAGGAAGAGATCTGGATTCGCAAAGGCGTGGAAGCGCGCCGCACCCGCAGTGTCAGCCGCATCGCCCGCCTCGAAGTATTGCGCCAGCAGCGCGCTGAGCGCCGCACGGCGCTGGGCAATGTGCGCATGGGTCTCAACAGCGGCGACTCCAGCGGCAAGATCGTGGCCGAGCTGACCAATGTCAGCAAAGGCTTTGGCGACAAGCAACTGATTCGAGACCTCAGCACAACGGTCATGCGTGGCGACAAAATCGCCCTGCTAGGCCCCAACGGCGCAGGCAAATCCACGTTGCTCAAATTGATTCTGGGGGAGTTGCAGCCCGATTCGGGCACAGTGCGCCAAGGCACGAATTTGCGCATTGCGTATTTTGACCAGATGCGCGAGGCCATCAACCCCGAGGCCACGCTAGAAGACTTCATCAGCCCTGGCAGCGAATGGATTGAAATCGGCAACCAGCGCAAGCACGTCAAAAGCTATTTGGGTGACTTCCTGTTCTCGCCACAGCGTGCGCGCTCGCCAGTCAAGTCGCTCTCTGGCGGTGAGCGCAACCGTTTGTTGCTCGCGCGTTTGTTTGCCCAGCCAGCCAACGTGCTGGTACTGGACGAGCCAACCAACGACCTCGATATGGAAACGCTGGAGCTGCTCGAAGAGCTGCTGCAAACCTACGATGGAACGGTGTTTCTGGTCAGCCATGACCGCACATTTGTCGACAACGTTGTCACCAGCATTCTGGCGGCTGAAGGCAATGGCATATGGCGTGAATACGATGGCAGTGTGCAAGACTGGCTGATCCAGTCGCAGCGCATGCGCGAGCAGCAAGCACTGGCTGCACAACGCCTCAATACGCCCAGCAAAAATGCAGCCAGCGCGCCCGCAACTGCGCCCGCCCCGGCACCAGCGGCGGCCAAGCGCAAGCTCAGCTACAAAGAGCAGCGCGAGCTCGACGCCTTGCCAGCACTGATTGAAGCCTTGGAGGCCGAGCAAACCGATATCACCAAGGCCTTGGCCGATGGCAGCCTCTACAGCAGTGACCTGCCTCGCGCCACGGCTTTGACCGAACGCGCCAGTGTGATCGAAGACGAGTTGATGGCAGCTCTTGAGCGCTGGGAACAGTTGGGTGCTTGAGCGGCAGCGCCCACAGGCACTGCAAATTCGGCTGGCGATACCAGCCGATGTGGCGCGTATTTTTGCAATCCGTACAGCGGTCTGCGAAAACCACTTGTCGATGCAGCAGTTGGCCAAGCTGGGCATCACCGAGCAAGCGGTGCTGGAGCTGATCCACGCCCAGGACTGCACGTGGGTGGCAGAGGCTGCTGGCTGCGTGCTGGGTTTTGCGATTGCCGACCACGCTGAGGCCTGCGTATTTGCATTGTTTGTTGAACCCCAGCACGAAGGGCTGGGCGCTGGCAGCGCATTGCTGCACCAGGCCGAGCAAAGCCTGTTTCAAACGCAAGCACGCATTTGGCTGGAGACCAGCATCGACAGCCGTGCCGCGCAGCTCTACCAGCGCCGCGGCTGGCAGATCGAGACCCTGCTGCCAATCAGCACCGAAGGCCGCAGTGCAGGGCCGCAAGACGCGGTGTTTGTCAAACACCGGCCAGCGGCCTGAGAGCCATGGCCCGCAGCGCAGCTGCTTTAAAGAATTTTCGAGAACTGCGCACGGCGCTGCGCTTCTTGCAGATAACGGTCAAACACCATCGCAATCGCGCGCACAAAGGTCCAACCTTTGGGCGTGACAGCGATGCGCTGTTCACTCAGCTCGACCAAACCCTGCGCTGCATAGTCTTGCAGCTGCACCAGCTCGGGCGCAAAGTAGCTGGAGAAATCCAGCAACCATTGCTGTGCAAACGCGGGCACCTCTAACACCCCCTGGCACATCAAAGCCATGATGGCTTCGCGCCGAATCAGGTCATCGCGGCTCAAGGCCAGGCCGCGCACCACCGGCAATTGTCCTTGGTCTAATGCGGCGCGGTAGCTCTCCAAGTCTTTGGCGTTTTGGCTGTATGTCGCGCCAATCTTGCTGATCGAGGACACGCCCAGGCCAATCAGATCGGTCTCGGGCTGGGTGCTATAGCCTTGAAAGTTACGGTGCAACAAGCCTTTGCGCTTGGCAACGGCCAGACTGTCTGTGGGCAGCGCAAAATGGTCCATGCCAATGTCCACGTAGCCGGCCTCATGCATGCTGCGCAGCGCCAGTGCCTGCAAGGCCACTTTCTCAGCGCCTGAGGGCAGTTGCTGGCTGTCAATGCGCCGCTGGGGTTTGAAGCGCGTAGGCAGGTGCGCATACGCATACAGGGCCACACGATCGGGCTGCAAGGCCACCAACGTTTGCAGCGTTTGCGCAAACGAGGCCTGACTCTGACCTGGCAAGCCATAGATCAAATCCACATTGATTGACTCAAACTGCAACTGCCTGGCCGCTTGCACCAGTGCAAACACCTGTCCGGTGGACTGCTCGCGGTGCACCGCTTGCTGCACAGCCGCATCAAAGTCCTGAACACCAAAACTCAGTCGATTAAAGCCCAGGCTGCGCAGATGCTGCAAACGCGCAGGCGTGACGGTGCGCGGATCGACTTCAATCGATAACTCGGCTGGCTCAGCAAAGACAAAACTGCGGCGCAACAAGGCCATCAGATCGGCCAATTCAGCATCGCTTAAAAAGGTTGGGGAGCCACCGCCTAAGTGCAGCTGAGACACGCTAGCCACCGCGGTGCTAGCCGCTCCCTCGGTCGGAGCCAATTGCTGCATGACCACATCAATCTCACGCGCGACATCGGCCAAATAGGGCGCAGCGCGCTCCTTGTGCTTGGTGATGATCTTATTGCAGGCGCAGTAATAACACAGCGCTTCACAAAAAGGCACATGCAGGTAAATCGAGACCGGCCGATTGGCCAAGCCCGGTATTGCACGCCGTTGGGCGTAAGCCGCTTGCAGATCCTGCGGGCCAAATGCCTCGACAAAACGGTCTGCGGTAGGGTAGGACGTATAACGCGGCCCAGCGATATTAAAGCGCTCAAGCAGCGCTGCGTCTGCAATCGACGCGCCAGGGGCTTTAAATGCCCGTACAGAGGCTGTATGGGCGTTTTGAGGGGTCAGGGCAAGGGTCATAGTCATCCAGGCCGCATACGGCGCTTAGAGCCGGTTCACACATCTCCCCGCAGCCGCATTGAAGCCCCAATGGCAGCAATGCACGGCCTAAACCGCAGTCGGGCTATCTGCCCGGCAAGGATTTTTAGCAAAGCAGTGCGGCTTTTGGCTTCAATCCGAAGGGCAAGGCACAACCAACACATTGCGGAGATGATGATCAGGCTCCTAAAACGGCGTATCGGCCTGGTTAGTGGTTGTATTGCAGCCAGTGTGCACCTGGCTGGCCATGCGCGCCTTGATCTAGATCAAGTTGACTGGCATTGATGGCCCAATGGGCAGGCACAAGTGCTTGTTTACAGTCGCTTGGTCTCGGCCAGATAATGGCCCTCATGTTCCACGCCCTGCAAAGTCTCCGATGAGCGTCCGCGATACCCAGCATCCGATTGCCTGCTCTGCATGCAATTTGCGCCAGCTATGTATGCCTGCAGAGCTTGATAACGAGCAAATGGCCTTGGTCGACCACTTGGTGCAAGGCAAACGCCGGGTTGCGCGTGGTCAAAGCCTGTTTCATAGCGGCATGCCGTTTGAGGCCTTGTTTGCAATTCGCACTGGCGCTTTCAAAACCTGCATGCGCAGCGCCCAAGGCCATGAGCAAGTGTTTGGTTTTCAGATAGCAGGTGATCTACTGGGTTTGGATGGTTTTGTCAGCGGCCAGTACTGCAGCGATGCCATTGCACTAGAAGATGCCCAGGTGTGCGTGATGCCAGTGCAGCAACTGCAGGACCTGTCAGAGCAGATCCCTGCGCTTGCACGGCATTTGCAACGCATCATGAGTGCTGAAATCGTCCAGGAACGCAGCTTATTGCTGTTGTTAGGCGGTATGCGTGCAGAAGAGCGTTTGGCGGCCTTTTTACTCCACCTGACCGAGCGCATGGCCGTCAGAGGCTTCTCTTCGCAAGAGCTGGTGTTGTGCATGTCACGTCAGGACATTGGCAGTTGTTTGGGTTTGCAACTGGAAACTGTCAGCCGTGCCTTTGGCAAATTGGTAGACCAAGGTTTGATTGCGGTCGACAAGCGCCATGTCCGTATTTGCAATGCCGTCGCTTTGAAAGCAAAGGCGCAATTGGCATAACGCCTTTGCCTGAGCGCTGGCCAATCAAGCCGCTGCCCACCGCAGCCAACCACCTATCCGTCACTCATCAAAATTTTTTATGAGTGGCGGATGCGTGCTGGAAGAAAAAACAACTTATCCACTGCGGATGCAGCCAGCGCTTGCCTTTGTCATGCCGTCGCCTTGCAGTTGCGACAAGCAGTTGTCTGATAACTAACGGTCGGTTGTCGTTGATTCGCTAGAGTATGTATCGAATCGAATTGCGGCTTGCGCTTTGCCCAATCGTGCTTGGCTCAGCAATTGCATGGTTTGCGAACTGCACAACCTGGCATTTGAATCTTGCGCAAAACATGCTTGTTTCGATTGCCCGAGGACTCACTATGCTTACTTTTTTTGAATAAAAAAGAAATAATGGTAGTAGTAAAGGCTGCCTCATTCTGTGGATAACTTGTTTTTCCTGATTTAAATCAAAACCTTAGTCTAATTACAAGCCTGTGCGAGCAGGGCCCTGGTTCCGAGTACCAATTTGGGGATAACTTAGTGCATGCTGACGGAGCAGCGACTCATCCCCAAACCATGCCAGTCCCGTCCCAAGACTTATCCACAGTTTGTTGCGAATTCTCGCTTTTGGGGTGCTGTTTCTGCTTTGGATGGGCTCATTTTGAAGTTTTCAAATCCTATGTATTCTGAAATCAACCCACATCTGGCTGCTGTGCCGCTTGATAAAGCCTACCGATTGCTCAATCATGGTCCAACGGTATTGGTTTCTGCGCGTCACCTGGGTGTGGATAACGTTATGTCTGCATCTTGGGCTTGTGTATTGGACTTTTTGCCGCCAAAACTGACGGTAGTTTTGGACAAAATGACTTTCACACGCCAATTGGTCGAGCACAGTGGCTGGTTTGTGATTCAAGTTCCGACTGTGGCGCAATTGGAGATGACCCACCAGTTGGGCCACCATAGTTTGTCCACAGAACCAGACAAATTAATTCGCAGTGGCGTCCAATTATTTGAAATGCCCGATCTGGATTTGCCTTTTGTGACTGGTTGTTCAGCTTGGCTCGCCTGCCGGGTACTTGAAGAGCCAGGTAATCAGGAAAAATTCGACCTTTTTATTGGTGAAGTGGTCGCCGCGTGGGCCGATACACGGATTTTTTCTGATGGACATTGGCATTTTGAGAGCGCTGATCCGCAATGGCGCAGCTTGCACTACATCGCAGGCGGGCATTTTTACGCGATTGGCGACGCCAAAGATGCTGATCAGCGCAGTTCTAGGGCGCATCCATCGCAATAAATGGACTTGGCAATCGGCATGGCGCAGAAAAAATGCACAAAAAACAGGCAAAAACGGCGTTTTATGCAGCTGATACCGCGTCATTGGTACTTTTTCTCAGCCATTGCAAGCCAATTCTGGCGTTGATTATGGTGTTTAAGCCTTTGAAAAATAGCCATTTTTTTGTGTTTTTCAACTGTGGTGTTTGGGGTCCCATCGGCGGTGCTCGTATGGTGAGCTTTTTGTTGTTGTGGATAAGTAAGTACAAGCGGATGCTGTATGCGGCCACAGATGTTGCTGACGGATTGTGTAGATGCCGATTTTTAAAAATATCCGCAACAGCAACTACGACTGCTATGCTTTTGTATAAAAAAGAAGTAATCGTAGTAGTAAAGGGCCCTGGACTCTGTGGATAACTTGTTTTTAGTGAATAAAAACATGCATTTAAGAAAATTCAAACCATGTGCAGCAATAGGGGGTCTTCGATACCCTGAATTGGGGATAACTTGGACTGAGGCCCTAATTGGACCGATCATCCCCAAACCGTGCAGCCCCGATCCCAAGACTTATCCACAGCTTGTTCTGGCGTTGTTTGGCTACGGAAGTTGCCGTTGATTCAAGTTTTTCCACAGAAAGAGCAAGCACAAGCAAGCTGGACGCTTGCTTGCTCACACAGTGCTCAACCAGGTTTTGGGTCGAGCTAAAAAGTGGCCATAAACGATGGCATTGGTTTGGGTTGCGGCCACGCTGAGACTTCAGCCCAAGTACCGCCAATAGCCGCCATTTCGACATCGATGTGGCTTGCTTGCCGGCCTGTTGATAACTTGTTGACGCAGCTTGGTCATTGCCTGGCCGATCCGTGCTGTGGACGGCACCGTCTGTTGCGCTTTTTCTCATGCGCCAAGAGCTTTGTGGATAAGCTGCGGGCTGCATGAGAACGCCATCAAATAATGCCCATCTCGCCTGCACCGATGGCTAGGCTTGAGCTGCGGTCACTTCTCACGGTAGACAGGCGAGGCTTTCAATGCCGCCACCTCAGGCGTCATTGCTCTGGTGAGTGCCTGTTTTCAAAAACTGGTTGGGAATGGCCATTGGCTGTAGGGATTTCAGTCCCATCAAAACCGGCACCAGGGCATGTGGCCTTGGGCTAGCCTGTGCGCGGCAGCAGTGCCATCATGGTGTGGTGGGCGACATGCAGAACAGGCGCAGCCCAGTGGTATGCATAGTGGGCTCAATAGGGCTGTTTTTGCGCTGCCCAAAGCTGTGGATAACAATGGGGATAACAATGGGGGCAAGTCCATTGGGATCATGTCTGGCGCGGTATTTGGAGTGGACGCACTCGCCGCTTGTGCCGTTGTTTGGGGAGGCGGGGAAAATGCCTTGTTGCGGTTTGAATACGGTATCAGGCGATCAGTTGCGCAAGCCCTTTTTTGTCCATAGCCTTGGCTATGGACAAAAAAGATGCCTTGCGACGCATTCACATACCGCACCCATTCAAGCAACGAGGGGTGTGCAGCATTTTTCGAGGCTGCTGGTATGCGCTTGCCAATTTATTTCAGCAGACCTTCTGCTTTCAAAGCGGCCTGCACGGCAGGGCGAGCGCCAATGCGTGCAGAAAAGGCTTGCAATTGCGTAAACGCGCTCAGGCCAACACCAACGTATTTCGCCCAGGATGCCGCAACAAACAAATAGGCATCGGCAACGCTGAACTGGTTGTTGGCGATGTATTCATCTTTGGCCAGCAAGCCTTCGATGAACTGGAAGCGGTTCATGAGTTTGTCTTTGGCTGCGGTTTTGACTTCTTCACTGCTTGAAGGGGTGAACAGCGGTCCAAAATTTTTGTGCAGTTCTGTGCCGATAAAGTTCAAACGGCTTTGCACGAGTGCGCGCTCATAGCTGCCAGCGGCTGGAACCAATTGTTTGTCAGGCACTAGGTCGGCAATGTATTGAACAATCGCGGGGCCTTCGGTCAAACGGCGGCCATCGTCGAGCTCCAGCACGGGCACATAACCCAGTGGGTTGATGGTGTAGAAATCGGTGCCGTCTTGGAGTTTGTGTGTTTTGGTGCTGGCAAAAACCAGCTCATGTGCGAGGCCTGCCTCTTGCAACACAATATGGGGAGACAAAGAGCAAGCACCGGGACTGTAGTAGAGCTTCATACAACCTCAATTGGGATGGTTTAAAAAACCTCCCCACTATAGTCAGAAACGCCAATGCCGTGTTTTTACCGGGGAACCAGAAATCGCCTATAAGCAGCATTGCTCAGGGCACTGCAGCGCGGCCAAAAACGCTATAAAAAACGCCGCAGGTCAGGGCGGCAATTAGGCTATTCCAAGGGGCCTGATGTGGCCGCCTGGGCCTTTATTCGACCTTCAAATCCAGTGTCTTGATCAGCTCGCCAAAATACTGGTTTTCAGCCCGGATGGTCTGGGCCAGTTGCGTGCCGTCTTGCAGCTCGGGCGTGATCGCCATGGTCTGCAATTGCTCCAGCACATCGGGCTGATTCAGGATTTCCGTGAAGGCGGTTTGCAGGATGTTTACGATCGACGGATCCAGGCCTTTGGGGCCCAATACGGCCCACCAGGCGGTGATGTCGATCTCTGGATAACCTTGCTCGGCCAGGGTTGGCACATGGGGCAATAAAGGCGAGCGCGTTTTGCTGGTGCTGGCCAGCGCAATCAGCGAGTTGTCGCTCATATAGGGCAGCACTGAGCCGTGGGTTGAAAAGACGATCGGAATATGGCCACCAATCGTATCGGTCAGCGATGGCGCAATGCCACGGTAAGGAATATGCAGCATCTTGATGCCGGCCTGGCGGTTAAAGACTTCGCCGGTCATGTGCATCGGTGAGCCTGCACCGGGGCTGGCGTAGTTGAATTGCTTGCCGTTTTTGGCTTGCTCAACCAGGTTGGCCACACTGCTGATACCCGATTGCGCGCCCGTGAGCATCAGCAGCGGCGTGCTGCCCACTTTGGCAATGGGTGTGAAGTCGGCGTTGACATCAGGGGAGCTGGCGCCGCCCACCAACAAGGGCGCAATCGCAAAGGTACTTGGGGCGAACAGAATGGTGTAGCCATCGGGATTGGCGCGGGCGACAAACTGCGCACCAATCGTGCCGCTGGCGCCTGCACGGTTGTTCACCACCACGGGTTGTTTGAGCAGAGCAGCGAGTTTGTCGGCGTACAAACGCCCCAGGATGTCGACGGTGCCACCAGCCGGATAGCCCACCACCAGATTGATTGGGCGTTGTGGCCAGTTGTTATTGGCTTGAGCCTGAGCGGCGGAGGCAGCCAGGCAGCTTGCGAGCAGCAGGCCAGCGCCGCGAGCCAGCCAACTACGGGCAAAACCTGTCTTGAATGAAGCAGAGAAAAGGCCAGTCATGGTGTGTCTCCTTTGTTGTGGGAATGCGTGCTGCCCTGGCTGCAGCGCATGGCAGTGCTAGGCAGCAGGGCCGGGAGATAAGAGCCTGCGCGGGTTTTAGGCAGGCAGCGGCACCTTCCAGGCGTCATAGCCATAAACCCAATCGGCGTTGCCGCCGTCTTTGAGCCAGGCATTGCCGCGCGAGCCCAGCTGGATCGTGCTGGTGCGTTCCTGGCGCATGCTTTGGTAGCGCATCAGGGCTTGAGGCACTTGCTCGCGGCTAATGCCATGGAGGTTGCGCGCCAGCACGACCGCATCTTCAATTGCCTGGCCTGCCCCTTGCGCCATGAATGGCAGCATCGGGTGGCAGGCATCGCCCAACAAGGTTACGCGGCCCTTGGACCATTGCGGCATCGGGTCGCGTTCATACAGCGCGGTTTTGAGCACGCTGTCGCAGGCGTCCAGCAGGTTGCGGGCATCTTCGTGGAAGTCGGTGTAGAAGCCGCGCAGCTCGTCAACGCTGCCTGCGCTGGTCCAGGATTCTTCGTGCCAAGACTCTTGCGCGGTGGTGGCAAAAATAAAGGTATCGCGGCCCTGGTTCAGCGGAAAGGTGACGATCTGGCTTTGCGGGTTCGGGCCCCACCATTTGGTGAAGGCGGCAATATTGGGAATGTCTTTGACGCGCTCGGTGGGCACGACGGTGCGAAACGCCACAACACCGGTAAAGCGCGGCGACTCCTGGCCAAACAAGGCGCTGCGCACGACCGAGTGGATGCCATCGGCACCGACCAGCACATCGAGGCCTTTGAACACTTCGCCATCAGTGAATGTAATGTGCACGCCTTGCGCATCTTCGCTGATGCTGTGCGCGCGTTTGGAAAAATAGACCTGGTCCTGTGGAAAGGCATCGGCGAAGGCGGCCAGCAAGTCGGCACGGTGAATCGTCAACTGTGGCGCGCCGTAGAGGCGCTCGGCTTCATCACCCATGGCCAGGCGAGAGGTCTCTTCGCCACTGTCCCAGATGCGGCTGATGCGGTGGGTGGGCCGCGCGGCCGAGGCGCGGGTTTGCTCGGCCACCGCGCTGCCCAGGCCATCGAGCGCGCGCACGGCATTGGGCGTGAGGTTGATGTCTGCGCCTACGCGCATGAATTGTTGGCTTTGTTCAAAAACGCTGACGTGGTGGCCGGCTTGGTGCAGGGCATTGGCCGCCGCCAGGCCGCCCACGCCGCCGCCAACGATGCCGATCTTCAATGGTGTTGCTTGCATAAATGAAAACTGCTGTTGATTGGTGTTGGAGATGAAATAAACGTGAATCAATGGGCCTGCCCGAGCGCTGCTTGCAATCGGCTTGTAGTTGGCCGTTATTGGTGAAAGAGCGGCCAGTTTCGTGTGGGAATGCTGGTCTGAAAAGCGCCCATCGTCTCTAAAATGGCACCCATCGTCCCGGGGTCCCTAGGGGAAATCTCCATAGTTTTATGAGTGAAACAAACACCCTTGAATGCTCATCACAATGTTTCAAAAGGCGTGGTGAGGGCAGCATCCCCGGCATCAATTCATGGCTCAACAGCAGGCATTGGTATGGACTCTTTAAGCGAGGTACTGGCGTCTTGCCGCATCCAAGATGCGGTCACGGCCAAGTTTTTGCTGCGCGGCCCCTGGGCCTTGTCGTCCAGTGGCGTGCCGGGCGCGATGATTCGCATTGCCCAAGGCAAGCCCTACTGGCTGGAAGTGCAGGGCGCTACGCCCTGCTGGGTGGAGCCCGGCGATTGGGTGCTGTTGCCCACTGGTGCCGCGCACACCATGGCCTCGGCACCGGGGCTGCCTGCGACTTCTTTTACCGAGATGATTGCGCGGCATGCCAAGGGTCTTCTCGATGCATTTCCGCTGTACTTTCAGCACGGCGGCGCGGGCGCTTTGACACATATGCATTCGAGCCTGCTGTGGGTCAATGCCCAGGCACGGCACAACGTGTTGGCGCTGTTGCCGCCGCTCTTGCATGTGCCGGCCAAGCAGTCGCGGCTGCTGGCGAGCTGGCAGCCGGGCTTTGCGGCCCTGGTGGAGCACAGCATGCTGCTGCCGCCTGGCTGGCGCTTGGAGGCCGCACGCATGGGCGAGTTGATTCTGGCCCATCTGCTGAGCCAGTTTTTCTCGGCGGAGACGGCCGGGGCACAAGGCTGGTGGCGCGGCATGGCTGATCTGCAAGTCGCCAAAGCGCTGGCCTTGATGCACCGCGCGCCCAGGCAGGCCTGGACGGTGCAATCGCTGGCTTCGGCCGCGGGCATGTCGCGCTCACGCTTTGCCGAGCGTTTCAAGGAGCTGGTGGGGATTGCGCCGATTGCGTATTTGGCACACTACCGGATGGCCCAAGCTGCCGAGCAGTTGGAGACCGAATTGCATTTGCCACTGGCCGTGATTGCCGAGCAGGCTGGCTATGAATCGGAGCGCGTATTTGCCAGGGCTTTCAAGCGCTGGACCGGTTGTGCGCCACGCGCCTACCAGCAGCAAGTCCTGGAGAAAAAACGGGTGTTTGCGCGCCAGTCGCAAACACCCGTTTAAGCCTGTTGTTCCACGTGAAACAATAGTTCACAAGGATGTGGATGCCCGTGGGAAAGAGTGGGTTACGGTCCTATTCAACGCGAGCGCCTGAGTTTTTCACCAAAATCGCAAAGCGATCGATCTCGCTGACAAAGAAAGCCTGGAACGCTGTGATGCTGCCGCCCGAGACCACCGCGCCAAAATCCTCCAATCGGCTTTTGATCTGCGCATCTTGCAAGGAATGGTTGATGGCAGCGTTCAGCTTCTCTTGCACTTCGGGCGGTGTGCCTGCCGGGGCGACGATGCCGTACCAGGCGGCCGTTTCAAAGTCAGGATAGCCCAGCTCTTCAAACGTCGGCACATCGGGCAGGCTGGGCAGGCGCTCAGCAGCGGCCACGGCCAGGGCTTTTAAAGAGCCGCTTTTGACATGCGGCATGGAGCCGGTGTCCAGCATCAGATCCAGATGGCCCGCAATCAAATCTGCCGCTGCCGGGCCTGAGCCGCGGTAGGGCACATGGGTGATCTCGACTTCGGTGGCTTTGAGAAACATCGAGCCCGCCAAATGCTGGGATGAGCCATTGCCCGCCGAGCCGTAGGACAGGTTACCGGGTTGCGCTTTGGCGGCTGCGACAATGTCGGCGACCGAGTTGAAAGGCGAGTCCTTGGCCACCACCAGAATATTGGGCACGCTGGCCACTTGCGTGATCGGCGCAAAGTCCTGCACGGGTTTGAAGGGCAGGGTTTTGTACAGATTGGGATTGATCGCGTTGGTGCTGCTGGTGGCCATCAGCAGGCTGTAGCCATCGGCTTTTTCGCGGGTGAACGAGCCCGTGCCGATATTGCCGCCAGCGCCGGGCTTGTTGTCGACCACCACCGGCTGGCCCAGTTCCTCAGACATGCGCTGGCCAATCAAACGCGCGATGACATCAGTGGCACCGCCCGGCGCCCAGGGCACGGTGATTTTGATGGGTTTGTTCGGGAAGTTGCCCGCATCGGCATGGGCGCTGCCAATTGTTGCGCAGCTCAGGGCCATCGCGGCGCAGAGGCCGAGCAATGGGCGCAGGGTGAATGAGAAAGCCATGGTGTGTCTCCAGTCTGGTGTTATTGAGTGATTGCGTAGGGCACACAGTGGCCACGTTGATGCGGCCTGCTGTGTGTGCTTCAAGGCCTTTAAATGCCGGCGCTTTGCAAGACGGCCGTCAGCCAGGCCTGCTGGCGCTGGCCGGTGGCAATCTCGTCCTTGATGCCTTGTTCCTTGTGTTGGGTTTTCTCAATCGCGGCCAGCAAACTGGCGGCCTCGGCAGGCGAGAAACTCACCACGCCGTCTTCATCGCCAACGACGAAATCGCCCGACTGAATGACCTGACCACCGACGGTGACTGGCGCATGCAAGACGCCGGGGCCGAGCTTGTATGGGCCCCGGTGGATCACCGAGCGGGCGTAGCAGGGGAAGTCGGCGTCATAAAAGGCCTGGCTATCGCGGATCGCGCCGTCGATGACAAAACCCGCGCAGCCATGCGCTTGGGCATACAGCATGATCAGCTCACCGACCAGCGCATTGGCGGTGTCACCCGCGCCATCAATCACCAGCACCTGGCCTGGCTGCAGCTCGGTCAGGGCCTTGTAGATAAACAGGTTGTCACCGGGGCGGCATTTGACCGTGAGGGCCGTGCCCAGCAGCTTTTTGCTGCGGTGAAAGCGTTGCAAGCCCACAATGCCGGACATGCGTTGCAGATTGTCGCTGATGTGTGGCGTCACAATGGGCGCAAATTGTGCAAGCAGGGCGTGTGGTGCATCGTGCATGGTGAATCGGGGCTGAGTTGAAAAGGGCGATTCTGCGCAAAAGCACCAATTAAAAAAAACGATTAATATCGATCAGCATGCTTCGTAAAATCGCATGTTTCTAGGGCTTTCCCGAATCGAGATGCACCAAAATGTGGACTTATAAACAACTGGAAGCGGTGTACTGGATTGCCCAACTGGGCGGTTTTGGCGCGGCCGCCGAGCATTTGCACACGACCCAATCGGCGATTTCCAGGCGCGTGCGTGAACTCGAAGAGCAGCTCAACACCAGCCTGTTTGACCGCACCGCCCGCAGCGCCGTGTTGACCGACAAAGGCCAGGAACTGGTGGCTTTGGCTGGTCAGTTATTGGCCCAGCGCGATGCAGCGATGGAGCAGTTTGCGCACTCGGACGTGGTGCAGCGGCGCGTGCGCATTGGTGTGACGGAGCTGACGGCTATGACCTGGTTGTCGCAGTGGGTGACCTTGATTGAGCGCCATTACCCGAAGCTGGAATTGATTCCCTGCGTGGATGCCAGCGTGAACCTGCACCGTGAGCTGCTGCAGGATCGGCTGGATTTGATCGTTGTGCCCGATGCGTTTTCAGACGCAGGCGTGCTCAGTACCCCGCTGGGTGCAGTCGACAATGTCTGGGCCGCCAAGCCTGGTCTGGTGAGTGTGGCCAAGCCGCTGCACCCACTGGAGCTGGCGCAATACCGCCGCATCACGCAAGGCGAGCGCTCGGGCTCAGGCTCGTACTACGCACGCTGGATGCAGCTCTATGGCCTGCAAGGCAAGGCCGAGTTGGAAACCAGCAATCTGCTGGCTTTGATTGGCCTGCTCAATGTCGGCGCAGGCGTCGGCTATGTGCCGCGCAAATGTCTGGAGCAGTTCTTTCGCTCAGGCTATTTGCAGGAAATTCCGCTCACCGATCCCTTGCCCGCGATGCGCTACGCCGTCTTGCAATCGAGCCATAAGTACAGCGCCCTGATTGCGGCGTTGGCGATGCTGGGGCAGTCCTGTTGTGATTTCTCCAGCCTGTTTCAGCGCGGTGGCGATGATGGCTTATCCACAGGCAACCATTTGCTGGTTTGACGGCATGGAATGGCCACATGGTTTGTGGATAAGTCGCGCTTGTGGATAAGCCGCCGGTGTGGATAAACAGCGCGTGTGGACAAGTTATAAGAGCCTGTTCAAAGTCTCCACGCTGACCGCGTTGGAGCCCAAAAGGCACGCTGCCTTGTTCAAAATCCTCGCCGGGCAGATAGCCCGACTGCGGTTTTTGCCGCGCATCGTCTCCTTTTGGGCTCCAACGCGGTCAGCGTGGAGACTTTGAACAGGCTCTAAGATCCAGCGCATTAAAAAGCCGCTCATGTTTCACGTGAAACAACAAGTCGAGCCACAGCATTCTTGAGGGGGTGTACTGGTTACATGGCTCTCCGGTAAAATCGGGGTTTTGCAAAAAACGGGCTAAACGCATAACCAGCTGGGCCGTTCACTATGTCTGAATCTGCATCCCCTTATACCTACCCCCAAGAGTTTGATGTCATTGTTGTTGGCGGTGGCCACGCAGGCACTGAAGCGGCCTTGGCTGCTGCTCGCATGGGCAGCAAAACACTGTTACTCACCCACAACATTGAAACGCTGGGGCAGATGAGCTGCAACCCATCGATTGGTGGGATTGGCAAAGGCCATCTGGTCAAGGAGGTCGATGCACTGGGTGGCGCGATGGGCTTGGCTGCCGATGAGAGTGGCATTCAGTTCCGCACGCTCAATAGCAGCAAAGGTCCTGCGGTGCGTGCCACGCGCGCGCAGGCAGATCGTGTCTTGTACAAGGCGGCCGTGCGCCGCATGCTGGAGAACCAGCCTAACCTGTGGCTGTTCCAGCAAGCGGTCGATGACTTGATGCTCGAAGGCGACAAGGTTGTGGGCGCCGTGACACAGGTCGGTATTCGTTTCAGATCACGCACCGTGGTGCTAACAGCCGGTACGTTTTTGGATGGACGCATCCATGTTGGCTTGAATAATTACCAAGCGGGCAGGGCGGGGGACCCACCAGCCGTGTCTTTGTCGGCACGTCTGAAAGAATTGCAACTGCCGCAAGGCCGTTTGAAAACCGGCACACCGCCGCGCCTCGATGGCCGCAGCATCGACTTCAGCAAATGCACCGAGCAGCCTGGTGATGGCACGCCCGGTGGTGACAATCCGGACAATCTGCCAGTGTTCAGCTTCATGGGCAACCGCGCAATGCACCCGCGGCAAATCTCTTGCTGGATCACGCACACCAATACCACAACCCACGACATCATTCGCAGTGGCTTTGACCGCAGCCCGATGTTCACCGGCAAGATCGAAGGCGTTGGCCCGCGTTATTGTCCTAGCGTCGAAGACAAGATCAACCGCTTTGCCGACAAAGACAGCCACCAAATTTTTCTGGAGCCAGAAGGCCTGACCACGCACGAGGTCTACCCAAATGGCATCTCGACCAGCCTGCCGTTTGATGTTCAGTATGCATTGGTGCGGTCCATGCCTGGCCTGGAAAATGCCCATATCATTCGGCCCGGTTACGCGATCGAGTACGACTACTATGATCCTCGTGCGCTGAAAAACAGTTTCGAAACACGCCAGATTCAAGGCCTGTTTTTTGCTGGCCAAATCAATGGCACGACCGGCTACGAAGAAGCGGCAGCCCAAGGTCTGTTTGCCGGTTTGAATGCGGCCTTGCATGCACAAGACAAGGAAGCCTGGCTGCCACGCCGCGACGAAGCTTATCTGGGCGTGCTGGTCGACGACTTGATTACCAAAGGCGTGACCGAGCCGTACCGCATGTTCACCAGCCGCGCCGAATTCCGTTTGCAGTTGCGTGAGGACAATGCCGACTTGCGCTTGACCGAATCTGGTCGCCGCCTGGGTTTGGTGGACGATGCCCGCTGGGATGCGTTCTGCCGCAAGCGTGATGCAATTGATGCAGAAGCTGCGCGCCTCAAAGCCACCTGGGTCACGCCACGCACTGTGTCCAAACAAGAGAGCGAGCGAGTGCTGGGCAAAGCCATGGAGCACGAATACAACCTGTTTGACTTGCTGCGCCGTCCAGCGGTGACTTACAAAGCCTTGATGGGCATGCAAGCCGAAGCTGACGCCAAGGTGCAAATTGCCAGCCCTGCTGTTTCATGTGAAACATTGGCTGATTTGTACGAGCCGGTGGTTGAGCAGATCGAGATCGTGGCCAAGTACAGCGGCTATATCGACCGTCAAAAAGAAGAGGTCGAAAAATCGCTGCATTTTGAAAACCTGTTGCTGCCTGAAGACCTGGACTACAACCAGGTGGCTGCCCTGTCATTTGAAGTGCGTCAAAAACTGACTAAGCACCGCCCGCAAACTTTGGGCCAGGCTTCGCGCATATCTGGAATCACGCCTGCGGCGGTGTCGCTGCTGCTGATCCATTTGAAGAAAATGGGCAAACGCTGGGCCGCTCCAGCTGATGAGGTGAACAGCTAATGGAGAGCACAGAAACTATTGCGCAGGCTTTGGAGCAGGGTGCGCAGCAACTGGGCTTGAACTTGGAGGCTCGCCAGCAAGAGCAACTGCTGCATTATTTGGAATTGATGCAGAAGTGGAACAAGGTCTACAACCTGACTGCGGTGCGCAACCCTGAAGAAATGCTGCGCCTGCATTTGCTCGACTGCCTGGCGGTCGTGCAGCCGTTTCAGACTGCGATGCATCAACTGCAAGAGCAGGGCTTGCCCGCTACGGTGCTTGATGTGGGCGCGGGCGGCGGCTTGCCTGGTATTGTGTTGGCCGTGTGTTGTCCACAAGTGCATATCCAGTGTGTCGATGCGGTGGCCAAGAAAATGGCTTTTGTGCGTCAGGCAGGTGTGGAGCTGAAACTGGGCAATTTGTTGGCTACGCACGCACGGGTTGAATCCCTGCAGCAGCCCTACAGCCTGATCACATCGCGTGCTTTCGCCAGTCTGCTGGACTTTGTGCAACTCACGCACAAGCTGCTACAGCCCCAAGGCGTGTGGATGGCGATGAAAGGCAAACATCCTCTGGATGAGATGCAGGTTTTGCCCAGTGGCGCGCAGGTGTTTCACGTGGAACAGTTGCAGGTGCCGGGCGTCGATGCAGAACGTTGCATTGTTTGGATGCGTAAGTCTGACAATTGAGCAGGCTGCTACCATGATTGCGGCTATCATCAGCCGTTCATCACGCAAGTGTTGAAAACCGATACAGGATGAAAAAATAAATGGCGCAAATCTACTGTGTAGCAAACCAAAAAGGTGGAGTGGGGAAAACAACCACAACTGTGAATCTGGCTGCCGCTTTGGCGGCGATTGGCCAGCGGGTTTTGTTGATTGATCTGGACCCCCAAGGCAATGCCACGATGGGCTGCGGAGTCGACAAGCGCGCACTGCCGCATTCGGTCTACGACGTGTTGCTGGGCAACTGTACGGCCCAGCAGGCGATGCAAACCTCCCCAGCTGCCAACTTCCAGGTGATTGGCTCGAACCGCGATCTGGCCGGCGCCGAAATTGAGCTGGTTTCAATGGAGCGCCGCGAAAACCGCCTGCGCGATGCGTTTGAAGCCGTGCAAGACCAGTTTGACTTTGTCTTGATCGACTGCCCGCCGTCTTTAGGCCTGTTGACACTCAATGGCCTGTGCATGGCCAAGGGTGTGATCGTGCCGATGCTGTGCGAATACTACGCACTTGAAGGATTGACGGATCTGGTCAACAGCATCAAACAAGTGCATGCCAACCTGAACCGTGACTTGAAGATCATTGGTATCTTGCGCGTGATGTTTGATGCCCGTGTGACCTTGCAGCAGCAAGTGAGTGAAGAGCTCAGACAGCACTTTGGCGACAAGGTGTTTGACAGCATCATTCCGCGCAATGTCCGCTTGGCCGAAGCGCCTAGCCACGGCTTGCCCGGTGTGGTCTATGACCCGAATGCCAAAGGCAGCAAGGCCTTTATCGAGTTTGCCGAAGAGCTGGTCGTGCGCAATGGCGGCAAGCTGCCAAACAAGACCAAAAAGCCCAAAGCGGCAGGCGCAGCGCCAGCCTTGGTCAAACCCGCATCCAACTGATTGAAGGAGGGCTGCAATGCACACAGCCTCTGCTTTGCAGGTCCTGGTTTTGCCGGGTTGGCAAAACTCCGGCCCTGACCACTGGCAAAGCCGCTGGGAGGCTTTGTACGGCTACCAGCGCGTTGAACAGCACGACTGGCAACGTCCCAAAAGCGGCGATTGGAATATCCAGCTTGAAGAGGCCATTCTGGCCACGCCAGAGACACAAGCCATTGTGTTGGTTGCCCACAGCCTGGGCTGTCAGCTGGTGGCCCGTTGGGCCAGCCACAGCCAACATGGCCACCGCGTGCAAGCGGCCTTGCTGGTCGCGCCGCCCGATGTAGAGACTGAACACAACCGCCATTTGCTGCCCAGCTGGCAGCCCATTGCTTTGCAGCGCCTGCCCTTTGCCAGTGTCGTGCTGGCTAGCACCAACGACCCGTTTTGTAGCCTGGCGCGTGCGCACAGCATGGCCATGCACTGGGGCGCGCAGTTCGAAGACTTGGGCGCTTTGGGCCATATCAACAGTGACAGCGGCCTGGGCGACTGGGCTGCCGGACACCAGGTGCTGCAGCGGCTTATCGCGCAGACATCGACCGATTAAGGGAGTAATTGTTTATGGCAACAGCAGCCAAAAAAACCAAAGGCCTGGGACGCGGTCTGGAGGCCTTGTTAGGCCCTAAAGCCAGTGAGGTGGCCAGCGACGACTCGGCCTTTGCCAAAACCCATGGCATACCGCTTGAGCTGGCTTTAGACGCGCTGGTGCCAGGCCAATACCAGCCCCGCACCCACATGGACGAGGGCGCGCTGTACGAGCTGGCTGAAAGCATCAAAAACCAGGGGGTGATGCAGCCTCTGCTGGTGCGTAAAGTCAACAGCGGCGAGCAGGCTGGGCGCTATGAAATCATTGCGGGTGAGCGGCGTTTTCGGGCCAGCAAACTGGCTGGTTTAGCGCAGGTACCAGTGCTTGTGCGCGAGGTGGACAACCACACTGCCGCTGCAATGGCGCTGATTGAGAACATGCAGCGCGAAGACCTCAACCCACTGGAAGAGGCGCGCGGCCTGCACCGCCTGGTGCAGGAATTCAAGCTCACGCACGAGCAAGCAGCGCAAGCCGTGGGCCGCTCACGCAGCGCAGCCAGCAATTTGCTGCGCTTGCTGAATCTGGCCGAGCCGATGCAAACCATGCTGATGGCTGGTGACATTGAAATGGGCCATGCGCGTGCGCTGCTGGCTCTGGGCAAGGCCGAGCAAATCGCCGCGGGCAATGAAATTGCCGCCAAGAAAATGACCGTGCGCGAAGCCGAGAGCCTGGTCAAGCGCGTTGCGCAAGGCAAGGGCGCAGAGCCCAGCAAAAAGGCCAGCACCCGCAAAAGCGGCGACCTCAAGCGCGTTGAAGAAATTCTCTCGGACCTGCTGATGGCCGAGGTGGATATTCAAATCAAAAAACGCGTGAAAAAGAAAAACGGCCAGGTGCAGGAGTCGGGCGAGATCCGTATTCCCTTTGCCTCGCTGGAAGTGCTCAATGGCGTGATCGAGCGCATGAAGGGCGCGCAGGAGTTTTGACCTGCTGGGGGGCGGGCTTGTGCACAACCGCCTGACGTGATGCGGGCGCGACCTTCGATGCCAGCGATCGCTGGCATCGCCTGTTTGGGCAGCATAGCGAGCAGGCACTGCTGCTGTTTTTGCAATGGTCTTTTTGTGCTTCGCCAGGGGTGCGGCTGCAAAACTCCCTGTTGGGTTCTGAGCGCGCGGACTGTTGCCAGCGAAGCCGTGGAGCCCATCCATTTCATCCGCCTCCAACCCCAATGAGATTGCCAGACCGCTCTGGAAGGCAGCAAGTTGCAGGCGCTGGTGCAAAAACTGCTTTCTCCAATCACACAGCACATAGCTCCGTCCGGATCGACCACTCGGTTGGTCAGAGCCATGTCGTCTGCGCAGATGCCCTCGTCGGCGGAGACAAGCGGGCTATCCGGGGGGCCTGGTATTTCATGCAGCCGCCCAGCAGGTCTTGGACACGGCCAGCCTGTGGCGCCTTGAGGTCGCAGCGCGATGCGCTGACTGTGACCCTGCGCCACATGCTCTCTATAGCACTACGGCCGGCGTGTTTTAGGGATGCGATAATCGCAGAATCCAGTGCCTGCGAAGGCGATGGCAGATCGTCTCAATCCACTGACAAATAACTTCTTTCGGCCCATGCGGCCGGCGTTGGCCCTTTCGATAACACGCCATGCGGCAACCCGTTTTCACTGCTCCCATCTTTGCCGTGCACGGCCTGTTGGACGGTGCTCGCGGCAAGGGGTTGGCCACGCCAGAATGGCTGGCAGACGTGCTGGGGCGCGCAGGCATCAGCGCATCGCTGCTGGAGTTGGAGGAGTCGCGTGTGACCGTGGAGCAGTTCAACACGCTGCTCATTGCCGTCAAGGACAGCCTCAACGACGAGTGCCTGGGCTATCTGCATGGACGTCCGTTGCGCCCGGGCAGCTTCGCACTGATGGTGCGCAGTGCGTTCAGCGCCAACTCATTGGAGTTGGCCCTGCGCCGTTTGGCTGAGTCCTTTGCCCTGCTGCAGGACGACGTGGCTTTGCTGCGTGTGACTGAGGGCGCGCTGTCAGGTATCGCGCTCGATATGCGTGGCGGTTCGGACGCGTATGCCGATTTCCTGCATGCACACCTGCTGCGCGTGTTCTGGCGACTGTTGGTATGGCTGCACGGCGGCCGACTGGTGCCGCAGCGCTTCGACTTCAGCTTTGCGCCGCCACCTCACGCACAGAACTACCAAGGCATCTTTTCCGGCACGCTGTGCTTCGGTCAGCCCCGCACGGCGGTTTGGTTCGACTCCGATGCCTTCAAGCAGCCGGTGCGGCGTGATCGGGACGTGCTGCAGTCCTTCCTGCGAGCCACGCCGGGCAATGTGGTGGGGCCGTATCTGAACGAGCGCAGCGCCAGCGCGCGGGTCCGCATGGTGCTGCAGCGGGCCAGTCCCGAATGGCCTGACCTGGCCAGCACCGCGCAACACCTGCATATGTCGGTGAGCGCGTTGCAGAGGCACTTGGCCTCTGAGGGCACTTCTTTCCAGGCGCTCAAGGACCAACTGCGGCGCGATGTGGCGATCGTACGCCTGACCAGCAGCGACGCATCGCTCGTCGCCATTGCCGCTGACCTGGGCTTCTCTGACAGCACCGCCTTCCAACGCGCCTTCAAGGTCTGGACCGGCAGTGCGCCGGGGGCCTACCGTGCTCGCTCGCGCACCAAGCAGGCTCTTGCATAGCGGCATTGGAGTAATTGCAGCTTGACCTAGGAGATCGGCGCCTGCATGGCAGCCGGGGCCATGGCCTGTTTCGCGCGAGGTTCTCAGGCAGTTGCACCCGCGGCAGCGCAGTGGCAGGCGGCATTAAAAAAGTAGGCGTTTTTTGTCAGCCTATTGAGGCCATTTGCCATTGCCACTTGTCGTTGCTGACCCTAAGCTCAAATAGATATCGCACAGCATAAGAGTGATGGCCGTGCACCATTGAAGCGGCATTGCCAGAATGTAAACCCAGCACCATGACCGACGCAGCCCCGGCACTTTCGTATCCGTTCGCCCATCTCCCGCTCCCTGAACAAGCCATTGAAATCAAGCCAGGTGTGCTGTGGTTGCGCATGCCGCTGCCGTTTTCCCTGGACCACATCAACCTTTGGGTATTGAGCGACGGTGCTGGTTGGGCGGTCGTGGACACCGGCATTCGCAGCGTGGACGTGATGAATGCGTGGCTCGCCTTATTGGCGCCTCAGGGGCCGCTGGCTGGGCGTCCTGTTTCCCGCGTCATGGCGACGCACATGCACCCGGATCATGTGGGCATGGCGGGCTGGCTGACACGCCGCTTCGATTGTGCGCTGTGGATGACACGAGACGAGTATTTAAGCGGTAGGGTCATGCTGAGCGAAGCAGGGCAGCAAGCGCCAGCTGATGGGGTTCGCTTCTACCAGAGAGCCGGTTGGCGCGACACCGAAGTCGATGAGTACCGCGCTCGGTTTGGTGACTTTGGCAAAATGGTTCATCCTTTGCCTGACAGCTTTGTGCGGCTCACGGATGGTCAGATGTTGCGGATCGGGAATCAGGAATGGGAGGTCATTGTTGGCACAGGGCATTCTCCCGAGCACGCGTGTTTTTACACGCGCGAGCTGGATTTGTTGATATCGGGAGATCAGGTTCTTCCCAGGATCAGCTCCAATACCTCCGTGGATGCCACCGAGCCGCATGCCAATCCTTTACAGGGCTGGCTCGACTCTATCGATCGATTGCAGCAACGCGTACCTGAGAGCGCCCTGGTTTTGCCCGCCCACAACGAGCCTTTTTACGGCCTGCACTTGCGGTTGGAGCAACTGCGTGAGAGCGCTATGAAAGGCACCGAGCGTGTGAGGCAACAACTTGTGCAGCCTGTGAGGACCATCGATCTAGTTCGCTCCTTGTACCGCACGTCTGTGGTTGCGGAGCACATGCACCTCTTCCTCGCGACCGGAGAGACGCTCGCCCACCTGAACTATCTCGACCAGCGTGGGGAAATCGTATTGACAGAGGACGAAGACGGTGCCGTGCGCTATCGGCTCGCCTGATGGGCTAATGTGTCCTCAAGGATAGAGAGACGGCTCCATCAAGCTCTAAGATCGTAAACACGTTCTAAGAGTCCTATGGTATTTGAGCAAATGGTCGGTATGCGCCCCGTGGTGTACTCACTGCGCTGCGTGTTGGGCAGGTTTGCACTATGCTTACAAACTTCTTCAATGGCCGCTTGTACACGCTGAGTGGATGCCCTTGGCGCCCGAATCGTGCTGCAAGCGTTGGCCCTTTTAAGGTTTGTGATGTCTTTCCCTATCGCCCACATCGGCAATCAACAAGGCCGCGGTTTATGCATGGCGCACAGCGGTAACCTGGTCGCCGAGATGATGCACAGCCGTGTCAACGACAAGCAGGCCATCGTGGGCCACACCCGAGTGGATGACAGATTGACTGGCCTGGGCGTGGTCCGAGCGAGCGGCATCGAGGTGCTGGCAACTTGCCCGTATGCGGCTGTCCAGCCCAACAAAGGCCGGTCGATGGCGGGTGTCCGCGGTTAAGACAGGGAGTCGCGTGTGTCGATGTTTGTACAGTCCTCTTCTGCCCCATCCGATTGGATGCAACGTTCCTTGGCACTGGCTGCGCGTGCCGTGGGTTTCACTAATCCCAATCCGGCCGTGGGCTGTGTGATTGTGAGTGCAGATGGCCAGCGTGTGCTCGGTGAAGGCCATACCCAGCCCGTTGGTGGTCCACACGCGGAGGTGATGGCGCTGCGTGATGCTGCAGCACAAGGCCATAGCGTTGCCGGTGCTACGGCTTACGTCACGCTCGAGCCCTGCGCGCACTATGGCCGCACACCGCCGTGTTGTGACGCCTTGGTCGCAGCAGGCTTGGGCCGCGTCGTCGCAGCGCTGGCTGACCCGAATCCCCAGGTCGCAGGGCAAGGCTTGGCGCGCTTGCAAGCGGCAGGCATCGCAGTGGAGGTCGGCGATGGTGCAGAGCAGGCGCGGCAATTGAATCTGGGCTTTTTACAGCGCATGGAAACTGGCCGGCCTTGGCTGCGCGCCAAAGTGGCTGCCTCTATCGATGGGTATACCGCCTTGCCTGATGGCCAAAGCCAATGGATTACCAGCCCGGCTGCGCGTGCGGATGGTCAGCGTTGGCGCGCTCGCGCTGATGTGGTGCTGACTGGCATTGGCACGGTGCTGGCCGATGACCCGCAACTCAATGTGCGTGATTGGCGCTCGCCCGATTCGGCCCTGCCACAACGCCAGCCGCATTTGGCGATTGTCGACAGCCAATTGCGTACGCCGCTGCATGCCAGGCTCTGGCAAGTGCCAGGTCGCCAAGTATGGATAGTCGCGCAGGCGCTGGCCGATGGCGATGACGCTGCTTGGGCACAAGCACAGCGCAATAAGCAGCAGGCGCTCGAAGCCCAAGGCGCACGGGTGCTGCGTGTGGCGCTGACGCCCAGCACTGCAGCTTCAGCGGCGTCTGGTTTGGATCTGCACGCAGCCATTGGTGCGTTGTCGGCGGCCATGCCGCTCAATGAAATCCATGTGGAGGCTGGCGCGAGCCTGAATGCCGGTTTATTACAAGCGGGTTTGGTGGATGAGTGGCTGCTGTATGTGGCGCCTGCGATGCTGGGTCTTGGCCGTGGCATGGCCACGTTGCCACAGCCACTGGACAGCCTCGCACAAGCCCCGCGTTACCGCTGGTTAGAGCCGCGCTTGGTGGGCCCAGACCTGTGTTTAAGAGCGCTGAGACAGGACATGTCTCACAACGATCACCACAACGATTACCACAGCGACGCGGCACAGTCATGAGCGGGTTTGAATGGCTGCCGCCAGATATCAGTGCGACGTTCTTTGTTATTTTGGTGCTAACCAGTTTTTGCACTTCGGCTCTGACGGGGGCATTTGGCCTGGGGGGCGGCATGCTGATGCTGGTCGTCCTGAGCATGGGCTTGCCGATGGCCACGGTGCTGCCCTTGCATGGCATTGTGCAATTGGGCTCCAACATCAGCCGCTCGTTGATCCAGCGTCGCTACATTGAGCGCAGCCTATTTCTGTGGTTTGCACTGGGCTCTATGCTGGGCGTGCTCACAGGCGGTGCTGTGGTGTTTTCGATTCCCGATGCATTGCTGAAAATGCTGCTGGCTGTATTCATTATGTGGACGGTGTTTGGCCGCAAACACCGCTTGTCGACGTTCAGCCGCCGCTGGCTGGTGGGCGGCGGCTTTTTGACGGGGCTGGCCAGTATGTTTGTGGGCGCTACAGGGCCCTTGGTGGCGGCTGTGCTGTCTGCTGGCAAGCTGCAAAAACATGCGCTGGTGGCCACACAAGCGGCCTCTATGGTTGCGCAGCACGGCTTGAAAGTGCTGCTATTTGGTGGCCTGGGTTTTGCCTATGGTGCCTGGGCTTTTTTGCTGGTGTTGATGATTGGCGCTGGGTATGTGGGCGTGTATGCCGGCAGCCAATTACTCGAGCGTTTGCCTGAGCGCTACTTTGAGATTGGCTTTAAAACCATCATGGCGGTTGCCTGCATGCAGTTGCTGTGGTCGGCGCTGCGCGATGCGGGCTTGTTCGTGTTTTAGAACCTGTTTAGGATCTTTTCGCAGTCGCGCAAGGCACAAAAAAACAGGCAACGCAGTAATGCGCTTTTTTGCGCCTTGCCCTTCGGGTTGAAGCCCAAAAGGCGCACTGCTTTGTTAAAAATCCTCGCCGGGCTGAGAGCCCGACTGCGGTTTTTGCCGCGCATTGCATTCTTTTGGGCTTCAACGCGGTCTGCGAAAAGATCCTAAACAGGTTCTTAGAACCTGCTCAAGTTGTTGCCCAATCAAAAAAGCGCCATGCTGTGTACAACATGGCGCTTTGGGAGAGACGGCACGGCAAGCTGACGGCCGGCTGTGGAGAGCTGCTTAACGCGCTTGGCGCACCACTGCAGAGTCAAAGCCTTGTTGGTCAAACTGGCGTTTGATATTGGCTGCATCCTCGCTCTTATTGAATGGGCCTACCCGCACGCGGTACACCGTTTGGCCTTGGGCGTCACGGCTGGTGATGCTGGCATCCCAGCCGTTCATTGCCAGACGGGCGCGTTGCGCGTCGGCGTCGCTGCGGGCGCGGTAGGCGCCGGCCTGGACAAAGTACTGGTAGGGATCGGCAGAGGTCGGCGGCGTGCTGGCCGTGGGCTCAGCAGCACCAGGGCGGTTGCCAACGCGCGCGGCCAATTCACCCAGCGGATCGGTGCTGCCAGGGGTCACAGGCGCGACCGCGACGACTTCCGACGGCGGCTCAGGAATCACCGGCGGCGACTGGTCTTGTGAGGCCGTGTCTGGCCCTAATGGGCGCTGTTGCGTTTGCGTGGTGGTTTGCGTGCCCGAGCGGTTGCCCGACAGTGCAGCATTGGGGTTCCACGCGTTATTGCGCTCTTGCTCTGTGGCATCAAGCGCCGATGGCCGCAGATTCGATGAGGTATTCAGAAAGGGCACCGGCATTTTCGAGACATACAAGGCCACGCCAATGGCCAGGATGCCGCCAATGGTCAGGCCAATCAGAATGCCGGCGAGCGTGCCGCCGCGCTGTTCGGATCCGGACTTGCGTCGGGTGGTTTTTTTTGCCATAGCTAGTGGGAGCTTGCGTTCAGGATTACATGCGCTCAGGGGCAGAGACGCCCAGCATTGCCAGACCGTTGCGCAACACTTGCGCGGTCGCAGCAATCAGCGCCAGACGGGCCAGTTTAACCGCTTCATTGTCGACCAGAATGCGTTCGGCATCGTAGTAACTGTGGTAACTGGCAGCTAAGTCGCGCAGGTAGAAGCTCACGTCGTGTGGGGCAAAGTCGCGCGCTGCGCCAGTCAGCATGTCCGGGTATTTGGCCAGGTTCACCAGCAGGGCCTGTGCTGCCGGGGTATCCAGTGCCGACAAATCCACGGTGCTCAGTGATTCCAGCGAGCCGCCCCAATCGCGCAAAATCTTGTTGATGCGCGCATGGGCGTATTGCACGTAATAGACCGGATTGTCGTTATTTTGCGACACAGCCAGGTCAACGTCGAAGGTGTATTCGGTATCAGGTTTGCGCGAGAGCAGGAAGAAACGCACCGCATCCTTGCTGGTCCACTCGATCAGGTCGCGCAAGGTCACATAGCTGCCAGCGCGCTTGCTGATTTTGACTTCTTCGCCGCCACGCACGACGCGCACCATGGTGTGCAGCACGTAGTCGGGGTAGCCGGTCGGAATGCCGACATCGGCCGCTTGCAAGCCAGCGCGCACGCGGGCGATGGTGCCGTGGTGGTCGGTGCCCTGGATATTGATGGCCTTGTGGTAGCCGCGCTCCCATTTGGCGATGTGGTAGGCCACATCGGGCACAAAATAGGTGAAGCCGCCTTCGGACTTGCGCATCACGCGGTCTTTGTCGTCGCCGTAGTCGGTGGATTTGAGCCACAGCGCGCCGTCCTGCTCATAGGTATGGCCCTGGTCGATCAGGCGCTGCACGGTTTGCTCAACGCGGCCGCTCTCATACAGGCTGGACTCCAGGTAGTACTGGTCAAACTTCAGATTGAAGGCTTGCAGGTCTTTGTCTTGCTCGTTGCGCAGGTAGGCGACGGCAAACTGGCGGATGTTGTCGTAGTCATTCACATCGCCATTGGCGGTGAACTCGCGGTCATCGGCTTTGACGGTTTTCTTCGCCAGAAAATCGTCGGCAATGTCCTGGATGTAGTCGCCGTTGTAGGCGGCTTCTGGCCAGCCGGCATCGCCCGGTTTGACGCCTTGCGCACGCAGCTGCGTGCTTTTGGTCAGGGTGTCGATTTGCACACCAGCGTCGTTGTAGTAGAACTCGCGGTGCACTTGCCAGCCTTGCGAGCCCAGCAAGTGGCAAATGGCATCGCCCAGCGCGGCTTGGCGGCCATGGCCAACGTGCAGCGGGCCGGTTGGGTTGGCCGAGACAAACTCGACCACCACGCGCTCATCGCGCTGGGGCTGCAGGCCGAACTCTTTGCCAGCGCCCAGCACTTCGCGCACCAGCTCTTGCTTGGCAGCGGGGGTCAAACGCAGGTTCAAAAAGCCGGGGCCAGCAATTTCAACGGCTTGCACCCATTGTTGGTAGACGGGCTGCGCTTGCAGCGCGGCCTTGATCTGCTCGCCCAGGGCGCGCGGATTTTGTTTCAGGGGCTTGGCCAATTGCATGGCGGCCGTGATGGCATAGTCGCCATGTTCTGGCTGGCGGGGCAGCTCAAATGCCGCTTTGTCGCCAGCGCCAGGGGAGATCTGGTCCAGCACAGCGGCCAGACCGTTCAGCAAGTCTTGTTTGATTTTCAGCATGGCGCCATTTTATGCCTTGCCATGGTGAAATGGCGCATTGCCTGATGCGGGCTGCTGATTCATTCCTGCCGCAGCAAATGGCGCCAGCCTGCAAGGAGATCGTAAACAGGCTCTAAAGGCTGTTGAAGCTGGGCTTTAGGACTCTGTCAAGTTCGTCACAAGCCCGCTGTGATGCTGTGGCCATGGCAGGCCAACGGCGTTTACGCAAACACCGGTCGTAAGAAACTGCGCTCGTAGCTGATGATGCAGCGTGTGCTTTTTGCATAGGCAAAAGCTGCCAGGCATTCGGCGTCTTGCATGGAGTCGATGCGGTATTGCTCATACAGCGCCAGGCTTGGGAAGCTGAACAACGCGTAGGCGACGTTGTTGGCGCCTTCGGAGGGCAGGAAATAGCCGTGGTGCTGGCCACCAAAGCGATTGACCAGCGGAATCCATAATTGGGCGTAATGCTCAAATTCGCCCAGTTTGTCGGCATCAATGATGTAGCGCAAATAGCAGGTGATCATGGGCGTTGGTAGTGGCTTCAATGGGGTGAAAAAAAGCACGCCTTGCAGTGTGAACCGCGCCAGGCGTGCTGATGGGCTGCGCGTTGGCAGTGCGTTTATTGGCGAATTTCGCCCTCGCCCAGCACGATGAATTTGAGCGAAGTCAGGCCTTCAACGCCAACAGGCCCACGCGCATGGAATTTGTCGGTGCTGATGCCGATCTCGGCGCCCAGACCAAACTCAAAGCCATCGGCGAAGCGCGTGCTGGCATTGACCATCACGCTGGCCGAATCGACCTCGCGCAAAAAGCGCTGCGCATGCTGGTGGTTGTTGGTGACGATCGCATCTGTGTGGTGGCTGCCGTATTGGTTGATGTGGGCAATGGCCTCGTCCAGTCCGGCAACGATTTTGATGCTGATGATCGGCGCCAGGTACTCGGTGCTCCAGTCGGCTTCGGTGGCAGACACGACATGGGCTTGCGGCGCTTGGCTGACCCAGGCGCGCGCCTCATCGGTGACGCGCATCTCCACCCCTTTGGCCGCGTAGATGGCGGCAATCTTGGGCAGGAACTGCTCGGCCACGCCGCGTGCGACCAGCAAGGTCTCGGTGGCGTTGCAAGGGCTGTACTTGTGCGTTTTGGCGTTGTCGGCAATCACCACCGCCTGTTCAATATTGCTTGGATCGTCGACATAGGTGTGGCAAATGCCATCCAAGTGCTTGATCACCGGCACTTTGGCCTCGGCGCTGATGCGCTCGATCAGGCCACGGCCGCCGCGTGGAATGATTACATCCACATACTCGGGCATGGTGATCAGCGCGCCTACAGCGGCGCGGTCGGTGGTCGGCACCAGTTGCACGCCGTCTTCAGGCAGCTGCGCATGCACCAGCGCCTGGCGCACTAAAGCTGCCAGCGCTTTGTTGGAGTCAATCGCTTCGGAGCCACCGCGCAAAATGCAGGCATTGCCGCTTTTAATGGCCAAACTCGCCGCTTCAATCGTGACGTTGGGGCGGCTTTCGTAAATCATGCCGAACACACCCAGTGGCACACGCATTTGGCCCACGCGAATACCCGATGGCTGCTGGCGCAGACCGATCACATCGCCAATGATGTCGGGCATGGCGGCCAGTTGTTCACAGCCCTGGGCTGCGGTTTCCAGAATGGTGTCTGTCAGTTTCAGGCGGTCGACCATCGGTTCGGTCAGGCCATTGGCGCGCGCGCGCTCCAAGTCCTTGGCGTTTTCAACCTGCAATGCCGGCGCTTGCTGGCGCAGCAAATCGGCCAAAAAGCGCAGTGCTAGGGCTTTTTCCTTGGCGCTGGCAATCGCCATGCGGGCGCTGGCACGGCGTGCTTGCACGCCCATGGCGTGCATGATCTCTTCAGTGGTGCGGGTGTTCATCCCAATATTGTGCCAAAGACTGGGCATTTGTGCCGCACCACGGCCAGCTTCAGCGCGTCTTTAATGGGTGATGCGTGTGCCCAGCAAGGCTAAGAACTGCGCCAACCACGCTGGGTGGGCAGGCCAGGCAGGGGCGCTGACCAGATTGCCATCGGTGTGGGCCTGGTCAACGGCAATATCGGCATAGGTGCCGCCAGCCAACTCCACTTCGACCTTGCAAGCCGGGTAGGCCGAGCAGGTGCGGCCCTTGAGCACGCCTGCGCCAGCGAGCAATTGCGCACCGTGGCATACCGCTGCGACTGGTTTATTGGCATCAAAGAAGTGGCGCACGGCAGCAATCACGGCGGGCTCGTTGCGCAAATACTCGGGGCCGCGGCCACCGGGAATCACCAGTGCGTCGTATTGCTCGGCCTTGACATCGGCAAAGCTGGCGTTGAGTGTGAAATTGTGGCCCGGCTTTTCGCTGTAAGTTTGCGCACCTTCGAAATCATGGATCGCGGTTTTGATGTGGTCGCCGGCTTTTTTGTTGGGACATACCGCATGCACGGTGTGGCCAACGGCCAGCAGCGCTTGAAACGGCACCATGGTTTCGTAGTCTTCACAGTAGTCGCCGCAGATCATCAGAATTTTTTTGCCTGTCATGGTCTCTCTCCTATGGTTGAAAACAAGGCCGCTTGCCTATGAACGAGAACGCAATAGGTACAGCATGGCTGTAGTGTGCGTCACCTGTGTGACGCAGTCTCGCAGACTAACCCGCTGCACACCGCTGCGCATCCCTGCTATAAGATCGTAAACACGTTCTAAGGATATAAATAAAAGTGCAAAGCGTGCTTGGATAATGGCCCGCATTGCGGCCGGGCCGTTGCGCGGTGCGCCAGGAGGGGCCGCAAACGGTGTCTGCTGGGCTTTTTGGGGAGCTGGTTGCGCATGTTGCGCGCTGGTAGATTGCATTCGCATCGGAGAAGACAGTTGATGTTCACATTGGGTAATACAAGATTTGGTGCAGCCATGCGTTGCCGCAGCCTCACTTGGAGTTTGACGGCGGCAGTGGCGTTGCTTGCAGCGCCCCTGTTGCAGGCGGCCGAGAGTGGCAAGGCCGGTATTGATTCGCCTGTCAGCATCATCGTGGGCTATCCGGCTGGCGGCGCGTCTGACCGGGCTGCGCGTTTGCTGGCCGATGCACTGAACGCCAAACTGGGCGTGCCGGTGATTGTGGAGAACAAGCCTGGTGCCGGCGGTCGCGTGGCGGCGCAGCAGTTCAAGTCCACGCCGGTAGATAAAAATGCCTTGATCCTGGCCAACCCGGCGGTGATGGTGGTGGCGCCGCTGGTGTTCAAGGACGTGGGCTACGACGTCGACAAGGATTTCATTCCGGTCTCCCATTTGACCAATTACGATTTTGCCGTGGCGGTCGCCCCGACACTGCCTGTGACCGACCTCCAAGGTTTGATGACTTGGCTCAAAGACAATCCTCAGCAAGCCAATGTCGGCGTACCAGCTACTGGCAGCCTGCCGCACTTTTTTGCACTGATGTTGGGCGACAAGGCCGGTGTGCAGTCCGAGGTGATTGGCTACAACGGCTCTGCGCCGTTGACCAGCGATTTGCTGGGCGGACAGATTCCGGTTGCTGTTGATACCGAAGATGCTTTATTGCCGCAATTTCTGGGCGGCAAACTGCGCATTCTGGCGACCTCCGGCAATGCACGCTCGGTCTGGGCCGAGCAGGTGCCGAGTTTCAAAGAGGCGGGGCTGGAGCTTGAAGCCTCAGGCTGGAACACCTTATACGCTCCGGCCAGCACGCCTACTGCGCGCATTGAGGCCTTGGCGCAAGCCGTCCACGAGGTGATGCAAGAGCCAGCATTGCGCCAGCGTTTTATCGATTCCAAAATCACGCCAGTGGGCAGCACGCAAGCCCAAACCCGCGAAACCTTGGCGGCGTTTGAGCAGCAGTGGGCGCCGGTAGTGAAAAACTCGGGCTACCAACCTTAGAGCCTGTTTACAAAAAAGCGCATTGTGGCGTTGCCCGTTTTGCTCATACGGGCGTATGCGCAAAACGAGCGCCTTGCACTGCCTCTTTTTTGTGCCTTGCGCGGCTGCGAAAAAATCGTAAACAGGTTCTTAAAAGCAGCCCATCTACCCAATTGCGGCCGGTATGCGCCAGCTTGCAGAAGTGGTTGGATTTGTTTGTACACTCGCGTTTTTAGTTGGAAGTGTGTCTCCTCAGTATGCAACAACCCAATATTATTTTTATCGTAGCTGACGACTTGGGCTTCGCAGATTTGGGCTGCTATGGCGGTCGCGAAGCCAGTTTTGGGGCTGTTTCACCGGTGCTTGATGGTTTGGCGAGCAATGGCCTGTTGTTCACGCAGGGCTACTCCAACTCCCCCGTGTGCTCACCCACGCGCTTTGCGCTGATGACCGGGCGCTACCAATACCGTTTGCGCGGTGCTGCTGAAGAGCCGATTCGCAGCGATGCGCGCGGCAGCGACAAGCTGGGCTTGCCGCCCAGCATCCCAACGCTGCCATCGCTGCTGCGCGGTGCTGGCTACCGTACGGCCCTGGTGGGCAAATGGCACTTGGGTTATCCACCACACTTCGGTCCCTTGCAGTCGGGCTATGACGAGTTTTATGGCGCGCTCTCGGGTGGTCTGGATTATTTCACGCATGCGGACTCACGCGGCAATCATGACTGGTGGGAGGGCGAGGAGGCCAAGCACGAGGACGGTTATTTGACCGATTTGCTATCGCGCCGCGCGGTGGACTACGTGCACCGCCAGGCACAGGCCAATGCGGCAGAAGGCCACAAGCCGTTTTTCCTCAGTTTGCACTACACCGCGCCGCACTGGCCTTGGGAGACACGTGACGATGCCAATCGCGCGCCGACCTTGAAGAACGATTTGTACGACCTATCGGGCGGTAGCGTGGATATTTACCGCAAGATGATCCACCACATGGACGAGGGCATTGGCCAATTGATGCAAGCCTTGGCTGAGCACGGTATGGTTGACAACACCTTGGTCGTGTTCACCAGTGACAACGGCGGCGAGCGCTATTCTGACAACTGGCCGCTGGTGGGCGGCAAGATGGATCTGACAGAGGGCGGCATCCGTGTGCCATGGATTGTGCATTGGCCTGCCATCGTGCCTGCTGGTGGCGTCAGCCGCCAGTTGTGCATGACGATGGACTGGTCGGCGACGATGCTCGATGTTGCCGGTGCAGTGCCTGCGGCGGACTTCCCGCTGGATGGTGCATCGATGGCGGCGGTGCTGCGCGATGCCGCGGTGGAGTTTGAGCGGCCCTTGTTTTGGCGCATGAACCACCGCGACCAACGTGCGTATCGCGTGGGCGAGTGGAAGTACCTCAAGGTCGACCAGCACGAGTACTTGTTCAACGTCGCGGTCGATGCGCGTGAGCGCGCCAACCATGCGCGCCATGAGCCCGAGCGTTTGGCGGCGATGCGCAGCAGCTGGGAGGCGTGGAATGCCAGCATGCCGGCGATTCCCGCCGATGCGACGGTTTCGCCCGTTTATTCGACCAAGGACATGCCGCAGCGTTAAATGCTGGGGCATTGGGAGCCTGCACACCCTCTTCAAGCTGAAGGGGAGGGGACATTAAAGCGCATTGCGGTACCGTCTTTTTTTGTCCCTGGCGCGACTGCGAAAGGATCGCCAACAGGCTCTGCGATCGTTCAGACGGCAGGGCTGGAGAGGAACTGGTCCCAGTCCATACCAAAGGCTTGTGTGGCCGTGTCTTGCTGCAGGACGCGAGCCAAAATCTCAGGCACTTCAAACAGGGCCTGGTTGTTGATCGCACGGGCTCGCGCTTGAAAGTGCGTGAGTTGCTGCTGCATGCTTGCGACTGCCTGGTGCAAGCCTTTGAAGGTCGTGCAGGTCAGGCCAACGCCTTGCTCTTGCACCCAGTGCACGTTGTAGCGCTCTTGCGGCATGGTGGCGCCGCTGTGCAGCAGGATCACCGGCAGGCCGCAGCACAGGGCTTCGCTGATGCTGCCTGGGCCGGGCTTGCCAATCATGAAGTCGCCCATGCGCATGAAGTGGGCGATATCGGCAGTAAAGCCTTGCACCCAACGCGGCGCTTGCAGCGGCAATGCATTCAGTTGTTCGGCCAATTGGGTGTTGTGGCCGCACAGAAAAATGGTTTGCAAATCGGGCATGCGCCTGGCAATTTTCAGCATCGTGCGGCCGCCATGGCCACCAAACAAAACCACGGCAGTGGGTCGCGTGGTGTCCAGACCCAGGCGCTGCATGGCTTGGGCGCGCGGTTCTTTGGGGGCTTCATAAAACTCCGGGCGAATCAGCATGCCCGAGGTCGGGTGCAAATGCTCGGCATCAATGCCTAGGCGTTGTGCTTGCTGCACCGCATGGGCCGTGCCGCAGACGGTGTGGATGCCCAGGCCTGGTTCAATCCAAAAACGGCCGTGGTCTAAGTCGGCCAAATCGGTTAACACCGTCACATAAGGGGCATGGCTGGCGCTGGCTCGCAAACCGTTGACCATGACGCGGTTGAAGTTGGGCACCAGTGAAACCACCATGTCGGGCGGATTGCCGCGCCAATGCGTGGTCAAACGCTGTGTCAGCCGGGTTTGACTCAGGCGAATGACTTGCTGCAGCAGCCGCAATTCGTGCGCCATGCCGCGTGTCCAGCCGCGCTCCAGGCGCTTGTTATAGAGGTCCTCGGGGTTCAGGCCGGTCAAGGCATGAAAACGCCCTTCAGGATCAAGCACCTCAAACAGGTTCATCAGGCGGATGGTCCAATTGCGCCGCTGCGCCAGCGCAATGGCTTCGAGTGCGAGTGCGCTGGCGCGGTGTCCGCCGCCTGCATTGCAGTAAACAAGATCAATGATGGGACTGACCACGGTGACTCCCCCAATTGGGCCGGTGAGCGGCCTTGATCGCGCAGACACAGAAACCTGTGCACAGGCAGTGCATGCTGTGTATCGGGCTGGTGAGCTGGCAAAGGCAGCGCAGCGCTGTGTTCAGCGCTGCGCAGAGATGATGTAGCAGGCTCTTAGATCGTGAATACGTTCTTAAAGCGTAAACACGTTCTAAGGGCGAGGGTCAGGCTTCGTCGCAGTCGTCGTCCTCATCCTCATCCTGTGCATGCGGCTGTGCGGCCAGCTCCTCGATCAACGCCAAACGGAAGATCGCCAGTCGTTTGGCAACGTCGCGTACTTCCTCTTCATCGAGCTCATCCAGATTGCTGACCAGCAGCTCTGGGTCGCCCTCCAAAATAACGGAAACAAAATGGTCTGCCAACGCCGCAGCGTGCTGTGTCGCGTGTGGGTGAGTCATACAAGTGTCCTCGTGGTAGATGGAACTCCATGCTAGGGTTTGAATATGACAGCACTGTGATGCACTCCGCCCGTGCCGGGCACGGAGATTCTGCAGAGCACCCCTATACCCAAAATGGCAATGTCATGAAAGTGTCACCGCTGCGTCTTAGGCTACGCGGCGCGCGGCCAGCCAGCTTGCCTGTCAGCGAATGCGACGGTCACAAGCGGTCGGCCTGCGTGGCCCGGATTCACGGTTTCTCAGCCTTTTTGTGTCCATTTTCCATCATGAAATTGCCCCCATTTTTGCGTGTGCCTGTGGCGCTGTGCGTCAGCACGCTGGTTTTTGGTGCTGGTGTTGCGAGCGCCCAGACGATCACCTTGTACACCAGCCAACCCAATAGCGATGCCCAGGCCACGGTCGATGCCTTCATGGCGCAAAACCCAGGCATCAAGGTCGAGTGGGTGCGCGATGGCACGACGCAATTGATGACTCGCCTGGAGGCTGAGCTGGCTGCCAAAGCCGTCAAGGCCGATGTGCTGCTGATTGCAGACACGGTGACTTTGGAGTCACTCAAACAGCGCGATTTGCTCCAGCCCCATTTGAGTGCTGAGCGACAGCACTACAGCGCCGATTTGTACGATCCAGCCGGTTACTACTACAGCACCAAACTGATCACCACCGGCATTGCCCACCACAGCGCCGCGCCCAGCAAGCCGCAAAGCTGGCAGGACCTCGTCACGCCTGCCTATAAAAATCTGGTTGCCGCACCCAGTCCTTTGTATTCCGGTGCGGCCATGTTGCACATGCAAACCTTGGTGAATATGCCAGAGTTTGGCTGGGGCTATTACGAGGCACTCAAAGCCAACCAGGCCCAGGTCCAGGGTGGCAATGGCGGCGTGCTCAAAGCCGTGGCCACGGGCACCAAGCCTTATGGCGTATTGGCCGACTACCTGGCGATTCGTGAGAAGGCCAAAGGCGCACCCGTGGAATTTGTTTTTCCGCAAGAAGGTGTGACCGTAGTGACCGAGCCGGTGGCGATTCTCAAAAGCAGCCAGCAGCCTGCCGCAGCGGCACGACTGGTCGATTTTCTGCTGTCTGAAGCGGGCCAACAATTGGTGTTGCAGCAAGGCTATATCCCGGCGCGCAATGGCAGTGCGATGCCCGAAGGCTTTCCTGCGCGTGACAGCATCAACATCTTGCCACTCAATGCCGCCCATGCATTGGCGCAGACCGAGGCCGACAAAGCCCGTTTCAGTCAAATTTTTGATGCCGCGCAATAAGCCATGGCGGTGTGAGGTAGCGCTCTTTGCCTGAACGTTTTTCTGCTGCGGCGAGCACCGGCGTACAGGCCGGTGCCGCCGCTTCTGCGCTTGCCGGCAAGCGCCGCCTGCCTGCCAGCCATGCCAAAGCTCTGCGCGCCGATCGCTCTGGCTGGCTCAGTGCTGCCTTGTTGGCATTGGCTGCGGTCGTCTGTTTGTGGCCCATGCTGCAACTGCTGTGGCTGGTGGTCACTGACGGCCTCAGTGCCCAGCCTTCAGCGATGGCGCAGGTCTTGACACAACGCGCCACCTGGTTGGCGGTTTGGCACAGCCTGGTCACCAGCGGCGGCGGCATGCTGATTTCGGTGCTGCTGGGCGGTGGCTTTGCGCTGGCCGTGACACTGACCAATGTGCGCGCCAAAGCCCTGTGGGTATTTGGTTTGATGCTGCCGATGATGATCCCTCCGCAGGTCACCGCCCTGGCCTGGTTGCAAATGACCGGACCATCGAGTGCTTTGTTGAACGCGCTGGGCCTCGCTCCACCACTGGGTAGCCCGCAGCCTTTGTACTCGGGCGCAGGCATTGCTTTGCTACTGGGGGTGCAGCATGCGGCACTGGTTTATTTGGCCGTGCGCAGCAGCTTGCTGGCGATTCCGTCGGACTTGGTCGAAGCCGCGCAGCAGGCAGGTGCTGGGCGCTGGCGCATGCTGTCTGATGTCGTCTGGCCCTTGGCCAAGCGAGGCCTGGCCGCAGGCGCGATGCTCGCATTTGTCTCTGGGCTTGGCAATTTCGGCATTCCGGCCTTGCTGGGCATCCCGGCCAGCTACTATGTGCTGCCGACCTTGATCTACCAAAAAATGGCCAGCCTTGGCGCCAGCATGCTGCCGCAAGTGGCCAGCCTGTCGGTGCTGACCGCGATGCTGGCCTTGTTGGGCGTGGGATTGCAGCGCGTGCTGCAGCAGCCCAATGGCTACCGCTTATTAGGCCATGCAGGCAAACCCCTGCAGTGGCGCCTGGGGGCATGGCGGCCGTGGTGTGAAGCCTTGCTGTTGGCCGTCTTGTTAGTGGTCCTGGTCGCACCACTGCTGGCTTTGCTGGCCGCGTCTTTGGTGCCTGCATTGGGCGTGCCACTGAGCTGGCACACGATGGGCTTGCAGGCCTATGCGCACATGCTGTTTGAGCAGCGCGTGACCTGGCGCGCTGGCGGCAATAGCCTGCTGTTGTCGAGCTTGGCGGCGCTGGTCTTGGTGGCCGTGTGTCTGCCATTGGCCTGGTTGATGGCGCGTCGCTCTTCGCGCGCCTTGCGCTGGCTGGAAAACCTGTTGGAGCTGCCCTATGCCGTGCCCGGCGTCGTGCTGGCAGTCGCCTGTATTTTGGCGTTTGCCCGGCCCTTTCCTTGGTGGGACTGGGGCTTGTATGGCAGTTTGTGGCTGATTTTTGTGGCGTATCTGGCGCGCTTTTGGATTGTCGCCTTGCGGCCCTTGCTCAGTGCGATGCAGGAGACAGATCCTGCGCTGGAAGAGGCCGCGCAACTGGCAGGCGCCAACCAGCGCCAGCGTTTGCTGCATGTTCTGGCGCCTTTGCTGGCACCGGCCTGTTGGGCTGCGGGCTTGCTGGTCTTTTTAACCGCGCTCAATGAGCTGACGGTGTCTGCCTTGCTGTGGAGTGCGGGTCATGAAACTTTGGGTGTGTTGATTTTTAACTTCAATGAAAGTGGCGAAACCGTGCTGGCTTCGGCCGTGTCTGTGTTGATTGTGGTGTTTGTGGTTGCGGCGATGCTGGCTTTGGCATGGCTGGGGCGCAAGCTGCCACGTGGAGCGATTCCATGGCGCAACTAAACCCCTATAAACCGCCAGTGCTTGGCGACAAGCCGCTGCTGCAACTCAAACAGCTGCGTCGCAGCTATGGCCACCAGGCGGTTGTCAAAGACCTGGATTTACAGGTCAGTCAGGGCCAATTTCTCGCTTTGCTCGGGCCTAGCGGCTGTGGCAAAACCACGACGCTGAGGATGGTTGCTGGCTTTGAGCAGCCCGATGCTGGCAGCATCCACCTCGACGGTGTTGTGCTGGCCAACGCCACGCACAGCGTGCCCGCGGAGCAGCGTGGCATGGGCATGGTGTTTCAGTCCTATGCGCTGTGGCCGCATATGACGGTAGGTGACAACGTGGGCTATGCGCTGAAATTGCGCGGAGTGAAGGGCCAGGATTATGGGCGTGCGATTGAGCAGGCGTTGGCGCAGGTGGAGCTGGCTGAAAAGCGCGACGCGATGCCGCACGAGTTGTCGGGCGGGCAAAAACAGCGTGTGGCCTTGGCGCGCTGTATTGCCGCCGAGCCGCGCGTGATCTTGCTTGATGAGCCGCTGGCCAATCTGGACCGCCATTTGCGCCACACGATGGAGGACGCGTTTCGCCGGTTGCACCGCCAAAGTGGCGCGACCTTGATTTATGTCACCCACGACCAGGCCGAGGCGATGGCGCTGGCCGACGAAGTCGCCGTGATGCACCAAGGACAGCTGGTGCAGCGCGGCACGCCGCAGCAGATCTACCGCCAGCCACGCACGCCTTGGCTGGCGCGTTTTATTGGCCAGGGCAGTGTGCTGAAGGCGGAGGCCTGTGGCGCACTGGCCAATATGGCGCGCACGGAAGGCCAGTGCATTGCCGATAGTGCCTTGTTGCACCAGGCGATTCGCTGGGCTTTGCCGGATTCGCGCAAAGCCCAGCGCCAGATCTTGGTGCGCCCCGAACATGTGCGCGTGCTGGAGCCGTCGCCGCACGCAGATGGACCAGCGCCCGATAGCCTGGCAGCATGCGTGGTCGATTGTGTCTTCAAGGGTGAGCGCTACCAGTTGATGCTCAGGTTGGCGCATGCGGCTGAGCCGCATTTGATGGTTTTTAGCCACAAACCGCATGCCATTGGTGCCCTTGTTGGGGTAGTGATTGAGCAGGCATGGACTTTGGTGTCTGGCGCATAATGCAGGCACTGAGAGAGTGGCGCTGCACTTGGCTTGGCGCAGTGAAAATGGCCCCAGCGGCCATGCCAGTTCAGGTGCTAACGCATAGTGCTGGTGAAAAGTAAACGAAAACAAATACTGAGACAAGCCTGAGTGGCAAGCCCTCGCACAGAGTTTGACCAAGTAAAATGTCAACTTTTGGGTTGTCATTGATGGGTGGGCTGGCGTTCGCTTTGGCCCGATCTGACAGAGAGGCATGGCATGGCAGGGCATAGCAAGTGGGCAAACATCCAGCACCGCAAAGGGCGCCAGGATGAGAAACGTGGACGCATCTGGACACGCTTGATTCGCGAAATCATCGTTGCTGCGCGTGCCGGAGGGGCTGATGCAAGTGCCAATCCACGTTTGCGTTTGGCCATTGACAAGGCCAAGGCGGCCAATATGCCGGCCGATAACATCAAGCGCAATATCGACAAAGCTACTGGCAACCTCGAAGGGGTGCAGTACGAAGAGATCCGCTACGAGGGCTATGGCATTGGTGGCGCTGCCATCATCGTCGACACCATGACCGACAACAACAAGCGCACGGTGGCGGAAGTGCGCCATGCGTTTAACAAGTACGGCGGTAATATGGGCACGGAAGGCTCCGTAGCGTTCCAGTTTCAGCGTGTGGGCCAATTCTTTTTTGCACCAGGCACTGATGAAGACCGAATAATGGAGGTCGCGCTCGAAGCCGGTGCCAACGACGTGGTGACCGACGAGGAAGGTGCGATTGAGGTCTTGTGTGACCCTGCTGATTTTGAAGCCGTCAAGCTGGCGCTGGAGGCCGCAGGTTTCAGCTCTGAGATGGCCGAGGTCACCATGCGTGCCGATGTCAGCATTGCTCTGGAGGGAGAGGATGCCGAGCGCATGCAAAAACTCTTGGACGCGCTCGAAGACCTGGATGATACGCAAGATATTTTTCATAACGCCCAACTTTAAGAACCTGTTTATGAACCTTTAGCAGACCGCGTTGGAAGTCCCAAGGCCAGACCATAAGGCGCATGACTGCGCCGCCTGTTGCCGCGCATACCCGCGTATGAGCGACAACAGACGCCTTGCACTGCCCTTTGATGCCTTGCGCAACTGCTAAAAGCCAGTCAACGGGTTCTAGCCAGATCCGACAACCAAACGCGCGTGAGCGCTCAATTGAATCCTACGTATGAGAGTCCTTGTGATTGGTGGCGGCGGCCGAGAACACGCACTGGCTTGGAAATTGGCCCAATCGCCGCGCGTGACAGAGTTGTTTGTTGCGCCCGGCAATGGTGGCACGGCCTTGAACCCCAAGTTCAAAAACGTCAACATCAGCGATGTGGTGGCATTGCGCGAGTGGGCGCAGCAAGAAAAAATCACCTTGACAGTAGTGGGTCCAGAAGCGCCTTTGGCCGCAGGTGTGGTCGATGAGTTCCGTGCCCATGGTTTGAAGATTTTTGGCCCAACGCAAAAAGCCGCGCAATTGGAGAGCTCCAAAGCCTTCTCTAAAAACTTCATGAAGCGCCACGGCATTCCGACTGCGGCCTTTGACACCTTCACCGACGTGGCTGCGGCCAAAGCGTACATCGACCAATTGGGCGCGCCGATTGTGGTGAAGGCTGATGGTCTGGCGGCTGGTAAAGGCGTGGTCGTGGCTGAAACCGTCGAGCAAGCGTACGAAGCGGTCGAAGACATGTTGCTGGACAACCGCTATGGCGCAGTCCATAACGCAGGCGAAGCGCGGGTTGTGATTGAAGAGTTCTTGGTTGGCGAAGAGGCCAGCTTCATTGTCATGTCGGATGGCAAAAATGTCGTTGCCATGGCCACCAGCCAGGACCACAAACGCTTGCGCGATGGCGATCAAGGCCCGAACACTGGCGGCATGGGCGCGTATTCGCCAGCGCCGGTGGTCACCGCCGATGTGCATGCACGGGCGATGCGCGAAATCATCTTGCCCACGGTGCGTGGCATGGAGCGCGATGGCATTTTGTTTACTGGTTTTTTGTATGCGGGCTTGATGATCGACGAGAACGGCCAGCCTAAAACGCTGGAATTCAATTGCCGCATGGGCGATCCTGAAACCCAGCCGATCATGATGCGCCTCAAAAGCGATTTGTACGAAGTGTTTGTCGCTGCCGTGGATGGCAAGCTCGACAAAGTCGAGCTTGAGTGGGACAGACGCGTCGCACTGGGCGTGGTGATGGCCGCTGGCGGCTACCCAGAAGCACCGCGCAAAGGCGATGCCATTCAAGGTCTGCCAGAGACCGAGCTGGACGACGCCATGGTATTCCATGCTGGCACCGTGCTGGAAGATGGCGTGGTCAAAACCAGCGGTGGTCGCGTGCTGTGCGTCACGGCGCTTGGCGACAACGTCAAGCAAGCCCAGCAGCGCGCGTACGAGGTGGCCAGCTGGATTCATTTCGAGGGCGAGCAATACCGCAAAGACATTGGCTACCGCGCCATTAAGAACTGAGTGCCAGGGTGCGGCAGCAGCGGGCGTTAACACCCGCTAAGCCAAGCACCAATGGACTGGTCAACCGCCGTGGTGTTCTTTGCGCCACGGCGGTTTTTTCTGGCTCTTGGAGCCTGTTCATCATCTCGACGCAGCCGCGTTGAAGCCCCAAAAAGTGCATTGTGGCGTTGCCCGTTTTGCGCATACAGAGGAATGAGCTGCAACAGGCGCCTTGCACAGCCTCTTTGTTGTGCCTTGCGCGACGGCGCGCTGAATGTTGAACAGGCTCTCAGTCTCTGTGCGCATATGCCCTTGATAGGCATGGCGTGTTTACAATCATCCCCATGTCCGACACCGTCTAACTGGCCACACTGCATGACAAAGACCCCCGCTACCCAAGCCGTCAGAGATTATTTACTGGGCCTGCAACAAACCATCATCCAAGCCCTGGATACCTGCGAGCAAGCGGCCGGTGGCACGCAGACCTGCCTGCAAGAGCCGTGGCACAAAGCCGCGCATGAGCCCCTGCAAGGCAATGGCATCACCTGCATTTTGGAAGGCGGTCAAGTGTTTGAGCGTGCCGGTTGCGGCTTCTCCCATGTACAAGGCGTGGCCTTGCCGCCATCGGCGACGCAAAAGCGCCCCGAGCTGGCGGGCGCTGCATTTGAGGCGCAGGGCGTTTCCCTGGTGTTCCACCCCCGCAACCCCTATGTGCCCACGGTGCATATGAATGTGCGCATGATCACCGCATTTCCTGTCAAAGGCCCGGCTGTCAGCTGGTTTGGCGGCGGTATGGATTTGACGCCCTACTACGGCTTTGAAGAAGATGCTGTGCATTTTCACCGTGTCTGCAGAGCCAGCGTGCAGCCGTTTGGCCCAGAGCGCTATGCGCGCTACAAGCAATGGTGCGACGAGTACTTCTTTTTAAAGCACCGCAATGAGCAGCGCGGTGTAGGTGGTATTTTCTACGACGATGTCTCGGAGCTGGGCTTTGACGGTGGTTTTGCGATGATGCAATCGGTGGGCTCGCATTTCCTAGAGGCTTACTTGCCGATTGTCGAGCGCCGCAAAGACATGCCCTACGGTCAGGCGCAGCGCGACTTTCAAAGTTACCGCCGCGGGCGCTATGTGGAGTTCAATCTGGTGTTTGACCGCGGCACGCATTTTGGCCTGCAGTCGGGCGGGCGCACCGAGTCGATCTTGTTGTCGATGCCGCCTCAAGCCAACTGGGCCTACCAAAAAACCTTTGCCCCAGGCACGCCAGAGGCCGCGTTGACCGAACAGTTTTTGATTCGCCGCGATTGGCTCGCTGCCCTGTAATGTGGTGGCCGGAGTGCATGTAGAAAAGGCGTGTCGCTAGACAGCATGGATAGGCTGATGCACACTTACGGTACACTGCGCGCATAAAGATGGGCTTCTGGCCTTGCTGCCAATGAGCGTGCTTGTTGGCCCGATTGCCCAACGCGAGGTGAGCCCGTCTGCTTTTAGCACCACTTTGCATTTATACAGCACCGCATGAAAACCATTAGCGAGTCCGGCGCCAAGCGCCAAGTCAGCACACTGCAAGCCGCCATTGTCGATGGCTTGGAGGACGTTAAAGGACAAAACATCCAGGTCTTTGACACGACCCATCTGTCTCCTTTGTTTGAGCGCGTGATCGTGGCTTCTGCCACTTCTTCGCGCCAAACCAAAGCGCTGGCAGCCAGCGTGCGCGACAAGGTCAGGGAAGCTGGTTTTGACAAACCGCGTACCGAAGGTGAAGAGAACGGTGAGTGGGTGGTGGTCGATTGCGGCGCCATCGTTGCGCACATCATGCAGCCGGCGATCCGTGAGTACTACCGCCTGGAAGAGATTTGGGGCGACAAGCCGGTCAAGGCGGCAATCAAAGCCGCCAAGATTCAGGCCGCCAAAGCCGCTAAAGCGGCCCAGGCTGAAGAGGGCGACACCCTGCCGCCAGCCAAGAAAACCGCAGCCAAAAAGACCACCGCTGCTGGCACAGCTGGCAAGCCTGTTGTGAAAAAAGCCGCAAGCAAGTCCGCTGCTGCTACAACGGCTGAGCCTAAAAAGCCTGCGGCCAAAAAAGTGGCCAGCAAAACGGCCGCTTCCAAAACCGCCGCCAGCGCAACTGCGGTGAAAAAATCTGCAGCCAAAACAGCGGCTAAAACCGCTGTGAAAAAAGTGACGGTCAATGCTGAGACGGTCAAAAAAGCCGCAGCCAAGAAGCCTGCTGCGACCAAAGCCGCGACCAAGTCCACTGCCCCTAAAGCGGCCGCGAAGAAAAAAGCCTAAAGGACTGCTTGCATGCTGCCTGAGCGCAGCGTGCATGAACAGGCGCTTAACCGCATGCCGCTCACTGAAATCCCAGTGAGCGGCATTTTTTTTACTGATGGCACCCATGGTGCGGCGAGGCAGTGCTGGGGCGCGATCGGGCGTATTAATTGTGCGGTCTGCGTGCGCTCTCTTTGCCAAACGATGCGGCATTGAGCTCATTGGTGAGCGTGGTGATTTGTTTACGCATCGCTTGGGCAATCTCTTCGCAGCGCGCCGGCTCAAGCCGGCTGGAGATGGCCGCGACGCTGATGGCCGCAACGGGGCAGTTCGCTGGAAAAGCCAGGCCGATAGCAGCCGCCCCTGGTGTAACCGCACTCTCTAGAAATGCATAGCCGCGCCGCTTGCTCTCGGCGACTGTTTGGCGCAGAAAATCGGGACTGAACGACGCGTATTTCTCGTAATGGTGGCTGTTGGCTTGAATCACTGCCTCGCATTCTGCTTCAGGCAAGGCGCAAAGAATGGCCAGCCCGCCAGCGCCTACGCCCAGCGGCCGTCTGATTCCCACATCCAAGGCCAAGGATTTAATCGGGTAGTCACCCAAGGCCCGGTTGGTGCAGACCGCTTCGAGGCCACTGCGCTCGCTTAAATACACCGTGTCTTGTGTGACGTCGGCCAGCTGGTGCAGCGCGCCATCGCACAGCTGGCTCAAGTGAAAGCGCGGCCTTGCGATCAGGCCCAGCTCGTGCAGCAAAGGCCCCAAATAATACTTTCGGGTGTGCGCATCGCGCGCCACCAGGCCCTCCAGCTCCAAGCGCTGCAGCATGCGAAAACAGGTCGATTGTGGCAGGCCGCTGATATCGGTCAACTCCTGTATACGCATGCCACTTCTGCCACGCGATGCCACGATGCGGAGCATCATCACGACCTTCTCAATGCTTTGAGTGCCCGTTCTTTTATTCTCATATTGTGGATTCATTATTTGGTCCAATCATTTTTGTTAAATGATGCCATAGTAAATCGTGTTCACATTGTGAATTAATTAAGGGATAACCAGCTGTTTGGTGGCGCGCATAGTCTTTAAATTTCTGTTGTCGACAATTTTGTATTCCCACATAGTGGATTATTGATAGAGAACTATAAATGCCTCACACCATTGCAGAAAAAATTCTGGCGCGCGCCGCCGGTTTGGACTCGGTCAGGCCAGGCGATGACATTCTGGTGCGCCCAGATTTTGTGATCGCTTACGACTTTCCAGGCTACACCGATGTCTTTTTCAAGGAAGCCAAGGAAGAGTTTGGGGTAGACAAGGTCAGCAGCCCCGAGCGCTTTGTATTGTTCATTGACCACATGGTGCCGGCGACCGCGCCCAAGGAAGAAGAGCTGCACCAGGTCACCAGAGCCTGGGGCGCAGCGCAAGGCGTGCCGGTGCACGAGCGCGAAGGCATTGGCCACCAAGTCTCTGCGGAGCTCGGCTATGCGACGCCGGGCGCGTTTGCCGTGCATTTTGATGGCCATGTCAGCCAATTGGGTGCCTTTGGCACACTGGCTTTTGGCGCGCGCAAAAGCGTGCTGGAGACCTTTGTCTCTGAGACCATGGCGCTGACCGTGCCGGCCACGGTGAAAATCGAGCTGACCGGCACCTTGCAGCCCGGCGTGATGGCGCGCGATGTGTTCCACCATATGGTGCGGGTGCTGGGGCCAGCCTCATGCCGATTCAAGGTGGTCGAGCTGTGCGGGCCGGTTATCGATGCGATGAGCATTGAGGGCCGCCAGACGATCTGCGGCCAGGCGATGTTTTTGGGCGCGACCACGATGGTGATTGCCCCGGATGCGAAAACGCTGCAATACACGCAAGGCCGCGCCAAGATTGCGCTGGAGCCGGTCTATGCCGATGCCGATGCGGTCTATGAGCGCGAGGTCCGCATTGATGTCAGCGATCTGACACCGGTTGTCGTGGTGCCGCCCAGCCCGGCCAATACGCGTGATCTGACGGACTACGTTGGCTTGCCAGTGCACACCGGCTATTTGGGCTCGTGCGCCAGCGGTCGGCTGGAGGATTTGCGTGCGGCCGCGCAAGTGCTGCGCGGCAAGCGCATCAAGCCAGGCTTTCAGCTGCATGTGGTGCCGACTTCGCAGGCCATCATGTCGCAAGCGGCCAAAGAGGGGCTGATCAGCACCTTGGTCGATGCTGGCGCTTTTATCAGCTCGTCCAGCTGCGATTACTGCTATGGGCGCATTGCGACGATGAGCGATGGCCAGCGCGCAGTCTCTACCGGCACGCTCAATACGCCAGGCCGCATGGGCAGCTCCGATTCCGAAATTTTTATCTGCAATGCCGCCGTGGTGGCCGCTTCTGCGCTGGAAGGCTGCATCGCCGATCCAAGACCGTATTTGCTCGAAGGGAGTGCCTTGTGAGTTTGCCCCATTTGCATGGCCGGGTGGCCTGGATTTTTGAAGAAGACAACTACGACATCGATTTGATTGTCGGCATCAAGAACATCAAACTCACCAACATAGATGAGTTGGCAGCTGTGACCATGTCCAGCTATGACAAGGACTTTGGCAGCGCCGTACAAAAGGGCGATCTCTTGGTGGGTGGCCATAACTTTGGCTATGGCCACCCGCATTACCCGGCGATGCGCGCGATGCGGCATCTGGGCATAGCTGGCGTGATTGCCGAGTCGTTCTCGCCGGGGTTTTTTCGCGGTGAAATCAGCATGGGTTTTCCGCTGGTGACCTGCCCTGGCATTCGCGCGGCAGTCTCGCGTTGGGACACGCTGAGCGTGGACTGGGAGCTGGGCCAGGTACGCAATGCAGCGAATGGCCAGGCCCTGCCGATGGAGGCGCTGTCTTCGGTCGAGCGTGCCACGCTGGCCGCTGGCGGCTTTATTCCCTACCTCAAAGCCCGTCTGGCCAAACAAGCGCCAGCGGGCCATGCCTGAGGGGAACACCGATGCTTCAAATGATTGTCAGCGGTATCGCGCTGGGGGCCATTTACGGCCTGATTGCCTTGGGCATTGTGATGGTGTTCAAGGCCACGGGGATTCTCAATTTTGCGCATGGTGAGGCGGCCATGTTGTCGGCTTTCATGGCCTATACGCTGATGGTGTCGGGTCTGCCGATCTGGGCGGTCGTGCTGCTGACCTTGCTGTTTGGTGCCGCCTTGGGCATGGTGATTGAGCGTTTTATCATTCGGCGCTTTATTGGCAAGGCGCTGCTGTCCTCGGCCATTTGCACGCTGGGCCTGTTTCTGGTCTTTGGCGACCTGGCGATCTGGATCTGGGGCAAGGACACGCAAGAGCTGCCCAGCCTGTTTCCCAACGCACCGATTGATATCGGCGGCGTCATTGTGTCGGGGCAAGACCTTGGGGTGGTGCTGGTCTGCGCGATTCTGGCGGCCGTGTTGTTTGGTTTTTTCCGCTTTACCCGGCTGGGCATTGCGATGCAGGCGACGATGGAAAATCCGGTCGCAGCCCGTCTGATGGGCATTCCCATCAAGCGCATTTATGCGCTGGCCTGGGGCATCTCGCATGTGATTGCGGCCATTGCAGGGCTGCTGATTGCGCCAATGACCTTTGTGCATTTCTCCATGATGCAGCATGCACTGCATTTTGCCTTCGCCGCGGCTGTGCTCGGCGGCATTGGCAGCATGCCTGGCGCATTGTTGGGCGGGGTCATCATTGGTGTGTCCTCGAATTTGACCGGTGCTTATGTGTCATCGGCCTGGAAGGATGCCGTGCCATTCATTGTGATGCTGGCCATCCTCATTTTGCGGCCACAAGGTTTGCTGGCGCGCAAACACATCAAGAAAGTGTGAGGGGCATGCGATGAAACGTATTTTCGACTCTAAACCCTGGCTGGCACCGCTGGTCTTTGTCTTGCTGCTGGTGCTGGCGCCGTTGTTCTCTGGTGGCTATGTGCTCTACATCGTCACGCTGGTGTTGATTTACACGCTGGCTTCGTTTGGCACGAATATTCTGACCGGTTATACCAACCTGATCTCGATGGCGGGGGCGGTGTTTTTTGGTGTGGGCGCGTATGGCTCTGCTATTTTGACCAGCCACGGCATGCCATTGGTGTTGGCGATCTTGATCGCGGCCTCGATCGCAACGGTGGTGGGCTTGCTGCTGGCCTTGCCGGTGCTGCGCTTGGAGGAGGTGTTTCTGGCCATTGCCACGCTGGGCTTTGTCATGGTGTCGATGGAGCTGGTCAAGTCCGGCGGTGACTTCACCGGTGGCGAAAACGGCATGGGGGTGAATGGGCCTACTTTGCTGGGCTTTGAGCTGGGTGAGCATGCCTTTCATTTGTTTGTCGCCGCCGTTTTGGGCGTGGCGCTGTGGTTTGCGCGCAATCTGTCGCAAAGCCGCTTTGGCAGAGGGTTTTTGGCCATCAAAGGCAGCGAGACTGCGGCGCGGGCCTTGGGCTTGAACACCACGTCGCTCAAGCTGGTGGCATTCGGTGTCTGTGCGTTCTACACCGGCTTGTCAGGCGCTTTGTATGCGCCGCTGGTGCGCTTTATTGACCCTTCGCTGTTCAACATCATGGTCTCGATCAGCTTTGTCTCGATGGTGATCGTTGGCGGCCTGGGCTCGATCATGGGCTCGGTATTGGGGGCGATTTTTGTGATCGGCGCGCCGCAGTTGCTGACCTATTTTGGCTTTGACCAGTTCCAGCGTGCGCTGTATGGCGTGGCGATGATTTTGGCGCTGATGTTCCTGCCCGATGGCTTGGCCAGTTTGCTCAAGCGCAAAACCGTCGCCGGTGCGGATGTGCCACACAAGGAGGGCCTCTGATGTCGGTAATCGAACAACACCAGTCTCCAGCGCTGTCGGCTGCTGCAGGCGCGGCGCCGCTGCTGTCGCTGTCAGGCGTGCGCATGGAGTTTGGCGGTATCGTCGCGGTCAATGATGTCAGCTTTGATGTGATGCCCGGCACCGTGCATGCGTTGATTGGCCCCAATGGCGCTGGCAAAACCACGACGCTCAATTGCATCAGCCGCTTTTATACGCCCCAGCAGGGCCGCATGTTGCTGCGCACGGCCAGCGGCGTGCACGATTTGCTCGCGCACAAGGCGCACCAGATTGCCCGCTTGGGCGTGGCCAGAACCTTCCAGAATTTGGAGCTGTTTTCTGACTTGACGGTGTTTGACAACGTGCTGATTGCGCGCTCGCAAGCGATGCAGGCGACGCTGGCCGAAGTGTTGTTGCGGCTGCCACGCCAGCGGCGTGAAGAGCGCCAAGAGCATGCGCGTACCGAGCAGATTTTGCAGACGCTGGGCCTGTCTGCCCATGCCCACAGCGTGGTGCGTGATTTGCCCTACGGCACGCAAAAACTGGTCGAGTTGGCACGGGCGATGGCTTTGGAGCCGACGCTGATGCTGCTCGACGAGCCAGCTGCGGGCATGAACAACCGTGAGATTGAGCAACTGGGCCAGACCCTCAAGCAATTGCAGCAAGCCACAGGTGCCACCTTGCTCTTGATCGAGCACAGCATGCCCTTGGTGATGACGATCTCCGACATGATTACCGTGATGCATAACGGCGCTTTTTTGGCGCAAGGCACGCCGCGCGAGATTGAGTCGCACCCGGCGGTGATTGAAGCTTATCTGGGCGGAGGCAAGAGTGGCAAACGGATTTGAACCTACAGCAACCGCGCCAGGCACGGCCTTGCTGACGGTGGACCAACTCAGTGCCGGCTACGGCAAGATCCGTGCCTTGCATGGCATCAGTCTGACCGTGCAGGCCGCGCAGATTGTCTGCGTGCTGGGGGCCAATGGCGCAGGTAAAACCACGCTGATGCGGGCGCTCTCGGGCTTGCTGCCAGTCAGTGAAGGCACCGCCTGCTTCGATGGCCAAAGCATTGCCAATGTGCCCACCGAAACCCTGGTGCGCCGTGGCATTGTGCATGTACCGCAAGGGCGCATGGTGTTTGCGCAGCTGAGCGTGCGCGAGAACCTGGTGCTGGGCGGTTTTACCCGGCCGGCCCGTGAAGTGCGCGAGCACATCGACCATGTGCTGGATTATTTTCCACGCCTCAAGGAACGCATCGGTTCGCGCGCTGGCACCCTCTCTGGCGGCGAGCAGCAAATGCTGGCGATTGCACGTGGCCTGCTGGCCAAGCCGCGCTTGCTGATGCTGGACGAGCCCTCGATGGGCGTGGCACCGATCATGAAGGACAGCATTTTTGCCGCCTTGCGCGAGATTCGTGACCGCGAACGCCTGACCTTGCTGATTGTCGAGCAGGACGCCGACATCGCCCTGGACATTGCCGATGAGGGCTATGTGATTGAGACCGGGCGCGTGGTCATGCAGGGCTTGGCCAGTGCATTGGCTGGCAATGAGGACATTCGCCGCGCGTATCTGGGCGGCTAAACCAGGCCGCAAGGTATTTTTTCGACCGACTATTGATCAACAGGAGACTCCCCATGAAACACCTTCACCGCCGCACGGTCTTGGCCAGTGCCTTGTGCGCCTTGGCGCTGACTACCATGCCCAGCTGGGCGTTTGAGAACAAGGCCCAAGGCATATCGGCCAATGAGATTGTGCTGGGCTCGTCCCAGCCGATGACAGGGACCTTGGCGTACATGGGCAAAGCGGTTGATGAAGGCATTCGCACCTACTTTGACATCGTTAATCAGCAAGGCGGTGTGCATGGCCGCACCATCAAGCTGATCACCTATGACGATGAGCTCAAACCTGCCAAATCGGTGGCCAACGCCAAGCTGCTGGTTGAGCGCGACAAGGTGCTGGGCATGATTGGCAATATTGGCCATGCGACCAATATCAGCGCGTATTCATACAGCTCAACCAAAGGCGTGCCGACGATTGGCGCGCTGAGCATTTCTGATCTGACCTCTTCGCCCCCGCGTGAGATGCTGTATGTGCTGCCTTCGCCGCAGTCGACTGAAACAGCGGCCTATATTGACTATGCGGTGCAGGAGCTGAAGGCGAAAAAAATCGCCATGCTCTACCAAAATGATGGCTGGGGCAAGCCGGCCTATGACATTGCGGTCAAGCAACTTGATAGCCATGGCATGCAATTGGTAGAGGCGCAAAGCTTTGAGCGCTTCGCCACCGATTTGACCTCACAGGTCTTCAAACTCAAAGAGTCCCAGCCCGATGTGGTGGTGGTCTACGCGCTGGGCCAGGAGGCGGTGCAGTTTTTCCGCGCTGCAGAAAAACTGGGCTGGACCCCGACGGTGTTTGGTGCCGGGGGCTTGAATGATCCCAAGTTTGTCGAGTTGCTGGGCAATACGCCATCGCAGTTGTATGTGGCCTCTTACTACGACGCGGTCGAAGGCGACAACCCGGCGATCCAGTCGTTTTTTGAACACTACAAAAAGCTCTACCCGAACTCTGCGCCTTCGTCGACTGCACTGATGGGCTACTCCGCTGCGGCGGTGGCGGTGGAAGCCTTGGAGCGTGCTGGCCCTGAGCCTTCGCGCGAAAAAGTCATTGCCGCTTTGAACGGCATGACAGAGTTTGACCAAAAAATTGGCCCAGCCATCACCTTCCAGGCGCTGGATGCAGGGCCATACTCACGCCGAGGCCAGACCGGCATTGCGCTGATGCAATTGAAAGACCAGAAGTTCACGCCCCTGGGCAGTGGCTACATCGATCCGGTGCAACGTTAAGACAAGGAGATTGGAGATGAATCCCATGCGCGAAGCTTTGCGCCAAAGAATCACCAGCGGCCAGACATTCTGGATGGCTGGCGCCCAAGATGCGCTGTCGGCGTTGCTGGTGGACCAGTCGGATTTTGATGGCATTTTTACGACCGGTTTCGGGATCTCGGCCTCCTTGTTAGGCCAGCCCGATATGGAGGTCTACACGCTCACTGAGAATGTGGCGGCCGTCAACCGAATTGCCAACGTGGTGCACAAACCGATTTTTGCCGATGCCGATACCGGCTATGGCAATGCCATCAATGTGGCGCGTACGGTGCGCGAGTTTGAAAAAGCAGGAGTGGCGGCGATTTCCATCGAAGACCAACTCAGCCCCAAACGCTGCCCTGCGGCTGCTGCGGTGATGCCCGTGGTGTCTTTGCAAGAGGGCGTGGCGCGCATCAAGGCCGCCGTCGATGCGCGGGTGGATCCAAACTTCCTGATTGTGGCGCGCACCGATGTGCTCGATCCGAATGAGGCGATTGACCGCGCAGGCCACTACGCCCAGGCTGGTGCCGATTTGATTCAGCCGATCTCGCGCACCTTCAAGGATTACGCGGGCTTGCTGCAATTGCGCGAAGCCTCAGGGCGGCGCCTGTCCTTGCAATTGATGCAAGGTTTGTGGATGTCCCAGCTCAGCCGCTCGCAAATCGAAGCCGTGGCTGCGTTTGCCACCTATCCGATTGTGACCTTGATGTCTACCGTCCATGCTTTGCAAGCCAACCTCCATGCCTTGGCGCAGCGCCGCAATGGCAGCGTCGACGAGTTGCCCAGTGCCCAGGCGACGATGGCGCAATTCAAAGACATCATTGGCTGGCAAGCCCTGGAAGAGCGACAGGCCTATTACGAAAACCTGGCTTGACGCTGGCCGCTGTACTTGATCACCATCTCCACGCCGTCGCGCAAGGCGTAGTTGCCACGCAGCGATTCCCTTTGGGCTTCAACGCGGCTGCGTCGAGATTTTGAACAGGTTATTAAAACTTTTCCTGGCTGGACAGGTAGCGCCATTGGCCTGCTGGCACTTTGCCGATCGAGACTCCACCAATGCGGATGCGTCGAAGGGCTTGGGCTTTCAGGCCCACGGCTTCGCACAACAGCGCAAACACGCCCGGCGGTGGGTTTTTCAACGCAAAGCGCAGGCGATTTTCACTCTGCCAGCTGGCTTTGACCGCTGGCAATTCCCAGCCTTGGTAGAGCATGCCGCGGCTGAGCGCGTTGAGGCCTTCATCGATCATCTCACCGCTGACGTCGACCAGGTATTCCTGCTCGATCCTGTCGGCGTCGCTCGTCAGCTTGCGCAAGATCCTCCAATCCTGCGTAAACACCATGAGGCCACTGGCTCCGGCTTGGAGGTCGCAGCCGGTGCTCTGGCGCAAGAAGTGGCCTTTGAGCGGGCGTTTGCTGAAACGGTGTTCTTGCGACAGGGTTTCTGCCTTGAGCGACGCCATGGCCATCTGGACCTGCATGCCAGCGGGCGCGTTGAACAAGAGGGTCACCGGTTCTGGCGCGGTGGCCTGCGCCAGAGGGTCCAGCGCGACCTGCTCGGTTGTGACCTTGAACTGCGGCGTATCGACCACTTCACCGTCCACGGTGACCCAGCCGCCTTCGATGAAAAGCTCAGCTTCCCGGCGGGAGCAGCCAACCAGCTCGACGAGGCGTTTGGACAAGCGTAAGGGTTCAGTCATGACAAGTGCGCCGAAGCAAAGGAGGGGGCCATTCTACCTGTGTGCCACCGGCTTATCTCGATGCCATTGCCGTGGCTCCAAAGGCGGCGTAGTCGCCTCGGCTTATTCAAAACACTCCGCAGTAGCAAACGCCTGGGCCTGGGCATCTTTGCCAGAAATGGTTGGCGCGCCGCTCAGCTCTGGCCATTCAATGGCCAATTGCGGATCGTTCCAGGCAATCGAGCGTTCATGCTCTGGCGCGTAGTAGTCGGTGGTTTTGTAGAGAAAATCCACGGTCTCGGACAGCGCTAAAAAACCATGCGCGAAGCCCGGTGGCACCCAGAACTGTTCAGCGCCCGTATCGGTCAGCAATGCGCCCACCCATTGGCCAAAGGTCGGCGAGCTGCGGCGCACATCGACGGCGACGTCAAATGCGCGCCCGCGTGCAACGCGCACCAGCTTGCCTTGTGGCTGCTGGATTTGGTAGTGCAGGCCGCGCAGCACGCCATAGCTGCTGCGGCTGTGGTTGTCTTGCACAAAATGCGTTCTATAGCCGAGTGCTTCGTCAAACACGCGCTGGTTGAAGCTTTCGCTGAAAAAACCGCGCTCATCGCCAAACACACGGGGTTTGAGCAGCAGCACTTCGGGGATGGTGGTGGCAATCACTTCCATGGGAATAGGTCCTTTTAGCGGGGGCTCAGCAGCAGTTTTTCGAGGTAGGCACCGTAGCCGCTTTTGCGCAGTGGCTCGGCCAGGCGCAGCAGCTGGGCGTCGTCGATCAGGCCACGGCGCCAGGCGATTTCTTCTGGACAGGCGATTTTCAGGCCCTGGCGCAGCTCCAAGGTGGCAATGAATTGTGAGGCTTGCAGCAGGCTTTCATGCGTGCCGGTATCCAGCCACGCATAACCCCGGCCCATCAGCTCCACACTCAACTCGCCTTGCTCCAGATACAGGCGGTTCAGGTCGGTGATTTCCAGCTCGCCACGCGGCGATGGTTGCAGCGTTTTGGCCAGCTCGACGACCTGGTCGTCGTAAAAATACAGGCCGGTGACCGCGTAATTGGATTTGGGCTTGGCGGGTTTTTCTTCCAAAGACAAGACCTTGCCCTGGGCATCGAACTCCGCCACGCCATAGCGCTCAGGGTCGTGCACGTGGTAGGCAAACACCGAGGCACCGCGCGTGCGGGCGTGGGCATCAGCGAGCTGGTGGGGCAGGTCGTGGCCGTAGAAGATGTTGTCGCCCAACACCAAGGCACTGGGCGCGCCGGCCAGGAAGGACTCACCAATCAGAAACGCTTGCGCCAGGCCGTCCGGAGAGGGCTGCTCGGCGTAGTGCAGGTTCAGGCCCCATTGGCTGCCGTCTCCCAGCAGGCTTTGAAAGCGCGGCAAATCCAGCGGTGTGCTGATGATCAAGATGTCCTCAATGCCCGCCAGCATCAAGGTCGTCAATGGGTAGTAAATCATCGGCTTGTCGTACACCGGCAGCAGTTGCTTGCTCAGTGCCAGGGTGGCTGGATGCAGGCGGGTGCCGGATCCGCCAGCCAAAATAATGCCCTTGCGCTTCATGGGAGTCATGGCGTCTATTGATAAGTTGAGATAAAGGGAACCCCATCGGGCGCCAGGACTCAGTTGTGCTAAATGCCGAGTTGGCCTCGCCTTTTGGATGGAATTGAGTATGGTATGTTATGGCAAATGCACTGCAGTTGGCATCAAAGTACCAAGATCGCTCTGACTGTAAGCCTGATGTAGATAGGGTAAAACAATGTTTTCAAAAAGACTCACAACGCTTATTTGTATCGCTGTGCTGAGCTCAGCGGGTCTGACGGCCTGTGTGCCTTTGGTGATGGGCGGCACTGCGGTGATGACCACCAACGTGGCTTTGGATCGGCGCACCGCTGGCGCGCAGGTCGATGACCAAGCCATTCAACTCAAAGCCCGCAACTCCCTCAATCAGGCTTTGAGTGAGCAAGCCCATGTCAGCATCAACAGCTACAACCGCCGCGTTTTGCTCACCGGCGAGGTGCCCAATGAGGCTGAGCGTCAAAAAGCAGCACAACTGACCAAGGAAGTTGAGAATGTGCGTGAAGTGTTCAACGAGCTGGTGATTGCGCCTGCGTCGACCTACTCAGAGCGCACGCAGGACACCTGGGTGACCAGCAAAGTGCGCACCGAGATTTTGCGCACCAGTGATTTGCCCTCCAAATCCATGCAAGTGACGACCGAGCGCGGCGTGGTGTATTTGCAGGGGCTGGTGACGCCGCGTGAGGCCCAGTTGGCCACTGACAGCGTGCGCTCCATTGGTGGCGTCGACAAAGTCGTGCGGATTTTTGAAATCATCTCCGAAGAAGAGCTGCAAAAAAGCCTGCAAGAGCGCGAGGCCCGCACGGCCGAAGGCCCGATTGGTGGCAATTTAGGTGGCCCGAATCTGTAAGATCGTAAATACGTTCAAGAGCCTGCTCTACAACCCGTTCCGAGCCGTGTATGTGCAGCCATCTGCCGCGTCCGTGGTTCGGCTAAGGCGGTGGTTGCCGCCCTTGCCAATGCACTTGGCGCGCACCCAGCAAGCGTTGAATGCGCCGGTGCACGGTCGAGCGATTGACCCCTAGCAGCCGCGCCACTTCCGATACATTGCCATCGCACTGGGCCAGCAAGCGCTCTAGGTCGTGTGCCGCTTGGTTTGCACTGCTTGCGGCGGTGGGCCATGGCATGTGCTGCGGCCCGCTGCTGCATGGCAGCGGTGGCCGCGCTGCATCAGTGGTCTCTTTCGCTGCGGGGTGGTTGCGAGGGGGCGCTTGGGCTTGCAGCGCATCAGGCAGATGCCACAACTCAATGCGCGCCAGTGCAGGGGTGGCGTAGCCGAGCTGCTGCGGCACTTCGCACAAGGCCACTGCATAGCGCAAGGCATTGTCCAGCTCGCGCAGGTTGCCCGGCCAATCATAGGCCAGCAGCGCGCTCAAGGCGCTTTCGCTGAGCTGGTAACAGGCCGGTGCGTGCTGCGCTGCGCCTGTGACAGGCGGCTTGCACAGATTGTCCAAGAGCCGCTCAAGCATTGCGGCCAGGTCGCTGCGCTCGCGCAGCGGCGGCAGACACAGCGTTGCGGCATTGAGGCGGTAGAGCAGGTCTTGGCGAAACTGGCCGGTTTGTACGCAGTCATGCAAGCTGCGGTGAGACGCCGAGATGATGCGCAGATTGAGCGGTTTGGGCGCGCGTGCGCCCAACGGGGTGATTTGCGATTCCGCCAGTACACGCAGCAATTTGGCTTGCAGGCCCAGCGGCATATCGCCAATTTCATCCAAAAACAAGCTGCCGCCGTCAGCGGCTTCAATCAAACCTTGGCGGCCTTTGCTGGCTCCACCCGTCCAGGTGCCTGGCAGGTAGCCAAACAGCTCGCTCTCTAGCAAGGCTTCGGGAATGGCTGCGCAGTTGATGGCGACAAAGGCGCCAGATCGGCCGCTGCAGTCGTGCAACGCGCGTGCCAAGTACTCTTTGCCCGCCCCGGTTTCGCCCTGGATCAGAACCGGCAGGTTGTGGTGTGCCAGTTTGGCGGCTTTGTGCAGTAAGGTGTGCATCGTGGCATCACCTGCGTGCAGTGGCTGCAAGGCGGCAGGCAAGGGCGCTTGGGCAGCTGTCGCAGCAGACGGCGACAGCTGTGCCGCTTTCAATGCGCTGCTGCGCGCTATGCTGCGCTGCGGCTCCATCGCATGGGCAAACACGATGCTGCCATCGCGGGCGCGCAGGATGCGTTCTTGCGCGGCACGGTTGCGGCGCAGCTCGGGCAGGTGGCGTGTATCGCAGTCAAAAAAATGCTCTAGTGGCTGCCCAATCAGGCTGTGGCGCTGGCGCCAATCGAGGCCGGCCATCGTGCTCAGGCTGCGCGCGCCGGCGTGCGTCATTGCACGGATACGCCCGCGTGCATCGATGCTGATGGCGGCATCGGGGTCGACATCAAGAAAATCCGGCGATTGGGCAAAGCGCAATACCCAGTCACTGCGCGATTGCGCCATTAAATTGGCCAGTTCGATTCGGCGTGCTGCTGCAATCACCAAATTCAAGGCCAGATTCTGGCTGGCGCGCTCTTTGGGCGCTTGCAGCAAGGACAAATCGAGCACCGCTGCCAGCTCGCCATGCAAGTCGTAAATGGGCGCGGCGGTGCAGGAGAGCTGCGAGTGGGTGTAGTCAAAATGGTCGCTCTGGTGCACGATCAGCGCATTGCCGCTGGCCAGGCAGGCGCCCACAGCCGAGGTGCCTGCGCGGTCTTCGCGCCATTCTGCACCCAGGTACAGGCCGGCTTGCCTTAAATCTTGCGCATCTATGTCATGGCCTAGAAAGTCCACCGCAATGCCGTGGCGATCGGCCAGCAGCAGCACGTAGTCCAGGCCTTTGAGCTGTTGGTAGAGGCGCTCCAGCCCGCTGCGGGCAATGCGAATGAGCGGCTCAGACTCTTCGCGGTGCACGCGCAACTGGCCTTCGGGGACGATATACGCCTCGCAGGTGTGCGCCGGATCGAGTTGGTAGTGGTCAATGCAGCGGCGCCAACTGCTGAGCACCGCCCGGTCGCGTCCATGCGCATGCGTTCGATAGCCTTGGCCAAAGGCTTCAATCTCCTGGATGTGGGCGGCATGGGACTGGGTGGGCATGGGCTGATCGTGGCGGTTGCGGATGCTGGATCAAGCGCCTTGTGGTGGTCACAGGGCGTGCTCAGCCCCATTGTGTTGGCAAAGTCCAGCAGGGGGAATAAGGATTACCCAAACGGCATGTTGCAGTGCGGCAGTGGGTGGTGCAACAGGTGTTGCACGGTGCGCAGCTGTGGCGTTAACTGCAATAGTTGTGGCGCCTTGCAGCGCCGTCATACGTTCGGCTGAACTGCTGGATAGTCCGTAGTGTGTTTTTATAAGTCATTGATAAATCATTGTTTATTTGGCTGGCCTTAGCTGTTTTTTTGTTGGCACAGGGTTTGCAAACAGCCATGGCCATGATGACCACTACAGGAGACAAGCATGAATCAACCGACTGTTGACCAAGCCGTGCGCCGCTTTGCACAAACGCCAGAGCCTGCCCGAGCGCAAGTGCAAGCGCTGCTTGAGCAGTTGAACGACGCGCTGGCGCGCCGTGACAGCCAGGCCGCCGCCGACTTGTTCGCAACCGAATGCTATTGGCGCGATTTGGTGCTGTTTACATGGAACTTGAAAACCATGGAGGGGCAAGCGGCCATTAAGCACATGCTGGATGCGCAACTGCAAGCCATCGAGTCGGCCGTGTTTGGCCTGGATCCCAATGAGCTCACCGAGGAGGCCGATGGCGTGTGCTCGGCCTGGATCACGGTCGATACCAAGGCGATGCGCGGCTACGGCCACATCCGCATCAAAGAAGGCCGAATCTGGACCTTGTTGACCACGGCTCAGGAGCTCAAAGGCCATGAAGAGCCAATAGGCACGCGCCGCCCTATGGGCGCTGAGCATGGCATTCGCCGTGGGCGCCAGACCTGGCAAGACCGCAAGCTGGCAGAAGCGGCTAATTTGGGCGTGACAGAACAACCGTTTGTGTTGGTGATTGGCGGCGGCCAAGGCGGTATTGCGCTGGGGGCGCGCCTGCGGCAATTGGGCGTCTCGCACATCGTCGTCGACCGCTATGCGCGTCCTGGTGACCAATGGCGTAGCCGCTACAAGTCGCTGTGCCTGCACGACCCGGTCTGGTATGACCACCTGCCGTATATGCCGTTTCCTGACAACTGGCCGGTGTTTGCGCCCAAGGACAAGATTGGTGACTGGCTGGAGATGTACACCAAGGTGATGGAGGTCAATTACTGGTCATCCACCAATTGCCTCAAAGCCCATTACAACGAAGCGGCCAAAGAGTGGGAAGTGACGGTGCAGCGGGATGGCCAGGAGCTGGTGATCCGGCCCAAACACCTGGTGTTTGCCACCGGCATGTCGGGCAAGGCGTTTGTGCCCAGCATTCCCGGGCAGGATGTGTTTAAGGGCGCGCAGCAGCATTCGTCCCAGCACTCAGGCCCAGATGCATATGCCGGCAAGAAGGTGGTGGTGATTGGCGCGAATAACTCCGCCCACGATATTTGCGCTGCGCTGTGGGAGCATGGCGCTGACGTGACCATGGTGCAGCGCTCATCCACGCACATTGTGCGCTCGGATTCGCTGATGGATATTGGCTTGGGCGACTTGTACTCGGAGCGAGCCGTGGCCAGTGGCGTGACGACCAAGAAAGCCGATTTGATTTTTGCCTCGCTGCCCTACCGCATCATGGCCGATTTTCAAGTGCCCTTGTACGACCGCATTCGTGAGCGCGATGCCGAGTTCTACCAGAAGCTTGAGAACGCCGGTTTCATGCTGGACTTTGGCGATGACGACTCCGGCCTGTTCATGAAGTATTTGCGCCGCGCTTCAGGCTATTACATCGATGTCGGGGCTTGCGATCTGGTGATCGATGGCAGCATCAAACTGCAGTCGGGCAAAGGCATCAGCCATTTGAGCGAGAACGCCGTGGTGCTCGATGATGGCACGGAGTTGCCTGCGGATCTGGTGGTTTATGCAACCGGTTATGGCTCGATGAATGGCTGGGTCGCGGATTTGATCAGCCCTGAGGTCGCCAACAAGGTCGGCAAGGTCTGGGGCCTGGGTTCAGACACGACCAAAGACCCTGGCCCTTGGGAGGGCGAGCAGCGCAATATGTGGAAGCCGACGCAACAAGAGGCGATGTGGTTCCACGGTGGTAATTTGCACCAGTCACGCCACTACTCGCTGTATTTGGCCTTGCAATTGAAGGCCCGCGAAGCCCAGCTGCCAGTGCAGGTCTACGGTTTGCAGGAAGTGCACCACACGCGCTGAGGGCGGGGTGATGCGGGGGGCGCGCCATCCATGGAGGGCGCCGCTCCCTTACCTAGTCTTAACAGCCAAAAATAAACACAGCCGGAGTTTTGCCATCCATTGGGCATTCCTCGCCTTGTTTGCGCCAACTTTTCACTGACATGCTTTGGCTGCGCGCAGTCGGCAGACTGATGCCGCTGTGGACCGACAGCCAGGTATCGGCTTGCAAATGCTGCAAACACGCTTGCCAGAGCTTGGCATTGCGGTAGGGCGTCTCAATCGCGATTTGCGCCTGGCCGGTTTTGCGTGCGTGGGCTTCGTACATGCGCAAGGCGTTGGCGCGGGCGCTGTCGTCTTGTGGCAGGTAGCCAATAAAGGCAAAGCTTTGGCCGTTCAGGCCCGAGGCGGCCAAGGCCAGCAGCAAGGAGATAGGCCCCGTCAGTGGCACCACCCGCAGGCCCAATTGGTGGGCGGCGCGCACGATCGACGAGCCTGGGTCTGCCACACCGGGCATGCCGGCTTCGCTGACCAGGCCCATATCGTGCCCATCCAGCGCAGGTCTGAGCAGGCTGCGTGGATCGAATGCCGGTGGGTCTGTGCGCTTTGGCGTGGCATTTTTAGCGCCTTTGGTGGCACTGGTTTTTTGCCCTGCATGGTCGCCGACCTTGTGTACTTCGCGTGGCAGCTCGACCATTTGCATGGCTTGCAAGGGCTGGCACAGTGGCACGTGCTCTTCAATGCGTTTGAGGTAGGCGCGCGCAGTTTTGGCGTTTTCGACAATCCAGTGCTGCAACTGGGCCGCTTGCTGCAAGGTGCCCGCTGGTAAAACATCGGTGAGCGGCGCTTGTTCGCTGCAACCAAAATCCAATGGTGCAGGCACCAGATACAAAGTGCCGCGTGGGCGTGGTGAGGGTGTTGGGGTGGTCATGGAATTTGCAGTCCGGCTTGGCGCAGCATGTGGCAGGTGCGAATCAAGGGCAGACCGATCAAAGCAGTCGGGTCGTCATTGTCAATCGATTGCAGCAGGCTGATGCCCAAACCTTCGCTTTTGGCACTGCCAGCGCAGTCGTAGGGCTGCTCGGCCAGCAGGTAGCGTTCAATCTCGGCCAGCGACAAGGCGCGAAAGTGGGTGCGGATCACGGCCACTTCCAGCGCTTCAAAGCCGCTGGCCTGGCAGACCACGGCGACGGCGGTATGGAACAGCACAGTCTGACCGCTCATCTGGCTGAGCTGGCTGATGGCGCGTTCATGCGTATGCGGTTTACCCAAGGGCGTGCCGTGCAAGTCGGCGACCTGGTCTGAGCCAATCACGATCGCATCTGGAAAGCGCTGGGCGACTTCGCGCGCCTTGGCAAGCGCCAGGCGCTTGGCCAGCGCTTGGGGCGCTTCGCCCGCCTCGGGTGTTTCGTCGACATCGGGCGCCTGGGCATCGAATGTCAGGCCCAGACGTGCAAGCAGCTCGCGGCGGTAGCGCGAGGTCGAACCCAAAATCAACGGGCGAGTGGGAGGAGTAAGTGTCATGGCAATACAGCAAGCAATTTTGAAATACGTTCTTACAAGCCAGCAACCATTTCGGCAAAGACTTCGGTGGCTGCGGCAATCGTGTGTTCAATGTCCTCTTGCGTGTGTGCAGCGCTGACAAAGCCGGCTTCGTACAAGGCGGGAGCCAGGTAGACACCGCGTTGGAGCAGGCCATGGAACAGCTGGTTGAACAGCGCGCCTTTGGTTTGCATGACCTGGCTGTAGTTGCTGGGCAGCTCAGGCAGCAGGAAAAAGCCGAACAGGCCGCCTTCGCTGTCGACGCTGAAGGGCAGACCTGCCTGTGTGGCAGCCTGGTGCAGGCCGCGCATCAGGGACTGGGTGCGTTGGCCCAAGGCGGCGTGAAAGCCGGGCTCCTGGATCAGGCGCAAGGTGGTCAGGCCGCAGGCCGTTGCCACTGGGTTGCCAGACAAGGTACCGGCCTGGTAGACCGGCCCTAGCGGCGCGAGTTGTTCCATGATGTGTTTGGGCCCACCAAAGGCGGCCAACGGCATGCCGCCGCCAATGACTTTGCCCAGCACGGTCAAATCTGGTGCAAAACCGGGAATTTGCTGAGCGTACAGGCTTTGCGCACCGCCCAGGGCGACGCGAAAGCCGGTCATGACCTCATCAATGATCAGCAGCGCGCCGGCTCGTTGACTGAGCTCGCGCGCAGCTTGCATGAAAGGCACACTGGCACGCACAAAGTTCATATTGCCGGCAATCGGCTCCATGATCACGCAGGCGACCTCGGTGCCAAACTGGGCAAACGCCTCTTGCAACTGGGCGACGTTGTTGAATTCCAGCACCACGGTGTCTTGCACGACCTCCTGGGGCACTCCGGCGCTGGTGGCGTGGCCAAAGGTGGCCAGGCCCGAGCCGGCTTTGACCAGCAGAGAGTCGGCGTGACCGTGGTAGCAACCTTCGAATTTGATGATTTTGTTGCGGCCAGTAAAGCCTCTGGCCAGGCGAATCGCACTCATGCTCGCTTCGGTGCCGGAATTGACCAGGCGCACCATGTCCATGGATGGCACGAGTTTGATGATTTCTTCGGCCAGCTCGATCTCGCGCTCGGTTGGAGCGCCAAACGACAGGCCTTGTTGCATGGCCTGGCTGACCGCGGCGAGCACTTCTGGGTGGCCATGGCCGAGTATCATCGGTCCCCATGAACCGATGTAGTCTACGTAGCGTTGGCCATCGGCATCCCACAGATAAGCGCCTTGGGCCTTGTGGATAAATGCAGGTGTGCCACCGACGGCTTTAAACGCCCGCACGGGTGAGTTGACCCCACCTGGAATGCTTTTTTGGGCGCGGAGAAAAAGGGTTTCGTTGTGGTTCATAGTGCTTGTCGAGCGAAGTCAAGCCGCGGGCAAAGCGCAAAGGCTTGATCCGTTTTGCTTGCAATTAAAGGGGGCGATGGTTGCCATGTGCAGTGCAGCAAGGCCATTCGCTGCGTTAAAAGTTGACGCAGACGGGAGAGAAATTCAATGAATTCAATATTTTTGTGGCATATTTTCAACCGCTTTCTTTTCTAAGAACAGGTACGATCTTGGCGTAGACCGCGTTGGGGCCTAAAAGCATGCAATGAACGGCAAAAACCGCAGCCGAGCCAATAGCCCGGCGGGGTTTTGAACACAATAGTGCGCCTTTGGGCTCCAAGTCGAAGGACAAAGCGCCAAAATTACAAAAAGCGCATTGCGACGTTGTCCGTTGTGGCCGTACTCACGTACGGGCGGCAACAGGCGCCTTGTACTGCCTTTTTGGGAGTTTTGCGCGACTGCGAAAAGATCGTAAACACGTTCTCAAGCAAAGAAGGCTTTTGATATACGCCAATCGCATCAATAATGCGGGCATGAGTTGTGATAGTTTGTCATCGTAGCGCGTTAGCATAAGGCGTGAACATGCCTCATGGCTAAAGTGTACAGATTACAGGCAATTGGTGAAATTGTGGCGCGTTCTGTGTTGTGACCACTGAATGCTGCCGGTGTGATACCGTGCTGCCAGGGCCATGTCTGGCTGTTGAAGGCCAGTGTGCTGGGGTAGTGAACGGGCTAGCAATGCAAACAAGATACATATTATTGGTAGAGAGACTCACAATGACGGTGCAAACATATGAGTGATCAAGCAGCTCCCGCTAAAGTTTTGGTGGTCGATGACAGCAACACCATTCGACGCAGTGCTGAAATCTTTCTCAAGCAAGGTGGCCATGAGGTCTTGCTGGCTGAAGATGGTTTCGATGCACTCTCCAAGGTCAATGACTATGAGCCAGACCTGATTTTTTGCGATATTTTGATGCCTAAGTTGGATGGCTACCAAACCTGCGCGATTATCAAGCGCAATCCCAAATTTGCGACCACGCCGGTCATTATGTTGTCGTCCAAGGATGGCTTTTTTGACAAGGCCAGAGGCCGTATGGTGGGCAGCGAAGAGTATCTGACCAAGCCGTTTACCAAAGACCAGTTGCTCAAGGCAGTGCAAGAGTTCAGCTCAGCCAATTGATTATCGAAAGAATAAAGGCATTCCGTCATGACGATTCAAAAAGTATTAGTGGTCGATGATTCAAGGACCGAGCAGGCGTACTTGTCAGACCTCCTACAAAAGCAAGGCATGTCGGTGTTGATCGCTGGTAATGCCGATGAGGCCATGCTCAGCATCCAAACCGAGCGCCCAGACCTGATTTTGATGGATGTGGTGATGCCGGGTAAAAACGGCTTTCAGCTCACGCGCACCATCACCAAAGACCCGGTCTACGCAGACATCCCGATCATCATTTGCACGAGCAAGGGCCAGGACACCGACAAGGTCTGGGGGATGCGCCAAGGCGCCAAAGGCTATTTGGTCAAACCCGTCAAACTTGATGAATTGGAGTCGGCGATCTCTGCATTGCGTGAGGGTGGGGCATGAGTATTGCGTCTGATGGACAGTCCGCACTCACACCCCCCTCTTCTTCCTCTGATGATTTTCAGAACCATTTTGCCAAGCGCCTGAGACAAGTTGATGCAGGTGAGCGGGCCTTGTCTGCTTGGATGGGGGTGCGCATTGGCGAGCGTGCTTTGCTGGTTCCGCTCAGCCACGCCTCAGAAATCGCACCCTGGCAGAAACCCACACCCGTGCCCTACACGAAGCCGTGGTTCATGGGCATTGTTGGCTGGCGTGGTGAGCTCTCAGGCGTGGTTGATTTGGCCACGTTTCTTGATGACAAATATCCCAAGCGTTCTGAAGCACAGAGTGCAGCTTGCCGCCTGATGACTTTTAATCCGGCCCTGGAGATCAATGTGGCCTTGCTGATTGACCAGGTCGCAGGCCTCAAAAGTGTGGCTGAGTTCAGTCAAGCGCACCGTCCGCCAAGCAACACGGCTTGGCCATTTTTAGGCAATTTGTATACCGATCAACAAGGTACGACTTGGCAAGAGTTGAATTTGCAAAGTTTGTCTGCGAATGAGAAATTCCTTTCTATCGGCATTTGATTGTTTTATCTGGTTCTAAGATGACAGCTCCACACAAAAGCTCTGCTGGCCAAGAAGAAAAATTGGGCCTACCCACACCAGAGGCCTCTGCTGCCCAAGCTTGGCCTGAAGGCGCAGGGCACCATGCAATCTCTGAGAATGATGACAGGGATGCAGGCGACCAAGGCCCCTTCACCGCTTCTGCCGCTAGCTCGCTGCAGTCGACCTTGGCGCTGGACCATCGCGTTGATAACACGCGCGTCAAAATTCCCTTGCTGGGTATGGCCACACTGGGCAGCCATGTGCGCAAGCTGGTTGCGCTATTGGTGTTTGGGGCGTTGCTGTTCGTCTTGGGCATTGGTTTGGGGGTTTGGCAGTCGAACGACGCGCAAAAACTCTACACCGCCAGCTCAGATGCGACAACTTATACGCAGCGCCTCAACATCACGTCGGCTTTGGCGTTGGATGGCAACTCCCAGGCCTCTCAGGAAGTTTTGACCGAGGCTGCTGCGCTGGCCAATCAGATTGATGTGCTTGAGCAAGGCAACGCAGGCGATGGCTACGATTATTTTCCTGGGATGCTGCAGCGGCGCACGCAAATTCGTGACACGGCAGAGACCCTGCGCAGCACGCGCAGTGCCTTGCTGGCGCGTAATGCCGCGTTTGCTAGCCTGACGAGTTTGGTGGTTAGCGCGCAGGATGTGTTGCTGCCGCTGGAGCGACAACAGCTGCGCGGCAGCGAAGTCAGCCGCGCGGTGTTGCAGTTATCACTGTATCTGCAAGCGGCCTCTGGTATTGCGTATGACTTGTCTGCCAAGAACATTTTGCAGAGCGAGGACTTTGAGCCGTTGCTGAACAACCTGGATTTGGCACAGGCCACGTCCACACAGATTCAACGCTACGGCATCAGCGCTCAGGCCCAGAGCGCGCTGGCTTCGCTCAAAAGCAAAATTGAAGACAGCATCCAGGCGCTGGAGTCGATGAATGCCAACCTGGGTGAAATCAATAGCGCACGTGATGCGGTGCAAAAGCTCTACCGCCAGTCTGAGTACTTGTTGCAGCCGATTGATGCGATTAAAAATGGTTTGGCCGCGCGCGTGGGTTGGCAATGGTGGCAGTTGGTGATGATTATCGCGGGCGTGGTCTTGATGGCCGTATCCGGTTGGTTGATGGCGCTGTCTTACATCCGAAGCGGACAGGCCCGTTTTGTCGAGGCCGAACAAGTGCACATGGCCACCTCGACGCGTGAGAAAGACGCCAAGCGACTCAACGATGCCAACCAGGCGGCTATTTTGCGCCTGATGAACGAGCTGCTGCTGATCGCCGAAGGTGATTTGACGCAAGAGGCAACCGTGACCGAAGACATTACTGGGGCGATTGCCGACTCGGTGAACTACACGATTGAAGAGCTGCGCCAGTTGATCAGTAACGTGCACGATTCGGTGAATAAGGTGACCAAAACCACGGTGGCCGTGGATATGAACTCCACTGAGCTGCTGGCCGCATCGACTGAGCAGTTGCACGAGATCAAGGACACCGGTAACGCGATTTTGGACATGGCCTCGCGCATCAACTCGATTTCACGCAGCGCGCAGGAGTCTGCGCAGGTTGCGCGCCAGTCGCGCGATACCGCCGAATCCGGTTTGCAGGCGGTGCAGAACTCGATTGGTGGTATGAATGCGATTCGCGCGCAGATTCAAGAGTCCTCCAAACGGATTAAACGCCTGGGTGAGTCCTCGCAAGAGATTGGCGAGATTACCGAGCTGATCTCTGACATTACCGAACAGACCAACGTGCTGGCGCTGAATGCGGCGATTCAGGCCGCCTCTGCCGGTGAAGCGGGGCGAGGCTTCTCTGTGGTGGCTGAAGAGGTGCAGCGTTTGGCGGAGCGTTCAGCTGACGCGACCCGCAAGATTGCCGAGTTGGTGCGCGCCATTCAAAGCGACACACACGACGCGGTGGTGGCGATGGAGCGCTCAACCCAGGGCGTGGTTGAAGGGGCTACACTGGCTGACCGTGCGGGTGCACAGTTGGCTGAAATCGACAAGGTTTCGCGCCAATTGACGCAGCGTGTGGAGCAAATTTCGGATGTGGCCTCGCAAGAGGCGGCATTGGCCAACAAGGTGGCGCAGAACATTCAGCACATTTTTGCGGTGACCGAGCAAACCAGTGATGGCACCAGGGCCACGGCGCACCAGGTGCGTGAGTTGGCGCAAACCGCGCAAGAGTTGTTGCAATCGATTTCTCGATTCAAGATTCAGTAAGACGATTTGATTTCATCAAAGACGGTTTGACAATGCAGACCGCGGCAGTCACACACCCGCGCCTGGCCTGTTTCGCATCGGGCGGTGGTGTGAGGACTGCTTCAGCCATGGAGCAAGGCAAGGGCGAGCAATGATGGAAACTATGACAAATTCAATGCACAGCAAAGACGTCGCCAAAGGCCAGGATTTGGGCCCGCTAGCATGGGTTTTGGGGGAGATGCGTCAAACCTATGACCAAGCGATGGAGCGCTTGCAAGCCTTTGCCAGTGGCGTTGCTGACAAGAGCTTGAGGCCAGAAGAGTTGAGCGAGCAGGCCGCCGATTTGGTGCAGGCCAAAAGTCTGGTGCACCAGGCCTGTGGTGCTTTGGAGATGGTGGGCGCTTTTATTCCTGCATTCGTGCTGCGCCAGTCAGAGCATGCGGTCGCACGGATGGTGCAGCGTCCCCATTTGTGCACACCAGAAGCTGTGCAGGCGCTGTCGCAATCGGGCCTGGCGCTAGGCGAGTATCTTGAGAACTTGCTGGTCAATCCCCGTCTCTCGCCAGTATTGCTGTTCCCTACCTACCGCAAAGTGCATGCCTTGCTTGGGGTCTCGCCGCCGGCCAGTCCGGCTGATTTGTGGCATCTCGAAGGCGACTTGCACGAGCCCGAGTTGGACATGCCGCTCAAGGCCATTGCGCCCGGAGAGCGCGCCCGCCAAGTGCTGGACCGGTCTATTTTGAATGTCATGAAAGGCCACAACCAGGCGCGCAGCGCGCGCGATCTGGTCAAGCTGTGTCTGGGCTTGTCGCTGGCTAACCAGGCTTTTCGTGAACGCACGTTCTGGAAGGTTGCAGCGGGATTTTTTGAGGCCTTGTCCCTGCAAAAGCTGCCCAATGATGTGTATGTGAAGCGGGCTGCAACACGTGTGCTGGTGCAATACGCGACCTTGACAGAGGGCGATGCCCTGGTGACGGCCCGGTGGATGCAGGATTTGCTGTTTTTCTGCGGCCAGGCGCGCGATGTCGACCAGAGCACAGCGCCAGTCTTGTATGCGGTGCGTGAAGCATTTGGCCTTCAAGAGATGGAGCCTGTGGACTACAACCACACCGTCTTTAGCTTGATTGCGCCGGCGCAAAAACAAGCAATGCGGCAGGCCTTGAAAGAGACCACCGATGGCTGGAACGCGGTGATGGAAGGCCATATTGAGCAGATCGACCAGGTGGCGCGCCAGCTGGGCGAATTTGCCGCCTTGATCGGCACGCACATGGCCGCTGCCAAGCCGCTGATGGAGACCATGGAGGGTCTGGTCGAGCGGGTCAAGCAGACCCAGCAAGTGCCCACAGCCGAGCTGGCGATGGAGCTGGCAACGACGATTTTGTATTTCCAGGCCTTGCTTGAAGATGTACGCATCCGCTCTGACAAAATGCCAGAGCGCATGCAGGAGCTGACTCAGCGTTTGAGAGATGTGGCCGAGAAGGGCCATGCCCAGCCGCTGCCGGTGTGGGTCGAGGAGTTATACACCCGCGTCAGCGATGGCGAAACCATTGGCAGTGTGGTCAGCGAGCTCAAGGCCAACCTGAGTGAGGCCGAAAGCCATCTGGACCGCTTTTTTCGCTACCCGACCGATACCGCTGCGCTCGAGGATGTGCCCGGCATTTTGGGCCGCGCGCGCGGTGTGCTTGCGGTGTTAGGTTTGGTGCCTGCGACCAAGGCCATCCAACAAATCAACTCGGATATCCGTGAGCTGATTGACCAGAGCCAGCAGGAAAATGGGGAGGCCTTGGCGCTGTCGGATGCGCGTTTTGAGAAAATTGGCAGCAATATTGGCGCACTGAGCCTGCAGGTTGATATGCTGGCCTCACAGCCAAGCTTGTCCAAAGAGTTGTTCGTATTCGACGCCAATACAGGCCGACTGCAGCCTTTGATGGGGCGCTTGAAGGTCTACGAAATTGGCGGCCGGGATATTTTTGAGCACGTGCAGGAATCTTCGCGAGTCACTGGCCCGGTCGAACTGGATGAGAGCTTCCTGCCAGGTGCTGCGTCAGAGCGATCTGCTGCTGCCCAGCAAGCTCCCACGCAGCAGTCAGGCGCATTGCCAAGTGCCGAGGCTTCAAGCAATCCGGTGTCAGCTGATCAGGCATCGGATGCGGCGATGCAGCCTAGTCCTGCCCAGGCTGCAAGCCAACCCACCGCGGCCAGCGCCGATGACGAATCAGACGACGAGTTGCTGGAAATTTTCCTGGAAGAGGCCAGCCAAGTCATCGCCGATGGCCGCCAGTCCTTGGCGCTGCTTGAGGGCGATCCTGTCAGCGTGCCACAACAGACGATTTTGCGCCGCGCCTTTCACACGCTCAAGGGCAGCTCGCGCATGGTCGGGCTAGAGGAGTTTGGCGCAGCTGCCTGGGCCATGGAACAGTTGATGAACGGCTGGCTGGCCGAGCAGAAGTCGTTTTCATCGTCGATGCACCAGCTGTGCGCTGAGTCCTTAGGGCAGTTGGAGCAATGGGTGCATGATATTGAGGCACGCCAAAGCACCGCGCATTGGAGCGCTGAGCCATTTGAGCATGCGGCTTTGCTGATGCGCACCGAGTCACGTTACGTACCGCTGGCGCCCGCTGCGATGCAGCAAGAGATCGATGCTGCTGCGGTTGACACAAGTGTGCCTGAGGTCGAGGCGGCTGCGTCAGCGTTTGGCGATGAGGCCGAGTGGGATCTGGATACGCGCGCGATTGATCTCAGTATGGATTGGCCTGAGCCATTGGCTGAGCAGCGTGGTGCAGGAGTCGCTGCGACAAACGCTGCTCAAGCGCAGACACAATCGACGTCGGAGAAATTGTCAGAGGCCATCCGCTCTTTGGATGGCCTGGACTTGCCCGATTTAGACCTGGACTTCCAGACCATGCAAGAGCGCAGCGCCTTGCCAAGCACGCCGGTGCCCTTGGACGCTGCCGATTCGGTTGAGGAATTAGAGGCCGAGGCGCCTGCGATTGCGGCCTTGCTCGATGTGGATGCGCCAGAGGTCGATGCAGGCGATGCTGAGGACCCAGCGGAAGAATGGATTTTAGAGACCGTGCCCGCGCAGTTGCCAGGCATGGGAGCCCTTGAGCAGGAGGCGACTCCCACTGCGGCGCGTTTGCTAGTTGATGCCCAGTCTCTGGATGACATTGCCAGTTTGTCTGCACCCGCCGCGACAAGTTTTTTTGGCGACCTCAGCGCGCCAGCCGCTTTGCCAGAGACGCCTGCCACGGCATCAGACCCTGCGCTTGATGGGCAGGAACCAGAGGGCTCTGAGGCGATGTCGGCCCTGCTGACTTCATTGGAAAACAGCTTGTCGCGCACCGAAGAGGACGCTGTGCGTTGGGGTGTCAGCTTCAAAGAGACCGAGCTGGCTAATGGTATGGAGGCTGTGCAAGAGCGTGTTGCACCACCGCCTTCGATTGCTTTGAGCAGCCATGCGCAGTTGCTGGCGGATTTGGAGGCCTTGTCCGCTCCAACCGGAGAGCCCAGCGCAGCAGCGCCGCTGAACGAGGAATTGGCTGTACCTGTCGATCCTATTGGGGCCGCTGAGCCGGCGGATGAGCCCGCCTTGCCCGTTGAGGAAGCCGCAGCAGTAGCAGCCACGGTCGAGTCTGATGGCACGTTGGAGCCAGCCAGTGAAGACGGATTGAGTGGCGAGCTTGCAGCCACAGCGCCGCAGCAGGATGAGGCTGCGCAACAAGCGGCCGCGCAAATTGCCCAAGACCTGATTGGGGTTGGGCAAAAAGACGAGACCTACTGGTTGCTGCAAATTTTGCAGGCCACTCAGGATTTGGAAGAGCTGCTGGCCAACTGGCATACACCTGGGCAAGCAGAGTTGCTATCGCAAGACATCGTGGCACAAGCGCGCGGTCTGGTTACCGCAGGTGGCAATCTGGCAGTGGCCCCGAGTTTTGTCCAATACCTGGAGCAAATCGCCGCAGTGGTGGACTTTTTTGCGAGTCACCAGGCCAGCGATGTGCCCCAGGTGTTTGCCGCGCTCACGCACGGCTTGCAGACAGTGCAAACAGCCATGGACGCGATTGTGGCTGGTATTGGCAATGGCACGGTGGACTCTGCTGAGTTCAGTGCATTGCGCCAGTTGTTGGCGCAGGCACTGCGCAGCGACTCAGACGCGGCCACTGTGGATTTTGGGCAGCCGTTGCAGGCGCCTGCACCTCAATCGCACGAACCAGAGCCCTTTGCGGCGATGCAAGATTTGGTCGATCGCGATCTCTTTCCCATTTTTGAGGAGGAGGCGCTGGACTTGATGCCGCAATTGGTGGGCGCCCTGCGCCGCTGGCTCAGTGAGCCGAGCTCGTTTGAAGCGCGCAGTGAGTCGTTGCGGGTATTGCATACCTTGAAAGGCAGCTCGCGCCTAGCGGGTGCGCGCCAGATTGGTGAGATGGCGCACCGCTTTGAGTCAGAAATTGAGGCCATTGAAGCCAAAGACGACAGCGTGGCCGCGGTCGGTCAATTGCTGACCCGTTACGACGAGTTGCAGGCCGTGTTTGATGGGTTGCGCGGTGCTGTCAACGCCCAGGAATTGCACCAGCGGGCCAAAGAGAGCGCTGAGGTGGCGTTGGTGACGCGCTCGCAAGAGCGTGTGCGTGGCGACGCACAGGCCACAGCAGCGCAGGCCCTGCGCAGCAATGCCTTGTCGCTAGAAGCGGTGCAGACTTCGGCCGCTGCCGGCTATGTGCCCGAGCTGGGCGAACCGTTCGGTTCGGAGTTGCCGGGCCCGACGCCGCTGCTGATCCAGGCATCGAGCAAACGGCAGCAAACGGTGCGGGTGCGCAGCGTGCACATCAACCGCTTGATCAACCAGGCGGGTGAAATCCAGATTTCGCGCAGCCGCGCCGAATCACGTTTGCGCCAGCTCAATACCGCCTTGGATGGCATGACCGTGGACTTGGACCGTCTGCGTCAACAGCTGCGCGAGCTGGAAGTGCAGTCTGAGTCGCAAATGCAGTCGCGTATGGCGCTGGGCAAGGACAGTGCCAACTTTGATCCGCTGGAGCTGGACCGGTTTACCCGCGTGCAGGAATTGACGCGGATGATGGCTGAGACCGTCAACGACGTGGCTACGGTGCAGCGGACCTTGCAAGCGGCAATGGCTGGCACTGAAGACGATTTGATTGCGCAAGAGCGCAAAGGCCGTGAGTTGCAGCGCGATCTGCTGCATACCCGGATGGTGGAATTTGACAGCATTGCTGAGCGTTTGCACTCGGTTGTGCGCCAGGCCAGCACCGAGACTGGCAAGCGGGTCAATCTGGTCATTGAGAACGGCCGCATTGAAATGGACCGGGTGCTGCTCGACCGCATGCTGGGTGGATTCGAGCATATTTTGCGCAATTGCGTCAGCCATGGCATTGAGCCCAGCGCCACGCGTGAGAGTCGCGGCAAACCAGCCGCGGGTACCATTACGCTGACCGTGAACCACGAAGGCAACGACGTCTCGATCTCGTTCAAGGACGATGGCGCAGGTTTGGATTTAGAGGCAATTCGGCGCAAAGGCATAGAGCGTGGACTGCTTGTCCCTGGCCAGGTCTTGTCTGATAAAGAGCTGTCCAATCTGATTTTTATGCCTGGTTTTACCACCGCACATGAGCTGACCGGCATTTCCGGACGTGGCATCGGCATGGATGTGGTCCGTGTCGATGTGAGTGCCTTGGGCGGGCGGATAGAAACCCAGACGGAGCAGGGCAAAGGCACGACTTTCCGCCTGATCATGCCTTTGACGACGGCTGTGACGCAGGTCATGCTGGTGCGCTCTGGGCGGTTGATTGTCGGCATTCCAGCCAACCTGGTTGATGGCATTGAGCGGGTCAGTCAGGACGGTTTGAAGCTCGGCTACCAAAACGGCCAACTGGATGTGGGTTCATTGCGTGTGCCGCTGTACTGGTCGGGTGCCTTGCTGCAACACAGCCCGCGTTCAGGCGAAGACAGCGGCAAAGCTGCCCCTGTGGTGTTGGTGCGCAGCGCCGCGCAAGTGGTGGCGATCCACGTTGACGAAGTGCTGGGCAACCAGGAAGTCGTGGTGAAAAACCTGGGAGCGCAGCTATCGGCTCTGCCTGGCCTGGCCGGCATGTCGGTGCTGGCTTCGGGCGCGGTGCTGTTGGTCTACAACTTCATTGCCTTGTCCAGCGTTTATGGCGAGCAGGCACAAGCCCTGCAGCGCCAAGACAAATCGGACCACTCGGCGCTGGTGGATGCGGGCTTGCTGACCGAGCCCTCGGCAGAGCAGGCGATTCCGCTGATACTGGTGGTCGATGACTCGATCACCGTGCGCCGTGTGACGCAGCGCTTGCTCAAACGCGAAGGTTATCGCGTGGCGCTGGCTGCCCATGGCGCGCAAGCGCTAGAGATGCTGGAGCAAGAAACCCCTGCGGTGATGTTGTCCGATATTGAAATGCCACAAATGGATGGGTTTGAGCTGCTCAGACAAGTGCGCGATGACCGTCGCTATGCCCAATTGCCAGTGATCATGATCACTTCGCGCACCGCACAAAAGCACCGCGACCATGCGATGCAGCTGGGCGCCAACCATTATTTGGGCAAACCCTACTCAGATGCGGAGTTGCTGGAGCTGGTGCATGAATATGCCCACGCCCCCCAGTCCCAAGAGGCGAAAGTTCACTAGTTATGTTTGCACCTACCCAGGAGGATGTCCGCCGGTTTTTCTGCGGCGTCTACCAAAAATCGCTGGCCGGCCAACCCATGGAGGCACTGGAGACATTGGCCAGCCTATGGATTGATGAGCACCCCGAGTACCACAGCGACCTGGCAGACACCGAAGCGGCCGTTGAGCGCGACTACGATGCCTCTGTCAATGGGCGTAGTAATCCGTTTTTGCATCTCTCAATGCACTTGTCCATCAGCGAGCAGTGCAGCATCGATCAGCCGGCCGGCATTCGCCAGGCGGTGGAGTTGCTGACCAAGCGGCTGGACTCCTTGCATGCAGCCCACCATGAGGTCATGGAATGCCTGCAAGACATGCTGTGGCAGGGTCAAGTGCACCAACGTGCGCCTGATGGCGCCGCTTATGTGGAGGCGGTGCAGCGCAGGGCGACGCAGCGCAATTAAGAGCGAGCCCAAAGGCAAGGGCGCTTGCGTTGTTGTGCACTGTATTGCGTACATGGTGGCTGGCATGTTGTCACTGCCAGTATGGGCTGCTTACAACCCGCCAAGATGGGCCTGTTTGACGGCAACTGGTTGGTTATCTTCCTGTGCCAAGTGTGCGATGCGTCGGTTGTGCGCGGTTATGCCCGCACGGTGGACTGACATTCCCTAGAATGGCGGCACGATAGTGTTGCGCGGTAATTTTCTTTTGAAAACCTCTTCCCCTTATTCGATGACGGCTGGCGAATTGCGCGCTAGCCTGGCCCTGGCAGCCGTGTTTGCGCTGCGCATGCTGGGGCTGTTTCTGGTGCTGCCGGTGTTCTCGTTGGCTGCTGCAGACTACCAAGGCGGGCAAGACCCTGCGCTGGTGGGCTTTGCCATGGGCGTTTATGGCCTGACACAGGCGGTGTTGCAATGGCCGTTTGGCAAAGCCTCTGACCGTTTTGGGCGACGCAAGGTCATTGTGTTTGGCTTGTTCATCTTCATGCTGGGCAGCGTCGTGGCGGCATTGGCCGACACTGTTTGGGGATTGGTGGCAGGGCGCGCCTTGCAAGGCGCTGGGGCGATCTCGGCAGCCGTGACCGCCTTGCTGGCCGACCAAACCAGGGTTCAGGTCAGAACCAAGGCGATGGCGTTGGTTGGTATCAGCGTAGGTGCGAGCTTTTCTTTGGCGCTGATCTTGGGCCCCCATTTGGGCGCGCTATGGGGCCTGGATGGTCTGTTCTGGTTCGTGGCTTTTTTGGCGTTGCTAGCACTGGCGGCCGTGTATGGCTTGGTGCCCCGCCAAGCCGCTGCAGCCGACCTTGCTGGCCAGGTGCACGCGGACAGTTCCGAGCCGCATGCGGGGCGCCACAACCAAGCTGCGCCTGGTGCGCGCCAACGCTTTTCGCTGCCGATACTGCTGGTTGGGGTGTTTATTTTGCACGCTGTACAAATGGCATTGTGGAGTGGCGTGCCGCAATTGATTGCCCAGGCAGGTTTGGAGTCGGGCGCGCATTGGAAGCTGTATTTGCCCGCTGTGCTCGCGTCGGTGGTGTTTTTGGGGCTGGTGTTTGCTTGGGAGCGCAAAGGCAAAACACATAGCGCAATGCTGCTGGGGATCGGCTTGATGTTGTTGTCGCAGCTGGGGTTTTTTGTGCTGCTGCATGAGGCTCAGTTTGCGGCGCTGCTTTGGGCCTTGGGGCTGGCGTTGTTTGCCTTCTTTTGTGGCTTTAATGCATTGGAGGCCTTGCAGCCCAGTCTGGTATCTGCACTGGCCGATCCTGGTCGGCGCGGCTCCGTGATGGGCATGTACAGCACACTGCAGTCATTGGGGCTGTTTTGTGGTGGTGTGATGGGGGGCTTGCTGGTGCGCTGGAGCGGCTTGGGGGGGCTGTTCATGGCTACGGCGGCATTGACTTTGGTGTGGATCGTGTTAATGCTGGCCTCATCTCGGCGGGCGCACGCAGGTGCGCAATGAGCATGGCGGCGCAAGCGATTGATTGGCACATCAGTGCAGTGTTCAGCACCATCGAGCTACCCGCGCACGCGCAGCCATGGCTTGTCGTTTGCAGTACTTGATGCGCTGATTGATCCGTGCAATTGGGCAGTGCAATGCAGTCTGAAGCACATGGTTTCATGGCATTGATGTGTTGCAAGCTGCGGCCTTCATGCACAATACGATCCCAAATGTGTTTATACCAGCGGGCCATTGCCGATCTCTCGCCGAGCGAGAGGGGGCAGGGCGCCATCGCTGCTAAGAGAAGGAATTCAAACCATGGCTTCAGTCAACAAAGTCATTCTTGTCGGCAATTTAGGGCGTGACCCAGAGCTGCGCACTTTCCCCAGTGGTGGGCAAGTGGCCAATATCAGCATTGCGACCACCGAGCAGTGGAAAGACCGCCAGTCTGGTGAGCGCCGTGAGCTGACCGAGTGGCACAACGTGGTATTTAATGACCGTTTGGCCGAGATTGCCAGCCAATATTTGCGCAAAGGCTCATCGGTGTATGTTGAAGGCCGACTGCGCACGCGCAAATGGCAGGACCAAAACGGACAAGACCGCTACACCACAGAAATTCGCGCCGATGTCCTGCAGATGCTGGGTGGGCGAGGTGAGGGCGGAGCTGGTGGTGGCGGTGGTAATTATGGCGGCGGCTATGAAGCACCAGCTCCTGCGATGCAGGCGCCCGCGCGCCAAGCACCTGCGCCCGCACCGATGGCGCGCAACAATCCTCCTGCGCCGCCTGCAGCCAATTATGGCGACAGCTTTGAAGACGACGATATTCCGTTCTGATCATGCGTTGACCAGCCGACTAAGTGCTCTTCTAGGGGAGCTGCGGCTTAGAGCCTGTTGCTTGCAGCAACGCGCGCAAGGCTTGTTGGCCGGCCGTGGCGCAGTCTTGCAGCTGGGTCAGTTGCATTTCTAAGTTCGCGCTGGCGGTTTTGTTTCTCAGTTCATCGCTGAGCGCTCCGGCTGTTGCGCCAAGCCCTGTGAGTCCGAAAGTACCAGCTGTGCCACTGAGCTGGTGCAGCAGCCCGCTGGCAGTTGGCCAATCTTGCTTGGCAATCGCGGCTTGGGCTGCTAGTAATTGTTCTGCCGATTGTTGTAGGAAATGCTCGGCCAATGCCTGTGCCCGCGGCAGTGGGATGCTGTTGGCCAGCTCATGCCAAGCTTGCGGATCAAAGTCCGTGCCCGCTTGTGCTGGTGCGTCTGCAGTTGCTGTGGGTTCTGTGGGCATGGTGTGCGTTGGTTGTGTGGGAAGAATGCCGGCCTGCTCCAGCGTGCTCCAGAGTTCTTGCTCGACGATCGGTTTGTGGATAAAGCCATTGACACCGCTGTCCAGCGCGGCTTGTTGCTCGGTTTGGCCGTGGTGTGCTGACATGGCAAAAATCGGACTGGCGTTGCCCATAGAAGCTGCGCGAATCGCACGGGTGGCTGAGAAGCCATCGAGCCGTGGCATTTGCAAATCCATCAGCACGGCGTCGTAGCGTGGCGCATCCTCGGAGGTCACCGCAACGACTGCGGCGTGCCCATCTTCTACGCAATCGACTTGTATGTCCAAGTCTGTGCGGCTGGCCAGCAACTCTGCAGCAATCGTGCGATTGAGCGGATTGTCATCGACCACCAGGATACGCACACGAGTACGTTGGCCTTGTTGGCTGTGCGACTGCAATGGGGCATGTGCCGCGGCCGCTGCCGGTTGTGCCACTGGTGGTGTGTTGGTGGCTTGTGGGAGCTGCGCATCGTTTTTGAGGGCCAGTGGGCTGTTGTCTAAGGCGGCCTTGCGCAGAGTGATGGCGTTGATGGGTTTGGGCAACAAGCGGCTCACGCCCAAAGGCTGCAAGGCCCACTCGTCTTCAATACTCTCGGGAGGGGCACTGAGCCACCAGTGGGGGATGTGGTGGCCATGCTGGCGCAAGGTGTTGATGCATTGCGCCGCTTGCCCATCAATGAGTCGGTAGGCCACCAGACCCAGCTCAAATGGCGCTTGAGGCCCGGCCGCTTGTACAGCCAATAAGGCGTTGTGGCCTGAGTTGACCGCCACCACGTCACAGTCAAAGACCCGTGTCAGCAGCGTATACAGCGCATTTCTGGTGGGGGTATGGCTCTCTACCAGCAGGACTTTGGTGTGTTGTAGCCAGCAGGCGGTTTCTGGCTGTGCTTGCTGGGTGCGCTGGACCTGTGCAGAAAACCAGAAAAGACTACCTTGGCCGAGTTGGCTTTGGACTCCGGTCTGCCCACCAAGCAGCGAGGCGAAGTGGCTGGAGATCGCCAGACCCAAGCCGGTGCCCCCGTATTTGCGCGTGGTGGAGACATCGGCTTGGTGAAACGCTTGGAAGAGTTTTTTCTGCTCTTCGCTGGCAATCCCAATGCCGGTGTCGCGCACATCAAATTGCAAGCTCAGCGTGTGTTCTGTTTGTGCTGTCAGGCGCACTTGCAGGCTCACGTCGCCAGAAGGGGTGAATTTGATCGCATTGGCCAGATAATTGATCAGGATTTGTTTGATTTTGTAGGGGTCGCCTAGGAGTTGGTCCTCAATGTCGGCGTCAATGTCGCTCCAGAATTCCAGGCCTTTTTCTGCAGCCCGGGGTGCCAGTAAATCGCAGGCATCGGCGATGATTTGCTGCAACGAAAAGCGCGTGCGCTCTAGCGTGACGTGCCCGCTTTCAATTTTGGAGAACTCTAGGATGTCGTTGATGATGCTCATCAAATGGTGACTTGAGGAGAGTATGCTCTCCACGCGCGTCGTTTGGCGAGCAGACAGATCGCCTTTGAGGGCCAGTTGGGTCATGCCCAAAATGCCGTTGAGCGGGGTGCGGATTTCATGGCTCATTACGGCCAATAGGCGGGCCTTTTCCTCTGCGATTTGCTCTGCTGCTTGGCGCGCTTTGGCCAAGGCGCTGGCTTGCTCGATGCTGTCAGTGACATCGAGCCACACACCATTGATGATGGTTGAGCCATTGCTGTGCCTGGCTACCGTTGCCAAGGTGCGCACCCATTGTGTGGTTTCGCCAAATTGCAATGCCGTGTCATACGCCAGCGCCTCCGGCTGAGCGTGTCCAGCTGAGAATACCTGCTCAAACAGGCTGCGGGTCAAGCCCAGCGGGACGGCATGGTCCTGCGATGGCAGGTTATCGGCGGGAAAGACCATGTCCGCAGACGCATCTTCACAAGCATGGGCATTGTTTGCTGCGGCGCTGACAGGGAAGAAGTCGTTGAGTTTGGGACTGACAAAATGGCAGGTGCGTGTGCCCTCGCTGGAGTATTCGTATTGAAACACCACCCCGGGAATTGTTTTGGCCAACTCAAATAGCTGTTGCGAGACGCGCGATCCAATCGCTTGCTGGGCTGCTTGAAGCGCTAAGCGGTTGCCGTCTGCAATGAGGTGCGCCAAGACATGCAGCTCGCTGGCCAACGCATCGGGAATATCGGTTGAGGCAGTAGCCTCAATCAGTGATTGCTCCGTGGCCTTACTGGTGAGCTGATGCAGGGCCTGTGCGGTCGCAGAGAATGGCCGCTGCCACCACCGCCAGACAAACCAGGTAAGGGCGGCACATAAACAGACGATGACGCAGACAAAGAACCATGCCCAATTATTGAGTTGTTGTGATACGCCGGAAGCGCGCTGCAAGATGCCGGTGGCCAGTTGCCTTTGCAAAATAATGCGCGTTGCTGAGAGTTGCCGGTTGATTTCGCGTGTGAGGTTGTCTATGGCTTGGTTGGCCTCAGCAGCAGCAGGGCTGTCGCCAACCAGCTGGTTTTGCGCTTGTATGGCGGCACTGAGTGAGCTGGCGTGGCTTTGTGCTTGACTGAGTGCTGCGTGGGGCGTTTCACTGGCTTCGAGCACGATGGCCAGTTCATCTAATGTCCAGCTCAGCTGGTGGCTGCGGTTGAGCCATTCAACGCCAAACCTTTGAGAGGTATGTTTGGGGTCCAGTGCGGCAGAAGACAATATGGAGAAGCTGTCGGCCACGTCTTGCGCGCGCTCGGTCAGATCAATGGCGCGCAAGGTTTGCTGGTCTCTGGCAGCACGATTGTGTAGTTGTTGCTTGGCCGCCGAAGCCAAGCTTAGAATACCGGCGCAAAGAATCAATGCAATGCTGATGCCAAGTACGATCAGTTTTTGTGCTGCATTGGCTGTGCGCCGCGGCTGCAAAGCATGGTTGTCAGAGGCGGCGAGCATTAATTAATAAAAAAATATGTGATTTGGCCAAAGTAGGCGATATTTTGAGATAGAATTCGTTCCATCGCAAACTATGTGATATAGTTTACGGTTTCGGAGGGATGGCCGAGTGGTTAATGGCAGCAGACTGTAAATCTGCCCTCTTGCGAGTACGCTGGTTCGAATCCAGCTCCCTCCACCAATTTGGTTGAATTGGTGCACCGAAACACTAGTAACTGCGCGGGAGTAGTTCAATGGTAGAACCCCAGCCTTCCAAGCTGATGACGCGGGTTCGATTCCCGTCTCCCGCTCCAAAGAATGTAGTGAAAAGATTGTAGTGAGTATTCGCTGAGTCTTGTGAAGCGTCTAAATAGTGCCCATGTGGCTCAGTGGTAGAGCACTCCCTTGGTAAGGGAGAGGTCGCGGGTCCGATTCCCGCCATGGGCACCAGTGATATGCCGTGTGGTAGTCTCTGGTATTTTCCTCTGTTGTAATTTCATTTCTTTCGAGGTTTGAGAAATGGCAAAAGCTAAGTTCGAACGTACGAAACCGCACGTGAACGTCGGTACGATTGGTCACGTTGACCACGGTAAAACCACTC
>NZ_SSWX01000008.1 GCF_004803635.1 Lampropedia aestuarii | reverse complement strand
TCGGCGCTGGCGTGGTTGCCAAGATCATTGCATAATTTGCGATTGCATCTGAATTGAATTCTTAGGGGTATAGCTCAATTGGCAGAGCGTCGGTCTCCAAAACCGAAGGTTGTAGGTTCGATTCCTACTGCCCCTGCCAAGAGTGGTGTTGCAGCCTCTCTTGATTGAAAAGAACCCGCCCTAAGTTGGCGGGTTTTGTGTATGAATATACTGTTTGGTTTAGTCTGAACGTGGAGTGGAAACATGGCTGCATCTTCGCAGGTCGAAACCGTTGGTTCTGGCGCTAGTACATTCAAGCTTGCAGCCGCCGCAGTGTTGGTTATTGGCGCTATCGTGGCGTTTTATATGTCGGCAGCGCTGGGCCCATGGGTGCAATGGCTGGTTTTGGTGATTGGTTTGTTGTTGGCTGCAGGCGCGTTCCTGTGGTCCAATCCAGGCCGTGATTTTGTGGGCTATGTCAAAGACTCATGGAATGAGCTGAAAAAAGTTGTCTGGCCCACACGCAAAGAAGCTGTCCAAATGACTGGCTACGTGTTTGCGTTTGCGATTGTGATGGCGCTATTCCTTTGGTTGACCGATACAACTGTGGGTTGGATAATTTTTGATTTACTGTTGGGTTGGAGGAATTAATGTCAGAAGTTGAGCAAACACCGGTTCCAGAAACACCGACACCTGCTGCAGAAGGCTTTGCCAAGCAGTGGTATATCGTGCATGCCTACTCTGGCATGGAAAAAGCTGTTGAGCGCAATATCGCCGAGCGTGTCGCTCGTGCTGGTATGTCGACCAAGTTTGGCCGTATTTTGGTGCCGACTGAAGAAGTGGTTGAAGTCAAAAACGGCCAACGTAAAACGACTGAGCGCAAGCTGTTTCCTGGCTATGTGTTTGTCGAGATGGTCATGGACGATGAAACATGGCATTTGGTCAAGCAAACCAGCAAAGTCACGGGTTTTGTTGGCGGTGGTCGTAATAAGCCGGCACCTATCTCTGAAGCTGAAGTGCAAAAAATCGTCACTCAGATGCAAGAGGGTGGCGAAAAACCACGCCACAAAACCGAGTTCACCGTGGGCGAGCTGGTGCGTGTCAAAGAAGGTCCGTTTGCAGACTTCAATGGCAGCGTTGAAGAGGTCAACTACGAACGCAGCCGCTTGCGCGTGTCTGTGATGATTTTTGGCCGTTCGACACCGGTCGAGTTGGAGTTTGGCCAGGTCGAGAAAACCTAAGCCAGCCGGTGCTGGAGTGGTTTTGGTGCCTGATGCATAGCGCGCCAAAACCTGTCCATATCCCATGTAAAAACGCAGCGCCATGCCAAGCATGTGACGCTGCGTTTTTGCATGGGATTGGCGTTGGTATGTAGTCTGTCGCGCCACTGCACTTGCATTGCAGCAGGCCGCGTTGCCTAGAACAGGCAACGCGGCACACCTGCACAACGGGTTCAATCCATTACGCCGCCAATTCTTGGCGCATCTTCCCAATCACGTCGCGGTAGTCTGGGGTGTTAAAAATAGCACTGCCAGCCACAAAGGTGTCGGCGCCAGCATCGGCAATTTGGCGGATATTGCTGACTTTGACACCACCATCAATTTCCAGGCGAATGTCTTTGCCTGTCGCATTGATGCGTTTGCGCGCTTGTTCCAGTTTACGCAAAGCCGAATCGATAAAGCCTTGCCCACCAAAACCGGGGTTGACGCTCATGATCAGGATCAAATCCAGATCATCGATGACCCAGTCGAGTACATCCAGCGGTGTGGCTGGATTGAATACCAAACCGGCCTGACAGCCTTTGGCTTTGATGGCTTGGATGCTGCGATGCACGTGCCCGCTCGCATCTGGGTGAAAGCTGATCAGGTCCGCACCTGCATCGGCAAACTCAGCGGCCAGTGCATCCACAGGTGAGATCATCAAATGCACATCAATGGGCACAGCCGTGCCATCGGCTTTTTTTGCATGCGGGCGCAACGCCTTGCAAATCATTGGGCCAAAAGTGAGGTTGGGGACATAGTGGTTGTCCATCACATCGAAGTGAATCCAGTCGGCGCCGGCGTCGATGACGTTTTTGACCTCTTCGCCCAAGCGGGCGAAGTCGGCAGACAAAATTGATGGGGCAATGCGGTAAGGGGTGGAGGTGTTTGGGCTCATAGGGCGACATTGTCGCAAAAAATACAGTGATTCACCTAGAGGGGCCCACCGCAATCGAGCAGACACGCTACCATGCTTGACATGCAACACCCCACACTGCACGTAGAAGTGCATACCCATTATTTGCCCCACCAGTCCAGCCCAGCACACAACCAGTACCGTTTTGCCTACCACATACGCATACGCAACCAGGGCCCGCATGCCGCGCAAATCATCGCCAGGCATTGGTGGATCGAAGACGGCCAAGGGCGCGTTGAGCAGGTGCGCGGCTTAGGCATTGTTGGTGAGCAGCCCTTGATAGAAGCCGGAGAAAGCCATGAATATGTGAGTGGCTGCGCGCTGCCAACTCCGCAAGGCCATATGCGGGGCCATTTTGTGTGCGTGACGGACGAGGGCGATGTGTTCGAATGCCAGGTCGCACCTTTTTATTTCGATACCGCGCAACTTGGAGGCGCTGGCACGATTCACAATCCCAGCGCTAACACGCGTGTTTTGCACTGATCGCGTGCATGCAGACGCTAACGCACGCTGATAGCTGAGATACCCCTTCCTGTATGAATGAGTTCGAGTTGATTGAGCGCTACTTTGCGCTGCCTGCCAAAGCCTTGTACACGCCCGCTGTGCTGACTGGAATTGGCGATGATTGCGCGGTATTGCAACCAGCACCCGATGCGCAACTGCTGGTCTCCAGTGACATGCTGCTCGAAGGGCGGCATTTTTTTGCGGGCACCGATGCCTATCGTTTAGGCCATAAAGCCTTGGCCACCAATTTGAGTGATTTGGCTGCTTGTGGTGCAGCACCATTAGGCTTTACCTTGTCTTTGGCTTTGCCGCAGGTCGACGAGGCTTGGTTGGAGCCGTTCTCCCAAGGCATGTTGGCGCTTGCCGCGCACAGCGAATGCCCGTTGGTGGGTGGCGATACTACACGCGGGCCGCTGACCATTCACATAACGGTATTTGGACAAATACCGCAAGGCCAGGCCTTGCTGCGCAATGGGGCCCAAGTCGGCCACGATATCTACGTATCCGGCTCGATTGGGGAGGCTCGCGCAGGTCTGCATTTGCTGCAAGCGCAATGGAGCTGTGCCAACACGCCGCTGCGCACGCATTTGATTCGTCGCTTGGAGGCTCCTACGCCTAGGCTGAGCTTGGGCAAGCATTTGCGTGGTGTGGCCAGCAGTGCCATGGACCTGAGCGATGGTTTATGCGGCGATTTAGGCCATTTGCTCAAGGCTTCGAAGGTCGGTGCGCGTGTCGATGGCGCGGCTTTGCTGCAAACAGCACCGCGTTTGTGGCAAAGCTCTGAATTGAGTAGCTGGTGTGAGTCAAAAAAAATTGCCTTCGCGATGGCGGGAGGCGATGACTATGAGCTGCTCTTTACCGCACACCCGAGTTTCCGCTCCTATTTAACAGAGCTGGGCCAGGAGTTGGGCATGGGCATCACGCGCATTGGCGAGGTGTTGGCTGAGCAAGGTTTGCACGTGCTGGATAGCCAGGGTGCTGCCGTGGCGTTGAATGGCGCGTCATTTGACCACTTCGCTGCCGATTGAGAGGCGTTGGTGCTTGGGATTAGGCCATCTGCCAAAGCCATAAAAAAAGAGCAGCCTAAGCTGCTCTTTTTGCTGCGCGTCGTACCCTTTTGGACTTCAACGCAGTTTGCGGTTTGCGGAAATATCGTAAACAGTTTCTAAGATTGGATTGGGTCTTGATATCAATCAACAGACCCATTTTTCAACCAGGCGCTGCGCTCAGACGCGTCTGCGCAGTGACGGTACAGCAAATGCGGCCAAAAGTGCAATGAGTGCCAGCATGCCCAAGCTTCCTAAAGTGGGCACTGGTGTTGCTGGAACAAACACTTTTGTGGTGGTTTCATCTTCGTTGTTCGATGGATTGGGGTCGCCCTCTGCAATCACCTGCGCTTTATTGGTCAACAACGGACCTGCAGAGTAAGGCATGGCAATGGTTGTCTCAACCATGAACTCTTTATCGGCCCCTACTGTCAGCTCTCCGACCTCACAAGTCAGCTCGCGGGTTGACGGCACATATGCACACCCAGCAGCAGCTACATACTCCAAGCCTTCAGGCAAGGTATCTTTCACCAGGCTGGATGGACTCACCTCAGGTCCCAGGTTGGTCACTGTCAGGGTGTAAACCAATGGATCTCCAGCCTTGAGCGCAGGACTGTCTTTGCTGACTTCAGAATCGGCTTCTTTGGTCAAACTCAGATCAGCCACTGTAGGAGTCGGCGTGCTGTCAGTGCGTCGGGCCGATGTGCGATCGGAGGTGAAGTTATTCACAAGCGTGTCGCTGCCATTGCTCAAGAACTCTTCTTCAAACAACTCAACTTTTGCATTATGGAAAATTGTGCCTGTGTTCTTGCCCTCAGGGAGTTCCGCCGCTTTCATGCGGAATTTGATGGTAATTGTCTCGTTGGGGGCCAGTTTATCGAAGATACATACCAAGTCCTCCCCACTGCTAGAGATTGAGCCTACGGCAGGATCTACGCACAGCACAGATTTATCGTTCAATAAGTCTTCTTTAGCGGCACCCGAGGCATTGGTACTCCGGCTCAACTCAGTCATGCCTTCATAGCTGAACTTGGCTGAAGAGGGGTATTGATTGTTGCCAATAGCCAAGGTGCTGTGGAAGGCATCCGTGACTTTGACTTGTGTTGCATACGACGGCCCCGTATTAGTCACGGTAATCGTGTATTCGGTTTCTTTGCCCAAAACCAACGAATCGTCTGTGTGCTGCATGTTGATCGTCACATCCAACTCGGCTTTTTTCAAGGCGACTTGCGCTGTATCTCGATTGTTGGCTTTTGTCAGCTCGGCTGTGGAGGTATCAACGTCAACCGTGTTATCCAAAACATCTTTTTCAGGATCGGCTGTTGGCGATGAACGCAATGCATAACTGATGGCAAATTGCTCGTTCGGTGCCAAAGGACTAGCCCAGTTGCATACCAGCGTTTGACCAACTGCATCGTCATCAATGCCATTGCAGGCGGCAGTGTTGTTGGTAAATTCTTTGGCAATCCAATGGGCATTGCCAGGCAATGCGTCTTCCAAGCTCACTGCGGCTGCGTATGATGGCCCTGCGTTGTAAACATGGAGCGTGTAGATAACAGGCTCACCCAAGGCAGCTTCTTCAGGAGTCGCTGTTTTGAACACCTGGATGTCTGTCTTAGGCTTCACGTTGACCGTGACCGTGTTGGATGTATCGTTGTCAGAGTTCGGGTCTTCTACTTCCGTGCTGCGAACGGATGCTTGGTTCGTCACTGCTTTTGGCTGATTGCTGCCATCGGCGTTGTCGGCAAAGTGCCTTGCTTTGATCTCGATGACTGCTGTCGCGCCTGCTGCAAGTTCAGCAATATTGCAAGTGACTGTACGGGAGGTGCTGTTGCTATTGCCATTGGCTGAGCAGCTGCCTTGACCTACAGGATTGAGGATGTTGGCGCTGATAAAACCGCCTACAGGCCATTGGCCTGGGCCTTCGCAATTGCCACTGGCGTCAAATTGGCAGCCAGCTTGTGCTGTGACCAAGTTGTTCAGCACATCGGTGACGATAATGCCGGTTGAGGGGTTTACAGCATCGTGGTTTTTCACCGTGAGTTGATAGGTGACTTCATCACCAGAGTCCACGGTTTCGGCGCTCAGGAGGGTTTTAGCAATACCGATGTCGACTTGGTGCTCAGAAACATTCACATTGGCAGAGCTCTCGAGGTTGCCAGTGGTATCACGCCCTGCTACGCCGGTGATCGCAGCTGTATTCTTAACCTCGTTAAAGCTCTTGTCTCCACTGAACGTGCCCTTGGCAGCCAAGACAATGCCTGAAGTGCTGCCGCCGGCGAGACCGCCATTGTTCGTGCATGTCACTGTCGCAGGGCCTTGCACTGCCGCTGGCGCACATGACCAGCCAGAGGAGCCGCTGGCGTTACTGAAACCTGTGATCTCAATGCCTTCGGGCACATTGTCGATAAGCGTGATTGTTTGGTTTGGCTTGACAGGCAAGCTACCTTGGTTGCGTACATTCAACGTCCAGTCAAATGCTTCACCTGCCTTGATTGGAGATTTGCTGGCGCTTTTGTTGAGCGTCAGGTTGACCTGGTTGCTGATGTGAACGACGGCAGTGCTGGTATTGTTGCTTCGCGCGCCTTCAGCCTCGTTCTCTGCACTGACAGTGGCCGTATTTTCAACCGTGCCACCTGCTGTGGGATTCACGATGGCCGTGAAGGTGACAGGGGGGTAGGCGCTGCCGACTGCTGGGGTGGTGTCTCCTGTGAAGCTGCAGTCAATCTTGCTAGCTGTTGACGCTGTGCAATCCCAGTTGTTTGTTGGCGCCAGGGTGTATGAGCTGATTCTTGCATCCAATAACGGATCGACAATCTGCACATTGTTAGGCGCATCCGCACCACTCACGCGTGTTGGCGTGATCGTGTAGGTAACCGTTGCTGCTGCGTCTGTTTGGTCGATTGTCGTTGGGCTGGCCGTTTTAGCGACTGTGATATCAACGACATTGTCTTTTTCAACCATGACCGTGGCCACTTTGGTATTGTTGGTCAATACCGCATCAGGCATATCAGTCTCGCCCGCTTTTTTGCCTGTGACGTTGGCAGTTGCGGTTAACTCTCCAGAAGCCAGTGGTGTTACAGGAATGATCAAATCATTGGCAACCTTGGTATCTCGCTCAAGTGGGCCAGCGTGGCTGCAAACCATTTTGGTGCCTGCATCGCCACCGTTGGGATCGCAGCTCCAGCCTGCGCCACTGGCCTGGCCAGCAGAGCTTTCAGCAGGCACGGTGAATTCGACAACAACCTTGCCAGTTGCTGGAATGGCTGACGGGCCATAGTTGCTTACCTGGATACGATAGTCGAATGGCGAGAACTGTTTTACACCGCCAGCTGGTCCGAATAGATCAATGCCGAGGTCGGCTGCCTCAGTAGTGGTGATTCTTCGCTCTAAATCTTTGTTGCTGCCGGGTGTTTCGCTGGCATTGTCGGCAGTGGCTGAGGCATAGGCTGCCCAGTCGGTGCCGACCTCAGGAATTGTGACGTTGAACAAAACACGAATGCCGTTTTCCGTGCCAGGCACGTTAATGTCATTCAAGTCACATGCGATGGTGTTGTTCGCCGCTGTGGTGTCAAACGGCATCCCAGTGCTCGAACATGCCCCACCATTTGATGGCTCAAAAGCAATGCTATCTAGACGCACGCCCACCGGCAACACTTGCGTCAGCTTCAAGTTCTTGGCCGCACTCCCTGCATTCAAAGAAACGAGTGGCGCATAAGCGAAGCTGCCTCCCGCTGGGCCTGTGGCACTTTCGGGAATGGCATTGTGATTCACCACCACCTCCACCAAGCCATTCTGTGCAACCGCACTGCCAGCGCCCATGGCCATCAAGGACCAAATGGCGGTTTTACCGACATGCTGCCAAATCGGCAATGTCCGCAATTGAATCAATTCTCGCACCTCAAGATCTCCGTCAATAAAAGACCAAGGCCCCAGCGAACTGTCTGCAAAATCGCACACCAGCGAGTTGTGTTGTGGCAATGCGACTGTGTTGTAAAAACACGTCGGCATTTGCAAATGCAGCATGGCGAACCCATGCGAGGCCAACTTGCTGACTCTGGGCCAATAAAAGGCGCGAGTATGGCAGATCGTTTAACAATCTTTATTGAGATCTAATTCTCAAAATGTCTGCGATGCAAGGTTGTTCATATGCAAAAACTACGGTCAGGATCTTGTGATGAATGTCCACGGGCTTCGATAGAACAATCCGATCGTATGATCTCAAACGGCAATGCTTAAGACGGCATTCAATGTTAGGAGATATTTCTAAGATATTGATTTTTATTGCTTTATTGACTATTTTTAATGATTGGTAATAACCCTTGGTGTTGAGGTGAGGCGTTCTTTTGTATCGTCTGATAGTGGATATTGAGTCGTTGGGTAATGAAAGCAGACTATTTGTATGTAAATATATCGAGGTAGAGTTTCTCTCCATAAAACAAACAAAATGTTTCATTTCACAATGTCAACATTTGTGTATTGTTGGATTGCGAGTACAAAAACCATCTTGCTTGATGCTTTTTCGCCAGGGGCTGGACTGGCAAAATGGCTTAGTAAAGCATTTGCGCTTGTGCTGTGCTCTGCCGTCACTTGTGTCTTGTGCTCTATGATGGTCTTACACATTTTTTGCATGCGCTTACGCCTTCATTGCGCAGGCGTACATTGACCCCTTGAACCCTGCTAGTAAACGCCTATGGCTATCGAAGAATCTGCGAAAAAGGCATCGGCTGCCATGTCGATTCCCACCGTTGCACGCGCCTTGATCGCGGCTAAATTGTTGACGGCGCAGCAAGTCGAGGCGCTTGTGCAAAAGGCCCATACCGAGGGCAAAGAGTTTGTTGATGTAGCGATTGAGACCAAGCTTGTCTCAAGTGCTATGGTGGCACAAACACTGTCTTCCGTATTTGCCGTGCCGTACCTGGATTTGAGTGCTATCGATACGATGCGCTTGCCGCAAAACCTGCTGGATTTGAAGTTGTGTCTGGCTTATAAGGTGGTGGTGCTGGGTAAGCGGCAAAACCGTTTGCTGATTGTCAGTGCCGACCCTAGCAACCGTGAAGTGGCCGAAAAGATCAAGTTCGCCACCCAATCGCAGCTCGAGTGGGTGGTTGCCAAGAGCGATCATATTGCAGCTGTGCTTGAGCAGATTGCCAAATCGAACTCCCAGGAAGCGGGCTCTTCAGATTTTGAATTTGGCGAGATGGAGGACGTTGCAGAGGTTGAAGACAGTGGCGCCAGTGAACCTGATGATGCACCCGTCGTCCGGTTCTTACAAAAAATGATCATCGATGCCTTCCGCATGGGGGCATCCGATTTGCATTTTGAGCCATACGAATTCAATTACCGGGTGCGCTTTCGCATTGATGGCGAATTGCGTGAGATGGCTTCGCCACCGCCGGCGATCAAAGACAAACTGGCCTCTCGCATCAAGGTGATTTCGCGCCTCGATATTGCTGAGAAGCGTATCCCACAAGACGGTCGCACCAAAATGCGCATTGGTGGCAAATCGATTGATTTTCGTGTCAGTACGTTGCCGACCTTGTTTGGTGAGAAGATCGTGATTCGTATTCTGGACTCCAGCAGCGCCAAAGTCGGCATTGATGCGCTGGGCTATGAGCCGGCTGAGAAGGAGCGGCTACTCACCGCCATTGAGCGACCTTATGGAATGGTCCTGGTGACAGGCCCGACCGGTTCGGGTAAAACCGTCTCGCTCTATTCATGCTTGAACCTGCTCAACAAGCCTGGGGTGAATATCTCCACGGCAGAAGATCCTTCTGAGATCAATTTGCCTGGTGTGAACCAGGTCAATGTCAATGACAAAGCGGGCCTGACGTTTTCTGCCGCCTTGAAGTCATTTCTGCGTCAGGATCCCGACATCATCATGGTGGGCGAGATCCGCGACTTGGAGACAGCGGACATTGCGATCAAAGCGGCACAAACTGGCCATATGGTCTTGTCGACCTTGCACACCAATGATGCTCCGACGACGTTGACGCGTTTGCGCAATATGGGCATTGCGCCGTTCAATATTGCGTCCAGCGTGATTTTGATCACAGCCCAACGTTTGGCCAGACGACTATGCAATACTTGCAAAGAGCCTGCTGATGTGCCTGTCGATACCTTGATTGACGCCGGCTTTACCTACGATGATTTGGATGGCTCTTGGACTCCGTATAAGCCTGTAGGCTGCTCCGCGTGCAACAACGGATATAAAGGGCGCGTTGGTATTTACCAAGTGATGCCCATCAGCGAAGAGATCCAGCGCATCATTCTCAGCGACGGCTCGGCCCTTGAAATTCAGGCACAGTCAGAACGTGATGGCGTGCGCTCGCTGCGACAATCCGGACTGCAAAAAGTCAAAGTTGGCGTGACTTCGCTGGAAGAAGTGCTCGCCGTGACCAATGAATAATGCGTTTGCTCACTCATCAATACCGCTATGGCCATATTCTCTGCAAGCTCGGGTAATAAAACCAAGTCCTACGTTTTTGCCTGGGAGGGCAAAGACCGCAATGCCCGCATTGTGCGTGGTGAGATGACGGCCTCGGGCGAAAACCAGGTGCGCGCCACTTTACGCCGCCAAGGGGTTTTTGCCACCAAGATCAAGCGCAACCGAGTCAAGGCAGGCAAAAAAATCAAAGGGCGCGACATTGCCATATTTACCCGGCAATTGTCGACCATGATGCGCGCCGGTGTGCCGCTGCTGCAGTCGTTTGATATTGTTGGACGGGGCAATCCCAACCCCAGTGTGACCAAGCTACTCAATAACATTCGAGCCGATGTTGAGACAGGTACATCGTTAAGCAGTGCGTTCAGGAAATATCCGCTGTACTTTGATAACCTCTATTGCAACCTGGTTGAAGCCGGTGAGGCTGCTGGTATTTTGGAGGATTTGCTGGATCGCTTGGCTACTTATATGGAGAAGGCTGAGGCGATCAAATCCAAAGTTAAATCTGCACTGATGTACCCGGTTGCTGTGATGGTGGTCGCGGCCGTGGTATTAACGGTCATCATGCTATGGGTAATCCCTGCGTTCAAGGAAGTATTTTCGGGTTTTGGCGCTGAACTTCCGGCCCCTACATTGATTGTGATGGGCATGAGCGATTTTGTCGTGCAATGGTTCTGGCTAATAGCGATTGTGCTAGCTGCAGGAAGCTACTTTTTTATACAAGCGTGGCGACGCAATGAAAAGGTCCAAATTTTTGTCGATAAAGTGATGTTGAAGCTCCCTATTTTTGGCGAATTGGTGGAAATGGCCAGTGTAGCGCGCTGGACTCGCACGCTTGCGACAATGTTTGCAGCTGGTGTGCCTTTGGTTGAGTCACTGGATGCTGTTGGTGGGGCTTCAGGCAATTACAAATTCAAAAAAGCGACGGATGAAATTCAACGAGAAGTGGCAACGGGAACGAGTTTGACTGCTGCTATGGGCAGTACTAATGCCTTCCCCTCGATGGTGCTGCAAATGGCGGCGATTGGAGAAGAGTCGGGCTCGCTAGACCATATGTTGTCCAAAGCGGCCGATTACTATGAAGCTGAAGTCAATACCAAGGTCGAAGGCCTCTCTTCATTGATGGAGCCAATCATCATTGTTGTATTGGGCACCCTGATTGGTGGCATTGTGATCTCCATGTATTTGCCGATCTTCAAACTGGGACAAGTGGTTTAATGATGCTCGAAACATGGTCAGTGCCGGCGCTATTTGGCGTGCTGGGTTTGTTGGTGGGCAGTTTTTTGAACGTGGTCATTTACCGTTTGCCGGTGATGATGCAGCGCGCCTGGAAGCGTGACAGCGTCGCTTATTTGCGTGAGCAAGGCTATGAGCTCAAAGAAATTCCTGAGCCTGATGAGCCGCGCTTTAACCTGATGCTGCCGCGTTCGCGCTGTCGGCAGTGCGGCCATGCGATTACGGCGCTAGAGAATATCCCGATTGTGAGTTATCTTGCCTTGCGAGGCCGATGCCGTGGCTGTGGCACTTCGATAGGGATCCGCTACCCGTTGATTGAGTTGGTGACGGGTTTGGCATTTGGCTATTGTGGCTACCGCTGGGGCCTAGGCTACACCGCAGCGGCCTGGGCCGGTTTTTGCGCCGTGATGATCGCTTTGGTGATGATTGACTGGGACACGACCTTGTTGCCCGATGATATGACGCTGCCCTTGCTATGGGCAGGGCTGTTGATGGCTTGGTCAGGCACCATTGGGACAGCGCTGAGCGATGCGCTGGCAGGAGCGATGGTCGGCTATATATCGCTGTGGTCGGTGTGCGTTTTATTCAAGCTGGTCACGGGCAAAGATGGCATGGGGCATGGTGACTTCAAGCTCTTGGCGGCATTGGGGGCTTGGCTGGGCCTGGGGGCGATCTTGCCGATTGTTTTACTGTCATCGATTCTGGGGGCCATCATTGGGCTGGGCCTGAAGTTCAGCAAGCGTTTGCGAGAGGGCGGCTATATGCCCTACGGCCCTTTTTTAGGTGGCGCCGGCATTGTTGTGCTCGTCGTTGGCACCAACACCATCAATGGCTGGATCAATGCCTTGATCGGAATCTATTAACTGCAATGCATTAGGTATGACGCCTTTGAACTCTGCACCCAAGCTCTTGATTGGCCTGACAGGCGGCATTGGCAGTGGCAAAAGCACCGTTGCTGCCTTCTTGGCCCAGCATTTTGAGCTGAAGCTGGTGGATGCCGACCATATTTCTCGTGGCTTAACGGCTCCCAATGGCGCTGCGATTGCAGCCATTGCAGCAGCATTTGGCCAAGAGTTCATTGATGCCAACGGGGGGATGGATCGCGATCGCATGCGTCAACTGGTCTTTGAGCAGCCCAGCCAAAAGGCCAAGCTTGAAGGCATTGTCCATCCGTTGATTTTTCACGCGATTGATGCCGCGCAGCAGCAAGCATTCGCACAGGGCGCACAGGCAGTGGTCGTGGACATTCCACTCTTGGTGGAGTCGGTGCATTGGCGCACCAGGCTGGATCGCATTCTCGTTGTCGATTGTCCTGTCGAGTTGCAAATTCAACGTGTAGAGCAGCGTTCGCAATTGCCACGTGCGCAGATAGAGCGGATTATTCTTAGCCAGGCCTCCCGTGCGACACGACTTGCGTGCGCAGATACAGTGATTTACAACGCCGGGCTGTCTCTGGCGCAATTGCAAAGCACAACCCAGGCCGCGGGACGCCATTTGCGGCTGACCGCTTGTTAATTCATCTCGGCGAAGTCCGAATGGCAGCCCCAAAGGGCAAGGCACACACAAGCGCATTGCACTGCCACTTTTTTGTGCCTTGCACGACTGCGTCGAGATTTTGAACAAGCTCTGAGACAGGCAGATCGGATGTAACAGGCGCTTGGAACTAGTTTCTTATTTGAGCTTCGCGCGACTGCGTGAAGATGATGAACAGGTGCCTAGAGCGCGTATAGTGCAAGCTTTACAAAATCAAGAGTGCTGCGCGGACGCGACGCTAGGTGCAAGCAACCATTTCCCATGGCCCAAGCCTATTCTTTTTTGATTGCTGGCGGCGGAATCGCTGGTTTAAGTGCCAGTATTGCGCTGTCCATGCAAGGACACACGATCAAATTGGTGGAACGCCAGGCCCAATTCACTGAAGTGGGCGCGGGTCTGCAAATCAGCCCTAATGCGTGGCGTTGCCTGCGCGCCTGGGGGCTGGAAGAGCAGCTGAAGGAGTACTGCAGCTTGCCCAGCGCATTGGTGGCCAGACGCCTGCAAACAGGCCGCAAACTAGCGCAGATTCCGCTGGGGGCCAGATGCATTGAGCGCTATGGCGCTCCGTATGCCACGCTGCAACGCGCCGACCTGCACCGCATCCTGTTGGAGCGTGCCGAGCAGTCCAGCTTGTTCACATGCGCAACAGGGTTTGAGGCGGTCTCTGCCACGGTGCAAGAGGGCATGGTTGTGGCAGACGTGCACGGCCCACTTGACTGGAAAGGCCAGGCGCAAGCCGATGCGTTGATTGCTGCAGATGGGGTACATAGCCGCCTCAGTGCGCAATTATTTGCCCATGCACCTGCTATGCCTACTGGCATGACGGCCTTTCGCGGCATGGTCAAGCAATCGGCTCTTCCAGAGCAATTGCGCAGCAACACCATATGTGCATGGCTTGGTAAACAGATGCATGTGGTCACGTATCCGGTGTTGCGAGGTGAGTGGTTGAATGTCGTGATGATCGTGCAAGACAGGCTGCTAATGCGCCCTAGTCAGCGTGGTCCAGCCGATATGCCCGCAACGCTGCAAAGCCTCACACGCACAAGCCCAATTTACCAGGAACTGCATGATGTGTTTTTGGCGATTGAAGCACATGGCCAATCGATGCAAGGCACGAAGTGGACTGAGTGGCCTCTCAGTGGCCGCAAGCCCGTGCGATCGCCGGCAGAACTGGTGGCCGATCGCGCTGTCCTGATTGGCGATGCTGCGCATCCGATGGTGCCGTTTCTCGCACAAGGCGCGGGTATGGCCATTGAAGATGCGGAGCAACTCAAAAACAGCCTGGCCTTGCATGACAAGGAGCTACAGGCTGCGTTGGCACATTTTGCGCAAATGCGCGCAGCGCGTTGCGCAAAAGTGCAGCGCCAATCGCTACGCAACGGAAAGATTTTCCATATGACTGGCCTGCCTGCATTTGCCCGTGATCGCGCTATGCAATGGTTTCCGGGAGCGGCCATGGATAAATCGTGGCTTTATGCCCATGGGCCGCAACCGGTGAACATGGCTTAGAGCTGCTTACACCACCCTTGATACGTTGCTGTAAAACCTGGTCGTACCTGTTGTACTGCCTGTGGTTTGTTGGGTGGAATTTGCTGCTCTTATGGCGTTGTGGCCGCTTCTGGGCTTGCTGCTGAACTTTTGTATTTGGCCCCGTCAACGGTGAGTCCATTGTCAGAAAGTCGCTCTGCTTGTTTTTCACCCACACCCCGTACGCGCTTGATAAAGTCATTCCAATCGCGATAGGGTTGATTGCTGCGCTCAACCACTATGCGCTCAGCAATCGCTTCGCCAATGCCTTTGACTTGCGTGAGCTCTTGCGCAGTAGAGGTATTGACTTCTACAGCAGCTGCTGCTGTAACAAGCCCCAGACACAGCGAGATTAACGATGCGAATCGTTTGAACATTGCACTCTCCTTGCAGTTAAACATGGAGCTTGATGATTGGCCAGCTATCGCATATTCCAAACACATCAACCGGCCAGAAGCCAAGCTGGCTCAAACAATAATATTTTTTTATGAAAGCAATATTTATTGATTGTTAATAACTATCAATAAGGCATTCAATAAATTGCATGCCGATGCAAGAAGTCGGATGCTTTTAGTCGACGCGGGGGATTACCTGGCCACGTTGGGTGGTGTGAAGCCGTTTGCTTGCAATCACCTTTGGCAGACATTGCGAGGCGCAATTGCCCTGCAAGCAGCTGGGCAAAGCCTGGTCGGAGCCAGTTCACAATTTCCATTCAGCCGCGTATGAAGTCCAGAAGATGCAATGCGCGGCAAAAACCGCAGTCGTGCGGGTTGCCCGGCGAGGATTTTTAATAAAGCAGTGCGCCTTTTGTGCCTTGCGCGACTGCGTGTAGATTGTGAGCTGGCTCTCAGACGGGCGTGCGATGGTTTGGGGCTTTGTTCATCTACACATGCACCGACGGTGGCGTGTGCTCAACGCAATCCGAGTACGTCGAACATATCGAATAAACCGTGTGGCTGGGCTGCGAGAAACTCTGCTGCACGCAAACTGCCTTGGGCATAGCCTGCTCGGCTTGAGGATTTGTGGCTGATTTCTATACGCTCGCCAATACCAGCAAACAACACCGTGTGATCGCCAACAATATCGCCGCCTCGAATTGTGGCAAAGCCAATGCTGGAAGGATCACGCGCACCGGTATGGCCATAGCGCTCATAGACGGCGCAATCCTTCAGATCACGCCCCAATGCATCGGCAATTACCTCGCCCATTTTCAGAGCAGTGCCCGAAGGCGCATCGACTTTGTGGCGGTGGTGGGCTTCCACCACTTCAATGTCATAGCCTGTGGAGAGGGCTTTGGCGGCCATCTCTAATAATTTGAAGGTGACATTGACACCCACACTCATATTAGGCGAGAACACGATCGCGAGGCGCTGGGCCAAGCCCGTCAATTGCTGTTTTTGCGCGTCATCAAAACCGGTGGTGCCGATGACCGCTTTGACCCCCAAGCGCTCACATACCTGCAAATGCGCAAGTGTGCCTTCTGGGCGCGTGAAATCGATCAAGACGTCAGCACCTGTGAGGCCTTGCTCAACCGAATCGGTCACTAAAACACCTGTTTTCTGGCCCAGAAAAGCGCCTGCATCGATGCCAATCTGACTGCTTCCTGCACGGTCAAAAGCCCCGCTGAGGCGGTGTTTGCCATCTTGCAGAATGGTCTCGATCAACATCTGTCCCATACGGCCACTGGCGCCGGCAATGGCAATATTTACTGAAGCTGCTGTGCTCATTTCACTTACTTTTCATCGTCAAAAAAATGCACCCATCACGGCATATACCGCGTTCACTGGGACGCGAGGGACAGGCCATTGGTCTGCAAAACCCTTACTCTAGAGAGGGGTATATGCTGCGTGGCTGCGCATTGCTTGGGCTGTTGGCTGCATTGTTAGCGGCAGCTTCTTGACTTTGCTTGCTAGGAGCAAAGCGCTCGAGCTGCGCTGGAGTGGCTTCAAGATTAGGAATTTTCGGCTTGCTGTTTTGTTCACCCAATAGGGCGACGAATTCGCTCTCGGAAGGCATTTCGTCGCCTTCAGCACGCTCCATCACATAACCGCTGAAGTACACAGTGAGCTTCTTCTCTTCAAACGCCAAGCCTTTGCGCTTGATTGTAAAGACATAGTCCCAGCGGTCGGAGTGGAACACACTCACGAGCAAGGGAGAGCCAAGAATATCGCGCACTTGTTCGTGCGACATGCCTGGCTTGAGCGCTTCAACTTGCTCTTTGGAGACAAAATTACCCTGGACCACCTCGATCTGATAGGGCGTGATGGCGTTGACGAGCTGATGGCTGGTGCGGTCAATACTGCTGCATCCGGCGAGTATGCCTACGGATAGCACTGCAACCCCGGTCAGCCAACTGCAAATGGATCTTTGGTACATTGCTTGCAAAAGCCCCACGATAAAAAGTTATGATCGGGGCATTGTAGCTGTAGCGTGACTGCCTTACCGGGCCTTCTGGCTCGTATCCTGGACGGGGACTGAACTGAAATGACAAACAATATCGAGGAACTCAAAAGCACGGGCTTGAAAGCGACTCTGCCAAGATTGAAGATTCTGGAGATTTTTCAGAAGGCGAAACAGCGGCATATGACGGCTGAAGACGTGTATCGGATTTTGCTGGACGAACGCTCAGATATTGGTTTGGCCACCGTATACCGCGTACTGACTCAGTTTGAGCAAGCGGGAATTCTTGATCGCCGCAACTTTGAGAGTGGCAAGGCCGTTTATGAGCTCAATGAAGGCCAGCCACATGACCACATGGTCTGCACGGCCACTGGCAAAGTTGAAGAGTTTTATGATGCGGAGATTGAGCGCCGTCTGAAAGAAATTGCTGCTGAGCGTGGTTGGACAGTACACGACCACGCGATTACTGTTTATGGCTTTAGTCCAGGCGCTGGTAATAACCGCTAAACCATCGCGCAGTGGCAAGAGCGGCCGCGCAATGTCTTAAAGGGAGCTAAAAGGGGTAACGCTTGTTACCCCTTTTAGCTGTTGGAGTCGATGCGTGTCCGTTTCAAGTGGTTTGGCAGACCACTTCGTCGCCGATCTGAATGTGGCCTGAAGCAGTGTTGGCGTAAAGGTTCATGCCGAAGCAGGCGCCTTGGGGCAATTGGTGGCTTTTTGCCAGAGTTTTCAGCGGCTCTTTTGTTGCAGACAATTGCGCGGTATCGGGGTCAAGATTGACAATTTTGCAGCGCCCGCATGGCTTGAAGCCAGTGAAGGCAATCTTGCCAATGCGCAGCGTTTTCCAGCCATCTTCTGCATAGGGGGTGTGGCCATCGACGACGATATTGGCGCGAAAGCGGCGCATAGTAATCGGTGTATTGAGCAAACTGTTGAGTGCCGCCAGTGAGGCTTGAGTGGTCAGCAAATAGGGCGCACCGTCGGCAAAAGACAAAGCGCCGCCCCCATTGGCTGCCAGGCTGCGGTGTGGCTGTGAGCCAAGATAAAACAGACGGCAAGCCAGGCCCAGATGCGCGCTTAACCAGGCGTCAACCTCTGCGGGGCCGCGATACGCCTGAAAATGGTCTCTCCAGACCGTAACGTCTGCCGCTTCTTGGTAATGCGCTCGATGCACCTCAAGACTCGCCCCATCTGGCGCCCATAAGCGGATGCCACCAGCGATGATTTCCGGCTGCCACAGCAGCATACGCTCCACTTCTCGTGCTGTGATAAATCGCCCTTGCTCGTCGGCGACCAGCCATTCGCGATCACCGACAAAGCCTTGCATGCCGACTTCTGCTTGCTGCACAGCAACGCCGCGCATCGACTTGACGGGGTAAAGATTCAAAGCCACGGTTTGCATTGCTGATGTCCTTGCGTTGCTCATATTGTCAATAAGCCGTTATTTTGTCGCGTAAGATGCCTGCAATGCTCTACATATTTTTCAAATCGCTGCATATTTTTGTCGCCATCGCCTGGGTAATGGGCTTGATGGTATGCGGCGTATTGCTCAGGACCAGAGACCGGGACGCCTCGCATGAGCAGCAGCGTATTTTTAACTCCCGCATGGCCACGATCGCACAGAACATCAGCCACTGGTGGGTGATGCCTTGCATGGCTACAACCCTCTTGGCGGCCTTGTATATGACGGTGGTGGCTGGTTGGTGGCAGATGCACTGGGTGTTTGCCAAACTGGCGGGAGCGGCCTTGCTGGTGTTGTTTGCCGTCTTGCAGGCGCGCGCAGCGCGGCGCTGGCGCCAGAACCCAATGGCCTTGCCTTCTGCCCAACTGGGACTGCTGGTTCCATTGACCCTGATCGTGGGCTTTGTACTGCTGTACTTGGCATTTACCAAGCCCTTTTGAGTCGAGCCTGGCGATAGGTTGAGCGATTCTTAGCTGTCCATCGCTATGCGCTGACGCTGGGTGAACGCCTCATAGGTATTGATGCCGCGCAGCTGCAAGATGTAGTTGCGCACCGCTGCTTCCACAAGGACCGCAATGTTGCGGCCAGCCAGCACTTGGATAATGGCTTTGCGCACAGGCACTCCCAAAACATTCACGGTCAATGGCTCGTGTGGAAGCCGGTCGTAATTGCGCTCCATGGTCTCTTGGCGCACCAAATGCACAATCATGCGCAGTCGCATGCGTCTGCGTACAGCAGTTTCACCAAAGATGGTGCAAATATCCAGCAGGCCGATGCCACGCACTTCTAACAGGTTTTGCAACAGCGGCGGGCATTTGCCTTCCAGCGCATTTTGGTTGATCTGCACGACATCCACGACATCATCGGCGACTAAGCCGTGGCCGCGTGTGATCAGCTCCAGGCCCAGCTCGCTCTTGCCCAGACCGGACTCGCCGGTGATCAATACGCCCACCCCCAAAATATCCATGAAGACGCCATGCAAGGTGGTGCTGGCAGCAAATAGCTTGAACAGGTAGCTGCGCATCACATCGATGACATAGGAGGCCGGCTCGTGTGTTGCGAACATTGGAATTTGTGCTTGTTCGCACAAATCCAGTAAGGCCTGAGGAGCGCGCTGGCCATCGGCCAGGATCAATACAGGGGGTTCTAACTCGGTGATACGCGTGACGCGCCTGACGCAGTCGGCTTGCGTCGAATTGGTCAGGTATTGGATTTCTTTCTCGCCCAGCACCTGTGCCCGAAAGGGGTGGATGTAATTCAAATAGCCAACCAAGTCGGCACTGGCGCGGGCTGATTGCACGGCGCGTTCGTCAAAGCGCCGTGCAAATGCATCGCGTCCAGCAATCCATTGCCACTGCAAGGCCGCGGTGAATTCATCAAATACTGCCTGCGCGCTGACGGTGTTGCTCATGCTGTCCTCTTTGGTGGTCTGCTTCATAGTGCATAGGGTACTGCATTGCTTGTCTAGCCAATCGCCCGGATCAACCATTGGCAGCCTCGCAGGCATGAATTGATGATGTAAAGAAATTGCCGCTGTGCATTGCTGAACCACGCACTGCAACGAACTGGTGGTGCAAGACTGTGAATGCTCAACGAGGCACTCTGCCAGCAGACACAGAGGCTGTATTTTGCAACGATTGATACAAAAAAAGTGCTTGAGTAAAGAATAAGCAAGGGCTACTCTAGCTCGATAAGTTTTCTATTTTTTCAAACTTATAGCCTTTACGACGCTTTGATCTAGCCAGATCGGTTCCGTATGTTAAACATGTGCGGCACGGCGGCGTTTTTCACTCAATCCCAATTAAACAATCTCTATTTGTACAAAAAAGAATACTCTCTATAATCTTTGCTAAACATAATCTTAAATTTTACGAATTTTAACAAATGAGAATTGCTGTACTTGATGATGATCCGCTGGTTCAAGAGCTAGAGCGCGCAGCCATTGAGCAACTTGGACACAGTTGTTATACCTACTCCGATGGCGTGAGTCTGCTCAAAGACCTGCGCAGACAAACCTTTGATCTACTGATCGTGGACTGGCATTTGCCAGACATGGATGGCCCGCGCGTTGTCGAGTCGGTGCGCAAAAGCATTGGTTCGAATATTCCGATTCTCTTTGTGACGCGCCGTGGTACTGAAGAAGATGTTGTTGAAGGTCTCAGCTGTGGCGCAGATGACTTCATGACCAAACCTGTACGGATTGGTGAGTTAACGGCCAGGCTGAATGCTTTATTGCGCCGTGCTTACCCAGCTACGCAAACGGGCAATTTGGAGTTCGGTATTTACCGTTTTAATACCGACAAGCGCAGCCTGGAAGTACGTGGCGTGCCGGTAGAAATGAAAACGCGCGAGTTCAATTTGGCGCTGTTTATGTTTCAAAATGTAGGGCGCTTACTGTCTCGAGACCATGTGCGCGAGATGGTTTGGGGCCAACTCTACCAAGTGCCTTCACGCTCGCTGGACACCCATGTCTCACGACTGCGAACCAAGCTGGAGCTCACTCCTGAGAATGGTTATGTGGTGAACGCCGTCTATGGTGTTGGCTACCGTTTGGAGTCCTCAGGATTGGAATTTCCCGAGGTCAACTAAAAACGAGTGCAGATAGCATGCTGGGCGCTGGTATGCACAGGTATGCTGTTACAAGGCACTGCCCGAAAGGGCAGTGCCTTTTGCATTTTGGCGTTTAAACGAGCCGCTGCATTGTCAGCAAACGAATGGCAAGTCCTGCAAATACGACGCTGGCGATGCGATTGAGAATGCGCTGAGCTGTAGCAGATTTTTGCAATAGGCTGCCAAAAAAACCAGAGCAACAGGCAATTGTGCCAAACACCAGTAAAGTAGCCAGCGTGAATAGCAAGCCTAATAGGCCAATTTGCGGTGCGACAGGCCCCAGAGCCGGATTCGCAAATTGAGGCAGGAATGCGAGGAAAAACATCAACACTTTGGGGTTGCTGAGATTCATCACAAAGCCACGTCCGATCATTGCCAGCGGATGCTGTCGAGGCTTGTTCTGTGGCAAAGGAGTAGAGGTTTCATGCGCGTTGCCTGGTGCCACGTTCGCAGGCGAGCGCCAAGCGCCCCAAGCAAGCCACAGCAAATACAGCGCGCCCACCCATTTGAGCGCAGTGAATGCTGTGGGGGATGCCACAATGATGGCTGCCAGGCCCAATGCCACAGCGCATGTGTGCACGGTGATGCCCAAACACAGGCCAATGACAACTTGCAAGCCGGTGCGCCAACCGTGTTGGGCCGACTGCATTAAGACAAATAGATTATCGGGGCCAGGCGTCAGCCCAAGCACTATGGCTACGCCAAAAAAGGCAATGAGCGTATCGTGTGATGGCATGAGAAGTTCGATAGATTAGGGCAATGACTGCAGCCAAACTGCTCGCAGAGGTGTTTAGCGCAAGGATTCCGAGCCGGGGTCGCGCTCTAGCAATTGCAGCACCAGCTCTTGGGCGCTGGTTCGGCCTTCGAGCAAACGCACGACCGCCGAGGTAATGGGCATTTCCACACCAATTTGCTGAGCCCGTTGTTCAACACTGCGCGCGCAGTACACGCCTTCTGCAACATGGCCAAGTTTGGCCAGAATGTCACCAAGTGGGTGGCCTTCTGCGAGCAATAGGCCGACTTTGCGGTTGCGTGACAGGCCGCCTGTGGCGGTCAGAACCAAATCGCCCACACCGGACAAGCCCATGAAAGTACTGGCCTGGCCGCCAAGGGCCACGCCAAAGCGGCTCATTTCGGCCAAGCCGCGTGTAATCAGGGCTGCACGTGCATTCAAGCCCAGTTGCAGTCCATCGCAAATGCCGGTGGCAATCGCTAGGACGTTTTTAATGGCCCCCCCGACTTCGACCCCGATCATGTCGTTGTTGCCATACACGCGTATGTGCTTGCCATGAAAGGCCCCAATCAACATGTCTTGCACGTGTTGGTGCTCTGATGCAGCGACCAGGGCCGTAGGCAGGTTTTGTGCGACTTCCAGCGCAAAGCTGGGGCCACTGAGCACGCCACTGACGATGTTGGGCGCTGCCTGGCGTTGTACCTCGTGAGGCAGCAGGCCAATCGCAGTCGATGCCTGGGCAGGCTCAATCCCTTTGCACAGCCACACGACAGGGACTTGCAAGCCCATCTTGTCAAGCGTCGTCAGCATCGGGCGCAGGGCTGCGACGGGGGTGCCGAGTATGACCAGGTCGGCATTGCCAACGGCATCGCTCAGTGCGCCATCGACAATGTGAACATTCTGTGGCAACAACACGCCGTCTAGGTAGCGCTGGTTGCTTCTATGCGTGCGCATGTGCTGCGCTTGGGTTGCATCGCGCACCCATAAAGTCACTTGGTGCTGCGCTGGGTGCCTGGCCGCAGCGATCGCCACGGCAGTGCCCCAGGCACCTGCTCCGAGGATGGCAATGGACAAGCGGTTGGCTGTGCTCAATAGTTTCTCCTGAGCAACCGCCTCACGTCTTGCGGTTGCACGATGGTGACTGATCAATGGACATGCGCTGCAGCGCTTGGGCCGCAGCATGTCTTTAAAAAAATAGCCTCGAAGAAGCGGCTCTCTGAGCAGATTCTAAGAGGCCATCTATGCCTGTGCTGCGCGGGCGCAAGCAGAGCTTAGCGACATCGTCACTCAGCGCAAGCCCAGTGACGATGTTGCGGGCGTGCGACTTATTGCACCGAGCCGGTGTCAGCTGCCGCTGCAGCTTGTTGCTGCTCGTACATGGCTTGGAAATTGATCTCAGCCAAGTGCACTGGTGGGAAGCCTGCGCGGTTGATGACGTCGGAAATATTGGAGCGCAGGTACGGGTAGACGATTTGTGGGCAAGCGACGCCAACCACTGCACCCATTTGTTCTTGAGGAATATTGCGGATTTCAAAAATACCGGCTTGTTTGGCTTCAACCAAGAACAGGGTTTTGTCTTCGACTTTGGTGGTGACCGTGCCGGTCACGGTCACTTCGTAGACGCCATCGGCCACGGTGTTGGCGGCCACGGCCAGCTGGATGTCCACATTCGGCTGTTTTTGCTCCAGCAAGATGCCAGGCGAGTTCGGCTGCTCCAGCGACAGGTCTTTGAGGTAGACGCGTTGGATTTGGAAAACCGGATTGTTGTTCACTTCATCAGCCATGTTGCACTACTTTCTTAGGAGGTCTATTTCAATAAAAACAGGGCTTGAGCCCACAATCACACATGCACAGCTTCTTGCCTTGGGCAATGGGCGAGTCACGGTTCAACGGCTTATTATGCAGTCAATCCGTGACTTTGCTGGCGAGCGTGCTGCAAGCCGCTGTATGCAGGCAACGCTGCGTGCGTGCGCGAGCGCTTATGCTTTTTCTTTTTGCTGAATGGCGGAATTGGCATCAACCACCGCCAACGCTGTCATATTCACAATGCGGCGCACTGTTGTACTTGGCGTGAGAATGTGCACGGCTTTGTCGCAACCCAGCAAAATCGGGCCGATTGCAATGTTTTGACCCGCTGCTGTTTTGAGCAGGTTGTACGAAATATTGGCCGCATCGATGTTGGGAAGCACCAGCAAATTCGCATCGCCTTCCAGGGTGCTGTTGGGCATTACGGCTTTGCGCATCGCATGGTCAAGCGCTGCATCTCCGTGCATTTCACCATCGACTTCCAGCCAAGGTGCTTGCTCTTTCAGCAGCGCCAAAGTGCGGCGCATTTTTTCCGCGCTTGGCTGCGAGCTGCTGCCAAAGCTGGAGTGTGACAGCAAGGCCACTTTGGGCTTGATGCCAAAACGCTGGACCTCTGCGGCGGCCGCAATCGTCAGCTCGGTCAACTGCTCAGCCGTGGGGTCATAGTTGACATGGGTGTCAACCAAGAACACTTGGCGGCCTGGCAGAATCAAACCGTTCATAGCGCCGTAGGTGCGTGCGCCAGGCTTGATGCCAATGACCTGGTCAATGTAGTTCAGGTGGTGGCTATAGCCGCCCCATGTGCCGGTGATCAGGCCATCGACCTCGCCTTTGTGCAGCAGCATGGCGCCAATCAGGGACAGGCGGCGGCGCATCTCAATTTTGGCAATCGATACAGTGATGCCTTTGCGCTCGGTCAACTGGTGGTAGGTTTTCCAAAAATCCTGGTAGCGCTCATCTTGCTCAGTGTTGACGACGTCGTAGTCCTCGCCTTCACGCAAACGCAAGCCGAATTTGGCAATGCGCTGGGCAATGATGGCTGGGCGGCCAATCAGGGTTGGGCGGGCGATGCCTTCATCTACGACGATTTGCGCTGCGCGCAAAACGCGCTCTTCTTCGCCTTCGCAGTACGCAATGCGTTTGGCTTTGGCCGATTTGGCCGCCAGAATAATCGGCTTCATGATGGTGCCTGAGGCATACACGAAGTTTTGCAGCTTCTGCACGTAGGCATCCATGTCCGCGATGGGGCGCGTGGCCACACCGCTGGCTTCAGCAGCTTTGGCCACCGCAGGCGCAATCTTCATCATCAAGCGCGGATCGAACGGCTTAGGAATCACATACTCAGGGCCAAACATCAGCTTCTCGCCGACATAAGCGCGTGCGACTTCCTCGCTTTGCTCAGCCTGGGCCAGCTCGACAATCGCATTGACGGTGGCAATTTCCATCTCATCGTTGATGGTCGTGGCGCCGCAGTCGAGCGCCCCACGGAACAGGTACGGAAAGCACAGGACGTTGTTGACCTGGTTGGGGTAGTCGCTGCGGCCGGTGGCAATCACCGCATCCGAGCGCACGGCTTTGACCACATCGGGCGAAATTTCGGGTGTTGGGTTGGCCAGCGCCAAAATCAGCGGCTTGGCGGCCATGCGCTGCACCATCTCTGCCTTGAGCACGCCGCCAGCGGACAGACCCAAAAATACATCGGCACCGTCAATGACCTCGGCCAGTGTGCGCTTGTCGGTCTTTTGTGCAAATGTGGCTTTGAGCTCGTCCATCAGGGCCGTGCGGCCTTCGTAGACCACGCCTTCCAAGTCGGTGACCCAGACGTTCTCGCGCTTAAGCCCCAACTTGAGCAGCAAACCCAGGCAAGCCAGCGCTGCAGCGCCTGCGCCTGAAGCCACCAGTTTTACATCTGCAATATTCTTGCCCACCACGCGCAAGCCGCCAACAACTGCTGCGCCAACCACAATCGCAGTGCCGTGCTGGTCATCATGGAAGACCGGAATCTTCATGCGCTTGCGCAATTCGCGCTCGACATAAAAGCACTCTGGTGCTTTGATGTCTTCCAAGTTGATGCCACCGAAAGTGGGCTCCAGCGAAGCAATGATCTCGACCAGTTTTTGTGGGTCTTTCTCGTCAATTTCGATGTCAAACACATCGATCCCGGAGAATTTTTTGAATAGAACACCCTTGCCTTCCATCACGGGCTTGGATGCCAGCGCGCCAATATCACCCAGACCCAGCACAGCCGTGCCGTTGCTGATCACACCCACCAAGTTGGCGCGGCTGGTATAGCGCGCGGCAGTCGATGGGTCTTTTTGAATTTCCTCACACGGTGCGGCCACGCCAGGCGAGTAAGCCAGTGAGAGGTCGTACTGGTTCATCAATTGCTTGGTAGGCGTGACCGAGATCTTGCCTGCGGTGGGGAACTCGTGGTAGTCCAGTGCGGCTTCACGCAATTGCGCACGTTTATTGATGGACTCGGGGGAATTGTTATCTGACATCGGACTTTCCTATACGCTTGGGTCTCATTGTTGTGGCATGCCTTACTTGGCCAGTGCTGGGACTGTGCTCAGAGTAGGCATGGGACGGTGGCTGTCTCCGTTGTCCTGCGAAGGAAGTGGTCGAGGCTCGGTTTCTGCTCCTGACACGATGCAGAACAACCAGAGTTCGAGGCCGCAAGGGGCTGCGGCAAAGAGGTCCACTTGGAGCACACGTGAGTGAAGGGGCGCTGACGAGGCGGCTTTTTCAACGAAGATGCCGCTAAATTCTTGTTTGGATTGTAGGAGCTTGTCTCCTACAAGTCACCTATAAGACTATGGCACTTTGGGCTTTAGCCAGGTCGAATCAACAAAAATTAAAAAACCGGCCAAGGTATGGCCGGTTGTTGTGTGTTTTTTTGCTTTTTATTGAAAACTGTTATGAGCGTGGTTGCTGCTCTAATTGTTGCAAAGCAGCAATACGGGTCTCAAGTGGCGGGTGTGAGCTGAACAAAGCGCCCACGGCCCCAGAAATGCCCATCGAGGCCAGGCCTTTAGGCAAGTCCTGTGTGTTGATGCCGCCCAAGCGGGCCAGAGCGCGTTGCATCGAGCCGGCTTGGCCCATCATGTGCGCCGCGCCTGCATCGGCGCGGAATTCGCGCTGGCGGCTAAACCAGGCCACGATGATGGCCGCGAGCACTCCCAGCAGCATGTCCATCACAAACACCGTGACATAGTAGCCAATCCCCACGCCGCCCTGGTTGTCGTTGTTGTTATTGCCGCGCAGGAAGCTGTCGACAATGCCGCCAACCACGCGTGAGATGTAAATCACAAAAGTGTTCATCACGCCTTGAATCAAGGTCATGGTGACCATATCGCCATTGGCCACGTGGGCGACTTCGTGGCCAATCACGGCCTCGATCTCTTCATGCGTCATGCTTTGCAGCAAACCTGTTGAGACAGCCACCAAGGCGGCATTTTTACGCGCACCAGTGGCAAAGGCATTGGCTGGACCATTGTAAATGCCCACATCGGGCATTTGAATACCGGCTTTGTCCGAGAATTTGCGCACTGTATCGACAATCCAGGCCTCGTCTTGGTTGCTGGGTTGGTTGATCAGGCGCACGCCCATGCTGCGAATGGCCATGGTTTTAGACAGCAGCAAAGAGATGGTTGAGCCACCAAAGCCCATGATCAAGGCCATTACCAACAGGCCTGTTTGGCTGCCTCGGTCAATGCCCAAAATACTGGTGACCAAGCCGAGTACAACCAATACAGCCATATTGGTTGCTACAAATAAAAAAATACGTTGCATGTGAGGAATCCTTGAATTGTTATCTTAGCCCTTGTGACAGCGCATGCGCACAGATGGTGCTCATTAAAGCAAACTGCAAAAAAACCGTGGTGAATGTCCGTGTTTAGCCTGTGACCATCGACCAGCCTTGTCCGTTTAAGGTTTCTTTACAGGCCCATATGCTCTTCACATGTGATTTTTCTCATGTATTGCTGCGGCGCGCAATTTCAAGATGCATTTCGTTGTTTCGTCTGTTTTGTTGCGATTGGGATTGGCCTATAGTGGTGAATGCCGTGGCGGTCTGAATACGCTGGTGTCTTCATAAAAACTGCGCTCTGTATTGGCGTGGCACCAGCCAGGAATGCCCAGAACAGGCATGGGGGTCAGTGGTTTATCGGCCAAGTTTTTGGCTGTTAATAATTGCGCTAAATCGGCATCAAGCTGTTCGATATCCGCGTCTTTAGCGCTGGTGTGATCGCCGCCTGGCAGGCGCAGCGTGAGTACATGCGCGCAAATCGGTTTGCGTGGCTGGCATAACTGCTCTAGCAGTGCGTGGCCAAATACCAGCAGTTGGGCATGGGCCCACAGATGCCGCTCGGTCCAAAATAAGCGCAGCCAATCTTTGGCGAGCAACGCCTCGTGCAAGAGCGATGGGGCCAGCAAAATAGCACCGTTTTCATCAAACAGCGTGCAGGCATCACGAACCTTGCCGCGTTGGCCTTGCACGCCCAGGCGCTCGATTTCGGCCGATTGGATTGCATTGAGCTGCTGTTTCGCTTGTGGCCAATGCAGCCAAATCAAGCCGTTGAATAAGTCATGCAAGTGCTCGCGGGTGGGCACAGCCCCATGCTGGCGAATGAATCGCTCGTAGCTTTCCCCTTTGGGTAGTTGTGCTTGGGGCACAAAAGTGGGGTAGTGTCTGCGTGCGAGCCCATTGCTGTGCTGGTACTGTGGGACCTGCTCGCCATACTGTTGCGCTACCTTTGTCAGTGCTGCCGCAATACTGGGTTGCTCCGCCATGGCTGTTTGCAAGGATTCGCCGATCGGCTGCGCATAGGGCTTTAACCAAGGTTGTTGCCACTTGAGTTGGGCACTGTGGCTATCTGAATGGGCTGAATTGGACAAGGTTGGTAGGGGCGTGCCGCTGAGCAATGCTAACTCCATGGTCAATGGTGTGTGGTTAATCCGCCCGGTAAACAGGTTCTTAGTGAAGGCTTATTTTTAGGCAAAAAAATGCCGTTCACTGTTGCCAGTGAACGGCAATGGCCATTGCTGGCAATTGTCTTGTAATCAATCCAGCACCGATGAGGGTGCTGGATTGTGAGCCAGGCAGACGGCTTAGAAGCCGCCCATGCCGCCCATGCCGCCCATGTCAGGCATTGCAGGAGCTGCTGCTTCGTCTTTTGGTGCTTCAGCAATCACGGCTTCAGTGGTCAACAACAGCGAAGCGACGGATGCAGCGTTTTGCAGTGCAGTGCGAGTCACTTTGGTTGGATCCAAAATGCCCAGTTCCAGCATGTCGCCGTATGTGTCGTTGGCAGCGTTGAAGCCGAAGTTGCCAGAGCCTTCCAGCACTTTGTTCACGACCACGGATGGCTCGCCACCGGCGTTGGCCACGATTTCACGCAGAGGCGCTTCGATGGCTTTCAAGATCAGTTTGATACCGGCATCTTGCTCGGCGTTGTCGCCTTTGATGGAGCCAGCCACAGCAGCCTTGGCACGCAGCAAAGCCACGCCACCACCGGCTACAACGCCTTCTTCCACAGCAGCGCGAGTGGCGTGCAGAGCATCTTCCACGCGGGCTTTTTTCTCTTTCATTTCGACTTCAGTGGCAGCGCCCACTTTGATCACGGCAACACCGCCGGCCAGTTTGGCCACGCGCTCTTGCAGTTTTTCGCGGTCGTAGTCAGAAGTCGCTTCTTCGATTTGGATACGCACTTGTTTGACGCGTGCCTCGATGTCAGCAGCAGCACCGGCGCCATCGATGATGGTGGTGTTTTCTTTGCCGATTTCGATGGTTTTGGCTTGACCCAGGTCAGCCAGAGTCACTTTTTCCAAAGACAGGCCGACTTCTTCAGCGATCACTTTACCGCCAGTCAGAATCGCGATGTCTTCCAGGATGGCTTTGCGACGGTCACCGAAGCCAGGCGCTTTAACAGCCACGACTTTCAAGATGCCGCGGATAGTGTTGACCACCAAAGTTGCCAGGGCTTCGCCTTCGACGTCTTCAGCAATGATCAGCAATGGGCGGCTGGCTTTGGCCACTTGTTCCAAAGTTGGCAGCAGGTCACGGATGTTGCTGATTTTCTTGTCGAACAACAACACAAATGGGTTGTCCAGGACAGCCACTTGTTTTTCTTGGTTGTTGATGAAGTAAGGCGACAGGTAGCCGCGGTCAAACTGCATGCCTTCGACGACGTCGAGTTCGTTTTGCAGCGACTTGCCTTCTTCCACAGTGATCACGCCCTCTTTGCCCACTTTGTCCATGGCTTCGGCAATGATGGTGCCCACATCGGTGTCGCTGTTAGCGGAGATGGAGCCCACTTGAGCGATTTCTTTGGACGTAGTGATCGCTTTGGATTGCGATTTCAGTTGTTCAACCAAAGCAACCACGGCCTTGTCGATGCCGCGCTTGACTTCGATTGGGCTGTGGCCAGCGGCCACGTATTTCAGACCTTCGCGCACGATGGCTTGGGCCAGCACAGTCGCTGTCGTAGTACCGTCACCAGCGATGTCGTTGGTTTTGGAGGCGACTTCTTTGACCAGTTGCGCACCGATGTTTTGCAACTTGTCTTTCAATTCGATTTCTTTGGCGACCGACACACCGTCTTTAGTCACGGTAGGAGCGCCAAACGAGCGCTCGAGCACCACGTTACGGCCTTTAGGGCCCAAAGTGGTTTTCACTGCGTTGGCCAGGATGTTTACGCCTTCAACGATGCGTGTGCGTGCATCGATACCGAAAATTACGTCTTTAGCTGCCATTTTGAATAGCTCCGAAAAAGTTTAGATCTGGTCGCCGTTGTCTGATTGCTGGGGTGAAGCCCTGTACGCAACGACGCGCCATATTGAAAAGAGAGCAGTGGGAATTACTTCTCGACCACAGCGAAGATATCGTCTTCTTTGAGAACCAGCACTTCTTTGCCGTCCACTTTGACTGCTTGGCCACTGTATTTGCCAAACAGAACACGGTCACCAACCGAGACGCCCAAAGCGATTACTTCGCCTTTGTCGTTCTTTTTACCTGGGCCAACGGCCAAGACTTCGCCTTGATCAGGCTTTTCAGCGGCGTTATCGGGAATCACAATGCCAGAAGCAGTGGTCGTTTCATTTTCCAGACGCTTAACGATCACGCGATCGTGCAGAGGACGCAATGCCATTTTTCTCTCCTGAGAACAAAGTAAAAGTTAATGATGGGTGGGCTGCTACTGGATGGAGTGTGTCTCCATCAGATAGCCCCGAAAGCACCAGCAGGATCGCTGTTAGCACTCGGGTGCCTTGAGTGCTAATGATACGGGCTGATTGCAGAGTTTCAAGACCTGCAGATAAAAAAAATCCCTATCAAGGGGCTTGGGCAGGTTGGCGGGCTTAGCGCCATGCAGTCGGCACAAAAAAACAGCCACCTGCAGGTGGCTGTTTGGGGATATTAATGCGAGGGCGCTGATTCAGAGTTTGCCTCGAACAATATCAAGGTTTGCTGCTGGTCGGGAAGGGCCAAGCCGCTTGGCTTGCCAGCGTTGTTTTTGCAACAGGCTTGCTGGCTTTCGGTGCGGCCGTTTTCGTTGGTGCTGGCTTTTTAGCTGCTGCAGCTGGTTTTTTGGCTGGAACAGGCTTTTTCACAGCGGCGGCTTTGGCTGCAGGTTTCGCTGCTGGAGCTGGAGCTGCAGGTTTGGCTGCATTGGCGGTGCTTTTCTTCGCAGGAGCCTTGGCTGCTGGGGCTTTTGTTGCCGCTTTCTTGGCTACCGGCTTGGCAGCTTGCGCGCTGCTTGCTTTGGTTGCTGGTGTTTTAGCTGCAGTGGTTTTGGGGGCTGCTGTTTTGGCAGTAGCGGTGGTTTTTTTGGCTGCTGCAGGCTTGGCTGCGGGTTTGGCAGCAGGCGCGGCTTTAGCTACGGCTTTGGTGGCAGTCGCTTTTTTGGCAACAGGGGCTTTTTTCGCTGGTGCTGCTTTGGCGGCTACCGGCTTGGCTGCTGTTTTTTTAGCCGCTGGCGCTTTGGTCGCGGTCGTAGATGCAGGTTTTTTCGCTGCTGAAGTCTTGGCTGGAGCGGCCTTTTTCTCGGCCACTGCTTTTTTAGCCGGCGCTTTAACAGCTGCCTTGGCAGGGCTCTTAGGGGCTGCTTCAGTGGTGGCCGCGACCTTTTTGGTTGTTGCAGACTTGGCAGCTGGTTTTTTCGCGGTTGCCATTTAACTCTCCTAAGCTGAATAAATGAGGTAATCCATCAAGATGATGCAAAACACGAAAGGCAAGGACAAAACCTAGAAACGCGGCTCCATTAATGCAATGGTGTGGCCTGAGATCAGACATAATCAACACGGCAATGATTATGTCTTTAGGTTTAGTTGCCATATTCGGTTGTATTTTGGCATTTTGATTGCAATAAAAATCAGCGTCCAGTCTGTGGCAAGAATTTAATTGTTAAATTTTGTAACAAATCGGGATTTGTGCCAATCTTTGCGTCACTGCGAGAGCTTTGATCGGCAAAAAACCATTAGAGCTGCTATTTTTTGTATTCTTTTTAATATCTGTTGCTGAGGTTTTTTGCCTCGGTTTCAACACATCAGGTTGGCGATGGTTTTTTAAAAATCACGATCTAACAGATAGCTGTGCTACAGCCCTTCTATTAACCGGAACGTGGTAGAACACTGCAAAGCACAGCGCACTGTGCGCTAATAAGAAATGCAGCAGCCTGTACAAGCCAGCCTCGATGCTTAGAATCCTTTCGCAAAGGCGTTGAGCGTTGGTCGACAGGGGCGATTGAGTGGGATCGGTCCATTTGCGCCGAGGTTGGCGTGAGTGCTCGGCATGATTTTTTTTGTTGTTGCACTTGAATCAAGTCGAGTCTGACCCTATTTTTGTTTTCAGTTATAGGAGGATTTACATCCATGAGACTCGACAAACTCACCACAAAATTTCAAGAAGCCCTGGGCGATGCGCAATCGCTGGCCTTGGGCAATGACAACCAATACATTGCGCCGGTGCATGTGCTCGCTGCGATGCTGCGCCAAGACGATGGCCCGCGCGCGCTGTTGCAGCGCGCTGGCGTCAACGTCAATGCGCTGAGTCAGGCCGCCGATGCGGCCGTGAAGCGCTTGCCCCAAGTGAGCGGGCAAGACCAGGTCCAAGTCGGCCCCGAACTGACCAAAGCCTTGCAGGCGACTGAAAAGGAAGCGATCAAGCGCGGTGACCAATTCATTGCCAGCGAGCTATTTTTACTCGCACTTACAGACAGCAAGGACGAGGCGGGCCGCATTGCCAAAGAACATGGCTTAAGCCGCAAAGCCCTGGAGGCGGCGATTGAGACTGTGCGCGGCGGCCAGGGCGTGGACAGCGCCGATGCCGAAGGCCAGCGCGAAGCCCTGAAAAAATACACCCTGGACTTGACCGAGCGCGCCCGCCTGGGCAAGGTCGATCCGGTGATTGGCCGCGACGATGAAATTCGCCGTGCGATCCAGGTGCTGCAACGCCGCAGCAAAAACAACCCAGTGCTGATTGGCGAGCCAGGCGTGGGCAAGACCGCGATTGTGGAAGGCCTGGCGCAGCGCATCGTCAACGGTGAGGTGCCTGATACCTTGCGCGACAAACAAGTGCTGTCCTTGGACATGGCAGGCTTGCTTGCGGGCGCGAAATACCGCGGCGAATTTGAGGAGCGCCTCAAATCCGTGCTGAAGGAAGTCGCGCAGGAAGATGGCCGCATCATCTTGTTCATCGACGAGCTGCACACCATGGTGGGCGCGGGCAAAGCCGATGGCGCGATGGACGCGGGCAATATGCTCAAGCCCGCGCTGGCGCGCGGCGAGTTGCACTGCATTGGCGCGACCACTTTGGACGAGTACCGCAAGTACATTGAGAAAGACGCTGCGCTGGAGCGCCGCTTCCAGAAAGTGCTGGTCGAAGAGCCGTCAGTCGAAGACACGATTGCGATTTTGCGCGGTCTGCAAGACAAGTACGAAGCCCACCACGGCGTTGAGATCACCGACCCGGCCATTGTCGCGGCCGCTGAATTGTCGGCGCGCTACATCACCGACCGCTTCTTGCCTGATAAAGCAATTGACTTGATTGATGAGGCTGCAGCCAAGATCAAGATCGAGATCGACTCCAAGCCAGAGGTGATGGACAAGCTCGATCGCCGCATCATCCAGCTCAAGATTGAGCGTGAAGCGGTGAAAAAAGAAACCGATGATGCCTCGCAAAAACGCCTGGCCTTGATCGAGGACGAGATCACCGAACTCGAGCGTGAGTACAAAAACCTCGAAGAAATCTGGACGGCTGAAAAAGCCAGCGTGCAAGGCACGAGCCAGGTGCGCGAGGAGATTGAGCAGTTGCGTATCCAGATCGACGATGCCACACGCAAAGGCGACTTCAACAAGGTCGCTGAGTTGCAGTACGGCCAACTGCCGGCCTTGGAGAAACAACTCAACGATGCGCTGGAGCGTGAGAGCGCCGCTGATGACCAAGCCGGCGGGCACAAGCTGCTGCGCACCCATGTCGGCGCGGAAGAAATTGCCGAGGTCGTCAGCCGCGCCACCGGTATTCCGGTCAGCAAGATGATGGCCGGAGAGCGCGAAAAATTGCTGAAAATGGAAGACGCCTTGCACCAGCGCGTCGTCGGCCAGAACGAGGCCGTCGATGCGGTCGCTGATGCAATTCGCCGCTCGCGCTCGGGCCTGTCGGACCCGAATCGGCCGCTGGGCTCGTTCCTGTTCCTGGGCCCAACGGGCGTGGGTAAAACCGAGTTGTCCAAAGCCTTGGCGGGCTTCCTGTTTGACAGCGAAGACCACCTGATTCGCATCGATATGAGCGAGTTCATGGAGAAGCACTCGGTAGCCCGTTTGATCGGTGCGCCACCGGGCTATGTCGGTTATGACGAAGGCGGCTACCTGACGGAAGCCGTGCGCCGCAAACCTTACAGCGTCGTGCTGCTTGACGAGGTGGAAAAAGCCCACCCGGATGTGTTTAACGTCTTGCTGCAAGTGCTCGATGATGGCCGCCTGACCGATGGCCAGGGCCGCACGGTGGACTTTAAAAACACCGTCATCATCATGACCAGCAACATCGGCTCGCACCGCATTCAGGAAATGACAGGCCAGCCTTATGACGAGGTCAAGGACGCGGTTTGGGATGAGTTGAAAAACTACTTCCGCCCCGAGTTCCTCAACCGCATTGATGAGACCGTGGTGTTCCATGCATTGGATGCGAAAAACATCGAATCCATTGCCAGAATCCAGCTGGCGACCTTGCAGTCGCGTCTGCAGAAAATGGATTTGCACCTCGATGTGTCGGAAGCGGCCTTGGCTGAATTGGCCAAAGTCGGTTTTGATCCGGTGTTTGGGGCCCGTCCGCTCAAGCGTGCGATCCAGCAGCGTATTGAAAACCCGCTGTCCAAAGCGCTGCTGCAAGGCCAGTTTGCGCCTAATAGCGAGATTAAGGTGACCGTGGATCCGGTCAAGGCACCTGGGCAATTCCAGTTTGCCTAAACACTGTCTGGTGAGCTAAGAGCCTCTAAGAGCGTAAACACGTTCTAAGTCAGCGAGGCAACGGGTGATGCGATGGCATCGCCCGTTTTTTTATGCGTGCGCGCCTTGGCTATCTTTACGTGATGCAGCTGGAGTCAGCCGACATTAGGCCAGCTGCCCTGCTGTCCGATGTGGCAAATGGCACAACAGATGCCGCTGTGTTGGTATTTTTGAACTTGCATCGGCACTTGAAATTACCTAGTTTCAGGGATATACACAATGCATCATGTTGTTAATAATTATGCTTGTTGGTGTTTATTGACATTTTAGAAGGCTGCTATGCAAGCACTGTTGCGCATTTTTCATCGCGCTTTACCGAATTTATCGACCCTGCGCGTGCGTTATGCGTTGCGTTTGTTGTTGTTGGTCTTGTGTCTGCCTCTATCGTCTGCCTGGGCTTTCATCAGCTCACCGCCAGGATCGAGTTTCGATTTGGCAGGGGGCACAGTGGACATGATGGGGACCGACTTGGTCGTTGAAGGGGTACTGGTGCTCGGGCCTGGCGGGCGCATTACCGGCATCCGCAACCTGATCATTGCTCCTGGTGGGCAGTTGGATATTTCCGGTGGCGACATTGAGCTATCGCAGCAATACACCAACCAAGGCGAAGTCATCAACGATGGCGGAGGGCATATAACGCGTGTCGATGGCGGCCCAGGCAATCCGATTGTCGGCCCACCAGGCCCTATCGTTATCACCCCCCCTGCAGCCACAAGCGTCACGCCGGTACCAGGGCTTGCAGGCGGACCGCTGCTGGCCTTGAGCTTCATTCTCGGTCTCTGGGCCTGCTTGCGCCAACGCTCTACGCGCAACGGCCAACCAGCTCAAACAGTCTGACACACAGCGGCAACAGCATTTATTGATAGGACGAACCATGAAAACCTCCGTACTGTGGGTGGTCACAACGTTGGCTGCTGCATGCAGCATGAGCGCTATTGCGGCCGACATGACACTGACACCGCCCCCCAATGGCGGCATCAGCCTGAAGTCGGCCAATGGCGAGACCGCGATTCGGATCACGCCGGAGTCGCAGGTGCAGATGCCCCATCTTCCGTCAGCGGGCCAGGCAGACAGCATTGTTTGCCAAGACACAGCTGGCATCTTGCAGAAATGCAGCATTGACAGCTTGGCTGTGCCTGGAGAGACAGGGCCAGCGGGGCCGCAAGGTGATAAGGGCGAGCCTGGAGAGCGAGGCGCTCAAGGCGAGCAGGGCTTGCAAGGGGAGAGGGGCATTCAAGGCGAGCAAGGCCTGCAAGGACCCCAAGGAGAGACAGGTCCCCAGGGGATTCCAGGCGCATCAGTGCAAGGTGTCTCGGCCATGCGCCATGGCTGCTTTAATGCAACGGGCCAGCGCACTACAGGGAGTGGCTTCGACGTCACGGCCAATACCAACGAGAAACAATACGCGATCCGTTTTGCCGTGGCGATGCCCAGTGGCGATTACAGCGGCGTCGTCGATGCACGCTCCAACAATGGCCGCAGTCTGGCCGCTTTGGTGAGCAATCCCACCGAGCAAGGCTTTGAAGTCACGATTGGTTGGCTGGCCCAAGCCGAAGGCGAAGCCATTCAAAGCGTCTGTTTTATCACTGCGCTGTAAAGCGATCTGTTTGAAGGAATCCAGTATGAAATTCCACACTGTGCGTAAAACCGCTTTAGCCACTTTTGGCTCCTTGGGTCTGCTCTTTGGTGGTCAGGCTATGGCGCAGGCAGAGATGTATTTGGGGCAATTGTTTTTGATGGGATCGAACTTTTGCCCAAGCGGGTCTGTGCCTGCCAATGGCGCAGCCCTCAGTGTTGCGTCAAATAGCGCGTTATATTCCCTTCTAGGCACGCAATTTGGAGGTGATGGGCAACATACCTTTAAGTTGCCGGATTTGCGCGGCCGCAGCCCTATTGGCGCGGGTCAAGGGGCATCTAGTAGTTACTATGTTGGCGAATACGGCGGGAGTGAGCATGCCTCACTCACGCACAGCAATTTGCCTTCGCATACCCACCAGATCAACTCTTTGGCGACTGCAGCAGCCAGTACCAAGGCTGCGACACATAGCACTCCCGCTCCTGACCGCGTTCCTGCACAAACCATGAATGCAGGAGGCTATATCGCAGCGGATCAAGCCGATACGGAGCTTGGGGGGATAGCAACAACATCTACAGCTAGCGTTGTGGGAAGTCAACAGCCGTTCTCTATCCGTGATCCTTACTTGGTGATGACGTGGTGTATCGTGACGAACGGAATTTACCCTTCTCGGCCGTAAAGTCAAATCGATGTCACTGTGATGCGTCGGAGTCAAGCTGTTGAATGATGGTTGTGTTGCAAGTGCATTCTATGCTTGTCACTCAGATTTAAACCACGAGTGCATTGGCTTGGCCGAGCTGGGAGCTGCGGTCTTTGACTGGGCGTTTGAACAAAACGGTGAACGCATTGCCACTGACACGGCCTCTGGCTGTTTGCATTTCAGCGCGTTGGTAGCCAATCACGGCACCGTGGCGCTCGCACAGCTCACGGCACAGAAACAGCCCCAAGCCAGACGAGCGGCTCTCGGACGAAAAAAACGGCTCAAACAAGTGCTGCTCGACCGAGCGCTCCAGCGGTGCGCCATCGCTCCAAACGGTCAAAGAAGCCTGGCCGTTGCTGCCGCTGCGCGTTGTGATCTGCAATGAGTCGGTATGCGGGCCCTTGTAGCGCATTGCATTGTCCAGCAGGTTCACCAGTATGCGGCGCAAATGGTCGCGGTCAAAGCCTACCTGTATCCCCTGGGCCTGCAACTGCAGCTTGAGCACCCGCAGGCTGCGGTCTTGCTGCTGCCAGTCGTGCACGCATTCGGCGCTCCATTCGTCCAGCGGCAGTGTCTCGACCAGCGCGTTGTCCTGTGCTTGGCGCTGAACCCGGGCGACATCGAGGATGTCCTCTGCAATGCGGCGCAGTCGGTCGGCATTGTGTTTGACCATGTCGGTCAGCCGCTGTGCCTGTGGGTCAGTCAGGTCCTCGGCCAGCAAGGCATTGGCTTGAATAATGGCAGTCAGTGGATTGCGGATTTCATGCGCGACGGCTGCTGACATGCGCCCCATTGAGGCCAGTTTTTCGGTGCGGATCTGGGCTTCGACTTGGCGCAAGTCTTGCAAAAACATCACGCAATGGCCCTTGCCACGATCGAGTGCCAGTCCGGCCTCGGCATTGGTCAACCAGGAGCGTACATGCACGCCCATTGGGCTGCCGCCTTGTGGCAGCAGGGCCAAATCAGCAGTCTGCGGCAGGCCGCGCCTGAGGGTGATCTTGGCCATCACCAACAGGGGCTGCCAAATCGGATTGCTGTCCAGTGAAAAAGGCAGGCTGCTGCGCGCATCAAGCCCCAGGATGTCCAGCGCGGCAGGGTTGGCCGAATGCACCAGCATTTCCTGGTCCAGTACCAGAACCCCGTCGCTGAGCTTGCTGATCACCAAGGCGTTGACCTGGCTTTGAATGATGGCGGCGGCGCGGCTTTTCTTGCCTTCTTGTTCCTCGCCGGACAAGCGCAAGGCCATTTGGTGCACCAGCAAACCCAGCACCAAAAAACCCATGCCAGCGAGCACCGATTGCAGCACCTGCTGCGGATTGACATTCATCCCGTGCGGCCACAAGGTGACCCAGGCCAGCGTTCCAAAAGCGCCAAGCACCGTGCCTATCAGCACCGTAAAATTACCCAGCGCTGCAGCCATCAGTACGGGCAATCCCAACAAGGGGATCAGGCTGATGTCGGCGGAGGTATGCCATTGCATCAACAAACCGCACACCAGCATATCGATGCCCAGCGTGAAAATCCAATGGATGGCTGGGGCGCGCTTGGGCTCTTGCGGGCCTAGTACCAGTCTGGCTGCGACTGCCAAGAAAAAATAAGCGGCGGTCAGCCACAGCGCGCGCTCACTGACGCTATTGCTGATGAAACGCTCGATCAACAATAAAAAAAGAATCGCAAACGACAGCATGACCCGACCGGTCAAGAAGCCCCGCCATAAGCGCTGAAATGGCCCTAGAGCGGCTGCGCGCGTGGTTTTTAGCCCCCATAGTTGCGAAAGCCGGGCCTTCATGGTTTGGCCTTGTGGGACTGTTGGCTGTGCTCAAGACATGCAGGGCCCCGGCCATGATTGAGTGTGAGCTGTTCGTCGACTTGCGCGCCGCACACCGTGCAGCGGACCATCCGCCGCAGACGAGGGGGCGCAGACTGGCCTTTTTTCGGGGTCGGCGGCTTGTTGGCTTTGCGCAGCATGGACCAGATGCTGATGGCGGCAGCAATCACAAAGGCTGTGAGTAAGATCTTGCTCATGTGCGCAGCACCACTTCCATGACAAAACGCGAGCCGACATAAGCCAGCAGCAGGAAAATGGCACCGATGTTGAGAATCCGTACCGCCTTGCGCCCCCTAAGCCCTTGCTGCCAGCGCGCCAGCAGCAGGCCGGAAAACGTCAGCCAAGCCAGCACCGAAAACACTTCTTTATGGCTCCAGGTCCAAGCGCGGCCGTACAACTCCTCGCCAAAGAACAAGCCAGCGACCAAGGTTGCCGTCAGCAGTACAAAGCCGGCAGCCGCAAAGCGAAAGGTCAGACGTTCGAGAGACAACAGCGGCAAACCATCGACTTGCAAGGCCGACGCATTGCGCATCTGTTTCTCAGCCCTTTGCATCAACCAGCCATGCAGCACGGCCATAGCAAATAAACCGTAACATGCAATTGCCAAGGCCAGATGAATCGCCAGCAAGGGGCCGGCATTGGTTGCCAGTGGCTGGCCAGGGTAGACAGCGCCGATGACAGCGGCGGCGGCTATCAACGCCAGTGGCCAATGCGGCTGCAGGCGCGGCAAAATATGGTATTCAATGCCGTAGACGGAGATCATCAGCCAAGTGGTCACTGACAAGGCCGGGCCAAAACCAAATCGCGCGCCATCGACCACCAGGGCGCTGACAATGGCCGACATGTGCAGCAACCACGCCAGCAGCAGTGCCAGGCGTGGTGGGTGGGGCGAGGGATGGGTGTGCAAAAACGCCGCCACGCCGTAAAGCAGCGCAGCCGCGATGGCCAACAGCATCGGTGGATCAAATGCACTAGGTACAATCATGCATGCAGTGTACTGGCTCCCGGCCCTGTTCTGGCATGGCAGGATCGCCAGACATGCGCTGTGCTGTGGATAACAGTGAAATAATCGGCGCAATCGCGTGTTTGCTGACAGATGTTCTGCACCGCTCTCATTGGCGGTCTGAGCGCAGTCTCAGGCCACATCCGAGGTGAGCGCCAAGCTGCCCACTGACTTGAATTGACGACAACCAGATGCGAGCCAAGGCCTATTGAGGCCGGCCGCATCGGATATTTCGAACGGAGAAACCCCATGGCATCCGCCTTAAGCGACAAACTCTCGCGCCTAGTCAAGGAAATGCGAGGCCAGGCCCGCATCACCGAGTCCAACGTCCAGGACATGCTGCGTGAAGTGCGTATGGCCCTACTAGAGGCCGATGTGGCGCTGCCCGTGGTGCGAGACTTCATTGCCCGCGTCAAGGAAAAAGCGTTGGGCCAGGACGTGGTTGGTTCGCTCAAGCCTGGTCAGGCCTTGGTGGGCATTGTCAGCAAAGAGCTGGCAGCGACCATGGGTGAGGGACAGGCCGAGCTGAATCTGAACGTTCAGCCACCAGCGGTGATTTTGATGGCGGGTCTGCAAGGTGCTGGTAAAACCACCACCAGCGCCAAAATAGCCAAACTGCTCAAAGAGCGCTTGAAGAAAAAAGTGCTGACGGTCTCGGGCGACGTGTACCGGCCTGCGGCGATTGAGCAGCTCAAAACCGTCACCGCGCAAGCGGGCGCAGAATGGTTTCCCAGCACGCCAGACCAAAAGCCGCTGGACATTGCCCGCGCTGCCCTCGATTACGCCAAAAAGCACTACTTTGATGTGCTGATTGTTGATACAGCCGGTCGCTTGGCGATTGATGAGGTGTTGATGCAGGAGATCCAAAGCCTGCACGCCTTCTTGAAACCGGCAGAAACCTTGTTTGTCGTGGATGCGATGCAAGGCCAGGACGCGATCAACACCGCCAAAGCCTTTAAGGAAGCCTTGCCTTTGAGCGGCATTGTGCTGACCAAGCTCGATGGTGACTCGCGCGGCGGGGCTGCGCTGTCGGTCAAGCAAATCACTGGCGCGCCGATCAAATTCGCTGGTGTCAGCGAAAAGATCGATGGCATAGAGATATTCGATGCAGAACGCCATGCAGGCCGTATTTTGGGCATGGGCGATATTGTGGCGCTGGTGGAGCAGGTCTCGGCCGGTGTCGACATGCAAGCGGCGCAAAAGCTCGCCCAGAAGGTCAAAAGCGGTGATGGTTTTGACCTCAATGACTTCCTGATGCAATTGCAGCAAATGAAGCAAATGGGTGGGCTGTCGTCTCTGATGGAGAAATTGCCTGGCGAATTGGCACAAAAAGCCGGTCAGGTTGACATGAACCGCGTCGAGAAGGACGTGCGCCGCAAAGAAGGCATCATTTGCAGCATGACCGCCAAAGAGCGCAAATACCCTGCGTTGATCAAAGCCCAGCGCAAAAAGCGCATTGCCACTGGTGCCGGTGTGCAGGTTCAGGATGTCAATCGCTTGCTCAAAGAGTTTGAGCAAATGCAGGACATGATGAAAAAAATGAAGGGCGGCGGCATGATGAAAATGATGAAGAAACTCGGCGGCGCCAAGGCCTTGCTGGGTGGCGGGGGCATGCCCAAGTTGCCGTTTTAAACGCAGCAGCAGGCTGTGCTGCCGCCAGCCTGTATCTGCCCTATCGACCTAAAATACCCCATTCGGTGCGTGACTGCCGCCTTCTCTGGCAGGCGCACCCATTCTATTTCTGCCATGCAAGACAAATACGACCACCACGCAGTTGAGAAAACCGCACACGCCCACTGGATTGCTGCCGACGCCTACCGCGTCACCGAAGACGCGGGCAAAGACAAGTACTACGCCTGCTCGATGCTGCCATACCCCAGCGGCAAACTGCACATGGGCCATGTGCGCAACTACACGATCAATGACATGATCACGCGCAGCCTGCGCATGCAGGGCAAAAACGTGTTGATGCCGATGGGCTGGGATGCGTTTGGCCTGCCTGCTGAAAACGCTGCGCTGAAAAACAAGGTGCCACCTGCCAAGTGGACTTACGACAACATCTCCTACATGAAACAGCAAATGCAGGCGATGGGCTTGGCGATTGACTGGAGCCGCGAAATAGCGACCTGCCAGCCTGAGTACTACCGCTGGAACCAGTGGCTGTTTTTGAAAATGCTGGAAAAAGGCATTGCCTACCGCAAGACCCAGGTGGTCAATTGGGACCCGGTTGACCAAACCGTGCTGGCCAATGAGCAAGTGATTGACGGGCGCGGCTGGCGCACCGGTGCCTTGGTCGAAAAACGCGAGATTCCAGGCTATTACCTGAAGATCACCGATTACGCCCAAGAGCTGCTGGACCATGTGCAAATCGGCAATGACAAGGCGACATTGACCGGCTGGCCCGACAAAGTGCGGCTGATGCAAGAAAACTGGATTGGCAAATCCAGCGGCGTGCGCTTTGCGTTCACGCACGACATTCAAGGCGCCGATGGCCAGTTGATCCAAGACGGCCGGATGTATGTGTTCACAACCCGCCCTGACACGATTTTTGGTGTGACCTTCTGCGCCGTAGCGCCCGAGCACCCATTGGCGGCCCACGCAGCGGCTGGCAATCCGCAGTTGGCCGCTTTCATCGAAGAATGCAAAAAAGGCGGCAATACCGAGGCGGAGCTGGCCACCAAAGAAAAAGAAGGCCTGCCGACCGGTTTGTTCGTCACCCACCCACTGACTGGCGAGCAAGTGCCAGTCTGGGTCGGCAACTATGTGCTGATGAGCTATGGCGATGGCGCCGTGATGGGCGTGCCTGCGCATGACGAGCGTGACTTTGCCTTTGCCAACAAATACGGCATTGCGCTCAAGCAAGTTGTTCAGGTTGAGGGCGAGCACTTTAGCGCCGAGGCCTGGCAAGAATGGTATGGCGACAAGCAAAAAGGCGTGTGCGTCAACTCGGACGTGCTCGATGGCTTGTCATACAAAGACGCACTGGAAAAAGTGGCTTCTTTGCTGGAAGGCAAAGGCCTGGGCGAGAAGAAAACCACCTGGCGTTTGCGCGACTGGGGCGTCTCGCGCCAGCGTTACTGGGGCACGCCAATTCCTATCATCCACTGCGAGGACTGCGGTGCGCAACCCGTGCCAGAAAAAGACCTGCCTGTGGTCTTGCCAGAGGACCTGGTCCCCGATGGATCAGGCAATCCGCTGGTCAAGAGTGAAGTGTTCCACGCCGGTGTAGTCTGCCCGTGCTGCGGCAAGCCCGCCCGCCGTGAAACCGACACGATGGACACCTTTGTCGATTCATCCTGGTACTTCATGCGCTATTGCGACCCGACCAATACCGAGAAAATGGTCGATGTAGGCGCCGATTACTGGATGCCGATGGAGCAGTACATTGGCGGCGTCGAGCACGCGATCTTGCACTTGCTGTATGCGCGCTTTTGGACCAAGGTGATGCGCGATCTGGGTCTGGTCAAGTTTGACGAGCCCTTTACCAAGCTGCTGACACAGGGCATGGTGCTCAACCACGTCTACAGCCGCCGCACTGCCAATGGTGGTAAGGAATACTTCTGGCCCAAAGATGTGGACAACACTTTTGATGAGGGCGGCAAAATCACCGGTGCTAAACTCAAAGTGGCTGTTGACAGCGCCGACGGCTTGCTGCCAGTGGGCACGGCGATTGACTACGAGGGCGTGGGCACGATGTCCAAGTCCAAGAACAACGGCGTTGATCCGCAAGACCTGATTGAGCGCTACGGTGCAGACACAGCCCGTCTCTACACCATGTTCACCGCACCACCGGAGCTGACACTGGAGTGGAATGATTCGGCCGTCGAAGGCAGCTACCGCTTTTTGCGCCGCGTGTGGAATTTTGGCGCCAATCTGGCGCAAACACCGGCAGCAGCAGCCATTGCCCAGCTGAGTGCCACGGCTGCGCCAGAGGGCGAGTTCGGCAAAAATGCCAAAGCCTTGCGCCTGGAAATGCACAGCGTGCTCAAGCAAGTCGATTTTGATTACCAGCGCCTGCAGTTCAACACGGTCGTGTCTGGTGCGATGAAGATGCTCAATGCGCTCGAGGCCTTCAAGCCTGAAACTGCTCAAGACCAGTTGGCGCTGGCCGAGTGCTTTGGCATTTTGCTGCGCGTGATGTATCCCGCCACGCCCCACCTGACCCATGCGTTGTGGCAAGAGCTGGGGTACGCCAAAGGCTTTGGCGATCTGTTAGATGCGGCATGGCCCCAAGTGGATGCCAAGGCACTAGAGCAGGACGAGCTGGAGTACATGCTGCAAATCAACGGCAAGCTGCGCGGCTCTATCATCGTTGCCGCCAGTGCCGACAAGGCAGCGATTGAAGCGGCAGCACTTGCAACGGAAGCCTTTATCAAGCAAGCCAATGGCGCTGCACCCAAGAAAATCATTGTGGTGCCCAAGAAGCTCGTGAACATCGTCGTGTAAGTGGTTTGGGTTGTGCTGCGTGCTCATGCACGCAGCACGGAGATCGTCAACACGTTCTCAGAGGCCACGAGGCCGACAGGCAGGGCTGGCGAGAGGTGGTATTGCGTTGGAACTTGCGCAGACGCACTTGCCATCGATTGCTTTGAGGTCATTGGGCTTGTGCTCTGACTCCACAGCGCCCGCGCTACACTGGCTTCTTATTGCCTGGTGTGCATGCCTTGCCGTACCCATTGTGCATTGTTCGCACAACCCGAACCCCTGTATGATTTTCTTCTCTGACAGAGGCTTGTTCCAGGTTGTACGGCTTTTTTTAACCCCACCCCATTTACTTCCATGCAACGTCGCCGCCTTCTTTCACTTTTGGCTGTATCCAGCGCTGCTTCCGCTTTGACGGGCTGTGGATTTGCTTTAAGAAATTCTGCCAATTTTCCTTTCAAATCTGTCTTTATCCAAGCGGCCGATACTTCGCCATTGGCGCGCCAGTTGCAACGCGCTCTGGAGGCTTCGGGCGTGACTGTTTTGCGCGCACCGAGCAACCCAGAGCTGGCCCAGCAGGTCTTTGAGCTGTTGCAAGAGCAGCATGAGCGGATGGTGATCAGCCAGTCTGCAACTGGTGCTGTGCGCGAGTTGCAACTGCGTTTGCGTGTGCGCTATCGACTGCGGCCAACCCAGGGCGACAAACCTGGTGAAGTGGTTGAGCTTGTGCAAACCCGCGATTTGACCTACGACGAGACCTATGCACTGGCCAAGGAAGCAGAAGAAAGGCTGCTGTTTACCGACATGCAGACTGACTTGGTTGGGCAGATTGTCAGGCGCTTGGCCAGCTAAATGGCGTGAGCGCACCAATCGCGTTCTCGTACTTGTCAACGCCTGCATGGCAGCCATGCAGGCGTTGGCCGCACATTCTTATGGCGACAATTCAGTTTGCGCCAAGACGAACGAAAGCCGCTTTGCCCAGGCTCTCAGACGTCTTGTAAGCGCCGCTTGTGCTGAGCCCATTGTGCAATCAATTGGCAGGTTTCGGCATGCCTGAGCGGATGACCAAATAAAAAGCCTTGGCCTTGCTGGCATTCGTAGCCGATGACCGAGTCCATTTGGTGCCTTGTCTCCACGCCTTCGGCAACCGCCACAATACCTAAGCGCTTGCAGAGTAACGAGATCGCGGAGATGATTGCCTCGCCGTCATTGGCATGGCCAATGGTCGAGAGGTCATTGACAAAGCCTTTGTCAATTTTGACTTTGTTAAACGGGAAGGCCCGTAAATGGCTCAGTGAGGTAAAGCCTGTGCCAAAGTCATCCAATACGATCGAGATGCCCTGAGCCTTCAGTTGCAGCAGGCCGTCCGCGGCCTCCTCGATATGGGTCATCAAGGCGTTTTCTGTGACTTCCAACTCTAAGCGGTCAGGGGCGAGCGCGGAGGCGATCAGGGTTTGCGTGACGCACTGCACCAGTTGGTCATTGAGCTGGCTGGCCGCGATGTTCACCGCGACTGTCAAGCGCGCATCAGGCCAGTCGCGGGCGTCTTGGCAAGCTTGCTCCAGCACCCATGCGCCCAGTCTGTCCATTAAGCCCAGCTCTTCGGCAATATGGATGAAGCGCCCCGGTGTCAATACACCCAATGTCGGGTGCTGCCAACGCAGCAAGGCTTCAAAGCCGACCAGGCTGAGCGTTTGCAAATCCACCAGGGGCTGGTAGACCAAGTAAAAATGGGCGCTCTCAAGTCCAATGCGCAAGTCCACCTCCATTTGCCTGCGCCGCTGCATTTGTTGCTCCATTGCTGGATCAAAAAAGCGCATCGGCCTGCGGCCATCGGCTTTGGCGCGGTGCAAGGCCAGCTCGGCGTGCCGCATGACACGTTCGGCCCGGTCCTGGCTGGATTGGCTCCAGGCCGCGCCAATGCAGGTATTGGTATTGATGCGATGCGCGCCTATCAGGAACGGCTCCTGAAATGCGCCCAGAATGCGTGCGACCAGCTGCTCAATGTCTGCTTGCGGCGAGTCTGTGGTAAAGAGGATTGCAAACTCATCGCCACCCAAACGTGCGAGCAAACCGTTGTGCGGCAGCAAAGCCAAAAGGCGCGACGTCACGCATTGCAGCAAGGCATCACCAACGGCATGGCCTAAGCTGTCATTGATGTGCATGAATCGGTCCAGGTCCATGCTGAGCACCGCAGTGGCACGTGTCTTGGATGCCGCAATGGTGCTCTCTAGCAGCTCGTGAAAGTGGCGGCGATTGACCAGTCCGGTCAAGGCATCGTACTTGGCCAAATAGCCAATGTGTGCTTGCGCCTGCAGCCGTGCATCCACATCTTCGAGCACACCCGCCCATTCCTCCTGAACTTCATGGGGACTGCTGATTTTGGCTCCACGCACACGCACCCACCGCCAGCGCTTATGCACGTTGAGAATGCGAAACTCCGCATCAATGGTGTGTTCAGTGAGCTTGTTGGTAGCCATGCTCAGCAAATCACCTGGATGGATGCGGCTGGTCCAGCCGCGCCCTTGGGCCTGGCTGTCCAGCTGGCCCGTCAGCTCATGCCAGCCAATCACGTGCAGGACCTCCCATTGGGGGGTGGCCTGCCAGAACACCAATGCACTTACTTCTGCCATCGTGCGGTGGCGTACTTCATTGCGTAGCAACTGGTGTGCCAAGTCTTGGGCCTGCTCGGTTTGGCCTTTGAGCAGGCTGTGCGCATGCATCAAATGGGTGCTGAGTTCATCAAACTCCCGAATGCGTATATCGCTGCGGTGCGGCGATGGTGGCGCTTGCCAATCCAAGAGCGCACGGCTGTCATTTTGCACGCGCTGCAATGGCTGCAAGATGCGCTGACTGGCCCAGCGTACCAATAAGACCGTCACTGCTGCGGTGGCCAGCAAGCTCAGCACAATGCCTAATAAAGGCAGGCTCCAGGCCGCCTCCAGCGCTTGTTGGTTCTCGGCGACTCCCAGCACCCAGCCTTTGGCGACATCGAGGCGTTTGAATGCAATGACCATATGCGCGCCTTCAAACGTCTCAACGGGCAGCCAGTCTTGTTGGGTGTCCATGGCTTGCAACTTGTCCCAGTCCGGCGCAATGTGTCCAATCCATTGGGCCTGGTTGCGCGAGCGCGCCACAATGTGCCCTTGGCTATCGAGCACGGCGATGAGGCTGCCTCTTGGGCTGTCAGGCAGCTCGGATTGAGGGAAATCAAAGATTTCTGCTGCAGGCACCAGCAGTGCAAAGTTGGCGATGGCCGGTGCTGCACTGTTGGGCAAACCGATGGCCACATTGAAAGCACCGGTCACTTCGTTGTGCTGCAAGTCAGACACCGTGAGGTCTGAGCCGCTGGCCAATTGCGCCAGAAAGTCTTGCGGCAATGCAGCTTTTTGCTGCGGGTCACGCAAATCTATGAGCATCAGATCTGCTGGGTTTGGTGTCTTTGTTTGGATCTGCGGTAGCTCGCTGCTGCCTGCCTGCAGCAAGTTGGTGGCCTTCAGGTGAAGAATTTGCGCATAACTGATGAACCGTTGGTCCAGTATGTCTGCCCATGCGTTCGCATTGTCTTGCAGTTGCTGCAAAGCGGCTTGGTGCAACTGCCTCGCGCCCAGCACAGTCGCAATCGTGCCAGCAAGAAAAATAGGCAATAAAACGACCGCTAGCAAAGCCAGCAGATGCGTTTGCAAACTAAACGATCGCTTTTTCATGCCTTTGCGGTCAATCAAATTCAAGTGTGGGGAAGTGCAGCATTGTTAGCAGCCAGACTCTTTACACGCTTTTGAGCAGTTTTTACTGCGCGCTTTGGTGACCTCTGATATTGAACGCAAGCGCATGACTTTGCTGTCTTTTTATAGTAGCTGCTAAAAGCAATTATCAGCTCAAGCGCGGCCTGGGAGAGAGAAAAACTGTGGTTTTCTCGGCCTCTTACATGTTCTATTCGCTTAGTTAACAATCCGTACCGCATGGCGGCAGGCTGGTAGATCGCGCTTGCCAATAGCGCAATATCAACGTCCCCAGTACATTAGCAGCACGCCCACAAGCACAAGAGCGGCGGTAGCCGCGAGTGTGATTTTGACCCAGCTATACGGCTGCTTGCCTGCAATCTGCCCGGTATAGCCATTGGCGACGATTTGGAAGCTCTTCTTGCCAAATGTGTAACTGATCAACCAGACGGGCACGAGGATGTGCTTGAAGGTGCGGCCCTGGTATTGGGCATCGACCACCAGGTTGCGATAGGTATCGCCGGGCACACGGGCCGCACACAGCGCGCGCAATTGCTGCTGCATTTGCTGCTCGCTGACACTTGCGGCCTGGCGCAAGTCAACCTGGTAGCGCTCTACGGTCCAGCCGCGCACATATTCGGGCGAGTAAGGCACCAGATTGGTGGTCGTGGGGAAGGGCTCTATTTTGCGCACCAGGGCTAGTGGCACACCGACCGTGCCAGGCACCAGATCGTCATCAAAAAAATGCCGTACTTCACCTGCCGCAGGCACCCAGCGCACTTGTTGTACCTGGCGGGTTTGCGTTTGGCCATTGGCGTCGCGGTAGGTTTGTGTGGTGTAGTAATAATGCCCAGCGTCGGCGCGCCAGCGCGCTTGGGCATGGGCATCAAAGGTCCAATACGGCACATAAATGCCTTTGAGCGTATCGGTCAGGGCCGATGCCTTGAGTTGATTGGGTGCAAACCAGCGTGAGCCATACCATTTCCGCACCCGGTCGCGCACTTGGGCATGGCTGATCTTGAAGGGCAAAATGCTTTGTGGTGTGATGGCATCGTCAAAGGCTTCGTGCGCGACAATCGCCGGTGAGCCGCAAAAATCGCAGCGCTGCGCAACCCGACCATCGGTAAAGACGGAGATTGCGTGGCAGTTTTGGCACTGCACCTCGCGGCGCTGTGCAGACCAGCCGCGCTGATTGCGCGGGTCGCGCAGCGCCGCCTCCAGGTCCTGCTCCAGCACTTCACCAGCACCACTGCCGTCGCTGCTGCCAGGCTGCCAGGAGGCGGTCGTGCCGCAGTAGGGGCAGACCAAGGCTTGTTTGGCCGCATTCCACTCCAGGTTGGCACCGCATTCCGGGCACGGATGTAGTCCAACCGTGGCAGGCTTGGTGGACACGGGCGCGCTGGCTTGCTCAGCCGGGACGTGGGGGGCATTATTCATGCGTATGCTCTTTAGAACGTGTTTGTGATCTTTTTACAGACCGCGTTGGAGCCCAAAAGGATGCGATGCGCGGCAAAAACCGCAGTCGGGCTATCTGCCCGGCGAGGATTTTTAACAAAGCAGCGTGCTTTTTGGGCTCCAACCCGAAGGGCAAGGCACTAAAAAGCGCATTGCTGCGTTGCCCGTTGTGCTCATACCGACGTATGAGTTGCAACAGGCGCCTTGCACTGCCTCTTTTTTGTGCCTTGCGCGACTGCAAAAGGATCGTAAACACGTTCTTGGCGCAGCGTTTAGCCTCTCAAGAACTCTTCCAGCGCACTTTTGGCAATGCGCCATGCATTGCCAATTTTGCGAGCCTTCAAGTCGCCGGCTTCAATCGAGGCCATCACATCTTCTACGGACACCCCAAGCGCTTGTGCCACCTGCTCGGGTGTGAGCACGTCAATCGCGGCACTGGCAACAGTGGTCGCTGGCGAGGCACCAGCGCCGGTGACCGGCGTCTGCGCCGCAGCTGGCTGCTGCATGCTCTTCATCATTTCCTGGGCCATGCCAAAGCCCATGGCCATTTGCGCCGGCATGGCCGCTGCAGCGCCTGCTTCGCCGCCTTCGCCCATCGCCACGCCCATTTGGTATTTGACGTAGTCGTTGAGGTTGCCAATCACGCTCATGCTGGCGCGTTTGTCAATCGCTTGCTCCACCTCGGGCGGTACCGAGACGTTTTCCAGAATGAAACTGCTGATCTCCAGGCCGTATTTGTCTTGGATCACTGGGTTGATGATGGGCAGCAGCGCATCACCCAGTTCGCTGTAGCGCTGGGCGATGTCGAGTGCCGGCACATGGGCTTTGGCCAGCGCTTCAGTAAAGACGCTGACAATGCGCGAGCGCATCGTGTCGTTGAATTCATCGAGGCGGAAGTTCTGGTCGGTGCCCGCGACTTCCTTCAAGAACTTGGGGGCATCGACAATCCGAAAATCGTAGGTGCCAAAAGCGCGCAGGCGCACCACGCCAAAATCCTGGTCGCGCATCATCACCGGATTCGATGTACCCCATTTATTGCCCGTGAACAAACGGGTGTTGAGGTAGTAGACATCGCACTTGAATGGCGACTGGAAACCGTATTTCCAGCCCAGAATGGTCGAGAGCACCGGAATGTTCTCAGTGGTGAGCATGTGTTTGCCGGGATTGAACAGGTCGGCAAACTGGCCGGCGGCCACAAATTGCACCTGCTGCGATTCACGCACAATCAGCTGCGCGCCGTTTTTGATTTCCTTGTCCTCATCGGGCCAGCGAAACGACAGCGTATCGCGTGAGTCATCGGTCCATTCGATGACCTCAATCAACTGGTTGCGAACGAGATTGAAAATGCGGTCCATGGCGTATCTCCTGTGCGTCGGTGGTGAAGCTGTGTGGCATTTTAGTGCCGTGCACCTGCTTGTTGTGTCGGGTGCCCTTACGGCCTGGGGCTAGGGGTGCCGCAGGTGCTTCGCGCCTGTTGGGCAAGCCTGCCGATTCTGTCATGCTTGGTCGCCTTGGCGACTGGGTTTTGGCAAACGCACTAAAATACCGGCCTTATTGTTGATTTGTTACAAGGCCTCCCATGTCCACGCCCACCACAGTTGCTTTACCCACCGATATGGAGCTGGTGCTCAAGGTGTTTCCGATGCCCAAGGACAGCAATAACAATGGCGATATTTTTGGTGGCTGGGTGATGGCGCAAGTCGATTTGGCTGGCGCGGTGTTGCCAGCGCGCTATACCTGTGGACGCATGGCCACGGTGGCCGTCAATGAGTTCATCTTCAAGCAGCCTGTGCAAGTGGGCGATTTGCTGTCGTTCTACTCCAAAGTCACCAAAATCGGCCGCACCTCGGTGCAGGTGCTGGTCGAGGTATTTGCCGAGCGTCGCGTGCTGGGCAACCAATATGTCAAAGTGACTGAGGCCACGCTGACCTATGTGGCGATTGATGAAAATGGCCGTCCACGTCCGTTGCCGATTACCGAGCTGCAACCGCGCCGCCAGTACTGATGCGGGTGCGCTAGCCAACAAAAAGCCCTAAGAGTCTGTTCAAAGTCTTGCCCGATTTATCTGAGAAATTCGCTGGGTGAGAAAAGGCTACCCCAGCGACATCAGGCGCGAGCAATTTGAAGTGATCCAGCCATTGCAGGAGAGTGCACGTAGGAAGACGGCCCCACGCGATCTGTACGAGGTGTTCTGCGCCGTGCAGTACCTGCTGCGCACGGGCTGCCAGTGGCGAGCACTGCCCATCGACTTCCCCAAGTGGCGCACCGTACACTCGTACTTTGCGATCTGGAGCGAGCCCCGCGAGGGTGGCTGCCTGCTGGAGCTGGCATTAAAAAAATCAGGTTGGCGTAGTCCGCGAGAAACAGGGGCGCAACGCATGCAGCGCGTTCTTGATCGTAGATGCGCAAAGCGTGAAGAACACAGATACGGCAGCGCTGAAGGGCTATGACGCCGGCAAGAAGGTCTCGGGCATCAAGCGCCACATCGCGGTGGACACACAGGGTCTGTCACTTGCAGTAGCAGTGACCACTGCCCAAGTGACAGACCGCAAGGGTACCCTAGAGGCGCCTGCGGCGCTGCAAGCCGGCGTTGGGCAAGGTGCAGAGTGTGCTGTGCGACAGCGGCTACGTTGGCCAGCCTTTGGCGCAAGACGTGCAGGAGATTTTGGGCGCCCACGTCACTGTGCAGATCGCCAAACGCAGCCAGTTGCACGCGTTCAAAGTCATGCCCAAACGCTGGATAGTCGAGCGCAGCTTTGCCTGGCTGGAGAAAAACAGGAGGCTGTGGAAGAACTGCGAGCGTTGGCTCAATACCAGCTTGCAGTTCGTCCACTTGGCGTTCTTGGTTCTCTTACTCAAGAGACTTTGAACACGTTCTTAGGCATGATCTTGAACGTGTGCAGCTCGCTACGCTTGGCCACCTGTACCGTCACTTGCCTACCCAACATGTCCCTGACCCCTTGGGCAAAAGGCTCACCCGTATAACCGCCATCAACAAGCACACTTTTGACCCGCGTCAGAGAGTGTGGGCATCTCTTAAGCGCTTGCAAGGCCCCTTGTCGATCTGTCACATTGGCCTCGTTCACTGCAATGGCAGGCGGCAAGCCCAGGCTGTCTACGGCATATGGCGTTTGATACCACTGACCTTCTTACCCGCGCCATAGCCTTTGAAGCCTGCCGTATCAGTGTGCTTGACGCTCTGTGCGTCCACGATCAAGAACGTGCTGCATTCGTTGGGCCCATGTTTCGTCCGGGCCGCGCTAACCTGAGTTTTTGAAGGCCCGATCAAGCGCGCTGACTTCGCGCTCATCAGCCTGGCTCCACTCGCTCCAGTACGCTTAGACGCTTTGCCACTTCGGAAAGTCCGCAGGCACAAAGCGCCATTGACAGCCTGTACGCAGCAAATACAGCACTGCGCAGCTCGGCCTCTCTCTGGCTTCTGCGCGTATTGCGACAGAACCGAAAAACTTCATTGACCTTGCTCACGTATCTGCGGGACAGGACAGTAGCGTGGTGCATTGAATGATCAGGGCTTCATAGTAAGCGGCACTCCCTTGGGTAGTACTGCCTACGTTTGAGCATGAAGAAGGAACGTTCGCAGTAGTTTTGTGGCTGGTGGCGATGCGGCGCGTTTAAAGCCGCGGCGAACCACCAAGGCTTGGAACTTAGGTTAGAAGACCGATTGGGTGTAGCTGGTGGCGTGAACGAATTTAAACTCAGAAATGGTATCCCTGCGCGCTAACCGTTTACACGGACTTCTTTGATCACGATCGCCATCGAGTGATGTCGGCTGATACATATGTTAAAAATCGTTTATATTCTCTCTATTCACGTTTTGCATGTACCAAAATAGCGGCGAGACTTCGATGGATGTTCAAGAATTATGCGTATATGTACCGACTGGTTGATGAAATTTTTGAATCAGCGTGGCTTGCAATATCCAGATCAGCGTGCTCTTTACAAGTATCACTGCACAGAAGAGGAATATCACGCGTTACGTGATGTGCTCAAACGATCGGGGCCGCTTGATATCGCTTTGGGTAGTACGCCGGTGTGTGGAGCTTTGGCTTTGTTTGCGGCGGAGTGGTATCGGCGGGAGTATCAGCGCTCGGATGGCTGGTCTTGGGATCCGGTATTTTTTGGGGTGAATTTTTATGCCGACCCGCAGGCACGCGAGCGTTTGATCACCAGCGGATTGCAGAAGTATTGGTCTCGCCCGGTACACCGATTTGACTCAGATCGGCGCGATTTTTTGGGCTCGCTCTTTGGTGAAGGGGGCTTGCCTTTTCAATTGTTGCGCGAACCGGGTAGCCCGTTTCAATTGCTGCTTAAACGGTTGGTGCAAAACCATGAGCGAGCGCAGCAGCTCGGCGCCAGTATGGTCGAGCAGGTGCAAGGTGAAGTCGAGCGGCTGAATTTGCCGCAAGCATTCAGCCGCCCCGTTTCTTTGCAGATGTTTGCTGAGATGACGAATGAGCTGGTTGCTTTGGTGCGCGATTATGGCTTGGATGCCGTGAGCGACCCAGTGCAAATGCTCACAGACAGTCAGCCGCGTTGGCGTGAGCAGTTTCCTCTGCCACTGGATCACCAAACCGGCAAGGATTTGCTCAATGGTTTGCTTAAAACAGCAACGATTGAGCTTAAACACCAGGGTGCTCGGGATGCGGTCATGCGTTTGGACTGCACGCACTTCTGGTCCGAGCACAGGCCCGAACGTTTGTTGGCCTTGATATCGATGCCAGAGAAGGTACGCTTCATACTGCAAACGCCGCCCATTGCAATGCGCTTTGATCTGACGATTGTTGAGGGAGATGAGGTCTTGGCCAACTTGGGCCCAGGCTATGCGTTCGTTAATGGTTTGGTGGCAGAGGTGAAGCTGCGGCAAACCAAGTGTGAAGTGCTGCGCAGGCGACCCAAAGCGCGGCTGTATTTGGCCGCGAGCGTGGGGGGATCGGTGATTGCTCGACTGCCGATTGCCAATGCGCCTGTGCTGGTAGAGGAGCAGCCGATGAGCTTGGCACGAGACGGTGGGCGCTGGCAGTTGTGTGGGCAGGCATCATTTAGTACAGCAAGCCAAGAAGTGATGCTGGTGCTACCGGCGGATTGCTCTCCAGCACAGGTCTCCATCGAAGGTGAGCTTGTTGCCGAAGTTCGACAGGGCCCACTGTGCTTGGGCTTGCAAAGCGTGATGTTGTCAGGTGTGGGGCAGGCGCTGGTTCGCTCGGATGAGTGCTATCGTATTGCGGTTGGGCAGCAGCAGCTCCAAGCTGCGGCGATCGAATTAGAGGGGCAGGTGGTTGATTGGCATAGCAATCCCAGTTTGACGTTCTTGGGCTTGCCTCGTGTGCCGGATGCGTTGCAACGAGCGGGAGCGAAGTTGTTCATTGGTGGCGTCGCCATTGAGGATGCGCACCCACAAGAGTTGCTTGGTAGCCAGTATGCCGTGGTGCGTGACCGAGATGGCCATGCTTTGATGCGCCGTAAGGTAGGGATTTTGCCAACCGATTTACGTATTGAGTTCACCGCAGGCGAGACTGCTGGACAAGCTACTGTCGCTATTCACACGCAACGCGCTTGCGGGACAAGGATTGTCAGCGCAAGACTTGATGCGCGCAAAGCAACGCCGCCTGCGTCAGGCTGGACCAAGTGGCATTTGAGTTGCGAAGGTGTGCCGCCGCCAACGTTTCTGCTACAGCTTGAACCTAGTTTGCTCGGAGACCCTATTCATCTAGAGCTGCCGTTCCCGGCTTTAGGTTGTATGTTGTTTGATGCAGAAGGCGATCCGGTTGAGAAAACCCTCTCCTTGGATCAGCTGCTGGGCACCCGTTTGTTTTTGTTTGGCCACCCCAGTGTGCCAAAGCAGTTTGATATTGAGTTTCGACTCAGTGGCTATGCGGCGCGCAATGCCCACTATGCGTGGAGCCATAAGGTGCTTAACCAGCCGGTTGAGGTGAGTGTATTCAGCTTGCGCGATCACATTGAGGATTTGCTGTCACTGCAAACAGGCATTGACCAGGAGGTGCAGCTCAACGTCAAAGGCAATGGCCGCAGCGTGCAGTACCTGATCCGCCGCCATTCCGCCGTGATGAAATACGAGCAGAATCGCGAACGTGTGGTGCTTGAGAGCTCTGCGTTGCGCGAAGGAGCCTATCCAGAACCGGCGCTGATGTTGCTGCATAACCCCAGCTTGCCTGCTCGGGCCTTGAAGCCTTTATTGTCGGAGGGAGTCATCACAGGCGAGTATGAAGTTCTGAGTGAGGTAGCGAAGGACGGCCCTTGGTTGGTGGTGCCGCAAAAAGACTCCGCCATGAGCTTTCGGCCCTGCTTGGTGCTGGGCAATTGGCAAAAGCCGCAGGAAGCTGAATCCGAATCGCTTGAGCTGATCACCACACTGGAGCAAGCCAGCACGACTTTTTATCCAGGCCAAAAAAGCTGTCCGTTCGTGCCCGTGCTCGACAGTATGGCCAGCAATTTGCAGCACAGCGGCTGGGATTTTTTTCAGCAACTTGATAGCAACTTCTCGTACTTGCCAATGCCCATTTTTGAGGCGTGGAAGGCCTTGGTGCGCCACCCGCAAGCACTGGCAGTCGCCTTTTTCAAATTCCGCATGAGGCCCAATTTGATAGCACGGCTGGAGAAGGAATTTAGCGTTTTCAAAGAGTTGATGCTCATCAGTGCGCTCAAGGATGCCGCTAAGCAGTACTTGGCATATCAGTTGGCTTTGGAGGTGGAAGCGGGGGTCGCGCAATCCAAACTGGAACAAATGCTCAGCCGCCTTGCGCTGAGCTTTCCTGCGTTTGGCGCCAATGCACAAGCCTTTGTTGCGGGCAAGAGCATGGGCGCAGAGACCCGTTTGCCCGCTGCGGTGTGCTCCTTTGCGCACAACGATTGGTATCAAGAGTTGATTCGCGATCACGCTGAAGACCGCTGGCCTGAACACGCTGGGCCTGATCTTGAACGCTGGCATAGCCAGTTGCCAACGCCGCTGCTGCTCATCCGTGAGCAATCTGGTTTTCGCCATGCGGTGATGTATTTGCCCATTTTCTCGGCAGCGGTGGCGGCGGGACGGGTAAAGTTTGGCGATATCTTCTCCCATACGGGCGACACGATTTTCTTTTTGCGCAAGATCCGTGACTTTGATACCAAGTGGTTCAACGCAATGTACGAATACAGCTTGAGCCGATTTTTGAGTGAACAAGAACAAGCATTGGAAGAGGCTGCTGCATGACTGGTTTTTTCTCATCGTTGGTAGAGCAATCGCTCAACCGCACGACTGAATCCACCTTGAGCATTTTGGGCATCAATCGCCCTGGTTTGCGCCGCGACTTGGGCGAACAGATGCGTGCAGAGTGCGGGCAAACTGGCTCTTTTCTGGCACCGCCGCTGTTTGAGCAGACCTTTGGCTGGGCGGAATCGAAAGAAACCTTGGCCGAGCTGGTGGAACAAGGTTTGATCAGTGCAGAGGTAATGCGCGCACTTAATGCGTCAAAAGAGGAGCGCCTGCGTTTTCAGCCCCACTTCAAGCCCTTCACGCATCAGCAAGCGGCTTGGCGGACAGTGTTGGAGAAAAAGCACTCTGTTATCGTGACTTCAGGCACGGGTTCCGGCAAGACCGAGTGCTTCATGGTGCCGATCTTGGAAGATTTGTACCGCGAGTATCGGGATGCGAAAAAAGAGGCACTTGTGGGCGTTCGGGCGCTGTTTCTCTATCCGCTCAACGCGCTGATCAACTCACAGCGCAATCGCCTCAACGCGTGGACCGCTGATTTCGGCGAGGGCATCCGCTTCTGCTTATACAACGGTATGACGGAAGAACTGCATGCCACAAAGATTACCGAGCAACTCAAAACACCCAATGAAGTACTCTCGCGCGAGCGCATGCGGCAATCTCCTGCGCCGATCTTGATCACCAACGGCACGATGCTCGAATACATGCTGGTGCGCCAGGCCGATGCACCGATTCTTGAGACGTCGCGCACGAACAAGACATTGCGCTGGATCGTGTTGGATGAGGCGCACAGCTATGTGGGCTCGCAAGCAGCCGAGCTGGCTATGCAGCTGCGCCGAGTGATGACTGCTTTTGGCGTGTCGCCAAAAGATGTGCGGTTCATCGCCACGTCGGCCACAATCGCAGGCGAAGACAGTGAGAGCCAGCTCAAACGCTTTCTCTCAGATATTTCGGGGGTGCCAGTTACACAAATTGATGTGCTCGGCGGTAGCCGCGTGGTGCCCGGTTTGCCACCAAGCGCTAATCAAGAACAGAGCCTTGATGCCATTGAAGCGTTGGCAAATGATACGCCCGAGTCAGACCCCAGTATCCACCCAGCTCGGTTTAACGCCCTGATCCATTCACCGATTGCACGGGCGTTACGCGATATTTTGGTGTCTGCTGGCAAGCCTTTGATGGCCACTGAGTTGGTGGATCGCTTGCAAGAGCGTACGGGCGAGGGTTTGAGTCAGGCTCACATTCTGCGTTGGCTGGATGTGTGCACAGGCACGCGTGCCGCCGCGCGCGAGCCGGCATTTTTGATGCTGCGCGGACACATTTTTCAGCGCACCACCCATGGCCTGTGGGCTTGCTTTGACAAAGCCTGCGGTGCCAAAGCGAAAACGACTTTGGAGCCTGACTGGCCCTTTGGCCGAGTGTATGTGGCCCACCGTGAAAAATGCAGTTGTGGTAGCCCAGTGTTTGAGCTGGCGTTTTGCAAAGAGTGCGGTGAGCCGCATTTGCTGGCCAGTGACGTCAACGGCAAGCTCACCCAGTGGCTTGGTGAGGCCGCGGATGAGTTTGCATTGGATGATGCTGGTGATCCAGATGAGTTAGATGAACCAGAGAAAACCACAGTCCAGCAGCAGCCTAGTACCAATGCGATAACTTTGGCCAGCGCGGCGCATGGGAGCAAGGGTTATTTGGCTGCGCACTTTGACAAAACCAGCGGTGCATTTGTCGCTGGAGACCAAAGTGGTGTCGACTTGGTTCAAAACAGCTCGCAGCAACTTTGCGCCAATCCCCGTTGTAAGGCTGGCAGCAAAGAGCAGGCGCAGTTCGCATTTCGCCGCGCGATGCTCGGCGGGCCTTTTTACGTGGCCAACGCCGTGCCTACTGTGCTGGAGTATTGCCCTGACTTTGATGCCAAATCCAACGACAGCGGTTTAGGCCCTAACTCGCTGCCTGGGCGTGGGCGGCGCCTGATTACCTTCACCGATAGCCGCCAGGGCACAGCGCGCATGTCGGTGCGCATGCAGCAAGAGGCCGAGCGCAGCATCTTGCGCGGCTTAGTGGTGGAAATCCTCAAAGGCAGGCATCAAGACGCCTTGGGAGAGATCCGGATGCGGGCACACAACACAGATCCTGCGCTGTTGGCTAAAAAACTCAAACGTGCGCAAGAAGATTTCGCCGATTACAAAGACTTTCCCCAAGATCCCGGCTTTGCTGAGGCCAAGTCCCGTTTAGCCGAGGTGCAGGCGCTTGTAGAAGCGGCGCAATCAGGTGGTGCGCGCGATTTGCCTTTGCAGGCGCTGCCGTGGCCAGAGATGATCAAAGAGCTGTGCACCCGCACGGACATTCGCGGTGGTATCCACCTTAGTCACGCCTACCTCAATAAGCAGCTTTTCTCGGGAGACAATGGAATATATGCGGTGGCAGAAATGCTGCTATTTCGTGAGTTCATGCGGCGGCCTAAGTACTTGAACAGCTTAGAGACGCTGGGCATGGTCAAGCTGGGCTACGCCGGTGTGGATACGCACAGCAGCCTGCCAGATCTCTGGACAAAGCACAATTTAAGCCTACAAGACTGGCGTGACTTTCTCAAAGTCACACTCGACTTCTTTGTGCGTGAAAACAGCTTTGTGCAGGTCAGTGACGATTGGCGCAACTGGATTGGCACGAGGTTTGCGCCTAAGACTTTGCGCAACCCCAGCTCGGTGGAGGAGGATGAGAACCGCATCCGCCGCTGGCCCCTGCTGCGCAAAAACGTGCACTCGCAACGCTTAATCAAACTCTTGGCATTGGGCGCCAAGCTCGACCCCAAAAAGCCCAGCGATCAAGACACCATCAACCTCTGGCTGACTGCTGCGTGGAACCAGTTAAGCGCGCCGGGCATGCCACTCAAAGCCGATGGCAACCTGTTTTCGCTGCGCCGCGAAAGATTGACTTTTTCGCTGATCGAGCGTGCCTACATTTGCCCTATCACCAACAAGCTGCTCGATACCAGCTTCAAAGGGCTCAGCCCTTATCTGCCTGCGCACATTGATTTCGAGGCACTGGATGTGCAGGACATCAAGCAGTGGCAGACCACATCGGTTGATCTACCAAGGATGTGGGAGTTTGATCGCTCGCAGTTGGACTACACCCCCGGAGTCGAACACATTCGCGGCCAGATCGCACAAGACGCCCGCATCCAAGTGTTGCGCGAGCAAAATTTGTGGACTGATGTGAGCGACCGTACGCTCGAAGGCGGCTACTACTACCGCACGGCTGAACACTCTGCGCAGCAGTCCTCAGAGCGGCTCAAAGCCTACGAAGCCGACTTTGAGAAGGGCAAAATCAATGTTTTGAATTGTTCTACAACGATGGAGATGGGCGTTGACATCGGTGGCATCTCCGCGGTGGTGATGAATAATGTGCCGCCGCACCCGGCCAACTACTTGCAGCGTGCCGGCCGTGCCGGCCGCAGCCGAGAGTCGCGAGCACTGGCCTACACCTTGTGCAAGAACAACCCGCACGATCAACAGGTGTTTGCCAACCCCAGTTGGCCGTTCATCACGCAGATTCCAGCGCCTGCTGTTGCGCTGAACTCAGAGCGCTTGATCCAACGGCACATCAATGCCTTTGTACTCGCCGACTATCTGTGCAATGTGGTGGGTGAGACGCAAACCACGCGTACCAGCTTAACCACCGAGTGGTTCTTCAGCCAAGACACTGGGCCATCGCACGCGCAGCGTTTTAGAGATCGCTTGAGTCTGCCCAGCCTGCCGCTGGACGATTCGATCGTGGCCATGACGGTCGCAACCGCGTTGTCTGCTGTGCCGGCGGCTACGTTGCGCGCAGCGACACTGAGCCATCTCGCACAGCAGCAGGAGCGCTGGTTGGCTACCTATACCTATTTACGCGCTGAGCAGGCTTCGCAAAGAGCGGATTCCTCCTATGGCAAACGCCTGCAGCTTGAACTCAAACGCCACTGCAATGAGTACTTGCTGCGCGATTTGGCTGCACGCGCATTCTTGCCGGGCTATGGCTTTCCCACCGATGTGGTGACGTTTGATAACTTCAGCATCGGTGATTACATTAACGCCAAAAACGACAATTTGAAGAACGAGCGTGAAGACAATGCCGCGCGCTACAAAGGTTTGCCCTCTCGCAATTTGGGCGTGGCTATCCGTGAATATGCGCCCGGTGCAGACATCGTGCTCGATGGCCGCGTGTTCCGCTCTCGCGGCGTTTCTCTGCAATGGCACAACCTGCACAGCAATGGCAAAGAGGCGCAGCGATTGGATGTGGCGTGGCGCTGTCACCACTGCGGGCATGTGGGTTATGCAGAAGGGGCTTTTAGCACCGCGGCCTTGACATGCAAGAACCCAGCCTGCGGCGCTAAAATTAATCTGAAGAACACGCGCAAAGTGTTGCAGCCCACTGGCTTCGTTACCGATGCCTATGAGGAGCCACGTAACAACATTGAACAGCACAGCTACATGCCGGTTCAGGAACCATGGGTGTTCCAGAACGGGGCTCAAACTCCGCTTCCCAACCCGGCGATCGGCAGCATGGCTGCAAGCGCGGACGGACAAATTTTTCAGCATTCATCAGGCCTGTGGGGACAGGGCTATGCACTGTGCTTGCATTGCGGACGTGCTGAGTCGATGCATGCCAATGGCGAGTTTCCACCAGAGCTCAATCCACAATCGGCGCACAACACTTTGCGGCCCAGCAAAGGGGAAAAGAAAAACGATAAAGACAGAACCTGTCCCGGCAGCAGCAGCCTTGTGTCTGGCGTTCATTTGGGCGTGGTCACGCCAACAGATGTGTTTGAGTTGGCATTGCGTCATCCTTCAACTGGCGAGTATTTACTCGACCAAAACGAGGACAGCCGCAGTATTGCGCTGACGTTGGCAGTCGCCTTGCGCGCCGCACTGGCAGAGACTTTAGGTATCTCGCGCTCTGAGTTGGCTTATGCGATCCGCCCAAGCAAGGCCGCTGGGGGGCAGGCGTATTTGCTGATTCAGATTTTTGATGTCATCAGTGGCGGAGCTGGGTTTGCCACCAACGCGCCGCAATACATCGAGCGTTTACTGGTTCGTGTAGATGACATCCTTTCTTGCAAACATTGCACCAAAGGTTGCAGCGAATGCTTGCATGACAGCCTCACGCGCCGGGATCACCCGCGTATAAACCGCAGTCTGGCCAAAACTTGGCTTGGCGATGACTTCACCAGCCATGTCGGGCTAAGTGAAGACGAAAAGCTGGGATTTGTGGATGGCAAGTTTGTGCCCGGTAGCTTGGAGACAGCGCTTCGAAGTCTAGTTCACGCAGGGGCAAGCAGCGTGGTTCTGAAAACCAGTGAGAGTCTCAGTGACTGGGACTTGTTAGCACCGCAATTTAAGAAGGCCGTTGAGCACCTCGTAGTTATTGACAAAGTGGACGTCGTCTTGCTTATCCCCCAGGCAGCCATGGCATCGCCAGAATTACTGGTGGATCTAAGGCACTTGGCTGCTTTGGGGGTTCGTTTTGGTATCCCTGATGGCGGCAGCGTAAGTGGTGCTACAGTGCAAGTGCAGATGCCGCTAGGCCTTTTCAGCTTGGCCACAGGCAAGAGCGCGCACTTCACACCAGGAAAGTACTGGCATCAAGAGGGGAGTTTGGTCGTGCAGTCCGCGACTGAGCCCGCATTGAAGTGGAAGGTGGCTGAAATTGCGCTAACTGAGCAAAAGATCAATGCTGCAGATATCAATGCGGCTCTGTCCATCAAGCAAGAGTTCAACGGCAAACTCGAGGATTTCGGTCATAGACTCTGGGCCAAAATAGCCACATTGGATCCGCAGATCAAAACAGCCCTCACGCAAGGACAGATCACGACCATTCATTACAGCGATCGCTATATGCAAAACCCCAGTGTGATTGCGATTTTGGGCATGGCGCTCGGCGCCTTGCGCGAAAGATTGAGCAGCGATGCCACAGTGGAAGTGGAAACCTTGTTTAAAGCGGAGAAGTTTCAAGGCACCACGATTCGCCACGATTGGGCAGATCCCCACGATTACCGAGCGGTCTGCCAGCAATGGCTCGATACCTTGGTTGGAGAAAACAAACTCGTTTTCACCACGCACAGCACCAATCGCGATATTCCGCATTACAGAAAGCTTGAACTCGCCTTCAGTGACGGAAGCGAGCTGACGCTGCGGCTCGATCAAGGCTTTGCCTACTGGCGATTGGATGTGCAGCACCCTGAAAGAATCTCTTTCGATTTCAGCAATCGGGCGCACGAGCAGTTGAAAGAGCTGATTCAAAAAAGCATAGCTTCTTCAGTTGAGAATTTTGATCAAAGGTTCTCAACCGACCTGTTTTTGCGCTTTGTCGCGCGAACAGCTGAAGAGGTGAGTTAGAGTCGAGTGGCTTGTGCGGCGCACCTTGAATCGACCAGGGTTTTATAGATAGTTCTCAGCCTCCTATTTCAGTTTTAATAGGAGCCCATATGAACGCAAAACGTTACCCCGAAGAATTCAGGATTGAAGCAGTCAAGCAAATTCTTGAACATGGCCACAGCGTGGGCGATGTTTCACGTCGATTGGCGTGAGCACCCACAGCCTCTACAAGTGGATCAAGCTGCAGCAAGTGCCCGCAGCATAGCGGCACGCGCAGGTCGGCCAAAGCGAGGAGTTGCGCCGTTTAAAAGCCGAGCTCAAACGGGTCACCGAAGAGAGGAATATCTTAAAAAAGGCGGCCTTGGATTCAACCGGTCAAGGTAACGCCTTTTAAAAAGATCTCTGCAGGGGTTTCGTAGCCCAATGTTTTTCGTGGCCTAGGTGTTTGATCCCAGGTTTTGATGGTTCAATATATTTTCTTGAACAGAAGGAAGCGCGCTGAGGGCTTTTTTGTACTATGGGCCGGTGCGTCTGGTTCAGTGCGCCGCAGCCGTACGTTTACCTGCCCAGACCCAAATAATCGCCCCGGCGGCAATCATCGGAATACACAGCCACTGGCCCATGCTCATGCCAAGCGACAGCAGGCCGAGGAAGTCGTCGGGCTCGCGGAAGAACTCGGCAATAAAGCGCAATGCGCCATAGCCCATCAGGAAAACGGCAGCTACACGGCCCTGTGCATGCTCCTTGCGGGCATACATCCATACGAGGATGAACAGCAAAACCCCTTCGAGCAAGAACTGGTAGATTTGCGAAGGATGGCGCGCCAGCATGCTGCCGCTTTGCGGAAATACCATGCCCCAGGGCAAATCCGGCGGGGCAAAACGGCCCCACAACTCGCCGTTGATGAAGTTGCCAATGCGCCCAGCCGCAAAGCCCAGTGGTACGCAGGGTGCGACAAAATCGGCTACCTGCCAGAATGGGCGCTTGCGCGTGACGCAAAACCAGATCATCGCAACAATCGAGCCAATCAAGGCGCCATGAAAGGCCATGCCGCCTTTGTTGATCATCACGATCTCCAAAGGATTGGCAAAGTAGTAGCCTGGCTTGTAGAACAGCACATAGCCCAGCCGCCCGCCGACAATAATGCAGATCACGCCAATGAACAGCAAGTCTTCAACGTCGCGCTTATTCCAAATGCCTTGCGCCGTTAAGCGGTCGTAGGGCGGGTGCTTGAGCCGTTGGCGGCCCAAAATCACAAAGAGGATGAAGCCAACCAAGTAAGTCAGCCCATACCAGTGGACGGCCAATGGCCCGATTTGCAGGGCAATCGGGTTGATTTCAGGATACATCAACATGTCTAGCCAGCCTGTTCTTTCAAGTCAAACAATCCAATGCAAGGGCCGTCCATCACCATTATTGAGGCTCGTAGCCTAAATCATCGATGATGCGCGCCCAGGTTTTGCTGTAGGACGCCTCGGCGTCTTGCAGCTGTTGGTGGTCCATGTACTCCACGGTCATGCCCCAGTCTTCGAGCTGCTTGCGCACTTCCGGCACTTGCAGCACTTTTTGCGTGGCTTGCTCCCATTGGGCAATTTTCTCGGCGCTGATGCCTTTGGGGGCAAAAAAGCCATAAAAAGGCGCTTGCTCAAAACCAGCCACACCAATTTCGGCAAAGGTCGGCACATCGGGCACGATCGGCTGGCGTTTGTCGCCCAGCACGTTCAGAATGCGCACGCGGCCTGCTTTGTGCAGCTCGATCAATTCAGGCAAGGTCGCAAAACCGGCCTGGATTTGCGCGCCCATCAGGTCGGCCAGCATCGGGCCGCTGCCGCGGTAAGGCACGGTTTCAATATCGAGTTCGTATTGTTTATCCAGCGATTTGGCAATGAACTCCAGCGTGGAGGCCGGCGCTGGCACACCAATGGCACGCATCGGCGCGCTTTTCTGCTCTTTCACCCAGGCCACGTATTCGTCGAAGGTCTTCGCCGGATGCGAGGCGGTGACGGCAAAGGCATTGACGAAGTTCGCCACGCCAGCGACGGCCTGGAAATCTTTCTCGGTGTCAAAACCGGGTGTTTTGACCACTTTAGGCACGATGGTCACTGTGTGGTCGTGGCTGAGGAAGACGGTATTGCCATCGGGCGCAGCCGCCTTCAGGTTTTGTGCGGCAATTTGCCCGCCAGCGCCAGGGCGGTTGTCAACCACCATAGTGGCTCCCAGCTCTTTTTGCATATGCACTGCGAGCAAACGCGCCAAAGCATCGGAGCCGCCGCCTGGTGGAAAACCCACCAGCACATAAATGGGGCGCGCCGATTGTGCCAGCGCGGCCGGCCAATGGGCAACCGCTGCTGTTGCGGCTGCCGCTTGCAAACTGACGCCAAGCCATTGGCGGCGATTGAATGTGGTCATGAACAGTCTCCTTGGATATTGTGAGTTGACGCAGCAGGCATGGGCTTGCAGGAGCGGTCAAGATCCGGGGTGGCCGGGATTCGAACGTGCGTGCTGCGAGGGCCATTATCATGACAGAAGAACCAGGCCTGCCGCGCTTTGAAATCCCTAAGATCGTAAACACGTTCTTAAAAATAGGCCTTGGCCACAGATCGGCTGCAAAATCCATGTTCGCTGGACTGCGTCAGTGCTATTTGCGGCCCTTGCCACCGCCGAACAGCCCACCGAGCACGCCTCTGAGCAGCTCACGCCCCATGCGGTTGGCTTGGGTGCGCACGGTGGACTTGAGCACCGATTGCACCAAGCCGTCTTTTTTGCCGCCGCGTGGGCCGGTGCTGCCAAACAAAAAGTCATTGACCATACCGCCCACGCCGCTGTTGGCCTGAGCGGCTGCTTCGGCTTGTGCCATGGTTTCTTGCGCGCGTTGTGCCAGCACCTCATAGGCCGACTCCCGGTCGACCGTGGCCTCATACACGCCCGCGACCAGCGACTGCTGCAGCAAGGCCTGGCGCTGGGCATCGTCAATTGGGCCAATCTGGCTGCCTGGCGGCACCACAAAAACCCGCTCGGTGATGCCGGGGCTGCCTTTGGCATCCAGCAAGCTCACCAACGCCTCACCGACGGCCAGCTCAGTAATCGCCTGCTCAATATTCAGGCCCGCTTTAGGCCGCATGGTCTGGGCCGTGGCTTTGACGGCTTTTTGGTCTCGTGGGGTAAAGGCGCGCAGCGCATGCTGCACACGGTTGCCCAGCTGCGCCAGCACTGTGTCGGGAATATCAGTGGGGTTTTGCGTCACAAAGAATACGCCCACGCCTTTAGAGCGAATCAGACGCACAACCAGTTCAATGCGCTCGAGCAAGGCCTTGGGTGCGTCGTTGAACAGCAGGTGCGCTTCGTCAAAAAAGAACACCAGCTTGGGTTTTTCTGGGTCGCCAATCTCGGGCAAGTGTTCAAACAATTCCGACAACATCCACAGCAGGAAGGTCGCATACAGGCGCGGGGCATTCATCAGCTGGTCGGCCGCCAGAATATTGATGTAGCCGTGGCCCTTGGCATCGGTTTGCATGAAGTCGGCGATATCGAGCATCGGTTCGCCAAAAAACTGGTCGCCGCCTTCTTGCTCAATTTGCAGCAAGGCGCGCTGAATCGCGCCGACACTGGCGGCGCTGATATTGCCGTAACTGGTGCGGTACTCGGACGCGTGGTCGGCCACATGCTGCAGCATGGCGCGCAAGTCCTTCATGTCCAGAATCAGCAAGCCGCTGTCATCGGCGACCTTGAAGACAATATTGAGAATGCCGCTTTGGGTTTCGTTCAAACCCATCATGCGCGCCAGCAGCAGTGGGCCCATGTCAGAGACCGTGGCGCGCACCGGATGGCCTTTTTTGCCAAACACATCCCAGAGCATGGTCGGTGCGGCAAAGGGCTCGGGCGCCTCAATGCCACGCCCGGCCAGGATGCCGGCCATCTTTTCACCGATGCTGCCCGTTTGGCTAATGCCAGCGAGATCGCCTTTCACATCGGCCAAGAACACGGGTACGCCCAGGCGCGAGAACTGCTCGGCCATGGCTTGCAATGTCACGGTTTTTCCGGTGCCGGTGGCGCCTGTTATCAAACCATGGCGATTGGCCAGCGCTGGTAGCAGCAGGCAATCGATGTCGGCATTTTTGGCAATTAATAGGGGTTCGGTCATGCAGAGGCCCTAGGTGTAAAAGCAGAGATGCCATGATTCTATGAGAGCTGCATGCCCGCTGTTTGACAATCGCGGTTTGGCGGTGTGCGAACACCGCGCCCTCAGAGCCTGTTCACCATCTCAGCGCAGTTGCGCAAGGCACAAAAAAGACGCAGTGCGAGACGCCGGTTGCAGCGCATACGCCCGTATGGGCAAAACGGCCAACGCCAGCGACTGCGCCGCGGCATGAATGCTGGTATAACCAGCCAGAGCGCCGCTTGAGCGTATGGAGATGAGCCATGATCCGCCCCGATTCTTTTGTCTACCCCGCAATTGCCCCCGCTGAGCCCGACGCGGCTGTGACTTTGCTGGTGGTGCGCGATACTGCGCAAGGCCTGCAGGTGCTGCTCTCGCGCCGCAACGCCCAAGCCCGCTTTGTGCCCAACGCCTATGTGTTTCCAGGCGGTCGCTTGGAGCCCGATGATGCGCTGCTGGCGCAGCAGGCCACGCAGGCAGCTGGCCAGACGCCCCAGCAAGCACAACTGGCCGCGGCGGCGCTGCGCGAGTGTTATGAAGAGCTGGGTTTGCTATTGGCGCGCGATGCGCAAGGCCAGATGCCCACTGGAGCCATGCTTGCCGCTGCCGGTATGCAGCGCCACGCGCCATTGGCAGCGCAGTTGCAGGCTCAGGGCTGGCAGCTGGCGCTGGAAGCGGTGTTGCCCTTTGCGCATTGGACCACCGACCGTGACTACCCGCGCCGCTTTGATGTTCCGTTTTTGATTGCGCGAGCACCGGCTGAGCAAGATGCCCAAGCCGATGGGTTTGAGCAATTCGATGCTTTGTGGATCAGCCCGCAAGACGCCTTGCAGCAACACCAGCAAGGCCAATTGCTGCTGGTCTATCCAACGATTCGCACTTTGGAGCGTTTGGCGGATTTTGCAAACACCGAGGCCGTATTGCAGGCTTGCCAGCAGGGCCCGGTCATGCCGCCCAGCTGCCCACGCGTGGGTTTGAAAAACGGCGCAGAAATCCGCTTGATGGAACATGAGCCCGGTTTTGGTGAACTGCATATGGTTTGCCCCAGCGGCGAGCCAGGCCATGAGCTGGCCTGGCAGCATGAACGTGCCGTGCCCTTGCTGCGCCATATTCAGCGCCTGACGGCACCGAATGCCGGCATCATGACCGGCCCTGGCACGAACACCTACTTGATTGGCGAGCCTGCGACCGGCTATGTGGTGATGGACCCAGGTCCTGCCGATGCGGCGCATTTGCAGCGCATTGTCGCGCTGACTGGTGGGGACATACGCCACATTGTTTGCACGCACTCACACCCAGACCATTCACCGGGCGCTGCGCCCTTGCAGCAGCTGGTGGTCGACACAGGCAGAGCCGCCCCCCGTATTGCCGGCATGGCATCGGGCCCGTTTGCCCGCGCTGACAGTTATTTTCGCCCTGAGCAAACGCTGCGGACCGGTGATACTGTGGTGCTCAGCGGCGTGCGCGCCAATGGGGAGTCCATTGGCCACACACTGCAAGCGGTGCACACGCCAGGCCATGCAGCCAACCACCTGTGCTTTGTTCTGCAAGAGGACGGCTTGCTGTTCAGCGGCGACCATATCTTGGGAGGCACGACCACCGTGGTGATTCCACCAGACGGTGGCATGCAGGACTTTTTAGATTCGCTCGACCGGCTGGCGGCACTGTGCAAAGAGTGGCAGATCGAATTTATCTTGCCTGCACACGGCCATGTTTTGGACCAGGCTGGTAGCGTGATCGCCCAGTTGAAGGCGCACCGCCTCAAGCGCGAAGTCAAAGTGCTGCAGGCGATAGAGCAAGTGCCCAATGGGGCGCTGGACGACTGGTTGGCGCTGGCCTATGCCGATACCCCGCAAGCATTGTGGCCAGTGGCGCGCCTGTCGCTGCTGGCGCATGTGCAGCGTTTGGCGGCCCTGCATCCGCAGCTGGGTTTGCAGGCCATTGCGATGCCTGAAGTGGCATTGGCGCCGCATTAACCCCCGTCTTTGGAAGGCCATCGCTGCAGCTATGGACGGCAAGGGCAATCCAACGGATTGCCTGAGAACGTAAACACGTTCTGAGAGCCCAGACTACGACAAGCTGTGTTGCAAAGCTTGCCTGGGCAGGCAAAGGGTTTATACGGATTTTGGGCATCAAGACAGGCCATTTCTTTGTTTTTTTGCCCTTGCACCAGGGCAATTGGCATCGTATTTGTGTGCTTGCTGGTAATCTCGCGCCTCGTGCGTGTTTATTGCCACCCCACCATCAGGAGTTTGCCGACCATGCCTAGCCGTCTTCGACCTCTCGCCCCTGCACTGCTTGCAGGCCTTAGCGCATTGTGTGCTGCCCAGTTTGCACATGCAGCGGACCAGGTGAAGATTGGCCTGCTCAGTACCTTGTCAGGGCCAGGCGCAGCCTTGGGGGTGGACACGCGCGATGGCTTCAATTTGGCCGTTAAACAGAACAACGGCATGCTCGGCGGTATCAAAGCCGAGGTGATTGTCGTGGACGACCAGCAAAACCCCGATGCGGCCAAACAAACCACGGACCGCCTGCTCAAGCGCGACAAGGTCGATTTCATGACCGGTGTGGTGTTCTCCAACATCATGCTGGCCGTTGCGCCGCCCGTGTTTGCCAATAAAACCTACTACATCAGCTCCAACGCCGGGCCATCGCAATTGGCCGGTGCGCAGTGCAATCCGTACTTTTTCAGCGCTTCTTACCAAAACGACAACCTGCACGAAGCGGTGGGACAAACCGTGCAAGACCGTGGCTTCAAAAAAGTCGCCTTGTTGGCACCGAACTACCCAGCAGGCAAAGATGCATTGGCCGGATTTAAGCGCTTCTACAAAGGCGAGGTGGTGCTGGAGACCTACACACCACTGCAGCAACTGGACTATGGTGCAGAGCTATCGCAAATGCGTGCCTCGGGCGCTGATGCGGTCTATATCTTCCTGCCCGGTGGCCTGGGTGTGAACTTTATCAAGCAGTTCAACGGCGCGGGCCTTGGTCAGGACATGACGTTGTTTGGCCCAGGCTTTTCAGCCGATGAAGACGTGATCAGCGCCGTCGGCGAGCCGATGGTGGGCATGTTCAACTCCTCGTTGTGGGCGCACGACTTGGACAATGCCGCCAACAAACGCTTTGTCGCGGATTTCCAAAAGGAATACGGCCGCCTGCCAACGCTGTATGCGGCGCAAGGCTATGACGCAGCCCAGCTGATTGGCTCTGCCGTGCAGGCGGTCGGCGGTGATATGAAGGACAAAGAAGCGATTGGCAAGGCCTTGCAAGCGGCGCAATTCGACTCGGTGCGTGGCCCATTCACATTCAATACCAACCATTATCCGATCCAAAACTACTACCTGCGCGAAGTGGTCAAGGGCGCCGATGGCAAGGTGACGAACAAGCTCATTGGCACGGTGTTTGAGAACCATGCCGATGCTTATGTGGGCGAATGCAAGATGTAATGCCTGTCGCTGGCCAGTGCAGCGGATGCTGCCAGCCAGCGTGACTTCCCACTAGATGCTTGCTTGGTGCGGCACCTTGCACCCATTCTCTGATGAATACGATCTTGATTTTGGAGCAATTGCTCAACGGCTTGCAGTTTGGGCTGATGCTGTTTTTGCTCGCCGCTGGTCTGACCCTGGTGTTTGGCATCATGGATTTGATCAATCTGGCCCACGGCTCGCTCTACATGCTGGGGGCTTACCTGATCGCGACGATTGCGGCGGCTTCGGGCTCGTTTTGGCTTGGTCTGGCAGCTGGGACTGCCGCGACTGCGGTGCTGGGCCTGGTGCTGGAAAAAACCACCATCCAGCGTTTCTACAAGCGCGACCACCTGTCCCAAGTGATGGGCACATTTGCGATTTTGCTGATGGCCAATGAGGCCGTGCGCATGATTTGGGGCCCGCAGCCGTTGCAGCTGTCACCACCTGATGCCTTGGCGGGGCCGGTGGAGCTATGGCCCGGCTTTTTCTACTCGGCCTACCGTTTGTTCATCATTGCGATGGGCTTGCTGGTGGCGGCTGTGCTGTATGTGTTGATCACACGCACCCGCATTGGCATGCAAGTGCGCGCTGGCGCATCGAACCGCGAGATGGCGCTGGCCATGGGCGCGAATGTACGCTGGTTATTCAGCGGTTTGTTTGTGTTTGGCGCCGTGCTGTGTGCGCTCGCTGGGGGCTTGTTGGGGCCGCTCCTGTCGGTGCAAGTGGGCATGGGCGAGAGCATTTTGATTTTGGCTTTTGTCGTCGTGGTGATTGGCGGCATTGGCTCGATCCGTGGCGCTTTGCTAGGCGCCTTGCTGGTGGGGCTGGTCGATACCGCCGGGCGCACCTTGATCCCGGTGCTGTTTCGTCAACTGATGGCGCCAGACATTGCTGCCAGTGCTGGGCCGGCAGTGGCCTCGATTCTGATTTATGTGCTGATGGCGGCAGTATTGTTCTTCAAGCCCAGTGGTTTGTTTCCGGCCCGAGGTTAAGCGATGCCAGCTCTTCCATCTGCGAGTATTTTGGACCACCGATTGCAGCCCGTGCCAGCGCTGCTGGTGCTGGCCGCGCTGGCGGCCTTGCCATCGCTGTTTGAGGCCACTGACTACGACTTCTACACAGGCGTGGCCAGCCGCATGCTGATTTTTGCGCTGGCCGCAACCAGCCTGAATCTGGTGTTGGGCTTTGGTGGCATGGTCAGTTTTGGCCATGCCGCCTTTATCGGCATGGGTGCTTACACGGTGGGCATTTTGATGCAGTCGGGCAGTACCTCGGCCTGGCTGAGCTGGCCGCTGGCGATGCTGGTTGGGGCGCTGTGCGCTGCAGTGATTGGCGCGATCAGCCTGCGCACGCGTGGTGTGTACTTCATCATGATCACCCTGGCATTTGCGCAAATGCTGTTTTATCTGATGGTCTCGCTCAAGCCTTACGGCGGGGAGGACGGCATGTCGTTGATGCAGCGCTCCGACTTGGGTCTGGGCCTGGATTTATCCAACGACAGCCATTTTTATTACGTGGTGTTGGCCGTATTTGCGCTGGTGTTTTGGGCCGTCGCACGCCTGCTCAATGCCCGGTTTGGCCATGTGCTGCAAGGCATTCGTGAAAACGAAACGCGCATGCGCGCGCTGGGCTTTGCGGTCTACCGTTACCAGTTGGTGGCGTTTACCTTGTCTGGTGCGATTGCCGCCTTGGCCGGGGCACTGCTGGCTAACCAGTCCAGTTACGTCAGCCCGGCGGCGATGCAGTGGAGCCAGTCTGGCATGCTGCTGATCATGGTGATTTTGGGCGGTGTCGGCTATTTGTATGGTGGCTTGCTGGGGGCCGTGGCCTTTTTGCTGATGGAGGAGGTGCTGATTGGCTACACCATCCATTGGCAGCTGTATTTGGGGGCGGTGCTGCTGTTGGTGGTGCTGGTTGCGCCCAATGGCTTGCTGAGTCTGCCGCGCACACTGCGCCGCTGTGCGCGCGCGCGCAGGGCTGCACCAGCGCAGGAGAAGCCATGAACACACAGGCACAGGCGCCACTGCTCGACGTTGTCGACCTGGTCAAGCAGTTTGGTGGTTTGGCGGCCACCAACCATGCCAATTTGCGGGTTGCGCAAGGTGAGCTGCATGCGTTGATAGGCCCCAATGGTGCAGGCAAAACGACCTTGATCCACCAGCTCTCGGGTGCTTTGGCACCGACTGCGGGGCGGATTCTGTTTCAGGGCCAGGACATCACGGCCATGCCCATGCATCAGCGCGTGCATGCGGGGCTGGCACGTTCCTACCAGATCACCAGTATTTTTCAGCGCCTGACGGTACAAGACAATTTGGCGCTGGCGCTGCAAAGCCGCCTGGGGAGTAGCATGCGGTTTTTTCGCCCAGCCAGAGCCGAGCGCAGGCGCTATGAGCAGGCCGATGCGCTGGCTGCGCAAGTCGGACTGGCCGCACGCCTGCAGCACACCGCTGGTGCGCTGTCGCACGGTGAGCAACGACAGTTGGAGGTCGGCATGGTGCTGGCTTTGCAGCCGCAGCTGATGCTGCTCGATGAGCCATTGGCCGGCATGGGTGCTGAAGAGTCCGAACGCATGGTGCAATTGCTGTTAGCGCTCAAAACTACGAGCACCGTGCTGCTGGTCGAACACGACATGGATGCGGTGTTCCGGCTGGCCGACCGGGTTTCGGTGCTGGTTGCTGGCAGTGTGATTGCGACGGGTACGCCCGAATCCATCCGCGCCGATGCGCAAGTGCGCCAGGCTTATCTGGGCGATGAGGGCAGTGCGGCCATGGCAGCAGCCGCTTCAACAGGAGTGGCACGATGAGCACCTTGCTCGAAGTCTCCCAACTCGAAACCGCTTACGGTCACAGCCAAGTGCTGTTTGGCATGCAGTTGCAGATCGCCTCTGGCGAAGTGGCCACCTTGCTAGGACGCAATGGCATGGGCAAGACCACCACGGTGCGTTCAGTGCTGGGCTTGACGCCAGCGCGCAGCGGCCAGATTCGCTTTCGCGGTGAGCGCATTGAGCAGCTCAGCCCGGACCGCATTGCCCGCATGGGCATGGCCGTTGTGCCCGAAGGGCGGCAGATCTTCCCGAATCTGAGTGTGCGCGAAAACTTGCAGGCCTTTGCTGCCAAACGCAACCAGCATGCCCAGCCCTGGACGCTGGAGCGGGTCTACGCCTTGTTTCCGCGCCTGCAAGAGCGCCACCGCCATATGGGCAACCAACTCTCAGGTGGCGAGCAGCAAATGCTGGCGATTGGCAGGGCTTTGATGACCAACCCGTATTTGCTGATCTTAGATGAAGCCACTGAAGGCTTGGCACCGCTGATTCGCGAAGAAATTTGGCACTGCCTGGCGGCCTTGCGGGCGCAGGGCCAAACCATTTTGGTGATCGACAAATACGTGCAGCGCCTGATCGCCTTGGCCGATCAGCACACTCTGATTGAGCGCGGCCAAGTCGTTTGGCAAGGCCCGAGTGAGGCATTGGCGAGCCAGCCTGAGCTATGGCAGCGTTATATTGGTGTGTGATAAATCCTTAGAGCCTGTTCAAAGTCTCGACGCAGTCGCGCAAGGCACAAAAAAGAGGCAGGGCAAGGCGCCTGTTGCAGTTCATACGTCTGTATGAACAAAACGGGCAACGCCGCAATGCGCTTTTTTGTGCCTTGCCCTTCGGGTTGGAGTCCAAAAGGCACGCTGCTTTGTTAAAAATCCTCGCCGGGCAGCTAGCCCGACTGCGGTTTTTGCCGCGCATCGTATCCTTTTGGGCTCCAACGCGGTCTGCGTGGAGACTTTGAACAGGCTCTTACCACGCCACAATCTACCTACTTCTATGCGCACGTTATACCAACAGTTCACAACCCAGGCGGAGATCGACGCGGCCTACAACCCGTCATTGGGCTTGGATTCACAAGCCATCATGGCCCATTTTCATCAGCAGGCTGAGCGGGCCCGCAACACACTCGACTATTTGCCCAAGATCTCTTATGGGCCTACGCTGGATGAGACATTGGATATTTTTCCGGCCGAGCAAGCTGGCGCGCCGGTGCTGGTGTTTATCCACGGTGGCTATTGGCGCTCGCTCAGTGCCGCCGATTTCAGCGGTATTGCATTGGGCCCACGCGCTTTGGGGATGACGGTGGTGTCGATTGATTACTCGCTGTGCCCCAAAGTCGGCATTGATGAGATCACGCGTCAAGCGCGTGCGGCAGTGGCCTGGGTGCTGCGCCATATTGAGAAGTACAACGGCGATCCCAAGCGCGTCAGCATTGCTGGGCATTCGGCCGGTGGGCATTTGGCGGCGATGTGCTTGCAAACCGACTGGGTGGGCGAATACGGTTTGCCAGCCCAGCCCTTGCGAGCCGGTTTATTGGTCAGCGGTTTGTTTGATATTGCGCCCTTGCGCTACAGCTATTTGCAGCCGATGCTGCAGTTGAGTGACGGTGTGATCCGCCGCAACTCACCGATGTTTGGCTGCCAGCATTCGCCGGCGCAGGTGCTGCTGACCTGGGGCGGGCGTGAAAGCGCGGAGTTTGAGCGCCAGTCCACCGATTTTTTGCAGCAATGGCAAGAGGCGGGTAACTCCGGTGCCTTGCTGCGCCAAGCCGAGGCAGACCATTTCACGGCCCTGCACGGCTTTGAGCGCAGCGACAGTGCGCTGTGTGAGTGGCTCAGCCAGCAGGCTTGAACACTGGCTAAGTGCTTGTTCATATTCTCGATGCAGCCGCGTTGAAGCCCAAAAGACAAGGCACAAAAAAGCGCATTGTGGCGTTGCCCGCTTTGCTCATACAGACGTATGGGCTGCAGCAGGCGCCTTAGATTGCCACTTTTTTGTGCCTTAGATAATGAAAGACTCTTAGAAGCGGCGGCGCGTCTGCATTGCCACCATACCCAGCAATGCTGCCAGCAAAGCCAAGGCCCAGACATTCAGCGATGGCACAGGCACGGCTGCTGCTGGGACCACTACAGGAGGCGTTTGCGTGATCGATGTTTGGCGCAGCACGATGCTGTAGAGGCCGGCAGCGGTGTCTGCTTCGTTGATTTTGATGCTGTAGCTTTGGCCTTTAGCGACACTGAATTCACGCTGGTACTGGTCTTGGCCAATGTCTTCCTGGCCCGCTGCACCATCCACAGTCAGGGCAGGAATGAAGTTGCCTTTGCCATCAACCGTCACAGCAACCGTGCCGTGGTCCACGGCAGTGAATACATACGTAGGCTCAGGCAGGCCAGTGTCTTGCGCCAGACCATAGAGTTTGATGTTCAGTGGCAAATTGATGGTCGTGCGCTCGGCAGGTGCCGTGTTGTTGATTTCATCCATCAACGCGACCCAAGCCTCTTGCGATTCAGCATTTTCCAGCGTGGCATAAGAGCCACCGGTTGCGAGAGTCGCGGCGATGATATTGTCCATCGGCTCAGCCACTTTTAAGGCAATGCCTTCGCCTGCGCGGCCCACTGGGGCTTTTTTGATCGACAGAGGCACTAGATGCCCCAAGTTGAAGACGATGTTGTTTTGGCCGGCATTTTGAATCGCCGGAACCACATCCGAGCCAGCATCTTCCATGTCAGTCAGTGCATAAATGCGCGGCGTGTTGGCATCGATTGCAGGCAGCGGATTAGGAGTGGGGCGCACGCCCTGAATCATCGCCACACTGTGGTTAATCGCCAAGCCAATTTCGGTGCCGCCGTATGAGTCGATGCTGTTGAAGTTCAGCCCGTTGGGATCGGCAAAGTGAGAGATCACGCGCACGTTGGAGTCGAAGTCAATCGCGGCGACCGACATCAGCTTGCCTGTCTCATTGCCGGTGCGAATCCGGTCATTGCGCGCGGCCATATTGCCCAGCATCGCATTACCAGCGCTAACGCGCAGTCTGTTTGGATCGGTGTTCAAATTGCTGCCTGAGCTGTCGACCGCAATCACGCTATAGCGTTGGTCGGTTGCCAGTTTGAACTCTTCGGCATTGCTGTAGTAAGGGCCAGTGGATATACCGGCTGCACCCACGCCAGTGGCCGTGCCTTTGATCATGACCACCAGTGTGTGTTCTGCCTGGTAGGGCAGCTGGGTTGCGGCCTGAACCAGCGCCTCGGCCTGGGCTTTGGGCATTTGGTAGGTGTAGCGCTTGCCTGTCGGGCTCAGCGTGATAGTGTCGGTTTTGTAGACCAGTGTATCCATTGCTTGGTTGTAGAACAGGATCTCAAATTGGTCCAGACCCGGCATCGTGCCGGTTTTATGCTGCTCCCAAACCAGCTCAACTGGTTGAGTGTCCAGGTTGCGCAAGGCTGGGTTGCCGATGTCTTTGAACGGGTCGCTATTATTGGTTTGGTTGATATTGGCCGCAATGCCAAACTCGGCAAAAACGGAGCCGACTTGAATGGCTTTTTTCAATGCAGCTGAATCTATTTGGCCCACGCTGTCCAAATCGCCAATGGGTTTGCCCACGTAGTAGCGATAGAACTCGCGGTGAAAGTCCGAGATACCATCGAGCTGCTTGCCCGCAATCGTTTGTGACATCAGACCGGCCATGGGTACGGTGATTGCGTCTTTGCAGTATTTGGAGCAGGTTGCGCGCACATTGTCTTCATTGACCGCATCGGTCAAATCCCACAGCAGGCGGCCTACGCCAATCTCGCTGTCCTCGCCAAACATATTGGTGTAGGAGAACACAGCGCCGGCATTGTCTTCCAAGTCGTATTCAAAGACCGCATTGGTGGAGGTCACATCACGATATTTGGTATCGCCAACTAACGGTATTTTTCCTTTGTAGCTGCTGTACTGCCAAAATGCCACGCCAAACCATGTGCCATAGGCTTCATTCATCGCCAGACGGTTGGCTTTTTGCTTGTTGTGGAATGTGGCTGTGTTGCTTGCGTAATCGTATTGGTTTTCACCGTTGTGAGGGCCGCCGACTGAAATGATCGAGTTGTTTTGGTCGGCCACAGCGTGACCGTATTCATGGCTGAACACATCCCAATCAAAGAAATTGCCGCCGCCCAAGACGATTTGAGGCACTGAAGTCCAAGGAATTGGAATGCCTAACCACTCCATATTCGGGCTGGTGTAATAAGCAAAGTCAATCGTTGGCGCACCGCCATCTCTGCTGAGCGCATTGGTCAGTACAAAATCCAATTGAGGCGCCGCCATGCCTGTAAAACCTTGGGCATTGCTGGCCATGTCGTACATTGCTTGGAAGGCGGCCCAGGAGTTGGCAAATGGGGCGCTGATGCCATTGGTGATGTCTGTTCTGATGTCAATCGTAGCGGCTTGGTCGTATTGCACCACCAGTGGGGCATCGCCATCGTTCTGGTCAGAGACCAGGACTTTGAAGCTGCTGTGCGTGGCGCCGATTTTGACGCGGTACTTGAGGTTGTTGACCGGTGAGGTGAAGGTGAATTGGCCATTGGCATCTAATACGCCTTTAGCAAATACGCCATCATCAAAGAGGCCAATTTCATCGATGTTGATGATCTCAATTGGTGCGCCATGCAAAGGCAAAAATGTCGCTTGTGTGGCATCGGTCGGCCATTGCACAGTGACAGTCACTCGCTCGCCAGCAGCGGGGGTGCTGGCACCTGCTTTGGAGATGTTTTCAAGGCCGGTGAGTTGGCGAATGTCTTGCAGCAGGCGTTGCTTTTCGCTTTGCTTGAGTGCGTTGAGTGCGTTTTGCTCATTCGCGCTTAAAAAGCGCTCAGCGGGCTCGGCTTCGGCGTTCACCGGCACGGTTTTGCTGCGAATGGCTTTGGCTTCTCGGGCCTGCGCTTGCAGTTGCTTGTACTCGGCATTGCTTTGCAGGTTGTGGCGCACGATGGAGTTGATCAGATCTGCGCCTTCCCAGTCGTAGAACACCTGGCCATTAACGAACAGAATATGCATCGTATTGCGGCGTTCAAACTGCGCGGCTTCGGTGAGCACAGCGACCGTGTACCAGCCTTCTTTGAGCAGGCGAGGTGTGGCCGTGACTGTGGCCTGCGCATCAGAGGTTTGAATCGTGACCGCAGGAATGCTCAAGCCACTGGTGTCTTGGTGGTTGGCCTCTGTGACCTCAAAACGGATCTGGCCTGTTGTGCTGTCTTTGAGGTTGAAGAGTTGCAGCTCAAAAGCGAAGTCTTTGGCAGGCAGGCCTGCTTGCTCATTGGGTGTATCAACCCAAACCAAGGGTTCTTTGGGAATGTCTATGCTGGAGGCCTGGGCCAAACCCATACTCAGCAGCAAGCAGGCCATGAATAGCCTACCAAGCAGTGTTAACGCGCGCATTGCTTCTCTCTCCATGTGATTATTGTCAGCGGATCCAGTGTTTGACACAGGCACGGATCCTTCTCTTTGGGTCTCAAGCATCAGACATGGCGATGAGCCCTATGTTGCGGCGTATTCATTGCTTGTCTTTAGTGTGCAGATGACAACGCAAGGGGGGTAGAGGCCGCAGCAAGCAAATGATTGTAATTAGTAGTTATCTACAGGTTAACAGTAGTTAACTCTATAAATGTTCTTATTGCATGTTTGTGTTACGTAGCCCAAATAATACTCATGATTGAAAACAATAAGTTGCAAAAAAACATTTGCAAAAATGGAACTTATTAATTTTTTTGCGGTTGACCATGCAGATGGTGAGCAGGCTGTTGGGTCAATGCAGGCCACACCGTATGGCGCTGAAACGGCCGTGCTTACCAGAAGATAAGGCTTGATGGCCGTCGCTGGGGTGTGCGCTCGCCTAGCTGTTCGAGCACTAGCAAGGTCTGGCCGTTGCAATCAGAGCCTGTTCATAATCTCCGCGCAGCCGCGTTGAAGCCCAAGGCACCAAAAAATGCATTACTGCGTTGCTTCTTTTTGTGCCTTGGCGACTGCGTGGAGATTATGAACAGGCTCTTAGCGGTGCTGCGCAAGGTTTGCACCTGTGAGGGGTGCAGGCATGTTGTATGCGCTTGGCAAGAGCTGGCCTGCAGCCGCCATCTTGGCGGGTTTAACACTCATATGCAGGCTGCAGGCTCTAAGTTGCCTGTTGTGGCTAAGGCATGTTGCTTTAAGTGCGTGGTTTGACCAGGCTGGCCGCTTCTTTGGCGCGTGTGCGGGCCAGCTCCAAATCAGCATCCCAGGCCAGTGCCACGCCCATGCGGCGTTTGGCGAAGCTTTCGGGCTTGCCGAACAGGCGCACACTGGTTTGTGGCACCGATAGCGCTTGCGCCAGGCCTTCAAACACGATGTCTTTGGCATCGACGCCGCCGTAAATCACCGCACTGGCGCCAGGCGACTTCAAGGCGGTGTTGATTGGCAGGCCCAGAATGGCACGGGCATGCAGCTCGAATTCGCTTTGCCATTGGGTGGTCAGGGTGACCATGCCGGTGTCGTGTGGGCGCGGGCTGACTTCGCTGAACCAGACCGCATCGCCTTTGACGAACAATTCCACGCCAAACAGGCCTTGGCCGCCAAGGTTGTCGGTCACCGCTTTGGCAATGCGTTGGGCTTCTGCCAAGGCCGTAGCGGTCATCGGGTGCGGTTGCCAGCTTTCAACGTAGTCGCCGTTTTTTTGGATATGGCCAATTGGGGCACAGAACTGGGTGTCGATGCTGCCCGCAGCGTCTTTGCTGCGCACGGTCAGCAAGGTGATCTCATAATCGAAATCGATAAAGCCTTCAACGATCACGCGGCCGTGGCTGACTCGCCCGCCGGCCATCGCATAGTCCCAGGCGTGGGTGACATCGGCGGCCGAGTCGATCTTGCTTTGGCCTTTGCCGGAGCTGCTCATCACGGGCTTGACGATGCAGGGGTAGCCAATTGCGGCTTGCCCATCCGTGCCGTCAATCGCCGCCTGCAGTTCTGCTTGTGAATTGCAAAAACGGTACGGGCTGGTTGGCAGGCCCAGGGTTTCAGCAGCCAGGCGGCGAATGCCTTCGCGGTCCATTGTCAGGCGCGCTGCGCGGGCTGTCGGGATCACACGCACCAGGCCTTCGGCTTCGAGCTTCTCCAGCTCTTGCGTGGCAATCGCTTCGATCTCAGGCACGACCAGCATCGGTTTCTCGGCTTCGATCAGTGCACGCAAAGCGGCTGAATCGCTCATCGTGATGGTGCGTGCGTGGTGGGCTACTTGCTGCGCAGGGGCATTGTCGTAGCGGTCGACCGCAATCGTCTCAACGCCCAGGCGTTGCAGTTCAATCACGACTTCTTTGCCAAGTTCGCCGCTGCCTAACAGCATGACGCGGGTGGCGTTGGGGCCGAGTGGGGTGCCGATGGTGCTCATGGTCAGTGAAAGAGGTAGAGGATGGAATCAGTGGCGCTTGTGAGGCGCGCGCAGTGCTAAGCCCAGCCCAGCCCGGCATAGGCCAGGAGTCGGGCTGTTGCGGTGCTAGAACGTAAGCAGGCTCTTAAGCTGTGGGCGTGCTTGTTGGTGGACCGACTTCAGGCTGCTTAAGGCCTTTAGGCAGTGGGAAGCGAATGGTTTCTTGCACACCATCCATTTTTCGTACTGATAAGGCACCTAGTTCGCGCAAACGGCTGATCACGCCTTCAACCAGCACCTCAGGGGCTGAGGCGCCGGCGGTCAGGCCCACGGTTTGCGCGTTCTCAAACCATTCTGGTTGCAGTTCGCTGGCGTCATCGACCATGTAGCCGGGCGTGCCCAGCTGTTCAGCCAGGTCACGCAAGCGGTTGCTGTTGGAGCTGGTCGGGCTGCCCACGACAATCACGACATCGACTTGCGAGCTCAATTGTTTGACTGCGTCTTGGCGATTTTGCGTTGCATAACAAATGTCTTGTTGCTTGGGCTGTCGAATTTGAGGAAAGCGCGCCTTGATGGCTGCAGTGATGGCTGCTGCATCGTCGACAGACAGGGTCGTTTGTGTGACGACGGCAAGGCGCTCAGTTTGGCTGGGCGCTACTGTGGCAACATCGTTCACGTCTTCGACTAGATGGATGCCGTCAGTGAGCTGGCCCATCGTGCCTTCGACCTCAGGATGGCCTTTGTGGCCGATCATGATGAACTCATAGCCTTCTTTGGCCAGCTTGGCCACTTCGACGTGGACCTTGGTCACCAGCGGGCAAGTCGCATCAAAGATCTGAAAGCCGCGCGCCTTGGCTTCGTTTTGGATGGCTTTGCTTACGCCGTGGGCACTGAACACCAAAGTGGCGCCAGCAGGGACATCGGCCAGCTCTTCAATGAAGATTGCGCCCTTTTCTTTGAGCTCGTTGACCACATGGGTGTTGTGCACGATTTCGTGGCGCACATAGATTGGCGCGCCAAATTTCTCCAGCGCACGTTCGACAATGTCAATGGCGCGGTCCACGCCGGCGCAAAAGCCGCGTGGCTCGGCAAGCAAAATCTCGCGGGCCCCCATCTCACAAGACTCCAATGAGTTGTACCTCAAAGGTGACCGGGTGGCCAGCCAATGGGTGGTTGAAGTCAAACAGCACGGCGCCGTCATCGCGCACCTGTAGCACGGTGCCAGCGTAGCCACCGTCGCCAGTGGGTGTAGGGAACTGCACGACATCGCCCAACGTGTATGCTTCGTCAGGGTCGCCCAGTTCATTGAGCAGCTTGCGTGCTACCCATTGCTGCATGTCGGGGTTTTTTTCGCCAAACGCTTCACCCGCTGGCACCTCGTAGGTCGTGCGTTCGCCCTCTTGCATGCCAATCAGGCGGTTCTCCAAGGCGGTGGAGAGCTCGCCATTGCCTAGGGTCAAGGTCGAGGGCTGGCCATCAAAGGTGTTGATGATGTCCCCTGCAGGGCCAGCTAGGCGGTAGTGCAAGGTCAGGAATGCGCCAGGTTGCACAACGGCAGTTGCGTTGGAAGATGCGGGGGCGTTGGAGGGCATTTGGGCCGACATGGAATGGGGTTCTCTCGCTTTGAATACACTGAGGGCAGAGCAGGCTTGGGGAGGCTCTACAAAAACCTCGCCGCAGAGATGGGCGCGGCGGATCGTTTGAGACCGCGCTCGGATCGAGCGCAGGGTGTTGTGCCGAGCATCTCCAGATAGCGTGCATTGTACTTTTGCTGTTGGTCTTTGCCCTGATCTTAACTGCGGTGCCCCGCTAGCCTTTATGTCTTTCAAAGATTTGCCTGCCGATGCGCGCCCGCGCGAGAAGCTGCTCAATCGCGGGGCTGCGGCATTGTCTGATACGGAATTGCTGGCGATTGTGCTGCGCACAGGCACTGCTGGGCGCAGTGTGATGCATTTGGCCGCTGATTTATTGGCGCTGCCAAAGAATGGCCGCGCTGCTGAGCGCAAGCCCTCTGAGTCCGTGCCTGTGGGTGAAGGCACGGTGCAAGGCTTTGGTGGATTGGCAGGCTTGCTGCGAGCGAGCAGTGCCGATTTGTCCCAGATTAAGGGCCTGGGGCCTGCCAAACGGGCCGAGCTGCTGGCGATCATGGAATTGGCCAAGCGCGCATTGGCACAGCAGCTGATGCAGCCGCAGGCCATGCAGTCACCAGCGCTGGTGCGGCAATACATTCAGGCCCAGCTGGGACATAAACGCCATGAGGTTTTTGCGGTATTGTTGCTCGACAGCCAATTGCGCATGATTGCCTTTGAGGAGCTGTTTCGCGGGACCTTGTCGCAAACCAGCGTGTATCCTCGTGAGATAGCGTTGCGTGTGCTGCAATTGCACGCACATAGCGTGATTTTGGCGCACAACCACCCCAGCGGCATGCTTGAGCCTTCGAATGCGGATTTGGCGCTGACGCGCCATGTTCAGCAGGTGCTGGCGTTATTGGATGTGCAGGTGCTTGACCATGTGATTGTGGCGCAAGGCGGCAGTGTGTCTTTGTCAGAAAGAGGCTTGATGTGAGTAAGCCATTGCAGGGGATGCGTGTGCACGCGCTCTCCGATCTCAAACAGGTCGCGCAGGTGCTGAAAATGCAGCGCGAAGCCCTGCAACTTCGCCAGGCGCAAGAGCAGGCCAGGCGCGAGGCGATTGAGCGCGAACGCCATTTGTTTCGCCATGAGGTGGGCGCGGTGACGCCATTGAATGTCACGCCGCGCGCAGTGGTTGCGCGCGCGCCTGTGCTGCCGCTGCCGCTGCAGCTGGAGATTGACGAGCAGCGCGCGCTGTACGAGTCGATTAGCGATGATTTCGATGTCACCACCTTGATGGACACCGACGAGGCGCTGAGCTACCGCCAGCCGGGCGTGGCGCCTGAGGTGGCGCGCAAGCTGCGCCTGGGCCATTGGAGTATCCAGGCCAGCTTGGATATGCATGGCTTGCGCTTGGATGAGGCGCGTGAAGCGCTGGGGCAATTTGTGCGCAACTGCCACAAAAAGGGCATTCGCTGCGTACGTATCATCCATGGCAAAGGCCACGGCTCGCCTGGACGGGTGCCGATTTTGAAGGTGCGGGTGCAGCGTTGGTTGGTGCAAAAACAAGAGGTGCTGGCTTTTGTGCAAGCCAAGGCCAGCGACGGTGGTGCTGGCGCGGTGGTGGTACTTCTCGATCGTGCCCATAGACGCTGAGATAGTCGCCGTGCTACAATAGTTGGGTTTTGCCAAATAGCGGCCAGCGTATATGCAGTACTCCAGCTTGGGGACTGGCCTGTAAGCTGGCTGGTTTTAATGGGGCAGAACAAATAGCAGACGGGCTCGACTTAGGTGCTGCTGGGCGTTTCATAGGATTGGAATGCCTGCGGTGACAGGGCCTGCTCTTGGAAACAAACCTTTGGAGTTTTGAATATGTCTATCACAATGCGCGAGATGCTGGAAGCCGGCGTCCACTTCGGTCACCAAACACGTTTCTGGAATCCAAAGATGGCTCCGTACATCTTTGGTCACCGCAATAAAATCCACATCATCAACTTGGAAGCAACACTGCCCAAGTTCCAAGAAGCGCAAAAATTCGTGCGCCAATTGGCAGCCAATCGTGGCACCGTGTTGTTCGTGGGTACAAAACGCCAATCGCGCGAATTCGTGGCTCAGGAAGCCCAGCGCGCAGGCATGCCTTTTGTTGACCAACGTTGGTTGGGCGGCATGTTGACCAACTTCAAGACCGTCAAGACCTCGATCAAACGCCTCAAAGACATGAAAGCCCAGCAAGAAGCTGGTCTGGAATCAATGAGCAAAAAAGAGCAGCTGATGTTCACACGTGAAATCAGCAAGCTCGAGCGCGACATTGGTGGTATTCAGGATATGGCTGGCCTGCCAGACGCCATTTTCGTGATCGACGTGGGCTACCACAAAATCGCGATTTCTGAAGCGCACAAATTGGGCATTCCTCTGGTCGGTGTGGTCGATACCAACCACAACCCAGAAGGCATTGACTACGTGATCCCAGGTAACGATGACTCGGCCAAGGCCGTGGCTTTGTACGCCCGTGGCATTGCTGACGCCATCATCGATGGCCGCAACAATGCGGTACAAGAAGTGGCCAAGCTGGCTGCTGGCGAAGAGGGTGATGAGTTTGTAGAAGTGCAGGAAGCTGCAGAATAAAGTCCCTGTAACAGGCTTTTCATCGCGCTGTGGTGCAATTGCCAGCGCGGTACAAAAAAGGGGCATCGTTGTTGACGCCCCTTTTTTTGTCTCTGGCGCGCTGATGCGTCAGGCTTATTTGAATTTTAGATTGGGAGATTAGTATGGCTGCAGTAACAGCAAGCATGGTGGCAGAACTTCGCGCGAAGACCGACGCCCCAATGATGGAAGCAAAAAAAGCCTTGGTTGAAGCCGAAGGCGATATGGCCAAAGCAGAAGAGCTGCTGCGTATCAAACTGGGCACCAAAGCGGGCAAAGCCGCTTCCCGCGTGACCGCCGAAGGCGTGATCGCCGTGGCTTTGGTTGGCGATGCAGGCGCTCTGGTTGAACTCAACTGTGAAACCGATTTTGTGAGCCAAAACGAAAGCTTCTTGCAGCTTGCCAACGCAGTTGCCAAGCTGGTGGCAGAAAAGAACCCTGCTGACATTGCTGCTTTGAGCGCGCTGGAATACAGCCAAGACGGCTTTGGCCCCACTGTGGAAGACGTGCGCAAAGGCCTGATTGGTAAAATCGGTGAAAACATGTCGCTGCGTCGCTTCACACGTTTTGCTGACAGCAAGCTGGCCCATTACCTGCACGGCACACGCATTGGCGTGGTTGTTGAATTCGAAGGCGACGAAGCTGCTGCCAAAGATGTGGCCATGCACGTTGCTGCAATGAAGCCAGTGGCCCTGTCTTCAGCTGATGTGCCTGCTGAGCTGATCGAGAAAGAGCGCTCTGTTGCCCATGGCAAAGCCGTCGAGTCGGGCAAGCCTGCTGATATCGCTGCCAAAATGGTTGACGGTGCAGTGGCCAAATACCTCAAAGAAGTGTCTTTGCTGGACCAGTCTTTCGTTAAAAACGACAAGCAAACCGTCGCTCAGATGCTCAAAGAGAAAAATTCCAGCATCAAAGGCTTCACCATGTACGTAGTGGGTGAAGGCATTGAGAAGAAAGTCGACGACTTTGCTGCTGAAGTAGCCGCTCAAATCGCTGCTGCCAAAGCCTAATTGCTGGCTCTGGAACCCGTATTGCTGCCACAGCGAGATGCGGCACAATACGGGTTTCTTGCATTACAAGTGACCAAGGGCGCTGCCATGGCGCCCCGATGGCCACTGATTTATTGATTGATTTGATGAATGCCAAGCATGACTGAAACTGTTGCCAAACCTGCCTATTCGCGTATTTTGCTCAAGCTCTCCGGTGAGGTGCTGATGGGCGATGATGCGTTTGGGATCAATCGAGACACGATTGACCGCATGGTCGATGAGATCATTGCCGTGTCTGCGTTGGGGGTGGAGTTGGCAATTGTGATTGGTGGCGGCAATATCTTCCGTGGTGTTGCTGGTGGCGCTGCTGGCATGGACCGGGCGACCGCGGACTACATGGGCATGCTGGCCACTGTGATGAATTCACTGGCTTTGGCAGAAGCCATTAGCCGCAAAAATGTGCCCGCACGCGTGATGTCGGCCATCTCGATTGACCAAGTGGCCGAGCCCTATGTGCGCCCCAAAGCCTTGCAGTACTTGGAAGAAGGCAAAGTGGTGGTGTTTGCCGCTGGCACTGGCAACCCGTTCTTCACGACCGATACCGCTGCGGCTTTGCGCGGTGCGGAAATCGGTGCCCAAGTCGTGCTCAAGGCGACCAAAGTGGATGGCGTCTACTCCGCCGACCCAATGAAAGACCCGACGGCCACGCGCTATAGTCGCATCAGTTTTGATGAGGCAATGGTAAAAAATCTGGGCATCATGGATGCCACCGCTTTTGCGTTGTGCCGTGATCAGAAACTGCCGATCAAGGTGTTCTCCATCATCAAGCCAGGCGCATTGCAGCGTGTTGTGCTCGGCGAAGATGAAGGCACCCTCGTTTACGCTTAAAAGACAGGAGAGAGCAACATGTCTATTGCCGAAATTCGCAAGAATGCCCAAGCAAAAATGGAGCAATCCATTGTCGCGTTTAAACACAACCTGTCGAAAATCCGTACCGGTCGTGCCAGCCCCCAGTTGCTCGATACGATCCAGGTTGAATACTACGGCCAGCATGTGGCCTTGAGCCAAGTGGCCAATGTGACCTTGATTGACTCGCGCACACTCAGCGTTCAGCCCTGGGAGCGCGACATGGGGGCCAAAATCGAGAAGGCCATTCGCGAGAGCGATCTGGGTTTGAATCCGGCCAATATGGGCGACCTGATTCGCGTGCCCATGCCGCCCATGAGCGAAGAGCGCCGCCGTGAAATGACCAAGCTGGTGCGCAGCGATGGTGAAAACGCCAAGATTGCCATTCGCAATTTGCGCCGTGACGCCAACGATGCGGTGAAGAAGCTGGTGAAAGAAAAGGAAGTATCTGAAGACGAGCAAAAGCGCTCTGATGCAGACATCCAAAAACTCACCGACAAGTTCATCTCTGAGGTGGATGCTTTGGTCGAGTCTAAAGAAAAAGAAGTGATGGCCGTTTGAGGCTGCTGAGCCCTTTGGTCATTACAACCTAATGCTGCCTAGCCCTTTTAGGGCGCTGGACATGACTGCATCACCTATTTGCACGCCTCATCACATTGCCATCGTGATGGATGGCAACGGGCGTTGGGCGCAAAAGCGCTTTATGCCGCGTCTGGCAGGACATAAAAAAGGCGTGGACGCGCTGCGCCGCTGCGTTGCCTTGTGCGGTGAGCGGGGCGTGCGCGTGCTCACCGTGTTTGCGTTTTCTTCAGAAAACTGGAGTCGGCCTGAAGACGAGGTCAGCGGCTTGATGGGCTTGATGGCCAGCGCCTTGGCCAAAGAAGTTGCCAGCCTCAAGGCCAATGGCGTGCGACTGCAATGCGTTGGCAACCGCAGCCAGCTCAGCGAGAAGGTGCAGGCAGGTTTACAAGAAGCCGAGGCCCAAACCGCAGGCAATGACCGTTTGGTGCTCAATGTTTGCTTTAATTACGGCGGACGCTGGGATATTGCCCAAGCGGCAGAGCAGTTGCGCCTGCAGCAACAGCCCATTACGGAAGAGTCCCTGGCGCAGGCCATGTCGCTGGCACATGTGGCCGATCCGGACTTGCTGATTCGTACCGGTGGGGAGAAGCGCATCAGCAATTTTTTGCTGTGGCAAGCCGCTTATTCCGAGCTGTACTTCAGCAATGCCTTGTGGCCTGATTTTGATGCCAAAGAGCTCGATGCGGCGATCTTGGACTACCAGCAGCGCCAGCGCCGCTTTGGTAAAACCGGCGAGCAGATTGTGCAGGCCACACCTAAACCCAACAGCACAGCCAAGCACTAAGCCTGGTTGCACGAGGAGAATCCATGCTCAAACAACGCGTCATTACGGCCATTGTTTTATTGGCAGTTGTACTGGCCTGTTTGTTTGCGCCCTGGGATTGGCCGCTTGCTGTATTGGCCACGCTCGCATTGAGTTTGGCCGCTTGGGAGTGGTCGCGCCTGAACGGCTTCAGTGGCGCGCCAGCCGTCTCCATTGGCGTGGTGTTTGGCATTGCTTGCGCGATTGCAGCGCTCAACGATGTGCCAGAGGTCACCAAGCCCAGCCTGTTCTGGCTGGTGTTTTGCATGGCCTGGCTGGTTGGTGCGGCCTTGGTGCTGCGCGGCGGCGTTGAGGGCTGGAATGCATTGCCACGCGCGTTGCGCTTGATTGCTGGTTTGGCCGTTTTTGCCGTCGCCTGGGTGGCGATGTTGCGCGCATTTGAGCTTGGCATCAATTACTTGCTGTCCTTGATGGCCCTGGTTTGGATGGCGGACATCGGCGCTTATTTTGCTGGCAAAACCTTTGGTATGAAGCTGTTTCCGCGCAAACTCGCGCCCACTGTCAGCCCAGGCAAAAGCTGGGAAGGCGTGGTGGGCGGTGTGATTGGCGTTGTGTTGCTGGCCTCGCTGTGGCTGTGGCTGGACCGCTCGTTGGCTTACGAATATGGCCACAGTTTTTACGGCGTGGTGCGCCAACAAGGCGTTTTTATGCTGATTCTCGTGTGCGTTGCACTGGTGGCCATGAGCGTGTTGGGTGATTTGGTCGAGTCGCTGGTCAAGCGCGCCGCAGGCGTCAAAGACAGCAGCGGCGTCTTGCCTGGCCACGGTGGTGTGCTCGATCGCATTGACGGACTGCTGCCGGTGATGCCGATGGGCATGTTGGTATTGGCTTTGGTGGCGAGGGCAGCATGAACATGCATTCTCTGCGCGATACCCCCGCCACACGCCAGCGTGTGGCCGTGCTTGGCAGCACCGGCTCGATTGGCACCAATACGCTGGATGTACTGGCAAGACATGCTGAGCAATGGCAGGTGTTTGCGCTCACTGCCGGCCACAACGTCGATTTGATGGCCCAGCAGTGCGTGCAATTCAAACCGGCCTTTGCGGCGATGGCTGATGACACCGCTGCACAATTGCTGCGCGAGCGTCTGCAAGCACAGGGCCTGGCGATCGAAGTTTTGGCCGGTGCTGAGGCGATTGCCCAGTTGGCCGCCCATCCCGAAGTCGATGCAGTGATGGCCGCCATTGTCGGCGTGGCCGGCCTCGCGCCTGCCTTGGCGGCAGCGCAAGCAGGCAAACGCCTGATGCTGGCCAATAAAGAAGCTTTGGTGGTTGGCGGGGCGTGGTTCATGCAGCAAGTCAAAACCCATGGCGCGGTGCTGCTGCCCATCGACAGCGAGCACTCGGCAGTCTTCCAGTCCTTGCCAGAAGATGCCAGCACCTGGCCTGCGCGGGTGGAAAAAATCATTTTGACAGCTTCAGGCGGGCCATTCCGCCAACGCGATCCGGCCACTTTGGCGCAGGTCACGCCAGCAGAAGCCTGCGCGCACCCTAACTGGAGCATGGGGCGCAAAATCTCGGTGGATTCGGCCACGATGATGAACAAGGCCTTGGAAGTGATCGAGGCACGTTATCTGTTCGATACTGACCCTGATCAGCTGGCTGTGGTGATTCACCCGCAAAGCGTGATCCATTCCATGGTGCAGTACCGCGATGGCTCGATCGTCGCCCAGCTAGGCACACCCGATATGCGCGTGCCGATTGCCTATGGCCTGTCATGGCCTGAGCGCATCGAGTCAGGCGCCAATCGCCTGGATTTCATGGCCTTGTCAGCGCTGACGTTTGAATCCTTTGATGAACCGCAACACCAGCAGCGTTTTCCTTGCATGCAACTGGCTTGGCAGGCCCTGCGCGGCCCGCAAGGCAGCACCGCAATTTTGAATGCGGCCAATGAGGTCGCGGTTGAGTCGTTCCTGCAAAAGCGCTTGGGCTTCGACCAGATCTACGCATTGAATGCCCATGTGCTGGAGCACTGCACACCGGGTCCGGTGGACTCGCTAGCCGCCTTGGTGGAGCTGGACCATCAGGCCCGTCGCCTGGCGCAGGTTTATGTGCAACAGGCGGCAAGATGCTGACTTTTTTGGCTTTTATTGTCACCATTGGTGTGCTGGTCACGGTGCACGAATGGGGGCATTACCGCATGGCCAAGGCCTGTGGGGTCAAAGTGTTGCGTTTTTCTGTTGGCATGGGCAAGCCCATTTTTCGCTGGCACCGCCCTGGCAATGAGACCGAGTTTGTGATTGCTGCACTGCCTTTGGGTGGCTATGTGCAAATGCTGGGCGAGCAAGAGGGGGATGTGCCGCCCGAACAAGCCGAGCGTGCGCTCAGCCGCCAGTCCCTGGCCAAGCGTGTGGCCATTGTGCTGGCCGGACCGCTGGCCAATCTGGTGTTGGCCGTGCTGCTGTTCTCTGCGGTCAATTGGTGGGGCATGCAAGCGCCTTTGCCGGTCGTGGCCACGCCTGAGGCCGGCTCCGTGGCCGCGCAAGCCGGCCTGGCCCAAGGCGACAAGGTGCTGCAAGCGCGGGTGGGTGATGCGGCGCAATGGGAGGCTGTGCCTTCATTTGACGCGCTGAACTGGCTGATCAGCCGTGCCGCCTTGAACCACCAAGACGTGGTGCTGCAGGTGCAGCGTGAGGCCCAGCCCGATGCCAGTATCACGTTGCGATTGGCGGCACTGAACATCAAAGACTGGAATGACCAGACACGCCGCCAAGTCGGCATTGTTGCGCCGCTGGCCCAGCCGCAAGTCGGTGAGGTCCTTGCCGATGGCGCTGCGGCTGCTGCGGGTTTGCAAGCTGGCGATCTGGTCGAATCGGTCAATGGCGTGGCTGTGCGTGATGTGCCGCAGCTGATGGCCATGATTCAAGGTGCCAAAGCCACCGATGCGGCGCAAATTTGGCAGGTTGTGCGTGCCGATCAGCGTGTGCAGCTGGAGTTGGCGCCGCGCGTACATGAAGTCGATGGCGTGCTGCGCGGTGCCATTGGCGCGCGTTTAGGTGGCAGCGATCGTTATGCTTCTACCTGGGTGCGCTATGGCGCATGGGATGGTTTGGTACAAGGGGCCAAACGCACCTGGGAGATGGCGGGCCTAACCCTCAAAATGCTAGGGCGAATGCTGGTGGGCGATGCTTCGTTAAAAAATCTCAGTGGCCCGCTGTCTATTGCGCAATATGCAGGCCAATCCGCTAGCATAGGCGTGGTGGAGTTTTTGCACTTCCTTGCGGTGGTCAGTTTGAGCTTGGGTGTGTTGAATTTACTGCCATTACCGGTGCTCGACGGAGGGCACCTGATGTATTATCTTTGGGAGGCTGTCACAGGCCGCCCCGTATCGCCACTATGGATGCAGCGCTTGCAAGCCCTTGGGATTGCTGCGCTGCTGATGTTGATGGCGCTGGCATTGACGAATGATTTGACGCGTTTGTTTGCATAAGTGGTGTGAGATGGGCTCCCTCAGGCACTGGTGCTTTGCAACCCGATAACGGTGTAAGTGATTGATTTTCATGAATGATTTGTTAAAACGTTTTTGTACACGTGCCGTTGTAACGGTGGCTGCTTGTGCGACCAGTCTGACCTTGTGGGCGGTTGAGCCTTTCACCGTGCGTGATATCCGCGTTGAGGGCTTGCAACGGGTCGAACCAGGGACCATCTTTGCGTCCTTGCCGATTCGTGTGGGTGACCAGTACAACGACACCAAGGCCTCTGACTCGATCCGTGCGCTGTTTGCGCTGGGTCTTTTCAACGACGTGCGCATTGAAGCCGATGGCAATGTGCTGGTGGTGGTCGTGCAAGAGCGTCCGGTGATTGGCAATGTGGAATTCTCCGGTGCGCGCGAATTTGACAAAGACGCCTTGACCAAGGCCATGCGCGATGTGGGTTTGACCGAAGGCCGCCCGTTTGACCGCTCGCTGGCTGACCGCGCCGAGCAAGAGCTGGTGCGCCAATACCTGTCGCGCAGCTACTATGGCGCGCAGGTGGTCACCACGGTCACACCTGTTGACTTGAATCGCGTGAATCTGGTGTTCACCGTGACCGAAGGCGATGTGGCCAAAATTGGCGACATCCGCTTTACCGGCAACCAGGCATTCAGCGAGTCGACCTTGCGTGGTTTGATGGACCAGGACACTGGCGGTTGGTTGAGCTGGTACACCAAGTCTGACCGCTATTCGCGCGCCAAGCTCAACGCCGACTTGGAAGCCGTGCGTTCGTATTACCTGCAGCGTGGTTATCTGGACTTCCGTATCGATTCCACGCAAGTGGCGATCTCTCCAGACAAGCAAAACATCGGCATCACGATCAACGTGCATGAAGGCGAGCGTTTTGGCGTGTCAGGCGTGCGCCTGGAGGGCAACTACCTCGACCGTGAAGATGAATTCAAATCCCTGGTGCAAATTCGCCCAGGTCAGCCCTACAACGAAGAAGAAGTGACCAATACGCAGCAGGCGTTTTCAGAGTACTTCGGTAACTACGGTTTTGCTTTTGCCCGCGTTGAAGCCGTGCCAGATGTGAACCGCGAAGCCAATACGGTTGAAGTGGTGCTGCGCGCCTCACCACAAGCGCGTGTGTATGTGCGCCGCATCAACGTCGCAGGCAATACCAAGACCCGTGACGAAGTGATTCGCCGTGAGCTGCGCCAGTTTGAAGCTTCCTGGTACGACGGCGAAAAAATTCGCCTCTCGCGTGACCGGGTTGACCGCTTGGGCTACTTCACGGAAGTCGGCATTGAAACCCAAGAGGTGCCTGGCGCGCCTGACCAGGTCGACTTGCAAATGACTGTGGCTGAGAAGCCGACCGGCTCACTGCAGCTGGGCGCGGGCTTCTCCAGTGCCGACAAGCTGTCGTTCTCGTTTGGTTTGAAGCAAGAAAACTTCATGGGCTCTGGCCATTATCTGGGCGTAGACCTGAACACCAGCAAGTACAACCGCACCTTGGTGTTCAGCACCACCGATCCGTACTTCACGCAGTCAGGCGTCTCGCGCACGCTGGATGCCTACTACCGCACCGACCGCCCTTATGACCGCATGGGCGGCAATTACTCGTTGGTGACTTACGGCACCTCGATCCGTTTTGGTGTGCCGTTCACTGAACGCGATACGGTGTTCTTCGGACTGGGTGCTGAGCGCAACCGGATCAAACCAGGCACGGCCATTCCAGCGGCGTACCTGTATTACGCCGATCGTTTTGGCTACACCAGCACCTCGTTCCCATTCACAATTGGTTGGTCACGTGACACCCGTGACAGCGCCCTGGCTCCAAACGATGGTACTTACCAGCGCTTTAACAGTGAGCTGGCAAGCTTTGGTGATACCCGTTATGCGAAAGCCAATTACCAATACCAACAGTTTGTGCCGTTAACCAATCGCTACACACTGGCGTTCAATGGTGAGTTAGGCTGGGGCAAAGGACTCAATGGACAACCATTCCCCGTGTTCAAGAATTTCTACTCGGGTGGTTTGGGAACCGTGCGTGGCTTTGAGCAAGGCACACTCGGCCCGCGCGATTTGACAGGCGCCTCCCTGGGCGGCAGTAAGAAAGTGAACTTGAATGTCGAGTTCGTCACGCCGTTCCCAGGCGCTGGTAATGATCGTACACTGAGGGTCTTTGCATTCGTGGATGCGGGCAATGTGTTTGGTGAGCATGAAAAAGTACGTGCCTCGGATCTCAGAGCATCGACAGGTTTGGGCTTGAGCTGGATTTCGCCAGTCGGTCCTTTGCGTATCGCGTATGCGAAACCAATCAAGAAAAAACCTGGGGATAGAATTGAAGAAATACAGTTCCAAATCGGAACTTCGTTCTAAGACGTGAAGTCGAGTTGATTATGAAAAAGACAAGCATCAAATTAACCTCTGCCCTGGCCTTGGCTGCGATGCTGGCATGGGTGCCCGCTCAGGCTCAAAGCTTCAAAGCTGGTTTTGTCAATACGGATCGCATTCTGCGCGATGCGAATATGGCGAAAACTGCCCAGCAGCGTTTGGAGACTGAATTCTCTCGCCGTGAAAAAGAAATCATGGACATGGGCAATAGCCTGCAAACGGCCTCTGACCGTTTTGAGCGCGAAGCACCGACACTGTCGGACTCGCAGCGCACCCAGCGTCAGCGCTCGCTGGTAGACCAAGACCGCGAGTTCCAACGCAAACGCCGCGAATTCCAGGAAGACCTGGCCGCGCGTAAAACGGAAGAGCTGTCGCAAGTCCTGGAGCGCGCCAACGCAGTCGTGCAGCAAGTGGCTGAGAGCGAAAAGTACGATGTGATTTTGCAAGAAGCCGTGTGGATCAATCCGCAGCACGACATCACCGACAAAGTCATCCGGGCGCTCAACGCAACGAAGTAATTGTGTAATAGGCGTTGATTGCATTCACAGCCAATAGTGACAAACAACGCAGAGGCGAGACGGTTGTATAGTGCGTAAAACGCCGATAACCACGCCATTTGCCCAGCTGTGTTAATGATTTATTAACACGACTGGGCTTCATTATTTGAGAAAGGCAGCAGTGACGGCTATAACTCTTGCTGAGATCGTACAGGCGTTGGGGGGGGGAGTTGCATGGCAATGCAGAGATGCCAATACAGACCATTGCTCCTTTGGATAGTGCGGATGCGAGCGCGATTGCTTTTTTAAGCGATGCGCGTCTGGCGGCAGCCTTGCAAACCACGCAGGCGGCCTGTGTCATCGTGCATCCCGCCCAGGCCGAGCAGGCACAAGCCAGAGGCGCTTGTATCGTCACTGCCGATCCTTATCTTTATTTTGCTCGCCTGACCCAATGGTGGCGCAAGCGCCATGGCCAGTACCCTGAGCCAGGCATTCATCCTAGTGCAGTCGTGCACCCCGATGCGCAAGTGGATGCGAGCGCAAGCATTGGTCCCTTGAGTGTCATTGAGGCCGGTGTCAAGATTGGTGCGCACACCCGCATTGGCTCGCGCGTGACGATTGAGCGTGATTGCGTGATTGGTGCGCGCTGCGTGATCCAATCGGGCGCTGTGATCGGTGGCGACGGTTTTGGTTTTGCCAAAGAGGGGCAGAGTTGGGTCAAAATCGAACAGTTGGGCGCGGTGGTGATTGGGGATGATGTGGAGGTTGGGGCCAATACCTGCATCGACCGCGGCGCATTGGGTGACACCATTTTGGCCAATGGCGTCAAGCTCGATAACCTCATTCAGATTGCGCACAACGTGCAAGTGGGTGAGAACACCGCCATGGCAGCGTGCGTGGGCATCTCCGGCAGCACAAAAATTGGTGCCAATTGCACGCTTGCAGGGGGTGTGGGCGTGGTTGGCCACATCGAATTGGCCGACAATACACATGTTTCGGGCGCTACAGTGATTTCTCGTTCACTGACAGAGCCCGGTCGCTATACAGGGGTCTACCCGTTTGAGCACCATGCCAAGTGGGAGCAAAATGCTGCCTCGTTGCGTCAGCTCAAAAAAATGCGCGACCGAATCAAGAGTTTGGAAAAAGAACTGACAGCGGTGCAAGCATCCGTTGCGACACAGCAAAAAATATGACTATGAATATTCATAAAATTTTCGATCTACTGCCGCATCGCTATCCTTTTTTGCTGGTTGATCGGGTCACTGAGATTCATCTGGGTGAACGCATCGTGGCCTATAAGAACGTGACGGTCAATGAGCCATTTTTCAATGGCCACTTTCCCAGAAACCCCATCATGCCTGGCGTGTTGGTGCTGGAAGCCTTGGCGCAAGCTGCTGGCTTGCTGTCCTTCGAGAGTTTTGGTGAAGCGCCGGGTGAAGACAAGGTGTTTTACTTTGTCGGCATTGACAATGCCCGCTTCAAACGCCCCGTGGTGCCTGGTGACCAGCTGATTTTGGAAGCCAGCATCGACCGCGTGCGCGGTGGTATTTACAAATTCAAGGGCGTGGCCAAAGTGGACGGCCAAGTCGTGGCCGAGGCCGACTTGATGTGTACGATGCGTCCGGTGGACCGTGGTTGATAGCCCAAGACACCCGTTTGCTGCAGCACGCCTATGACAGAGCACGCCCGTATTCACCCTAGCGCCATCATCCATGCCGATGCCCAGTTGCATGCCAGCGTTGAGGTCGGCCCTTACGCCGTGATTGGACAGCATGTCCGCATTGGTGCGGGCAGCCGCATTGGTGCGCACTGCGTGATCGATGGCGTCACCAGCCTGGGCCAGAACAACACCATCCATCCGCACGCCAGTATTGGCGGGCCACCGCAGGATAAAAAGTATGCGGGGGAGTTGACCGAGCTGGTGATTGGCTCTGGCAATACGATTCGTGAGTTCACCACCATCAACACCGGCACCACCCAAGGCGGCGGCAAGACCTGTGTGGGCGATGACAACTGGATCATGGCCTATGCACACATAGCACATGACTGCATGGTGGGCAGCAATACCGTGATCGCCAATAGTGTGGCGCTGGCAGGTCACGTGCATGTTGACGACTGGGCCATTATTGGTGGCCTGACGGGTGTGCACCAATTCACCCGCATTGGCGCGCACGCGATGATTGGCTTTTCCAGCCATGTCTCGCAAGACGTGCTGCCATTTGTGCTGGCTGGCGGCAATCCGTTTGCAGTGCGCGGCCTCAATATCGAAGGATTACGCAGGCGCGGCTTCAATGGCAACCAGATCAGTACGCTGAAAACGGCTTACCGCCTCGTGTTCCGTGAAGGCTATACCTTGCAGCAAGCCTGTGAGCAGCTGCAAGACTTGCAGTCGCGCGTGGTGCAAGGCGATGGTTGGGAAGACATCATGACCGTGTTGTCGTTTGTGCAGCACGCTGAGCGGGGCATTGCCCGTTAAGAGATGCTGTAGCGCGGCCTTGCCAGCGACTGCATTGCCCACGATATGCCTGAGTTGAATTCCCTCTCTCCAAGCACCCGCAGCCTGCACATGGGCATGGTGGCGGGTGAGGCCTCGGGCGATTTACTGGCCTCCTTGCTCTTGCAAGGCCTGGCCCAACAGAACGTCGCTGTGAAGGCCTTTGGCATTGGCGGCGAGCGCATGCAGCAAGAAGGTTTTGAGGCGCAGTGGCCTAGTGAGCGTTTGGCCGTGCATGGCTACAGTTGGGAAGTGCTCAAGCGCGTTGCCGGTTTGCTCAGCATCCGCAAAGAACTGGGCAGCCAGCTGCTGCACAGCAAACCCGATGTGTTTGTCGGTGTGGATGCGCCTGATTTCAATCTGGGCTTGGAAAAACGGCTGCGTGACGCTGGTTTGCCGACCGTGCATTTTGTCTGCCCTTCGATCTGGGCTTGGCGGCCCGAGCGCGTACACACGATCCGCGCCGCTGTTGACCATGTGCTGTGTCTGTTTCCGTTTGAGCCTGCATTGTTGCAAAGCCACGGCATTGCAGCGAGCTTTGTCGGCCACCCATTGGCCAACGCGATTCCACTGCATACCGATATGCAAGCGGCGCGCAGCGCGATAGGGCTGCTGCCCGATGCGCCGGTGCTGGCCTTGTTGCCCGGCAGCCGAAGCAAAGAAATTGACTACTTATTGCCGCGCTTTTTGCAGGCGGCGGCGGCTTTGCGGGCCCAGAATCCAGGTCTGCAACTGGTGCTGCCCAGTGTGGCCGCACAAGTGCCCAGAGTCACGCGGCTGCTGCAAGCGCACGGTATGCAAGCGCATGTACGCCTCTTGCCTGGGCAGTCCCATCTGGCTTTGCAGGCCTGCGATGTCACGCTGATAGCCAGCGGCACCGCGACGCTGGAGGCCGCGCTGTTTAAAAAACCCATGGTCATCAGCTATGCAATGCATCCGATCAGCGCGCTGCTGATGCGCCGCAAGCAGTTGCAGCCCTGGGTGGGGTTGCCCAATATCTTGCTGCGCGAGATGGCCGTGCCCGAGCTCCTACAGGACGCGGCCACACCAGCGGCCTTGGCAGAAGCCGTACAGCAATGGCTGGATGCCAGCCAGAGCCGCAGCGTGCTGTGGCAGCAATTACAACAAAAACTACAAGGCTTGCACCAATCCCTGCAGGCCAATACCGCAGAGATTTCCGCGCATGCGATCCAAACCCTTGTTGCACGCTAAGGCCCAGTCAGAGATGCCTTGGGACGACACATTTCCCCCTCTGCATGCTGGCGTTGACGAAGCTGGGCGTGGCCCCCTGGCAGGCCCAGTCGTGGCCGCTGCCGTGATCCTGGATGACTTGTACCCGATTGCGGGCCTGAACGACTCCAAAAAACTCAGCGCCAAAAAGCGCCAAGAGCTGGCCAGCGCGATCAAGGCCCATTCATTGGCATTTTGCATTGCTGAGGCCAGCGTAGAGGAAATTGACCGCCTCAACATTTTCCAGGCCACGATGCTGGCGATGCAGCGCGCCGTTGCAGGTTTGCGCATTGTGCCGCGCCTGGTATGTGTCGATGGCAACCGCTGCCCGGTGCTGTCCGTGCCCTCCGTGGCAATTGTCGGCGGAGATGCCAAGGTGCAGGCGATTTCAGCGGCCTCGATCCTGGCCAAAGTCCACCGCGACCAATGGTGTGAGCAAGTCGATCTGAGCTTTCCAGAATATGGCTTTGCCAAGCACAAAGGCTATGGCACGGCCCAGCACATGGCGGCCCTGCAAGCGCACGGCGCCTGCAATCTGCACCGCCAAAGCTTTGCGCCCGTGGCGCAAGCGGGTGCCTACAAAGGGAATTAGCGGTCTATTGGGGCGCTTCGTGCGCTGGCTTGCTGCGCCTCCTAAGCGCCGCTCACACCGCCCTTGATACGCCGTTGTAAAACTGGATCGTACCTGTTGCACTGCCTGTGGTTCGCTGGGGGGCTAAGTGCAGGCTCAAGGTGCGTACGACAAGCCCACGGCGCCTTTGTGCGCCATGGGCTCAGCGTGGCTCTTAGCGCGACCGGGTCTCCAGGCTCAAATACACCAGGCCTTGGCCGTAACCACCAAGGCGCACGCTGTATTGGCCCGCTGGCAGTATCTCGTGGATCTGGGCGTCCGTGCCGCGACTGCCACCGCCGCTGTCGTCATCGCTCCAAGACTCCTCGTCGTTGTCGAGTGTCAGGTAAACATCCACACTCTCGCTGCGCGCAGTCAGGATGACTTCGGTGGGCTGGTTGAGGGTGAAGCTAAAGTTTGAATCCGAATTGTGGTCCACCAAGCTCAGCAGGGTCTGGCCGGCTTGGATGGCGCCGCCGCGCTGGAATTTGGCATTGCTTGGCAAAGGCTGCTGCTCGGCTTTGAGGGAGTATTGACCGCGCATCGGCTGACCGCTGCTGCTGCTGGCTGTGACCGTGTACTGGCCCGGCTCTAACCAGGCCAGAATGCGTGGGTCATAGTAGTTGCCACCACTGTCATCATCGGTGAGGTTCACGCCTGCACCTGTCAGCCTGAGGTAGCCATCAAAGTCACAGCTTGAGAGTGCTACAGCGTACAAGCCAGGCTCTGCAATTGTCAGGTCATAGCTGTGCGTTTTGCCTGTTGCAATCGCCTCAATCGGCGTGCCCGGAGTCAGCGTGGTGGTGCTGGGGCTTGTGGTTGCCACCGACTGCACTTCCAACTCAAAGGGGCCGAAGGCATAGGGGCCTGTGCCACTGACCGCGATCTCCAAGCTGCCGGTGCGATCGGCCTGGTAGAACAGGCGGGTTTGCTTGAGCAAAGAACTGTTGCCAGACGATTCACACAAATTGAAACCGCCCATTTGCTCGCTGTTGGCCATCAGATAGCCATCGCGCAACACACTCAGACGCGCATCCAATGGGCCTTTGCTGCGGATGTCGAGCAGCTGGCCTTCTTGGGCATCAAAGCGAAACACCTGGCTGCGACTGCCATCAGCGACGTTGATATAGCTGCTCTTGTTGATTTCTCCCGCGAGTGGCTGATTGGCTGTCACCACCGAATGGGCTGCAGGGCGGGCCTCTCCATTGATTGTCGTAGCCAGTGGCACGAGTAAGCCATAGTGGTTGAGTGCCACCAAGGCGCCTGCACCGACGGCAGCGCCAACGAGAAGGCTGAGCAAAGTTTTAGCCATAAAGTAAATAAAATGGAATGTTGATATCTGCGTATGCATGGCCGCTTGCGCGCCCAAGACCGCATGCAGGTTCTCAGGCGCTATGGGGCTGGTGGCCTATGCCTCCTACCTAACGCCTGCTATTGGAACACCAAAACAACCATTTTTGACAAAACCAAGCGTGTGCAGATGCAACCAGACATGGGTGCAGGCTGATCACGCTGTGTCCCAAACGGTTTCGCCAGCCCTGCATAGGGCACGCAAATCGCAGCCATTGTGCTGCAATTGCGGTGGCTCCAGCCTACAATTGCGGCACTATGAGCACACCAGACATTTCTTCTGCCACCTCCGCTGCCACCAACTCCGTGGACGGCGCCGTCAAACCCAGTAATTTCCTGCGCAATGCGATTGAGCAGGATTTGGCGCGCGGCACTTACAGCCAACGCCGCTGGGGTGGAAGCCCTGGCGATGCAGCGCACCACTCAGCAGGTATCGCCGATCCCGCTGCTGTGCGCATGCGCTTTCCGCCCGAGCCCAATGGCTACCTACACCTGGGCCATGCCAAAAGCATTTGGGTCAACTTCAGCATGGCGCACAACTATGGCGGTGCCTGCCATTTGCGCTTTGACGACACCAACCCTGAAAAAGAAGAGCAGGAATACGTCGACTCCATCCGCGATATGGTCAATTGGCTGGGCTATTCCACCGAATACGCCGATGTGCCAGGCCAGCCCGGCACAAGCCAGGCCCATGTGTACTTTGCCAGCAACTACTTCGACTTCATGTACCGCGCAGCTGAGTACCTGGTCGAGTCCGGCAACGCCTATGTCGATGAGCAATCGCCCGAAGACATGCGCGCCAATCGCGGTGACTTTGGCACACCCGGCAAGGACAGCCCATTTCGCAGCCGCACCCCGGCTGAAAACCTCGCACGCCTGCGTGAGATGCGCGATGGCCAATTGGCTGATGGCGCTGCTGTGCTGCGCGCCAAGATCGACATGGCCAGCCCCAACATCAACATGCGTGACCCGGCGCTCTACCGCATCCGCCGCGCCACCCACCACAACACCGGCGACAAATGGTGCATCTACCCGATGTACACCTTTGCCCACCCGATTGAAGACGCGCTGGAGCAAATCACCCACAGCTTTTGTACGCTGGAGTTTGAAGACCAACGCCCGTTTTATGACTGGTTGCTGGCCAAGCTGTGCGAAGGCGGTATGCTGCAAACACCGCCGCCGCGCCAATACGAATTCGCACGCCTGAACGTCACCCACGTCATCACCAGCAAACGCCGCCTGCGCCAACTGGTCGAAGAAGGCCATGTGGATGGCTGGGACGACCCACGCATGCCAACGATTGCCGGCCTGCGCCGTCGTGGCTTTACGCCGGATGCGATCAAGCTGTTCTGCGAGCGCTCTGGCGTGTCCAAATCGGGTGGCTGGATTGATTACGCCACGCTCGAAGGCACGTTGCGCGATGTGCTTGACCCAGTTGCGGCCCGTGCCTTGGCCGTGCTGGAGCCCGTCAAGCTGGAGCTGACCAACTGGGACAGCCTGTTTGGCGCGGGCCACGAAGAGCCTTGCCATGCGCCGGTGAATCCGCACGACGAAGCTGCGGGCCAGCGCGAGTTCACGCTGGGGCGCGAAATCTGGATCGAGGCCGAGGACTTCATGGAGGTGCCAGCCAAAGGCTACCGCCGCCTGTTCCCACCGCACACCGGTGGCGATGGCCAGCCCAAAGAGGGCAATAAAGTGCGCCTCAAATACGGCTATGTGATCCAGTGCACTGGCGTGGAGAAAAACGCCGATGGCTCGATCAGTAAAGTGCTGGCCGAAGTCATTCCCGACACCAAGAGCGGCACACCTGGCGCAGACAGCGTCAAGGTCAAGGGCGTGATTGGCTGGGTTGGCGCGCACAATGCCACACCGGCCGAGTTCCGCCTGTACGAGCGTTTGTTCAAGGTCGAGCACCCCGGCGAGGCTGATTTGGCCGATGAGTTGAACCCGAGCAGCCTCAGCACCATGCAAGGCTATGTCGAGGCTGGTCTGGCGCAAGCCCTGCAGGCAGAGGGTGCCGAGCCCAAGCCTTTGCAGTTTGAACGACTGGGCTATTTTGTGCGCGATCGCCAAGCGCCTTGGGCTGCGGACAAGCTGGTGTTTAACCGTGCCTGCAGCCTCAAAGACGGCTGGAAACCTTAAGCCGCTTTGCTGCGAACTAGGCAGCGACCCCGGCCTTCCATGTTTGTTTGCCCCTGCGATGCCCAGCGCATCTGGGGGGCCTTGTGTGAAAGCATTTTTCCATGCAAACCATTGCCACACCCTATCCCTTGTCCCGCCCACGCCGCATGCGCCGCGATGATTTCTCGCGCCGTTTGATGCGCGAGAACACCTTGACGGCCGACGATCTGATCCTGCCGGTGTTCGTGCACGAAGAATCAGGCCGCGCGCCGGTGCCATCGATGCCTGGGGTTGAGCGCTTGTCGATTGATGAGCTGCTCAAAGTCGCTGAAGAAGCGCTGGAGCTGGGCGTGCCGGTGCTGGACCTGTTTGGCGTGCCCAAACAGGATGACAAAACCACCGACGGCAGCGTTGCCTGGCGCGACGATGGCATCATCCAGCGCGCAGCGCGTGCCTTGAAAAGCCGCTTTCCCGAGCTGGGCGTGATGAGCGACCAGGCGCTGGACCCGTACACCACGCATGGCCAGGACGGTTTGATTGACGAGACCGGCTACATCCTCAACGAGGAAACCATTGAGGCGCTGATCAAACAATCGCTCTCGCATGCCGAGGCCGGCGTCGATATTCTGTCGCCCAGCGACATGATGGACGGTCGCATTGGCGCGATCCGCCAGGCGCTGGAGAACAACGGCTTTATCCACACCCGCATCATGTCGTATGCGGCCAAGTACGCCAGCGCGTTTTATGGCCCATTTCGCAGTGCGGTGGGCAGCGCTGCCAATCTGGGCAAGGGCAACAAAAAAACCTACCAGATGGACCCGGCCAACAGCAACGAGGCCTTGCGCGAGGTGGCGCTGGACATTGCCGAAGGTGCCGATATGGTCATGGTCAAGCCCGGCTTGCCGTATCTGGACGTGGTGCGCCGTGTCAAAGACCAGTTTGGTGTGCCGACCTACGCCTACCAGGTCAGTGGCGAGTACGCGATGGTCAAGGCCGCGGCGCACAACGGCTGGATCGACCACGACGCGGTGATGCTGGAGAGCCTGCTGGCCTTCAAACGCGCCGGAGCCGATGGCGTATTGACCTATTTCGCGCTGGACGCGGCGCGCTTGCTGCGCGCCTGAATGCGCTGCATGGTAGGGCAGCGGATTGGCTCGGGTAAACAAAGCCCTGGCATGGGAAAAGCCAGACTTGTTAAAATGCGCGCCTTAGCCTGCCAACATTGCACCATAGGCCAACAGACTGCCACCGCTGGTGCACAAGCGCCTTGCACCAGCCCTTGCCTTGTACGGCGCTATTTTTTTGACTCTTCCTGTTGCCCCCGTTTGATTGCCTGCCATGAATACGATTACTGAGCCCCAACAAAGCCTCCAGTCTGCTGACAAAGCCCGGCGCGAGGCCATCAAGCTGGAAAAACGCCTGTGCCGCGAGGTGGGGCGCGCCATCATCGACTTCAACATGATTGAAGAGGGCGACAAGATCATGGTCTGCATGTCCGGCGGCAAGGACAGCTACACCTTGCTGGATATCTTGCGCAAGCTGCAAAAACGCGCACCAATCTCGTTCAGCATCGTCGCCGTCAACCTCGACCAGAAGCAGCCGGGCTTTCCTGACCACATCCTGCCCGAGTACTTCAAGTCGCTGGGCGTGGACTACCACATTGAGACGCAAGACACCTACAGCATCGTCAAGCGCGTGATTCCAGAGGGCAAAACCACCTGCGGCTTGTGCAGCCGCCTGCGCCGCGCGATTTTGTACACCGTGGCCGAGCAACTGGGCGCGACCAAAATTGCGCTGGGCCACCACCGCGATGACATCTTGCAGACCATGATGCTCAATATGTTCTTTGGCGGCCGCATGAAAGGCATGCCGCCCAAGCTGGTGAGCGACGATGGCAAGCACGTGGTGATTCGCCCGCTGGCCTATATCCCAGAGAAAGACACCCGTCAGTGGGCTGAGTACCAGCAGTTCCCGATCATCCCGTGCAACCTGTGCGGCAGCCAGGACAACCTGCAACGCCAGGTGGTGGGCGATATGCTGCGTGATTGGGACAAAAAATACCCAGGCCGTCTGGAGAGCATGTTCCGCTCGATGCAAAACGTCGTCACCACGCACATGATGGACCCCAAGCTGCACGACTTCAAAGGCGCCAAGGCCACTGGCCAGGCCAACCCGGATGGCGATACGGCATTTGATCCGGACACCTTTACAGAAAACTTTGCACCGCAGGCAGAGGGCGACACGCTGGGCATTGCCATCAGCGTGCAAAAATCAGCCACGCAAGAGGCTTGTTCTTAGACTCCAACCCGAAGGGCAAGGTACAACAAAACGCATTGTGGCGTTGCCCGTTTTGCTCATACGCATGTCTGAGCTGCAACAGGCGCCTTGCACTGCCTCTTTTTTGGGCCTTGCGCGACTGCGAAAGGTCGTCAACTGGTTCTTAAAAATCCAAGCGTTTGCGCCAAAGCGAGCAGCTTTGGTAAAGCTGCAAGCTGCGCTGGTATTTGAATTCATGGCTCTCTATACTGGGCGAGTTTTCTGGTATTCATGATTGAACGGAGGCGTGGCATGGCGATTGGTCAATTTTCTGTTGGGCGCTGGCTGGCGCGCTGCATCGGCTTGGGCCTGTGTGCAATGGCGCTTGTGCTGGCGGGTTGCAGCTCAACGCGTGTGATCGACAACGACGTGCGCAGCTACTCCAGCCTCAAGGCCATGCCTGCGCCGCCGACTTACCGTTTGGAGCGCCTGCCTTCGCAGCAAGTGGACTCCCCATTCAGAGATATGATCGAGCGCTTGGCCACCTCTGCCTTGGCCGATGTGGGCATGCAGCGCGATGACCGTAACGGCACATTGCGCTTGGAGCTCAATGCCTACGCCAATGCCTACATGCCCAACTGGCCGCATTACAGCAGCTGGAATATGGGCTTTGGCTATGGCCCTTGGGGCTGGGCGCCTGGCTTTGGCTATGGTGGTAGCTGGCGTGATATGCCGCCGACGATGTATGTGCGTGATGTACGCATTGTGTTTAGAAATGCCGAAGGCACACCTGTGTTTGAAAGCACGGCACGTTACGATGATATTTGGAGCAACGACGAGCAAATCTTCCGCTCACTGTTGCAGTCGGCCCTGGAAGGCTTTCCAACGCCACCCCAAGGCGAGCGTCGTATCCGCCATGAAATAATTCCTTGAATAGACGACTTCTTTTGCCATGAATGCTGCTGATTCTTTGACACTGGACGTGCCCGCTGGCGCTGCTGACCCGCTGCTAGCAACGCGCCTGACCTTCATCCGCCACGGCCAGACTGATTGGAACCACGGAGGTCGCATTCAAGGCCATCTGGACATCCCGCTCAACGCATTGGGGCAGCAACAAGCCCAGCGCATGGGCGCGGCGCTGGCTGACAACGGCATCGATGTGATTTACAGCAGCGACTTGGCGCGCGCCTGGGACACGGCCAAAGCCTTGCAAGCCCATACGCAGATTCCGTTGATTGCCGAGCAAGGCTTGCGCGAGCGCTCATTTGGCCGCCTACAGGGCCAGACCTTGGAAGAAATGTTTGCGCAAGACCCGGTGCTGGCGACCGCTTTCCAAACCCGCGATCCGCATTACCAGCCCCCGGAAGGGGAGTCGATGCTGGAGTTTCGCCAGAGGGTGCTTGAGACCGTTTACCGTTTGGCACAGCAGCACCAAGGCGAGCACATCGCCATCGTTGCGCATGGCGGAGTGTTGGACATGGTTTACCGCGATGCGGTTGGGCTGGACTTGCAAGCCCAGCGTAGCTGGACGATTGACAACACTTCGGTGCACCGTTTGCTGTGGACCAGCGAGGGCTTGCGCTTGTTGGCCTGGGGCGATGTATCGCACCTGGCCGAACTGGCGGCGATGCAGGCCAATTCAGGTGCGGCTGATGTGATGCAAAAGAACTACTTGTGATGGTCTTGTGCGCCAGCGCTGCGGGCGCTGGCGTTCCTGATGAATGGCCAGCGCGGCGCTCAAGGTTTACAAATCGCTGATTGGCAGCTCTTTGAGGTAACTGCGGAAGAAATCGCCCACTTGAGGGTGCTGCAAAGCCATCTCGACGGTGGCTTGCAAAAAGCCTTCCTTGCTGCCGCAGTCATAGCGCTTGCCTTCATAAGCAAAAGCATGCACCGGCTCTTTTTTCAGCAAGCTGGCAATCGCATCGGTGAGCTGGATCTCGCCACCCACGCCTTTGGGCAGGTTGCGAATCTCATCAAAAATATTCCCAGACAAAATATAGCGACCCGCCACTGCCAGGCGTGACGGGGCTTCGGCTGGTTTGGGTTTCTCGACAATGCGTTCAACTTTGGTGGTTTGGCCGTCCAGTGCATTGCCGGCCACAATGCCGTAGCGCGAGACATGGGCCTCAGGCACTTCTTGCACGGCCAGAATCGACGCACCAGTTTGCTCGTACGCCTTGACCATTTGTGTCAGCACATTCGGGCCGCCGGCCATACCGGTCATCAAATCGTCTGCCAGCAACACGGCAAATGGCTGCGCGCCTACCAAGGGCTCGGCGCACAAGACCGCGTGGCCCAAACCCAGTGCACGTGGCTGGCGCACATAGGTCACCACCATGTCCTCGGGCTTGACGCTGCGCACCACCTCCAGCAGCGCGTTTTTACCGGCGCTTTCCAGCTCGCTTTCGAGCTCGTAGGCCGTATCAAAATGGTCTTCAATTGCGCGTTTGCTGCGCCCAGTCACAAACACCATATGGCGAATGCCTGCGGCGTAGGCCTCTTCAACGGCGTACTGAATGATGGGCTTGTCCACCACGTTGAGCATTTCTTTGGGCGCTGCCTTGGTAGCGGGCAAAAAACGCGTTCCCAAACCAGCAACAGGGAATACAGCCTTGCGAATAGGAGCAAACAAAGCAGAAGATGGGGCGAAAGAGGAATGCATTATGGGCCTTTGCGGCATTGATTCGACAGCATCCAGTGTAAATCGCCCAGAGGGGCTTGCCGGCAATCTCTGTCAGCTGTTTGTGACAGCTGGTACAGCTGGCAATGCTGGTTGTAGTTTCTAAGAGCCTGTTCAAAGTCTCCACGCAGACCGCGTTGGAGCCCAAAAGGATGCGATGCGCGGCAAAAACCGCAGTCGGGCTATCTGCCCGGCGAGGATTTTTAACAAAGCAGCGTGCCTTTTGCGCTCCAACCCGAAGGGCAAGACATAAAAAAGCGCATTACTGCGTTGCCCGTTTAGCTCATACAGACGTATGAGCTAAACGGGCGTCTTGTACTGCCTCTTTTTTGTGCCTTGCGCGACTGCGTCGAGACTTTGAACAGGCTCTAAGGCGCGAGTTTGGCCTCCGCTAGTGGGCTTACAGCCCGTTTTGGCGTGGCATGGACTGGGCTGGACTGCGCATATTGTCAATGTTCAGCGGGTGTTGGCGAAAGCTGCCAAGATCCGTGGCTTTTGCGGCGCTGCCATGCGCGTGGTCGTGGCCCGCGTGGCCATCGTGCTCGTGGTGCAAAGTGGAACTGACCAAGGCCACTAGCGCCATACCAGCCAATAACCAAGCCACTTGGATTGCGGTCTGTTTGCCGCTGAGTTTCATTTGCAGCTGCGGAATCAGGTCAGCCAAGGCGACATACACAAAACTGCTGGCGGCCACCACTAAAAAATAAGGCAGCAGTGAGTCGCTTAAAAGACTCAACAGCAAATACCCAAGCAAGCCCCCCAGCATCGTCACGGCACCAGCAATCGAGAGTTTGACAATCGCCGCCGTTTGTGGTGGCCGCGCGCCTGTGGTGCCAGCAGCAAGTTCCTTGTGGTTGGCGCGGCCCATTAACACCGCCAAATCCCCCATGTGGTGGGGTACCTCATGGGCCAGCACCGACAAGGCGGCAATCAGGCCGAGGCGCCAATCCACCAAAAAAGCCGAAGCAATCAAAATTCCATCGCCAAAGCAATGCACACTGTCACCGGCCAAAATCGACCAGGTACCTGTTTGTGGGGGGTGGCTGTGGTGGTGGTGCGCATGCGACGCGGCCGGGCTGTGCCCATGGCCATGCCCGTGATGGTGGTCGTGGCTGTCACCGTGTTCATGGCCGTGGTGCCAGATCTCGGCCTTGTCCAGCAGGAAAAATACCACCAAGCCACCGAGCAATACCGCAAACAAACTGTGCGCGCTGACAGTTTGCATCTCCATGGCTTCAGGTAGCAAATGCACAAATGCCGTGGCCAGCAAGGCGCCGGCGGCAAAGCTCAATAGGTGGTGCTCTTGAATGCGTGAAGAGGTTTTGCCGACCCCGAGTCGAATCAGGCTGGCTGCAACCCACACACTGCCAACACCGGCCAACAAGGTTGCTAGCAAGATCAATCCGAGAGTCATAGAGCGAAGCGCCCAGTGGAATTTGGCGCGATTTTATTAAGAATGGATAATCATTATATGGTGGTCTGTGATGTTTTGCTTGCCGTGCAAGGGCTGGAGCCAGGCATTCACCGTCTTTGACAGTGGCGTTGGAGCAGCCTGCGGCTTCAGTTTGGCAGCAGCATCTGTTGCAGTTTGCTGTCTCAGCCCAACAGATTGCCCAATCGCAGGCAAGTCATGCGATAATCTGCCGCTTGGCTCTGCTGTGCATTTGCACAGAATGCAGCCAAGCCATGCACAAGCCGCTAGCGCCGCGGTCTTGCCAGCAACGCGACTGTAGCTCAGTGGATAGAGTATTGGCCTCCGAAGCCAAGGGCCGTAGGTTCGATTCCTACCAGTCGCGCCATTTAAGTCAATGGCTTTGCTTATATCGAGAAAATGATTTTTCTCAGAGGGTGTTGTGCCCACTGCGTCAAGATTCTTGGGCTTTGCATGATCTGGCCTTTTGATCCTGTTAGGTGACGTTTTTCAAGCCTGTTCGTCATCCCTGCGCAGTCGCGTTGAAGCGCCAAAAGGCGCACTGTTGTGTTAAAAATCCTCGCCGAACAGAGAGCCCGACTACGGTTTTTTGCCGCGCATTGCCTGCTTTGGGGCTTCAGCGCGGCTGCGCGCAGATTTTGCGCTGGCTCTCAGATGGGCAGACTGGTTGATGACAGTACCTGCCGCAAACCAATAAAGGTGCGGATTTGCCGCACGCCAGGCAGGTACAGCAACTGCTCGGCATGCAGGCGGTTAAAACTGTCGTTGTCCTTGGTGCGCAGCAGCATCATGTAGTCAAACTCGCCGGTGACCACATGGCACTCCATACAGCCCGAAACCTTTTGCGCGGCGCTTTCAAAATCCTTGAACGCCTCGGGTGTTGAGCGGTCAAGCACCACGCCAATCATCACCAGCATACCCATCTCCAGGGCCTTGGGTTCGAGCAGTGCAACGATCTGCCGGATCAGCCCCGATTTCTTCAAACGCTCGACCCGGCGCAGGCACGCTGGCGGGCTCAAATGCACCTTGTCAGCCAGCGCCTGGTTGGAGATCGAGGCATCGGCTTGCAGCAAGCGCAGGATGTGGCGATCGGTGCGATCCAGGGCCTCTAAACCATCTAAAGAGTTTTCGCTTTTCATGTGAAATATTATTAATCAAATAAAATTTTTTAGGAAATTTAAAAAATAATTAATAGTAATTTTGAATTTTTAATTTCTTGAAATTATCAAAATTCAAAATTACATTTTTCGAGAAAAAATCTATCATTCATGCCATACCTGTTGACAACCTGTCTGGAGTTTTGATCATGAATCTGCAAAAATTTCCCCGCTATTGCCTGACTTTCGGCCCGACTCCCATTCAGCCTCTCAAGCGTCTGTCTGCGCATCTGGGTGGCAAGGTTGAGCTGTATGCCAAACGTGAAGATTGCAACTCGGGCCTGGCCTTTGGTGGCAATAAAACCCGCAAGCTCGAATACCTCATTCCTGAGGCCATTGAAGGCGGCTACGACACCCTGGTATCGATTGGTGGCATCCAGTCCAACCAGACTCGCCAGGTCGCCGCCGTGGCCGCGCATTTGGGCATGCAATGCGTGTTGGTGCAAGAGAACTGGGTGAACTATTCCGACGCCGTGTACGACCGCGTTGGCAACATCGAGATGAGCCGCATCATGGGCGCTGATGTGCGCCTGGATGCTGCAGGTTTTGACATCGGCATCCGCCCCAGCTGGGAGCAGGCGATGGAAGGCGTGCGCCAATCCGGTGGCAAGCCTTTCCCGATTCCAGCTGGCTGCTCTGAGCACCCCAAAGGCGGTTTGGGCTTTGTTGGCTTTGCCGAAGAAGTGCGCCAGCAAGAGGCTGAACTGGGCTTCAAGTTTGACTACATCGTGGTTTGCTCAGTCACTGGCAGTACCCAAGCCGGAATGGTGGTGGGCTTTGCCGCTGACGGTCGCGCCAATAAAGTGATTGGGATTGATGCATCGGCCAAGCCAGAGCAAACGCGCGCACAAGTGCTGCGCATTGCGCAAAACACCGCCAAACTGGTGGAACTGGGCCGCGAAATCACTGAAGAAGATATTGTGCTGGATACGCGTTATGGCGGCCCAGAATACGGCCTTCCTAACGAAGGCACACTGGAGGCGATTCGTTTGTGCGCACGCCAGGAAGCGATGCTGACGGATCCGGTCTATGAAGGTAAATCCATGCACGGCATGATTGACATGGTGCGTAACGGCGAATTCCCTGAAGGCTCCAAAGTGCTGTATGCCCACCTGGGTGGCGTGCCTGCACTGAATGCTTACAGCTTCATCTTCCGCAATGGTTGATAGCCGGCGCTGAGAACCTGTTGTTCCTCACACATTCCAGAAGAAAGACCCGCCATGGACCACTCCCAGCGCTTTGGAGCCTACCTTGACGAACGCCAGCAACGCACGCCTGACCCGGCTGAGTTGCAGGAGTGGTTGGAGTCGCTAGACGGACTACTGCAAGCCTGGGGAGTAGAGGGGCCAGAGCAGGCGCGTGCGGTGCTCGACAGCCTGCTCGCGCACGCGCGGCTCAAGGGCATTGACTGGCATGCCGATGCGGTCACGCCCTATCTGAACACCGTGCCCTTGGCGCGGCAAAAAGAATACCCCGGCGATGTGGAGATTGAAAAGCGCCTCTCGGCGATCTTGCGCTGGAACGCGCTGGCGATGGTGGTGCGCGCCAACGCCCAGTACGGCGAATTGGGTGGCCATATTGCCAGCTATGCGTCAGCGGCCGACTTGTTTGAGACCGGCTTTCAGCACTTCTTCAAAGGCCCGGACGCGCAGCCCGGCGCGGACCTGGTCTACTTTCAGCCGCACTCAGCGCCTGGCGCGTACGCACGCGCTTATCTGGAAGGGCGCTTGTCAGAAGAATCGATTGCCCATTACCGCCAAGAATTGTCGGCCCAGCAGCAAGGCATTCAAGGCCTGAGTTCGTACCCCCACCCGTGGCTGATGCCGGACTTCTGGCAGTTCCCCACCGGCTCGATGGGCATTGGCCCCATCAATGCGATTTACCAGGCGCGCTTTATGCGCTACTTGGAGCACCGTGGCCTGCAACACACCGCAGGGCGGCGCGTCTGGGGCTTTTTTGGCGACGGTGAAATGGACGAGCCCGAATCCATTGCCGCACTGACCCTGGCTGCGCGCGAGGGCCTGGACAACTGCACCTTTGTGATCAACTGCAATTTGCAACGGCTCGACGGCCCGGTGCGCGGCAATGGCCGCATTGTCGATGAGCTGGAATCGCTGTTTGCCGGTGCCGGCTGGAACGTCGTCAAATGCCTGTGGGGCTCGGAGTGGGATGCCTTGCTCGCTCGCGATGAGACCCACGCGATTGCGCGCGCATTTGCCCAAACCGTGGATGGCGAGTTTCAAACCCTCTCGGCCAACGACGGTGCCTTCAATCGCAGTAATTTCTTCAGCAAAACGCCTGAGCTGCAGGCGCTGGTCGCGCATTTGTCGGACGCGGAAATCGACCAGTTGCGCCGTGGTGGCCACGACCCGGTCAAAGTCCATGCCGCCTTCTTGCGTGCCACGCAAACCCAAGGTCGCCCCAGCGTCGTGCTCGCCAAAACCATGAAGGGCTACGGCATGGGCAGCATTGGCCAGGGCCGCATGACCACGCACCAGCAAAAAAAGCTCGGGCGCGATGATTTGCTGGCGTTTCGCGACCGCTTCAAGCTGCCGATCAGCGATGCGCAAGTCGAGCGCGCCGAGTTCTACAAACCGGCCGACGACAGCCCCGAAATGCAATACCTGCACGCCCGCCGCCGCCAGCTGGGCGGCTGCCTGCCACAGCGTCGCGTCAGCGCGCCGCCAGTGGCCGTGCCGCCGCTGCTGCAAAGCGGTGGGTTTGCGACCGAGGCCGATGGCAAGGTGATGAGCAGCACCATGGCCTTTGTGCGCCAATTGGGCAACCTGCTGAAAGACCAGGCGCTGGGTCCCCGCATCGTGCCGATTGTGGCCGATGAGGCGCGCACTTTTGGCATGGCCAACCTGTTTCGCCAGGTCGGCATTTACGCGCCGTTTGGCCAGCTCTACCTGCCCGAAGATGCAGGCTCAATCCTGTCCTACCGCGAGATCAAGGACGGCCAGATTCTGGAAGAGGGCATCTCCGAGGCCGGCGCCATTTCCTCATGGACGGCCGCTGCCACCAGCTACTCGACCCACGGCCTGGCGATGCTGCCGTTCTACATCTACTACAGCATGTTCGGCTTTCAGCGCATTGGCGATCTGATCTGGGCCGCAGCCGACCAGCGCGCGCGTGGCTTCTTGATTGGCGCGACCTCCGGGCGCACAACCCTGGGCGGCGAAGGATTGCAACACCAGGACGGCACCAGCCATTTGGCCGCGTCCACCATTGAGAACTGCTGTGCTTACGACCCGGCGTTTGCGGGCGAGCTGGCCGTGATCATCGACCACGGCGCGCGCCGCATGATGCAGCAGCAGGAAGACGTTTTCTACTACATCACCGTGACCAACGAAAGCGTGCCCAACCCCAGCCTGCCAGCCGATGTGCATGAAGAGGTGTTGCGCGGCATGTACCGCTTCCGTGCCGCGCAAGTGGACGGCCAGCGCCAGGTCCAATTGCTGGGCAGCGGCGCCATCATGGGCGAGGTGCTCAAAGCCGCAGCCATTTTGGAGGCCGAACACGGCATTGGCGCGACTGTGTGGAGCGTGACCAGCTACACCGAATTGGCCCGCGAAGGCCTGCGCTGCGAGCGCGCCTGGCGCCATGGCGAGCGTGAGGTTGTTGGCAGCTGGTTTGAAGAGCGCCTGGCCACCACCAGCGGCCCAATCATCGCTGCCACCGACTACGTGCGGGCCCTGCCCGAGATGGTGCGCGCCTTTGTACCCAGCGGGCGCCAGTACCTGACTTTGGGCACCGACGGCTTTGGCCGCAGCGACTCACGCGCGGCGCTGCGCCGCCACTTTGAGGTTGATGCCGCTTCGATTGTGCAAGCGGCACTGCGCTGCGTACCGAAAGCCACAGGCCAGCCCGGTTCTTTGCAAGATCCGATGGAGAAGTGGTCGGTGCTGGCGGTGGATTGAGGGCTGTGATGGGCTTAGTTGCACACATCGGCCATCACAAGCCACTATGCATCCAGGCGATGCGTGCATTGACACGGCTTAGGCGAAATTACTGTTACTCAAGGAGCTGGCAGCCATACAGCAGGTGCGGTCGTTAAGAGCCTGTTCATAATCTCCAGGCAGCCGCGCTGAAGCCCACAAGGATGCAATGCACGGCAAAAACCGCATTGCGGCATTGCCCGATTGCGTGGAGATTATGCACAGGCTCTAAGCCCGTGCAAATCGCAGCGTGAAGCGGGCACCGCCATGCTCTGAGACGCCGGCTTGCACCTGGCCCGCTTGCAGCTCGGTCAGCACACGCACAATCGACAAGCCCAGGCCTGAGCTGTCGCGGGCGCGTTTGCCAGGTGCTTGCGCAAAGCGCTGAAAGGGGTGGGCCCGCAGCTCTTTGGGCAGGCCGGGGCCGGCATCGCTGATGCTCAGCTCGACCCATGCCAAGCCCTGCTCGTCGTACACAGGGGCCACGGCCACACCCAGCCAATGGCCGCTGGCGCCGTGGTGCACGGCGTTGCTCACCAGGTTGGTGATGATTTGCCGCATGCGCAGGGGATCGGCGCGGATGTCGCCTGCGGCTTCTTCGGCCTGTGGGTCCAGTGTCAGGTCCAGCGCCATGTTCGCGTCTTGCAGTTGCGGCTGCATGTGCTCCAGTGTCTCGCTCACCAGCAACGCCAGATTCAAACGTTCTTGCTCCAGCGGTAGCTGGTTGGCCTCGGCCATTGACAGCGTGTGCAGGTCGTTGACCAGGCGCCCCAGGTGCTCGGTTTGTGCCAGCAAGGTCTGCAGTTCCGTATCGTTGACGGGGATCACGCCATCGCACAGCGCATGCAGGCGGGCCTTGAGCACGGTGATCGGGGTGCGCAATTCGTGCGAGATCGAGGCCGCTGTTGCCAGCCGCTCACTCTCCAGGTCGTGCAGTGAATCGATCATGGTGTTGACGCTGTGCACGACTTCGGCCATCTCACCGCGCGCACCGTTGGCGACTGCGCGGGCTGAGAAGTCGCCTTGCTCAACCCGCTGCGAGACCTCGACAATCGAGGCCAGCGGCCGCGTGACGTAGCGCGAGACCCAAAAGCCCACGGTCAGGCCAAAGGGCAGGCAGACAATCAGGCCAATCAGCAGCGAGAGCTGCTCGCTAAAGCGCACATCGCCATGCCAGTACTGGTTGTAGATTTGTATGGCCCGCGCGCTGTCGTCCAGGTCGCGCGCAATCAGGTCATCGAGCTCGACGCGCACGGCATCTGGTAGCGCTTGGTAGAACTTGTTGTACTGGATGCTGGCGTAGACCCAGCTTGCGGCCGAGAGCAAGGCCACCGTGCTCAGTACCGTGGCGGCAATCCACAGGCCGAAATGGACCCAGATGCGGTTCAGACTTCGGGACATAACCGATAGCCAACCCCCCGCACGGTCTCGATCAGATTGTCTTGTCCGGCCAATTGCAATTTGCGGCGCAGTTTGGAGAGGTGCGAGTCGATCACACGTTCCAGGGCATCGCTCTCAGGCAGGCAGTTGTCCACCAGGTACGAGCGCGAGAAGCAGCGCTTGGGTTGCGAGGCCAGCAGCGATAGCAGGCGAAACTCGGTCAAGGTCAGTGCCAGCGGCTTGGGCCTGGCCTTGCTGTCATACACCACTGCCATATGGTCTTGCTCGTTGATCTCCAGGGCGCCGACGCGAATTGGCGCAGGCTCACGCGATTCGCTATGCGGTTGGCTGCGCCGCAGCACGGCGCGCACCCGGGCGACCACTTCAGCGGGGTTGAAGGGCTTGACCACATAGTCGTCAGCGCCCATGCGCAATGCGACCAGCTTATTGACATCGTCTGCCAGGGCCGTGACCATGATCACTGGGGTTTCGCCATGCGAGCGGATCGCACGCAGCACATCAAGGCCGTCGACCTGGGGCAGGTGGATGTCCAGCAAGACCAGATCGGGCAGGTACTGGTTGAAAAGCTGCACTGCTTCGTGGCCGTCTTGCGCCAATTGCACGCGCATGCCGTCACGCTCTAAATAGGCAGCAAGAATGCTGGAGATGCCCTGCTCGTCTTCAATCACAAGCACCAGGGGCACTGGTATGGAAGCATTTAACAATTTCATAACAGATCGTCTGTATGGCGTCTGCGCCTCTTGTCACAGGGCATGGCGCGCAGGCCAAAGTGATGGGACAGGCGTATGAACTTTTGGCACAATGGCCGATCTTAGATAACTGTGCGCTGATGGGGACGCATAAGTGTGGGCTTAGGTGTGTGTGGCTTAGGTGCCTGCCTAGCAACAGCGGGCGATTATAGGTCGACCCCGCCTACATGCTTTCTCCATAAATCCTACAAACTTGCGAAAGATTGTGACTGCCCAATGCGATGGAGTCAATCTGGCGCATGGTCTTGCTCCGCTTCTTCATCGTGAAATTTCAATTCTCCAGTGCATTTTTAGCTACGGGCGCAGCAGGCCTGATCGCAGGTTGTGCTGCGCCACCGCAGCCAGTGCTGGACCAGCGCATGCCAGCTCAGTGGACGCAGCCTGTGCCCGAGTCAGCTGACGCGCAGACACTCGGAGTTGAGCAGTTGCATGGTTGGTGGCAGCGGCTGGGCGATCCCAGTTTGAATGCCTTGGTCGATCAGGCTCTGGCGCGCAATCTGAGTCTGGGCCAAGCACAGGACTTGCTGCAGGCCCAGCGCATTGTGCTGGGTGTCGCAAACACCCCTTATCTGCCGGAGTTCTCCGCTGCAATCAACACTTTGCAAGACGTCTCGGCCACCGACTCCTTCTTCCATGCCAGCGTTGACATGCTCTGGGATCCGGGCCTGTTTGGTGCGCGCGAGTCCGGCCAGCTGGCCGTGTATGCGGACTTGCTGGGCGCGCAGGCGCAATTGCACCAGTTGCGTGTTGAACTGGTGGCCAATGTGGTGTTGCGCTACCTGGATATCCGCATGGCGCAACGCCAACACGCGCTGCTGCAAGAGCGCATAGCGCTGAGCCAGCGCCTGGTGGCCTTGGCCGGTGTGCGTTTGCAGCAACGCATAGACAGCTCAGAGGCTCTGCACCAGCAGCAACTGGAGCTGGCCCAATTGCAGACCGAACGCGCGGCGCTCCAAGAAAACCAGGCCCGCGCAGCCCATGCGTTGGCCGCGCTGCTGGGCCGCATAACGCCTGAAGCCGCGTGGCTGCAGGCCGACGCCAATGCCCGTCTGCCCAGCCCTGCTGCCTTGCAACTGCAGATCTTGCCCGCCGATATGCTGCGCACGCGCGCGTCTGTGCAGCTGGCCCAGGCGCAGGTCGAGCAAGCCGCTGCCAAGCTGGGGCGGTCGCGCGCGGCGTTGTACCCACGCTTTGCGCTGAACGGCTCGCTGCTGTATTCCTACAACATGACGCAGAACCAGCATGCTGGTTCTGACCGCATGCCGCAGCTGGGACCGGTGATTGATATTCCGCTGTTTGACTGGGGCCGCAGAAAGGCCCAGGTCGATGCCAACGAACTGGCGATGGAAGCTGCTGTGAAAGCCTATCGCCAAAGTGTGCTCGATGGCGTGGCCGAGGTCGAGTCGGCGCTGGCCGGTTGGGCTGCGCAAACTGTGCGTTTGCAGTCCTTGCGCGCGATGCAGAAGCAGCTCGAGCAACGCAGCGAACTGCTGCAACGGCGCCAGCAACTGGGCCTGGCCAGTGATTACAACGTGCTGGGTGAGCGCCGCGCCAGCCTGAGCAATGCCAGCGCGCAAGATGTGGCCATTGGTGCGCAGGCACTGGCCTATGTGGCCGTGTTCAAGGCCCTGGGTGGCGCGCCCTTGCCAGCGGCTGACAGTGCTGCCTTGGCTCAGCCTGCGGTCGGCGCAGCGCCGGACGCAGTTCAAAGGCCTGCGCCATGATTGCACTGGCACGTAAAACCCTGGTCTATGAATGGCGGCGCTTTGTTCCGTCGATTTTTGCCGTCGGCTTTGCTGGTGTGCTGTTGGTCATGCAAGTGGCCTTGGTGCTGGGCATTTTCAGCACTGCAGCGATTTATGTGAATGCCAGCTCGGCCGATCTGTGGGTCGGTTACCCAGGCACGCAAAGCGTGAACTACGGCCGCGCGATTGACCAGGATGTGGAAATGCGCCTGCGCATGGACCCGGATATCGCCGAGGTCGAGCCTTATCTGTGGCTCGATGGTGACTGGCGCGCCAATGACCCGGGCGAAGACGCAATGGGGGGCGTCTCGGTGTATTTGTCGGGCATTTCCCCCACCGAGCAAGGCATGCTGTTTGACCGCGTGCTGGCGCCTTGGCAGCGGCAGTTGCTGCGTGAGCCGGGCGCGGTGATTGTGGATCGGGCCGACCTGGACACGCTCGCCTCCAAAGAAGGCGATGTTGCCTGGATCAACAACCACAAGGTGCGCATTGTCGCGGTGGTCAATGGCCTGCGCGGGCTGGGCGGCGTCAATGTGATTGGCTCGCTGGCCAGCGTGCGTGAGATCGCCGACGTACCGCGTGCGCAGGGCACGACCTATTTGCTGGCCCGCACCCGCGCTGGTGCCGATGCCAAACAGGTGCAGCAACGCCTCAATGCCGCTGGCGGCAGTTTTGGCCCCGCCGAGACCTGGCTGGCCAAAGAGTTTGCGCTGCGCTCGGAGATGTACTGGATGTTCAACACCGGCGCTGGCGCTGGCGTGTTGTTCATGGCGATTGTCGTGTGTTTGGTCGGCGCGGTAGTGACCAGCCAATCGCTCAGAACCGTGGTGGCAGGCTCGGCCCGCGAATATGCAGTGCTCAACGCCTTGGGCGTGAGCCGTGGCGCGCTGGGCCGGGTCGTGGTCGAGCAGGCCTTTTGGATTGGCGCGGCCGGCATGGTGCTGGCTCTGGTGGCCAGTGCGGCGTTGCTGACGCTGGCCCACCACTACCAGGTGCCGGTGAGGCTCAATCTGTCCGCCGTTTTGGCGTGTGCTGGCCTGATTGCGGTGCTGGCCTTGTTCTCTGGCATTGGCGCGATGCGTGGTTTGTTGCGCGCTGAGCCTGCCGCTTTGTTGAGGTAGTACGGTGAAGCCCATGACCTCCCCCACCTCCCATGCAGCGCCCGTGCACAGCCAGCAGGCCGTGGTTGAGCCAAGCAAGGCCCAGCCCAGCCTGCGTGCTGTAGAGCTGACGAAATCCTACCTGTCCGGTGTCGTGCGTGTGCATGTGCTGCAAGCGCTGAGTGTTGATCTGTTTGCGGGCGAGTTGTCGCTGATCTCAGGTCCATCTGGCTGCGGCAAAAGCACGCTGCTGTCATTGCTGTCAGGCTTGCTGACGCCCGATGCTGGCAAGGCCTATGCGCTAGGCCAGGACGTGTCGCTGATGAGTGCGCGCGAGCTTGAACGCTTTCGCCTCGCCCACACCGGGTTTGTGTTTCAGGGCTTTAACCTGTTTCCGGCGCTGACGGCGATTGAACAAGTCGAATTGCCGCTGGGCTATATGGGCCTCAAAGCGGCCGAGAGCCGCCGCCGCGCCGAGCAGGTGCTGGAGGAGGTTGGCCTGTCGCACCGCATCCATATGCGTCCCTCACAGCTGTCGGGCGGTGAAAAGCAGCGCGTGGCGATTGCCCGGGCGATGGCCAAAAGGCCCCAGCTCTTATTTGCCGACGAACCCACCAGCGCGCTCGATGCCGAAAGCGGCCAGCGTGTCATCGATATCTTGCACCGCGCCGCACGCGGCCATGGCACAACCGTGCTGTGCGTGAGCCATGACCCGCGGCTGGTGCGCCATGCCGATCGCGTGCTGAGCATGGAAGATGGCGCGATTCGCAACGACTGGCGCCAAAGCGCTGCGCAGGGCAATGACCAAGGAAATATGCAATGAACCAGTCCCACAAGCTGTCAACACCCATCGGCAGTGCGATCGCGCTGGTGGCGGCCGCCGCGCTATTGGCTGGCTGCTCGCCCTCTGACAAGGCCGAGGCGGCTACCGCGGCACCAGCGGCTGCTGCGGCGCAAACTGCCTCCAGCACACAGCAAAGCCAGGCCCCGGTGGCCATCGCACGCGGCAAAATTGAAGTCGAAGGCGGCCTGATTGAGCTGGCCCCCAGTGTCGATGGCCTGGTGCAGGAGCTGGCTGTCAAGGATGGCCAAAGCGTGCAGCGCGAGCAGGTGCTGCTGCGCCTGGCCGATGACATCTCGCGCGCAGACCTGAGCGTGGCCGAGTCTGAATGGCAATTGGCCCAGGCACGTGAAAAGGCCAAAGCTGCGCGTGTTGAGCCACTCAAAGCCATGCTCACGCGCTGGCAAACGGCCGCGCAAGAAGGTGCGGCCGATGCGCGCAGTGTGGACGAAGCCGCGCAGCAACTGCGCGATGCCGAAGCCGAAGCCAGTCTGGCCAAGGCCGAAGCCAAAGTCGCGCAAGCCAGAATGGAGCAGCTGCGCGCCTTGCAAAAACGCCTGGAGCTGCGCGCGCCTGAGGCGGGCACGGTGGTGCACGTGGCCACGCATGCGGGCAGCCAGGTCAGCCCAGCGCAGCCAGTGGTCACACTGCTGCCGCATAAACCCTTGATTGTGCGGGCCGAGCTCAATGAAAGCTATGTCAGTGCCGTGCGCGAGGGCATGCGTGCCACTGTCGTGATCGATGGCGATGCCGCCAGCTCGGCGGCGGCTGCTCTGCCCGAGGCCAGGGTGCTGCGCATCAGCCCAGTCTATGGCCCGGCCAATTTGCAAGACGATACCCAACGCGGCCCGGTGCGCATTGTTGAAAGCGTGCTGGCGTTTGACCAGCCCCCGGCGAATGCGCGCGTGGGGCAGAACGTGAGAGTGACTTTTTATGAATGAGCCAACCCCACTGTTGCCTGTGGCTCCAGGCTGGATGGTGCAATCGGATTTTGACGGCACGATCAGCGTGCTCGACGTGACCGACACCCTGCTTACGCGCTTTGGCTTGCCCGGCTGGGTTGAGCTTGAAGAGCAATGGGAGCGCGGCGAGATTGGCTCGCGCGAGTGCATGAAGGGCCAGGTCGCGCTGCTGGACATGAACGAGGCGCAATTGCAGGCGCTGCTGGACACGCTGGAGATCGATCCCGGTTTTGCCGGCTTTGTGGCCGCCGCTGCCGCGCATGGCATGCAGGTGCAGGTGGTCAGCGACGGCATCGATTACGCGATTCGCCATGTGTTGGAACGCCATGGCCTGGGCCATCTGGAGGTGATTGCCAACCACTTGGTGCAAGTCAGTGAGCGCCGCTGGCGCCTGGAGTCGCCGTGGGCCAGTGCACGTTGCACACGTGCCAGTGGCAACTGCAAGTGCGAGCGCCTGGCCGAGCAGCAGGCTGTGCATGGCCGCGTGCTGTATGTGGGCGACAGCACCTCGGATTTCTGTGTCTCTCACAAGGCCGATTTTGTGCTGGCCAAGTACAAGCTGATCGCGTATTGCGAGCAGCAGGGCATTGCGCATGCGCCGTTCACGAATTTTGAAGCAGCCACTGCGTTGCTGGACAAAGTCGTGCTGGGCCACGAGGCGCTGGCATGAAGGTTGAGAGTGGATTCGAGCTCCAGCGCAGCAGTGCAGCTGGGGATGCACAGGGCAGTGGCATTGATGCACAAGCGCTGGAGGCGCTGTGCGTGACCGAGCACGAATTTGTCATGCCGGGCTTTGGACCTGCGGCGCGCACCGGTGTGCTGCTGGTGCATGGTCTGACTGGCACGCCGGCCGAAATGCGCGTGCTGGCCAAGGGGCTGAACCGCCAGGGCTTTAGCGTGTATGCGGTGCAACTGGCCGGTCATTGCGGCACGATGGATGATTTGGTGCAAGTGAGCTGGCGCGATTGGCTCGCCAGCGTCGAGTCGGGCCTGGCGCGTTTTGCCCAGCAGGTCGACCGCGTGGTGGTTGGCGGACTGTCGATGGGCGCTTTGCTGTCGCTGGCCGTGGCCCAATCGCAACCGGGCCAGGTGGCCGGTGTGGCAGCGCTGTCCACCACATTCCGCTACGACGGCTGGAGCATGCCGCGCTACACCAAATTGTCGTTTTTGCTGCCCTTGTTCCGCTGGCTGGGCATTGGTCGCACAAGTGTTTTCATGGAGGCGCCGCCTTACGGCATCAAGGACGAGGCACTGCGCGCGCGCATTGTTGAGCAAATGCACAGTGGCGACAGTGCAGCCGCTGGCCTACCTGGCAACCCATGGTGGTCGGTGATTGAGCTGCACCGCCTGTCTGCGCAAGTGAAGGCGCATTTGCGCGATCTGCGCGCGCCGTGTTTGGTGATCCATGCGAAAGAAGACGATATCTCTTCGGTCGCCAACGCCTACGCCATCCAGCGCGGCGCTGTGCACGCACCGGTCGAGCTGGTGCTGCTGGACAACAGCTACCACATGATCACGATTGACCGCGAACGCCGCACGGTGATTGCGCGTGTCAACGCGTTTGTGGCGCGCATTGCGGGCATTCAGAGTGAGGTAGCGCCGCATGGGAAGTGATTTGTCTCCACTGGTCATCACGCTGTGGGTGCTCAATGTGCTGGTCGACAGTGGCGGCCAGCTGGCGTTCAAGGCCGCTGCCAGCGAGCCGCCGCTGGCCTTGGATGGCATGGCGCGCTGGCGCTTCATGCTGGCCAGACCCTGGATCTGGATTGGTGGGGTGTGCTACATCGTTGAGTTTGTGGCCTGGCTGGCGTTTTTATCGCTGGTGCCGCTGTCCGACGGCGTGCTGCTGGGCTCGATCAATATCGTCGCGATCATGATCGCCGGGCGCATTTTCTTCAAGGAAAAACTCGCGCCGCTGCGCGTGGCCGGCATCATTTTGGTGTCGATTGGCGTGGCCGTAGTGGGACTGAAAGGCTGATGCGATGAGACGTTTCTACATCATCGGCTTTTTGGTGCTGATGGCTTTTGACACACTGGCCCAGATCAGCTTCAAGATGGCGGGCGACGCCGCACTGCCGCTGGAATTTTCGGCGGCGTGGCTGTGGCGGGTGTTCAGCCAGCCGTGGATTTATGGCGCTTTTGTTGGCTACATCGGCGCGTTCTTCACCTGGATGAGTCTGCTCAAGCGCGCGCCGATTGGCCCGGCCTTTGCCGCCTCGCACTTGGAAATTATCTCGGTGCTGGTGGTCTCGCACTATTTGTTTAGCGAAGACATTGGTTGGCCGCAAGTGGTCGGCTGCTTGTTCATCATGGCCGGTATTGCCTGCCTGGCGCTGAGCGAGACCGATGACAGCGACGAGCAGGGCGAGGCCATTGGCCATGCTGGCGCTGGCTCTACCAGCGCCAGCGCAGCCCAGCTCGCTGAGTCTGCCCGCTAACAGGGTTTCATGCCGGCGGCCTGGCCCGCCTGCACCACAGTGCGACAATCCCTGCATGACTTCTGCCCGTATCACAACCCCACCTACAGCAGGCCTGCCTTTGCAATGGCGCGACCTATGGCCTTGGGGCGATGCCCAGTTGGATCGCGCGCTGGCCGCCTGGTTGGGCGTGCCGGGCGTGCTGCTGGAATGCTCTGGCACGTCGGCGCTGATGGTGGCCTTGCGCACGCTGCAGCAACTGCAGCCCACGCGCGGCGAAGTCATTGTGCCCGCTTATACCTGTCCGCTGGTGGCCATGGCCGTGGCGCAATGTGGGCTGCAAATTCGCTTGTGTGATTTGGCCCAAGACAGCCTGGATATGGATGCAGACGCGCTGCGTGGCCTGCTGAGTGCGCAGACGCTGGCGGTGCTGCCCACGCATTTGGCCGGACGCGTCGCCGATGTGGCGCTGGCGCGGCATTGCGCGCAGGCTGTGGGCGCATACGTGATTGAAGATGCGGCGCAAGCCTTGGGCGCGCGGGTCAACGGCCACAGCGTTGGTTTACAAGGCGATGTGGGCCTGTTCAGCATGGCCGTTGGCAAAGGCTTGACGACCTATGAAGGCGGCGTACTGGTCGCGCGTGATGCTGCGATGCTGGCGGCGCTGCGTGCCACGCACCAGGCTACGGTGCGGGTGAGCCGCTGGTGGGAATGCCGCCGCAGTGCCGAGTTGCTGGGCTATGCGGCCTTGTTCCGCCCTGCGACCATGGATGCGGTTTATGGCGCGCCGCTGCGCAAGAGCCTGGCGCGTGCCGACTGGATCGAGGCCGCAGGCGATGATTTTGACGCCCAGATTCCACAGCACACATTGGGGGCCTGGCGCCGCCGTGTGGGCGTTCGGGCCCTGGCACGGCTTGCCGCGCATTGGCAGGCAGCCGAGCAGCAGGCGCTGCGCCGCAGCGCGCAGCTGGCGGCTTTGCCGGGTATTGAGGTCGTTGGTGATGCCGCGGCACAGGCACAAGGCATTTGGCCAGTGATCGCGCTGCGCATGCCCAACCAGGCCATGCGCGATGCGTTGATGCAGTCGCACTGGGCTTCGGGCTGGGGCTTGTCCTTGCCGTTTGTGCATGTGCTGCCCGACTATGCGCAGTATGCGCCATTGCTGGGCGCGGCCCGGCACGATGCGGCCTGGCAGGCGCGCGATTGGGCGCAGCGACTGGTTGCGGTGAGCAATAGCGCCTGGCTCAGCGATGCGCAGTTTGCCGACTTGCTGCAGGCCTTGCAGCAGTTCACGCAGAGGGCTTGAGCGCGCCCGCTTAAGCGATCTGACTGGATGCTAAGGCCTGCAATAGCCGCTGGTTCAGCGCATGCTGGCCGACTTGGGCGTGTGCCAGTGTCTGGGTATCCACGCTGGTGTCTTGCCCGTCGCCTGCGCTCATCAGCCGTTTCCACCAAGCGGCATAGCGCCATGACGAGATATCGCCGGTGATGTCACTGCCCACCAATTGGCCTTGCAGCGCAGCGATGATGGCCATGCCTTCTTGCTCGCGCATCTGGCCTTGGTCCCAGTTGGTTGTGACCACATCGGCTGCGAACACATCCTTGTCGATGCTGAGGTAGGTCGGCTGGTGTTCGGTTGCCAGCAGGCGGCCTAGCGCCTTGGCCAGTGCGCTGACGCTGTCAAAATTGCGAAATGCCGACTGCGCCTGCACCCAACGGCTCCAGCCGGTGTCTACGCCGCAGCTCCAGTAACTGAGCTTGCCTTGGCGCAGGGGGGCCAAATAGTTTTCCCAGGCGTGACCTGCGCCAATGTCGCTGGAGGTGATGCCTGCAACATGCACATGCGAGACCGCCGGGTGTAGGGCCACGCGCCGCACCCAGGAGCCGCAATGCACGCCCCAGGGAAAGCGCATATTGTCCGGGTGGTTGTCCAGCACCACGATACGCAGCGGCTTGGCTGCCGAGTAGCCCCCTTGTGCAATGCAGCGCTCAATCAACAGCCACGACAGGTGGTGGAAATCGCCGCTGCCCATCCAGGCCGTGCCGTACTGCGCAGGCAGCTGCGCTGCCACATGGTCGCTAAAGCGCCGGTAGCGCGCCAGTGACGAGCCAAAGCGAATGCCTTCTTGCCATTCGGTGAGCGACAGGCGCAGTTCATTGGGCAGTGGGCCAACGGACTGGTCCACATCCAGCACCAACGGGCGCATCATGTTTGCTCGCTCCATTGCTTGTCGCTCTCGAAATGGCTGGCAAAGCGTTTGCCCAATGCGCGCAGCAGCGGGTTGCGGATGAATACCGCATGCAGCGTGAAGGTGAAGCTGGCGCCCAGCTGGGCCTTGACCTCGGGGTCGGTCCAGCCGGCCACGTAGTGGCTTAGGCCGCGCTCGATGGCGTACTCCAGATTGACCAGCCAGCTGACAAAGTACAGGTTCACTTCGCGTGCCTGCGGGTAGGCCAGGCCAATGTATTTGTCGATCAGTCGGCCTTCATGTTCAAAGCACAGGTTCCAGCCCAGCAAGGCGCCGGTGTCCTCTGCGCGGTACTCGAACACGATGCCGTGGTTGCTGGCATCGCGTAGCAGGGCGGCAAAAAAACTGCGCGTGAGTTTGTCGAAGTGGATCTCGCTTTGTGCGTAGACCGCCTCGAACAGGGCGTAGTAGGCGTCGACTTGCGCATCGCTGGCGAAGGCCTCGCCGGTGGGGATGCGCTCAATCACCATTTGCGCGCGGCTTTTGAGCTTGCGGCGCAGGTTTTGGCGGCGGCTTTTGGACAGCCGCCCCAGATACTCGTCGATGCTGGAAAAGTCAATCGGCACATAGGCCAGCGCCTGGCCTTCGACCAGCAAAAAACCTGCCGCAGACAAGGCTTGGGCCAGTGTTTTGGCGGCCTCATTGTCGGCCGGTGGCAGCAGCGGCGAGTCCTGCGGCAAATCCTTGACGATGGTCAGCATGCGCTGGCCAGCACGCTGGCGCAGTTGCGCAGCCAATTGCTGCGCGCTGGGCGTTGCTGGTAGCACCGCGTATTCGGTCACCGTGGTGCCGACAAAATCGGTGGTCAGTGTGAGCCGCTTGCTGAGCCAAGCACCACCGGGTAGTTTGTGCAGGGTTTGCTTGAGCGCGTCATCGGCCGTGGTCAGCAGGTCAAATGGCGCGGTGAAGGCCACTGCCGGCCAGTCGGCATGCACGACAAAGCCCTCGGGCGGATGCACGGCAAACAGCCGGATCAGCGCCGAAGGCTCGAGTTGGTTGCGCGACGGCCCAGCCGTTTCAACCGGTGTCATTGGGTTTGGATCAAGCCTGTTTGGCCAGTGTGATCAACTGGTCCAACAGTACCAGAGCTTCGTCGATTTCGCTGCGCGAGATCATCAACGAAGGCGCAAACGTGATCACGTTTTTGTAGTAGCCGCCGACATCCAGTACCAGGCCGCGTTTTTGGCCCTGGTATTCGAGCTTGGCCTCCAGGCCCAGATCGACCATCTTGTCCAGCAGCGCCTTATTGGGCGTGAAGCCATCTTCGGTGCAGATCTCGGCACGCAGTGCCAGGCCCATGCCGTCGACATCGCCGATTTCCTTGTGGCGTTTTTGCAGTTGCTTCAAACCGTCGAGGAAGTAAGCGCCCGCTTCGCGCACCTGTTTGCCGAAGTCGATCTCGTGCGTCATTTTCATCACTTCCAGACCCAAGGCTGTGCCCAGCGGGTTGGAGGCGAAGGTCGAGTGTGTCGACCCTGGTGGGAAAATGGTCGGGTTGATCAGCTCTTCACGCGCCCACAGACCGGACAAGGCGTTCAAGCCGTTTGTCAGGGCCTTGGCAAACACCAGCACATCGGGCTTGATGCCAAAGTTCTCGACCGACCACAGTGTGCCGGTGCGCCAGAAACCCATTTGGATTTCGTCGACGACCAGCAGCACGCCGTGGTCATCCAGTACTTTTTTCAGGCCAGTGAAGAAGTTCGCTGGTGGCACGACATAACCGCCCGTGCCTTGAATGGGCTCGATGTAGAAGGCCGCGTATTCGCACTGGTTGGTTTTCGGGTCCCAGACTGCGTGGTATTCGTTCTCGAATTTGCGCGCAAATTCCTTGACGATGGAGTCCGCATACTCTTCCGAGGTCATGCCCTTGGGGCGACGGAACGGATAGGGGAAGGGAATGAATTGCGCGCGGTCGCTGAAGTGGCCAAAGCGGCGGCGGTAGCGGTAGCTGGAGGTGATGCTGGATGCGCCCAAGGTGCGGCCGTGGTAGCCCCCTTCAAAAGCGAACATCAGGCTTTTGCCGCCAGAGGCATTGCGCACGACTTTGAGCGAGTCTTCAATCGCCTGTGCACCGCCGACGTTGAAATGCACCCGGCCGTCGTGGCCCCATTTTTTCTTCGCATCTTCGGCGATGAATTTGGCCAGCTCGATCTTGGTGGGGTGCAGGTACTGGCTGGCTACCTGTGGCAACTCTTTGAGTTGCTCGATCATCCTGTCTTCAAGACGCTTGTTCTTGTAGCCAAAGTTCACGGCCGAATACCACATCTGCAGATCGAGGTAAGGCGTGCCCTCTTCGTCATACATGTAGCTGCCTTCGCAGCCGGTGAAGATTTTGGGGGGATTGACGTAATGGACGGTGTCGCCAAACGAGCAGTACTTGGCTTCGTCAGCCAGTAATTGGGCAGTATTGAGAGTCACAGCGTAAAAGCTCCTGAAGGAAGAGCGCCAGTTTGGTAGAAGAATCTTGTGACACTATCGAGTTTTCTTGTAGGGAATGTGGAGATCGGCATCGTATGTGTTCAAACAATGGCCCTGCCGCTCAATCAGCCGCTGTTGGACTGTGTTGTCGATAGGCACCACCCCTGGTGCTCGCACCTATGGCTTGGGGCAGTGCATACGTCTGTATGGGCGCAACGGAGGCAACGCCGCAATGCGATTTTTTGAGCCGCGCATGGCCTCCTTTTGGGCTTCAACGCGGCTGCGTTGCGATGGTGAACACGTTCTTAGCGCGGCCCCAGCGCTTCCTCGAGTTGATTGCCTTGTGGCATGCCACTGAATTTGGTCAGAATGCCATCAGGGCCGCGCACGACAATGCCAGGCGTGCCTCGAAAGCCCATGCTGAGCATCAGCTGCTTGTTGTCGCTGAGGGTCTGGAGAATATCTGCTGGAATATCCTGGCTCGCAGCAATACCCCCTTTGGCGTGGTTTTGTTCATGCTCGAGCAGCGCAGCCGATGGGTCGGCGGCGCTGAGGATGGCTGCGGCTTTGCCAGCACTGTCCTGTTTGATGATTCCCACCATGATGTGGTGAATTTGCACCTTGCCTGCATCAACCCAGGGGCGTGCTGCCTCCCAGAAGCTGTGGCAATAAGGGCAATTGGGGTCTGTGAATGTATAGAGAATGCGCGGCGCGTCTGCTTGTCCATCCAGGACTGAATTGGCCGCCTCCAGTTGCGCCCATTGCATGTCGCTGAGGGGTTTGCTGGCCAGCTGGTGCAAGATGGCTTGATCGACTGTTTCACCTTGGCTGTTCAAGCGTGTGCCGACAATGGCATGGCCGTCGCTGGTGATATAGACCGCCATGGGGCGATCTGCCGAGGCTGCGGCAAAGCCGCGCAGGCCACCCCCGACTTCAAACTCATCCATGATGGTCAGGCCTTGTGCTTGCAAAGCGGTAAGAACCTGTGGCTGCTCGCCCGCCTGGGCTCGGCAGAAGCTGCCCATCAGCAAGAGGCTGGCGATCATGGCGCAACAGATGTGTGATTGTCGTAGACGCATATTCATTCCTTGTGAGGGTTGGCAAGTTGGTGTGGTGCAAAGCGGCGTGTGAGGGTGCTTTTGAGGCTGGCCATTGAGAGCTCGCCCATATGGCTGTCCACCAGACGCCCAGTGGCATCAAAGAACAAGGTCGTGGGCAGCCCTTGTGAGCCTATCGCCTGCATGGTTTGAGAGCGCGGATCTAGCAAGACATCGCTCAGTTGCAGGCCTTGTGCCGTCAAAAATGCATGTGCTTGCTGGGCGCTTTCGCCTTGGTTGACCAACACAAAGGCGATGCCTGGATATTCGGCTTGGGCCTGTTCAAAGACCGGCATTTCGCGGCGACACGGAGGGCACCACGTTGCCCACAGGTTCAGAACCACAGGCTGGCCAAGATAGCTGTCGAGCGCTACTGGTTGTCCGTCGAGCTTGGCCAGCTGCAACGCGGGCAATGGTGGCATGGCGCGGCGCATGTGCTCCAGTGAGGCACTGGCGGCCCACCAGCACACCAGTCCTGCGCACAGGCCCACCAGCAGCGGCAGGCGCAGCCGGCGTTGCAAACGCGTGCGCCAAAGCACGTACAGCAATGCAGCCAGAGCGCCTACCCACCACAAAAAGCCCTGGTCACCAATGGCGATCATCGACCAAGGGGCTGCAGCATACTCTGGCCACCATGCAATGATGTAGCCGATGCGTGCGGCGACAAGCCCCCACAGCAGAACATCGAACATCAGCGCGCCAGTTGCCTTGCCGCCGCCATTGGGCAGGCGCCTGGCGGTCAGATAAGCAGTCAGCCAGGCCAGCAATGCACAAGCGACAACAACGAGCAATTGAATGGGAAATGGTCCTGCACTGATCATGGGGTGCCTGCCTGGTCCAAGCGCGCTAAAAAGGCGCGGGCGTCAAGCTCGCCAATACTGCGCAACTCACGTCTTTCCTTGCCATCTGGCCCGATCAGAATGAGTGTGGGCGGGCCCAATACGCCCCAGTGTTTGAGCAGGGCCTGGTCGTCTGCGTCATTGCGGGTCACATCGGGTCTGACGACCTGCATGCGGGCCAGGCGAGCTGCCACCGTGGGGTCACCAAAGACCTGGCGCTCAATCACATGGCAGCTGACACACCAGTCGGCATAAAAGTCCAGCAGTGTCCATTGCCCTTTGGCGCCTGCTTGCGTGATATGGGCCTGCACATCTTCAATGGTTTTGGCCTGGAGATAAGTGAACGCTGGGGAGGAGGGGGCGTTGGTGTTGGATGGATTGCGCAGCTGGGCCAAGGGTTGCAGCAAGGAGTCGCCCCCGGCTGCTGCGCCAACCACCATCAGTGTGCCCCATAGGCTGGTCAAGACCGCGCCCAGTCGCAGCGTCCAGACCAGCCGGTATTGGTTGACCAGGGCCTGGCCCCAGGCCAGCAGCCCGATTGCGATCGACAAGAGCCATGCACCCCAAAGCGCCAGGCTGAGCGTAGCGGGTAAGAAACGCGCCAGCATCATCAGCGCCATGCCGACCATGACATAGCCAAAGGCCACCCGTACGCGGTCCATCCACGCGCCGGGGCGAGGCAGAACCTGGGCACCAAATACGGCAATCGCCAGCAAAGGCAAGCCCATGCCCAGGCCCAGCGCAAATAAGACCATCGCGCCATAAGCGGCGCTGCCGGTTTGTCCAATGTACAGCAAGGCTCCAGCCAGTGGTGCGGTCATGCAGGGACCGACCAGCAGAGCCGATAAAACGCCCAGCATGGCCGCGCCCGTCCAACTACCACCTGACTGGCCTTGGCCTGCAGATTGAAGCCGGTTCATCAAAAATGCGGGCAGTCGCAACTCGAACAGACCAAACAAGGAGCTGGCCAGTACCAGGAACAACACCGCAAAGGCGCTCAAAAGCCAGGGCGATTGCAGCGTGGCTTGCAGGTTGGCACCGGCCATGGCTGCTGCTACACCTACGATGGCGTAAGTGCCTGCCATGGCGACGACATACGACAGGCTGAGGGCAAAGGCGCGGCGTGGCTTGGCCTGACTGCCTACGACCATGCTGGAGATGATTGGGATCATTGGCAGCGAGCACGGCGTAAAGGCCAGCAGCAAGCCAAAGCCGAAAAACAGCAAGATTCCCCAGAAGGGGCCCAGCGTGGCCAGTTGTTGTGCGGCGGCCTGGTCTTCGGCCAGGGCCTCTGGGGGGCTGGGCGCTGGCGCTGCAGCTTGTGGCGCGGCCTCGGCCGTAGACATGGACACGGACATGGGCATGCTGCTGGCTGCTGCGCTGACTGCTTCGCTGGCTGGCAAGCGCAGCTCGGTGGTTTGCGGTGGATAGCAAATGCCCGCTTCCGCACAGCCTTGCCAGTGCAAGGTCAGCGGACCTGTGACGGTATCGGGAAAAGACAGTGCGAGTGCTTGGTCGGTATAGATTTCTGTATTGCCAAAAAACTCGTCATATTGATTGCGCCCTGCCGGCAGGTCCAGGGCAATCTCATTGCCAGCGTGATCTACCAGCTTGATCGCATGGCGATACACGTAGTAGTTCTCAGCAATCTGGCTGTCAATGGTGAATACATCACCTTGCTGCTGTGCAGGCTTGAGTGTGAGAACCTCGGCTGCGTCCAGAAATTGATTCTCACCGCCATTCCACGACGAGAATATGCCTTGCGCCCACGCGCTGCTGAGCGCGCATGAACACAGCACAACGATGGTCAGTAATCGCCGATAGAGCATCAGATCTGCATCCTTTAAATCAAGAGTGCCGGATCATGCATGGCCTAACTTAAGCGAGACTAAAGCACTGAGCCAGTATTTGCTACCGCTGTACAAAGTGTTTTTTTTGCATACCATCAGCGTCTGATCAAGTCCAAATGGGGTGAAGATGCGGGTGCTGCTGGTAGAGGATGACGAGCTGATTGGCAAGGGGGTTGTCGTGGGCTTGCGCCAACATGGCATGGAGGTTCGGCACGTGGGTTCTGCACAAGAGGCGGAAGCCGCACAGGCCCAGCAGAGCTTTCATGTGCTGGTGCTGGACCTGGGCTTGCCGGATCGGGATGGCTTGGATTTATTGGCCAGCATGCGTGCAGTTGAGCCTGATTTGCCTGTATTGATTCTGACAGCCCGCGACGCCATAGAGCACCGACTCAAGGGCCTGCATGGTGGTGCAGATGATTATATGGTCAAGCCCTTTGATTTGCGTGAGCTGGCAGCGCGCTTGCACGCCTTGGTCAGGCGCACGCAAGGACGTGCCGCACAACGGATCGAGGCGGGCCCACTGCAGCTGGAGCCAGACAGCGGTCTGGCTTGGTTGGATGGTGTGCCAGTCAGCTTGTCACGCCGTGAGGTCGATGTGCTGGCGCAGCTGGCCAATGCCTCTGGGCGCTGGGTCTCTGTGGAGACGCTCAACGAGCGCCTGTTTGGTCTGGAGGCAGAAATTGGCCGCAATGCGCTGAACGTGCATATCCATAATATCCGCCGCAAACTGGGCGGCGATGCCATTGAGACCGCCAGGGGACTGGGCTACCGCCTCGGCTGGAGGCTGACACCATGAGCTTGCGTCTGCGTGCCGTGATAATCACGGGGATTGCGCTGTTGGCGCTCTGGGCGGGGGCGGCTGGCTGGATGGTGCGCGGCGTGCATGCCAATCTGGACCGCACACTCGATGGCCGCCTGGCGATGTCAGCGCGCATGGTGTCAGGCTTGCTTGAGCGTGCGGCCTTGGCGCCGAGCACGGTGACGGGCGATTTTGCCGAGGCCGTGCGTGTCAGTGGTGAAGAAGGCATTGCCTGCGAGATCCGCTCCTTGCGGGGCGAAGTCTTGGCGCGCACCACTGCAGGCCCGCATTCGGAATTCGAGAGTTTGCCCACAGGCTTTAGTACGCGCAATGTGCAAGGCCATCTGTGGCGCATGTATGTGCACCGTGCCAATGGTTACCAAGTCACTACCGCAGACCGCTTGGATGAGCGCGATGTGCTGATCCATGAGCTATTGCGTGTTGCAGGTGTGCCTTTTCTGATTGCCTTTCTTGGCGGACTCGCCGCTTTGTGGATCGGCATCGGGCGTGGCCTGGTGCCGCTCAAGGCCTTGTCACAACAGTTGCGCGACAAGCATGCGGATGACACTTCGCCGATCGTTCTCAGGCATTCTCCTGCTGAGCTGCAGCCGGTGCTGGCCGCGATGAATGGATTGCTGCACCGCCTGGCCGGCGCACTGGCGAGCCAGCGTGCATTCACCGATGGCGCAGCACATGAGTTGCGCACACCTTTGACGGTGATCGATACGCATCTTCAGGTTGCCCAGCTCAGCGAGGGTGAGGATGTGGCACTGGCCCTGGCCAGCGCAGAGCAAGGCGTCAAGCGGTTGCGACGCACGCTTGACCAAATGATGGTATTGGCCCGCGCAGAGGCCGGCGCCGATTCGGAGCAGGGCTTCAGCGCCGTCTCTGCTGCGGTGCACGCTGCGCTGCAGCAGTGCCGCGGTGAGGACTACCAACGGCTGTCTGTGCAACTCGATCAAGACACCAGCGTTGCTGTGCCTAGGTCGATGCTGGAGACGGCAGTGCGCAACTTAGTGGATAACGCACTGCGATACTCCAGCACAGACGCTGCAGTCGAGCTGCAGGTATCGGTCGATCAGGCGTTGCAGCATTGCACGATTGCGGTGCTGGATCGAGGCCCAGGCCTGACCAGTGCGCAAGTCGGCCAGATTGGCCAGCGTTTCTGGCGCGGCGATCAGGGGCGCAGCAGCCAGGATGGCGCAGGCCTGGGCATTTCGATTGTGCATGCGATTGTTGCGCGGTTTGGTGGCTCATTGGCATTCAAGCCACGCCCGGGCGGCGGCCTGCGGGCTGAGATTGTCCTGCCAATAACGCATGCACAGCACAGTTCCCAGGACTGGGCAGACAGTAGTGGGCAGGCGTGAGCCGCAGTGCAGACGCACCGCTTGCTGGCGCGTACAGCACAATCTTTGAGCGCGTTTTTTATATGGTACTGACAAACTTCACTTTTTGATTATGCCGTCGACCGCCATCGTAGATGGTGGCTAGCTCTGGGGCGCTGTTTTCAATACCGCTGATCTGTTTGTGTCGAATGGCTTCATTGCTACGCGCCAAGCGAATTTGTAAGCCAATCCCCACATCGCTCACCATGCCAGTACTTCTGGCTTAGCGTGTCTTGTTGAGAAAAGAACACCACATTGCGCGCGCGTTTCAGTCGCATGGTGCGTCTCAACCGGCAGAGATATTGAGTGTTGGTTGCAGCGTCGCACTTGATCATGCTGTAATCGCCGTGGGAGCTTGATTCTTTGTCTGCAGTTATGGATTGCAGGCGAAGCAACCGTTGGAGTGAGACATCAACACCCTTTGCCATGGATTCACAATCAGGAGTCACAGTGACGCATACCACCCGCATTCAAATCTTACGCAGTACCGTACTGGCATCTGTGCTTGCACTCGCCAGCGTGGCCAGTTGGGCCGCGCGTGATTTCACGCCCCAAGCGGGCACTTGGGTCATCAGTGAAGAGGTCGATGGCAATCCTGGCCGTGGCTTAGCCATTGATGTGCAAGGCAATACCTTCATCATGCAGGTCTACGGCTACGAACAAAACGGTGACGCCACGTTCTATACCGCAGTAGGCCAAATGCAGGGCGATACGGTCACCGCTCCGTTGGTGCGCTACACGGGAGGGCGCAGCTTTGGCAGTGGGCCGCGCGATGCAGTAGAAGACCACAGCTTGGGCGATGTGATACTGCGTTTTAGCAATGGACTACAGGGCACGATTCAATTGCCCGGTGAGCCAGAACGCGAGATTGAGCGTTTTCTTTTTGCACAGCGTGATGCTCCCCATTACAAGACCGAACAGTGGCAAGGGGTGACTCGCGATGCCCGTTGGCTTGGTTTGAATGAACAAGGGCAGGTGGTCAATGCTTGGCGGGCGATGCTTCAGTGGGGCGCTACTGATCCTATGCAGCTGAGCCTGAGCAATGAATCTAGCAGGAGCAATTTGGAATGCACGCGTCCAGCACAAACGCAAAGCATCCACTGTATTGCAGTGAGTCAGACGAGCTCACCTGTAGTCAAGGAGGCTGAGTTTCGATTGGTTGGAGCCCAAGTGACAGGCATCCTCACGCTGCAAGCCGAAGGCGCTGCGCCATTACAGCTGCAGGGCGTCAATACCGAAGCTTTCTTTCCCCCCGGCGCAGTGATTCTTGGAGGCTGTTGCAGTCGTGGCGTAGAAACGTATGGTCAAGGATCTGTTCCTTATGGCCAGCAACCAAGTTATTTGCCCAGCAATGGCACCTGGGTGATAAAAGATGAATTGACAAGTAAACCAGGCCGGGGCATTAGCTTAGATGTGCAGGGCGGCAAGATGGTCATGCAGGTTTTTGGCTACCAAGCGAATGGACAGCCGACCTTCCATATGGGGGTCGGCAGCTATGCAGCGGAATCCGAATACAGTGATACTAGCAGCACCCGTTTTAGCCTGCAGCAGTATGGTGGTGGCCGCAGTGTAGGTGGGGATCCCGCCAGTGCATATTTAGTGCAAGATGCAGGAGACGTCTTGGTGAGCGTCTCGGGTGCCCGGAGCGCTACCTTGGCACAAGCCATGGTGCAGTTTCCAGGTGAAGAAGCCAAGTTGATGCAACGCATTCCATTGGAGTCTCCACAGAGCTTGGAGGACAGGTTCTTTGGCGAGTGGTATGTTCCATCGTTTGCAAGGCTTGGTGGGCCTTTGACTGTCACTCTCAACCGCATGGATGGGGATGTGGCAAGGAATGAGGAGGGCTCAGTGCGCTGCCAGTTGAATGCAGAGACACAGCGCGCTCGGTGTTTATTCAATCGGTCGAGCGATGGCGTTTACGATATTGATTTTTCTGATGAGTTTGTGATGTCGCACAACTTTGTACGCGTGCGTGATCGCCATGGTAATTTGACTGGCTTAGGGAATGTGCCGCTGGACTGAGGTTGCGGCTGATTCATGCGCTTGCCCACTGGGTGCGCAATGCACACAGTGGGCAAGATGATTACGCCATCGCCATCAACGACGCATTGCCCCCAGCCGCTGCCGTATTCACGCTCAGCGCACGCTCCACCACCAATCGCTCGAATGGGGGTGTCCATGGCTTGTTGGCGGCTGCGTCAATATCCCAGAACTCGACCGCCACAATGGCGCCTGGGCGCTGCGCCAGCTGGCGCTGCACGGCCAGCAGATCTTGCTGTTTGCCATGCAACAGCGCCAAATCAATCTGCACCTCAGGCCCTTGCCAGGCTTGTGCCAGCACCACCTGAGCCTGCACTGCGGCAGGCAAGTTGTGCCACAGCGCTTGCCATTGCGCTGGCCAGACTGCTTTGCTGCCCACCAGCAGCACGGCTGCGAGTTGGGCCAACAGATCCGCCTCTTGCTCTGCCAAGCACAGCACGCGCTCACGCGGCAGCCAGCGGTAGAGGTTGTTTTCTCCTGTCGGGCCTGTCAATGCGTGTTGCCAGGTGGTGGGCAAGGTGTTGTGCCATGCCTGCCAGTCAGTGGCTGCAGTCTGCTGGGGCTGTCCTGCACCGCGCTGCAGTGCCCAAGCCAACAAGGCCTTGAAGGCTTCTGATGCTGGCTGCTTGGTCGCTGCAACGGCTGGCACTGGTGGTGTGGCCGGAGCTGCTGCCGTGTGCGCGGCCGCTGCGCGCAGCACCTGCGCCGGTGCCTGGGCAAGCAGGCGGTACAGGTACAGCGGGCCACCGGCTTTGGGGCCGGTGCCAGACAGGCCCTCACCACCAAACGGTTGCACGCCCACCACGGCGCCGACCATATTGCGGTTGACGTAGAGGTTGCCTGCGTGCGCGGCGGCGGTGACTTGGGCGATGGTTTCGTCAATGCGGGTGTGCAAGCCCATCGTCAGGCCGTAGCCTGTGCCGTTGATTTGTGCCATGAGGCCAGGCAAGTCTTCGCGGCGGTAGCGCAAGAAATGCACGACCGGGCCAAACACTTCGCGCTGTAATTCGTGGATGTTGGCGATCTCGATCACCGTTGGCAACACATAAGTGCCTTGGGCCAGTGGTGCGGCCTCGCCTTTGGCCACGCGGTGGGCACGGTGGACTTTGCGGCCCTGGCTGCGCATGTTGGCGATATGTTGCTCGATCACCGCTTGTGCGTCCTGGTCGATCACCGGGCCGACGTCGCAGGCCAGCGCGGCAGGGTTGCCCACGCGCAACTCGTCCATTGCGCCCAGCAGCATCTCCAGCAGGCGGTCGGCCACATCGTCTTGTACGCACAACACGCGCAAGGCCGAGCAACGTTGGCCGGCGCTGTCAAACGCCGAGTTGAGTACATCGCCTGCGACCTGCTCCAGCAGGGCCGATGAGTCAACCAGCATCGCGTTTTGCCCACCGGTCTCGGCAATCAGCGGGATGGCGCGGCCATGTGCGCCAGTGCGTTCGGCCAGATTGCGTTGCAGCAGGCGCGCAACTTCGGTCGAGCCGGTGAACAACACGCCTTGCACGCGCGCATCAGCGACCAGTTGCGCGCCTACGCTGGCGCCATCACCGGGCAGCAGTTGCAGCGCCGCACGGGGCACGCCTGCGGCCCACAAGGCGCGCACGCCTTGCGCTGCAATCAACGGCGTTTGCTCGGCAGGCTTGGCCAGGACTACGTTGCCGGCTGCCAGTGCCGCTGAAATTTGGCCCAGAAAAATCGCCAATGGGAAGTTCCAGGGGCTGATACAGACCACAGGCCCCAGCGGTACATGGGTGCTTGCATCCCACTGGTTGTGCACTTGCAGCGCGTAATAGCGCAAAAAGTCCACCGCTTCGCGCACTTCGGCAATCGCGTTGGAGGCGGTTTTACCTGCTTCGCGCATCAAGATGGCCATCAGGCCTGGCATGTCTGCTTCCAGCGCGTCGGCAGCGCGCTGCAGCATGGCTGCGCGCTCTGCTGCCGGTGTGCTCGCCCAAGCGGCAGCCTCGGCTTGGGCGGCTGCCAACGCATAGCCCACTTCAGCCTGCGTCGCATCGCGGCTATGGCCGACGATGTCCTGGTGGTTCGCTGGGTTCACGATGGGGTGTGGCGCTTGCTGCGTGTCTGTGTGCATGCCTTCTGCCAGCATGGGCTCGGCCAGCAGCATCTCCGTGGCGCGGCTGCTCAGGCTGTGGTGCAAGCGCTCCAGGGCCAGCTCGTCGCTCAAATCCAGGCCCTTTGAATTCAGGCGTGCCTGGCCATACAGCTGGCGTGGCAGGGCAATGGCTGGGTGGGGCAGGCCTTGTGTGCCTTCTTGTTGGGTGTAGGCATCGATGGTGGTGATCGGGTCTTGCACCAGCTCGGCAATCGGAATGCGGGTATCGGCTATGCGGTTGACAAACGAGGTGTTCGCGCCGTTTTCCAGCAAGCGCCGCACCAGATAGGCCAGCAAGGTTTCGTGTGTGCCGACCGGGGCGTAAATGCGGCAAGGTCTGCCCAGTTTGCCAGCGGTGGCAGCACCTACGACTTGCTCGTACAAGGGCTCGCCCATGCCGTGCAGGCACTGGAATTCATACTGGCCTGGGTAGTAGCTGGCTGGATCTGCCAAGGTGTAAATAGCGGCGACCGAGTGCGCGTTGTGGGTGGCAAACTGCGGGTAAATTGCCTGGGGCTCGGCCAGCAGCTTGCGTGCGCAATGCAGGTAGGAGGCGTCGGTATAGGCTTTGCGGGTGTAGACCGGGTAGTCGGCCTGGCCATCGACTTGGGCGCGTTTGATCTCCGAGTCCCAGTAGGCGCCTTTGACCAGCCGCACCATCAGGCGGCGCTGGCTGCGCTGGGCCAAGTCCACCAGATAGTCGATCACGTAAGGGCAGCGTTTTTGGTAGGCCTGGATCACAAAGCCCAGGCCTTGCCAGCCTTGCAGTTGCGGCTCAAATGCGAGCTGCTCCAGCAGGTCCAGCGAGATCTCCAGACGGTCGGCCTCTTCGGCATCGATGTTCAGGCCAATGTCGTAGCGCTTGGCCAGCGCACACAGGCGCACCAGCACTACATACAGCTCGGCCATGACGCGGTCGTACTGGGCACGGCTGTAGCGTGGGTGCAAGGCCGAGAGCTTGATGGAGATGCCCGGCCCCTCGTACACGCCGCGCCCATTGGAGGCTTTGCCAATCGCATGGATGGCCTGCTCATAGTCACGCAGATAACGCTCAGCATCGCGGGCGTTCACAGCCGCTTCGCCCAGCATGTCATACGAATAACGAAAGCCTTGGGCTTCATGGGTTTGGCCGTTGGCGAGCGCTTGCGCAATGGTCTCGCCAGTGACGAACTGCTCGCCCATCATGCGCATGGCCATGTCGACGCTTTTGCGAATCAAGGGCTCACCGCCCACATTGATCAAGCGGCCCAAGGCCGACGACAAGCCGGTTTCGCTGTGTGTGCCCACCAGCTTGCCAGTGATCAGCAGGCCCCAGGTGGCGGCGTTGACAAACATTGAGCGGCTATGGCCCAGGTGGGCGGCCCACTGGCCATTGGCGACTTTGTCACGGATCAGGGCGTCGCGTGTGGCCACATCGGGGATGCGCAGCAGCGCTTCGGCCAGGCACATCAGCGCCACGCCTTCTTGGGACGACAGAGCGTATTCCTGCAGCAGGCTTTGCACCAGGCCCGCCCGCCCGCCTTGGCTTTTGCGCTCGCGCAGGGTCTGTGCCAGGCGGCTGGCCAAGCGGCTGCTGGCTTGCGCGACATCGGCTGGCAGGCGTGCGCCTTGGGTGACCAGGGCGACGGCCTCAGGCTCAGGCTGGCGCCAGGCCTGCGTAATGGCAGTGCGCAAGCGCGCATTCCCCAGGCCTGCAGGCTGGATGAAGTCGGCAAAAGGGTTGGATGCAGACACAGGGGTAGGGCACATACAAGCAAATAAAAAAAGTGGTTGGTGAATGTGCGCAATAATCTCCGTTTTAAATAATTTTTTGTTTCGTTTATGCGCAAATTTTTAGTGTTTAAAACTAAAAAAATGGTATTTTTGAGGAATTGCTCAAAAACGCTCTGTGCTCGACCAAACCTGCCCATCAGCACCTCGTCCTGCCATGCACTCTGACTCTGTCCACCCGTTAGACCGTACCGACCGCCGCATTTTGCGCACTTTGCAAGACGATGGTCGCATTTCCAATCTGAAATTGGCCGAAGAGGTCGCGCTCTCACCCACGGCCGCGCTGGCGCGCGTGCAGCGTTTAACGCGTGAGCAATATATTTTGGGTTATGAAGCGCGCCTGAACCCGCGCCTTCTGGGCATTGGCATGCTGGTGTTTGTCGAGGTGTTGCTGGACCGCACGACGCCGCATGTGTTTGAGTCCTTCAATGCGGCGATTCAAGCGCATCCGCAGGTGCTCGAATGCCATATGGTCGCGGGCGGCTTTGATTACCTGGTCAAAACGCGCGTGGCCGATATGGATGCCTACCGCGACTTTGCTTCGCGCGTGTTGTGGAGCCTGCCCGGCGTGCGAGAGACCCGCACTTACGCGGTGATGGATGAGGTCAAAAGCTCCAGCAAACTGTTTGTGCAGGTGTGAGCACCTGCAACAGGCGCTTAATCGCTTGGCGCAATATCAGCGCGCACACGCTCCAGGTGTTTGCGCACATAAAAGCTCGCCGCTTCTGCATCGCCTTGCACCACCGAGTCGTAAATCAGCGTGTGCTCGGCCACATACAGCTGGATGCGCTTGGGCTCGTATATGCCGTCATCGCGCAAGCGTTTCCACAGCGGCTGGTCCATGCTTTGGGCGATTTCATCGGCCAGCTTCATCACCAGCAAGTCCCGGCTCATGTAGGCGATTTGGCGGTGAAACAGCCGGTCGGTATCGCTCCACAGCAGCTGCTGCTGTGGGTCGTTGATGTCACGGATACCGGCCATTTGCTCCAGGTAGCGCTCGGCCTGCAGGTCTCTGGCTGGGTGGCGGCAAGCCAGTTGGATGATGGCTGGCTCAATCATCATGCGCACCTCCAAAATGGCCACGGGGCTCATATCGGCAGGGTGGGCGCCAAACTCGGCCTGGCCTTCTGGCGCAATCTGCCACTGGGGCGCGGTGACATACGAGCCTGAGCCTTGCCGGGTCGCAATCAGGCCTTCGTTTTGCAGGGCACCAATGGCTTCGCGCACCGCTGGGCGGCTGACATTGAAGCGCTTGGCCAACTCGCGCTCGGCCGGCAGCCGACTGCCCAAGGCCAGCGTGCCTTCGTCAATCGCGCGCCGAATTTCATCGGCCACTTGCTCGTAGACCTGTTTAGGGCGAAAGACGCCATTGGCGTCGGTTGACATCTCCGTGGTCATAGTTTTTGCGTGTGGAAAGGGCGTGTGACCACCCAATTGTGGCCCAAGCAATAACAATAAAGAAAGCAATTGGTCTTTCCAGCAAACCAAAGTCACTTTTGTGGCGGCCGTTTTGCGAAATGCACCAAATGGGGTCGGTGTTTACCCTTGGTTTTTCTTCAAAAGCACCATTTTGGTAAATTTTTAAAACCAAAATTGGTTATAAAGCGAAACTTTTTGCATTTTGTTGGCATGTAATTTGCCTTTTCTCCCATTGATGAGAGATTTTGGTTCGAAAAAGAACCGAAAACACACTTTTAGAACGGAGTATGACGATGGCCGCCTCATTAACCGCCCCATTGCAGGTCTATAGCGCAGCACAAACCGCCGCCCTGCTGCCTTTTCCAGCCTTGATCGATGCATTGGCGCAGACCATGCGCGACTATGAAGCCGGTGCCATCCACAGCCCTGAGCGCATGGTTGTGCCGTTCGACAGCGCGGTCTTGCTGAGCATGCCTGCCGTTGCTGCAGACCTCGTTGCTCACAAATTGATCACCGTGCAACCGGCCAATTCGGCACGGGCCTTGCCAGCGATTCACGGCTTGGTCACTGCATTTGATTCGGTCACCGGCATTCCGCTGTTTGTGCTCGATGGCCCTGAAGTCACGGGTCGCCGCACAGCGGCCGTGTCGATGCTGGGCCTGCGCACGCTCGGTCCCAGCCAGGTGCGCGATGTGTTGTTGTACGGCACGGGCACACAGGCGCGCTACCACCTGCAGGCGCTGGCCGACTGCTACCCAGGCTGCACCGTGCACATCAAAGCGCGTGAGCTGGCCGAGGCCCAGGCGTTCTGCGCCGAGCACGCCCAGCTGCCCCTGCAATTGCTGGCAGTGGACCAAACGCTGCCTGACACCATGGATGCAGTCATCACCGTGACCACCAGCTTGCAGGCTATTTACGACTTGCCAGCCCTGGCTGGCCGTTTGGTGATTGGCGTGGGCGCATTCCGCCCAGAAATGGCCGAAATTGGCCCGAACACCCTGGCTGGCAGTGTGCTGTATGCCGACGACATCGTCGGCGCGCCACATGAAGCGGGCGACCTGATACAGGCCGGCGTTGATTGGGCCCAGGTGCGCAGTCTGGCCAGCGCCTTGGACCAGGCCGCTGATCACACACGCCCCATCGTATTCAAAAGCGTCGGCACCGCCGCTTGGGACTTGGCTGCTTGCCGCCTGGCACGCCAACTGCTGCAAAACAGCCCCGTCACTTGATTGCGTATTCTTTCCTTTAACCCTTGACCTCTCTCTAGCATGACTGCAAGCACGACCACTGCAGCACCTTCTTCAGGTGCGACCAATAAACGGGTACTGGCTGCCAGCCTGATGGGCAGCTCCATCGAATGGTTTGACTACTTTTTATACGCCACGACCGCGGCGCTGGTGTTTAACAAAGTCTTTTTCCCGATGACCGACCCGGTCGTGGGTTTGATGCTGTCGTATCTGACGTTCTCGCTGACCTTTTTCATTCGGCCGCTGGGCGGCTTTATCTTCGCCCACATTGGCGATCGGATTGGCCGCAAGAAAACCCTGGTGATGACGCTGTCGCTGATGGGCGGTGCGACGGTGGCGATTGGCTTGCTGCCTGGCTACGACACGATTGGCATTTGGGCGCCGATTTTGCTGATTGTCCTGCGCCTGATTCAAGGCCTGGGCATTGGCGGTGAGTGGGGCGGTGCTTTGCTGCTGGCCTATGAATACGCGCCCAAGAACCGCAAAGGCCTGTTTGGTAGCGTGCCGCAAATGGGCGTGACGATTGGCATGGTGATGGCCACACTGGCGATGATGCTCATGAGCCTGTTGCCAGACGACCAGTTCCTGTCCTGGGGCTGGCGCGTGCCGTTTTTGCTGAGCGCGGTGCTGGTATTTTTGGGTTTGTGGATTCGCAAAGGCATTGATGAAACGCCTGAATTCAAAAAAGCCAAGGCGACTGGCAATGTGGCCAAAATGCCGATTGTGGAGACCTTGCGCTACCACTGGCGCTCGGTGCTGGTGGCAGTTGGCATCAAGTTTGTAGAAACCGCGCCGTTTTATATTTTTTCAACCTTCATCGTCAGCTACGCCACCAGCGCGTTGAAATTTGAGCGCATCACGGTGCTCAATGCGGTGATGGTGGCCACCCTGGTCACCACGGCGATGATTCCTATCATGGGCCGCCTGTCCGACAGCATTGGCCGTCGACGCATGTTTGTGATTGGCACGGTGCTGATGGGGCTGTTTACCTTCCCGTACTTCATGCTGCTGGAGCAACGCACCACCACCACCTTGGTGATTGCGACGGTGATTGGCCTGGGTCTGATCTGGGCTCCGATCACTGCGGTCCTGGGCACCTTGTTCTCGGAAATTTTCTCGACCCGCGTGCGCTATACCGGCATCACCTTGGGCTACCAGATTGGCGCTGCGCTGGCTGGTGGTACTGCACCACTGGTGGCGACCTGGCTGCTCACAACCTACGATGGTTCTTGGGTGCCGGTGGCCTGCTACATCATTGCCACAGCGGTGATTTCTTTGGTCGCTATCGCTTACGCCAAGAGTGCGTCAGACAGTGACAACTAAGCACTGCGTTGTAGGGAGCGTGCGGCCATGCCTGTGGCGAACACGTACCAAGCAAGGCGATTGACTTGTGAACAGTGGCTTTGGCCACTGTTCCAGATGGCTGATACCCCCGATTGTGTGCATCGGGGGGTATTTTTTTGCCGCACCAGTTCAAGCGCAGCTGTGCAGCGGCAAAGCCATCGTGAAACCGCCAACGGTGTCAGTCGGCTTTTGAAGTCGCAAAAAGGGGCCGCACCCAAGGCTATGGGCGCGGCGCTGGCGGTGGGTTCTTAATTCAAGGCAGCCAGTGGATGCGAGGCAGCCGGCCAGGGGCTGACAAAAAATGCCGCGACTTCATCGGCATTGACCTCTTCAATGCGCGCAGGCTTCCATTGCGGCTGGTGGTCTTTATCAACCGCCAAGGCACGAATGCCTTCGATGGTTTCGCTGTTTTTTTGCCGTTCAGCACGCAGATAAAAGCAGTGGCGCACCAGGTCGCGCTCCATGCGCAGGTCGTCTGCCAGGCTCATGCCACGGCCCCGGCGAATTTGCTCAAGCACCACATGCAGCATCAGGGGCGAGCGCTTGCGCAACAGGCTGGCGGTCTCTTGTGCCCAGCTGTCGCTGCGGCTCTCGAGTGCGTTGATGATGGCTGCGACCGATTCCAGGCCAAACACCTGGTCAATCTCGCCGCGCTGAGCGGCCAGTGCGGAGGTGTGTTCGACAAAGTGTTTGCGCACAAAAGCTTCGACGGCTGCGCCGCTGTCAAACTGACCGGCCAAACCATCCCACAGCGCAGGCAATTGCGCAGCAGGCACTACGCCATCGGCCAGTTGTACGGCGACGGCGTCTGCCGCGTGAAAGACTTGGCCAGTCAGGCCCAGGTACTCGCCCATGTGGCCCGGTGTGCGGCTGAGAAAGTAGCCGCCTCCCACATCGGGAAACAGGCCGATGGCAGTTTCTGGCATGGCCATTTTGGTGTTTTCCGTCACCACGCGCAGGCTCGCGCCTTGCGAGATGCCCATGCCGCCGCCCATCACCACGCCATCCATGAAGGCGATATAGGGCTTGCCCAAGTGGTGGGTCAGGTGGTTGAGTGCGTACTCTTCGGTGAAAAAGTCTTCCAGCTGGGGATTGCCATCGCTGCCTGCCTGGTGCAGAAAACGGATGTCGCCACCAGCACAAAACGCCCCAAAAGCGCCTTCGCGGCCTTGACCGCGGATGGCAATGGCCAGGACCTGGGCGTTATCGCGCCAGTCCAGCAAGATGCGGTTGAGCTCGCGCACCATGCCCAGCGACAGCGCGTTCAGCGCCTTGGGGCGGTTCAAGGTGATAAAGCCGACTTGTCCGCGAATTTCGGACACAACATCTGTTTGTTGACTCAATTTTGACTCCTGATTGGTGTTGTAGTGAGGCGTGCATCGTCTATCTACAGTTTGAAGACGGTTTCCGTATTGTTTTTTAACAAAAGAAACGCAATTTAGCCCGTTGCTCGTGTGAAACCTGCCGGTTATCCAGCGCAGGTCATGGTCAATGGTAGCCGTTTTTACCATGCTCGCCATGAACCAGCACTGCCCATCCGTTTCCCGCAGCACAAGCCAGTGCGGCTTCACCCTGCTTGAGCTGATGGTGGTATTGGCCATTGCGGCGATTTTGGCGGCGCTGGCCTTGCCCAGCTTTGACAGCATGGTCAAGCGATGGCGTACCAAAACGGCGGCTGAAAACCTGGTCTCTGGTATTTATCTGGCGCGCAGCGAAGCCGCTCGTTTTGGTGGCGTTCAGATGGCGCGTATTGACGGGCCGGAGTGCCAGACTGCAGGCCTGTGGCAATGTGGCTGGCGCGTGCAAACCCTGGGTCAGGATGGGGTGACACTGCAAACGGTTGAAGCCATCAAAAGCATGGTGATTATGCGCAGACCCGAGACCAACACCACCAGCTTTAACCAGTTTGGCCAGGTCAATGGTCTGGGGGCGTATAGCTTTGTGGTGGTACACCAGGCCAACCAGGGTGATAGCAGCAAAGCGATCACGGTCTGCGTGTCTTCGGCAGGGCGGGTGCGCACCGTGCGAGGCACCACACAATGCACGTGATTCAAAGTATGCAATGCAAACATTCCATCGCCCGCCAGCAACGCGTACAGCAACCCTTGCGCTTGGGTTGTCCGCAGCCCGGTCTGCATCCGATAGCGGCCAGGCAGCGCGGCATGTCCCTCATTGAAGCGCTGGTGGCCTTGCTGATTGTGGCATTTGGTGTGCTTGGCATGCTGGGCATGCAACTGGGCATTCTCTCAGACACCCGCAATAGCGTACAGCGCGCCCAAGCCATTCGCATGATTGAAGACTTGTCAGAGCGGCTCAAAAGCAATCCCGGCCGATTCTCGGTGCTCAGTGCCTATGCTTTGCCCGATTGGAGCGCGCCTGATAACGCACCCACGTACAACTGTAGCGCCATGGTGTGCAGTGCTGAGCAGCAAGCTGTCTGGGACATTCAGGTGTGGCGCAGCAACGTGCCGCTGGGTTTGCCGGGGGCCCAGGCCATGACGTTCCTGTCGCAAAGCGAGTCGAGCAATGAGGCCAATCGGCGCCAACTGGGCGTGTTGCTGGCCTGGCCTTACAACGAGCGTGCCGAGCATGCAGGCAATGCAGCGTTCTCCATGCCGTTTGAGATTGTAGAAGGCTCTGGCACGGCTGCGTTGGCATGCCCTGCCAACATGATCTGCCACTTGGCCTACATACAGCCATAAAGGATGCCCATGTTTCATCGACTGCCCCCTTTATTGACGCGTGGCCCCAACCGACCAGCACCAAGCTGGCCGGCTGCCAGCCTCCCGCATCGCCTGCAGCAACACGGTCTGAGCCTGCTGGAGTTGCTGGTGGCCATCACCCTTGGGGTAATGGTGATTGCGGCGGCTTTGGGCACCTTGCTGATGTCCAGGGCCGTGACTTCGACCACGGGCGAGGTGGCCAGTTTGCAGCAAGACGCCGCTTACGCATTGACCGTGATGGGGCGGCTGATTCGGCAAGCTGGCGCGCTTGAGCCTGTGCAAGAAAGCCCATTTGCGGGTTTGCCCATGATGGCATTTGAAGACCGTGCAGTGCCGATAGTGACCGGCCGTCAGGGAGGCGGCAACGAGTCGGACAGTTTGACCGTTGCAACGCAGTCGGGCAGTCGCGTGGGCGTGAATGTGGATTGCTTTGGCAATACCGTGTCAGCGCGCGAATTCAGCGCTGTATTTGCAGTCAACGACAGCCAGCAGCTGACCTGCCAAACCGTGGTGGATGGCAAGGCGCTCGCTGCTGCGCAGCCGCTGGTGGCCAATGTCAGCAAGCTGCAAGTGCGCTACCGCATTGCCCAGCGCGATGCGGCAGGCCGTGACAGCCTGTCGATGGCCAGCGAGCCACCGCCGAGTTCCACTCTTGTGGGGGCGCCACGGGTCGTGGCCGTGGAGTTGTGCCTGGAGATGGAGGGCAACGAGCGCCTCCAGGGCGTTGCAGGCAGCTGGACCAATTGCGCAGGCGAGTCGGTCGAATTACAGCAGCGTTTGCGGCGTGTTTACCGCAATGTGTTTTACCTGCGTACGGCGTAGCCACCGCATACGATCAAGGAGCCGCTTTGCATGTCTATGTCTGAACACAGCAGCCGCGCAGGCCACCGAGTACGCCACGCGTCTGCCCAAACTACCGCCGGCTTGCGGCATCCTGCCCTGCGACGCCAGCAGGGCGCAGCCATTGTGATTGTGATGGTGGTGATGCTGCTGGGGGCCTTGCTGGTGGCCTGGTCCAGCCGCGCTGCGCTGTTCAGCGAACGCGTCACCGGCAACGAGGCCGACTACTTGCTGGCCTTTGAGGCCGCGCAGGCCATGTTGGCTGATGCTGAGCTGGACGCGCTGGGTATCACGGCCGATGGCAGTGCTTGCCTGCAGGGATGTCGAAAAAACAATCCTGGCATGCTGCAAGTGCCGCAGAGTTTTAGCCTGCTTGACAGCGATGGTGGTGATTTTTTGGTGCTTGAGCGGGCGGTGCAAGGTTTGGCTGTGCCTTGCCGCCAGGGGCTGTGCTTTGACGACGGACGCTTGCCCGCGCGCTTCTGGCTCGATGCGGACACCCTTGAAGCCATGCAGGCAAGCGCAGCGCTCTATGGCGAGTTTACCGGAGCGGTGCAGGACGCCAGCATGGGCAATTCCCGCTTGCTGGTGACCGCAGACATGCGCCAAAACCGCACACTCGCCAATGCCTGGTACTGGATTGAGCCGCTGGAATTCAACGCTAACAGTGCGATTGGACAGCGCTACGCGCCCATTGGCCAGAGTGTGGGCATGAACTCCATCAATGGCATCGTCTACCGCATCACAGCGGTTGCTCGTGGGCGCAAGCCTGGCACGCAGGCGATTGTGCAGTCGATTCTGGTGCCACAAGCCCAGGCCGTGATTGCGGCCAGGCCATCGGGGGGATGAATGGGGCCAACACCAGATCGGCTTTACGCCATGAGCAATTGGAATACTTGTAGGAGTGAGGAGTTGAGGATGTCACGCATCAGCCAAAACCGTCGAATCGGCCCAGTACCAATGGGCCTCAAACTGCTGGCCTGCGCTGCGGTGCTGGTCAGCCTGGTTGCTGAGTCAGGGGCTGAGCCGATACCACTGATGCAAATACCGGCGGTGAATATGGGCAGACCGCCTGCGCCCAATGTGATTGTCTCGATAGATGACTCTGGCAGCATGCTGTATCGGGTCGATGCGGAGAAGTATGCAGACAGCAAGCAGCGCGAGACGGCAGACACACGCATGGCCATTTTAAGGGCCTCGCTGTTACAGGCATTCTCAGAAGAGAATATTCCCAATGGCGCGATTCGCCTGGCCTGGATGTCCATGAACGGCTGCCCCAATATCCCCAGTGCCGCGGGCGGTTGCAGTAACACCAATGGCATGAGAATCCTGGATGCCGCGCATCGCAAGCGATTCCTTGACTGGGTCAGTGGCAAGACGACCGGGGGCAGCTTGACAGCAGGGGGGAACACACCCGCTCTCAGAATGCTATTTAATGCAGGCAATTATTTAAAGAGCAACCGGCAGCCCTGGCTCAACGATCCCAGTGTGAGTAACTCAGGTGCATTGGCTTGCCGCAGAACCTACAATATTTTCATGTCTGATGGGGGCTGGAATAACCAGGCGGTTTTGCCAGCTGCGGGCATGATTGGCAATTACAGCAACCGGCGCCAGCCCCTGCAATTGCCAGACGGCACCAGTTACGATATTAGCAATCCGCAGCTCAATATCTACCGCGACCGCAGCCGATTCCCCAATGGTTTTGTACCCGGTACCGGGTCTAGTGCCTGGAATTGGCCGACCTTGTCAGATTTGGCCTTTTATTTTTGGGCGAATGATCTGAGCGGCCAAGGCAGGCAGGTCGAGCCCAAGATGGTTGAGCGCGTTGCACGCCCAATCAAGGGAGCGAGCTGGAGCCTTGAGCCCTATTGGAACCCGGCCAATAATGTTGCGACTTGGCAGCACATGACGGTGTACTCCGTCGGCTTTGGGGTTGGCGCCAACTGGGCTCCTTTGGGCGCGCGGCCGGTGTTTGGCAGTGATACCTGGAATGGCGGTGACTACGATGACCTGCTCTCTGGCAGCAAGCGTTGGATTGACCCTTACAGCACCACCAATGCAGTGCTCAGAATGCCTGAGCTATGGCATATGGCGATCAATAGCCGGGGCAAATACATCCCGGTCACCAGGGCCGAAGACCTGACGCCAGCCTTTCGCGATATTTTGAATGAAATCATTGTTGACTCGCAATTGCCGATGACTTCGGTCGCCTTGAGCGCTGCCACCACCCGTGCTGATTCGCTGATGTTCACCGCCTCCTACAATCCGGCCACTTGGTCTGGTTATGTGCAGGCGCAAACTGTCAAGGCAGGCAATGCGGCCATTGATGCCAATAACCAGGCATGGGGCGGTAAAAACACGGCGCAAATCATGTCGGCCCAGGGTGCCAATTGGTTTAACCAGCGCAAGATAGTCAGTGCCAACAGCAATGGGCAGGCGATTGAGTGGAAGTGGTCAGAGCTCGATGCGAGCCAGCAAGCGCTGCTCAACAGCACGGACCAACTCGGCCAAAACCGGCTTCTCTACCTGCGTGGTGACCAGTCCAAAGAGCTTGGCAAGAGCGGCGGGGTGTTTCGCCAGCGCGAATCGATTCATGGCGATGTGGTCAATTCGCAAATCTGGTTTATGCCCGGCAACCACTACAGAACCGCAACGAAAAAACCTGACCGGCCCGATATGTTGTATGTGGGCGCCAACGACGGCATGCTCCATGCGTTCAATGCCTCGACGGGCAGGGAAATGCTGGCCTATGTGCCCAAGGGCTTGATCAGCCAGCTGCCTTTGCTGACTGAGCCCGGCTATGCGATTCGGCACCGGTATTTTGTCGATGGCTCGGCATTCACCGGCGATGTTTTCACACACCAGAAAAACAGCGATGGCTCAACCAATACAGCACTTCCCAAAAGCTATCTGGCCGGCTTTTTAGGTGCCGGTGGCCGAGGTTATTTTGTCTTGGATGTGACCGCGCCGCAGGATTTTGCCACTGCCCAGCCTGGCGAGGTGCTGGTACTGGACCAAACGCTGGATCCCTCAGAGCAATTTGAATCCACCGATGCCCGAGCCTGGCTGGGTCACATCATGGCCCAGCCTGTAGTTGATCAAGTCGATACGCGCTTGTCCAATCAACTGGTGCGCATGAACGATGGCCGCTGGGCTCTGGTGATGGGCAATGGCTACAACAGCCAGAATGAGCAGGCCGCGCTCCTGGTCCAGTTTCTCGAAGGGGCCAAGGAGTTGAAGGTGATCCCTGCCAGTGCTACCGAGCCGCTTGGCAATAGCAATGGCTTGGCCGCGCCGCGCTTGATTGACCTCAATGGCGATGGTGCAGTGGATGTTGCCTATGCCGGAGATTTGCTGGGCAACGTCTGGAAGTTTGACCTGAGCTCAGCCAGCCCAGCCGACTGGAAAGCCTCGTTCTCTGGCACGCCCTTGTTCCAGGCCCAGCGTGTGGGCGCTGGCGCAGCGCAAAGCAGGCCCGCTATTACCACGGCACCCGCGTTTGCGTTTCACCCCGATGGCGGGATCATGCTGATGTTTGGCACTGGCCGCCTGCTGAGCAATGCCGACCGCAGCAGCATCGACAAGGAATACGTGCTGGCCATTCGCGATGCCGCCAACTATTCCAGCACACCGGTTTTGGCCGGTGGCGTTGCGAACACTCTGGGCACTGTCGAACTGGTAGACAACAGCAGCGACCAAGTCGACTGGCAGGACTTGGTCGAGATACAGACCACGCTCAACGGTGACAGCTGGAATCTGTCGAATACGCCGGTGGATTACAGCAGCAAAAAGGGCTGGTTCTTCCAGTTGCCGGTTATCGGCTCGCGGGTGCTTGAGAACAGCGTGTGGACCATTGGGGAGCAATTCCGCGTGCCAATTGAGCTGCCAGTACAAGGCGGCAGCCTAGAGGTCAAGGAAACCTGCGACGTTGAGTTTGCTGCCGGTCAATACTACCAGGCCAATTTGGCTATTCGCACCGCAGCTCCGGTACTGCCTCCCGCGCAGTGCGATGCCAATGGCGGCAATTGCAAGGACTGGCTGCAAGATCCTTTAATCAAACCTGACCAAAGAGAGTACCGCTCCCAATACTTGATGGGCGATGGCCAGCTGTGGAGTCCAGGTGTTGCCGAGCCCGAGCCCTTGTTCTCCATCATGCCTTTGACGCCTTCATGGCGGCCTATTCGCTAAACCGTGCATGACAGCCAGCTCCTTGCTCAGGCCCAGCCCTTGTTGGACTGTTTCGTTGTTTTTTCAGTGGAGTAATCGCATGCTGCAATTTGGCCCAACCCTGCCGCGCCGCGCCATGGCGCGCAAGCCCAAGGGCTTTACGCTGATTGAAGTCATGGTGGTGGTGGTGATTGTCGGTATCTTGGCCGCCATCGCCTATCCCAATTACCAGGAGTACATCCAGCGCGGCCGCCGCGCTGAGGCGCGCACTGGCTTGCTGCAAGCGGCGCAGTGGTTGGAGCGGGCAGCAACAGCCATGGGCCGTTATCCGCAGGCTGAGGGGTTTCCCAGCAGTATGCAGTCTGTGCCTTCTGGCACTTATGGCATCGGGTATGCGCCCAATGACACCGGCTCCACTTACACCTTGACGGCCAGCCGACAAGGACCACAGCGCCATGACAGATGCGGAGATTTCACCTTGACGGAGAACGGCCAGAAAGGACTCAAAGACTCCACGCAAACAGTGGAGCTGTGCTGGAATCGTTAGAGCCGGTTCATCATCTCGACGCGACTGCGTGGAGATGATCAACAGGGTACAAGACGGCGATCGTGGGCCTGTCATGCAAGCCAGACAGAGCCTGCAGAGTTATTGGCTGACATAGCGCCCAGGCCGGTGGCTGATCCACAAGAACACGCCCATCACCACTGCGGCCAAAATGGAATAAAGCACGTTTTGCACCGGCACCATGAACAAGGCCAGTGCGACCACGCTGCAGTCCACCAGCAACTGCACCTTGCCAGCGGCAATGCCATAGCGCTCTTGCAGGTACAAAGCCAAAATCGCGGCACCGCCCAGGCTGGCGCGGTGGCGTGCCAAAAACAAGCAGCCAGTGCCCAAGAGCAGGCCACCGAGCACAGCGGCAAACAAGGGGTTGAGGTAGTCGACGTGGATGACCTGCGGCCCCCAATCGGTCAGCAGCGACAACAAGCCAACTGCGATGAAGGTTTTGACCGTGAACTCTGGCCCCATGTGCTTCCAGGAAAACCAGTAAAAGGGCAGATTAATTGCAAAGAACACGGTGCCAAGCGGCAGGCCGCTCCAGTAGTGCACGAGCAAGGCAATGCCGGCAGTGCCTCCGGTCATCAGCCCAGCCTGGGCGAACAGCATCAAGGTGATGGAGACAAACAGCGTGCCGGTGGCAGTGCGCAAATGCGTTGCGCAGGCCAGTACCGCATCAGCCACATCTTCCGGGCTGACAATGCGGCCCAGCGGGGTTTTGGCGGCTTTGCTTTGCAGTTCTTCACGGCTGCGGCCTGCAACGAATTCAGTGTCTACTGAGGCCGGTGAGACGCTCAAGAATCGCACTGGCCCGAACGCCCGCGCCAGTGACTGGGTCATCGTATCGAGCGCCGCTTTGGCCGCGCAGTAGGCGATATTGCTGCCCGAACCGGTAAACGCCGAGACAGAGGAAATATTCACCACCAAGCCGTTGGCGCTGCGCTGCAGCAAAGGCAGCAAGGCGCGGGTGATCGCGTAAGGGCCGGTCACATTGGCACTGAGAATCTGATCGAACAACGCGGGCTCAAGCGTGGCCGTATCGGTGTGGGCGATGCGCTGCGTAAAACCGGCGGAATTGACCAGCAGGTCGATGTGGCCGATCTCATTGGTCAGCAGATGGGCCAAGGCCTCGTGGGTGCTTGCGTTTTGCAGGTTAATCGCAGCAATGCGGTGGCCGTGGCCAGGCAATTGTTCGAGCAGTGCCTGGGCGCGTGCATGGCCGCTGTGGTAGCCCAGCACAATGCTGGCGCCTTGCGCTGCCAGGGCTTTGGCGCAGGCTGCACCGATGCCACTGCTGGCTCCGGTAATGACGGCGACTTGGTTGTTGAGTGCGTTCATGACTAGGGTCTGTTTGGCAAAAAGTTGGACCGTGCAGGCCAGGCACCAAGCACTGGTGAGCAGCGCATCAGCACGTCCAAGAAAGAGCTGCAGGTTATCGTTGCCACTGCCATGCCGTCTTTGCTTTGTTCATTAAACGGACAGCAATTTTTAGGAATAAACCCTAGTTTCTATTTGAAAGACTGCGAAGAAAAATACGCATCCACTATTCAATTTCAATATATGGACAAACTTGTGAATGCAGGTGCACCCGGCTCACTCAGCCGCGGCGTGGCCTTGCTCAAACTGCTGGCGACGGCTGGTGTGCGTGGCATGGCATTGACCGATATTGCGGTGAAGGCAGGCATTCCGCATCCGACCGTGCACCGCGTCTTGCAGCAATTGGTGGCCGAGCGTTTGGTCGACCGCCACCCTGAGTTGCGACGTTACCGCTTAGGGCCGTTGGCCTTTGAGCTGGGTTTGGCCAGCGCAACGTTCTACGATATTCGCGATTTATGCGATGCCGCGATGGTGAATTTGGCAGGTGCCTCTGAAGACACAACCTACCTGGTGGTGCGCAGCGGTTTTGAGGCCGTGTGCATGCACCGGCGCGAAGGCTCGTTCCCGATCCGCACGCTGATTTTGGATGTTGGCAGCCGCCGCCCGCTGGGTGTGGGCGCTGGTGGTTTGGCGCTGCTGGCAGCGATGGAAGATGCCGAGCGCAGCGCGATCATTGAGCGCGTGGCCCCTATGCTGGCAACCTTTGAGGGACTGGATGCGGTGGTGCTGCAAGAGGCCTGCATGCAAACCCGCAAGCGCGGCTATTCGTTGATTAAAAGCACCATCAATCTCGGTGTGACGGCGGTTGGCCAGGTGTTCTACAGCAGCGTTGGCCAGCCGATGGGCGCTTTGAGTGTGGCTGCCTTGTCACAGCGCATGACGTCGCAGCGCATTGAGGCGACAGCCAAGATCCTCGATGTGGCCTGCAAGGATCTGGGCCGGCGTTTGCGTGAGCGCCAAATGGTTGAGTGGTCGATCCAATACTAAATCCAGCCTGCTGCTCAGTCATCGATTTTCCACAGCTGTTTGAGCAGTGAAATCACCGCAATCAACAGCGGCTGCGCCTCGGTCTCCGACGGGTAGGCAAACCCCAGCGTCGCATTGACGCGCACATTGCCCCACAGGCTAAAGGCCTGGCGCTTAAAGCCTTCGAGCGCCACCTCTTCGCGTAGCAAGGCGCAGCCGGTTTTGGCCATCACCAGGCTGTCGATATTGGCCAGGTCGTCGATTTGCATCACGATGCGCGGCGACTGGCCGCGTTTTTCAAACATGTCGCGCAGCAGCCAATGGCTGTGGCTGCCAGATGGCCCATCGAGCCAGGGCAGGGCTGCCAGCTCGCGCCAGTTGGCTGCTTGCAATTGCTCATGCAGGCCATTGGGCACGGCAATGCGGTAGACCACGCTGCGCAGTGGCAGCCATTGCACATCGCGTGGTGGGTGGGCGGCAATGGCAAATGCGGCAGTCAAGCGCCCGGTGCTGACGTATTCGCTCAGCTGCTCGGCTGGCAGCACGCGGGTGTGCAAATGCACCAGTGGCAGGCTATTGGTGATGGCCTGGGTAAAGGGTCCCAAGCGCAAAAAATCCATGCGTTCGCTGGGAATGCCCAGCTCAAACTGCCCTTGCAACTGGCCATGCAATTGGGTGGCCTGGGCTTTGAGTTCAGAGCCCAGCTTCAGCAGCGCCTCGGCTGTCGGCAGCAGCGATTCACCGGCTTTGTCCAAACTCAGTTTTCCGCCGCTGCGCTGGAACAGGCTCACGCCCAGGCTTTGCTCCAGCGCCTTGATTTGTGCGGTCACCGCCGGTTGGGTCAAATGCAGGGCTTCGGCCGCACGCGTGAGGTGGCCCAAGCGGGCCACCGTGACAAAGGCACGAATCTGGTAGATCTCCATAAGCGCCGATTATCGCCATGCAGCGCTCACAAGCGCGCGGCTGAACGGGTGCAGCACCATCTTATTGCGGCAGCAAACGCACTTGCGATGGCTCCAGCCCGACGCTGACACCAACACCTGGCGGGAAAATGCTCAGACCGGCAAAGTGCGACTGGTCGGCCGTGACTTTCTGTTCACCGACGCGCACCTCGTAGCGGGTGAATTCGCCCAGAAATTCGCTGCGCTCCACAATGCCTGGCAGCCACAGGTAGCGCCTGTCAATTTGGTCGCCTTCGGGCTGAATCACGACTGAATGTGGCCTGAAGCTCAGCACCAAGGCATTGTGTTCGGGCGTGTCGACAGCAGTTGGCAAATCGACTTCGCCCAGGCCGTCGACCGCCAACGTCAACTGGCCTGCTTCGCGGCGTGTGACCTGGCCGGGCAGCATATTCATCGTGCCCACAAAATCAGCGACAAAGCGGTTGACCGGGAAGTCGTACAGAGTCGACGGGCTGCCCACTTGTTGCACCACGCCCTGGTCCATCACGGCCATGCGGTCGGCTGTGGTCATGGCTTCTTCCTGGTCGTGCGTGACGAAAATGGTCGTGATGCCCAGGCGGCGTTGCAGCGACAGCAGCTCCTGGCGCATTTGCACGCGCAGGTTTTTGTCGAGGTTGGACAGCGGCTCGTCCAGCAGCAGCACCTGCGGCTCAATCACGATGGTGCGCGCCAGCGCCACGCGCTGCTGCTGGCCGCCCGAGAGCTCGTTGGGGCGGCGTTTGGCCAAGTGCAGCAAACCCACGGTTTCCAGCGCTTGCGTGACTTTCTGGCGGATGTCTTCGCGGCTGGCGCGGCGCTCGACCAGACCAAAGGCGACGTTGTCCCACACGGTCATGTGCGGCCACAGCGCATAGCTTTGGAACACCATGCCAATATTGCGTTTGTGCGGAGGCACATGGCTGATGTCCTGGCCATCGACCAGCAATTGGCCACTTTGGTGCTGGTTAAAGCCCGCAATCAGGCGCAGCAGCGTGGACTTGCCTGAGCCGGAGGGGCCGAGCAAGGCGAAGAATTCGCCCGGCTCGATGGTGATATTGATGTCCTTGAGTACTTCGGTTTTGCCGTAGGACATGCGGATATTGCGGCATTCAACACTGACTTTTTTCATGGTTTTTATTCCTCACTGCGCACAGGACGAAAACGTGACGATGTGCGCTCCACAATCACATGCGATACATAGGTGCCGATCGCCACAGCGATCACGGCCAGGACCCCCAGGGCTGCGCCTGGGCCACGCCCGGAGGCGCTTTGCATATACAGATAAATGCCGTAACTCATGGGCGCGTCGCTGTCGCGTGTGACCAGCATGATGGTGGCTGACAGCTCGACAGCGGCGGTGATGAAGCTGGTGACAAAGCCTGCCAGAATGCCGCCTGCCATCAGCGGGATCACGACGCGCTGGATGGTGCGGATGCGGTTTGCACCGACCGAGGCTGCGGCCTCTTCCAGCGAGATATGCACCTGCTGCAGCGCTGCCACGCATGAGCGCAGCGCATAGGGCAGCCGCCGCACCGCGTAGGCAATCATGATCAGCAGCCAGGTGCTGGTGATGCCGATGTCGGTGAAGGGAATGTTCACGTCGCGGAAGGTGCGCATATAGCCAATGGCCAGCACGATGCCCGGCACGGCCAGCGCGGCAGAGGCAATCCAGTCCAGCCATTGGCGCGCACGCAGCGACGAGCGCAGCATGATGTAGGCAATCGCCGTGCCCAAGATCACATCCAGACCCGCTGCCAAACCGCAGTACAGCAAGGTATTGCCAATCATGCCTTTGGACTCTTCAAACACCGCTGCGTAATGCGCCAGTGTGTAGGCATCAGGCAGTGGCGCGTAGCTCCACACGGTGGCAAAGGACAGCAGCAGCACACCAATATGCGGTGACAGCACCAAGAGCAGCACCAAACCAATCCAGATGTAAGCACCAATGCTTTGCCATTTGCTCAGCGCGCGCTGCTGGATCGAGCCGCCGCCTTTTTGCAGCGTCGAGTAGTCGCGTCCTTTCATTACGCGGGCCGACAGCCACAGCGCCAGAATCGAGAACGCAATCATGATCACGCTGATCACATAGCCCAGTGGGTCGTCCAGACCCACTTGGGTAATACGCAAATAGGCTTGCGGCGCCAGCATATTCGTCACGCCCATCACCAGCGGTGTGCCCAGGTCATCAAACACCTTGACGAACACCAGCGAGGCGCCAGCGATATAGCCGGGCAGACTCAGCGGAAAAATCACCCGCCAGAACAAGCGCCAGCCTTTGGCGCCCAGGTTCAGTGCGGCCTCTTCCATGGCACCGTCGATGTTGCGCAGCGCCATGGTCAGGTTCATCAAAATGAACGGGAAGTAGTGCAGGGATTCGACAAAGATAATGCCGTTGAGCCCCTCCATCACTGGAATGGTGAAGCCCAGGTATTCGTCGAGCAGCAGGTTGACGCTGCCAGCGCGGCCAAAAATCAGCTGCAAGGCCACGGCGCCCACAAAGGGCGGCATGATCAGCGGCAAGATGCCCAGGGTCTGGATCATCAGCGCGCCCTTGAAGCGAAAACGCACGGTGAAATAGGCCAGTGGCACGGCAATCAGCGACGACATCACAGTCGCCATCAGCGCCACGTACAAGCTGTTGAAAAAGGCTTCTTTGAGCAAGGGCTGCTGCAAGAAAGCACCAAAGTGACCCAGCGTCGGCGAGCCGTCGGTATTGACGAAGGCGGTGTAGAACACCGTGCCGACCGGAATCACCAGAAACAGGGTCAGGAAGGCCAGTACCAGCAAGGCCACCAGCGCCAGCCCTTTGGGGAATGAGCGTGAGATTGAGGAAAGCATGTCAAATGACCAAGTTCGCCCGCCGCCTTAACCATCGTGCAATCGTGGGGCGGGTGAAGGCGGTGAAGAAACGGGCCTGTGCGCGCTGCGCGAGCCAAGGCCCAAAGACCCGGCCTGCGAACCGCTTCGGTTGGCTGGCCGGGTGGTGTGGCTGCGTGATTACTGCGAGCCAGCCTGTTTGGCCAGTGCCACGGCTTTTTCGTAGTTGGCTTTGGCCTGGCTATTCCATTCGCCCTGCAGTTTGGAGAGCTGCTGGTTCACGGCCGAGTCGGTTTTGTCAGCGGCAAACAGCGCTTGCAATTCGGCCGACGCCGCTTGCTCAGCCGTCAGCACAGGCGACCAGGCCAGTTGCTTGGCTTCGTCCAGCAGTGCCTGGCCTTTGGCGTTCGGGTTTTTGGCCAACTTGGCCTCGGCTTCAAAAATGGCCTTGGTCGCTGCGCGCAAATCGTCTAGGCGGAAGGTGATGGTTTGGTCGAACAGCGACTGCACGATGAAATAGCGGTTTTTCGAGACATCGACATCAAACGCCACTTTGCTGCGTGCAGCAATTTCCTGGGGGTTTGGGTAGCCTTCTGGCACGCCGCTGAGCTGGTCATAGGGCAGCACGGGCAGGCGCGAGATGTCGTTCTTGAACAAGAGCTCCTGGCCTTCTTTGGACAGCGAGTACTCGATGAACTTCTTGCCTTCTTCGGTATTGCTGGCGCCTTTGATCAGCGCGATATTGGCCGGCACAATCGAGGTCTCTTCCGGGTAGACAAATTCCACCGGGAATTTCGAGTATTTGCTCGACAAGCCAAAGAAGTCGATCACCGGGCCGGCGCCAAACTGGCCGTTGTTGACGCCATCGGGCACACCAAACGAGCGGTCGGTCATGGCTGCGGCATTGCCACTCATGCGCAGCATCGTGTTCCAGCCCTTGTCCCAGCCTTCGCCCTGCAAAATGGTCTCGACGGTCAAATGGGTCGTGCCTGAGCGCGATGGCGAGGTCAGGCCCACATTGCCAAACCATTCAGGCTTGAGCAAATCGGCCCAGGTGGTAGGCGCTTCGAGCCTTTTGGCCTTGAGCACACGGGTGTTGTACATGATGCCGTAACCAGCCAAGGCCTGGCCCAGGAACAGGCCCTCGGGATTGTTGACCGGGAATGCGCCAATCGTGGCAGGCACAGCCGGGTTGGCAATGTCGTTGATCGGCTCCAGCAATTCGTTTTGCGCCAAGACCTCAAATGCATCCGGGGCGCTGGCCCAGAACACTTCAGGGCGCTTGCCTTCGGAGGATTCGCGCACATAGGCGATGCCAGCGACCGTGTTCTTGTTCAGAATCTCCAGCTTGATGCCAGGGTTGGCCTTTTCAAATGCGGTTTTGTAGGCCCCGGTCAATTCTTTGGGGAAGGAGGTGATCACGGTAACCGTGCCCGCTTGTGCGGCCAGGCTCCAGGCGCTGGCGACCAGCAGGGCCGCTTGTGCACTGCGAGTCAGTGCTGTGCGAATCGAAGGACGGCGTGGCGATGCCATTGTGCTCAACATGAGAGTCTCCTAGTACTGTAATAGTTTTGTCACAATACCCAGCGCCCTTGCTTTGGCCCAATCATATTTTTTGATGTGGCGCATCAGCCTGAGCGTGTTTGTGTCTGGCCAAGTTTGCAACATCTTGTTTTTTAATGTTTTATGTGTTTTTGGTTGCATTGGGCAGATCATGTCTGCAAGCCCAGGCCTAGGGTAAACCTGAGAGCAGGCTTTGAGGTGCGCTTGGGCTTGCGGTGGCCTGTCATCTGGGCGCGACACAGTCGTGCGGGAGACATCGTGCGCGGCGGCGGCTCTGCACAATCGCTGTATGGGAACCATTTATTTAGTGCGGCATGGTCAGGCATCGTTTGGTGCTGCCGATTACGACCAACTCAGCGACAAAGGCTTTGTACAGGCCGAGCAGCTTGGGTCTTATTGGCGCGAGCAGGGGCTGGTGTTTGACGCGGTCTACAGCGGCACGCTCAAACGCCACCAACAGACCTTGTCAGGCTTGCTCAAGGGCCTTGGCAGCTTGGGGGTAGTCGCCGCTACCGGCGCGGCCCTGCCGCATACGCAAAGCCGTTTGCTCAACGAGTACGACCCCGATGCGTTGCTGGGCGCTTTGCAGGTGACTTTGCCCAAGGCCGATACGCCAGAGACGATTCGCCTGCACTTTCGCACTTTGTGCACGGCGATGGCGCAATGGATGGACGGCAGCATCAGCCCGGTTGGCATGCCGGCTTGGCCTGAGTTTCAAGGCGGCGTGATGCAGGTTTTGCAGGACATTCAGGCCCAGCACCAGGGCCAGAATGTTTTGCTGGTCTCTAGTGGTGGGCCGATTGCCACTGCGGTGGCCGCGGTGATGGGTGCACCTGCCGAGCAGATGATCGGCCTGAATATGCGAATCCGCAATACGGCGGTGACGGAGTTGGGCATTACTCCCAAGCGTATCAACTTGCACAGTTTTAACGGCATCCCGCATCTGGCGGCCTTGGCCGAGCGTGATTTGGTGACGATGACCTGAGTCAAGAATCCTGTGTGGCTTAAAACCTGTTCATGATCTCCACGCGGCTGCGCCGAGATCGTAAACACGTTCTTAGACGCTGGCCGCAGTCTCTGGCACGCGGGTGTCTGCCCAGGCGCCCACACGCGCCATGCGTTTTTTGAGTTTGAGCACTTGTTTGTCCTTGGACAGCAGCACCGCTTGCTGGGCGACAGCCAGATCAATAAAAGGCTGGTCGTCTTTGTCCCGGCACAAAATCGTACAAGCGGCGGCGGTATCGACCAAGTGCGTGCGCAGGTCAAACTGCGCCAGAATGGCCTCGGCCGTGCGCTGGTAAAACGCCAGACTCGCTTGCAAATGCGGGTAGAGCAGCACACGGGCGAGTTCATCGCGCATGCGTTGCGTGGCAATCCAGCGCCATTGCGCGCTATCGGCCAAGGCCGTGTTGACCTGTGCTTGCAATTGCTGGGCAGAAGGGTCGCCAAACAGCAAATAGTCGAGCACGATATTGGTGTCCAGAATCAGCCCTCTGGGCTGGGTTTCGGGGGCCATGCCGGGCGCGGCGCTGGCCTCAGTGGTGGGGGTCATCAGCAGGATTCGCAGTTAGATCGTAAACACGTTCTTAGAGATTGCGTAGCAAGGGCAGGAACATCGACTGGAACAGTGCTTGCCCCTCTGCGCCACTGAGCAAACCCATCAGCAGCACATTGCCCACGACGGTGAGCCAGAACACCGCTTGAAAGCTTTGCTTGCTGGACTTGTGGCGCAAGTGGCGCTGCGCGAGCAAGGCCGCCGGCCAGCCGCCCAGCAAAGACAAAATATGCAGCGTGGTTTCTTTGGTGCGCCAAGCACCTTGTTGCGCGGCTGATTTGTCGACCGCGTAGACGCCAAAAGTGATTACGTTGACCACCAGCAGCCACAGACCCAGTAGATGGGGCAGTACGCCAAATGCGGCCAGGCCCAGGCCTAGCAGCAAGGCCGCTACTGCCAAGCCCAGTGGCCAGCCCCACACCGGCAAAGCGCCATGCTTTTGATGGCGTGCGGCTGGTTGCTTGGCTTGGCGGCCTTGCGCCGTGGTGGGCTCTCCCATCAGCAGCGCTTGCGTGGCTTGCCAGCGCCCTTGTGCGTCGCGCTCTAGCAGGTAAGACAGGCGGTCGCCCGCCACAGGGCGGCGCGGGCGGTTGGCAAACGCTTTGATATGCACAAAGGCCTTGGGGCCGCCGCCCTCCGGAATCACAAAGCCAAAGCCTTTGTCGTCATTCCATTGGTCTAGGCGGCCTTGTTGGCGCTGCGCTGGGTGGGCAGTGTTCATGGCGCAGCGCGTGGATCAGCCCAAACGCGCCAGTTGATCGCGCAAGCGGGCCAGCGTGGTGCCAAAGTTGGCCACGCGCTCTTTTTCCTGCTCAATCACGGCTGGCGGGGCTTTGGCCACAAAGGCTTCGTTGCCCAGCTTGGCCTGGGCTTTTTTGACTTCGCCCTCCAATTTGGCGATTTCTTTGGCCAAACGGGCTTTTTCAGCAGCCACATCGACTTCGACAAACAAGCACAAACGCGCATCGCCAAACACGGCCACCGGTGCAGCGGCAGCGGCTTGGGCCCAGGCGGCTTCGTCGGCGAAGACTTGCACTTCGCTGAGTTTGGCCAAGGCTTTGAGGGCTGGGGCTGCGGCTTCCAGGCGTGCCAGTGTGGCGGCATCGCTGGCGGTGGCGTACAGGGGCACGCGTTGCGCTGGGCTGATGGCCATTTCGCCGCGCAAATTGCGGCAGGCATCGACCAGGGCTTTGATGTGTGCGACTTCGGCCTCGGCCGCTTCGTTGATGTTCTCGGCCTGGCTCTCTGGGTAAACGGCAATGGCTACTGAGTCGCCGGTTTTACCTGCGACTGGGGCCACCACCTGCCACAGCGCTTCCGTGACGAACGGAATCAGCGGGTGGGCCAAGCGCAAAATCGCTTCGAGCACGCGGATCAGCGTGGCGCGGGTGGCGCGCTGCTGGGCTTCGTTGCCGGTTTGCAGCTGGGTTTTGGCGATTTCCAAATACCAGTCGCAGAATTCGTTCCAGACGAACTCATACATGGCGTTGGCCACGTTGTCGAGGCGGTATTCGGCAAAGCCTTGGGCCACGTCGGCTTCGACTTTTTGCAAGATCGAGATGATCCATTGGTCGGCGCTACTGCGTGCCTTGGCAATTTCGGCCGCTTCCGTGCCTACGCCGCAGTCGTAGCCTTCGCAGTTCATCAGCACAAAGCGGCTGGCGTTCCAGAGCTTGTTGCAGAAGTTGCGATAGCCTTCGCAGCGCTTGGAGTCGAAGTTGATATTGCGACCCAAAGAAGCCAGCGCGGCAAAGGTAAAGCGCAGCGCGTCGGCGCCGTAGGCTGGAATGCCTTCGGGGAATTCTTTTTTGGTGTTTTTGATGACTTGCGGTGCAGTCTCAGGCTTGCGCAGGCCGGTCGTGCGTTTCTCCAGCAAGGGCTCCAGCGCGATGCCGTCGATCAAATCCACTGGATCCAGCACATTGCCTTCTGACTTGGACATTTTCTTGCCCTGTGAGTCGCGCACCAGGCCGTGCATGTACACGTCCTTGAACGGCTCCACACCGGCGAATTGCTCGGTCATCATGATCATCCGGGCGACCCAGAAGAAGATGATGTCGTAGCCTGTGACCAGCACGGACGAGGGCAGGTACAGATTGAAGTCGGACAGTGGGTCGTCTTTGGCTTCGTTGCCTGGCCAGCCTGTCGTAGACAGTGGTACCAACGCGGAGGAGAACCAGGTGTCGAGCACGTCTGGATCGCGGCGCAGTATTTGGCCTGGCGCTTGGGCTTGTGCTTCGGCTTCGCTCTTGGCAACGTACACATTGCCTGCTTCATCGTACCAAGCCGGGATTTGGTGGCCCCACCACAGCTGGCGCGAGATAGTCCAGTCTTGGATGTTGTTCATCCACTGGTTGTAGGTGTTGATCCAGTTTTCTGGCACGAATTGGGTGCGACCCGATTGCACGGCGGCAATGGCCTTGTCCGTGATGCTGCTGCCGTTGGCATCGGCTTTGCTCATGGCGACAAACCATTGGTCGGTCAGCATCGGCTCAATCACTTGGCCGGTGCGATCGCAGATCGGCACCGTCAGCTTGTGCTTTTTGGTTTCTACCAAAGCACCTTGGGCTTCCAGGTCGGCCACAATGGCTTTGCGTGCGGCAAAACGGTCCAGGCCCTGGTAGGCGGCAGGAATCGCGGCGATATTGGCATCGTCGGGATAGGCGGCTGCCGTTTTGATTTTGGCATCCAGCGTCAGCACACCAATCAAGGGCAACTGGTGGCGTTGGCCAACGGCGTAATCGTTGTAGTCGTGCGCAGGCGTGACTTTGACCACGCCGGTGCCGAATTCACGGTCCACGTATTCATCGGCAATCACTGGAATGGCGCGGCCCACCAAAGGCAAGATGGCTTGTTTGCCAATCAGGTGCTGGTAGCGCTCGTCTTCTGGATGCACCATCAAGGCCGAGTCGCCCAGCATGGTTTCTGGACGGGTCGTGGCAACAACCAAGTGGCCGCTGCCGTCTTCGAGCTGGTAGGCGATATGCCAGAGGCTGCCGTCTTTTTCTTCGTTCTCTACTTCCAGATCAGACACGGCCGATTGCAGCACCGGGTCCCAGTTCACCAGGCGTTTGCCACGGTAAATCAGGCCCTGTTGGTAGAGTTGTACAAACACTTCGACCACGGCTTTGGAGCGCGGCTCGTCCATCGTGAAGTACTCGCGGCTCCAGTCAACGGTGGCGCCAATGCGGCGCATTTGGTTGGTAATTGTGTTGCCCGAATGCTCTTTCCATTCCCACACTTTGGCCACGAAATTCTTGCGTGCTTCCTCAGGCGTAGGGCCCATGTCGTGGCGGCTAATGCCCTGCGCCTGCAGCTGGCGCTCGACCACGATTTGCGTGGCAATACCGGCGTGGTCCGTGCCTGGAATCCAGGCCGTGTTGTAGCCACGCATGCGGTGGTAGCGGGTCAGCGCATCCATCACCGTCTGGTTGAACGCATGGCCCATGTGCAAGGTGCCGGTTACGTTCGGTGGTGGCAGCTGGATCGAGAAGTTCTTGCCCGCTGCCGCGGCTTCGGCGTTAGGGACTCCGGTGCCACGATAACCAGCACGGCCATAGCCACGCGCCTCCCATTCAGGGCCCCATTGCGCTTCAATGGCAGCAGGTTCAAAAGATTTGGCCAGACTCTCTAGGCCTGGCTGGGCGGGGGCTTGTGTGCTCATAGGTGCAATCTGCTAAGGGACAGTGGCATATAGCCATGGCAGCCAAGCCAGTCATGCAGGGCTTGGGCGCGGCGAAATGCCTAGAATCAGGGGCGAATCAGTGTGAATCGGTGGCCGCTATTCTAATGGCGTGGCCGTAGTAGAGCGAGACATGCCGAAATTCAGCTGACTCTTCCAGATCGGGCCAGGTCGTGGCCGGTGCTTGCCCAAGGCGCTGGTAATGCGGGTGCTGGAAGTCGCGCACGCGCGAGTCGGCCACCATGACCTCGTCTGCGGCCTGCGCAAAGCGGTCCAGCCAGCACAGGTTGGCGCGGTCGTACAGCACATCGGCGGCGACAATCCAGTCAGCCTTGGGGGCCGTGTCAAAGTTGTCGCAAATCTCCAGCGTCACGCCGTTGGCCGCCGCATTGGCCACGCAGGCCTGACGCGCTAGCGGGTCGATGTCGCAGGCGATCACTCGGGCCGCCCCAGCCAACGCCGCGGCAATTGCCACGACGCCTGAGCCCGCGCCAAAGTCCAGCAGGGTTTTGCCGCGCACGCGGTCGGGATGCTCCAGCAGCCACTGCGCCATCACCTGGCCGCTGGCCCAGCAAAAACACCAGTACAGCGGCTCATTCTGGATGCGCTGCACTTCTGCGTCGGTGAATGCACGCCGCAAGGGTGCGGCATCCAGCAACCACAACTGGATCGGCGAGTTGGGTAAGTGCGTCAGCACCAGGCGGGCGTCATGCAGCTGCTGTGACAGCGCGTGTTGCAGCGGCTGCAATGCCGGGTTGGGTGGCGAGTGGGGGTGGGTAAGGTGGTTCATGGCATGGTCTGGCGGGCCTGGTGCCCAAGACGGAAGAGGACGGCGCTGGCAGGAATAAAGGGCAAAGCACAAGGCGTGATCGAGCTGGCACAATAGCTAGCACCCTGATTTCACCACGTCCGAGCCATGGCCAAAACACATTTCACTGCTCCCGAGCGTACTTTGCTGTGGCTGGTGGCCATCGGTTTTTTCATGCAGTCGCTGGACGGCACCATCGTCAACACGGCTTTGCCGGCGATTGCACACAGTCTGAATGAAAGTCCACTGCGCATGCAGACGGCGGTGGTGGCGTATGCGTTGACGATGGCGGTGGTGATTCCGGCCTCGGGTTGGCTGGCTGACCGTTTTGGCACGCGGCGTATTTTCATGACGGCAGCGGTCTTGTTCGCCTTGGGTTCACTGGCTTGTGCGCTGGCGCCCACCTTGAACATGCTGATTGCCGCAAGGGTGTTGCAGGGCTTGGGTGGGGCTTTGCTGCTGCCGGTCGGGCGTCTGGCAGTGCTGCGCAGCTTTCCCAAAGACAAATTTTTGGAAGCGATGAGCTTTGTCGCTGTGCCAGGCTTGATGGGGCAGTTGATTGGCCCGACCCTGGGCGGGATCCTAGTCGAAGCAGTCAGCTGGCATTGGATTTTCCTGATCAATGTACCCATTGGTTTGGTTGGTGCTTTTGCGGCCAAGCGCTTAATGCCCGATTTGCGCGATGCAAAGGTCGGCCCGCTTGATGGCTCGGGCTATTTGATGCTGACGGTGGCGATGGTCTGCATGTCGCTGTCACTTGACGGCCTGGGGGGCTTGGGCTTTCAGCACGTCACCGTGCTGGTGCTGCTGCTGGCCGGACTGGCTGGATTAACGGCGTACTGGCTGCACGCCAACAAGGTCAGCCAGCCCTTGTTCTCGCCCCATTTGTTCAGCGTGCCCAGTTTCAGGGTCGGAATTTTGGGCAATTTGTTCGCCCGCATTGGCTCTGGTGCCATGCCTTATATGATTCCGCTGCTGATGCAGCTGAGTATGGGTTACAGCCCCGCGCAGGCAGGTATGCTGATGCTGCCAATGGCCTTGGCCAGTATCACCATCAAGCCGCTGGCCACGCGCTTGATTCACCGCTATGGCTACCGCTATGTGCTGAGTGTCAACACGGTGGTGTTGGGCATGCTGATCATGGGCTTTGCATTGATGACGCCCGAGCAGCCTTTGTGGCTGCGGATTGTGCAAATGGCCTTGTTTGGCGCCGTGAATTCGCTGCAGTTCACCTGCATGAACACCGTAACGCTCAAGGACCTGGAGTCGCACCAAGCCAGCAGCGGCAACAGCATGCTGTCCATGGTGCAAATGCTCTCGATGGGCATGGGCGTGGCCGTTGCTGCCGCCTTGATTGCCAGCTTCCAGCAATGGCTGGGGGTCACCGAGATCACCGGCAGTGCCAATGCGTTTCGCGGCGCGTTTGTCTGCATCGGCATAGTGACCGTGCTGTCGGCCTGGGTGTTTTGGCAGTTGGAAGACGACCATGCTCCGGGCGAACCCGGCGATGCGCTGGCGAAAAAGGCCATCGGGCCTGGTGAGCATGACCATTGATTAGCTGGTGCAGCTGGCACTTGGCTACAAGGCACTTTGAAGACGGTATTGGGTGGCTGCAGGCATCCAAATTACGCCGCGCACGCCAGCTCGCCTCGCCCGTTTCGATCTTGGGGTACTGGTATGCCAAAAGGCTGAATGTATTCAACAACAGGGCTTATCGCCATGCAGGTTTGACATGCAGTGATTGTGCAAGCGCAGGTGTGTCCCCTGCTTGCTGTCTATTCCCATTGCCAGCCAGCACAGGCGCAGGAATGCACAGATAATGCTTTTTTGACCATCCCGCAAAGAATAGAAAAGGAATCGTATGACGCAAGCTCCTGTGGCGATTGTGACCGGTGGAGGCTCCGGTATTGGCAAGGCGGTGGCGCTGACTTTGGCCCAGGCCGGTTATCGCGTGGCCATTGCCGGTCGGCGTGCCGATGCACTGCAGCAAGTGGCGCAAGAAGCCCAAGGCGCGGCGCACGGGGTGTTGCCGGTCGCCACGGATGTGACCAACCCAGCCGAAGTGGCGCAATTGTTTGATACCGTCGTGGCGCAATGGGGCCGCGTGGACTTGTTGTTTAACAACGCCGGGCGCAGCAACCCGCCGGGTGATTTTGTGGATTGGACCGCTGAGCAGTGGCAGGACGTTGTGGGTGTGAACCTCAATGGCATGTTCTATTGCATTCAGCACGCTTTCAAGGCCATGCGCAGCCAAAGTCCACGCGGTGGTCGCATCATCAATAACGGCTCGATCTCAGCGTATGCGCCACGCCCCAATTCGATGGCTTACACCGCCACCAAGCACGCGGTGTCCGGTTTGACCAAAAGCGCCAGCCTCGATGGCCGCGCCTACGATATTGCCGTGGGTCAGATTGATGTTGGCAATGCTTACACAGAGCTGGCTGCGCGCATGTCCACAGGCGTGCCGCAAGCCAATGGCGAGATTGCAGTTGAAGCCATGATGGATGTCAATACGGTGGCCCAGTCGGTGCTGTACATGGCCAGCTTGCCACTGGAGGCCAATGTTTTGTTCCACACGGTGATGGCGACCAAGATGCCGTTTGTGGGACGTGGCTGATAGCCATAGTGGCTTGTACAAAGTGGCCTTGATAGGCCGCTTTTTTGCGCTGTGTGTGGCGGCCAGCCGCTGGTAATGACTTAGTGGCGGTGGTGGTGTCTGTCTCTGTCATGACCACGGTGGCCATGGCGTGGGTGCGGACGGTGGTAATTGCCGCGGCCAGGCTTATAGACTGGTGCCGGGGTCACATAAACAGGCGCTGGTGCCACATAGACTGGGGCTGCTGGCGGCACGACAATCACCTGTGGGGCAGGCTGGTAGTGGCGGCCATTGCCGATTTGCACTTGCACGCCCGGCTGCGGTGCGTAATAGCCGCCGGAATTGACTCCCACCGACCATTGAATATCGCCTGCCTGGGCGGTGCCAGACAGGCACCATGCGACCAGGCCCATCGCGCAAAGCAACAGGGCTTTGCCTGACGGAAGGGATGAAAGCGCAGTGTGTCGTATGGGCATGAGAATCTCCGGTAGTTGCTGCAATCGATTTGTTTCACTGATGAATCAACTCGATAGTGATGCGCTTAAGCAAAGCCAAGGTGTCTGCTGCGTAAGCGTGTATGTCGCGATGTAAAGCGTGTCCTGTTTATTTTTTACAATTGGTTCACTATTATCCAAACGCGGTCTGGGGCTTTGGGTTGACGTACAGGCTTGGTAGCAAATTGCAAAAAAACCGCGTATTTGTTCGTGAGCGGACGGCGCACATGGCGTACGTGTGGCATCTGGAGGATGCTGCCTCTACTTGGGCAAACCGGGCCGTTGGATACAAGAGTGGGCAGTTGCGCGTAGGGCCAGCAGGAGGGGCCATCTGCCCAGCGCGTATGCACAGGAGGCGGCTTAGTGGCGGTGGGGCGCAGGTTGTCGCTGGCGTGCGGTGACGCAGTTACAGCTGGTGAAAGCGGTCCAGGCCCAAGCACAATAGGACCAGTAGCACCAGGGCAGCGATCAGGCCGATCCAAGCAAACAGCCCCACCACGACCAGTGGCACGCACCACATCAGCAAGCGTACGGACAGCGCGTAGTAGTGGCCTGCTTTGCGCAGGCAGGTGTGTCCTACAGGTAGCCAATGCTGGCGTTGGGCGCTGCCAACGGGCATGCCAGCCACAAAGCCTGCGTGGTGCCATTGGCGCGCAGACAGGATCGAAAAAATAAACGACAAGCCCAGCAACACCAAAATGGCCAAGAGTGAGAGCAGCGTGGGCGTGTGCAATGCCGCCGCTGGGGGTTGCCAGCTGTTGTAGAGCAGGCTCACGCTCCCCATGAAGGCCAGCGTGGTGGCCGTTGCCGTCATGGTGCAGGACATCAGCGAGTTGCGAATGGTCTGCACGCCCAGCACTTCGGTTCCAGGTGTGGCAGACAAGGACAGTAGCCAGTCCAGGCGCAGTTGTTCATGCTGGCGTGTGGCTGGCGCAGGCCAAAACCACTGCTTGGCAAAGTAGACCAGCGCCAAGCTTAAAGTCAGGCCTACAGGCCATAGTTGATGGTCCATACAGTCACAGGCTTTTCTGGTTACTGGTTATTGGTTATTGGCATAACGGCCAGCGGTTGTTTATCTGTTTGCCTGGGTTCGCTGCTGGGTATAGCGATGCGCAAGCAGCATGCCCAGCACCATGGCAGCGACAAACCAGTACACCTCGATTTGCAAAGTGGCCAAGTTCATCAGGGCAGGCCCAGGGCACAATCCCGTCAAACCCCAGCCTACGCCAAATAGTGCGGCGCCGCTGAGCAGCTTGCGGTCTATGGCGTTTGAGGCGGGCCAGTGCATCGGCTCTTTGAGCAAGGAGCTGCTGCGGCGCTTGGCCCATGCAAAGGCCAGCGAGCTGCTGCCAATCGCTGCGACCATCACAAGCAGCAACGACGGATCCCATTGGCCGAAGAAATCCAGAAAATTCAGGACTTTTTCAGGGTTTCCCAAACCAGATATAAGCAGACCCAGGCCAAATAGCAAGCCGGCAATATAGGCAATCAAGGTGATCATGAGGACACTCCAGGGGCGATCAAGGGCAGGGCGTGGCGCACCAGAAACACAGTCAATGCAGCTGTGGCCATGAAGACCAGCGTGGCGACGACAGAGCGCATGGACAGGCGTGCGATCCCACATACGCCATGGCCGCTGGTGCATCCAGAGCCCAAACGGGACCCAAATCCAACCAACAAGCCCGCCAGCACGATGGTAGCTGGTGCCGCTTGCAGCTGTATGGCCGGTAATGCGGCAAAAAGTTGCCACAGCAGGGGTGCCGACAATAGGCCCACTGTAAACGCCAGTCGCCAGCCCCATTGGCTGCGGTTGCGCCAGCTGGCACGTTGCAATAAAGCACCGACGATGCCGCTGATGCCGGCTATGCGCCCGAGAAAAAGCACCATCGCTGAGGCGGCCAGGCCAATTAAAAGACCGCCTGCCAAGGCGGCTCCGGGTGTGAATGCGGCCCATTGAATGTTCATGGCTGTTTACTCCCTGCAGCCGCGCCGCAAAACAGTTGATGCACCACTTGCATCAATTCCCAGGCACGTGCATCTGCCAATTGGTACCAAATGAATTTGCCTTCACGCTGGGTCGATACCAGTCCTTCACGGCGCAGTACGCCCAACTGCTGCGACAGGGATGGCTGGCGGATGCCAGTCAATTGCTCTAATTGGGCAACGGTGCGCGCTTGCTCGGCCATTTGGCATAACAGCATCAAACGGTCTTCATTGCCAAGCAGCCTGAGCATGGCAGCGGCCGCACCGGCGTGCTCGCGCATGCTGCTGAAGTCTGGCGCGTCGCTGACTGGAGCAAGAGGCTCTGAAAGGGTTGGATTGGGCATGTCGCCATTCTCCGTATGAGGGTTGTATGATGAAATATATTTTTATATTATATAAAAAAGTATACTACTTGTCGTGCGACAGTGCTTTGCCCTTATAGGAGTTCCCATGGCCATGACTTCACCCCATATCCAGTCTTTTTTTGATGAGGCCACCGGCACATTCAGCTATGTGCTCGCTGATACAGAGACAGGCCAGGCCGCGGTCATTGATCCGGTGTTGGACTTTGATCCCAAGTCAGGCAGCCTGACCAGTGCCAGCAGTGACCGTGTGCTGGACCATATCCGCAAGCACCATTGGCAAGTGCAGTGGATTTTGGAGACCCATGCACACGCTGACCATTTGTCTGGCGCGCAACACATACGCCACCATGCGGGCGGTCGTATCGCCATCAGTGCTGCAATCTGCCAGGTGCAGAAGATTTTTCGCACGGTGTTTCGCTTCGAGCGTGATTTTTTGCCCGATGGCAGCCAGTTCGATTGTTTGCTCGAAGATGGGCAGGTGCTGCAGTTAGGCCGTTTGTCTGTGACGGCGCTGTCTGTGCCTGGCCACACGCCAGCGGACATGGCCTTTATGGTAGGCGATGATATTTTTGTTGGCGATACCTTGTTCATGCCAGATGTGGGTACCGCCCGTGCTGATTTTCCAGGTGGGGATGCCGTGGCACTTTTTAGCTCGATTGGACGCATCTTGCGCTTGCCTTTACAGACGCGCATCCACGTCTGCCATGACTATCCGCCTGCGCATCGAGCGCCTGCGTCCATGTGCACGGTGGCCGAGCAGCGGGCGCAGAATATCCATGTGCGCGATGGCATCACACAAGCGCAGTTTGTTGAGATGCGCAATCAGCGCGATGCCAGCTTGGCGATGCCGACCTTGATCTTGCCAGCGGTGCAGGTGAATGTGAGAGCAGGGCGCTTGCCGCCTGCACAGTCAGATGGCCGTACGTATCTGGAGGTGCCAGTCAATGCGTTTCTTGAGGACAGCGGCCAAGCCCCTGATGGGGTCTGGCAGACCAAGCAAGCGCTGTGTTGAAGCGCGCATACTGCTGGTTGAACGCTGTTTGATAGCTGGCGCTGGCTGGCTCACCATCTAGCGCCAGCCAGCCAGCCAGCATGTGGTGGCCAGAGCGTGGCCTTACATGCGTTATGACCGCGGTCTTATGCCGCGCTTTCAGGCTTATCCTTGATCGCCAAACTGGCGACAGTGGCAATGACCATCGAGGCCACAATCACCCCTAAGGAAACCCAGGTCGAGATGTGCGGCACCCAGGCCAGTGGCTCGCCGCCATTGATGAACGGCAGCTCATTGGTGCTCATTGCATGCAAGACCAGTTTCACGCCGATAAAGGCCAGGATAAACGCAATACCGTATTGCAGGTACTTGAGGCGGTCAAGCAAGCCACCGAGCAGGAAGTACAGCTGGCGCAGACCCATCAACGCAAAGATGTTGGCTGTGAATACGATGAATGGGCTTTGGGTGATACCAAAGATGGCAGGAATCGAGTCAATCGCGAAGATCAGGTCGGTAAAGCCAATGGCGATGAACACCATCAGCATGGGGGTCCAGACCTTGCGGCCATCGATCATCGTGCGCACTTTGGCACCATCGTAGTCTGGCGCAATATTGATGTGCTTGCGGGCCCAGCGCACCACGCCCGGCTCCAGGTCTTCTTCTTCGTCGTCATTGCCAGGGAAGGCCTGGTGGTAGGCGGTGTAGACCAGGAACGCACCGAAGATGTAGAAGACCCAGCTGAAGTTCTGAATCAGCGCGGCGCCCAGCACAATGAAAATACCGCGCAGCACCAGCGCCAAGATAATCCCGACCATCAGCACTTGCTGCTGGTACTGACGCGGGACTCTGAATTGCGCCATCAACAGCACAAAGACAAACAGGTTGTCGATGGACAGCGAGTATTCGGTGAGCCAACCAGCAACAAACTGACCGGCATATTCTTTGCCAGCAAACTGCCACATCAAGGCGGCAAAAATCAAGGCCAAACTGACGTAGAACCCGACCCAGAGGGACGATTCACGCATTGACGGGATATGGGGGCGTTTGACGACCAGCAGCAAATCTGCGATCAAGATGAGGGTCAGCACTACGAATGAGGCGACCTCAAACTTCCAGGGGAGAGCGAGTTCCATGCAATACCTTTAAGGGTGCGCGGTTACAACAGCTCGAAAGTCTCTCCCCCAATGCGGCCACTGGTGCAAACCAGCTCCAAGCCATCGGCACCCAGCCCGGAGGGCCTTGTCATGCCCCCGTATTGACGGACTGGATATCACCAAAAACACTGGCTGCGCGCCAATGCATGGTTTCGGGATACTCCCCTTCGAATTTTTTCGAAGCCGCAATTAGACCACAACTGCGCTTGTCCCGCTAGTCAGGACAAGATAAAAGTTCAGTGCATGCTGCGCGATTGGGGCACTTTGGGTGCCCGATCAGGCGGCAAAAAGCCGCATGCAGCCTAGGCCCATGCGGCTTGGCAATGGACTGGGCTTAAATGCGCTTGGCCAATTCGACGGCTTTGCCAATGTAGCTTGCAGGCGTCAGGGCCAACAGCTGAGTTTTGGCTTCGGCGGGGATGTCCAGGCTCTCAATCAGGCCGTGCAAATCTGCAGCAGTGACAGTTTTGCCACGTGTGACGGCTTTGAGCGCTTCGTAAGCGCCCGACACACCATAGCGACGCATCACGGTTTGGATGGGCTCGGCCAGCACTTCCCAGGCATTGTCGAGGTCGTCTGCAATGGTCTCGGCATTGAGTTCGAGCTTGTTCAAACCCACCATCAGCGAGTTGTAGGCCAGCGCCGAGTAACCCAAGGCCACGCCCAGGTTGCGCAGTACGGTGCTGTCGGTCAAGTCACGTTGCCAGCGGCTGATTGGCAGCTTTTCTGACAGGTGGCGCAGCAAGGCGTTGGCGATACCCAGGTTGCCTTCGGCGTTTTCAAAGTCAATCGGGTTGACCTTGTGCGGCATGGTGGAGGAGCCGATTTCACCGTCTTTGAGTTTTTGTTTGAAAAAGCCCAGGCTGATGTAGCCCCAGATGTCACGGCTAATGTCGATCAGAATGGTGTTGGCACGGGCCACGGCATCGAACAATTCGGCCATGTAGTCGTGCGGCTCGATCTGGATGCTGTAAGGCTGGAACGTCAGGCCCAGACCTTTGGGGGCTGGTGTCTCAATCACTTGGCGGCTAAACGCCTCCCAGTCAAACTCAGGCCAGGCCGACAGGTGGGCGTTGTAGTTGCCCACGGCACCGTTCATTTTGGCGCGCATTGGCACGGCTTCAATATTGCGCACGGCGTGCTGCAGGCGGGCCACCACGTTGGCCAGTTCTTTGCCGACGGTGGTTGGGCTGGCAGTTTGGCCGTGGGTGCGGCTGAGCATCGAGACTTCAGCGTGCGCATGGGCCAGCTCGCGCAGGCGCGCAATCACTTGTTTCAGGCCAGGCAGCACCACTTGCTCACGTGCGGCTTGCAATTGCAGCGCATGGCTGGTGTTGTTGATGTCTTCGCTGGTGCAGGCAAAGTGCACAAATTCAGAGGCGGCTTCCAAGGCTGCGCGGCCTTTGAGTTTGTCCTTGATCCAGTATTCGACAGCTTTGACGTCGTGGTTGGTGACTTTCTCAATGTCTTTGATCGACTGGGCGTCCGCTTCGGAGAACTGGTTCACCAGATCCAGCAAGTAGCCTTGGTCGTCGCTCGACAGCGCTGGAAACTCGGTAAAGCCGGCTTGCGACAGTGCGATAAACCAGGTGATTTCCACTTGCACACGGCGGTGCATGTAGCCGTATTCACTGGCGATAGGGCGCAGAGCGGTAAGTTTTTTTTCGTAGCGCCCATCAAGGGGCGAGAGGGCGGTAAGGGCAGAGAGGTTCATGGGCGTGATTGTAGATCGAACACGCCAGCTAACCAATTGCTTGCTTGCCGATTGCTGGGCCGCAGGCATTAAGAGCCTGCTCAAAGTCTCGACGCAGACCGCGTGCAAGCCCAAAGGAAAGGCACAAAAAAGCGCATTTCTGCGTTGTTTTTTGTGCCTTGCGCGACCCGCAAAAAGATCGCAAACAGGTGCTTAGCGCGCTGTCAAATAGCTTTTCAGGTAATGGCCGGTGTGGCTGGCCGGGTTGGCAGCCACGTCTTCAGGCGTGCCCATTGCGACCACTTGTCCGCCACCTTTGCCGCCTTCTGGCCCCATGTCAATCACCCAGTCAGCGGTTTTGATGACGTCGAGGTTGTGCTCAATGATGACGATGGTGTTGCCCGCATCGCGCAGCTGTTGCAGCACCTGGATCAGCAGGGCAATATCGGCAAAGTGCAGGCCGGTGGTGGGCTCATCGAGGATGTACAGCGTGCGGCCGGTGTCGCGTTTGGACAGCTCCAGCGCGAGTTTGACGCGCTGCGCCTCACCGCCAGACAGCGTGGTCGCGCTCTGACCCAGGCGGATGTAAGACAGGCCCACATCCATCAAGGTTTGCAGCTTGCGCGCAATGCCTGGCACGTCTTTGAAAAAGGCCAGGGCATCTTCCACCGTCATGCCCAGAATGTCGGAGATATTCTTGCCTTTCCACAGCACCTCCAGCGTTTCGCGGTTGTAGCGGCGGCCGTGGCAGACATCGCAGGGCACATAAACGTCGGGCAAGAAGTGCATCTCCACCTTCATCACGCCATCGCCCTGGCAGGCTTCGCAGCGGCCACCGGCAACGTTGAAGGAAAAGCGCCCAGGGCCGTAGCCGCGCTCTTTGGCGGTGTTGACTTCGGCCAGCAGCTCACGAATCGGTGTCATCAGTCCGGTATAGGTGGCCGGGTTGCTGCGCGGCGTGCGGCCAATCGGTGCCTGGTCGACGTTGATGACTTTGTCGAACTGGTCGATGCCTTCGATCTCGTCATGCGCTTCGGGCTCGGTGTGCGAGCGGTACAGGCGCTGCGCGACGGCGGCGTACAAGGTGTCGTTGACCAGGGTGCTTTTGCCCGAGCCGGACACGCCGGTCACGCAGGTCAGCAGACCGACCGGGATGTCGATGTTGACATGGCGCAAATTATTGCCCCGCGCGCCAATGATGCTGAGTTTTTGCAGATTGTCTTTGGCAGCAGACCCAGCCAATGGGGGGCTGGCTTGGGCGGTCGCACTTTTGCGCTCTGAGGCGCTAGGAAAGCCTGTGCTGCTGGCCGCATGGGCCTCTGCCTTGCTGGCACTGTTGTGCAGGGGCAGCCACGGCGTGCGGCGCTTGGGCACCGCAATCGCCAAACGGCCACTGAGGTATTTGCCGGTCAGCGAGTCAGCGTGGTTGCAAATGGCTGCGTAGTCGCCTTGCGCGACCACCTGGCCACCGTGCACCCCCGCGCCGGGGCCCATGTCGATGATTTGATCGGCCGCGCGCATCATGTCTTCGTCGTGTTCGACCACAATCACGCTGTTGCCAATATTGCGCAGGTGCTGCAAGGTGGCAATCAGGCGGTCGTTGTCGCGCTGGTGCAGGCCAATGCTGGGCTCGTCCAGCACATACATCACGCCCGTCAGGCCCGAGCCAATCTGGCTGGCCAGGCGAATGCGCTGGGCCTCGCCGCCCGAGAGCGTGTCGGCGCTGCGGTCCAGGCTCAGGTAGTTCAGGCCGACGTCGTTGAGAAAGCGCAGGCGCGTGGCAATCTCGCGCACGACCTTGGCGGCAATATCGGCTTTGGCGCCTTGCAGTTGCAGGGTTTCAAACCAGTGCTGGGCATCGCCCAGGGTGTCATGGCTGACGTGGTGAATCGGACGCGCTTGCGCGCCCTCGCCAATCATCACGTTCAGCGCTTCGCGGCGCAGGCGTGCACCTTCGCAGACGGGGCAGATTTGCGTCGCGCGGTATTTGGCCAACTCGTCGCGCACGACGTTGGAGTCGGTTTCGCGGTAGCGCCGCTCGATATTGGGCACCACGCCCTCAAACGGGTGCGTGCGCACAACCGGTTTGCCTTTGTTGGGGCCGCTTTCGGTCACATAGGTGAAGGCAATTTCTTCGTCGCCCGAGCCGTACAAGACGATCTGTCGAATGCGCTCTGGCAGCTCTTCAAACGGCGTGTCTTCGGCATTGAAGTCGTAGTAGGCCGCCAGGCTTTGGAATTGGCTGAAGTAGTAGCTATTGCGCCTGTCCCAGCCTTTGATCGCGCCAGAGCCTAAGCTGAGCGTAGGAAAGGCGACGATGCGGGCTGGGTCAAACACCTCTTGCTGGCCCAGGCCATCGCAGGCCGGGCAGGCGCCCATGGGCGCGTTGAATGAGAACAGGCGCGGCTCCAATTCGGGCAGCGTGTAGTCGCAGTGCGGGCAGGCAAACTTGGCGCTGTAGCCGTGCTCGATGTCGGTGTCCATCTCCAGCGCAATCACACGGCCGCTGGCGTTGGCCCCGCCGATGGCGAGGGCTGCCTCAAAACTTTCGGCCAGGCGCTGGCGCATGTCTTGGCGCACTTTGAGGCGGTCGACGACGACATCGATGTCGTGGCGTTCATTTTTTTTCAGCTCGGGCAATTCGTCCTCGGTGACGATGCGCCCATCAATGCGAAAACGCATATAGCCACGCGCTTGCATGGCTTCAAACAAGTCGTGGAATTCGCCTTTCTTGCCGCGCGCCACGGGCGCGAGGATCATCAGCTTGGTGTCCTCTGGCAAGGCCAGCACCGCATCCACCATTTGGCTGACGGTTTGCGAGGACAGTGGCACTTTGTGTTCGGGGCAGTGGGGCGTGCCAGCGCGCGCGTACAGCAGGCGCAGGTAGTCATTGATTTCGGTCACCGTGCCCACGGTGGAGCGTGGGTTGTGGCTGGTGGCTTTTTGCTCGATGCTGATGGCGGGTGACAGGCCTTCGATCAAATCCACATCGGGTTTGTCCAGGCGTCCCAAAAATTGGCGCGCATAAGCCGACAGGCTCTCCACATAGCGCCGCTGGCCTTCGGCATACAAGGTGTCAAACGCCAGTGAGGATTTGCCTGAGCCGGACATGCCGGTAATGACCACCAGTTGGTGGCGTGGCAAGTCCAGGTCGATGTTTTTGAGGTTGTGCGTGCGTGCGCCGCGAATGCTGATGACGCCACTGCCTTGGCGTGGTGGCAGGTAAGCGCCCGCGCTGTCGCCATCAGCGGGGGTGCTGGAGGAGATCGGGGAGGTTGCTGCAGTGGCTTTGGAATCGTCAGTCATTGGGAGTGGCCAAGGCCTGCGCGGTGCCGCGCAGTCCTCAGTGAAGTCATGGTGTAGTGCCCAATCCAGCCCAAGAAAATACGGCGCATTGCGCACAGGCCAAGAAAAAGCAACCGGAAATCATACCCTTTTGGAACGCTTTGTGGGGGTAAGGCTTTGCTGCGGCTATGGCATTGCGTGTGCGGCGGGTGTCCTGGGAGAGCACCATGGTGTTGCTTGGCGGTTGTGCTGGTGCACACGCAAGCTGCCGCGCAAGGCATAAAAAAGTGCATGGCGGCGTTGTCTGTTTTGTCCATCAAGACGCATGGGCTGCAGCAGGCGCCTTGCTCAGCCCCTTTCTTTAGCGGCTCGGATGTGTGCCTTTCATGCGCAAGCCGTTGCCGCACAGCAATCCATTGCCGCCGTGGTTGACTGGTGCAGTCGTAAAAAAACCGCTCAAAAGAGCGGTTTTTGGGGTTTGGCGCATCAAGCTGCTAGGCAGTAGATTGCCAAACAGCCTGTGCTTACAGCAGACCTTTGAGCAAACGGCCCATTTCGGACGGGTTGCGTGTCACGATAAAGCCAGACTCTTCCATCACGGCCAATTTGGCATCTGCGGTGTCTTCGCCACCGGAGATCAAGGCACCTGCGTGGCCCATGCGTTTGCCTGGAGGAGCAGTCACGCCAGCGATAAAGCCAACGACTGGTTTTTTCATGTGCTCTTTGCACCAGCGCGCAGCTTCTGCCTCGTCTGGACCGCCGATTTCACCGATCATGATCACGGCGTCGGTTTCTGGATCGTCGTTGAAAGCCTTCATCACGTCGATGTGCTTCAAACCGTTGATCGGGTCACCACCGATACCGACGGCAGACGACTGGCCAATGCCCAGTTCAGTCAATTGCGCCACGGCTTCGTATGTCAGTGTACCGGAGCGGGACACCACGCCAACGCGGCCTTTTTTGTGGATGTGGCCAGGCATGATGCCGATTTTGATCTCGTCAGGCGTGATCAAACCTGGGCAGTTAGGGCCCAACAGCAAGGTTTTCTTGCCGCCAGCAGCTTCCTTGGCACGCATGCGATTGCGCACTTCCAGCATGTCGCGCACTGGGATGCCTTCAGTGATACAGATGGCCAGATCCAGGTCGGCTTCCACAGCTTCCCAAATGGCGGCTGCTGCACCTGCTGGTGGCACGTAGATCACGGACACAGTGGCGCCAGTTTCGGCAGCAGCGTCTTTCACTGTCGCGAAAATTGGCACGTCGAAAATCTTTTCGCCGGCTTTTTTCGGGTTCACGCCAGCGACGAAGCAGTTTTTGCCGTTCGCGTACTCAATGCACTTTTCAGTGTGGAACTGGCCAGTTTTGCCAGTAATCCCTTGGGTGATGACTCGGGTGTCTTTATTGATATAGATGGACATGGCAATTCCTTACTTCTTGACGGCAGCCACCACTTTTTCAGCGGCTTCGGCCATGGTGTCGGCACTGATGATTGGCAGGCCAGAGTCTTTGAGCATTTGTTTGCCCAGCTCTTCGTTGGTGCCTTTCATGCGCACAACCAGTGGCACTTTCAGATCCACTGCGCGGCTGGCAGTGATCACGCCAGTGGCGATGGTGTCGCACTTCATGATGCCACCGAAGATGTTGACCAGGATGGCCTCCACTTTGGGGTTTTGCAACATGATTTTGAAAGCTTCGGTGACTTTCTCAGGAGTCGCACCGCCGCCCACGTCCAGGAAGTTGGCTGGCTCGCCGCCAAACAGCTTGATGGTGTCCATGGTGGCCATGGCCAAACCGGCGCCGTTCACCAAGCAACCAATGTTGCCGTCCAGGCTGATGTAAGCCAGGTCGAACTTGGAAGCTTCTACTTCGGCTGCATCTTCTTCGTCCAGGTCACGCAAAGCCACGATTTCTGGCAGGCGGAACAGCGCGTTGGCGTCGAAGTTGAACTTGGCGTCCAGAGCAATCAGATTGCCTTTGCTGTCGCGGTTCAGTGGGTTGATTTCCACCAACGCAGCGTCGGTGTCCATGTAGCACTGGTACAGCTTTTTGGCGATGTCGATGAATTGGGCTTCAGACTCGGCTGGCAATTGGATGCCTTGGGCCAGTTCTTTGCCTTGTGCGTCTGTCAAGCCGACCAGCGGGTCAACAAACACAGTGATGATTTTCTCAGGAGTGCTGTGGGCCACTTCCTCGATGTCCATACCGCCTTCGCTGGAAGCGATGAACGCGACTTTTTGCGTTGCACGGTCGGTGACGACAGACAGGTAGTATTCTTTTTGAATGTCCGCGCCTTCTTCGATGTAGAGGCGGCGCACTTTTTGGCCTTCAGGGCCAGTTTGGTGTGTGACCAACTGCATGCCCAGGATTTGCTCGGACAGTGCTTTGACGTCGTCGATTGTTTTGGCCACTTTAACGCCGCCGCCTTTACCGCGACCACCAGCGTGAATTTGTGCCTTGACCACCCATACAGGGCCGCCCAGCTTCTGTGCTGCTTCAACGGCTTCTTGCACGGTGAATGCAGGGATTCCACGGGGCACAGGCACCCCAAACTTACGCAAGATTTCCTTGCCTTGGTACTCGTGAATCTTCATGAGGGATCTCTTTGGGAGGGGATGGATTGAAAAAAAGAGCTGCAGAGCAAACTTGCAGCGGTGATTATGGGCGCAATCCGAGTGCAGGCGCATTAGCCCTGATCGGAAGCAGCTCATGTATCATGCCTAGCTTGCGCATCGCCATGCGATGCACCCCTAGATGACGAAGCTAAGCGGGCGCATTGTAACGTTCCCTTTGCTTGGTGTGCAATGCACAATTCGTTGCAGAACGCAGCATTGCTGGTGAGAGCGGCGCTGGTTGCGGGTTTTCCCAAGGCGTCCCCGTTAGAATTGATCGAATGTCCCTAGAAATCTAGGGAAAACCACTACAGATAATCCCATGGCAAAAGTCTTTATTGATGGTGAAGCAGGTACAACCGGTTTGCAAATTCGCGAGCGACTGGCCAATCTCAGTGCAGTTGAGGTGGTGAGCATTGCGCCTGAGTTGCGCAAAGATCCTGCAGCGAAGAAAGCCTTGATTGCTGGCGTAGATCTGGTGGTTTTGTGCTTGCATGACGATGCCGCGCGTGAAACCGTGGCGATGGTGGAGACGATTGAGCAAGCAACCGGCAAGGTCATTCGTGTCGTCGATGCTTCAACAGCCCACCGCATTGCGCCGGGTTGGGTGTATGGTTTTCCAGAGCTGGCCGAGGGCCAGATTGAGCGCATCCAAACAGCCTCGCGCGTGGCCAACCCTGGTTGCTACGCGACCGGCGCGATTGCCATGCTGCGCCCGTTGGTCGATGCTGGCCTTGTGCCTGCTGACTTTGCGGTGAGTTTGCCAGCTGTCAGCGGCTACTCTGGTGGTGGCCGCAGCATGATTGAAGCCTACGAATCAGGCCAAGCCCCAGCCTTTGAGCTGTATGCCTTGGGCCTGGCGCACAAACATATTCCAGAAATTCTGGCTTGTACCGGTTTGAAGGCGCGGCCATTGTTTGTGCCTTCGGTGGGCAATTTCCGCCAAGGCATGCTGGTGCAGTTGCCACTGCATCTTGATGCCTTGCCTGGCAAGGTCACGGCGCAAGACCTGCACCAGGCGCTGGCGGCACACTATGCAAAAACCAATACGCCAGAGCAGTATGTGCGCGTGGTGACGCCCGATGACAGTGGCAAGCTAGAGCCTCAGGCGCTCAACGACACGAACAATCTTGAAATCCGTGTCTACAGCAATGACGCCCAGCGCCAAGCGGTGGTGATTGCCCGTTTGGACAATCTGGGCAAAGGCGCCAGTGGTGCTGCAGTGCAAAACCTCAAGCTGATGCTGCAGATTGCCTAAGCTTGCATGGCCGTCAGCCTTTATGGCTGCATTGGCCATTTGAAATACAGCTCGCTTGTGGGTTAAGCTGTAGCCACATATTAAAAACAGCATTGAGCCGATCATGGATGATCTCTCCACCTATTTTGCGGCATTTGGCACCAGCGCATTGCTGGCATTGGCAGCGCTTTTGCCAATCGCCAATCCGACCAGCACGGCGCCAATTTTCCTGTCGCTGACAGAAGGTGCGTCTGAGAAAACCCGCCAGGAATTGGCCAAGCGCATCGCCCGCAATGTGTTTTTGTTGATGGTGGGCGCGACCCTGTTGGGCTCGATTGTGCTGGATGTATTTGGCATCTCCCTTGATATCGTGCGCGCAGCAGGCGGTTTGATTGTGGTCAATATTGGCTGGCGCATGCTGACCAGCAATGGCGGCGAGTCACCCAGAGCGGCAAAAATCGCCGAGAGCTACACGCCCGAAATGGTGCGCTCACAAGCTTTTTTTCCGCTGTCGTTTCCGATCTCTTGCGGGCCAGGTACGATTTCTGCGGCCATCACCGTGGGGGTGAGTTTGGCCTCCCCCACGATCACCATGTCTGTGGTGCGCACTGCGGGAGCGGTAGTGGGCTTGGCCATCATTGCGATGATCGTGTTTCTGAGCTATCGCTATGCCGAATATTTGCTGCGTTTGCTCGGCGATAACGGCACGGTCGTGTTCTTGCGTCTCTCGGCCTTTATTTTGCTGTGCTTGGGCATCCAGATTTTCTGGGATGGTGCGGGCAATTTGCTGTCCGACGCCATCCACAACGGCATTGCCAAAGTGCCTGTGCCTGCGCAGCCGTTATAAGAACGTGCTTACGATCTTTTTACAGACCGCGTTGGAGCCCAAAAAAAGCGCATGACTGCGCTGCCTCTTTTTTGTGCCTTGCGCGACTGCGCCGAGATTTTGAACAGGCTCTAAGCCCACTGTCTGCAGGCCTTGCAGGTATTCAATCATTCAATACGCTGCCACACCTCTTCCCAGTGCCGCTTGGGAAGTCGCCATGCCCTTGGCATCTCAGTGACGGAGCGCGCATGTGGCTCTTGGCAACCCTTCTCGCAGGCGGATGCCTGTTGCTTGCAAGAGCCGCGAAAGAGCCGCTGATCAGGAACAACATAGACCATTCGATCGATAGCCGCCATGCGGGCAGCCCTGTGGGCTGGACCACACTTGCGGGGCGGCGCCTTGCCCCTTCATAACGTGTCAGTGGCTTAAGATGGTCGAATATGGCAGTGGCGTTCGCAGCGTGGATGGAGGCCAGGCCATATGCTTGCGCCTTGCTGTACGCCGTATAAGGGTTTGTGTGTAGAACTAAGGAACAATTGTTTAACTGATGCGACTGCAGTACAACTGAGGCCATTTTTCCCCCTATTTTA
>NZ_SSWX01000075.1 GCF_004803635.1 Lampropedia aestuarii | reverse complement strand
TTTGGCGCCTGTGGCTTTGACTATGGGTTCATAGCGTGCACGTTCTTGCGCCATGAATTGATCAAAGGCAGGGGCTTTGCTGATGACAGGCTCTGCGAGTAATGCTTTAAAGCTTTTTCTGATCGTTTCTGATTCTAGCGCAGCAGAGAAGGCCGCATTGAGTTGCTCAATGGTGCTTTTGGGGGTGCTGGCGGGAGCAACTAGGCCCCACCATGTATCAATAGT
>NZ_SSWX01000074.1 GCF_004803635.1 Lampropedia aestuarii | reverse complement strand
CTCCGGCTGGCACGTGGTGCAGGCCACTCCACCGCAAGGAATCCTTTTACCTGGGCACACATGGCAAAACGCACTGGGTGCAATCGGCGATAGTGCCGTGGTCGACTTTGCTGGCCTGGGCGGTCAAGCATTGGTGTTCTGCCCAGACCTGGCCAAAGCCTACGCGGCGCACCTTCCCGCCGACTTGCATGCGCAGCGCAAAGCGGTACTCGACAAGGCCACCGGCAATGTCCGCATCAATGGCATGCCAACACACCCCATATTGGTGAACTTGGCCATCCTAGGTCAAGGGCCG
>NZ_SSWX01000073.1 GCF_004803635.1 Lampropedia aestuarii | reverse complement strand
CGCAGTGAAAACCACTTTGGGCCCTAAAGGCCGTAACGTGGTGCTCGAGCGCTCGTTTGGCGCTCCTACCGTGACTAAAGACGGTGTGTCGGTCGCCAAAGAAATCGAATTGAAAGACAAGTTGCAAAACATCGGTGCGCAACTGGTCAAAGAAGTCGCCTCCAAAACCAACGACATCGCTGGTGACGGTACAACTACTGCGACAGTGTTGGCTCAAGCCATCGTTCGTGAAGGCTTGAAATACGTGGCAGCAGGCCACAGCCCAATCGAAGTTAAACGTGGCATTGACAAGGCTG
>NZ_SSWX01000072.1 GCF_004803635.1 Lampropedia aestuarii | reverse complement strand
GTTCAAATCCTCCTCGCGCAACCAAATAAGCAAAAAGCCCGCTTTACGCGGGCTTTTTGCGTCTATAAGAATGCATTGTTTTATGATATTTCACTTTTCGCCTCTGGTGCGCGCTGGAAGCAGGCTCAGCTCATGAGCTTAAGGTGTGCTTACGGATTCATAGAAGCGGTCTGATGGCTGGTTAATTCTCGCGATTGTCCTTCCTTCCTACGCAGCAACGTGCCCCTGCTGCAGTAAAGGCTCGAGCTATATGCCTCATCCCGCATGCCAATTGATACGGTAATCCCCCCATAAACCCTAGCTCTGAGA
>NZ_SSWX01000071.1 GCF_004803635.1 Lampropedia aestuarii | reverse complement strand
TTATTTTTCTCCTGTATTTAGATTATTTTTATCTTTGTTAGTATGAGTTGTTTTACCTTATGATATTGGGTTAGTAAGAAAATTTGATATAAGAGTGTTGTTTTTTTTTTGTTGTTTAAGATTTGGAGTATATAGGGTAATAATTGCAGGGTGGTCTTCTAATTGTAAATATTCTTTATTAGGGAGACTACGAGCTGTAGCTCAGACTATTTCTTATGAAGTAAGGCTAGCTTTGATTCTTCTATCGTATGTTATTTTAGTAGCCGGGTTTAATTTAAATTTATTTATTGAATATCAATCTAATGTATGATTTATTT
>NZ_SSWX01000070.1 GCF_004803635.1 Lampropedia aestuarii | reverse complement strand
TGGCCTTGAGCGCTAAGGGCGTGCCCTATGTGGCCTACCGAGACGGTGCCAAAGGCAATAAAGCCACGGTGATGCGCTTGGCAGGCACTGGCACCACCTGGGAGCCAGTGGGCAGCACCGGATTCTCGGCTGGGACGGCTTCCTTCACCTCGCTGGCCTTTGGCCCCGATGGCATGCCCTACGTGGCCTACCAAGATTCGCACAACGGCTACAAAGCCACGGTAATGCGCCCGACAGCCGATGCCACCACCTGGGAGCAGGTGGGGCAAGCTGGATTGTCGGCTGGACAGGCTACTTACATCTCGCTGGCCTTGAGCACCGAGGGCGTGCCCTATGTGGCTTACCAAGA
>NZ_SSWX01000007.1 GCF_004803635.1 Lampropedia aestuarii | reverse complement strand
CGGTCGCGCCGTCACCAACGACTGGGAACACTGCGTCATCACCGTTGACTGTACAACTGTTAACAGTAGCTCCTGAAGGAGGTGCATTCAGCGTGATACCAACAGGCGGCAGATCGGCAATATGCACCTCGGTCCCAGATCCTGCTGCGTCTACAGCATTGCTCACTTCAAAGTTGTAGTTGAAAGGCGTGTTCGCTGCAATCGCAGGCGCTGTTTTAACCACGCTCAGGTGCGGAGAGCCTTCCGAGACTGGCTCTTCAGGTTCACCGCTGGTGCAGCTTGCCGCTGGCGTGCAGCCAGGTCCTGGCGCTGGTGGATTGTCACTACCGTCCGGGTTGTACGAGGCATGGTTCACCGGGATCGTGCCAATCGTCGAGACAGAGGCTGTAGCACTCCACCTCAAGCTTCGCTCTGATCCAGGCTGTAAAGCCGGTGTCAGCGCAACCGAGCACTCGACCACAGTAGCGCCATCGCCCACTACAGGGAATACGGCAGCGGCACCTGCTACTGTACAAGTACCCACCGCAGTCCCCGAAAGTGGACCATTCAGGGTAATGCCCTGTGGCGGCATATCCGCAATAGTCACCACGTTTGCTGGGCCAGCTGCATCGTCGGCATTGCTTACAACAAAGCTGTAGTTGAACGCGGTATTCGCAGCCATTGCTGGTGCGGTTTTGACCACCGTCAAGTTGGGCGCCCCTTCAACCACTGGCTCATCAGGCTCACCACTGGTGCAGTTTTCTGCTGGCGTGCAATTCTCGCCTGGCTCTGGCGTATTCTCACTGCCATCCGGGTTATATGAAGCATGGTTGACAGGCTGAGTCCCAATGGTTGAGTCATCAGCAGTCGCACTCCATCTCACGATACGCTCATCACCTGGCTGCAAAGCCGGCGTCAAGGCTATCTCACAACGCACAACCGTCGCGCCATCTCCAAGCACAGGAAACTCCGCTGTCATGCCACCGATAGTACAAGCATCAGCGGCAGCTCCTAATGGAGCAGCATTCAACGTAACTCCCACCGGCGGCAAGTCCGCAATATGCACAACCGATGCTGAACCCACAGCATTCGTGTCATTAGTCACAACAAAGCTGTAGTCAAACGGTGTGTTGGCTGCAATCGCTGGGGCTGTTTTAACCACACTCAGCGTTGGCGCGCCTGGTGATACTGGCTCGTCTGGCTCACCGCTGGTGCAGTTTTCCGCTGGCGTGCAGCCCGGGCCTGGCGCTGGCGGATTCTCACTGCCGTCCGGGTTATACGAGGCATGGTTCACTGGTGTAGAGCCAATCGTCGAAGCATCCGCTACGGCACTCCACAATATTGTCAACTCGTCACCTGGCTGCAGCGTCGGGGTCAGTGCAATTTCGCATTCCACCACGGTTGTGCCATCGCCCACCACAGGAAATACTGCAGCAGTGCCACTGACGGTACAGCTACTGCCTACAGGAGCAGCGCTGAGCGTGATACCTACAGGTGGCAGATCGGCAATATGCACAACGGTCGCAGGCCCTGCGGCGTCAGCTGCGTTGCTTACCTCAAAGCTGTAGTTGAACGGCGTGTTCGCTGCAATCGCTGGCGCAGTTTTGACTACTGTCAGTGTTGGCGCACCTTCAGTCACGGGCACATCAGGCATGCCGCTGGTGCAATTGGCAGCTGGCGTGCAGTTCCCACCTGGCTGGGGCGGATTCTCACTGCCGTCCGGGTTGTACGACGCATGGTTGACTGGCACAGTGCCAATCGTAGAAGCATCAGCTCTGGCACTCCAGAGCACAGTACGCACACTACCTGGTTGCAAAGCCGGGGTCAGCGAGATTGAACATTCCACAACTGTTGTGCCATTGCCCACCACTGGAAACACCGCAGCTGCACCACCTACGGTACAACTGCTGTTGGCGGGAGCTTCGTCCAACGTGATTCCAACTGGTGGCAGATCAGCGATATGCACCATAGTCGCAGGACCTGCGGCGTCTGCTGCGTTAGTCACAACAAAGCTGTAAACAAACGGAGTATTGGCTGCAATTGCTGGTGCCGTTTTAAGCACGGTCAGCGTTGGTGCACCTTCGGAGACGGGCTCGTCGGGCGTGCCGCTGGTGCAGTTCTGCGTTGGCGTGCAGCCCACACCTGGCCTTGGCGGGTTCTCAGTGCCGTCCGGATTGTAGGACGCATGGTTAATTGGCTGCGTGCCTTGCGTCGACTCATCGGCAACCGCGCGCCAGACCACAGTACGTGTCTGACCTGGCAGCAAATCGGGAGCCAAGGCAATAGCACACACAACCACAGTCACGCCATCGCCTGCGATAGGAAATACCGCGGGTGCGCCGCCAACTGTACAACTACTGTTCTGAGGAGCCTCCTTGAGCGTGATACCCGTTGGTGGTAAATCCGCAATATGCACAAGCCTTCCTGCACTCAGCGCAGCAGCATCATTGCTAATCACAAAGCTGTAATTAAAGGGTGTATTGACTGCCATGGCAGGAGCGCTCTTGACTACAGTCAGCAAAGGCTTGCCCTGAACAACCGGTTGATCTGGCATCCCACTGGTACAGCTGGCCGCTGGAGCGCAGCTCCCACCCGGTGCTGGCGGATTCGCACCGCCATCAGGGTTGTAGGAAGCATGGTTCACAGGTCTTGTGCCAACCGTCGACTCTGCCGCTGTGGCGTTCCATGTCACACTGCGACTTTGACCGGCCGCCAAAGCGGGGGTCAAGGGGATCGCGCATACGACGACAGTCGTGCCATTGCCCACTATCGGGAAAGCAGCTTGTGCGCCACCTACCGTACAACTGCTAGCAGTAGTCCCTAAAGGCGGTGCATTCAGCGTGATACCAACAGGCGGCAAATCAGCAATATGCACCACATTTGCAGGGCCAGAAGCCGCTGCGGCGTTGGTAATCAAAAAGCTGTAATCAAATGCTGCGCTTGATGCGATTGCAGGCGCACTCTTGACGATGGTCAAGCTTGGTGCGCCTGGCTGAATCGGATTGGAAGGAGCGGTTTGGGTGCAGGAGGCCTGTGAAGTGCAGGTGACTCCAGGCACTGGTGGATTGGCAGCACCATCCGGGTTGTAAGACGCATAGTTGACAGGCATCAAGCCCGCCGCTGAAGGCGCTGCTGTCGCGTTCCAAGTAACCGTGATGCTATCGCCCGCCGCCAGTGCTGGGTTCAATACGATCCGGCACACCACCACGGTGTTGCCATTGCCCACAACAGGAAACGTGGCAGCTGCGCCATTCACCATGCAACTACCAGGTGCAGCCCCAGAAGGTGCCGAATTGAGCGTGATCCCTGCTGGTGGCTTGTCAGCCAGATAAAAATCAAACGCTGGCCCCCGGTCGTTGCTGACAGCAAAGCTGTAGTTAAACGGCGTACCGGCGGCAATTGTTTGAGGCCCACTTTTGACAATAGTCAGGCGCGGAGCCGTCGAAAAGGCCATATCGGCTTGAGGAACCGTGTTGGCATGTGTGGATTGCAATACGACTTTGGATGCGTATCGCACATCCGCTAAAAATGCTGCTTCATTTGCATACGTTTTACCAACAATGGCAGCAGGTGCATCGACACGCCCTTGGGCCACACCATAGCAAAGGCCACTGGTATCCCTCACCCCGCCAGAAGCGTTATAGCAATAAGCGGAGACCGGATTATTGACATTGACGCCTTGATTGACCGTCCCTGCTGCCCAGGTCATGAACATGTCGTTAGCGGGCTGTACCGCACGCACATAAAAGGTTGAATTGCCAGGAGCCAACCAGGTAAATTGGCCGCCATCTCCAGTGAGCGCATTGCCTCGCATTACCACACGACCATCATTCGTAACCTGGTAGAGCTCAACCGTCACACCGGCAAGGCCTGGGGTTGTGCCAGGCACAATATTGGCGGTACCCGATGTATCGTTGTAGATGGTGCCCGCCACTGCAGATGCGACCTGCCCAACCGCCATATCGTACGCTACACCCACAGCAGGGACTCGCGGTCCAGCCACGTTCGTATTGGTCGGAGGATTGGTGTCGAAAGAGGCGCTGTATGTGATTCGACCTACAGGATCGGTTACGCCCGTGAATACGTTTGTACTGTATAAGCAATTGTTTTCGTTGCTGTACAAAACCCCATTCAAAAAGCCCATGCCGTAAACACTGGTCGTTGTACCACCGGGGTAGCTGGTACAGTTCGGTGCGGTGCCTGAGCCTGCGGAAATGCGCAACGTTGTACTGTAAGTCCAGCCACTGCCATCACTATTGAGTACACCATTGGTTTTGCCAGGGACCACTTTGTACAGGTAGCGACCTGCAGGAAAGGCCGCATTGCCGCCGGTGCGACCGATCACATAGACGTTGCCGTCAGCATCGATGGTCACGTCACTGGCCAAAGTGGTTACTGTGGGCGAGCCGTCCGTTGGCACAATTCTGCCGGCAGAAATGGTGCGCGACTCCTCAGAGCCTATGCCACTTGGGTCATAAATATAAAAATAGCTGTTCGCTTCATTGAGCCCTGACGCTAAGCGTGTTGCATACAACAAGCCTGTATTCTGATCCACCGTCATTGCAGACAGACTGCCGCCAGAATTGACAGTACCAATGTACTCTCCGGTCAGTGTTGCGCCACTTTTGACCGCATAAATGGTTCTTCGGTCAAAACCGGTGAAAAACATGTACAGCTCATCGGACACTCGTCCATTGCCCAAATGCTTGGGGCCAAGGGCACTGGTCGATGTGTAAGCTGCATCCCTGCCGGCACTGGCATTCCATCTGTTGAAGACTGCCGGGTTCGTGCCAATGTTTATATCAGGTGCCACACCCAACTGCCCGCCCATGCTGAACATCGTGTAGGACCGTATGTAATTCGAGGCAGCGTCAGCCACATAAATGGCCTGGGTACCAATCGAGTAATACATATGATCGCGATCAAAAATGACCGAATTGATCATTGTTGGCGCGGTGGTTCCTGCCACAGGCAAAGTCACAGAAGGATCAGGCGCAAGTATCCCCGCAGCGCCCGTGCTAGATCTTTGCAACCAAAATTGCGTCCCTGTCTGTGAATGGGCCTGCACGCCACTCAAAAGCGCCACAGCCCCCACCGCTATGGACACCAAGTGCCTCCAACGCCTGCCTCGCTTCGCTTTTGGGGATGGATGCCCCTTTTGGCAACATAACTCTCTGTCTTGCATCTTCAACTCCCTAAAAATACACACCCGATCGTTGTAATCAAAAATCAAACGCCAGAAGTCTTTAACTCGCCAATGGTCGAGTCGAATTCAGCCAAGGAAACCTCTAACAGCCTTCTTTTAGCAATGCGCTCTGCCTTGGGCATACCTATTGCACGGACTTTTCGCCATTCAGTTCAGCGCAACACCCACACAACGCTTGGCGCCCTACCCCATTAGCGGGCATTGGCAAGCGTCGAACCAGGCAGAGCAGCTTCCAACGGGATGCATGCCAAAGGAAACATGCGCCCAACAACCAAACAAAAGAAACAATTAAACACAATTTGGGCCAAATAATAACAATGACGCCAAAAAACAGGAACCAATTAAAAAAAACATTGTTACCTTTAGATCGTTTTTTTTTCAAGCAATAAATGGTGAACAAACAATCACTTCTACAGCATCATCTGCCAATTGACTCGAAAAAAGGAACAATGCAAATTTTTTTGTCAATTAATTGGTGATTTTGATTGCTCGAAAAAAAACTGCCATCTTTCGACCTTGCTCCGAGCCTGACAATAGCACAACCGCTTCTGCTTCCTCAGCACCCACTACATGAGTTACGACCATCGAAATGCGCCAGGCAACGTATCTTGACGCTGCGCTCATATCTGAAAAAGGGCTCTACAACGCAACCAGGCAGGAAATTAATTGAATCAAAAAAATCAACAATAAATTGTCTAATTACATTTTTTCAAGAAAAAAACACATTTTTCATAGAATTAAATTGTTAAAATTTGATACTTGCTGAGCAATTTCATTTTTGTTGCTGGGTTATCATTTGTTACAAATCATGAGTCCGTAAGCAACTCACTTTTGCAGCATAGATACAGGGGGTCCTTAGAGTCTGTTCGCAATCTCGGCGCAGTCGTGTCTGGCACAAAAAACGACAGTGCAAGGCACCTATTGCAGTTCATCGGCCTATAGGTGCAAGACAGGCCTCTTGTACTGCCACTTTTTTGTGCCTTGCGCGACTGCGTCGAGACTTTGAACAGGCTCTATCGGTGACTGTGCTTGCACTCGCACTGGTCTTATGAGACTTTGCAATAAGCCAGCCAACGCCGACGTGTCTATGAGATATTTGGCGCAACGGAGCCAACAAGCCCTGATAGGGGCTTGATTGCACAGCAAAAGAATTCGCAAGCGTGATCACTGCTGGACATGGAGTGCGCAATGCCATGCACTCAGCGGGTAGCGCTGGTTCAGCGACATCCATGTACCCAAGGGCTTCGTCCGGCCCAGCATTCCCAACAAAAAACATGCTGCATTTTGACCAGCAGCACGTAGCCTGGAGTCTGGTCCAGCAAGTCAGCGAGAACGCGTTTGGCTTGATCAAAGCCTCCAGCGTGCTGATTGGTCCGCAAGATTAAACCTTGCGCCGCCCAAGCTCCCGTGCGTATTCAACTGCCACGGGACTGCGCGGCCCAGGCATCAAAGCCATCGCGACCTTCCAGTAAAAACCCCAAACGCCTGCGCAACTGTTCAGGCGTGACGCGGTAAATACGCGCCAGATTCTCTGCAGTAGCAATCGCCTGCGCAGGCCCCGGTCCCAACAGTCGGCCGTCGTGCAGCAGCGCAATCTGATCGGCCACCGCCAACGCATGTTCTGGCTGGTGGGTCGACATCACAATCGCCATGCCCGCATCACGCAGCTGCTGAATCTGATCCAGCACGCGCTGCTGGTTGCCAAAATCCAAACTGGCAGTGGGTTCGTCCATCACCAATATCGCAGGTTGCTGGGCCAAGGCCCGTGCAATCAGCGCCAGTTGCCGCTCGCCGCCGCTGATTTCACTTTGGCTGCGCTCAGCCAAGGCGGCAATGCCCATTTGCTCCAAACAATGCCAAGCCAGCTCGCGGTCGTAAGCACCAGGTTGCGCCAATGGCCCGAGCCGGGCAACCCGGCCCATCAGCACTGTATCCAGCACCGTGTAGGCAAACACATTCGCCTGCCCTTGGGGCACATAGCCCAAACGCTGGGCCAGCAAGCGCCTAGGCCATTGCATCAGCTCTTTGCCATCCAAGAGCAACTGCCCCGCCAAAGGAGGCAGCAAACCCAACAAGGTGCGAAACAAGGTGGTTTTACCGGCCCCATTCGGGCCTAGCAAAGCGGTGATTTGCCCGGCGCCAATGTCCAGCTCCAGCCCCCGCGCCACCATGCGCTTGCCATGGCCAATCACCAACTGCCGCGCTTGCAAGGTAATAGCGGCCGCTGTGCTCGCCTGAGCCCAAGCAGGCTCATGAGATTGCGGTTGGCCGCGCTGTGCCTGCGCAGTGTGCAACGAGTCAGTCATGGCTGCTGCGTCCTTTTCTGGCCAAGAGCCACAAAAACACCGGCGCGCCGACCAAAGCGGTCACCACGCCCAGCGGCAATTCCATGCCCACCGTGCTGCGCGCCAATGTATCAGCCAGCACCACAAAGCCGGCCCCCAGCAGCATGGCAATAGGCAGCAAGCGGCCAAATTCGGGACCCACAAGCAAACGTGCCGCATGCGGCACCACCAAGCCCACCCATCCGATGATGCCGGTAATCGACACCGCAGCGGCGGTCATCAAAGTAGCCGCCACCACCAAAACCAAGCGCAAACGCTGCACATGCACACCCAGTGCCAGCGCTTCGTCATCGCTGAGGCTCAGCAAGTTGACACGCCAGCGCAACAGCGCCATCGGCACCAAGCCCAGCAGCATCACTGGTGCGGCACTTTTCAAATCGGCCAAGGTGACGGCATTGAGTCCACCCAAAAGCCAGAACGTGATGGCCGATAGCTGGGTATACGGGTCAGCCAACACTTTGAGCAAGGCAATGCCTGCGCCCAACAAGGTGCCCACCGCAATACCGGCCAGCACCAACACCAGCACCGGATCGTGGCGGCGCACCACCGAAGCGGCCAGCCACACCAAGGCCACCGCCAGCACCCCGCCGACAAAAGCCAGGCCTTGCACCAGCAGCAAAGAACCGCCGATAAAAATACCCAGCACCGCCCCTAAGCCGGCCCCGGCAGACACGCCCAGAATATCGGGCGACACCAGTGGATTGCGGAACATGCCTTGGTACGTACCGCCCGCAGCCGCCAGCGCAGCACCAACCATCAAAGCGGCCAGCACACGTGGCACGCGCACCTCCCAAACCACAATGTGTGCCGCATCCGCAAGCGGCATCAGGCTGTGGCCCGTGAGCGATTGCCAAAATACCGCTACCACCTGCTCCAGCGACAGCGGGTATTTGCCCACACACAGGCCCAGCAGTCCGCACCCTATGCAAAACAGCCAAGCAGCTGTCAGTGCGCCCCACGATGCCTGTGACGCCAGCCCACGCGCTGCGCGCTGGGCCCGGCTAGACGCACTCAACTCCAAGGCAGCGCTCCTGGCGGCCAAGGCGCTGCGCTTGGCATGCCATAAAACAGTGTGCAAAACGCTCTGGCCTGGGCTTGCACACCTGCTTGCCAGGTGCTGCTGGCTTGGGCCGCGCCCAAGTTGCCGCCTTGTTGCCAATCTTGCAGTGCCATGGTGAGCCAACGCAAACCCAGCAAACGGTTGATGCCCGGAGGTGCATCAATCCAGCCAAACGGCACATGGGGCGATTGCAGCACCTGGTCGTTTTGCACAGCGCGAATGCTGCGCCACAAGCTGGACTCGCGGATGCGCGCCGCCAAGCCAGCTTCTTGTGTGACGATTAAATCAGGGTTCCAGGCCAGCACCTGCTCAAACGAAATACGGCCAATGCTGCCACCGACTCGGCCTTCTTCCTCGCCATCGCTGGGGTGGGTCGCCACATTCTCGGCCCCCAAATACTCCAGCAGCTCGGCATTGATTGAGCCGCGCCAGCCAGTCTCCAGGCCATCGGCGCTGCGCGCCAAATAGACGCGCGGCGGATGGCTCTGCCACTGTGCCCGCACCGCCTGTGCTTGCAGCAAGCTTTGCTCGGCATAGCTGGCCAGAATCTGGGCGCGCTCGGGCACCCCAAGCAATTCACCCAATTGGCGCAGTTGCTGGGCCGACTCGGGCAGGCGCCCATCAACCAGCACATACGGTATGCCCGTTTGCGCGGCCAGGCGCTTTGCTTGCGAGCGGTAGAAATCATCGATCGTGCCGACATCCACAATCACATCGGGACGCAAGGCCAGCAAGGCTTCGGTAGTGATGGAGCTGCCGCGCCCACTCAAACGGCCCAGCGTGGGCAAGGCCGCCAATTGCGGCGAAAGCATGCTGCGCGCTTCGTCAGAAAGCCGCGACGACCAGCCCAATAATTTCTCAGGCGCTAGCGAAGCCACCAGGACCGCAGCAGGCGGGCCGGCAACAAACACCCGCGCCGGGGTGTGGCGCAAAGAGCCAAACAATTCCAATAAAGCCCCGGAGGGCGGGGGCAAGGGAGTGCGCGCCCAAACCGCCGTGGCGGTGTACGCGGCCACGCCAGCGGCCAAGGCGGTGTGTAAAAAACGGCGGCGCTGCATCATGGTGCCAGCTCCACATGGGCGGCTTGGCAGGCTTGCCACCAGCTGTGCAATTGCCCTACATCGGCCTGCAGTTGCACGCCCCAATCACCCGTAAACGACTGCCATTCGGCCAAAAAACGTTGGTCCACTGCAGTGATTAACGGCACGCCGGCTTCTACTGCTGCGGCCATTTCCTGGCGCAGCCCGGTGCCCTCCACCTCCAGCTTGCCAAAACGGTTGGCCACCAACAACTGCGGCAAATCCTGCTGCTGCGCTGGCTGCAAGGCGCGGCGCAGCACCACACTGGCAGCAGCAACCCCAGCAGAATCCAAACAGCAGGCGCTGGAGCCTTTGCCCAAATCTTGGGAAATGCGGTAGCAATCGCCATTGTCGATATCGATCAACTCCATCGTGCGCTGGCAGTGGCTGCCGGCTTCGCCGTCTTGCAGGCCGGGCACAGCAAACTGGGGGGCAGACGTGATCTCCACCTCGCTGCGTTGCAGCAAGCCGCGCACGCGTACACCTTGCGCTTTTAACTGCGCCACAAACGCTTGTAAAACAGGCTCCGCAATGCCGTGTCCGTCATGCACCAAAGCGGCCAATGGAATTGCCATCACACACTCCTTTTCATTAGAGAAATCATCATCTGGCCAGCAGCGCTTGGGGCTTGAGAGCCTGTTCATCCAAAGCGAAAAAGCATGGAAACCACACGGCTGCTGCGGCGCGCCTGTGTCCAAGCGCGTATTGGCATGTTGTTGGCGCATTGAACACAGGAGTGAACAGGCGGGCCGGTTCACAGCCGTTAAAACGGCACGTTGACGTTGACAAAGAAGTTACGGCCAGCGAGCGGATAACCTTCGCTGTAGCTGTAGAGCTTGTCACCCAGGTTGCGCACGCCTGCATCGATTTGCGTGCCATTGACAAAACGGTAGCCACCTTTGAGGTGGTAGATGGCAAAGCCATGCGCCACTTGTGCGCCGTTCGAGGACGAGTAGCGCTTAGAAGACGCTTCGGTGCTGCCTGTCACATGCCATGGGCCATAGTTCCAGCGGGCGCTGGCAAACAGTTTCTGGCGCGGCGTATCGGTTGGACGCAAGGCCGGATTGCTGAGGTTTTTGCGACGCAACCAGGTGTAATTGCCGCTCAAATCCCATGCGCCTACGCTGCCTTGCAAGCCCAGCTCCAGTCCTTCATGGCGTGCACGCCCAACGTTTTGGGGTTGATCGCAGGTGCTGGCTTTGCACTGGTCAGAAGGCACGGTCACGTTTTGAATCGAGTCTTTGACATCGCTGCGGAAGAGCGCCGTGTCGATGGTCCAGTCGTTCAGCAAGGTGGCGCTATAGCCAATTTCATAATGGCGGGCCCGCTCGGACTTCAAATCCGGATTAGGAATCACCTGGCCAAAACGGGTGGAGTAGCGTTCCATCATCGTGGCAAAACGGCTTTTGCTCGCCACACTGGCGCGCAACTGGCCCCACTGGCCGTCTTGGCCCAGGCTTTGGAACACGCCGAACTGGTAGTTCACAGCATGGTTGCTGCCTTTGGGCTCGTCATACAACGAAGGACGTGTGGGCGAGCCAGCATTGGTGCCGTAGTTGCGGGCAGTGATGCTTTTGCGCTCGTTGTAAGACACACCGGCCACCACGCTCAGGCCATCGTTGAATTCATAGGAATTCTCCAGGGCCAAGGACTGGGTGCGGTCCTTGAAATGGCTCCATGGCGTGCCATCGTCGCTGGAGCGGTGCACATCGTCCTTGTAGTGGTAGGCCAGGCGCAGCAAATTGCGGTCTGCCACGCGCCAATCGCCTTCCACCGAGAAACCGGTGGTGTCGTCATCGTAGTAGCTGGGGAAACCCGAGCCCACATTGCCCACCACACCATTGCGGTAGTCATAGCCTACCAGCATGTTTTCAAATTTGTCGTGGTAGAGACGGGTGCGCAGGGTCAGTTGGTTAGTGACTTCGGTTTGGCTGGTGAAGAAGAAGCTGGTTTTGTCCCACTGCGGCCATTGCCACCAGCGTGCGCGCATGCCCGAGCCCGAGCCTGTCAATGGCAAGCTTCCGGCATATGTAGGCTGGCCTTTTTCGCCCTCTTGGCGCACGATGCCCACCACGTATTCATCCGTTGCATTCGGGGTCAAGCCCAGTTTGACGTTGATTTTCTTGTCCTGGCGGCGGCTGTTTTCACGCTCGCCTTTGCCTTGCTGCACGTTATTGGGTTCAAAGCTGCTGGGCAAATCAAAGCTGTCGCGCTTGATGTAGGAGGCCCCCACTTGGTACCACCACTGCTCTTGCTTGCCCCCCAGGTTGGTGTAGGCGCGGTACTCATTGGCGTTGCCATCACGGCTCAGGCCAATGCCGCCACCGACTTCGCCTTCAAATGCCTTGACCGGGCGGCGGGTGATCAGGTTGACTGCCCCACCCAGTGCATTAGGGCCATAAATCAAGGAGGAGAAGCCTTTGGCTACTTCCAGGCGTGAGAGATCAAACGTGGTGAAATGCCCCAAGTCGATGCGGCCATCGTAGGGCACATAGGTCGGAATGCCATCGACATACACCGGCACTTGCAAGCGGTCAAAGCCGCGCACATAAAACAGCTGCTCACCGCGTGCGCCGGCGTAGGCTGCATTCACACCGGGCACCAGATTCAGCGCTTCGCTCACGGTTTGGGCGCGATGCTCTTGCATGGTTTGCTGCGACAACACGCTGCTGGTGGACAGGTTCACATCTTGTGAAGGGGCCAGCACCGTGATCTCACCCAAAGTGAACACGCCGCCATTGGCTGCCTGTGCCTGTGCCTCGGTCTCGTTATTCGTTTGGGCTTGCGCTGCGCTCAAGGCGCCTAGCATTGCCACCACGGCCACCGCCACACCATGTTTTTTCATCATTGTTTTTTCTCCGTTTTACACAATCGATACCCGCCCTGCCTCGCACACTGGATGGGATGGCTGCACTCCTTGCTCTCGCTATATTTATTTATATATAGCGATATTTCAAAAAAACTTCGCTGTGTGCGAAGCCTTTTTGTTGCTTGACCCACGCACATCTGGGTGCTTGGGAATTTGGACCTTGGCCCGTTCATATTGGTCCTGGCCTATGCCATCAGCAATACGAAGCAGCGCGATTACAAACGCACAGTACGGCCATCCACCTGCCCCAAGCGCACGACCTCAGCATTGAGCGCAATGCGGTCTTCGTCATCGTGGGACACCATGATCAGCGGGATGCCCAGGCTGTCGACCATTTGCGCCACTTCTTCGCGCATGCTTTGCCGCAGCGTCGGGTCCAGAGCAGAAAAAGGCTCATCCAACAGCAAGACACGCGGCTGCAAAATGGCCACGCGCGCCAAGGCCAGGCGCTGCTGCTGCCCGCCTGACAGCGTGTGCGGGTACTGCGCGGCCAAATGCCCCAGCTGAAACCGCTCTAGCCACTGCATGGCTTCTTGTTTTTGCGCCCGGCTGAGAAACCCCCACACGCCCCGGCGCAAGCCAAAGCCCACATTGCTCAGCGCAGTCAGGTGCGGCAGCAAGGCATAGTTTTGGAATAAGTAGCCGACTCGGCGTTTTTGCGGCGTTAAGTTCAGCCTTGCTTTGGAATCAAACAGCAGCTCACCACCCAAGCGGATATGGCCGGCATCGGGTCGGATCAAACCCGCAATCGCCTGCAGCACCATGGTTTTGCCAATGCCAGAGGGGCCCATCAGCACCAGGCGCTTGGCATCGGTTTGCAGTTGCACATCAAACTCAAACACCCGGCCTGCGGTTTTGAGCGTTTTGCGCACATCCAAGTCACACCACACTGCCACGCTCAATCTCCCCGCACGGTTCGGCGCCCTGGCGTGAGCCACGTTGCCAGCAACAGCAAGCCAATGCACACCACCGAAATCACCAAAGCCAGCACATTGGCCAAACCATCGCGGCCTGCTTGTACCGCCTCGTAAATGGCAATCGACAGCGTTTGGGTTTTGCCCGGAATGCTGCCAGCAATCATCAAGGTGGCGCCAAACTCCCCTAAAGCGCGCACAAAGCCCAGCATCACACCGGCCATGATGCCGCGCCAAGCCAGTGGCAGGCTCACACGTAGCAAGATACCGATTTCGCGCACGCCCAACACGCGAGCGGCTTGTTCCAACTCGGGGTCAATCGACTCAAACGCGGCCCTGGCTGGCTTGAAAACCAGCGGAAAACTCACCACCGTCGCTGCCACGGTAGCGCCGGTTAAGCTAAAAATCAGGTTGATGCCAAACGACTCTTTGAGCCAGCTGCCCATGCTGCTTTGGCTGCCAAACAGCACCAGCAAGTAGTAACCCAGTACGGTGGGCGGCAGCACCATTGGCAGTGTGCAAATGGTATCGAGCAGGTTGCGCAGCCACAGCCGGCTCTTGGCCAGATACAGGCCCAACGCCACCCCCAGCACACTGGCAAACACCGTGGCCCAGAATGCCACTTTCAATGACAGCCACAGGGGTGTGAGCACATCGCTCCATAGAGAAATATCGGCCCAGTTCACCAGCACCTCAGCCTATGCCAACCCATACACCACACGCCAGCTACTCCCAAAGTGCGTGTTAGCGCGAAGCCGCAGGCTCAAAACCAAAGCGTGCCAACACTTGTTGGCCCCAGTCTGATGTCACCACATCAACAAAGCGTTTGGCCGCCTCGGCCTGACCGCCTGTTGTGATCACGGCAATCGGGTAGGTCACAGGCTTTGCCACCGGCACCGTGTAGCTGATTTTGACTTTGTCTTTGAACAACGCAGCATCAGAGCCATAGACAAAGCCGGCCTGCACTTCAGCGCGGGCTACGTAATCCAGTGACTGGCGCACGTTTTGCGTCAGAATGACTTTGGGCTGTAATACCTCCCACTGGCCTGCAGCTTCCAAAGCGGCTTTGGTGTAGCGGCCCACTGGCACGCTGTCAGGATTGCCCACGGCAATGCGCTCAACCGCAGGATTTTGCAAGGCCTCAAGCGAATCCAGTTGCAACGTGGCCGCTTCTGGCTGAATCAGCACCAAAGTGTTGCGCACAAAGGTCGCGCGCGTGCCCTCGACCACCAGGCCACTGGCAGCGGCCTTGTCCATTGTCGCTTCATCGGCGCTGGCAAACACGTCTACAGGCGCGCCCTTATCGATTTGCTGCAGCAAAGTACCCGATGCGCCAAAATTCAGCTGCACTTTGTCTTGCGGGTTCTGCTGTTCATAGTGGGCGGCAATTTCCTTGAAGGCATCGGTCAGACTGGCTGCAGCGGAGACGGTGATGGTCTCCGCATGGGCACTCCATGCGGCCAGACTCAGACCCAAACCGGCCAATACAGAAACAGTGGCACGCATGGCAAAACGCGGTGTAGGCAACATGGAATACATCTCCTCAAGTCGGACAGCCTCATGCTGAGGCAGGAATCAAAGGGCGTAATATACAGCCAGACATATCGAAAAACAAAAAACACTTGGAAAAAACTCGGCCTCTGCCCACACTGCGCCCGGTTGACACGCTGCAGTCACTGGAGTCAGAGCGCGGCACGCATCTTTGCGATAATCTGGTGCTTGTTCCCCTCTACTTCGAGCACGCATTCTTATGAGCAGCAGCCACCCCCCGTCCCTGAACCATTTTGATGCGCAAGGCCAAGCCTGGATGGTAGATGTGGGCAACAAACAGGCCAGCCAGCGCCTGGCCGTCGCGCAAGGTGCCATCCAGCTCTCGCCCGCAACCTTTGCTGCGCTGGAGCAACCGGCACACAACAGCCCCAAGGGCGATGTTCTGGGAGTTGCACGCATTGCCGCCATCCAGGGCGCCAAGCAAACCTCGGCACTGATCCCTCTGTGCCACCCGCTGCCTTTGACACATTTGAGCGTGGCGTTTGCGCTGGATGCCGCGCAGCATCGCGTGGTGATTGAGGTAACCGCCAAAACCGTGGGTAAAACCGGGGTCGAAATGGAAGCCCTAACCGGTGCCTCGATTGGCCTTTTGACCATTTATGACATGCTCAAGGCGATTGACAAGAGCATGGTGATTGAGCAGGTGCGCTTGCTGCAAAAGGATGGCGGAAAAAGCGGCAACTGGCTCAATCCCAACCAGGACAGCATGGCGTGATTGGCTCTTTAGCTGGCGTGCTTGGCTCCGCACACCGGGCAGTGCGCATTTTTATTCAAGCCCCAGGTTTGCGTGCCCGCCTCCAAAGCATTAAATAGCACCAATTGACCGCAAGCGCTGCGGCCAATGTCCATGATTATTTTCAAGGCCTCTGCCGCCTGGGCCGTGCCCACCATGCCCACCAGCGGAGAAAACACGCCAAACAGCGCACAGGCCCCATCATCGGCCTGGCCTTGGTCAAACAAACAGGCATAGCAAGGTGAGTCGGCCTGGCGCGGGTCAAACACACTCAATTGCCCTTCAAAGCGCGTCGCCGCGCCCATGACCAGCGGTGTACGGGTCGCCAAACTGGCGCGGTTGATTGCATGGCGCGTGGCAAAGTTGTCGCTGCAGTCCAGCACCACATCACATTGCGCCAGCAAGGCGGTGATGCGCGCCTGGTCCAGGCGCTCGACCAGCGGCACAATCCCAATGTCTGGATTTTGCTGTGCCAAGCGCGCAGCCAAGACTTGGGCTTTGGGCAGGCCCAGCTCAGCCGGAGCAAACAGGATTTGGCGCTGCAAATTGGTTTCCTCAACCACATCGTCATCAGCCAGGTACAGCGTGCCTACGCCGGCCGCCGCCAAATACGCCGCAGCAGCATGGCCTAGGCCTCCACAGCCAAGCACCAGCACCCGGCTGGCCAGCACGCGCTCCTGCCCGTCAATGTCCACCTCGTTGAGCAATACATGCCTTGCATAGCGCAGTAATTCCTGGTCATTCATTGTCTTCAAGCGCCTTTTTCGATTGTTTGCTGCGGCTGCAGCATTGTGCCTGCAGCCCCCACACGACCACAGCGCCTGCTGCGCCCCCATCAAACCCTGATTGACGCACCCTTGCGTCTGTCGCACACTAAAAAGGGCCAATTACCCTTGTTTTCTAGTCTATCCATTCGTGGCAGTCCTGACCGCAAGGGCTGATAGGAATAAAATCCCGCACGTTTTGATTTTTTACATCCTTCGCAAGAGAGGATTTACCCATGGTGCAACTCTCCAGACGCCAGTTCATGAAAGTGACTGGTTCGACTCTGGCGGGCTCCAGCTTGGCTTTGATGGGTTTTACCCCATCAGAAGCACTGGCTGAGGTGCGGCAATACAAAATTGCCGCAGCCAAAGTGACCCGCCAAACCTGTACATACTGCTCGGTCGGTTGCGGTATTTTGATGTATTCACTCGGCGATGGCAGCAAAAACGCCAAATTGTCGGTGATCCACGTTGAAGGCGACCCAGACCACCCGGTCAACCGTGGCACGCTGTGCCCGAAAGGCGCGTCGCTGCTGGATATCATCCACAGTCCCAACCGCCTCTTGAAGCCCCAATACCGCGCGCCAGGGGCCAGCGATTGGACAGACATTTCGTGGGATGAGGCGCTGGACCGCATCGCCCGCAAAATGAAGGATGACCGTGATGCCAACTTCGTTGAGAAAAACGACAAAGGCCAAACCGTCAACCGCTGGCTGACCACTGGCATGCTGGCCGCGTCGGCCGCTACCAGCGAAGCTGGCTACATCACCCATAAAGTCGCCCGTAACTGGGGACTGCTTGCATTCGACAACCAAGCCCGTGTCTGACACGGCCCGACGGTGGCAGGTCTTGCCCCGACGTTTGGCCGTGGAGCGATGACGAACCATTGGGTCGACATCAAAAACGCGGATGTGATTTTGGTCATGGGCGGAAACGCCGCCGAAGCGCACCCTTGTGGCTTTAAATGGGTCACAGAAGCCAAGGCGCACAACAAAGCGCACTTCATGGTGGTCGATCCTCGCTTTAACCGCTCTGCTGCGGTGGCGGATTTCTACGCACCAATTCGTTCTGGCTCAGACATCGTCTTTCTTGGCGGGATCATCAATTACCTGCTGAGCAACGACAAAATTCATCACGAATACGTGAAGAATTACACCGATTTCACCTTCATCGTGCGCGATGATTTTGAATTCGTCGACGGCCTGTTCTCAGGCTACAACGAGGCCACGCGCAGCTACGACAAGAAGAGCTGGGACTACGAGCTGGGCGAAGACGGTTTCGTCAAGACCGACCCGAGCTTGCAGCACCCGCGCTGCGTCTACCAGCTGATGAAACAGCACTATGCGCGCTGCACGCCTGAAGAAGTCGAGCGCGTCTGCGGCACACCGGCTGCCAAGTTCTTGCATGTGGCGGAGCAATTCGCCAGCACGGCAGTGCCTGGGCGCGCCGCAACCATCTTGTATGCCCTGGGCTGGACCCAGCATTCCATTGGTGCGCAAACCCTGCGCACCGGTGCGATGGTGCAGCTCTTGTGCGGCAACATCGGCATTGCCGGTGGTGGTATGAACGCGCTGCGTGGCCACTCCAACATCCAGGGCCTGACGGATCTGGGCTTGTTGTCGGCCAGCTTGCCGGGCTATTTGACGATGCCCTACGAGCAGGAGCAGGACTACCAGCAATACATCGCCTCGCGCACGCAACAACCAATGCGTCCGGGTCAGATCAGCTATTGGCAGAACTATCCCAAGTTCCACGTCAGCCTGATGAAAGCCTGGTATGGCGACAGCGCCACCGCTGAGAACAACTGGGGTTACGACTTCTTGCCCAAACTCGACAAGCAGTACGACATGCTGCAGATTTTCGAGTTGATGAACCAAGGCAAGGTCAACGGCTACCTGGCGCAGGGCTTTAACCCGGTGGCCGCGTTGGCCAGCAGCCACCGCGTACGCGATGGTCTGTCCAAGCTGAAGTTCCTGGTCATCATGGACCCGCTGGCGACCGAGACGTCGGAATTCTGGCGCAATTTTGGTGAGTACAACGACGTGGATACCGCCTCGATTCAAACCGAGGTATTCCGCCTGCCAACCACCTGTTTTGCCGAGGACGAAGGCCAGGTCGTGAGCTCCAGCCGCGTCCTGCAATGGCACTGGAAAGCCGCCGAGCCACCAGGCCAGGCGCGCACCGACATCTACATCATGTCGCAGCTGTTCCTGCGCATCCGCAAGCTCTACCAGGAAGAAGGCGGCGCCTACCCCGACGCGATCATGAGCGTGGACTGGAAATATGCGGAAGAGCACGAGCCCACCGCAGAAGAAGTCGCCAAAGAGCTCAACGGCAAGGCATTGGTTGATCTGCGTGATCCGACAGATCCGACCAAGGTGCTGCGCAAAGCCGGCCAGCAGGTCTCCAGCTTTGCCGAGCTGCGCGATGACGGCAGCACCGCCTCAGGCTGCTGGATTTTCGGTGGCTCATGGACCGAAGCGGGCAATATGATGGCAAGGCGCGACAACTCCGACCCGTCTGGCATCGGCAATACGCTGAACTGGGCCTGGGCTTGGCCGCTGAACCGCCGCGTCCTGTACAACCGCGCTTCTGCCGACTTGCAGGGCCAGCCATTCAACCCGCACAAGATGCTGGTTGAGTGGAATGGCTCGAGCTGGGTGGGCCCCGATGTGCCGGACTTTGCCATCACATCGCCGCCTTCAGCAGGAGCGGGTCCATTCATCATGAACCCCGAGGGCGTGGCGCGCTTTTTCTCGCGCAAAGGCCTGGCCGAAGGGCCATTCCCAACGCACTACGAACCGTTTGACACACCACTGGGCTACAACCCCATGTTCAAGAACAACGCCAAAGTCACCAGCTCGCCGGTGGCACGGGTGTTCGAAAACACATGGGCGACCTTTGGCAAGGCAGACGAGTTCCCGCACGTGGGCACGACCTACCGCTTGACCGAGCACTTCCATTACTGGACCAAGCACGCGCTACTCAACGCCATCATCCAGCCTGAGCAGATCGTCGAGATCGGCGAGGCACTGGGCAACGAGTTGGGCGTCAAGGCCGGTGACTGGGTCAAAGTCAGCTCCAAACGCGGCCATATCAAAGCCGTGGCCGTCGTGACCAAGCGACTCAAACCGCTGCAGATCGATGGCAAAACGGTACACCATGTGGGCGTGCCGATTCACTGGGGCTTCAAAGGCCTGACCAAACCAGGCTACTTGGCCAACATCCTGACCCCCTATGTGGGCGATGGCAACTCCTACACACCGGAGTCCAAGAGCTTTTTGGTCAAGGTAGAGAAACTCTGAGGAGCAAAACAACAATGACCCCAAGTGCTTTTTTCTCACTGCCTCGACCAGAGGCCTTGAACGCCCTGTGGGCGAATGGATGGGCCTGATATGTCCATGCAATCCCTTGACATCAGACGGCGCTCAGCCACGACTACGCCCTCTCCATCGATACGCGAGCCACGCTCGGGCGAGGTCGCCAAACTCATCGACGTTAGCAAGTGCATCGGCTGCAAAGCCTGCCAGACCGCGTGCATGGAATGGAATGACACGCGCGATGTGGTCGGTTTTAACCACGGGGTCTATGACAACCCGATGGATTTAACCCCCAACTCGTGGACCGTGATGCGTTTTACCGAGTATGAGAATCCGCAGACCGACAACCTGGAGTGGCTGATCCGCAAGGACGGCTGCATGCACTGCGACGACCCGGGCTGCCTCAAGGCCTGTCCATCGCCCGGTGCGATCATCCAGTACACCAATGGCATTGTGGATTTCCAAGAGGAAAACTGCATTGGCTGCGGCTACTGTGTGACGGGCTGCCCGTTCAACGTGCCGCGTATTTCGGAGAAAGACCACAAAGCCTATAAATGCACTTTGTGTTCAGACCGCGTGGCCGTCGGCCAGGAGCCTGCCTGCGTCAAAACCTGCCCGACCGGTGCGATCATGTTTGGCACCAAACAGGCCATGATTGACCAGGCCGAGACCCGCATCGTCGATCTGAAAGAGCGTGGCTACGACCAGGCCGGTCTGTACGACCCTGCGGGTGTCGGCGGCACGCACGTGATGTACGTGCTGCACCATGCCGACAAACCCTCGCTCTACCACGGCTTGCCCGATTCGCCCAAGATCAGCCCCATGGTTGCGGTCTGGAAAGGTGTTGCCAAACCACTGGCCCTGGCTGGCCTGGCCTTGGCTGCGATTGGCGGTTTCTTCCATTACACCCGCGTAGGCCCGAACCAGCCTAGCGAGAAAGATGAAGACACCGAGGTCGCCAGCGCACTTGCACGCCGCAACGCTGCCGGGGTCAAAGAACCGCATGCGCACGACACTGACGAGCACATGCATGGCCAAGCAGACGCCCCTGCCGGTAAGGAGACGCCTCATGAGTAAACGCCATCTGCCGACCCCTTCGGACTTTGCCACTGACGCTGAGGGCAAGCCGGCAATCCAGCGCTACACGCCCAACGAGCGCACCAACCACTGGATCACCGCAATCAGCTTTGTGCTGCTGGCACTGTCGGGCCTGGCCTTGTTCCATCCGTCGATGTTCTTTCTCAGCGCCGTGCTCGGTGGTGGGCCGTGGACACGCATCCTGCATCCATTTATTGGGCTGGTGATGTTCGCCTCGTTCAGCTGTTTGGTTGTGCGTTTTTGGAGCCACAACTTCCTGGACAAGGCCGACATCCAGTGGATGAAGCAGCCCATGGACATGCTGAATAACCGCGAAGAGAATCTGCCCCCGATTGGCAAATACAACGCGGGCCAGAAAATCCTGTTCTGGGTTTTGCTGGTGTGCATGATAGGCCTGCTGGTGACCGGCATCATCATGTGGAAGCAGTACTTCAGTGGCTACTTCCCGATTGATGTGCGCCGCTGGGCATCGCTGTTGCATGCCGCATTTGGTGCCGGCTTGATTGCCTGCATCATCGTGCATATTTATGCTGCAATCTGGGTCAAAGGCTCCATCAAGGCCATGACCCGTGGCACCGTCAGCTACGCCTGGGCACGCCGCAACCACCGCCTCTGGTATGACGAGGTCGTCGAGCGCGAAAACGACTTGGCCGCTCAGCACCAAGCCAAAGAGCGCAACGCGGTCAGCCCCAGCGAGCAGTAAGCCAAAGCAAGTAGCAAGGGGGCTGGTCTGCCGTTTGTGGTAGAACCATCCATTGCAGCAGCCCTCAGACTTGCGCTGGATCAAAGCTCCAACCGCCCCGATCCTGTCAACGCCCACGCCGAGTCTTGCTCTCGGCGTTTTTTCATTCTCCCTGGCCTCTAACCACCATGCAACGCATTCTTCAACCCGGTGAAATCGAAGCACTGGACAGCATCCACTTCCCTCGTGTGCGCCTGCCGCAACCGAGTCTGCTGTTCCAGGAGCGCGCTGCGCGCCTCATGCAATTGGCAGATGGCAACCCAATTGCCGACTACCTGCGCTTTGCCGCCCGCATCGTGCAAGCGCAGCAGCACCGTGCGCGTGAACTGTCAACGCCTGAGGCCCTGCCACAAACGCAGATCGACCAGGCCAATGCCAACGGCATGCCACTGCTCAGCACCCACGGCCCGCTGCCCCAGCATTGGCAACACAGCCTGCGGGCCATGATCGACGAGCTGCGCAGCGACAACGCCAATACGCCGGCTGGATTAACACCGGTATTAGAGCGCTTGTATAGCCAAGATGACGAGGCCCTGAACCGGCTGGGCCGCCAAATCCTGGCTGGCAATATTGGCCGCGACGAACTGGCCATGGCCCCGCTGGTGATGGCTGCCTTGCAAGTCGAATACGCGCATATTGCTGCGCATCTGCTGGAAAAAACCGTGCCTTATGCAGAGCCGGCCACCGTCTGTCCGGTCTGCGGCAGCACGCCAGTGGCCAGCGTATTGCGCATTGGCGGCCAAGCAGCCGGCCACCGTTACCTGCACTGCAGCCTGTGCTGCACCGAATGGCATATGGTGCGCGTCAAATGCAGCCACTGCGAATCGACCAAAGGCATCAACTACCAGGGCATGCAAACGCTGGAAGGCAAGACCGACGCGGCCGGGCGTGAAGTGCAGGACCAGGTCGTATTGGCCGAAACCTGTGATCAATGCCATACCTACCGCAAAATCGCCAACCAGGAAAAAGACCCGTACGCCGAGCCGCTGGCAGACGACCTGGCCAGCCTGATGCTGGACTTGCTGATGGGCGAGAGCGACTTTGCCCGCGCCAGCGACAACCCCTTGCTGGCGATTGAAAAACCATTGGCTGTGTAATCTTGTGGGTCAGCCTGTCAGCAGCCAAACATTCACCACGATGCCTCAGCTGCTGGCCAGTAAGGATTGGGCTGTCGCAGCTGAGTTGCCATTAATTGAAAGAAGCGACAGGCAAGCACAAACAATAAAGGCGGGGTCTGCCCCCGCCCTCCCGCAATGCGCCGAGTCCACTCAGCGCGAACTCATCACCATCTTCGAAATCGACTGCGCCACCTGCAGCAGCGGCTGCAGCATGCGCTCTTGCATTTCCTGCGCATTCGTGCGGTTGGCCTGGCCGCTGACATTGATGGCTGCCACGACTCTACCCTGCTTATTACGAATCGGTGCGGCCATGGAGATCAGGCCCTCTTCCAGCTCTTGATCAACCAAGCACCAGCCTTGCTCTCGCACCTGCTGCACGCGCGCTTCGATGTGGTCAATATCGGTGAGCGTATTGCGCGTTGTGGCGCGGATGTCGGACTGCTCCAGAACCGCCCGCACCTCTTCTTGCGACAAGCCTGACAGCAACACCCGCCCTAGCGAGGTGCAGTAAGCCGGCAGGCGCGAGCCTATGCCCAGCGAAATCCGCATGATCTTCTGCGTCGGCACACGCAGCACATAGACAGCGTCTGTGCCGTCCAGCACCGCGACCGAGCTGGACTCGTGCACCTGGTTGACGAACTCGCTCATGAACGGCTCAGCCAAATCCCACATCGGCATGGATGACAGGTAGGCAAAGCCCAGATCCAAGATGCGTGGCGTCAGGCGAAAGTACTTGCCATCAGTGACCACATAGCCAAGCGCCTGCAGCGTCAGCAAGATGCGGCGCGCGCCTGCGCGTGTCAAGCTGGTGCGCATGGCGACCTCGCTCAGCGTTTGCTCGGCATGCTCGGCATTGAAGGAGCGGATCACGGCCAAACCACGCGCAAAGGATTGCACGTAGCTGTCTCCGGGCTGGGGTAAACCCCTAGTTATTGGTGGTTCTGTGTGCATTTGCTCCGATTATAAAAAGGATAAAATTCTTTTAGCGAACATTTGTTCTTATTGCGAACATATTTTTTGATTTTTTTGCAAAGCGAAGCATGATCAACAAAATCATTCCTACCGTCAGCGAGGCTTTGGCGGACATCCAAGACGGTGCCACGGTACTGATCGGTGGCTTTGGCACTGCCGGTATTCCCAACGAGCTGATCGATGGCCTGATTGCGCAAGGCGCGCGTGACTTGACCGTGGTGAACAACAACGCCGGCAATGGCGATACCGGCCTGGCCGCGCTGCTCAAAACCGGGCGCGTGCGCAAGATCATTTGCAGCTTCCCCCGCCAAGTCGACTCCTACGTGTTTGATGAGCTGTACCGCAGCGGCAAGCTGGAGCTGGAATTGGTGCCCCAAGGCAATCTGGCCGAGCGCATTCGCGCCGCTGGCGCTGGCGTAGGCGCATTCTTTTGCCCAACCGCCTATGGCACCGAACTGGCCAAAGGCAAGGAAACCCGCGAAATCAATGGCCGCCACTATGTCCTCGAGTACCCGATTTATGGCGATGTGGCCTTGATCAAAGCCGAACAAGGCGATCGCTGGGGCAATCTGAACTTCCGCATGTCAGCGCGCAACTTCGGCCCGGTGATGGCAACAGCAGCCAAAACCACGATTGCCACCGTGCATGAAGTGCTGGAGCTGGGCCAGATGGACCCCGAGAACATCGTCACCCCAGGTATTTTCGTCAGCCGCATCGTGCCTGTGGCACGCACCGTGACCCAAGGCGCAGGCTTCAAAGCCGCTTGATTCGAGAGACATTCCATGAGCACCAACTACCAACGTCGCACCAAAGACGAACTGGCTCGCCGTGTCGCACAAGACATCCACGACGGCGCTTACGTGAACTTAGGGATCGGCATGCCCACCCAAGTGGCCAACCACATCCCTGCGGGTCTGGAGGTCATCTTGCACAGCGAAAACGGTATTCTGGGCATGGGCCCAGCACCTGCTGCAGGCCACGAAGACTTCGACCTGATCAATGCAGGCAAACAACCAGTGACCTTGCTGCCAGGTGGTGCGTACTTCCACCATGCCGACAGCTTCGCGATGATGCGCGGCGGCCATTTGGACATTTGCGTGCTGGGCGCGTTCCAGGTGTCCGCAACTGGCGATCTGGCCAACTGGAGCACCGGTGCGCCTGACGCGATTCCAGCCGTGGGCGGCGCAATGGATTTGGCCATTGGCGCCAAACAAACCTGGGTGATGATGGACTTGCTGACCAAAACCGGTCAAAGCAAAATCGTCTCAGAGTGCAGCTACCCGCTCACTGGCATTGCCTGCGTCAAGCGCATCTACACCGATTTGGCCTCTTTTGCCTGCACGCCCCAAGGTCTGCAGTTGATCGACAGCGTTGCTGGCATCAGCCATGCAGAACTCGAAGCGCTGGTGGGACTGCCGATTCTGGCTGCATAAGCGCCACTCGCCCCACTGTGCGCCAAGGCCTGGCCACGCATCAAACACCACCAGGCCAGCCCCTACTTTTGCCGCCTTGCCACAAGCGAGCCGATACGGCGCTTGACTGACAAGCTCCTTGACCCCGTTTCTGGACTCCTCACATGACGATTGATGCCTTTATCTGCGATGCCATGCGCACCCCCTTTGGCAAATACGGCGGCGCACTGGCCACAGTGCGCCCCGACGATCTGGCAGCGCTGCCCATCAAAGAGTTGCTGGCGCGCAACCCCAGCCTGAGCCCTGCTGCGATTGATGACGTGCTGCTGGGCTGCGCCAACCAGGCCGGAGAAGACAACCGCAACGTTGCCCGCATGGCCTTGCTGCTCGCAGGCGTGCCAGACAGCGTGCCTGGCGGCACCTTGAACCGCCTGTGCGGCTCAGGCCTGGATGCGCTGGGCACAGCTGCGCGCGCGATCAAATCCGGCGAAGCACAGGTGATGATTGCCGGCGGTGTCGAAAGCATGAGCCGCGCGCCATTTGTGATGCCTAAAGCAGAGACCGCCTTTAGCCGCAACAACGCTGTCTATGACACAACCATCGGTTGGCGCTTTGTCAACAAGCGCATGAAGGCCATGTACGGCGTGGACTCGATGCCAGAAACTGCCGAAAACGTCGCCGACGATTTCAAGATCGAGCGAGAAGCGCAGGACCGCATGGCACTGGCCTCGCAAGAAAAAGCCGCTGCTGCGATTGCCGCTGGCCACCTGGCCCGTGAGATTGTGCCAGTCTCGATCCCGCAGAAAAAAGGCGATCCAGTTGTCGTGAGCCAAGACGAGCATCCACGCGCCACCACCTTGGAAGCACTAGCCAAACTCAAAGGCGTGGTGCGTGAAGGCGGCACAGTCACAGCCGGCAATGCCTCAGGCGTGAACGATGGCGCCTGCGCGCTGCTGCTGGCCAGCGGCGATGCCGTCAAGCAATACGGCCTGACACCACGCGCGCGCATCATTGGCATGGCCACTGCTGGCGTTGCACCACGCATCATGGGCTTTGGCCCAGCACCTGCAGTGCGCAAGGTGCTGGCGCAAACCGGTTTGAGCCTGGCCGACATCGATGTGATCGAACTCAACGAAGCCTTTGCCGCACAAGGCCTGGCGGTGCTGCGCGATTTGGGCATTGCCGACGATGACAAACGCGTCAACCAATGGGGCGGAGCCATTGCACTGGGCCATCCACTGGGTGCCTCGGGTGCGCGCTTGGCCACAACTGCGGTCAACCAATTGCACACCTTGGGCGGCCGTTACGCGCTGTGCACGATGTGCATTGGCGTGGGCCAAGGCATTGCAATGGTTATCGAGAAAGTCTGATAACCACAAGATGGGCTCAGGAGCACGCTCCTAGCCCAATCCATTGACTGGCAGGTCTGCATGCGCAGCCCGCCCATGCACTCTTCACCGCAGCCTCGGCATGCGGGCGCAGCCCGACTCGCCACACGCAATGCGGGCAATTTTTGAAAAAGAGACCACCATGGCAACTCAGCAACTCGCAACAACCAACGGCAACTTCCGCATTGACCTGCAAGGCCCAGAAGGGGCGCCAGTGCTGGTGTTTTCCAACTCCCTGGGCACAACCTTGGAGATGTGGGATGCACAAGCGATGACCTTCAGCAAGCAGTACCGCGTGCTGCGTTACGACACGCGTGGCCACGGCGCCAGCATCGCCAATGCAGGCCCTTACCAATTCGCACAACTGGGTGGCGATGTGCTGTCCATTCTCGACAGCCTGGGCATTGAACAAGCGCATTTCTGCGGCATCTCGATGGGTGGCCTGACCGGTCTGTGGCTGGGTGTACACGCTGGCCAACGCCTGCGCAGCATCACGGTGGCCAATAGCGCCGCCAAAATCGGCGCTGAGGCTGCTTGGCGTGAGCGTGCTGCCATGGTGCGCGCCAACGGCAGCGCCGCGATGCAAACCCTTGCTGAATCCTCGCCCAGCCGCTGGTTCACCGACAGCTTTATCGCCAGCCAGCCGCAAGTCGTGCAAACCGCCCAGGCCTGGATTGCCAGCATTCCGCCAGAGGGCTACGCCAGCTGCTGCGAAGCCCTGGCCACCGAAGACCTGCGCGCGGCAATCAGCAGCATTCAAACACCGACCTTGCTGATTGGTGGCAGCGCCGACCCAGTCACCACCGTGGCCGACGCACAGGCCATGCAGGCTGCCATTGCAGGCGCAGAGCTGGCCACCGTGCCCGCCTCGCACCTGTCCAACCTCGAAGCACCACAGGCCTTTGATTTGGCGCTGGGTAGCTTCTTGCAAAAACACTGAGCAACCGGCCCCCCGCGCAACGCCGCCGCCGTTTGCCATAATCGAAGGAAACAAGCATGTCACATGCCAATCCACGCTGGAAGCATCGCCCCGCAGGCTCGACCTGGGGCGACTTCGGGCCAGACGATCAGCTCGGCCGCCTCAACCTGCTCACTGCCGCCAAGGTTCGACAAGGCGTGGCCGAAGTGCGCGAGGGCCTGCGTTTTTCGCTCAGCCTGCCACTGGACTACCCCGGCGGCACGGCACTGAACCCCAACCGCAAACCACCCGTACTGCGACCGCTGCAGCGCAAGGGCCTGGTCAACTTCAACTGCCTGCTGGGTGATTTGGAGCCTGGCCGCACCGATGTGCTGTCTGACGACATGGTCGTGCTGTCGCTGCAGTACTCGACCCAGTGGGACGGCTTTGCCCATGTGGGCTCCCTGTTCGATGCCAACGGCGATGGCGTGCCCGAGCCGCTGTACTACAACGGCTTTGCCGCAGGCATTGACGTATTGGGCCCGCTGCTGGTGCGCGACACCGGCATGCCGACCGAAGAAAGCAGTGGCTCGACCAGCTGCGCCAAAGCGCTGGGTATTGAAGCCATGGCCCAAAACGGTGTGCAAGGACGTGGCGTGATGCTGGACTTGCATGCGCACTTTGGCGATGCCCGCACCCTGATCGGCTACGACGAATGGATGCGCGTGATCGAGGCCGACCAGCTGGAGATTGAAACGGGCGACATGCTGTGCATGCACACCGGCTTTGCCCAGACCGTGCTGAACATGCAGAAAAACCCCGACCCTGCGGTGCTGAACAACAGCGGCGCGGTGCTCAATGGCCGCGACGAGAAACTGCTGCAGTGGCTCAGCGACAGCCAAATTGCCGTATTGGCTTCGGACAACTACGCGGTCGAAGCCTACCCGGCCGTGCCTGGCGCGCACTGCTGCGCCGGTTTGCCATTGCATGAACACTGCCTGTTCAAGCTGGGCCTTCACCTGGGTGAGTTGTGGCACTTGACGCCGCTGGCGCATTGGCTGCGCGCCCAAGGCCGCAGCCGCTTTTTGCTGACTGCGCCGCCGCTGAATCTGCCAGGGGCGATTGCCTCGCCAGTGACACCGATTGCCACCGTCTGAGACGGCCCGTTTCTCGCTGACGCAATCCCCCCCTTTTGTGAAGGCAACCAGCCACACGCACGCTTGCCGCGCCCAATCCAGGAGCCACCATGCCCTACATCATTGAAACTTTCGACAAACCAGAGCACCAGGCCGTGCGCCAAGCGCACCGCCCGGCGCATCTGGAATTCCTAGAACGCAACGCCCAACTGCTGCTGGCCTGCGGTGCCAAGCTGCAAGACGATGGCAGCGACAAGGGCGGTGGCCTGTACGTCGTGGACCTGGATAGCCGCGAGGCCGCACAAGCCTTCATCGAGTCCGACCCGTTCTACCAGGCCCAGCTGTTTGCCGAAGTGCGCATCACGCGCTGGCGCAAGGCCTATGTGGCTGGCCAGAGCTATCTGTAAAGCAGCTGCCTTCCCATTTGGAGAGTTCCATGTCCCCTTCCTCGACCCCAGCCAACGTCGCACGCCCACGCGTTCTGATTACCGGTGGCGGCGCCGGCATTGGTGCTGCTGCAGCACAGCGCTGCCACGCCGACGGTTATGAGCCGGTCATCATTGACCGCCAGATTGACCAGGTGCCCGCAGCGTTCAAAGCCATTCAGGCCGACCTGAGCAGCGCCGAAGACACGGCCCGCGCGCTGGAGCTGGCACTGGAAGACGGCCCGATCACGCGCCTGGTGAACAACGTCGGCATCGTCGTGCCAAACGACGCCGCCAGCCAAACGCTGGCCGAATTCGATCTGGCCGTCTCGTTGAACCTGCGCTGCGCATTCCAGTGCATGCAGGCCTTGCTGCCCGGCATGCAAGCTGCCCAGTTTGGCCGCATCGTCAATATGTCCTCGCGCGCGGCGCTGGGCAAAGACTTGCGCACGGCTTATGCGGCCACCAAGGCTGGCCTGATCGGCATGACCCGCGTCTGGGCGCTCGAGCTGGGCCAATGGGGCATTACTGCCAATGCGATTGGCCCTGGCCCAATTCGCACGGAGCTGTTTGACAAGGCCAACCCGCCCGGCGCTGAGCGCACACAAAAAATCATCCAGTCCGTGCCTGTCAAACGCGTTGGCACGCCAGATGACGTCGCCCATGCCGTGGCCTACATGCTCGATGAGCGCAGCGGTTTTGTCACCGGCCAGACGCTATATGTCTGCGGTGGCATGACGGTAGGCGTCGCGCCTGTTTAAACAGCCCCATTCGCTTTCGATTTCTCCTCACTGTTTCCCCCTCAGGCGTGCCTGCAGCACGCCATCCCTGCTCTTTCTTTTGCTTTGAAAAGACATTTATGTCAAAAATCACCGCTTTCTTCACTGAGCTGATGCGCAAGTATCTGCCCGACCCGTTTGTATTTGCGATCTTGCTGACACTGCTGACCATGGCGCTGGCGTTCTCGGTAGAGAACCGGCCGATTGATCTGGTCGTGCAGGACTGGGGCAAGGGCTTCTGGAGCCTCTTGGCCTTTACCACCCAAATGGCGGTGATTTTGGTGATGGGTTATGTGCTGGCAGCAGCGCCCATCGTCGACCGCTTTCTCAACCGCATTGCCGCATTCGTGCACACACCGCGCGGTGCGATCATCATGGCCACGGTGGTCGGCTGCGTGGGCAGCTACCTGAACTGGGGCTTTGGCCTGGTGATTGGCGGCATCATGGCCAAAAAGCTGGCGATGCGCGTCAAAGGCGTGCACTACCCGCTGATCATTGCCTCGGCCTACACCGGCTTTACGATGTACAGCCTGGGGCTGTCAGCAACGATTCCGGTGCTGATCTCCACCAAGGGCCACAGCTTTGAGCAGCAAATGGGCATCATCCCGCTCACTGAGACCATTTTCTCGCCACACATCTTGCTCACCGCTCTGGTCGTGCTGATCGTGCTGCCACTGGTCAATGCCTCGATGCACCCCAAGGCCGGTGAAAAAGTCACCGAAATCAGCGCAAACATCGCCAACGACGACGCCAAAAGCACCCCTACAGAAAGCCTGCTGGGCGACGAGAAAACCTTCGCTGGCCGCCTGAACAACAGCCGCATCCTGAGCTTGTTGATTGGCCTGACCGGCATGGCTTATGTGGGCTTGCACTTCTACAACAACGGCAACCTCGATCTGAACATGATCAACTTCTTCATCCTGTTCCTGGGCATCTTGCTCTTGGGCACGCCGATGAAGTACGTGGAAAAAGTCAATGAAGGCGTCAAAACCATCGGCGGCATCATTTTGCAGTTCCCGTTCTACGCCGGCATCATGGCCATCATGCACGCCTCGGGCCTGGTCGAATCGATTGCCGATGTATTCGTCAGCTTCTCCACTACCGCCACGCTGCCACTGTGGGGTCTGATCAGCTCGTTCTTCATCAACTTCTTTGCGCCATCGGGCGGTGGCCACTGGGTGCTGCAAGGCCCATTCATGATTGAAGCGGCCAAGACCCTGGGTGCCTCGCAGGCCCATACCGCCATGTCGGTGATGCTGGGCAATGGTTGGAACGATCTGGTGCAACCTTTCTGGATCCTGCCAGCCTTGGCGCTGTCCAAACTCAAACTCAAGGACATCATGGGCTATACCGTGGTCTCGATGTTCGTTGTAGGAGCGATCTACATCGTCTCCGCGCTGTTTTGGCCATAAGCCAAACTGGCACCCTCAGACTGCCACACCCGCTAGTAGCAATACCCATAACACAAGTGGCAGTCTTTTTCCCTTTGCTTTGCTGGAGATAACTATGACCTCAATCCGATTCAACGCCCGTCGTGCCATCCTGCGCGCAGCTGCTGCCCTCAGCCTCGGCGCAGCGCTGCTGCCTAGCGCTTTTGCTGCCGATAATTTCCCAGCCAAGCCGATAACGCTGGTCGTGCCATTTGCCGCCGGTGGCACCACCGACATTCTGGCCCGCATCATCGGCCAGTACATGAGCGAGGATCTGGGCCAAAGCGTAGTGATCGACAACCGCGCAGGCGCTGGCGGCAACATCGGCGCGCAAATGGCAGCGCGCGCCAAGCCCGATGGCTACACCTTGTTCATGGGCACCGTGGGCACCCACGCCATCAACGAAAGCCTGTACAAAAAACTGCCGTTTGACCCAGTCAAAGACTTCCAGCCATTGAGCCGCGTGGCCCTGGTGCCCAACCTGCTGGTTGCCAACCCACAGCAGCCATTCAAAACCGTGCAGGAACTGATCGATTTCGCCAAAGCCAATCCAGGCGTGGTGAACTTTGGCTCCTCGGGCAATGGCAGCTCGATCCACCTATCGGGCGAGTTGTTCAAGCAAATGGCCGACATCGACATGCAGCACATCCCCTACCGCGGCAGTGCGCCTGCAGTGGCCGATTTGCTGGGCAACCAAGTAGCGATCATGTTTGACAATATGCCATCGGCCATCAGCCATGTGCGCTCTGGCAAACTGGTGCCAATTGCCGTGACGACTGCCGAGCGCTCGCCAGAATTACCTGATGTGCCTACCATTGCCGAAGCGGGCATCCCTGGCTATGAAGCCACCTCGTGGTTTGGTTTGTATGTGACCGCTGGCACGCCAGAGCCGATTGTGGCCAAGCTGCATGCCTCGCTGGTCAAAGCGCTGCAAGATCCTAAGCTGGTGCAGAAATTCGCCGACCAGGGCAGCACCGCCTACAGCGAAACACCTGAAGAATTCGCCGCCTTCATGGCCAGCGAAACCCAGAAATGGGCTGAAGTGGTAAAAAGCTCAGGCGCTAGCTTGGACTAAGCCACCACAACATGGCACAGCGGCACAGTCCGCTGCGCGATGGCCCAGCAACCGCATCCAACCGCCTTGGTTGGATGCGGTTTTTTTAGGTACGCCAATGATCGCCCGCACATAGGGCTTGGCCTGGGTTACAGTAGTTGGTCTGTAGTGCGCCAGCCCAAACGGGTAGACGCACTGGTACCTGACACCAAGAACCCCGTGCTTTTATGACCGCAGCCCCAGTCCTGCCCTCCGTTGACAAGCTACTGCAACACCCGCGCAGCATAGACTTGTTGGGCGAATACGGAAAGACCCAAACCACCGAGGCGATTCGCACCGCACTGGCTCACGCCCGCAGCCTTTGGCGTGCACAGCCAGAAGCTGGCCACGCGCCTAGCAACGAGGCCTTGCTCGACCAGGCCGAACAGGCGCTCAAAACGCGCATGGCGCCGCGCCTCAAAGCAGTCTTTAACCTCACCGGCACGGTCTTGCACACCAATTTGGGCCGGGCACTGCTGCCGCAAGAAGCGATTGATGCAGTCACCGAAGCGCTGCAAACGCCCAGCAACCTCGAATACGACCTGGAGACCGGCGGGCGCGGCGACCGCGATGACTTGGTCGAGGCGCTGATTTGTGAGCTGACCGGCGCCGAAGCGGCGACCATCGTCAACAACAATGCCGCAGCCGTGCTGCTGTGTCTGAACACCTTGACTGCAGGCCAAGAAGCGATCGTCTCGCGCGGGGAACTGGTCGAGATTGGCGGCGCCTTTCGCATCCCCGACATCATGCAGCGCGCAGGCGCCAAGTTGGTCGAGGTTGGCACGACCAACCGCACGCATGCACGCGACTATGAAACCGCCATCACTGAAGCCACCGGCCTGTTGATGAAAGTGCATTGCAGCAACTACGCGATCAGCGGCTTTACCAAAGCCGTCAGCGATGCCGAGGTGGGCCAGATTGCCCATGCCAGTCAATTGCCGCTGATGGTGGATTTGGGCAGCGGCACACTGGTCGATCTGCGCCAATGGGGCTTGCCGCACGAAGTCACGGTGCGCGAGACGATCGCTGCCGGCGCCGATTTGGTGACCTTCAGCGGTGACAAGCTGCTGGGCGGGCCACAAGCGGGCATCATCGCCGGGCGCAAGGACTTGGTTGCGCAAATCAAGAAAAACCCGCTCAAACGGGCGCTGCGGGTTGGCAAGCTGACACTGGCAGCACTGGAGCCGACCTTGCGCCTGTACCTGCATCCTGAACAACTGGCGCAGCGCCTGACCACTTTGCGCCTGTTCACCCGCAGCGCAGAAGCGATGCAAGCCCAGGCTGAACAATTAATCCCCGTGCTGCAAACAGCCTTGGGCAGCGACTATGTGGTGGCACAAGCCCCTATGCACAGCCAGATTGGCAGTGGCGCGCTGCCGGTCGAGAGCCTGCCCAGCCATGGCCTGGTGATTCGTCCGGCCGAGCGCAAACAATCCGGCCGCCAACTGCATCGGCTTGAAACCGCACTGCGCCAGCTGCACCGCCCTGTCATAGGCCGCCTGCAGGACGATGCCTTGTGGCTGGATCTGCGCTGTCTGGAAGAAGCCGACCAAGCGCTGTTCACTGCGCAACTGGCGCAATTGACCGTACAGCTGAACCTGCCACACACGCCCCAGAAAGACGCACCATGATCATCGGCACCGCTGGCCACATCGACCACGGCAAAACCACCTTGGTGCGTGCGCTCACTGGCGTCGACACCGACCGGCTCAAGGAAGAAAAAACCCGCGGCATCTCGATCGAGCTGGGCTATGCGTATATTCCAGTACCGCAGACGCAAGACATTCTGGGCTTTATCGACGTGCCGGGCCATGAAAAATTCATCCACACCATGGCCGCTGGCGCCGTGGGCATTGACCATGCGCTGTTGGTGGTGGCGGCCGATGACGGCATCATGCCGCAAACGCAGGAGCATCTGGCCATCATCGCCTTGCTGGGTGTGCAGCACGGCACCGTGGCCCTGACCAAGGCCGATCGGGTCAGCCCAGAGCGCCTGGGGCAAGTGCAGCGCGCAATTGAACAGTTGCTGGGCAATACACCACTGGCTACAGCCCCCATTTTTGCCACCAATGCAGCCCAAGCAGGCGATGCGGGCACCTTGGCCTTGCGCGAGCACCTTCTCACACTGGCCAGGCATTTTCCTGCCCGCCCGCAGCAAGGCTTGTTTCGGCTCGCTGTTGACCGCGCTTTCAGCTTGCAAGGCCAAGGCACGGTGGTCACAGGCACGGTGTTTGGCGGCCAAGTGCAAGTGGGCGAACAATTGCAACATTCTGGCACTGGCCAAATGGTCCGGGTGCGCAGCATCCATGCGCAAAACCAGGCCGCGCCAAGCGGCCATGCAGGCCAGCGCGTGGCCTTGAATCTTGCCGGTATTGACAAGGAGGCGATTGCACGCGGCGACTGGATCGCCCAGCCTTTGGCCTTGCAAGCCACACGCCGCCTGGATGTGCGGCTACGCGTTTTGCCACAAAACGTCTTGCCAGCCGCAGCCCAACACGGCAAACACGCCCCCAATACACTGCAGCAATGGAGCACCGTGCACTTGCACATTGGCACCAGCCATCATGTTGCCCATGTCGTGCCCTTGGACTGCGAACACCTCAGCCCCGGCGAGCAAGGTCTGGCGCAACTGGTGCTGGATGCCGATGTGTATGCTGTGGCTGGCGACCACTTCATTGTGCGCAATGCCCAGGCCAGCCATACACTGGCCGGTGGCACCGTGCTTGACCCCTACCCGCCCGAGCGCAAACGCCGCAGCAGCGAGCGCATCGCCTATTTGCAGGCCATGCACCATGCGCTGGCAAGCGGCGATGTGTCCGAATTGATCGCGCATGCTGCCTGGGGCATCAGCCGCTTGCAACTGGCGCGCTTGATGGGCTGGACGCCAGAGCAGATCACAACGCCCAAAGGGGTTGTGGTCTTGGGCAAAAACACCCAGGATACAGACCCGATTTTGCTCTCAGAGAGGCATTGGCTGGCCTTGCAACAGCAAGTGCTGCATGCCTTGCAACGCTTTCATGAGCGCAGCCCTGACGAGCCCGGCGTGAATGCAGCGCGCTTGCGCCGCATTGGCTTGCCGGGCCTGTCGCACAGCAAATACGATTTACTCTGGCAAGGCGTACTCAACAGCTTGGTGGAAGGCGGCAGCCTCCACCAAAGCGGCCCTTGGTTGCATGCCCCCGGCCACAGCGTGCAGCTCAGCGCGGCCGAAGAACAATTGGCTCAGCAAATGCTGCCTGATTTGGAAGACGGCCAGTTTGAGCCACCCTGGGTACGCGATCTGGCGCGCGACCATGGCGTGGCCGAAGACACGGTGCGCGCCTTGCTGCGCAAGCTCAGCCGCCAAGGCCGTTTGTTCCAGGTGGTCAAGGACCTGTTCTACACACCCACCGCAATTGAGCGCTTGCAAGCCATCGCCAGCACCATTGCCCAGCAATCGCCACAACTAGCCATAGAAGCCAGGCATTTTCGCGATGCCACGGCGCTGGGCCGCAAACGCGCCATTCAGGTGCTGGAGTATTTTGACCGCAGCGGCTTTACGCGCCGGGTGCGTGACAGCCATGTGCTGCGCAATACGCCGTAATCTGTAGCAGTGCTCTCCCATGCACCAATGCAAGCGTAACTGCCCAGTGAACAACTAGCGCGCCATAGCCAGCCGCTGACGTGCTGCATGAACTGGCGCAGGACATGCGGCGGCACTCTTGTTTACCCACTGCCCTCGCCTGGCCAATGGGTGTTTGGTTGGCGCAAGAGATGCACCCTTACCACCCCTACAATCGAGTGCCATGAACTCCATCGAAATCCGCGCCATCGGCTTGCAAGACCAGGCCCAATGGCAAGTGCTGTTTAGCCAATACGCGCAGTTTTACAAAGTGGCTATCAACGACACCATCCTGGCTAGAAGCTGGGCTTGGCTGCACGACACAAGCCATCCACTACAAGCGCTTGTGGCGGTCTCTGCAGCGCATGGCTTAGTCGGATTGGCGCATTTTCGCGCCTGCCCCGATGCCTTGATAGGCCAGGACATTGGCTATCTGGACGATTTGTTTGTCGCCGCCGAGCACCGCGGTGCAGGCATCGCGCGTCGCCTCATTGAGGGTGTGCAAGCGATTGCACAAGCACAGCAGTGGCCGTTGGTACGCTGGGTAACAGCCAGCGACAACCACACAGCGCAGCGGCTCTATGACAGCCTTGCCGAACGCACGACTTGGCTGACTTACGATCTGAGTGCTTGATCACCATCCCACCGCAGACCGTGCGCGCCGAGATGATGGACAGGCTCTTAGAAAAAGAAAATGCAAAAAGCCGTCTGTAGCCAGAACTTACCGTAGGGGAAGTCGACATGCGGTTTGGCCAGACCGCTTGACGCCACATTGGGTTGCGCACTATCACCGCCTACCGCATTGCCAGAGGTGGCCCGAGCGGCTTGTCACACCAAAGGCCCAATACACAGCCATGTGCACAGCCATATGGTCTGCAGGCAGACGGGGCCGCACCCAAGAATCACCAATTTCAGGGATGGTCACCTACGCGCAAAACCTCAATAATGCCGCAACTCTGCACATTTAAAGGATCGTATGGAGACACACAAGCTCAGTGCTGACCTCGCACTGCCTGCCCCCGTTTTGGTGGTGGAAGACAACCCCTTGGTACGCAACCGACTAGAGCGGCTGTTGTTGCAGATGGGGTATGTACCAGATGCGCTGGTGATGGTCGGCTCGCTCAGCGAGGCACGCCGCTATGTGGCCGATGAGGCCGACCACGCCGTCTCACTGGCACTGATTGATTTAGGTCTGCCCGACGGCAATGGTGCCGAGCTGATTGCTGAATTGAACGCCAAAATTCCCAATTTACCGATGCTGGTGATTTCCGCCTGGAGCACCCAGGAAGCGATTTTGGCCGCGCTACGCGCTGGTGCCATCGGCTATGTACTCAAAGAGCGCGACGACCTGGAAATTGCCGTGGCCTTGCGCAGCGTATTGCGTGGCGGCGCGCCAATTGACCCGTTCATTGCCAGACGTATCATCGATGAGCTGCCGGCCCTGGCCGAAACACCTGCGCCTGCTGGTGACAGGCTACCTTCAGATGATGCCGGCCTGAGCCAGCGCGAGAGCACCATCTTGCACCTGGTCGTCGAAGGCATGAACAACCGCGAAATTGCAGAGCGCTTGTTTTTGTCACGCTACACGGTCGAGTCGCACATCAAGAATGTGTACCGCAAGTTGTCGGTGTCCTCACGCACCCAGGCTGCACATGAAGCGCGGCGGCGCAAATTGGTTGGTTAAGTGCCGTGGACAATCTCCGCGCAGCCGCGCAATGTTCAAAGAGCGCATTGCGCGGCTGCACGGAGATCATAAAGAGGCAGTATGAACTGGCGCAAGCAGCGCTGCCCCCATCAACGGCATTGCCGCCGCATGGTGACGATTTATTAAACCCCGACTCCTCTTAAGATTGGCCTGCGATGTCCCAAGACTATTTTGAGCCCACGCTGTTTGTCAAAGAACACAGCAGAGACCCCGTTGACCTCCAAAAAACGCCATTCTTTTGTATTGTCGATGGCAAGCCCGACTACCTGACGGAGTTGCCAAGCAACATCCTTGAAGTGCAAGAAGCACGCGCTGACGGCAGCGTCCGCATGGGCAATCCCTACCAGGTGTACGCACAGACCACAAGGGCGCCTGAGCCAGAGTATGGCGACCAAACCGAATTGCTGATTGATGCTACCAGCGTCCAGTACGCGCCCTTGATCGCCACCCGCGATACAGCAGCGGCTTTTGGCCTGACACTGATTGAGCCTGGCCAAGGCATTCGGATTCACGGCCCGACAGAAGACATGGCCCAAGCCCAATTTGAATACGGCCTATTTGCCGGTCACCGCTCGCCCTACCAAGGCACGGGCTTTCACATGCTGGGCCAGGTCTGCACCGATTTGGAATACCACGACTTCCCGCATGTCTTTGTCTCAACGGACCCCCATCAGCCGCGGGTGGTTTCGGTGGGCCGCTTCTGGAAGAAACTGAATACAATCTGTCTCGCGGACCTTTGGCTGCCCAGAGGCTTTGCCCTGTACTCCCCGTCTCGCGGCGACGGCATGCAGGCCGATTTTTTAGATTTGCACGGCACCCGCAACGCGGCCCTGGCCTGCTGGCCTGGACTCAAACAAGCCAGCATCCACACCCACACTTTACTGCGCGTTAAAGGCGGCTATTTTCACTGGTTCTGGAATGGCCTGCCCTCAATCCACCCACCCTTGACATGATTGCACCATGAGTGAAGCCTTAATTCGCTTGCGCACACTGGAGCCCAGCACCGACAACGGCCTGTACCAAACGCTGCTGGAGTCCACGCTGGCTATTCCCTTCAAAATTGACTGGGCCACTAAAAAATACGCCTACATAGGACCACAGATTGAAGCCCTGCTGGGCTGGAGTCCAGAGAGCTGGCAAACCGTCAACGATTGGGCCGAACGCATTCACCCCGATGAGCGTGAGTCCACCGTTTCGCGCTGCGTGGAGCTGTGCATCGCAGGCGTTGACCATGAAGCCGATTACCGCGCACTCACGGCCAATGGCCATTTCGTCTGGGTGCGTGAAGTCGTGCACGTGCTGTGCGACGAACAAGGCCAGACCACGGCTTTGATTGGCTTCACTTTTGATATCACAGAGCGGAAAAAAAACGAGCAGTTGCGCGCCGAGCTGGAGCAAGAGCAACTCGCCAACGCACGCTTGCAAGAGCGCTTGCGACTCACCCATGACCTGCATGATGGCCTGGGCGGCGCCTTGGTGCACATGATTGCGTTTGTCGAGCAAGGCGAAGGGGCGCTTGAGCGCGAGCAAATGCTCTCGATGCTCAAACTGATCCGCAACGATTTGCGCCAGACAATCGACAGCAACACTTCGCCGCAAGTCAAGGTACCGGCCTCGCAACAGGAATGGCTGGCACCACTGCGCCACCGTTTCTCTACACTGCTCGATACGCTGGACATCCAGTGCGACTGGCAGTTTGCCAATGCCTGGCGCACCGCACCGAACGCCTTGCAGTACCTGGCGATGACGCGCTTGATTGAAGAGGCCCTGACCAATGTCATCAAGCACAGCCAGGCCAGCCAGGTGCGCTTTTACTCGCACCAGCCCGAAGCCGATGTGCTGGTGCTGGAGATTGAAGACAACGGCGTGGGCTTTGATGTCGATGCCGTGGATGCCTCTGGCCTTGGGATTGGCATGCGCTCGATGGCCACCCGCATTGCCCGCGTTGGTGGCACGCTGCAGATCGAATCCAGACCTGGGCGCACGCTGCTGAGCACACGCGTGCAATTGAGCACGCCTGCTTGAACACGCCCACAGCAGCTTTCCGCTGGGCTACGAACATGCGCGCAAAAGCCAACAGATTGAATACTTTTGCCAGGATTTTCCACCACTTGCCTTATTTTCCCAAACGCAGTACAATAGCTGCTTGTCTGCGCAGACAAGTCGAATCTCACGCCGACACGTCAGCCATCTGGACGAGAAAAATAATGATGGCTGTAGGCTTTCGACCTACCGTAAAACGGTGACCGCGTAAGAGTCGCCGTCCATTATTTTGAAAAAAGCAGCCTTGGCTGCTTTTTTTATGCCTCTCACAGGGGCAAGGTGCATGCATTACATGCTTCCATGCTGGGCACATGTAGTTGGCGTATGGCCGCCTTGAGCGAGGATGCCCCACATTGCCATAGCGCAACAGCGCGTTCTCCTGCCCATGATGAACGCATTGCAGCCAGATGCGCCCTGAACAGGCCCTAATCTGGCGAGTGGCCTGCCATCGTGCGAGAATCGCAATGCACCCCAAGCAACCCATGCCCACCTGGCTTGTGCTGGCGCTTGTCTCGATTGCCCTTGTTGATTGCCCTTGTTAACGGCGTTGCCATGTCCGCACCTTTAGACCACACCTCCCCATCCACCGACCAGTATGTGGTGATCGGCAACCCGATTGCGCACAGCCGCTCACCGAGCATCCACCAGCAGTTTGCCGCCTTGACCAGTCAAAGCATGGCCTATGAGCGCTGCCTCAGCCCGCTGGAAGCCTTTGAGGCGACCCTGCACCAATTGCGCTTGCAAGGCATACGTGGTGCCAATGTGACCGTGCCATTCAAGCTGCAAGCCGCCGAGCTGGCCCATTGGCGCGACCCCAGAGTCACTCTGGCGCAAGCAGCCAACACGCTGGTGTTTGAGCCTAATGGCCAGATTCGCGCTTACAACACCGACGGGCTGGGCCTGGTGCGCGATATCGCCATCAATGCCAAGACCCACATCACTGGCCAACACCTGCTGCTGCTCGGTGCAGGTGGTGCCGCCGCGGGCGCTTTGGCACCCTTGATAGAACAACAACCGGCCTCGATTGCAATTGCCAACCGCACGCAGGCCAAGGCCCAGGAGCTGGTGCAAAGACACCAGGCCCTGGCCCAGCAATGGGGCGTGCCAATGCAAGCCTTGGCGCTGGAGAGCGTCGATAGCCATGCGCTGCCGCGCATCGACATTGTGATCAATGCCACGGCCAGCAGCTTGCAACAAGCGAGCTTGCCGATCAAGCGCCTCGATCAGCTGCTCAATCCCGAGGCCTTGGTCTATGACATGATGTACGGCCCTGCCGCTGCCCCCTTTTTGAGCTGGGCACAGCAGCAATGCCCGCAAGTGCACCTGCGTGATGGGCTGGGCATGCTGGTCGAACAAGCAGCCGAAGCGTTTGCGATCTGGCGTGGCGTGCGCCCACCTAGTGCCGACGTATTGCAAGCGCTGCGCCAGGAAATTAGCGCCAGCCACTGAGGCTGCTGCGCCCACACCGCCCAAAAGCCGTTGTTGCCTATGCCCGACTTCAAGCGCATTGTGCCCAGCCTAGGTCGCTGGTGCTCATTGGTATTGCTCGCTGGTGTCAGCCTGCAGCTGCTGTTTGCGCTGTCCATCGCCTCGATGAATTTGCGCCAGCCCCTGTCGACCGCGTTCCAGCGCAGCGCAATTTGGGAAAATTTGGCACAGGCGCGTGCGATTGAATGGCGCCACACGCCAGTGCCAGGCAAGCACATCTCTGACAATGCACGCAAGGCCGTGATCGCCTCGGAGGACAGTTTGTTCTTCTCCCACCGAGGGGCAGACTGGGCGGCGATTGAGCGCGCCTGGCAGCGCAATGCCCAGAACGACCGTATTTTGGGCGGCTCGACCATCACCCAACAATTGGCGAAAAACCTCTTTCTCTCCGGCGAGCGCAACATGCTTCGCAAAGGCCAGGAACTGGTCCTGGCCTGGATGCTGGAAGCCAGCCTGAGCAAGCAGCGCATTCTCGACCTCTACCTCAATCAGGTTGAATGGGGCGATGGCCTCTACGGCATTGAAGCGGCCGCGCGCCACTACTTCAACACCTCTGCAGATCGACTCAGCGCCACGCAGGCCGCACGTTTGGCGGTCATGTTGCCCCAGCCACGCCGCCTGGGCCAAAACCCCAATAGCGCCTATATGAACCAGCGCACAGCAACCATCACACGCCGCATGGGTGCCATTGAGATACCGTAGCCCTGGCACGGGCAGTTGCGCCCAGCGACCCTCAAACATCGGGCTGCACGCAAGCGCCCTACAATCTTGCATGCCCTTGAACTGGCCCCTCACTCTTTGATCTCCACTCTTATCCATGCGTATTCTTGGCATTGACCCAGGTCTTCAAACCACCGGCTTTGGCGTCATTGACGTACAAGGCCAGCATTTGCAGTACGTGGCCAGCGGCACTATTCGCACAACCAAGATGGAGCGCGGTGATCTGCCAGGGCGGCTGAAAATCCTGTTCGATGGGATTGTCGAAATCAGTGAGCACTACCAACCCGACCAGGCTTGCGTGGAGATTGTGTTTGTCAACGTGAACCCACAATCCACACTGATGCTGGGCCAGGCCAGAGGCGCCTGTCTGGCCGCACTGGTATCGCGCAATTTGCCGGTCGCTGAATACACTGCCTTGCAAATGAAAAAAGCCATGACAGGCTACGGCCGCGCGGCCAAATCTCAAATTCAGGAGATGACCAAACGCTTATTGCAATTGCCTGGTCTGCCAGGCACCGATGCAGCCGACGCGCTGGGCCTGGCAATCACCCACGCCAACGCCCACCGCACCCACAGCGCGGTCGAGCAAACCACGCCACTGCAACGCCGCCAGCATGCGATGTACCGCGCTGGCCGCAGCTACTAAGCGCCGATTCAGCGCCCACACCAGACCGCCCTGCACAGCGCATATGGGGAAGGCATTTGAACACGCGGCAAGAGCGTGTTCAACAGGCTTACCAGTGCTTACCCTAGGTCATATGAGATTCATTCAATTGTCACGATTTTTTCATTGAGCCTACCTACATTGGTATGTCATGAACAATGAACATGACTTCCAAGCAGCATCACGCACACCCGATGATCTGCATGACCAACGCAGGCCCTTGCGCGTTTGCCTGGTCACGGAGACTTTCCCACCCGAGGTCAATGGCGTGGCCATGACCGCAGGGCGGGTCATCAACGGACTGCTGGCAGCAGGCCACAAGGTTCATATTGTCAGACCCCGGCAACCCGAAGAAGACCGCACGCAACTGGTCAGCTTTGCCGACTTGCCCACCACCCTCGTCAGAGGCATTGGCGTGCCAGGCTACAACGGCATACGCTTTGGCCTGCCTTCTGGCAAAGCGCTGGAGAAAGCCTGGCGCCAGCAGCGCCCGGATGTAGTGCATGTCCTGACCGAAGGCCCGCTGGGCTACTCAGCCGTGCGCACGGCCCAGCGCCTGGGCTTGCCGATTGTCGGCGGCTACCACACGCATTTTGACCGCTATACCGAGCACTACCGTTTTGGCTTTTTGCGCCAGACCGTGACGAACTACATGGTGCGTTTTCACAATCGCTGCCATATCAACCTGGCGCCAACGCACGAGCTGGCCGAAGCCTTGATGGCCCAAGGCATGCAACAAGTGCGCGTGATGTCGCGCGGCGTCGACCGTGGCCTGTTCCACCCGCAATACCGCAGCGCCGCTTTGCGCACGCAGTGGGGGGTTGGCAAGGACGACTTGGTGCTGCTGTGTGTGGGCCGCCTTGCGGCTGAAAAGCAGCTCGACTGGGTCGTGCAAGCCTGGCAAGCAGTGCGCCAGCACAAGCCCTATACCAAACTGGTCTTGGTCGGTGGTGGCCCTGAATACCAGCGCCTGGCCAGCAGCTACCCCGATGTCATTTTGACCGGTCCTGTCAGCAGCCATGATCTGGGAGCGCATTACGCCTCTGCCGACTTGTTTGTCTTTGCCAGCATGAGCGAAACGTTTGGCAATGTGGTGCAAGAGGCGCTGGCCAGTGGTGTTCCGGTCGTGGGCTTTGACTACGCGGCCGCCAAAGAGTTGATCCGCCATGAGGTCAACGGCATTTTGGTGCCATTTGGCAACCGCCAAGCGCTGATTGATGCCACGGTACAAGCCGCCCAAAAACCCCAGATGCTGCGCCAAATGGCACGCCATGCCGCAGAGACCGGACGCAGCTGGAAATCCGTTTTGAACGATCTGATTGCCAACTACCACGATGCCATTGAACTGGCATCGTATGCAGACAGGAGTATGCAAGATGGGCCCCATACACAAGCCACTCAACACCTGTAATGAGGAACAAGCAACGCTCGAGCCGCCTTCCTTGCCCGACGCCAACCTGCAGTGGGCTGTGCTAGAGCCGCAGCTAAGCACTGGCACCGCCGGCACTGGCTTGGCGCACAAAGAGCTGCTGCTGTGCCTGGCCACGCAGCGCAAGCTCAAACACCCCGCGTTTTTGCAGCTGATGCGCATCGTCAGTCGCCTGGGCGATGGCGTGGCCTGGTATGCACTGATTGCCATGATTGCCATCAGTGGTGCGGACCAGTCGCAGCGCGCAGCGGTGTTGATGCTGGCAGTAGGCGCAGTCAGCCTGGTGCTCTACAAAGGCCTGAAAAAGGCCACTAGCCGCAAACGCCCGTATGTCCGCGATGGCCAGGTGGTCGCGCTGACGGCAGCGCTTGATGAATTCAGTTTTCCTTCTGGCCATACCTTACACGCCGTTGCCTTCACGACCGTGGCCTGCGCCTATTTCCCCATGCTGGCCTGGTTGCTCGTGCCATTCACCGCCTTGATTGCGCTGTCGCGCGTCGTGCTGGGCCTGCACTACCCCAGCGATGTATTGGCTGGTGCAGGACTTGGTGCCAGCCTGGCCACCACCACCTTGCTATGCGCGGCCTAAGAGCCTGTTCGTCATTTCCGCGGCTGCGTCGAAATGAGGAACTAACTCTAAGCCACACGCCGCCACCCATTCTCTAGGAGGACATGCTATGCGTATTGTTGTCATCGGAACCGGCTATGTAGGGCTGGTTAGCGCCGCTTGTTTTGCCGAAATGGGCCACCATGTGATCTGCGTGGACACCAATGCCGAGCGCATTGCGCAGTTGCGTGCTGGGCATGTCCCCATCCACGAACCAGGGCTCGATGGCATGGTGCACAACAACCACCAGCAAAATCGGTTGCATTTCACCACCGAGTTACGCCCCAGCTTGGCCAATGTCGACGTGTGCTTTATCGCCGTGGGCACGCCCTCTTGCGCCAACGGTGCGGCCGACACCCAGCACGTCTTTCAGGTCGCCGAAGAGTTGGGCAAATACCTGCCAAGCAGCTGCGTGGTCGTCAACAAATCCACCGTGCCGGTCGGCACGGCCGAGCGGGTCGAGCGCTGCATTGCCGAGCAGTTGGCGCTGAGACATGCCGCCTTCGCCGTGCCCGTCGCCAGCAACCCCGAGTTCTTGCGCGAAGGCTGTGCGGTCGAAGACTTTATGCGCCCCGACCGCATCATCATTGGCTCAGCCGATGCCCAAAGCGCCCAGGTGCTACAAAGCCTGTATGCGCCTTTTTTGCGTAAAAATCCGCGCCTGTTGATGATGGGCCGACGCGAAGCCGAACTGAGCAAGTACGCAGCCAATGCGATGCTGGCCACGCGCATCTCGTTCATGAACGAAATTGCCAGCCTGAGCGAATGCCTGGGGGTGGACGTTGAGTCGGTGCGCCTGGGCATAGGCTCGGACAGCCGCATTGGCTACGATTTTTTGTATGCAGGTTGTGGCTATGGCGGCTCGTGCTTTCCCAAGGATGTACGCGCGCTGATCCACACCTCGCAGCGCCACGGCCTGTCCAGCCATATTTTGCAAGCGGTCGAAGAGCGCAACACGATCCAAAAGGCGGGCTTGTTCATCAAGCTCAAGCTCCAGCTCGGTTATTTGGAAGGCCGCCGCATTGCGCTGTGGGGTCTGGCGTTCAAGCCTGGCACCGACGATATCCGTGAAGCGCCGGCGCTGCAGTTGCTGGAATCGCTGATGCATGCCGGCGCGCATGTCCATGCGTATGACCCGGTCGCTTGCGCCAATGTGGCCGAATACGTGCCCAAACAATGGCTGGACAGCGGCCAGCTGACACTCAATGCGGCCGATCCCTACCATGTGCTCGAGCGCGCTCATGCATTGGTGGTTGCGACCGAGTGGAAGCCGTTTCGCCAACCCGATTGGAAGCGCATTGCCGCATGCATGGACAAGCACATTGTCATCGATGGCCGCAATATCTACGATCCATTGAGCATGCAACAACATGGCTTTGTGCATGTGGGTGTGGGACGCGGCATCGCGCATTCCAGCGAAGCGGCTGCCCTGACCAATGCCGCCTAAGATCCAGCCCACCATCCCCCGGCGGTCTGCGCCGGGACGATAAACAGGCACTTTGCCAACAGATTTGAGCCCATATGGAAAAAGGCCCTTACGGGCCTTTTGTCATCGAATAGCAACGCGCTTATTCAGTGGCCATCACCAAGCCAGCGCCTGCTCGGCAGAGAAGCCTTGCGGCACCAGCTTTTCGTCCTCAAAGCTGACCAGCTCCCAGGCGTCTTCACGCGCCAGCAAGGCACGCAGCAATTGGTTGTTCATTGCATGGCCTGAGCGGTAGGCGCTGTATGAAGCCAACAAAGGCTTGCCCAGTACATACAAATCGCCAATCGCATCCAGAATCTTATGGCGCACAAACTCGTCGTCGTAACGTAAGCCGTCTTGGTTCAGCACTTTGTAGTCGTCCATCACGATGGCGTTGTCATAGCCCCCGCCCAGCGCCAGGCCGCTGGAGCGCAGCATCTCCACATCGCGGGTAAAGCCAAAGGTGCGTGCACGCGCAATTTCTTTGACGTAATGGCTTTGGCCCATGTCGAACTCAAAAATCTGGCCGGTCGAGTCCACTGCTGGATGGCTAAAGTCGATCTGGAAGCTGAGCTTGAAGCCGTTAAAGGGATCAAAGCGCGCCCATTTGACCTCGCCCAGTCTTTCGGTGCGCACCTCGACCGGTTTGGTCACCCGCACAAACTGCTTGGCTGCAGCTTGCAGCTCAATGCCCGCTTCGCGCAGCAAATACACAAAAGCCGCGGAAGAGCCGTCCAGAATCGGCACTTCTTCAGCCGTCAAATCGATGTAGAGATTGTCAATGCCCAGGCCTGCACATGCCGACATGATGTGTTCAATCGTGCTGATGCGCGCACCTTCGCGCCCAATGGTAGTGGCCATGCGGGTATCAAACACCGCCTCGGCACTGACCACAACTGGCTCAGGATTGGGCAAGTCCACCCGCGTAAACACAATACCGGTGTTGGCCGGGGCAGGACGCAAGGTCAGCTCGACACGTTGGCCGCTGTGCAGGCCAACGCCAACAGCTCGCGTGAGCCTTTTAATGGTTCTTTGAACTAACATAGTGTAATTTTACTGGGCATCGAGTCACGCTGTTCGAAACAGCCATCAAGCAAAAGTCTGTGATTGATTCGCTTGTTTGAGATCACAGTGATTGCAAGCCGTGCAGTGCGGCAGGCGGGTATCGCAGGTACCTAGTCACCAACCTGAAGCACGCCAAAGTGAATCCTTTTCGATCGCAACATCTGATAAAACGCCATATATTTCACTAAAACGCCCATTAGCCAACCCGGTTGACACAGCATCCGAGTTTTCTTGCCTTGAGAAGTTCAATTAACTATCCAAATAAATCTCATTCAATACTGCTAAAAACCCTTAAAAAACTGGGGATTGATCCGGCTGAGTAGAGACAAAAAAAGAGGGCAAAAGCCCTCTTACTGGATCAACTCAAGGCCCCAAAGCGGTGCGAAAGCTCACACAGCACAAGGCGCTTAATCAGCTTGTTTGCGCAGGAACGCTGGAATTTCCACATCGTCCATGCCGCCAGAGGACATCGCGTCGACTCGCGCTGAAGCGCTGCTGTCGCGCGGCGTGCGCCACACTGGGGGCACAGCCAGGCTGTCGTAGCTTGGGCTGCTGCGGCCCAGCAGTGCACTGCTGCCGCTGGTCAGACCGGTGACGCGGTGGCTATTGGCGCCGCCTTGCGCGGGCAGGTTGTCGGTACCAGTACGCAGCGTGCTTTGCACCATCGTCAGGTTTTGGCGGCGCTGATGGTGGTTGACCAGGCCGGTAGCCACCACCGTCACACGCAATTCATCCCCCAAAGCATCGTCGTATGCAGCGCCGTAGATCACGTGCGCATCTTCGGAAGCGTAGGCGTTGATCGTGCTCATGGCCAGACGTGACTCGGACAGCTTCAGGCTGCCGCGAGCAGCAGTCACCAGTACCAGAATGCCTTTGGCGCCCGACAGGTCGATGCCTTCGAGCAATGGGCAGGCAATCGCTTGCTCAGCCGCGATGCGCGCGCGGTCAGGGCCAGAAGCGCTGGCCGTGCCCATCATGGCTTTGCCTGGCTCGCTCATCACGGTTTTCACGTCAGCGAAGTCGACGTTCACATGGCCGTGTTCGTTGATGATCTCGGCAATCCCGCCCACGGCATTGCGCAGCACATCATTGGCAAAGCCAAAGGCTTCGTCTTGCGTGATGTCATCGCCATACACAGTCAGCAGCTTCTCGTTCAAAACCACAATCAGCGAATCCACGTTGCGTTCGAGCTCGTCCAGACCAGCATCGGCATTTTTCATGCGGCGTGGTCCTTCCCAGTCAAATGGCTTGGTCACCACGCCGACGGTCAGAATACCCATTTCCTTGGCCACACGCGCAATCACCGGAGCGGCACCAGTGCCTGTGCCACCGCCCATGCCGGCAGTGATAAAGAGCATGTTGGCGCCCTCAATCGCTTTGCGGATTTCATTTTCAGCCAAAACCGCTGCTTCACGGCCATGCTCTGGTTTGCTGCCAGCGCCCAAACCATTGCCACCCAGTTGAATGATGCGGCCAGCCGAGTTGCGCGACAGCGCCTGGGCGTCGGTATTGGCGCAAATGAATTCCACGCCCTGCACATTTTTCTCAATCATGTGCTGCACGGCGTTGTTACCACCACCGCCAACACCCAGCACCTTGATGCTAGTGCCTTGGGAAAACGACTCATTGTCAATCATTTCGATGCTCATACGTTGGCTCCTTGCGGTTTGGTGAAAGGGGTTAGAACTAAAAAAAGTGTTGAAATACGTTTGGGTTGACTCGCTGCCTTGAAAAAATACAAAGCCAGTTGCGATGGAGGCTCTAAGGCTTGTGCCAAGCGCCAACTTCGTCGCTCACGGGTGTCGAAATACCAGGCAATTCTTGTGGTACGAAAGCGCAGATGCATGTTTAAAAGTTCCCCACAATGAAGTCTCGAATCCGCGAAAAAATGTTTTTCACGGGACCACTTTTGGTGGCAACTTTGTAGCCACGCGCACGCTCATGGCGAGCATCTTCGAGCAAGCCCATGACTGTTGCGGCATAAGGCTGGGCCATCATGTCGGCCAATGGACCGGTGTAATGCGGCACGCCTCTGCGCACAGGTTTGAGGAAGATGTCCTCGCCCAATTCGACCATGCCGGGCATCACGCAAGAGCCGCCCGTTAGCACCACGCCCGAGGACAAAATTTCCTCGTAGCCTGACTCACGAATCACTTGCTGCACCAGCGAAAAAATTTCTTCAACACGCGGCTCGATCACGCCTGCCAAAGCTTGCTTGTTGATCAGGCGCGGACCACGATCGCCCAGCCCTGGCACTTCAACCTGGGCGTCGGGGTCGGCCAGCATGGCTTTGGCGCAACCGTTCTCGACCTTGATGTCTTCAGCGTCTTTGGTGGGCGTGCGCAATGCCATCGCGATGTCGCTGGTGATCAGATCACCGGCAATCGGGATCACCGCGGTGTGGCGAATCGCACCACCAGAGAAAATCGAAATATCGGTCGTGCCGGCGCCAATATCGACCAACACCACACCCAGCTCACGCTCATCTTCAGTCAGCACTGACTGGCTCGAAGCCAAGGGGTTGAGCAGCAGTTGCTCAACTTCCAGTCCACAGCGACGCACGCATTTGATGATGTTCTCAGCGGCACTTTGTGCGCCAGTGACGATATGCACTTTGGCTTCCAAACGAATGCCGCTCATGCCAATTGGCTCTTTGACCTCTTGGCCATCAATCACAAATTCTTGCGAGGCCACCAGCAGCAAGCGCTGGTCTGAAGGGATGTTGATGGCTTTGGCGGTATCGAGCACGCGGCTGACATCGATTTGCGTGACTTCCTTGTCCTTGATGGCCACCATGCCACTGGAGTTGAAGCCGCGAATATGGCTGCCGGTAATACCGGTATAGACCCGCGAGATTTTGCAGTCGGCCATCAGCTCGGCTTCGCGCAAGGCTTGCTCAATACTTTGCACCGTGGCCTCGATATTGACGACCACGCCACGTTTCAAGCCATTGCTTGGAGCCACGCCAAAGCCTGCCAGCTTGAGCTGGCCATCAGTTTGCACCTCGGCGACCACTGCCATCACTTTGGCCGTGCCGATGTCCAAACCCACAATGACGTCTCTGAATTCTTTAGCCATTTGCTTCTCTATCCATTCAGTTACTAGCTTTAGTTGATGCCATGACCGCCTTAACGTCTGCGCTGCGCTGGGGTGTTCACCGCCTGGGTGACCACACCACGCAAACGAATGGCGTATCCGTCCCTATGCCTCAAATCAGCATATTCCAATGCCTGCTGCTTAACCCCCAATGGCGCCAAGACCTGCGGCAGAGTTGAAAAAAAGTCCTCCAAACGCGCCCCGACCTCAGGCGGCTGGCCGCCACCGAGCTCCAGGTGAGCGCCATTGGAGAGATACAACTGCCAGTTGCCGCGCGGGGTCAGATACAAGGCCACCGGCTGCATTGCGCTATCTTTTAACTCCTCATGCAAAAAACGGTACATCGCCAGCNCGCGGGGTCAGATACAAGGCCACCGGCTGCATTGCGCTATCTTTTAACTCCTCATGCAAAAAACGGTACATCGCCAGCACCGAGCCCGACTCGCCCTCAGGGCCAGCCAGACGCGGCAAGCTTTCATGTTCGACCTCGCCGCGGTTGGCCTCAAACACCTCACCGAAAGTATTGATCATCGTCGAGGCCTCATCGCCGCCCCATAAGGCCACCGGCACATGCTCTTGCAGGCGCACATCCAGGGTATTTGGAAAAACGCGGCGCAGCTCGGCTTTGCGCACCCAGGGCATTTGCTCAAACACGTCTTGCGTGGTGTTCAAATCCAGGGTGAACAAGTTGCCCTGCAATTGCGGCAGCACATTGGCTTGCAAGCTCACCGAGCTGCTGTGCTGTGGATCGCCGTGCACGACGACCTGTGTGATCGCAAACGCAGGATTGCGCAAAGCCCACACAATCACAGCTGCACACACCAGCACAAAGACGCCTGAGAAGGCCAGCGAAGCGGTGGCATTCATCAAGCGTACATCGACTGGCTGTGTGTTTTGGCTCATACGCAACCCGCCTGCTTGTCTGCGGCAGCGGCCGCCACAAATGCCGCGCTGTCGCAGCGCGCGGCCGCCAGAATATGCAGGCACAAATCTTCGTAAGACATGCCGCTGGCACGCGCGGCCATCGGCACCAGTGAGTGACCGGTCATGCCCGGCGAGGTGTTGATCTCCAGCAAAAACGGTTTGCCATCGCTGTGGCGAATCAACACATCCGCTCTGGCCCAACCACGGCAATGCAAGGAGTCATAAGCTGCCAGGCACATCTGCTGAATCTGCGCCTCCAGCGCAGCATCCAAGCCGCTCGGGCAAAAGTACTGGGTGTCGTCGCCGTAGTATTTGTTATGAAAATCGTAATTACCGCCCGGTGCGACGATGCGGATCACTGGCAGGGCTTGCGCAGTGCCGCCCACATCCAGCAAAGCGCAGGTGGTTTCCTGGCCGTCAATGAACTGCTCACACAGCACCTCGTCATCGTATTTGGCTGCCAGTGCATACGCTTGGGCGCATTGCTCTGGCGTCGTGACCTTGGTCAGGCCCAGCGTTGAGCCTTCTCGGGCGGGCTTGACAATCATGGGCGCGCCCAAGGTCGTCAAAGCCTCCGCCACCGCTTCAGGCGAATTCACCAAAGCCCAGGCCGGCGTTGCCAGCCCATCGCCATGCCATAAGCGCTTGGTCACGACTTTATCCATCGCCATGGCTGACGCCATCACACCAGGACCGGTATAGGGAATATGCAAGAGCTCCAAGAACCCCTGGATCGAGCCGTCTTCACCACCTCGGCCATGCAAGGCGATAAAGCAGCGGTCATAGCCTTCGGTCTTCAAATCCCACAGCGGTTTGGTGCCGGTGTCGAACGCATGGGCGTCCACACCACGCGAGCGCAGTGCTTGCAATACGCCCTCACCGGACATCAGCGATACCTCGCGCTCAGCCGAGGTGCCACCAAACAGCACGGCGACCTTGCCCAAAGCGGCCACGTCGATGGCGGCGTTGGCTGCGGGGTTGATTGTTTGCGCGCTCATGCGGCCTGCTCCTGTTTGTTCAATTGCTGCGCCAATGCGGCAGCTTGCGCGCCGATACTGCCGGCGCCCATCAAAATCACGACGTCGCCGTCTTTTACGGTTGCCTCAATGGTTGCGCCCAACTGGCCAACCTCTTCAACAAACACCGGCTCGACCTTGCCTGCGACACGGATCGCGCGCACCAGAGCACGCCCATCGGCGGCCACAATCGGCGCCTCTCCAGCCGCATACACCTCGGTCAGCAACACGCCATCGGCCGTGCCCAGCACCTGGACAAAATCCTCAAAACAATCGCGGGTGCGCGAATAGCGGTGCGGCTGGAAAGCCACGACCAAGCGGCGTCCAACAAAGGCGCCGCGGGCTGCCGCCAGCGTCGCAGCCATTTCTACCGGGTGGTGGCCGTAGTCTTCAATCAATGTAAAGCGGTGGCCGTTGCTGGCCAGCAAATCGCCATGGCGCTGAAAGCGCCGGCCCACCCCCTTGAACTGCTCCAGCGCACGCACGACCGACGCGTCATCAATACCCAGCTCAACCGCAATCGCAATCGCAGCCAGGGCATTGAGCACGTTGTGGTTGCCAGGCAGATTCAAGGTCACCTGCAGATCAGGCAAGGTGATGCCATTGCTGCGTTTGACTGTGAAGTGCATGCGGCCTTGGTCGGCACGTACATCGACAGCGCGCACTTGCGCGCCTTCGACAAAGCCGTAGGTCGTGACCGGGCAGCTCAGACGCGGCATGATCTCGCGCACGCCTTCGTTCTCCAGGCACAAAACAGCTGCGCCATAGAACGGCATGCGGTGTAAAAAATCCACAAAGGCCTGGCGCAGACGCTCGATGTCATGGCCATAGGTTTCCATGTGGTCGGCATCGATGTTGGTGACAATCGACATGACCGGCATCAAGTTCAAGAACGAGGCGTCGGACTCGTCGGCCTCAACCACGATGTACTCGCCACTGCCCAGCTTGGCATTGGCGCCAGCGCTATTGAGCCTGCCACCAATCACAAAGGTCGGGTCCAGACCGGCTTCTGCCAACACACTGGTGACCAGGCTGGTCGTGGTGGTTTTGCCGTGCGTGCCGGCCACCGCAATGCCTTTGCGGTCGCGCATCAACTCGGCCAGCATGGTCGCGCGTGGCACGACCGGGATTTTGCGTGCTCGTGCGGCCAGCACTTCAGGGTTATCCGCTTGTACGGCTGTCGAGGTCACAACCGCATCGACCTGGGCTACATGCGCAGCGCTGTGGCCAACAAAGGTCTCAATGCCCAAGCTGCCCAAATGGCGCAGTGTCGCACTGTCTTGCAAATCCGAGCCAGAAATCGTGTAACCCTGGTTGTGCAAGACCTCGGCAATGCCGCTCATGCCTGCACCACCAATGCCGACAAAATGGATACGGTGAATGGCGTGTTTCATGCCGCAACCTCCTCACAGGCAGCGAGCATCTGCACCACTGCGTCGGTTTTGGCCAAGTGCAATGCCTTCTCAGCGCGCTCTTCCAACTGGCGGCGATCGAGCTGCTCCAAGAACGCGGCCAAACTCGCAGCACTCATGCTGCTTTGCGGCATCAACCAGGCCGCGTCGTGCGCCACCAGGTAGTTGGCGTTCACAGTCTGGTGGTCGTCGACCGCATGCGGGAACGGCACAAAACAGGCCGCCGCGCCAACGGCGGCAATCTCGGTGACGGTGCTGGCGCCTGCTCGGCACAGCACCAGATCGGCCTCTGCATAGGCAGTGGCGGTGTTATCAATGAATGGAGTCAATTGGGCCTCTACTTGGGCGCTGGCATAGTTCGCTTGCAGCGCCTCCATTTGTTTTTCGCCGCTCTGGTGCAACACCACAGGTCTGCGCTCTGGCGGAATCAAAGCCAAGGCTTGCGGCACGATGGTATTGAGGGCTTGCGCCCCCAAGCTGCCACCAATGACCAGCAAATGCAATGGCCCTTGTCGACTTGCAAACCGCACGGTTGGCAAGGCTTGTTCGGTAAATTCGGTGCGCAGCGGATTGCCTACCCATTGGCCGCGGCGCAAAGCGCCGGGAAAGGCCGTAAACACGCGGCGCGACACATACGACAGCAGCTTGTTGGCCATGCCTGGCAAGGCATTTTGCTCGTGCAGGAATAACGGCACACCGCAGCTGACGGCGGCCAAACCGCCTGGAGCGCTGATGTAGCCGCCAAAGCCCAGCACAACTTGTGGCTTGAGCTCACGCACGATGCGGCGTGCCTGCCACCAGGCACTGATCAGGCGTGCAGGCAGCAAGGCCAGGGTTTTCAAACCCTTGCCGCGCACGCCGGAAAACGCCACGGTGCGCAATTCAAAACCATGCGCTGGCACCAGCCGGTGCTCCATGCCGGTCTGGCCACCGAGCCAGACCACACGCCAGCCAGCCGCTTGCAGGGCTTTGGCCATTGCAATGCCGGGGAAGATATGCCCGCCGGTGCCACCAGCCATGATCAGGGCGGTTTTTTGCAGTGTTTGACTCATACCTGCCGCCCCCTCATTAAGATGCGATTTTCATAATCGACACGCAGCACCACCGCCATTGCCACCAGATTCAGCAGCACCCCAGAGCCACCAAAGCTCATCAACGGCAAGGTCAAGCCTTTGGTTGGCAACGCGCCCAGGTTCACGCCAATATTGATCACGGCCTGAAAGCCAATCCACAAAGCGATGCCTTGCGCCACCAGACCGGAGAAGATGCGGTCCAGCGCGACGGCCTGGCGGCCGATCACCATGATGCGGCGCGTCAGCCAGAAAAACACCGCAATCAACAACAACACGCCAATCAGACCGAACTCTTCACCAATCACGGCCAAGATAAAGTCGGTATGGGCTTCGGGCAGCCAATGGAGTTTTTCCACACTGGCGCCCAGTCCTACGCCGGATACTTCGCCGCGCCCAATCGCAATCAAGGAATGGGTCAGCTGGTAACCCCGGCCCAAACGGTGCTCTTCCGACCACGGATCAAGGTAGGCAAAGATCCGGTCACGCCGCCAAGGCGAAGACCAGATGATGAACATGAAGGACACGCCCAGCACCACCAGCATGATCAGGAAGCCGCGGATATTGACGCCGCCCAGGAACAAAATGCCGACCGCAATCACTGCGATCACGACGAACGCGCCCATGTCAGGCTCGGCCAGTAGCAAAAAGCCAATCAAGCCGACAGCAAAACCAATCGGCACGACGGCACGGAAGAATTTCTCGCGCACATCCATGCGCCGCACCATGTAATCGGCGGCATAAATCACCACCGTCAGTTTGGCCAGCTCGGATGGCTGGAAGCTCATCAAGCCTAGTGGCAGCCAGCGCCTGGCACCGTTGACCGAGATGCCAATGCCAGGAATCAGCACGGCAATCAGCAATCCAATCGTGCCCAGCAGCAACCAAATGGCGTTGTTGCGCCACACATCCATCGGAATTTGCGAGACTGCCACCGCCGCGACAAACGCCACGGCAATCGAGATCACGTGGCGTATCAAAAAGAATTCGTTGCTGATGCCACCAAAGCGCGGGTTGTCGCCCAGCGCAATCGAGGCCGAGTAAACCATCACCACACTCCAAGCCAGAATCGCCAGCAACACCCCGAGCAAAGTCTGGTCGATGTCTTGCACCGCAGTCGGTGCCGACGAGGTCTTGTAGCGGTATTCAAGACCGGCAGAGCGCACTGGCAAGTCCAGCACTTCCTCTTTGCGGCGCCACAGACGGCTCCACAGTCCGGGTTTGGAGTTCGGGGAGGCCATGCTCATGCCCAGCTCTCCAATTCATGGCCGGCATCCAGCGCCAAATTGCGCACGCTGTCGACAAACACTGCAGCACGGTGCTCGTAGTTGCGGAACATATCCAAGCTTGCACAAGCTGGCGACATCAGCACCGCATCGCCCTCTTGGGCCAGGTCGGCCGCTTGCACGACCGCATCTGGCAACGACTCGGCTTGCACCATGGGCACTTGCGCAGCAGCCAGTGCCTGTGCAATCACGGGGCCATCGCGGCCAATCAAGACCACAGCTCTTGCAGCCAAGCGCACCGGCTCGAGCAAAGGCGAGAAATCCTGGCCTTTGCCAACACCGCCCAAAATCACCACCAATTTGCGGTGCCCAGCCAGGCCACGCAGCGCCGCTTCGGTTGCGCCCACATTCGTGCCTTTGCTGTCATCGATGTATTCCACCCCGGCCACCGTGCCAATGCTTTGCACACGGTGCGGCTCGCCTCGGTATTCACGCAAACCGTGCAGCATCGCCGCCAAGCCAGCGCCGGTGCTGCTGGCCAAGGCCAGTGCAGCCAAGGCATTGCTGACATTGTGGCGGCCACGGATGCGCATCGCGTCCGCTGGCATCAAACGCTGCAAGAACCATTCTTGCGGCTGGGCCTTGCGGCCACGCACTGGTTTGCTGGCATTGGCCTCATCGCCCAAGGCCCGTGCCAACCAAGGCATGCCATTGACGACTTCAACACCCCAGTCGCCGGCCTGCTCTGGCAACTCCAGACCAAACCGCACGATGCTGCGCTCAGGCACGGTCTGTTTGCTGCCACGGCCTGTTTTGACCGGACTGGCTTTGGCCAGCACCTGGGGCACATAGGCAACGGTCGCTGCGTCATCGCGGTTCAAGACGATCGTGGCTTGCGTGCCATAAATCTTGGCCTTGGCTTGCACATAAGCCGCTTCGCTGCCGTGCCAGTCCAAGTGGTCCTGGCTGATATTCAAAATCACTGCGGCGCTGGACTCAAAGCCGCTGGAGTATTCGAGCTGGAAGCTCGACAACTCCAGCACCCAAGCTTGTGGCATCGCTTGCACGAAGGCACTGACAGGCACCGCGTCTGGCACAACCGGCGCAGCATCCCCCTCGGCATCGAACGCCGGCGTTGGATCGGCGGGCGCGGCCTCGCCCTGCTCTGTGCTGGCCACTTCTGCCAGCTGCTCGTCAGCCACAGACGCAACTGGCAAGTCCGCAGTTTGTGCATGTGCTTGCGCCACTGTATCGGCTTGTCTGGCCTCTGCAATGGCCTGACTCAAGGTATCGAGCAGTGAAGGGCCAATATTGCCAGCAATGGCCACGCGCATACCACCCCGACTGAGCAATTGTCCAGTCAGCGAGGTCACGGTGGTTTTGCCATTTGTGCCGGTAATGGCCAGCACATGCGGTGCATAGCCATGCTCCTGCTGCAATTGGCGCAGCGACTGCGAAAAGAGATCGAGCTCACCGCCAAAGAATACGCCAGCTTGGGCCGCGGCCGTGCGCACCGGCGCAACCTCAGCCAGCGCCAGCCCCGGTGAGCAATACACTGCGGCTACATCGACATGGTTTAGCGCATTGCAGATCAGGGAAGCTGACAGCGGCTGACCAAACACGCACTCAGCCCCTGGCAGCTCGGCCTGCAAGGCAGCGGCGTGAGGTGGCTGCTCGCGCGTGTCGGCCACGCGTACACGCATGCCTTGGCTGGCACACCAACGCGCCATCGCCAGCCCGGAAATACCCAGACCGAGGACCAGTGCCAAAGGGGAAGAAGCTGCGCTGCTCATGGCTTACCTCAGCTTCAAGGTCGACAGACCAATCAGGCACAAGAACATCGTGATGATCCAGAAACGGACCACCACCTGGGTTTCGCGCCAGCCTTTTTTCTCAAAATGGTGGTGCAAGGGCGCCATCAGGAACAGGCGGCGGCCTTCGCCATAGCGGCGGCGTGTGTACTTGAACCAGGTCACTTGCAGCATCACCGAGACCGCTTCAGCAACGAAAATACCGCCCATGATGGCCAGCACCAGCTCTTGGCGCACGATCACGGCAATCGTGCCTAATGCGCCACCCAGCGCCAAAGCACCAACATCGCCCATGAACACCTGCGCCGGGTGCGCGTTGAACCACAAAAACGCCAACCCCGCACCTGCCATGGCCGCGCAAAATACCAGCAATTCGCCAGTGCCGGGAATGTGCTGGAACAGCAAATAACGCGAATACACAGCGTTGCCGGTCACGTAGGCGAAGATGCCCAGCGCCGAGCCAACCATCACCACCGGCATGATGGCCAGGCCATCGAGCCCGTCGGTGAAGTTCACTGCATTCGAGGAGCCAACAATCACCAAAAAGGTCAGGATCACAAAGCCCAACACACCCAAGGGATAGGCGACGTTCTTGAAGAATGGCACGGTCAACTGGGTGTTGAGTGGCGTCTCAGGCGAGAAGCCAGAACGCACCCAATCGCCAAACAAGGCCAGCACGCGCCAGTTGTCCACTTCGGAAATACTGAAAGCCAGATAGAGCGCCGCCACCAGGCCAATGATGGTTTGCAGCATGAACTTCTGGCGTGATGGCATGCCTTCCGGGTCTTTGTTGACCACTTTGCGCCAGTCATCGGCCCAGCCAATAGCGCCAAAGCCCAGAGTCACAAGCAGCACAATCCACACAAAGCGGTTACTCAAATCGGCCCACAGCAAGGTCGAGATCGCAATCGAGATCAGGATCAGCACGCCGCCCATCGTGGGCGTGCCGCTTTTGGCCAAGTGGGTTTGCACGCCATACTCGCGCACCGGTTGGCCAATTTTGAGCGAGACCAAATAGCGAATCACCTTGGGCCCGGCGACCCAGCCAATCACCAAGGCCGTCATCGCCCCCATCACCGCGCGCATCGTCAGATACTGGAAAACACGCAAAAAACCCAAATCCTCAGGATCGAGCGAGACCAGCCATTGAGAGAGCCACAGCATCATGCCAGTGCCCTCCCAGAGCTTGCGCCTTCTATTTGTAAAATGTGCTGCACCGCACGCTCCATAGCCATAAAACGAGATCCCTTAATCACCATGCTCGCCACAAAGTGCGCATGGGTTTGCGCGGCCTGACACAGTGCCTCCATCGATTCAAAATGCTGCGCCGCGCTGCCAAACGCCGCACTGGCGTGGCCCGCTTGCGCGCCCAGGGTCCACAAGGCATCAATGCCTTTGGCCTTGGCATACTCACCCACCTCCTGGTGGAACTGCGGGCCTTGGTCGCCTACTTCGCCCATATCGCCCAGCACCAGGCAACGCGGCGCAGCCAGCTCAGCGAGCACATCAATGGCCGCGCGCACCGAGTCGGGGTTGGCGTTGTAAGTGTCATCAATCAACAATTGGCGTGTGCCATCGTCGTGCACAACGGTATGCACAACGCCACGGCCTTTAACGGGGCGAAAGTCGCCAATACCCTGGGCAATCGCGGCAGTGGCAATGCCTGCGGCATGCGCCGCCGCCGCCGCTGCCATCGCGTTGCGCAGATTGTGGCGGCCCAGCATATGCAATTGCATAGGCAGGCGTTGGCCATCGATGGCCAACTCCAACTCCCACGCCCCTTGCAGATCAGACCACTGGGCCCGCGCCAGATGCACAGCGGCATCACGCTGGCCAGCGAACTCCAGACTGCGCACTGGTGCGGCCAAGGTCTGCCAAACGGCTGTATAGGCATCGTCGGCTGGGTACACCGCCACGCCTTGCGCGGGCAAGGCCTCAATCACCGCGCCGTTTTCACGGGCGACGGCCTCAACGGTGTGCATGAATTCCTGGTGCTCGCGCTGGGCATTGTTGACCAGGGCCACGCTCGGCTGGGCGACTTGGGCCAATGTGGCAATCTCGCCAGGGTGGTTCATGCCCAGCTCAAACACCGCCGCCTGGTGGTGCGCGCGCAACCGCAGCACCATCAAAGGCACGCCAATGTCGTTGTTCAGATTGCCTTGGGTTGCCAAGGCACGCTCGCCAAAAGCAGCCCGCAACACGGCAGCCAGCATTTGCGTGACGGTTGTTTTGCCATTGCTGCCGGTCACCGCAATGACCGGAATATCGAAGCGTTTGCGCCACTGCGCCGCCAAGGCCAACAGCGCCTGATGCGGGTCGGTCACTTCAATGCAGGTCAAACCTGGCACACTACGGCCATGCTGCACGATCGCCGCGCAGCCGCCCACGGCGTGCACCTGCGGCAAAAATTCATGCGCATCGAAACGCTCACCGCGCAAGGCCACAAACAGATCGCCAACGGCGAGGCTGCGGCTGTCGGTGTGCACACGTTGCAATGGCAGCGCGCCGTCGCCTTGCAGGCGAATTTCCTCCAGGCCTGCTGCATGCAACAGGTCCAGTGCTTGTTGTGCGGTCATCATCATGCCGACACCTCTTTATTCTGGAGACGTTTGAGCGCCACGGCCACACGTTGCGCCAGCGCGTCTTGCGCTTGATGGACATCGGAGAACGGGTGCTGCACGCCTTTGATTTCTTGGTATGGCTCGTGCCCTTTGCCAGCCAGCAGCAGCACATCACCGGGCTGTGCTTGCGCAACAGCAGCATGAATCGCTGCCGATCGGTCTGGCTCGACAAGGGCTTGACTGCGCTGGGCCTGCGTCAGGCCTTGCACAATCTGCGCAATGATGTGTTCTGGCTTCTCACTGCGCGGGTTGTCGCTGGTGATCCAGACCTTGTCCGCATGCTGGGCTGCGGCCATCGCCATCAACGCACGCTTACTGCTGTCACGGTCGCCGCCACAACCAAACACCACTTGTAATTGACCATGGCGTTGTTCGGCCACTGGGCGCAAGGCCTGCAGGGCCGCGCGCAAGGCATCTGGCGTGTGGGCGTAATCAACCACGACCAAAGGCAGTGCCCCAGCCGCTTCGTCTGCAACCGGCACGACCTGCATGCGCCCTGCGACTGCGGGCAAGTGCAGCACTAACTGTGCAGCATCCGCCAGCGAATACCCCAAAGCCCGCAATGCGGCCACCACGGCCAGTGCATTTTGAACGTTGTACAAGCCCACCACAGGGGCTTGTACCGCTTGCGCTGCAAGAACCTCACGCGGCAAGCCGGCTGGTGTGTGCGCAGCGGCGTATTCCGTGACTGTAAAACTGGCCAAGCCCGCGGCAAAGTTCAGTGCCGACGCTTCCAGTCGTGCCAAAGCAGCAGGCAGGCCTGGGGCTTGCACCGCAAAAGTCCACAACTGCAAGTCTGCGCGCTGCTGCAAGTCGTGCGCGAGCGCAGCGCCAAATGCATCTTGTACATTCACCACTGCCGAAGACAGGCCCGGCCAGTCAAACAGCATGCGCTTAGCCTGCCCATAGGCCTGCATTGTGCCGTGGTAGTCCAGATGGTCCTGGCTCAGGTTGGTGAACACCGCCAAGTCAATCGCCGCTCCGTCCAAACGCCCTTGGTCCAAGCCAATCGAGGACGCTTCTACTGCGCAAGCTTGCACGCCTTGCTGCTGCATATCGCGCAGCGATTGCTGCAATTGCACGGCCTCTGGCGAAGTCAGCCCCGAGGCCTTGACCTGATGGCCGACGCCAATGCCCAAGGTGCCCACATAGCCGCACAGCTTGCCCGCTTGACTGAGCGCATGCGCGAGCCACCAGGCCACTGTCGTTTTGCCATTCGTGCCGGTAATTGCTGCCAACTGCATGGCTTGGCTAGGCTGGCCATACCAGCGCGAGGCGATCGCACCACTGGCGCGGTACAAACCTTCGAACGTTGCAATCGCAGCGCCTGCGGGCTGCGTGTCTGGCACAGGCTGGCCAGCCTGGCCTTCCATCACCACTGCCACTGCGCCAGCTTGTAATGCGGTGTCGATATGCGCGCGGCCATCTCCCGCGTGTCCTGGCCAAGCCAGGAACACATCGCCAGGCGCAATCCTGCGGCTGTCGCTGCGCAGCACCGCTCCTGCCTGGGCATGTTGCTGCAACCAAGCGATCACCGCGTCGACGGTCTGCAAGTGCACGCTCATTGCAGCACCTCTTCATCCACCACTGAGGCGATGATTTGCGGTTTCACATCCATGTCTGGCTGCACGCCAAGCAAACGCAAGGTTTGCTGCGCCACCAGACTGAACACGGGTGCTGCCACTGCGCCGCCGTAGTAGGCACCGGCGCTGGGTTCATCGATCATGACCGCGACAATAATGCGTGGGTTGTCTATCGGGGCCATGCCTACATACCATGAGCGGTACTTATTGGCTGCATAGGTTCGCCCCACTTGCTTGCGTGCCGTACCCGACTTGCCGCCGACCGAATAACCAACGGTTTGCGCGCGCTGGCCAGAGCCGCCAGGCGCCGCTGCCAATTGCAGCATGCGCTGCACCGCCTTGGCGGTTTTTGGCGTGAAAATCTGCACCCCATTGGGAGGGGCTTCTCGTTTGAGCAAGGTTGCTGGCAGCAACACGCCATCGTTTGCAAACACGGTGTAGGAGCGCGCCATTTGCAGCAAGCTGGCCGACAAACCATAGCCGTAAGACATGGTGGCTTTTTCAACTGGTCGCCAGGTTTTCCAAGCCCGCAAGCTGCCACTGGCCACGCCCGGAAAACCAATTTGCGGACGCTCGCCAAAGCCAATGGCCGAGTACACGTCCCACATATAACTGGACTCCATGCGTTCGGCCAATTTGGTGGAGCCAACGTTGCTGGATTTTTGGATGATGCCTTCAACCGTCAGCACACCGAAATTCTTCACATCGGACAGACGCGCGCCGGTCACGATGGTGTAGCCGGGACTGGTATTGATCTGGGTTTGGGGTGTGGCCACACCCGCATCCAAGGCCATTGCGACAGTAAACGGCTTCATCACCGAGCCAGGTTCGAACACGTCGGTTAATGCGCGGTTGCGCAATTGCTCACCGGTGAGGCGACTGCGCTCGGCAGGATCGTAAGTGGGGTAATTGGCCAGCGCCAGCACTTCGCCAGTTCGGGCATCGAGCACCACGACGCTGCCCGCTTTGGCTTTTTGCAGTGCCACTTGCTCGGCCAGTTTCTGGTTGGCGAAAAACTGTACTTTGCTGTCGATGGACAACTGCACGTCCGCGCCATCCACCGGAGGAACCATGTCGCCAACGCTCTCAACAATTTGCCCCAAGCGGTTGCGAATCACGCGGCGCGAGCCAGCCACGCCGCCGAGCTTGTCGTTATAGGCCAGCTCAATGCCTTCCTGACCCTGGTCTTCCACATTGGTAAAGCCCACAATGTGGGCTGCTGCTTCGCCTTCAGGGTATTGGCGTTTGTATTCCTTACGCTGATGCACGCCGGGAATTTTGAGGGCCGCAATTTCCTGGCCCACTTCCCAGTCCACTTGACGCCTGAGCCAGACAAAGGTTTTTTCTTCGTCGGCCAAGCGCCTGATCACATCCTGCTCTGGCATATTCAAAAGCCGTGCCAGTTGCTGCAACTTGGCATGCACCTCAGGATCGTCTTGTTTGACGTCTTCAGGGATCGCCCAGATACTGGCAGCCGGAATACTGGAGGCCAGGATCAAGCCATTGCGGTCGATGATTTTGCCGCGGTTGGCCGGCAATTCCAGCGTGCGGGCATAACGGGCCTCGCCTTCGCGCTGAAAAAAATCATTGGCAAACACCTGCACATAGGCGGCTCTGGCCAGCATGCCCAAGAACACCACGGCCAGCACCACCACCACAAAGCGGCTGCGCCCAACGGGCGCCTTGCTGGCCAGCAGTGGGCTGCTGGTATAGGCTACAGGCCGACTTGAAGGCTGCGCCTGCTTGTGCGGCTGTGGTTTTGGTGTTTGTTGCTGATCGCTCATGGCTCAGCCCCTTCGTCTTCCTGCGCACGGTTTAGCTCTTCTGCCAGCAGGCGCGCACTGCGCCCGGCTGGCTCATGCACATAGCGTGTTGTGGGCGGCGTGGCCGGCCCCATTTGCAGCTCGGTACGGGCAAAGCCCTCCACCCTCGAGGCAGCCGCCTGCGCCCGCACAGCCACTTTCAGCGTATCAGCGTCGGTCTCTAGTTGGCGTGTCAGGCGGATTTGCTGATCCAACTCGGAGTACAGCAAGCGCGAGTCATAGCGCACATGCACCAAGGCCAGCGCCGACAGAACAACCAGTACCAGAAGCAATATATTCAAACGGATGACCATGGCACCTCCGTTCTCACGGCCACGCGCATGATGGCACTGCGCGCGCGCGGATTCGCGGCCACTTCTGCCTGGCTGGGCTTGATGCGCGCCTCGGCACGCAATGGCAGCGGCTTATCAGCTGCCATGGGATTTTTGCGGTCATAGACCTGTTTGGAGTGCCGCTCAATGAAGCGCTTGACAATCCGATCTTCGAGCGAGTGAAAGCTGATCACAGCCAGACGACCGCCTGGCCTGAGCACCTTCAAACTCGCCTCTAACGCTTGCTCGAGCTCTTGAAGCTCTGCGTTGATGAAAATCCGTAAAGCCTGAAAGGTCCGCGTCGCAGGATTTTTACCCGCCTCGCGGCTCTTGACGGCGCCAGCCACGAGTGCGGCAAGCTCTGCAGTCCCAAGGATGGGACCCCGTTCCTCTCGGCGAGCGACAATCGCCTTTGCAATACCGCCAGCAAACCGTTCTTCCCCGTATTCACGTATCACCTCCGCAATCTCGCCCATTTCGGCGAATTCCAACCACTGCGCCACCGTTTGACCACGGGTGGAGTCCATGCGCATATCCAGTGGGCCATCCATCTGGAAACTAAAACCCCGACTTGCATCGTCGATTTGGGGTGAACTCACACCCAAATCCAATAGCAAGCCATCGACACTGGCCTCATCGAGATCAGATAAATGGGCAAACCCCTGGTGGCGAATCTGCACGCGCGCATCGCCCAGCGCCTGCGCAACAGCAATCGCCTCAGGGTCTTTGTCAAAAACGGTCAAGGTGTCGCTCGCGGCCATGCGCGAGAGAATCAAACGGCTATGGCCGCCACGGCCAAAAGTGCCATCAACCCAGTGGCGCCCTGGTGCGCCCTGTTCTTCGTTGGCCTGCGCCAGCAGGGCATCAACGGCCTCATCCAATAAAACCGTGGTGTGTTGAAAGTTGGCTGTTTCCATACATTGCCTTAGAAGGTGAAATCCTTAAGGGCATCTGGCATGCCCTGGACCAAGGCTGCAGCCTCTTTCTCGTCGTATGTGGTTTTGTCCCACAATTCAAAATGGTTGCCCATGCCAATCAGCTTGGCCTCTTTCGTCAAGGCCGCCGCCTCTCGCAGCTCAGGGGCAATCAAAACCCGTCCAGTGCCATCCATATCCACATCCATGGCATTGCCGACCAGAATTCGCTTCCACCACTTGGCAGACTCGGGCAAGGCCAGCACTTTGTCGCGGTACTTCTCCCACTCCGCTCGGGGAAACACCATCAAGCAACCTTCCGGGTGGCGAGTCACAGTCAGGCGCCCTTCAAACTGCCCCGTCAAAACGTCACGATGCCGAGTCGGCACTGACAGCCGCCCCTTTGCATCCAGACTCAATGACGAAACCCCTTGAAAAAGCATGGCTTTGAGCACCTACAAGACGTTAATCTCGAAATCATCCCAAAAATTGCACGATCTACCACTTTATGGCACTAAATTGCACTTTATCAGGAATCTTTTGCACTCACCAGCACTAACACAATTATTTTCAATGGAATCAATAAGTTAGCCGCCAACCCAAGACTGGATTTGGCGGCTAATTTGATTTAAAATTAACGACTTAGCAAATAAATGGCAAGTCGTTTGTAAAGATTATATAAACCGTGGAACTCAGAGAATGTAACGCGACAAATCCTGATCCTGACTCAGATCGGCCAAGCGCTCATTCACAAATGCGGCATTGATCACCACTGTTTGGCCCGACATATTGGTGGCATTGAAGCTGATATCGTCGAGCAAACGCTCCATCACCGTCGACAAGCGGCGCGCGCCAATGTTTTCAGTGCGCTCATTCACATCGCAAGCAAGCTGGGCCAGGCGCTCAATACCATCTGGCTGAAAGTCCAGTTGCACGCCTTCGGTTTCCAGCAAAGCCTGGTACTGCTTGACGATCGAGGCCTGGGTATTGGCCAAGATCGCCACAAAGTCCTGCACCGACAAGGAGCTGAGTTCGACACGAATTGGAAACCGTCCTTGCAACTCAGGAATCAAATCGCTGGGTTTGCTCAAATGGAACGCGCCCGAGGCCACAAACAGCATATGGTCGGTTTTGACCATGCCGTACTTGGTTTGTACCGTCGTGCCTTCCACCAAGGGCAGCAGGTCGCGCTGCACGCCCTGGCGCGAGACATCACTGCCTGAGCTTTCGCTGCGCACGGCCACTTTGTCGATCTCATCGATGAAAACAATGCCGTTTTGCTCGGCGTTGTGCAATGCGCGGCTACGAATTTCGTCCTCATTGACCAGGCTGGCCGCTTCTTCTTCCACCAGCAGCTTGCGCGCCTCACCAATGGGCAGCTTGCGCTTGACCTTTTTGCCCTGCTGCATTTGGCCCATCCATTCGCGCAAGCTATCGGCCATGTCCTGCATGCCCGACGGACTCATGATTTCCAGCTGTGGCTTGTTCTCGGCCAGTTCCAGCTCAATCTGTTTGTCATCCAACTGGCCTTCACGCAGTTTCTTGCGAAACACCTGGCGGGCCGTGCCATCGTTGGACTCGGCAGAGGCACCAGAAGCAGTCGGGATCAGAACATCCAAAATCCGGTCTTCTGCCGCATCTTCAGCGCGGGCGCGCATGCGGCGAATTTCAATCTCGCGCTCAAGCTTGACCGAGACCTCGATCAAGTCGCGCACGATCGAGTCCACGTCTTTGCCAACATAGCCGACTTCGGTGAATTTGGTGGCCTCCACTTTGATGAACGGCGCATCAGCCAACTTGGCCAAACGGCGTGCAATTTCGGTCTTGCCCACGCCGGTGGGGCCAATCATCAAGATATTTTTGGGGGTGATTTCAACCCGCAATGCCTCGGCGACTTGCTGGCGGCGCCAGCGGTTGCGCAAGGCAATCGCCACCGAGCGTTTGGCTGATTGTTGCCCCACCACATGGCGGTCTAATTCGGAAACAATTTCTTGAGGCGTCATCGAAGACATGCAATCTCTCTTATACAAATTCGTAGGGGCTTATCGCTGGCGACCGGGCATCACCAGCACTCTCCAAAGCAAGCATCAAGGGCGTTGCTGCGCCGTGCTCACTCAAGCACTTCAATGGTGTGGTTTTGATTGGTATAGATGCACAGCTCACCGGCGATCGTCAGCGATTGCTTGACAATGTCCTTGGCTGATAAATCGGAGTGCGTCAGCAATGCTTTGGCAGCCGAGTGGGCATAGGCACCACCAGAGCCAATCGCCACAATGCCCTGCTCGGGCTCAAGCACATCGCCATTGCCAGTGATAATCAGCGAAACATCCTTATCGGCGACTGCCAGCATGGCTTCCAGCCTGCGCAGCACACGGTCTGTTCGCCAGTCTTTGGTCAGCTCAATCGCTGCTCTGGCCAGCTGGCCCTGGTGCTTTTCAAGCTTGGCCTCAAACCGCTCAAACAAGGTGAATGCATCGGCAGTAGCGCCTGCAAAGCCTGCCAATACTTGGTTGTGGTGCAGCTTACGCACTTTACGCGCCGTGCCTTTGACCACGATGTGGCCCAAGGTGACTTGACCATCGCCGCCGATGGCCACTTGCATATTGCCCGCCGCATCGCGCTTGCGAACACTCAAAATAGTGGTGCCGTGATATTGTTCCATGTGGGCCATATGAGGCTTGCTGGCAGCACTTCAAGCCATATCGTGTGATTTTTTTCACCCCGAATGAGGCTAAGAGCCTGCTCACAATCTCCGCCTCAAACTTGGTTCCAAAGCGCTTTAATGCTTGCGCGGAACGATGCGGGCATGTTCATTGACGCCAATCACATTGAAGAAGATCGCAATCAAACGGTGCAGATGGTTAAACACGACCACGCGCCCATTGCTCTGTTGCAATGCGGCCCAGTTCAGCACCGAGCCAGCAGCAGAAAAGTCGATGGAGATCAGCTTGCTGCAGTCAATCGCTATCGGAGCATTGTCAGGAAATGACCCCACGGCCTGCTCCAACAGCGCAGTGGCATCATTTTCGATGCGCCCTTGCAGCACGGCCGTATGCATCTGCGGCCTGCCATCAGCAAGTGATTGTGCGGCCAATGCGGTTTCTGTAAAGCCAGTCTCACCGCTTGCGCTGTAATGGATAATCGGCGCCTGAAACATCGGCGGCGATTCTTCGTAGGTGATGGTGTAGTCCAGAGCCACCACCTCAAACTGCTCGGCATCATTGAGCACGCGCAAAACAGCCAGACGCAGCAGCCACCAGGCAGCATCCACCGAGGGGTCGGACAGCTGTGTCTTGGTCTGCAAATAATCGCTGAGCTTATCGAGTCCGTCAAATTTCACCACGCCTGGCAAGGTTGCCAATCGGTGTAGAAAATCCGTCAAAGGCTTGACCGCGTCTGACTGAATCTGCGTCAGACGCGCCCAGTTCAGTTGGTAGGGTGAGGCACTGCGCTCTTGTAAAGCAGTCAAGGTCGCCACTGTTTGCGCCGTAATTTCAGGCGGACTCATCCAGGAAAAGGGGCGTTTTTGCTCTTTTTCTTGTGGGGCAAAGCCCAGCTGCTCAGGAAGAGACACCCAGGTGGGGGCTGAGCGGTCAAAGCGGCGCGCAAAGTCAATGGCCACAGCATCGAATCGGTCTTGCACACCAATGGCTCGGTACAGGTCAAACAAGGCCATCCACAACTCGATTTGCTCCTGCTCAGAGCCTCCTGTTTGCTTGCGAATCAGATCGACCAAGCCCTGCTCGGCTTCGGCAACGCGTTGGCTCGCAAACAAAATTGCAGCCTCTTCCAATTCTGCCTGATGCACAAATTCCTCCTGAAATCCAAAAAATTGCAAGGCCTCATCCATCTCCCTGAGCTTTGCAACCCACTCATTGGCTGGTGCAGTCTCAGCACCGCCTTTAGCCAAGTACTCGCGCGCCAAACGCATATTCTCAGCCACTGCATCGGCAAAAAACAGGCTTTGCGCGCCAGCGAAAAAATCGCCTGCCCCCACTTGAGAGGCATCTGCCGCCGTCGCTTGACCGAGCATCTGCGCACCTGCCCGCTCAGAGGGGGCGGCCTGCCACCACTGCTTGGACAGCTGGGCTTCAATTTCGTTGATTTTTTCCAAAGTGCCGCTGCGGCTTCGATTCTGCCTCAAAGCCTGCTGCTGCGCAGACTCACTGCTTTGGGCGGTCGCGAGTTTGGCCAGCACCGTCGCTGGCAGCGTAGGCTGGCGCTGTTTTTTTCTTGCGTTGATGATTTTTCGCAAGTGCGCAAACTCCGCTTTGCGAATGAAGTCGTTGCGCCGCTTGCGCTCAATGCGCTCACGCATGCGCTGTGCATTGGCATCGTCTTGAACCGTTGACTGCTGCGATGGCGTCATGCGTGAGGCCAGATCCTTCCAGTCTTTGGTTGGATTACTGACGAACTTGACAACCTTAGACAGAATCCCACCGCCCTGCTCAGAGGCAGCGGGCAAGTGCGAATTGCGTGCACTATCAGCTGTCATAGCACCCAATCAATAATGAGCCATCGGCAGAATCAATCGCCAAACATTTTTTGCTTCAGCTCGCGCCGCTGCTGGGCTTCGAGAGACAGTGTCGCTGTAGGTCTGGCCAACAAGCGGCCAATGCCAATCGGCTCACCCGTTTCTTCACAATAACCATAGTCACCTGCATCAATGCTGGCAATGGATTGTTCGACTTTTTTGAGCAATTTGCGCTCTCGGTCACGGGTTCTGAGCTCCAGAGCGTGCTCTTCTTCGATGGTGGCACGATCTGCCGGATCAGGCACGACCGAAACCTCTTCGCGCAGGTACTCTGTTGTGGCACCTGCTTTGCGCAGCATCTCGTCTTTGAGTTGTACCAAGATATTGCGAAAAAACGCCAGCTGGGCAGCATTCATATAGTCTGCCTCCGGCATTGCAAGCACATCTTGTTCTGTCATTTGCTGCACATCATCGATTTTTTTAGCATTCGCTTTATCAGCAGTTTTCGCAGGGGCAGCGCCAGCGCGCGACGTGGTTTTTGTAGCCATGGTCTTTCCAACCGCCTCTTCTTGAATAGTCATAAAAACACACTGATTAGCTGGCCGGTTGCCCAGCAGCGATTCATCAATGGCGGCCATTGTGGCCTATTTCCAAACGTTCAAGCAGCAATCTTGCGCATCTAGCACAAATATGCGTCAAAAATACCGCCGCTCTCTATCAGGCCGATGGATTTTAGCCAAAACACTTTTTTCGCCAAGCACTACCGCATTACTCAAGCATCGCAACGTGGTATAGATGCTCTGCCAATCGCTCCCACCCGATGGGCGATTGGCATCACGATTGGCTGAGCATTAAAGTGGTGCTGCGCTTGCCTGGCTTTGCACATCAGGCACCAGGCACTGCTGCAAACCTTGCACCAGGATATCGCGTGGCAAGTCAATACCAATGAACACCATTTTGCTCTGGCGCTGCTCGCCCTCAGCCCAGGCTGGCCCCAAATCACTGCCCATCAGTTGGTGCACGCCCTGAAAAATCACTTTACGCTCAGTGCCTGCCATATCCAAAACGCCTTTGTAGCGCAGCATCTTCGGTCCATACACATTGACGATAGCACCGAGGAAATCCTCTAATTTGACCGGATCAAACGCACGCTCAGCACGGAACACAAAGCTTTTGACATCGTCATCATGGTGATGGTGGTGTGGATGGTTGCAGTGCTCACCATGCGCATGGTCGTGGTCATGGCTGCAATGCTCGTCATGTTCATGCTCGTGGTCATGGTGCCCGTGGCCAGCTTCTGGAGCATCGAGCAAATCAGGGTCGACATCGAGCTTGGCATTGAGGTTAAAGCCACGCAAATCCAACACTTTGCTCAGTGCCACCTCGCCGAAATGCACGGCCTCAATCGGCGCACGCGGGTTGATGTGCTTGAGACGGTGGATCAAAGCCGCTTTTTCAGCGTCACTGATCAAATCAGTTTTACTGAGGAAGATTTGGTCAGCAAAACCCACTTGCCGACGCGCTTCTTGGCGATCGGTGAGCTGCTGCTGCGCGTGCTTGGCATCGACCAAGGTGATCACGCTGTCGATCAGGTAGTTCTCAGCGATTTCCTCATCCATGAAGAAGGTTTGAATCACAGGCCCAGGATCAGCCACACCGGTAGTTTCAATGATGATGCGCTCAAACACCAGCGCACCGCTTTTGCGCTGCGCCAGCAAATCAACCAGTGTGCTGCGCAAGTCTTCGCGAATCGTGCAGCAAATACAGCCATTGCTCATCTGCACGATTTGCTCACCACTCTCACGCACCAGAATTTCATTGTCGATGTTCTCTTCACCAAACTCATTCTCAATGACTGCAATGCGCTGGCCATGCGACTCCTTGAGCACCCGGTTGAGCAGGGTTGTTTTTCCAGCCCCCAAAAAGCCGGTCAGAATGGTGATGGGTATTAGCGCCATGGTTGCAATCCTCAAAAAACAGAATAGCCAGTCCCTAGCACGCATGGGCCATGGAGCTGCGGCCCACCAACTAGCTGGCTTCCTGAAAGTGTAGCGCTATTGTCAAGCCCCCGTATTGCATGGCGATCAAGCAGTCCAAGCGCCTGTTTCAACTGTCCCCATCACTTTGGCGAAGACTTTGGCTTGCTATTGGTTTTGGCCGCTGCAGTGCTCGTGCGCGCTTTGGGGCTAGCCCCAGCTGCTCGTTTGCTGGTCTGGCTGCCTGCTGCGGCAGTGGGCGTTGCTTGCTCTGCGCCTGGCTCTGCAGCTGCAGCACGCGCTGAGAATGGCTCTTGCTGCATCGCAGCCACATTGTTGCCTATGTCTTGCATCGCCTTGCTGGCAATGGTTTGAAACTGCTCGGTCAGTGCCGTCCACCACTGCGCGGCCTGGGCTTGCATCAACGGCACATCCGGCATTGGCAAAGGCGCTTGAGCCGCCTCATCCGCACCAGGCTTGGGCGGCTGCGCAGCTGCCGTGTCAGGTGTAGCTGGGGCCGATGCTGCGCCAAAATCTTGCTCAAAAGCACTGGCCGTGCGCTGCGCACTGTGAGCCATGCTATCGGCAAAGGTTTGGCTCATGTGCTGCATGCCTGCATTCATGCTTTTGAGTGTCGCCACCGTGCTTTTTTGCACCTCCAGCGCATGAATCGAGGCTTCAAGCGCACGGGTGTTTTGCTCTAACCAAAACTGCACGACCTTGAGCTCGTCAATGCGCTTTTGAATTTCCCCTTCATCCATCGTTGGGGCTAACCACTGCTGAAACGCCCCTGAGGCCGTACTGGCTGCACCTGCCGACGCCCCACCCACCGCTGGGGACGCAAGATTTTTCAAAAAATCAAAGCCTGGTACAAACCGCATGAACTCGGCCCAATTGTTTTGATCTGTCATACGCACTCCTGTGTGATAAATGCTGCTGTCCAGCAGCAAAGCGGTGTATCTGGCAAGGCCAGGAATGGGCCCAGCAAGCCACCCGTCAAAATCTGAAAGTCGCGCCCAGCAACGGGCCACTTTGATTGAAATCCAAGCGTTTGCCATTGCGGCGGTAGTCCACCTGCAAGTAACGATAACCTAGCGAGAAAAACAAACCATCAGACCATTGGTAATTGAGTGCCGCCATGCCTTGCCAAGTGAGCCTGGAGCCCACACCAAAGCCGCCGATATCAGCATAAACGATGCTGGACCAACGCGAGGCGAGCTGGCTGCGCCAACGCCCAGCCAGCACCGGATCGATAAACGATGCGCTGGACTGCACATCGCCCACGCCATCAATCGCGAGCTTGGCTTTGACATCCCAAAAACGCAAGCCGGCCATCGTATCGAGGTTTGAACGGCCTGACTCCAGCCAGTTATAGCCGGCCAGCAGCGCCGCCGAGGTCTGCTTGACACTGGCCTTGGCCCTCAGGCCCAGTGGCAAATCACTGCGATCCGAGGTCAATGCATGGCTGATATCGCCGTGCAAGACAGCCTGGCCTTTGCGTGCGGTGCCAGTCAAAAAGAAGGCCGTGTCAAGTTCGCTCAAAATATCCGAAAACGAGCGATTCACATGGCCCGTGGGGCCCGAGCGCAAGGGCTTGATATCGCCATTAAGGCCCGCCATCCAGACATAAGGTGTCAATTGCAAACGCCATGCATTGTCTTGCGCATCAGCCTGCGTGGGCTTTTGCGCCCATGCCGGGCTCGCCAGCCCACAGACCACGGCAAGCGCCAAACCGCTTGCTAAGCGCCAAGATATTGCATGTTCGGCCATTCGCCACACTCCTTCTCGTTACCCACCTTGTTGTGGGCCATCGCCAATCAGCCTGTCACCGACGCACTATGGGTGCAAAAACAGCACGCGCAGCCGCTTAAACGCCTAAGAATTTAAAGGCCGCAGCAGGTTTGAATTGAGCGGATGTCTCACCTGCGAACGGGATGCTCTGGTTAGGCCCCAAATCCAACATCATGACTTTGCCGGTTTCGCTGCTGAAATCCAACTTGTTCAAATCCACCCAGAAGGTATTGGGCGAGACGGCTGACTCAAAGAAATACAGCTTGCGCTTGTGGTCGACCACCGTGCGCCAGCGTGTCGATGAAATATTGGGCTCTTCCGGCGTCGTCAAACCAAACGGCACAGACACGTTGCGAATCACGCTGAACACACTGGCCAGCGCAAAGTTGGGATCCGTGAATTTAGGTACCGCATTGATATAGAAAGATGCACGCGCAAAACGATCAGCCGCGCGGTTTGTGCCTGGCAGCATATTCGTGCCACCGATAAGCGTCCAATAAGTATCCAGCGCCAATTGCTGCTCAAAGATTGGGGAGTTGGTCATCACCTGGTATTGGCGGCTATGGTGAATCACCTGCTTGCCATTGATGTACTCAACAATCGCACTGTCGCCCGTGGCATCAGACATGGACAAATGCAGTGTCGCCAAACGCTGCTCACCCGGCACGTTGTCGGTGATGATGCTAAAGGGTTCGGCCTCCAAGGCCTTGACAGCCTCTTCCACCGTAGCAAAGTTGTCCAGCACGTACTGGGCCCAAGCCGCAATCGTCAGGCCTGGCTTGCCATTGGCGTCAATATCGGGGTACTGGGACTCGACCAGCCACAGCAAGTTCGCACTCAGGCCCGCTTCATTGAGTCCATCGGTGGTGGAGATGTCATAGCCGGAGGTGATCAGGCTGCCGTATTTCGATGTCCACTGAATGGAGTTTGGTCCAGCCTCACCGGTGCGCTGCATGCCTCTGGGCATGACCCACAGATTGCTGGTGATCTCGCTCTTCCAATCCATCGAGCGCGCCGTCATCACCTGGTCGTCAGCGCCAAGGTATACCACCCGTGTACATGCCATCGCATCGCCCAATTGCAATAAACCAAGGGCCCCCGCTAAAACGAGCCACGAGGGACGAAAAGAGAATTTCTTCAACTTCATCAACTTCATCATTGCCTCCATCAATCACAAGGATAAAAAGGGTTTGGGCGTTCTGCGATCACGCAGAAGGCATCAATGCACCTGGCTGCCGCTGGCTTTCCAAGCCCCATCGGCTTGCTGGCAAAACCAGTACTGGACTTTTTCTTCCACCAGCTGCTTCTGCGCCTGCACATTCAATAAACGGCAAGTGCCCGCTTTTTTGGTTTGTACGGTTTGCAGTGGCGTCAACACCATGTGCAATGGGCGGTTGCGCGGGCTGTGCTGGCTCACCCACTCAGTGGGGCTGTTATCTGCTGCCTCATTAAGCACTCGCCCCACCACGTCGCGCAAATCAGGCACATCTTTTCTGGGCACACTGGCAGCCAGGGTGTCATTCAGAAACGACAAGGGCGCAGCAAAGACTGGCTGGGCGATCAACATGGCGGCGCCACACACAACGGCAGCTGGCAAGCACTTGGCAATTGCATATTTCATGGTCTATTCCTTCTGTGTATGGCCACAGCCTGTCATGCAGCGCACTGCATGAGCCACCCGCCAAGGGGCGCAAGCCATGGCCTTGGCGGCCAGCTTGCCAACAAGCTGCCGCCCTCTCTTCTTTCAAGGCAGGCACCACTCTAAACGGACATGGCACCCTGGTGCCCAAGCTGCGGCACTTTTTCAGCACTTTAGTCGCAGAAAATGCTTTATTCAAGGGCATAGCGACTGAACCGGGCCGGGTTCAGTCGAGCAATTTCTGCCAAAACTCAGCCTGCCCCATCTGCGCATCCAATGCGTAAGGGGCGTAACCAAAGCGGCTGTACGCGGCCTTGGCCAGGGTATTGCCATTCAAGACCTCCAAGGTCAGCTTGCAAGCGCCAATCTCGCGGGCAATGGCCTCCGCTTCTGCAAACAACAAGCGCGACAGGCCCTGCCCTTGGAATGCCTTGGCAACTGCCACATCGTGCACATTCAAAATAGGTTTGCAAGCGAAGGTAGAAAAACCCTCTATGGCGTTGAGCAGGCCTGCGCCCTGGCCATCGCAAAACGCCAAAATCACATAAGTGCCTGGGCGGCTGGCCAGTGCCTGAGCCAGATTGGCACGTGTCAATGGCGGCAAAGGCTCACCCCCACCCATGGGGTCGCAGGCATAACCATCGAGCAAATCGACCAGGGCTTGCGCGTGGAGCGGATCATGCAAATTGGCGCGCACAACAGTTATGCGGTGGTTGGGTGTAGTCATCTGAAAAACCAAAGATAGTCAAACCAGTGATGATAACGAGGGAATATGAACCATTTTTGTAGATCCAGACTGGCCAGCATCAAAGTACCCGCAGCACTGCCTGAACCTGCGCCCGCACTCTTTTTTGCAGGCCAAGCGAGCAACTCCCTACAATGCCACGCTTAGACGCCACGCTTAGGCCTGCTTTGCAAAGCCTCCCAAAACTTTCAGCGCGGTGCACCAAACCAGCACCCTATCGCCAGAAAAAGCACTGTTTGGCGGTGCCCAACGACCTAATCAAGCATTCCATGACCGAAGAGACCACTCCAGCCGACGTTTTCAAGCTCTATCCCAAAAAGCACAAATTGGCCTTGGGTGCTTTTGGAACTGGCAGTTTATTGGTGTTGGCCGCAGTCGCCGCAGGCATTGGCCCATCGGGCACGTCGACTTATTTCTTTTTGCGCGATCCACTGCTGTATTACGGCTTGATGGCCCTGGCCATGGCGGCGTTCGGTTATCTGTTTCTCTTCTCATTGAGAAACTTGCGCACGCCCAAGCCGTGGGCCATTCTCAGCCCCAGCGAAGTGCAGACCAATGCTTTCAATCTGTACTTTGAAGAGCGCTGGGAGGCATTTAACGGCATCATGCGAGTCAGCGGCAAGCGCAGCAATATGCTGGTGTTGCGGCTCAAGGATCCGCAGCAATACCTGGATCAACTGCCCTCTGGGCGCAAGAAAACCATGGCCAAAGCCTTGACCAACCGCTTTGGCAGTCCGTTCTTGTTGGACTTGAATGCACTGCAGGTCGACCCGCAGCAAGTGGTGCTGTATTTGCAAAGCAAGATCACCACCGAGCTTGAGCCTCAGGAGCCCGCCGAAACCGCCGCGCCAGGCCCATCAGCTGCGCCATAAACGCGCGGGCAAGGCACCGCGCAGCGCATTGCAGACGATCAGACCATGCGCGCCCAGCACTTGAGCGCGCGTGATGCTGCGCTCGCTGGCTTGCCAATCGGTGCGCGCCAGCAAGGCGCGGCGCATCACGCCTGGCAAGGCGCCATCTGACAGTGGCGGTGTATACCAGGGCGCGCCTGGATCGGCATCGAGCTTGACAAACACGTTGCTGCGTGCGCCCTCGGTCAAATGGTCTTGCGCATTGAAGAACAAGCAGTCAAATGCGCCCACGGCCTCGGCGGCCTTCATCGCCGCATCGTAATCCCTGCGCAACGTGGTTTTATGCAACCTTAACCAGGCTGGGGTTGCGCAATGCGCCCGTGCCAGCACCACCCCTACAGCCCCATCCTCAGCCTGGCTGATAGGCGCTAGCTGACCATGGCTAAAACCTATGCTGCCATTGCTCTTGAGCGCCATGCGCACACGCCAATCGCCTGTGCTTGGCACTGGAATATGCTGCTGCAAATAATGCTGCAACTGCACAGCCAAGGCCTGCGGCTCATGCGCAAAACCCAGCGCCTTGGCGCTGCCTAGCAAGCGCTCCAAATGCCAATCCCATAACGCCGGCCACAAGCTGCCAGCGGGCAAGCGCATGGTTTCAAACAATTCAAATCCAGCCGTGTCCTGCACCGCAAAACTGGCCTTGAGCTGGCATTCACGCCACTCCTGCGCGGCAACACTGTCCCAGACAATGCCTGCGCCCACCGAGAATTGCACCTCGTGGCCCGGCTTTGCCGCCGACACAGCGTGCTCTGGAGCCGCCACATCCAGCAGCAAGGTGCGAATCGGTACGCTCAGACAATAATTGAGTTGACTCGCTGCAGTTTGCACGCCTTCAGCACGCTCTAGCCACCCAATCGCACCGGTATAGACACCACGGTGGTGTGCCAGTTTTTGCCCCGGCGGGTCTGTGGGTGTGCCTTCAATCTGCGCAATCCATTCCATGGTCTTGCGTTTGGGTGCACCCGTGATCGAGCCGCAGGGAAAGGTGGCCTGCAGCACGTCACGCAAGCCCACTTCTGGGCGCAGCTGGGCCTCTACCGTACTGGTCATGCCCAGTACCCGGCCATTGCGCTGCACGGCAAACAAGTCGCGCACATGCACACTGCCCACCTGCGCAACCGCCCCCAAGTCATTGCGCAGCAAATCCACGATCATGACGTTTTCGGCGCGGTTTTTCGGATCACTATGCAACCACTGCGCTACGGCGGCAGTGTCTGCGTCATTGCTCCCTACGGCGGCCGTGCCCTTCATCGGTCGTGCAGTGATCTGGCCTTGCTGCACTTGTATAAACAATTCTGGCGAGTGCGAGAGAATCCAGCGCTGCACGCCTGCACCAACACCCGTCGGCAGCCGAATCAGCGCCCCGTACTGCGCTGGTTGGCGCTGCCGCAGTGCGCTATACAGCGCCAGCGGCGAGCCATAGCTTCGGCCTTGCCATGCAAAGGTGTAGTTGACCTGGTAGGTATCGCCTGCCTCAATGGCTGCATGCACCTGGTCAATGGCATCGGTAAACTGGTCCTCACTCACAGCGGAATGCCAGTCAATCAGACCCGCCTCAGGCCAAGCCAGGCTTTGCACCTGGGTATCCAGCCAGGCCACGACACCAGCCTGATCCAGGCGCTGCAATGACGCAAACAATTCAACGCGAAGACTGTCTGCAGCATGGCCTACTGCCGGGCCGGGCTGCCCCAGGCCTTGCAGCTGCATGCCCCACTCGTAATCGGCCACCAATACTGCATGCAAACCAGCCTCCAGGGCCTGATGCAATTGCGCCTCCCAATGCGCCAAGTCGGCTGGATTGGTACACACCAAACTGGCCTGCCAGTCCGTATAGAGCCGGCTGCCAGGGCGCTGCGGCGACGCATCGCAATCATCCAATAAGGCAAACGCAGAACCGGTCTCTGCAGCGAATGGGGAACTGAGCTGTATCACGATTGAATCATTTATTATCCGCTGCATCCACACGCGCGCAGCACACGGCCCTCATTGACCCAGCAGGGTTTGCACAGTCGGCCAGACTGTCTCAACAAGAATGGGCTGGGCTTGTGCATTGGGGTGAATGCGGTCGTTTTGAAAGTACTTGTCCAAATCTGCGGGGTCCGAGATGGCCTCCAGCATGAAGGGCATCAATGGCAGGGATTTATCCTGCGCCACCTGGACAAACATTTTGGCAAAATCACTGGAGTATTTGGCACCGTAATTGGGTGGCACCTGAATGCCTAGCAAAGCCACTTGGGCACCTGCAGCTTGTGCGGCGTCAACCATGGCGGTCAAATTGGCCTGTGTGCTATTGAGTGGCAAGCCGCGCAAGGCATCATTGCCCCCCAGCTCGATCAGCACGTATTTGGGTTGATGGGCTTTGAGCAAAGCCGGCAAGCGGCTGCGCCCACCGGCGGTGGTCTCCCCACTGATACTGGCATTCACCACTTGCAGCCCTGGATACTCTTGTTTGAGCCGCTCGCTGAGCAACTGCACCCAGCCCTGACCACGCTCCAGGCCGTACTCAGCGCTGATGGAGTCACCCAGCACGAGCAGTTTGGGCGCTGGAGCTTTCGCGGCCTTGGTATTGGTTGCCGTCGCAGCCAAGCCGCTTTGGCTCGCCAGCAATACGGCCATGGTCAGTCCAAAAAGCCCCACAAATCGGCCAATAACCCGTCTCAGGCTACATTCGCTCTGATGAAAAATCCTGATCACCTTGCACCCCCTGTTGTACACACCGATGCTGAGAGTGCGCAAACGCGTGCGAGTTCAGCGATTAAACCAATGATTATGGTGGATCATCTGGGCAAATCCGTGCAAGACTCCACTGGCAGCTTGGAAATTCTGCGTGATATTCAACTGGCTTTTGCGCCCACCACGACGGTCGCCATTGTAGGTGCATCCGGCTCAGGCAAAAGCACGCTGCTGTCCATTCTGGCCGGACTGGACACGCCCACCACCGGCACGGTCTACCTGGATGGCCAAGATATTTTCAAGCTGGACGAAGACCAACGCGCAGCGCTGCGGGCGCAAAAAACCGGCTTTGTGTTCCAGAACTTCCAATTGTTGGGCAGCCTGACGGCGCTTGAAAATGTGATGCTGCCGCTGGAGCTTGCAGGCCAGCGCAATGCTCGCGAATGGGCCACCGAAATGTTAGCGCGCGTGGGCTTGTCCCAGCGCCTGCGGCATTACCCAAAAGTCATGTCTGGCGGCGAGCAGCAGCGCGTCGCACTCGCGCGCGCCTTTGTCGTCAAGCCCCAGGTGTTGTTTGCCGACGAACCCACCGGCAGTTTGGACTTTGCCACCGGCCAGGCGGTGATGCAGCTGATGCTGGATTTGAACCAGGAATTGGGCACAACCTTGGTGATGGTCACCCATGACCGGGAGCTGGCGGCGCGCTGCGATATGCGTGTGCGTATTGAGGCTGGTCAAGCCAGCATTGAATCTTGAACCAAGCCTGCATCAAGCGCCTGTTGCAACCCATAAGTTTGTATGGGCGCAACGGGCAACACAAAATGTTCTACTGAAATTGCCTGTAGCTTACTTGGGCCGACTCAAGGCATTGGTCAGCAGGCGCGAGGTGATATCAACAATCTGCACCATGCGGTCATACGCCATACGGGTCGGGCCAATCACACCCAAGGTGCCCACTACCTGGCCATTGATCTCATAGGGCGCGCTGACAATGGAGAGTTCAGAGACTGGCACGATATGGCTCTCACCGCCAATGTAGATCTTCACGCCTTCGGCCTGGCCAGTCACATCCAGCAGTTGCAGTATCTGGTTTTTTTGTTCAAATAAATCAAACGCACGCCGAATGCTGTCCATGTCTTTGGAGAAATCACTCACGGCCAACAGATTGCGCTCCCCCGAGATCACCACGTCTTTGTCGGCCACGCCGTCAGCACTGGGAGACTCTGCCATCGCCACTTCCATCAAGTCCGAAATCTCGCCACGCAAGCTATTGATTTCTGAGCGCAAACGCTCACGAACCTGATCAACCGACAAACCCGAGTAATGGGCATTGAGGAAATTACTGGCCTCAGAGAGTTGGTCCTGCGTGATATCGGCCTGCGTCAACACCACCTTATTCTGCACATTGCCGTCAGGGGAGACCAAAATCACCAAGACACGTTTCTCAGACAGGCGCAAAAACTCAATGTGGTGGAACACCGAGCTTTTCTGCGGCGCGACAACCACGCCAACAAACTGCGACATGCTAGAGAGCATTTGTGCGGCACTGGCTATGACACGCTGCGGCTGGTCGACTCCCAAAGAGGACGGCGCTTGCATGTGCAATTGCTCGCGCTGAACGGTCATCATGCTGTCAACAAACAAACGGTATCCTCTAGGTGTCGGAATCCGCCCAGCCGAGGTATGGGGGCTGGCAATCAGCCCCAAGTCTTCCAAGTCCGCCATGATGTTGCGTATCGTGGCGGCAGACAAATCCAGACCAGAAGATTTTGCCAGCGTGCGCGAGCCAACCGGTTGCCCGTCTTCAATATAACGTTCAATCAGAGTGGTCAGCAGTAGTTTGGCGCGATCGTCGAGCATAACGGCATTTTATCGGTATCCCACCGCTTCGCCCAACTCCGTGTGTGTTAGCCATGCCAACAAGGGCGCAGGAACGGCCCATTGGCCCGCCAAGACGGCTTGCACATCGGCCCATTTTTTCGTGCTATCCAGCGCCACTTGCTGCAACAGGTGCTCGGCAGCTGGCAAAGGCATATCCGACAAATGCACCACAACAGGCACTAAATGCAGGTCTTTGTGAGTCAACACATGCTTGAATGAGCCGTGCCACTGCAATTGGCTGCTGTCGCCACTGAGTTGTTGCCAGGCCGCTTCCAGCTCGGCTTCGGACGCAAATGTCTCAAAACAGTACAGCTGCGCCCAAATACCTGTATCTGAGCGCTTACCCAACAAAATTTGATCGCCATGCACAATCACCAGCCAATACCAGGTGCTAGTCGTGCGTTTGAGCTTGCGGGTTTTGCGTGGCAGCACATCAACCAGACCGGACTGCAGTGCGCGACAACTGCGCTGCACTGGACAGGCGCTGCACTGAGGGTGTTTGGCGGTGCACACCGTCGCACCCAAATCCATCAATCCTTGTGTGTAGGCAGGCATGGTGTCCAGGCCACCTTGCGGCGGCACCAGTGTTTGCGCCATGCTCCAGAGTGTGCGCACCGCTGCCGTGCCAGCCAAATCCTGATCAAAAGCCCAATAGCGGGCCATCACGCGCTGGACGTTGGCATCAAAAATGGTGTGCGGCAGGCCAAAACAAAAAGAAGCAATCGCATGCGCCGTGGACCGCCCGATGCCAGGCAGCTCAATCAGCAAATCTGGGTCTTGCGGGAATTGCCCACCAAAACGCTCGACCACCATTTGCGCTGCGCGGTGCAGATTGCGCGCACGACTGTAATACCCCAGACCGCTCCAATAGGGCATGACTTCATCCACGCTGGCAGCGGCCAGGTCCTGCACGGTCGGGAACGCATTTAAAAACCGCTGGTAGTAGCCCAACACGGTTTGCACCTGCGTTTGCTGCAGCATGATCTCGGACAACCAGACCCGATAAGGGTCCTGGGTGTTTTGCCAGGGCAGGCCTTGGCGGCCATGGCTGCGCTGCCACGCGACCAGCGCATCAGAGAAGGTGTTTTGCATGCACTATGACCCAAGCTCCGCAGCCACAGGCGCTGACTTGCCATCATCGAGAATTCTCAGCATGGCATTCAATGAGGCTTCCAAATGCTGGGTACGTTCGGTCAGCTGCGCTGACAGTTGTGCCAGCGCATCGACATGGCCATTGAGCTCTTGCAAGCGCTCGCTCAAGTCTATCTCAGCCTTCTCAATGCGCTCGATGGTATCACTGCGGCTGAGAAAGCTATGCCTGCGTTCTTTGAGCTGCACATCCAGCTGTGCTGATGAGGACTTGCTCCACAGCTCCAACTCATTGGCCACTGCCTCGAATACCGGGCGCAGCCGCATCGCCAGCGAAGCAATCAAACGCTCATTGAATTCATTGGAGGTAAAACGCAAGGCATTATTGACCGAGAACTGGCCTTTATTGCTTTGTGCGATTTTCTCCAAATCCTGTACATACAACGCCAGATTCAAAGGCTCCGGCGGTTGCAAGGAAAAGCCAAACTCGGTGTTGAGGCCGGCAAATGCATCAATCGACAGTTGGTGCATTTGGTCTGCAATGGTCTGCGTTGCATGGAGCAGCCCAGTCAAGCGGTCAAAGGTCTCAAAAAACAGTTTCTGCAATCCAAAAGTTAGGATTTTGCCTTGCAAACCTTTCAACAGCACATTCAGCTCGCTCTTCACAGCCTTGCTGCCCAGCTGCTGAAAACCCTGGTTGAGCAGTTTATTTTGCGCCGCGCGCAAACCCAAAATTTTATTGACGCTGTGGTCAAACTCTTTGCGCTCACGGGCGATGCGCAAACGGATGCTGCGCCGCGCCGCGCTATTTTTCCCTTGCAGATTACTCAGCTCTTGGATTTGCTCTGTCAAGTCACGCAGGCGCACTGTGAGCAATTGCTGCGCATCCGTGCGCAACTCCTCCAGGCCGCTGAGTAAAGCCCGATTGAGCAATTGGTGGCGCTGGCCTAACAAGGTATCGACCAGAACCGATTCGAGTTGCCGCACCGAGCTGTCACGCAACAAGGCCTCGTCTTTGCTGATTTTGGCAACCAGCGCTTTTTGCGCAGAAATCGCAATGACCTGGTTCAACGGAATATCGAGTATCTGCGCAGTACTTTGGCGCTGCTTGCGAATTTCCGCCTGGTGCTCTTCTTTAGAGGTCAGGCTATCCCATAAAGTATCAATCTTATTGAGCACGACCAAGCGCATGCCGGTCGCATCCACATGCGGATTGAGCAGCTCTTGCCATATACGCAAATCAGAGCGCGTCACCCCTGTATCAGCGCCCAAAATGAATAGCACCGCATGCGCTTGAGGCAGCAAGCTGATGGTCAACTCCGGCTCTGCACCAATGGCGTTAAGTCCCGGCGTGTCCAGGATGACCATGCCTTTTTTGAGCAATGGGTGTGGGAAGTTGATGATCGCGTGGCGCCACTTGGGCACCTCCAAGAGGCCTGCCTCATTGAGCGGCGGGTTGTCCTCTGAATCGTCGACCCAAAAGCCCAATTGCTTGGCCTGCGCAATATCGACTTCAATGGTCTCCGTCACGCGCTCAACCGCAGCTGCCACACTATCGCCTGACAGCGCATTGAGGGGAATGGAATACCAAGAAGCGGTCTTGAGCTTCCAGTCAGCCACGCTGGCTGAGAGTTTGCGCGTCTCAATCGGCAGCAAGCGCACACTGGGCGCATGGCTGCCATCCCAGGCCAACTCAGTCGGGCACATGGTCGTGCGACCTGCGCTGGCTGGCATGATGCGCCTGCCGTAGCTGGAGAAGAACAAGGCGTTGATCATCTCCGATTTGCCACGCGAGAACTCGGCCACAAACGCTACGGTCAGCTTGTCTTCCAGCGTTTTTTCCTGCAAACGGGCCAGGCGCTCCATGGTTGAATCATTGCGCAAGCCCTTGCCTTCCAGCCAATCAGAGAAAACCTGCAGCTCTTTGGCAAATTCAACCCGCCACTGGCCATAGAGGTCAAATCGCTGGTTGAATGATTGGCGCTCAATACTCACTGTCATTGCTCGATCTTGTATTTTGAATACTCTTTTAGTCGAAGAGTCCCTTGGCATTTGGACTGTTGCAGTGTTGACTCAGACCCGGTTGCAGCGCTTGAGCTGACGCATTCTTGCCCAGCAGCTATTCTCAGCTATTGAGCTATTGATTAGCGGTGTAACTCGCCACTGCGCTCTGGCTGAAACAACACTTCTTTGACCAGTACAGTCATTTGCTTGCCACCAGGTGCAGGCCAGCTCAAGGAATCCCCTACGGACAAACCAAGCAAGGCACTGCCAATCGGTGCGAACACAGACACGCGGTCCTCCATTCCTTGGAGATCTTTCGGGTAGACCAAGGTCAAAGCAAACTCTTCACCTGACTCTTCAATCACAAAGCGCACAGTGGAGTTCATCGTCACCACTGTGGGCGGGATGCTTTCAGGCGACAAGATTTCAGCGCGATCAATTTCTCGCTCGAGCGCAGCGCGGTTGGCAAAATCAGACGTTCGCATCGATTCCAGCAACGTCTCAATACGCTCTACATCGAGCGAGGAAAGAATCAACGGGGGCTTTTCTTCAGCCATTCACACTCCTTCAATAGTCATACACAACGGCAACAACAAGCGCATGAATTTGCGACTCAAGAAAACTCTGCAAAACCCAAGCACACTGGCACAGAGACCAGTGCGGCATCAAGATGGGTAGAAACGCATCCTTTAGAAAAGCCATAGCCAACGCTATGCTCAAAAAAGCAACGCGCAGGCGATCGCCTGAGACCGGGCTCAGACTAAGGCGTGAAGTTTTGCAGTGCGCTCCTAAGCATTATGCAGACAAAGCATTTTGGCTTGGTAGTTTCAACAGCACTGTAGCCCAAATTCAAAGTAAGCCATGCATTACCCAACGCTTGGGCTAGTAGATCTTGCACTATAACTTGTCAAAATAGCAAAAATCGCGCCACTTTCCAAGGCACAGCATCGACGAGCAGAAAAAACACACTTCAAATCATCTTGAAATAGATGATTGCCAGAAATCAATTCTTTAGGCTCAGAGCACCAAAGCCAATCCATGCCAAGCACGCATGACAAATCAGCTCATACCACAAGAGAATTGCCAGCCCTGGTATGCAGAGTGCTCACTCCAGCCTGACCGCTTTCGCGGTATTCCGATGGTGCGACCCCTACCCAGCGTGTAAAAGCGCGGGTAAAGCTCTTGGCATTGTCAAAGCCCACACAGGCGGCAATACGCTTGATCGGGTGGGAGGTGCGCATCAGCAATTGCTTGGCTTTCTCACAGTGCACCTCGTCTTTGATTTTTTGCAAGCTCACGCCGTCTTCCTGCAAAAACCGATGCAGACTGCGCACCGAGACGTGCAAAGCCTGTGCAATGGTCTCGGCGGTGTAGGACTGGCCTTCTTGCGCATTGGCCAGCAATTGGCGCACACGCTGCTGCATCAGTCGATCGCGCCGGTATGGCTTAATGACCACCAGCAGCGCCCGCTGCAGCATCAGGTTCAGCGCGGCTTCATCACGCCGCACAGGCATCTCTAGGTAATTGACATCAAACTGCAGACTGGCTCTAGGCGCACCATAACGAATCACCGTGGGAAACATGACCGACACCTGGGCTGCATAGGGCGGCGCCTCAAAGGGCAGCTCGATCTGCGTCAATCGAATCTGCGAGTCCAGCAGCCAGCAAGAAAATCCATGGATATTGCGCAACAAAGTCAAAAGTCCCAGGCGACGCCGGTCGACATCGGCCAGCGTCAGCTCCTCGACCGTGACCACCGCTTGGCTGCCTGCAGCTTGGAGCTGCAGTCGCAACTCATCGGTCAACAAACCATGGTGGCGACACCAGCGCAGCAAGGCCACACGCAAATTCGGAGCCGTCAAGGTCGCGCGTGCCAAAAAGCCATAGCTGCCCCAGCGCATGGGCCGATTGAGCCAACCTAGCGCCTCATCATCGAGCTCTTGCATCGCATACAAGGACAAACGTTCCATCTGCAGTGCCGTCATCAAACCCTGGGAATTTTGTAAATCTTTTGGCGTAATTTGTGCATATTCAAGCGCTTTTTTAGGGTCTTTTCCAAGACGCGCATAGCAACGCAGGATGGTATGTAAAAAATCCAATGGCGTAGCGCGTGCTGGCTCCCTATTGGTGGTTTTTCGCAGAGTTTCGGGGGCGTTTTGCATGGCAACTCACAATCAGGCAATTATGCAAACGATTCTGGCACAAATTGCACCCCTTCGCTGAACTCGACTACTGTCCATTGCCAGCGCACAGCAGTAAGATGGAACGCATCAGCACGCTCATGCAAAGCTGGCCGCCTGCACCACGCCCGATCGCAATGTGCAACAAGCCCGTGCAATGACCAATGGGCAGTCTTGAAGAACTGCCGCTAGGAGACCCCCATGCCCACCTCTGCCCTGAGTTATGCAAAAGGCAGCACGACCCCTGAACTGATTGAGCAGACCATTGGCGACTATTTCGACGCCATGGTCGCCCAGCATCCGCAACGCGATGCCTTGGTGAGTCGGCATCAAAACCAACGCCTGACCTACCTGCAGTTGCAAGCCTCAGCCAACCAATTGGCCAGTGCCCTGCTGAAAATGGGTCTGGTAGCAGGCGACCGGATCGGCATCTGGTCGCACAACAATGTTGAATGGGTGCTGATGCAGCTTGCGACGGCAAAAGCCGGACTGATCCTGGTCAATATCAATCCGGCCTACCGCACCTCCGAGGCCGAGTACGCACTCAACAAGGTCGGCTGCAAGGCCTTGGTGGCCATGCCCAGCTTCAAAACCAGCGATTACTTGGCGATGCTCAGGGAACTGGCACCCGAGTTGAACAGCACTGCGCAAGGCGCACCTCTGGCCGCGCGGCGCCTGCCGTTTTTGCGTCACGTGGTCTGGATCGATGTGCCGGGACAAGGCGATGAGCAGCCAGGGATGCAGCGTTTCTCGGCCTTGCTGGCCCGTGGCGATGCCAATGACCCTGCGGTAGGCAAGATCCAAGCGGGATTGAAAAACACCGATCCCATCAATATCCAATTCACCAGCGGCACGACCGGCTTCCCAAAAGGGGCAACCCTGACCCACCGCAATATTCTCAACAATGGTTTTTTCATTGGTGAGTGCATGGAACTGGGCCCACAAGACCGCTTGTGCATTCCAGTGCCGCTCTACCACTGCTTTGGCATGGTGCTGGGCAATCTGGCCTGCCTCACGCATGGCAGCGCGATTGTCTACCCCAATGATGGTTTTGATGCACTGTCCGTCTTGGAGGCTGTGCAGGCTGAGCGCTGCACTGGCCTGCATGGCGTGCCGACCATGTTCATCGCCGAGCTGGACCACCCTCGCTTTGAGGAGTTTGATCTATCCAGCCTGCGCACTGGCATCATGGCAGGCACAGCTTGCCCGATTGAGGTGATGAAGCGCGTCGTCGAGCGCATGCATTTGGCGCAAATCACCATTGCCTATGGCATGACCGAGACCAGTCCAGTCAGCTGCCAAAGCGACACCCGCACGCCACTGGAAAAACGTGTGACCACCGTGGGCAAAGTTCAGCCTCACCTGGAAATCAAAATTGTCGACCCCAACACTGGCGAGACCGTGCCGCGCGGCCAGTCGGGCGAGCTGTGCACCAAGGGATACAGCGTGATGCACGGCTACTGGGGCGATGCTGAAAAAACCGCCGAAGCCATTGATGCCGAACAGTGGATGCACACCGGTGATTTGGCCACTATGGATGACGAGGGCTATGTGAATATCGTCGGCCGCATCAAAGACATGGTGATCCGTGGCGGCGAGAACATCTACCCGCGCGAAATTGAAGAATTCCTCTACCGCCATGAGCACATCCAGGATGTGCAAATTGTTGGCGTGCCAGACCAGAAATACGGTGAAGAACTGTGCGCGTGGATCATTTTGAAACCCGGCATGGAGCTGACTGAAGAGCAACTGCGCGCATTTTGCAAAGGCCAGATTGCGCACTACAAAGTGCCGCGCTACATCCGTTTTGTCGAGGCATTTCCGATGACCGTGACCGGAAAAATTCAGAAATACCTGATCCGCGATGCCATGAAGCAGCAGCTTGGCCTGAGCGAAGCCGCTTCTGCTTAATCACCTGATGCGCATATCTGCCGTGCCAGCACTACTGCCACTCTCTCAGCCAATGGCCAGGCATGCCGATTGGGCCCTCACCCATTCAATGGGCTGCGGGCTTGTCAGGCTGCGTGCTGTGAGCACTGCTGGTACTGTGGTTGCTGGTGCTGTGGTTGCTGTTGGTCTCCGTTGGCACGGCCGCACTGTCCATAGCCAGCTTGACTACGGGTTCAACAGTGCGGTCTTCCGTGGCGGCATCACTGGCAGAATTTGCCGTAGCGGCAACCGCAGCGGTGCTAGTGGCAGCATCCACTGCGTTTTTAGCTTGCGCCAGCGCTTCTTGCGCAGCCCGCTCCTTCTCGGCCGCTTCGTGTTCTTGTTCTTCTTTGCGTGCAATCGCCAAAGCCTCTTCAGCCTGCTGGCGGTTGAGCTTGGCCGCCTTGCGCCTGCGAATCAAGGCCACCTCGGCCAAATCCAGCTCATCGACGAGCAATCTGAGCGAGTCGTCATTGATCAAGTGCTTGCGGCGCAAATGGTAGAACTCCTCACGTTCGGCTTGCAAACCAATCAAGCGCAGCTCCATGCCCAGCTCGACCGAGCGCACATGCTGCATACGGTCGCGCAATTGGGCCAAATCGGGGTCGCTGGTATCGTCCAAGGCCCCCAAACGGTCGCGGTAATCCTGCGCCACCCGCCCCATCACCGCCACCCACATCGCCTGCTCGCCCGAGGTTTCCTCTTTTTGTCCCTGCACTTGGTCCTGCTCTTGCAAAGACACCAAGGCAGCATGGCAGGCTGCAACACGCGCGCGCCGCTCTTCACGGTCAGTGGCATGCTCTTTGCTGGCTGGCAACCGGCGCAAAATCAAGGGCAGGCCAATGCTGCCAATCAGCAAAGTGGCAATAATCACCCCTGCAGCCAGCATGATCACCAAATCTCTGGCCGGAAATGGCTGGCCACTGGGCAGCAGCAGCGGAATCGACAATGCACCAGCCAAAGTCACCGCACCGCGAATGCCTGCTACCGTGCCCAAGGTGGTGAGCAAATACGAAGACTTTTGCGACACGCCCTGATTGCGAAAGCTTTTACGCAAAGGCCCTTGCACGGCCACATGCAACCAAACAGCGCGCAATACCATCGCGACCACCGTGATGGCCAAAATGATCGCCAGCAACTGCCACCAGCTGTAATCGCTGCGCCCCATCGCCTCGCGTATCAGGGTCGGCAGTTGAATGCCCAGCAGCAAGAAAATTGCACCATTAAAGGTCGCCTCGACCATCTGCCAGGCATCATTGCTTTGCATCCGCTCGGAAATAAAACGGCCACGGTCGAGGTCGGTGAAGTTCACGGCAATCCCGGCCGAAACAGCAGCCAAAATGCCCGATACGCCCAAACGTTCACCCAGCAAATAAGCAGCAAAGGGCAGCAGCAGCAGCAGCAGGACCATTTGTGTGGCAGCCGTGTCGCCAACAAGGCGGGTGACGACTTTGCGCACATAGCCAAACAGCCAGCCAATCGCCAAGCCAACGATCACACCACCTACGGCAATCAAAACAAAGCTCTGGCCAGCCTCCATCCACGAAAAGGCGCCAGTCATCGCAGCGGCGACGGCAAACTTCAAAGCGACCAGGCCCGATGCGTCATTGAGCAGCGACTCGCCCTCCAGAATATGCAGGGCTTGGGTGGGCATGCCCAGATTACGCGCAATCGCAGACACAGCCACCGCATCGGTGGGCGAGAGCACGGCCGCCAAGGCAAATGCCACAGGCAGAGGTATCGCCGGAATCAGCCAGTGGATAAAGTAACCCAGGCCAATCACGGTAAAGAACACCAACCCCAAGGCCAGACGCAAAATCGGCTTGTACAACGCAAAGAATTCGCGCTTGGGGATACGCCAGCCATCGGCAAACAGCAATGGCGGAATGAACAGCAGCAGGAACAAATCCGGATCAAACGCTATATGCAAACCGGCCTGCGGCCACGCCAGCGCCATGCCCAATGCAATTTGCAGCAAAGGCAAAGGAATGAACTTGACATATCTGGCAAGCAAACCAGATACCGCGCCCAACATCAGTACCAACAGAACAATTTCAACTGTATGCATGATTCGTTCGCACCAGTTGGCTATTGGCAGCTGACTGGGCAATATTCGATTGTGTGGAGACAAGCAACCGGCTCAGCAATGAGCCAGCGAGGAAATAAGCAATGGCCATTTTGAACTCAAAACTGAGCGCTCGTAGCAACGATTTTCAAAATAATGAAAAATCCATGCGCGCACTGGTGCAGGACTTGCGCGAGCAATTCGCCGTGATCGAGCAAGGCGGCGGCGCTGCGGCAAGGGACAAACACCTCTCGCGCGGTAAGCTGCTGCCCAGAGACCGCGTCCAGGCGCTGCTCGATCCAGGCAGCCCATTTCTGGAAATTGCGCCGCTGGCGGCCCTCAATGTCTATGACAACGCCGCGCCCGGCGCCGGCATGATTGCCGGCATTGGCCGCGTCCAGGGCGTGGAATGCATGGTCGTGTGCAATGACGCCACAGTCAAGGGCGGCACCTACTACCCATTGACGGTGAAAAAGCACCTGCGGGCGCAGGAAATCGCAATGCAAAACCGCCTGCCCTGTGTCTACCTGGTGGACTCGGGCGGGGCCAACCTGCCCAACCAGGACGACGTATTCCCGGACCGCGACCACTTTGGCCGCATCTTCTACAACCAAGCCAATATGAGCGCCCAAGGCATTGCACAAATTGCCGTGGTAATGGGCAGCTGCACCGCCGGTGGTGCCTATGTGCCAGCAATGAGCGATGAAACCATCATCGTCCAAAACCAAGGCACGATCTTCTTGGGTGGCCCGCCCTTGGTCAAAGCAGCAACTGGCGAGGTCGTCAGCGCCGAAGACCTCGGTGGTGGTGACACCCACACCCGCTTGTCCGGTGTGGCCGACTACCTCGCACAAAACGATTTGCATGCATTGGCGATTGCACGCGAGAAAATCAAAAACCTGCAATGGCATAAAGCGGCGCACCCGGCCGATACCGCACCGGTTGCACCACGCTTTGCCAATGAAGAGCTGTACGGTGTGATTCCCACCGACACGCGCAAGCCTTTTGATGTGCGCGAAATCATTGCCCGCATTGTTGATGACAGCGATTTTGACGAATTCAAAGCCCGCTTTGGAAGTACGCTGGTGACCGGCTTTGCCCGCATTGAAGGCATGCTGGTGGGCATCATCGCCAACAACGGCATCTTGTTTTCTGAATCAGCACAAAAAGGCGCGCACTTTATCGAGCTGTGCTGCCAACGCAAAATCCCCTTGGTGTTTTTGCAAAACATCACCGGTTTCATGGTAGGTCGCAAATACGAAAACGAAGGCATTGCCCGCCATGGCGCCAAGCTGGTCACTGCCGTGGCAACTGCTAACGTGCCCAAATTCACCGTCATCATTGGCGGCAGCTTTGGCGCAGGCAACTACGGCATGTGCGGGCGCGCCTACTCGCCACGCTTTTTATGGATGTGGCCCAACGCGCGTATTTCGGTCATGGGCGGCGAGCAAGCAGCCAGTGTGCTGGCCACCGTCAAGCGCGATGGCATCGAGCTCAAAGGTGGCCAGTGGAGCGCCGATGAAGAAGAAGCCTTCAAAGCACCGATTCGCCAGCAATACGAAGCCCAAGGCCATCCTTACTATGCATCGGCACGCCTGTGGGACGACGGCGTGATTGACCCCGCAGACACCCGCCGTGTCTTGGCTCTTGGCTTATCAGCATCTCGCAATGCACCGATTGCCGATGTGCAGTTTGGTGTCTTCCGCATGTAAACATGTCCTCACCAGCCCACGTCGCCCCCCATTGCAGCAGGACCAACACCATGGCCAATCTCAGCACCCACATCGCCGACCACGTCGCCACTATTACTTTGACACGCGCCGACATGCGCAATGCCTTCAACGACGAAGTCATTGCAGACATCACCCAGGCCTTTAAACAGCTTGGGCAAGCCCCCGAGGTGCGGGCGATTGTATTGGCTGCCGAAGGCAAAGCCTTTTGTGCCGGTGCTGATTTGAACTGGATGCGCAAAATGGCCGATTACACGCATGCAGAAAACAGTGCCGATGCTGCCAAGCTGGCTGACATGCTGCACACCATCTACACCTGCCCCAAGCCCACCGTGGCGCGCATTCAAGGGGATGTGTATGCTGGAGGCATGGGCCTGGTAGCGGCCTGTGATATGGCCGTGGCGGTTGAAGGCAGCCACTTTTGTCTGTCCGAAGTCAAACTGGGCCTGATACCTGCAACGATTGCCCCTTACGTGATTCGCGCGCTTGGCGCACGTGCCTCACACCGCTACTTTCTGACAGCCGAGCGCTTTGATGCACAAGAAGCCTTGCGTCTAGGTTTTATCCATGCCCTGGTTGCCCAGGACACCTCAGCCGATCCGTCCAGCACGCTACAGGCTTTGGATCTGAAAGTAGCTGAAATCACCAAAGCCTTGGTGCAAGCCGGTCCACAGGCCGTCAAAGCCGCCAAGCAACTGGTGCTGGATGTCGCACAAGTGGCCATTACACCGGCCTTGATCGCCCAGACCGTAGAGGGCATTGCCCAGATACGCGCCAGCGAAGAAGGCAAAGAAGGCGTGCAGTCGTTCTTGCAAAAACGCACGCCGAACTGGTTGGCTTAACCCCCAAACGCCTGAACACCATGACCAGCACAGCCCAGGACACCAGCTACACACTGAGCCAGACAATGCCTGCACTGGACGGCGCAGCTTTGCATGGCGCGGTGGCGGGCGTGGGCGAGCACCTCAGCCAGGCCTTGGGCAGCATGGACATGACCGGCATGCTGGCCTTGGCCGCAGCCTTGGGCTGGTCCAGCGGACTGCGCTTATACGCGGTGGTGTTTGTCACCGGTTTGGCCGGTTATCTGGACTGGATTGCCTTGCCAGGTGCATTGACATTGCTGCAAAGCCCGTTGGTGCTGTTTTTCAGCGCCATCATGCTGTTTGCCGAATTCTTTGCCGACAAAATCCCAGGCGTCGATTCGCTGTGGGACTTGCTGCAAAGTGTGATTCGCGTGCCTGCTGGCGCGGCACTGGCCGCAGCAGTCTTTGGGGCTGACAATGGCCAAATGGCCTTGATTGCTGCCTTGATGGGCGGCACCTTGGCCGCAACCAGCCAAGTCGCTAAAACCACGACCCGTGCGGCCATCAACACCTCGCCAGAGCCCCTCTCCAACCTCACAGCCAGCTTGACCGAAGACGGCCTGAGCATTGGCGCGGTCTGGCTGGCCTTGACCAGCCCGGTGGTATTTCTGGTGCTGCTGCTGTTGGCCGTGCTGCTGATGTGGCTAGTGACATGGTGGATGTTCCGATTTTTACGTGCTGCTTGGCGCAAGCTACAAAACCTATTGGGCAGATCTGCCCCAACACCCCCGACTGCATCGCATTGATAGGCTGATCTATTCAATGCCGTTGACCTGTGACTCATACATTTCATCCCAAGGAGACAACCCCATGTTCCACAAAATCCTGATCGCAAACCGTGGTGAGATTGCCTGCCGCGTTGCGGCCACTGCCAGGCGCCTGGGCATTCAAACCGTGGCTGTCTACTCCGATGCCGATGCCAAAGCCAAACATGTGCAGGTCTGCGATGAAGCAGTCCATGTCGGCGGCAACACGCCTAAAGAGAGCTATCTACAATGGCAGCGCATCATTGCCGCAGCGCAAGCCACTGGCGCTGAGGCCATCCACCCCGGCTATGGTTTTTTGTCTGAAAACGAGGACTTTGCCAAAGCCTGTAGTGAAGCCGGTCTGGTCTTTATTGGCCCACCCGCCTCTGCCATTCAAGCCATGGGGCTGAAAGCCGAATCCAAACGCCTGATGGAAAAAGCCGGCGTACCTTTGGTGCCAGGCTACCACGGCAAAGACCAGGATCCCGTCTTGCTGCACAGTGAGGCCGACCGAATTGGCTATCCGGTACTGATCAAAGCCAGCGCTGGCGGCGGCGGCAAGGGCATGCGCATTGTCGAGCGCAGCGAAGACTTCAGCGCCGCGCTGCAGTCCTGCCAGCGCGAGGCCATCAACAGCTTTGGCGATGACAATGTGCTGATTGAAAAGTACGTACAGCGACCACGCCATATTGAAATCCAAGTGTTTGGCGACCAACAAGGCGACGTCGTTTATTTGTTTGAGCGGGACTGCTCAGTGCAGCGCCGTCACCAGAAAGTCCTGGAAGAGGCACCTGCGCCCGGTATGACGGCCGCGTTACGCAAACAAATGGGCGAAGCTGCCGTAGCAGCAGCCAAAGCGGTAGGCTATGTGGGCGCTGGTACAGTGGAATTCATCGTCGAGCAGCCTGGGGGTTATGACAAGCCCGAAGAGATGCGTTTTTATTTCATGGAGATGAACACGCGTTTGCAAGTCGAGCACCCTGTCACTGAAGCGATCACCGGCACCGACTTGGTTGAGTGGCAGTTGCGCGTAGCCAGCGGAGAGCCATTGCCCAAAACCCAGGCACAGCTGCAACTTACAGGGCACGCCATTGAAGCGCGCATCAATGCCGAAAACCCAGACAACGACTTCCTGCCCGCCACAGGCCACTTGCGCATTTACCGCAAGCCCCAGGCCAGCGCTTTTGAAGTCAGCGATGTGCGTGTTGACGATGGCGTGCGTGAAGGCGATAGCATCAGCCCGTACTACGACTCCATGATTGCCAAGCTGATTGTGCGTGGCAATACCCGTGACGAAGCCCTGCAACGCTTGGACGAAGCACTGGCTCAGTTGCATATTGTCGGTCTGGCCAATAACGTGCAGTTCTTGCGCCGCACGATCAAGACCCCATCGTTTGCACAGGCCAAACTCGACACCGCCTTGATTCCACGCGAAGCGGAGCAGCTGTTCAATCAAACGCCTTGGCCGGTTGGATTTAGCATTGCCGCAGCGATTGCCCACACCCTGAACCAAGAGCAAGTCACAGCCAAGGATGGCGATCCATTCAGCCACCACGATGCCTGGCGCGCCTGGGGCGCAGCCAAGCGCTTTTTCTTGTTCACGAAAGACGACCAGAAATACATTGCCCAGTTGAGCTATCTCGCAGATGGCTTGCACCTGAGAGTCGATACACAGGGCAAGTCCGCACAGCAAGTGTTCGATGGCCCCTTCAGCTACTCTGCGACAGCAGATGCACTGCAACTGAACTTGGCTGAGCACGCCTCTCAAGTGCATGTGTATCGCAGCGGCCAAACGATTGATGTTTTCGCCGCAGCAGGCCATGACAGCTTGGTATCAGTCGACCCACTCCTGCAAAGCGATGAACATGCAGAGTCAGGCCGCTTAACAGCACCGATGCCAGGCAAAGTCGTGGCATTCACAGTTCAAGCTGGTGATGCTGTTAAAAAAGGCCAGGCCTTGGCTGTGATGGAAGCCATGAAAATGGAGCACACCATTTTGGCCCCAAAAGATGGTGTGGTGGCTGAGCTCTTGTTCGCTCCAGGCGACCAAGTCATGGACGGCGCGGAATTGCTCAGCCTGGTAGCAGAATAACAAGCACCAAACTTCAACTCGCCTCTCAGGCGCCGCGCAAAAATTATTCTAAAAGCGGCGCCTAATCAATTTAGCACCTGTTTACGGTTTTTTCACAGGCGCACCAGGCACAAAAAACAGGCAGCGCTAGGCCCCTGTTGCCACTCATACACAGCACTCACCACCGATAGTGGCATTCACAATTCATGCATCGCTGCAGCAATCGGTGGCATTTGCACACTTTTTGGTCGGGTCTATCGTCTGAGTCTAACGTCCGTGGAGCAATATGTCGCTCGAACGGATGAACAGAACGATCAAAGAGGCCACTGCAAAGCATTGCATCGGCTGCAAGGCTCAAGAATCATCTGACGCTCTGCAAATGGGTCGGCAAACAGTGGACAGCGCTACCCGAACAGCACACCATTAATCCCATCCTTCTCATACCGATACGGCATACCTGGCAGAGCACGCAATCTGCTCCAGAAAAACCATTTGCTATGCAGATATAGATATAAAAAAACGCCCCCGAAGGGGCGTTTGTTCTTCTAGGAAACCTGCTTAAGCAGGCAACCAATTAGAAGTTGTGGCGCAGGCCGATAGCGTAGTTGTTTTGCTCACCGAAGGTGTTCTCAAACTGTGGGCCTTTTTTGTCAGCACGGTAGTACACGCCGTACACGAATGTACGTTTGGACAAAGCGTACTTGGCTTCGATAACAGCGTCAACGCCGTCACGCTTGCCAGCGCCAGGAGTCAGTTCGTTGCGGTCTTTTGCGTACACAACGTCAGCTGTCAGGCTGAATGCGCCCAGCGGAACTGTTGCGCCCAAAGAGTAACCTTGGATACCAGGCTGGATGTGTGTTGTACCAGAAGCTGGGCCACCTTCGTAGTTGCTCACGCTAGCAACGTCGTTGTAGTGGTAAGAACCAGCCAGTTTGAACGAACCGAAGTCGTATGTAGCACCGATGTTGCTGTTTTCAACACGGCTTTTCTTGCTCCAACCGGAGTTGACTTCAGCGTAGTTGTAAGCTGCCGACACGCCCAATGGGCCGTTTTGGTAGATCACAGCGATGTCGTAGAAGCCTTTGGCGTTGCTTTTGCCATCAGCGTTAGCACCGTAAGCTGTGTAGTTGTCTTCGAACACGTAGCCCAAGGAAGCTTTGAAGCCACCGAAGCTAGGAGTCACGTATTTGAACAGGGAGTTTGTACGCGAACCGCCGCCGTAGCCGAAGTTCAGAGCAACTGGGGAGTAGTTAGCTGTACCAGTCAGGTCGTACACAGCAACTGCGTCGTATGTAGGTGTCAATTGACGACCGGCGCGAACAGCACCGAAGTTGCCAGACAAACCAACCCATGCTTGACGAGCAAAAGTTGCGCCACCAGCACCACCGTTACCACCAGTGCTACCGTCAGCCAGACGAACCGCTTGTTCCAATTGGAATTCAGCTTTCAAGCCATTGCCCAGGTCTTCAACACCACGGAAACCGATGCGGCTGTTACCGTTGTTGATGTTGTTGTTCGATTGTGCGCCGGTTTTGTCGTATGCATCGCCAACAGCGATATCAGCAACACCGTACAGAGTCACAGAAGATTGGGCCATTGCCAAGCCAGAAGCAGCAATAGCGGCCAAAGCGATTAGAGATTTTTTCATTGCGGATACTCCAAGGTTAAACATAGGGCTCCGGTACGGGGGGTCTTGGGCTGTATTCACCTTTTTCAATCCCGCCGGTTCCCCGAGCCAACCTCCTGGTGGGGAAGTTAGGAGTATTGCAACAGAGCCGGCCAAGCTTGGCAAAGAGTATTTGCAGTTGCCGCGCCTTTACATCTATTTTCGTTGCAGAAGGACAACAATTTACATCGCACAGACAGACTACTGGTATACAAAAGTGCAGCGGGCATCCTCTGCATGTTTGTCCAAGCCTGCAATTTCAGCCCACCACAACCCCCTTCAAACGACAGCAGCAAACATTGCTGCCTGCGTCTAGTGTCCCTCGATGAATCAAATAGCCAAGCTAATACCAAGTGCGCCTCTGCTGTATAGCAAAGAACAGGACCACACCATCACCGCTGCTGGCCAGAAAGCAACGTGTGAGCCCGTGCCTTCAACACAAACGCCTGGCACAGCCACTGCCCTACGGCCACAAGACATTCAAGCCAATATTTTTTCTTTTGAAAAATGCTCTGATCCGTTGGATGTCCATAGTGACCGACGCAGTGTCACAGAGGCGATGCAAAGCATCGCATGCAGCAACCGCCCTATCTGAGCGAAAAATCAAACACCACCACATCCATGCACAATGGCGCAGCACACACTACGCCCTAGCACTCGTTGTCATCGAGTCGATGTACATGAATAACGGCCACCATAACACTCGTCTGATTATGTTGTTTCCTTATGAAGCGCGACACCTTAGCTGAACAAACACCTCCCACCGACTCTTCGACCAGTAGTCCGCCTCTTGTACTAGGCCCGCATTGGGCACTGCCTGCATTGCTGGCGGCATTGAGTGTGCTTGGGCCTTTTTCAATCGACACTTACCTGCCGGCTTTTTCTGGCATCTCCACCAGCCTTGCTGCATCGCCTTTGCAAATGCAGCAGACTCTCTCAGCCTATCTATTGGCGTTTGCGTTCATGAATTTGTTTCATGGCGCATTAGCTGACAGCTTTGGGCGTCGGCCAGTGGTACTGTGGGGCGTCGCTGCATTTGGCCTTGCATCTGTCGGCTGCGCACTGGCGCAATCTGCAGAACAGCTGATTTTCTTCAGAGCAATGCAAGGCATGTCAGCAGGAGCGAGCATGGTCGTCTCTCGGGCCATTATTCGCGACGTGTTTGCACCAACACAAGCCCAAAAAGTCATGAGCCAAGTGACTTTGTATTTTGGCTTAGCACCTGCTATCGCCCCCATTGTCGGAGGCTGGCTCTATACCTTGCTTGGCTGGCACAGCATTTTCTGGTTCATGGCTTTGTTGGGCGCTGGGCTGTGGCTGGTGAACTGGCGTGTGCTGCCAGAAACACTGCCGATTGCAGACCGCCAGCCACTGCGGTTGAAGCCGTTGATTCAGGGCTATATGGAGTTAGGCTTGAGCGCGCGTTTTTTACTGCTGGCAGTCAGCAGCGCTCTGCCCTTTAACGGTATGTTCGTCTACATACTGGCATCGCCTGAATTCTTGGGTGGGCATCTGCAACTTGCCCCAACGCAGTTTTTCTGGATGTTCCTATGCGCGATTGGCGGCATCATGCTTGGCGCAACTGCCAGCGGGCGGATGGCTGGCGTTCTGGCGCCTAAAAAACAAATTCGATTCGGCTTCCTGACCATGGCAGTGGCCAGCGTCATCAATATCAGCTTGAACGCCGCTGGCTTGTACCACCCGATCTTGGCAATTGTTCCTTTAGGTATTTTTTCGTTTGGCTGGGCAGTCGTGATGCCTCCTATCACCTTGCTGGTACTGGATATGAATCCAACACGCCGAGGCATGGCTTCTTCGCTGCAAGCCTGCATCACGTCTGCAGCCAATGGTGTAGTTGCAGGCGTTATCGTGCCATTGGTCATGCACTCGAGCCTGACGATGTCACTGGCCTCAGCCAGTTTCTGGGCGATCGGTCTGGGTGCTTGGCTGTACCTGCATAAGCGCTGGCCTGAGCTCGGCCGTAATATATAAACAGCGAGCCATAAAACCAACACAATTTGATCTTGTGCACTGACGCATCAAGAAGGAGTGCCAACTCAAATCGCGACTTCTGAATGAGTCTGCGGTATTATTGTGCAATGCAACAAACAGGATTTCGCCATGCTCTACCAAATCTACGAAGCACAACGAGCCATTACTGAGCCATTTGCAGATTTTGCCAAAGCGGCTTCTAAACTGTTCTCCAATCCAGCTTGGATGTTTTCCGACACCTCGCTTGCACATCGCATTTCGGCCAGCTATGACCTGTTATACCGGCTTGGCAAGGACTATGAGAAGCCAGCATTCGGTATCGAAACCGTGGAGGTCGATGGCGTGGAAGTGGTTATCCACGAACGCATTGAGATGGACCTGCCCTTTTGCGAACTGCGCCGCTTCAAACGCTTTAGCGACAACAGCGCAACGCTTGAAACCATGCTCAAGCAGCCTGCCGTTTTGATTGTGGCGCCGCTATCGGGTCATTACGCAACGCTGCTCAGAGAGACCGTGCGCACCATGCTGGGCGGGCACAAAATCTATATTACTGATTGGAAAAATGCACGCACGGTGCCGCTGGAGAAAGGCGACTTCCATTTAGACGACTACGTCAATAACGTGCAAACCTTCATACGTTTCTTGCAGGAGAAGCACGGCAATTGCCATGTCATGAGTGTTTGCCAGCCTACGGTGCCAGTGTTGGCTGCTATTTCACTGATGGCCAGCAGAGGTGAGACAACACCACTATCAATGACCATGATGGGCGGCCCCATTGACGCCAGAAAAGCACCAACCTCGGTCAACAATCTGGCCACCGAGCACAGCTACGAGTGGTTTGAAAACAATTTGATCTACCGCGTGCCTACTGGCTATCCTGGCGAAGGCCGCCGTGTCTACCCCGGTTTCTTGCAATACACCGGCTTTGTCGCCATGAACCCGGATCGCCACGCCAGCAGTTATTACGACTATTTCCAAAACCTGATTAAGGGCGACGACGACGCCACCGAATACCACCGCAAGTTCTACGACGAATACAACGCCGTTTTGGACATGGATGCGCATTACTATTTGGAAACCATTGAGACAGTGTTCCAAAAATTCAAGCTCGTCGAAGGCACCTGGGAGGTACGCAATCCACAAGGCCAACTGGAGCTGGTCAAACCTGCCGACATCAAAAACACGGCCTTGATTACCGTGGAAGGCGAGCTTGACGACATTTCTGGCTCAGGCCAAACCAAGGCAGCACACACGCTGTGCACCAGCATTGGCGCAGCAGACAGAGAGCACATAGATGTCCAAGGCGCTGGCCACTATGGTATTTTCAGTGGCAGTAAATGGCGCACAATTGTTTACCCGCAAATTCGCGATTTCATTTTGCGCTACCAGCCTCAGCCTCACAACAGCATTCAGCAGACCAGCCAACCTCAGCCAGCGCTTGCCAAGCACACACCCGTCTCATCCGCAGTGGACCCCGCATTGGCAGTGGCCATTGCCAAGACTGCGGCACCAGAACAAGCAAAGGCATTCAAAGCAGGCACCAAGCCTGTAGCTGCGACCAAAAAAGCCAATGCAAGCAATAATGCAACAGCCAAAAAGACAGCCAAGCCAATTGCCAAATAAAGCGGCTTTTTTGAACAAATCCTCCCGTTAGCTGGTAGTCATCGGGAGGATGGGTCATAAGAGCCTCGCATGCGGATCGACTCCACGGATATGCAATTTTTGGGCTCTGGAGAGTGAAAAACCAAGAGGCAAGGCGCCAAGCGCCATCTCCAGTAGCGCAAGCTATATTCAGCGTGATGCGCCACCAAGCATGTGCCCAACAGCATCTAATTTGGCACAATTCAATCCCAATTTTGGTAGATAAGATGGTTGAAAAAACAAAAACGCACCTCGAAAGGTGCGTTTTTATAGGCTATCTGGCGGAGAGGGAGGGATTCGAACCCTCGGTAGGCTTGCACCTACGCCTGATTTCGAGTCAGGTACATTCGACCACTCTGCCACCTCTCCGATATTTGGGTCGCATGTAGCGAAGCCGCAAATTTTAGCAGAGTATTTGCGATGTTTGCAGCTTATTGGGCTGATACTCTCGTTTTATTGTGAAAAAATTTCTATATCCGTCACTGGTAGTGGCCAGCTTAGCTTGACAAGGGGCTGCTACGCTTGCGCAAACCAAGAGCTGCCAAACCTGCAGCGAACAAACTGAGCAAGGCGAGTGTTAGGTGACCCAGTGTTGGTACGGGGACGGCTTGAGGCAAAGCAGCTTGCACTGTCGCACCTACAGGATCGACAATTTCACCGTTAATGGTCCAGTCATCGTCGCCCAATTGGCCGTCCTGCACGGTGAATGTGGTGGTGCGGCCATTAACCAATAGATTGCTAGGCTGAAAATGGCTGGAAGACGTGGCGTCAGCGCTGGCTTTGCCCCACTTAGTCAGGCCCTGCACCTGATCTGGCCAGGTGATAGTGACAGTCACTGGTGTGGTGTCACAGCCTATTAGTTTGAAGTCGAGCATGCCATGCGGCATGGTTTGTCCTTGTGGCAGAGTCTGGGGTGCAGTGACAAAAGCGGTGTTGCCCGCATCGAAACGGCATGTTGAGCCGCCACCAGAGAAGCTGGCAGTGGCTGTGCCTGCTGCCGTGCCATCGCTTGGTGACGTGGTGCCAGTGAAGCTGGTTTGCACTTGTATAAATTGCGCTGATACGGTTTGATCTGCAGTCACATTGCTGAGCGTGCAGGCATTTGAAGAGGATGGCGTGTGGCTGCAATCGCCCGCCCAGCTGCCGAGCATATAACCAGGCTCGGGATTGGCTGTGCATCTTGCGTGCGTAAATGTGTTGACAGGATTGGGGCTGCAAGTGATGCTCCCGCCATGGGCTGCTGCATCTGCTGGTAAGGGGCTTACAGTGACCAAGAAGCTGGCTGGCAATACATCAACGCCAATACTTGATGAGCTGGAGTTCGCAATGGCTGGATTGCTGGAGCTGAACTTAGCCACGTAGCGGTGGTGGCCAATTGTATTAAGGGTGACAGTGCACTCAGCTTGGTTTTGCTCGATTGGCCTGCCAGTGCAGCCGGCCACCGGAGTGCTTGCATCGGCACCACTTAAGAATGTGACACTGCCTTGGCTATTGCTGTTGCTATTGCTGTTGGTAACGACTGCCGTAAGCGTAATAGAACTCGCCAATACAGCTGCAGCCGAGGTGCTGCTAAGCGCAGTGGTGGTTGGCATGGTATTTGCCACTGTCACCATGTGGGTGTGTTGGGTTCCGCAAGGGCTTGTGTATGTGATGGTTGCTTGTCCTGCTGCTATGCCACTCACCTTGCCTGTGTTGTCAACGATGGCGACAGTTGGCGTGTCACTGCTCCAACTACCGCCTTTTAGCGGAGCATGGAGTGTGATGCTTTGTTCTGTAAAAAGGTCTGACTGACCGACGAGACCTGCATTTTTGTCGGTTCCAGAAAGGGCAAATATGTTCAGGATGCCGGGGCCAGATTCTCGGGTGAACTCAATTGTGCTGATGACTTTGTTGTGATCGCTGCAGAGCAAATCCATGTTGATTTGGTAAAGACGCGGATTTGTATGGTTGTTCTCTACCGAATTGTTGTATCGTGATACACGCCCCATACCGCTCGCGACATAATTTAATCCTCCGAACCAGTCAGAGACCGATTGGATTGGCAAAGTAGTTTGAGTGTCGTCGCTAAAGTGCACGACTGCAGAAAATGAGGATGTACCAGAACCACTGGTGGCTAATATGCTGAGCGCGCGATACGCAGACGGATCGGTTAGCACCAGTGTGCCATTGGGATTGTCTGAGGATAAGCGCAGTGAGTTGTTGGCTGCATAGCTTTGCAGTTGGTAGCTTTGTTGAGGGGAACTGTTGCTGACGATCAAGCCGTCAAGAGGCAATCCACTCGTTTGTGCCTGAGATGCATCCGTTAGTTTCCAGTCAAGGGATTTGAGGACGTAATTTAATTCGTCAAGACCGTGGCTTGTGCTGCTTGCAGCGTTGCCAATGCCATTGGCTATAACGTCATGGTTGTAGCCGGTGGTGCCAATGGGCGTATAAGTTTGTGCGCAGAGCTGTGAGCTTGCGGCATAGGCCGCAAAAATGGCGAGCAATTTGGCTGTTTTGGCGAAATTGTGCAAAGCAATCGATGTGGCTGGCAAACTTGTGATGGAGGTCATGTCAATGTCTGAGAGTGACGTATGCCAAATGCCTTGATCCCAGCAATAGGGATTGTTCAGGTTGCAGGTGCCGAGCATTTGCGCCAACGCAGTTGGCACGAGAGTGCAGCAGAGCAAGGCTGAGCCGGGAACCAAGTCGGCATTGATCGTTTCGAAAGGCGCTCAGCGAACGCTGATGGAGTCGTGCGGCGCAATCTAAGCAGTTGTTACTTACGCTCAAGTCACTGGCGTGCAGCGGTTATGAGAGCGGTCGATGGCATCTGAAAGTTGCGTTTGCTTTCAATTTCAACATGTTTCTTGTCGTTTGAGTATCCCTGATTTCAGGTATTTGGTGAGGCGATCGGTACTTCTGCGCATTGAACCGACCAATATTTCCTAGGCAGTTTTGAGCCTCATTGCTTCACCGACCTGGGCCACCTTGCCTCATCACATGCGAAACAACAGCGCTGGTGTCTCAAATCACCGCATTGAGCAGGCGCCGCGCATAAGGCTGGCGCACATCCGGCAATGACTCCACCTTGCAGGATTCAACAATCCGGCCATCGTCTAAAAAAAGCACCCGCTGGCACACAAAGCACAAGGCCATCACATCGTGCGTGATGAACAAATAGCTGAGTCCACAGCTCTCACGCAAAGCCTCCAGCAGCTCCAGGATCTGCACCTGTACGGGCACATCCAATGAGCTCACCGCTTCATCCAGAATAATCAGATCGGGCTGATTGGCAATAGCACGTGCAATACACACACGCTGGGCTTGACCGCCTGAGAGTTCGGCCGCATAGCGCTGCATCAAGGCCTCCGGCAAGCCCACACGGGCAAGCAGGGCGGCCACATGCTCATACAAGGCCTCTCGTGCCCAAACGCTTTGCAGCCGCAGGGGCTCAGCAATCGCGTCGAACACCGTCATACTGGGATTAATTGACGCTGTATAGTCCTGAAACACCACACTGATACGCTGGCGACGATGGCGCCGGTGCATCAGATTGAGGCCATGCAGCGTCACCTCGCCTCGCTCGGGCGCTTCAATTCCACTGATAATCCGCGCCAGCGTGCTTTTGCCTGAACCGCTCGCCCCCAGCAGGCCAACTGCCTCGCCAGGCGCCACTTCAAACGAGACGCCTTTGAGCACCTCGCGCGATGCCGAGCCAAACCATTTTTTGTCACGATAACTGCGCCAGATGTCACGCACTTGGAGCATGTGCATTCCTTTGCATCAGCGCCCTGAAGCGTGAGCTCAAGCGCTCACGCGAGGCAAGCAGAAACTGTGTGTAAGGGTGCTGCGGTGCAGCCCATAAAGCATCGACAGGCTGCAGTTCAACCACACGGCCTTGCTGCATCACGGCCACATCATCGGCCAGATAACGCACCAGGCCAATATCGTGCGAGATGAAAACCAGAGTGCAAGCCCGCTCTTGCACGACGTCGCGCAAGACCTGCATGACTTCGCGCTGGGCCAGGACATCGAGCGCCGTGGTGGGCTCATCGGCAATGATCAGCTGCGGGGCAAGCAATAACGCCATAGCGATGAGCATACGCTGCAGCTGCCCACCGCTGAGCTGGTGCGGGTAACGCCGCCACAAACCCTCAGCGGGCGTCAGGTGCAGGCGCTCAAAGCAGGCCAACGCAGCTTGCATACAAGCCTGCTTAGACTCACCGCGGTGCACGCGCAGCGTTTCCAGAAACTGCTTGCCAATCGGCATCATCGGATCAAAGGCGCTCATGCCGTCTTGTACCACCAGCGAAATACCCGTCCCCCTGATGGCGCGCATGGCTGCGCCATCCGCAAGATCGTAGTGGCCGCCATCAAAATACAGACTGCCCGCTGCCTCTAAGCTCTGCGGCAGCAGTCCCATGATCGTTTTGGCCAGCAGGGATTTGGCGCTGCCGCTCTCCCCCACAATGCCCAAGCTACGCCCAGCCATGATCGACATCGAGACAGGATGCAGCAGGACTTTTCCCGTCTGGCGATCGTGCACTTGCGCGCTCTCGAGCCGCAGCAACTCAGACATGCGCATCTTTCTTGTCCGCCGACTGGACGCCTGCTGTTTGTCTGCGCTCACGCCCCACATCCAATTGGTCACGCAAAAAATCGCCCAAACCGTTACAGGCCATGACCACCACCACAATCGCAATGCCAGCTGGCAGCATTTGCATGGGCTGCACCAGCATCACGGTCTTGGCCTCGTTGAGCATACTGCCCCACTCGGGCGTGGGCGGCTGCACGCCCAAGCCTAGAAATGACAGTGCGGAAATCAGCAAAATCACGCTGGCCACATCGACCGATGCCAGAGTGGCGATTTCCGCCGCAGTCACCGGCAACAAATGGCGGCGCAGCACATGGGAAGGCGGCGCACCAATGACTTGCGCATAGCGCACATAGTTGCGGTGGGTGTATTGCACGACGGTGCTGCGCACCATGCGGGCATACCAAGCCCACTTCACGCCAATGACAGCCAGCAAAATATTCTCAATGCCCGGGCCCAATAGGCCGACCACGGCAAGAATCACGACTTCGGCGGGAAAAGCCAGCATCACATCACACACACGCATCAGTACCGCCTCAAAGCGCCCACGCAGCATGCCCGCCAACAGCCCCAGACCTGCCCCCAGCGTCACGGTCACCAGCATCGTTCCAAATGCGTAAAACACCGTCGTCCGGATCCCAAAGAGCAAGCGCGAAAACACACAGCGGCCCAGATTATCGGTGCCCAAAGGAAACTGCCAGCTCATCGGCTGGTACTTGAGTCGAACGGCTGTCTCAACCGGCGAATTCGGCGCCAACCAAGGAGCAAAAAGACCGGCCAGCAGCACAATCAGCAGCACCGCAATACAGGCTGCAGAGAAAGGATCCCGACGCAGCAAGGCCAAGCATCGCGTGCGCATCTCACCCATGCCTCAGACGTGGATCGAGTCGCTGCTGCAGACCTTCGACCAGGAAGTTGAATGTCAGAAACAACAAAGCCATCAACAAAATATAGGCCTGAATCATTGGGTAGTCACGCCCAAATACCGCCTCGATGCACAAACGGCCAATTCCAGGCCAGGCAAAAATACTCTCAATCACCACCGTGCCTGCAATCAGTTTAGGGATGCTCATGCTCAGCGCCGTGATGGCCGTGTGCAAAGCGTTGCGCAAAATGTGGTTTACCAGGATGCGGCGCTCAGACAGCCCACGGGCTCTTGCATACAACACATACGCTTGGTTGAACTGCGCCAGCATGCTGCCACGCAGCAGACGCAAATAAACGCCAAAATAAGCCAATGACAGGCACAAGGCCGGCAAGACCACGGCGCTGGGTGAGCGCATCCCACTGACCGGAAACCAATCCAAGCGCACGGCCAGCAACCAAATCAGCAGCAAACCGACCCAATAGCTTGGCAGCGCGGTGAGAAAAAAGACGACGCCGCGCACCAGGGCATCGACCCAAGTGCGCCGCCCCAATACGCACAGCATAGCCCCCAGCAGAGCCAACACCACGATAAACAACAGCGTCACGGCGGCCAGATACAAGGTCGGCGGCAGCGCACGGCGAAACTCTGCAAGCACCGGACGCCGACTCAGGTACGAATATCCCAGATCAAGCTGCACAGCACGCTGCAGCCAATCGGCATAGCGGATCAAAAAGGGGCGATCGAGTCCAAGCTCTTGCGCAACCAAGGCCTGCGCCTCAGGGGTGGGCACCACCATATTGACGCGCAAGGACACCGTTGCCGGATCAGAGGGCGTTAAATGCAGCGCGGCAAATGCAATGAACGAGATCAGCAGCATCAAACATGGCAAAGCCAGCAAACGCCACCACCATGGGGATAAGCGCCACCGCAACGGCGGACGTGCAAGGGCCAATCCGGCAACGCGTGCAGGCGCCACTGTAGCTACCATCGAGGCCTGCTCGCTTTTGCTCATATCTGACTGCGCTTAGGTGCTGCACACCTTACTTGAAGTAAAAACGCTCAAAGGGAATTTCATACTGAGACGGATTAAAGCCGACGCCCTCCAGCTCTCTGCGGTGCACCACCTTAACGCGTGAATAGGTCAGCGGGATGTAGACGGCTTGCTCAGCCAACTGCCCCAATAGCTCGGCATACAAGGCTTGGCGGCGCGCCTCATCGGCAGTGATCAGTAGCTCATCGATCATGGCGTCAATGGCGGCCTTATTGGGCAAGCCCTTTTGCCCCTGGTAGTCGGCATGGGCCGGAATCCGAAACGACGACACGAACGATGCGGGATCATAGGGTGTGCCCCAAGAGAGCGAATATTGCATGTCGAAGTCGCCGTTTCTTTGGCGATCCAAATACACCTGCTTCTCTTCGCCAAGCAACTCCAAACGCACCCCAATGCGTTGGAAGTTGTCCTGAATCAGCTCAGCAATCTCACGCTCGGCCGCATTGCTCACATTGTAGGAAAACACCAAACTCAATGGCACGCCGTCCTTGTGCCGCACGCGCTGGCCGGGCGCCAGCGTCCAACCGGACTCATCGAGCAAGCGCTGCGCTTGCTCCGGCTCCCATGCATAGACAGCCTGGGGCACGTCGGCATACGGCACATTACGCGCCAGCAGTGTTTGCGCCACCGTCTCCAGACCGTTGAAGACGCCGTCGGCGATTCCGGCCTTATCAACCGCATGCTGCAGCGCACGGCGCACGCGCACATCGCGCAAAATGGGCCGACTGCTGTTGAGCACAATCGCACGCGAAGCAATCGGCTCACTCATCAGAGTCGCCAACTGCTTTGAGCCACTCAGTGCGGCCATTGAATCTGCATCGAGCATATCGCCGTCTGCACCGAAAACCAACTGGATATCGCCTTTTTGCAGTGCCAGTAGCAGCGTTTGGCGGTCCGGAATGACCTGCCACTCAACTCCAGATAAGGCAGGGGCAGTGCCCCAGTAATTGGGATTGCGCACAAAGCGTGCATGCTGATTGCGCGCATGCTCAGCCAGCATCCATGGCCCAGTGCCGCTATAGCCACTCACGCCATCCTTGGTGGTGCCCTGCATAAAATCGCGCGGTGAAATAAAGCGAAAGGGCCGCGTCAACGCCAACTCTGTCAGCGTGGGATAGTAAGGCTCATTGAGATGCAAGCGCAGCGTCATCTCGTTGACGACCTCGACATCGCGAATCTGGCGCACCAGCTCCAGCCAGGCATGGCGAGTTCGGTTGCTCAAAATCGCGTCAATATTGCGCTTGACCGCCTGCGCGTTGAATGGCTCACCGTCCGAGAAAAACACCCCTGGACGCAGCTGGAATGTATAGACACGTCCATCTTCAGAGACCTCCCAGCTCTGCGCCAGATGCGGCTCGATGCCGGTGGGCGTTATACGCACCAAAGACTCGAACACCATATTCTGCGCAGCCATCTCTCCGGCGTATAAGTGCGGATTGATATCGCGCACGTCTTTCGTACTGGCGTAATTCAACACGTTGTCGGCTTTGCCAGCAAGCGCCTGTGGCGCTTGCGCAATCCCCAGCCAAACTACGGCCAGCGCCGCGACTGCTTGAGCCAAACGGTTCATGCCAAGCCCCCTGCTGCAGCCTGCTTGTGCGCCACAATCATGAACATCGGCGTTGAGCGATAGTTCGCCTTTTCTTCAGCACTCCAGACCTGCTCGCCAATAGAGGCATCGATCTCGACCTTGGCAAACCCCACTTGCGCCAGCGTGTGCTGATCCCACTGAGGCCGCAGCGTCTGGCTAAGCGGCAGCTGCAGCGCAATCTCGGTCATGGTTTTAGTATCGGTGCTCACATAATGGTCCTCAATACCGTTGGCTGCAGTGTATTGGCGATCGGCTTCGAATTGCGCGCCTAAGTCTGCATCGAACAAATGCAAATACCAGTTGGCATCAAAGTTAACCAAATGGCCACCGGGCGCAAGCACCCGATGCCAATCGGCGTAGGCCTGGGCCGGGTGCTTCAAATTCCAGGTGACGTTGCGCGTGACCACCAGATCAAAACTGGCGTCGGCAAAAGGCAAGTTCTCCACATCGCCCTCAATGAAGTGGATCGCATCCACCAATGCTCCGGCATTCGTGCGCGCTTCATGCAGCATGGCAGCCGTCACATCAATGGCCGTTACCTGATGGCCTGCGCGAGCCAACAAAATCGAGAAAAAGCCTGGCCCTGCGCCGACATCGAGTACGCGCAGCTGGCGCCCTGTTGGGCAGTGCTGCAACAACAGTGCTTGCCAGACATCGGCTTTGTCGCCCTTTAACTCGTTTTGATTGGACTGGCTATAAGACTCGGCACGGATATCCCAATAGCGCTCAACCTGTGCCAAAAGATCCAACACGGGCTGGCTATCGCAGCGAGTCTTGCCAGCTCGCCCTTCTCTTACAAATTCATGCGTCACTTGCATTACTGTCCCTTATCGCACATAGGCTGCGCTGCCAAACGCAGCGCGTAGTAAGGCCGGTATCTGCCACGGCTATGGGGTGACTGATACCGGCTTGGTTTTCATACTGAGCCACAAAAGTGGCCTCTAGCGTATGCGCAAGACAAGCTGCCAGTCAGAGTCTGCTGCCTGTCGGATCGAAATCGACTGCAGCCGGCGCCACACCGACTGCAGTCACAGCCTTAGCTGTTGTTGCTCTTGCGCATATCCCACAGGTTATACGCATTTTCGCTAAACACACCATATTCACCGCTTTGCTGTTGGTCAGCGGGTACACGCAAATGGCCGGTCACATCAATGGCCTTGAGAATGCATGTGGTCAAAATCCACGCATACGCGGCCACAATCATCACCGCCAAAGCCTGCACGCCCAGCTGTTCCAAGCTCGCTGACACTTGATTGATACTGGAGCTGGCCAGGACTCCAATCAGCAAAGCACCAGTCATACCGCCCACCCCATGAGCGCGCCAGACTTCCAGCGTGTCGTCAACTTTCAACCAACGCTGCACCCACCTCGCATGGAAACAGCAGGTGGCGCCGATCGCGCCAATCAACAACGCAGCCATTGGCTCAACGTAACCGGCGGCTGGCGTAATAGTTGCCAAACCAGCAACAGCGCCTACCAGCACGCCACTGAACGAAGGACGCCCGAAGCTGAGCCACTCCCAAAACATCCACACCAGCATCGCAATGGAGCCAGCCAGCATGGTGTTGGTAAACGCATATGCGGCCAATGCATCTGCCGCATAGGCACCGCCGGCATTAAAGCCGAACCAGCCAAACCACAACAGACCAGCACCCAATGCGACCAGTGGCAATGCAGCAGGCTCATCCCCCCCCTCTCCGGAGCGCTTGCGGCGTGCGCCCAGGAACTTGGCTGTCGCCAGCGCAGAAAATCCTGCCGCAGTATGAATGACGATACCGCCGGCAAAGTCGACCACGCCCAACTGAGCCAAAAATCCCCCGCCCCAAATCCAATGTGCGACCGGGAAATAGACCACAGCGGTCCAGATGGCGATGAAGGCCAGATACGCACCGAAGCGGAATCGGCCAACGAAAGCCCCCGTCATCAAGGCCGGCGTAATAATCGCAAACATCATCTGGTAGGCAAAAATCAGAATGAAGGGCACTTTGTCTGAATAGGCCGCATTGGGCTCAATTCCAACGTGGTACATACCGAAATACGGGCGAATATCACCGATCACGCCACCCATATCCGGGCCAAACACCAAGCTAAAGCCACCGAATACCCAAAGCAGACCAATGACTCCCATGCAGACAAAGTTCTGGATCATGATTGAGAGCATGTCGCGCTCTTTCACCAGTCCGCCATAGAACAGCGCCAACGCGGGTGTCATCATGCACACAAGCGCCGTACAAATTAATAAAAAAGCGGTATCACCTGCATCAATGCCTACCATTACATGTCTCCCGTTGAAGCCCAGATTGGGCGGTTGTTGCGTTATCGACGAAGGACGCTCTACTCACCCCTCGTTGCAGGCATGAGTGCGGTATCGGGATGCGCCGCAAGGCGTCTTTGGAAGGCCATAGCCGCAGCGATGGACACGCAAGACTGGCGCAGCGGATCGCCTGAAACCGTGCTCAGACCACAACAAGGAGTTTTGCAGAGCTTGCCCAGGTTTCCTTTACGACTTTTCCAACAAATGGTCTGACTGAATATGGCTGTGCGGATGCGGTGCCATCATTTTTTTCGGTGCAATGAACAAATACATCGTGAGCACATAAGGCGCTGTAAAAGAAGGCAGCCCATCAGGCAGCATGATGATGTCCAGCGCACCTTGCACAAACACCGTCACGACTGTTGCCAGACCCGCGTACACCGCTACGCGCCAGGATGGCTGCAAGAACACGACCCCCACGGCTATCGCCGTCAGCACTGGACTAAAGCCATACAAACCTTGCGAGACTTCGATCGGGTTGGCCTTCATACCGATTGCCACAACCATTGCAATCAGCGAGCCCAGCGCGGCGGCGATCCCTGCGGGTACTGAAGCCATGAAAATGCCGATCAGCACCAACACACCGCTGATGGCACTGCCAAGTAAAAAAACCTGGGCAATATTGCGAAAGAAAATCTCTAGCAACTCTGGCGCCGAAGGGATGGTGACCAGCCCCTGCAGATAGTCCGTGCCCAACTCCGGCTTCTCGCTGATCAGTTCCAGCCCGCCAAAAGAATACGCGCAGGCAGCCAGCAACCAGCCCGTTAGCACAAACGGGCCGGTCGAGCCAGGAATCGCCCAGGTTTTGGTCAAAGTCGAGGCCACGGCAGAGGTAATCACCGTGCTGGCTGCCGCACCGAACACCAGCAAAAACCAAAGCGCCGCCGAATCCGCCACAAAGGTCGGCAGCGCCACCCCGACCAAAATCCCATTGAAGCCAAACAGCCCCGCATCGATGGACTTCTGATCACATTGCAACCAATTGGCAGTGAGCGTTGCCACCACCAAACCGACCACGGCACCAATCGCAATCGCCCATTGCGTCGACACATACGATGCGTAGGCGATGGCCGCCAAAAAAAATGCGCCGGTGACCTGGTTTTCCATAAAAAAAACCTGCCCCGAACCGCGCAAACATACCGCGAGGAAATTCGACTTTTTTGACATGGTCTTGCTCATCTTTGCTGCCTCCACACAATATGCGCCGTACAGGGGTCGTCCTACTTAGAACATGTTTAGGTTCTTAGCGCCAGATAAACTCCTCTGGCAAAGTACGTCCTTTGGCCTGTTCACGCACAATCTTCCAAAAACGGCGTACCTCTGCGCGCACATCGTAGGACTCAATGCCCACCACACGCAGCGTCAAACCGGCCTTATTGGGCAGGCGCGAAACGCCGGACACCACGCGCCGGCCATCTTCATCCCAGCGCGGCTCAAACAATGCCTCGATGCGTTCGGCGACATCTGGCGGCGTGAGGCACAAAATATTGGCGAAGGCATCAAAGCCCTTCATCACTGCCGGATAGTTCACGGTGGCGTCAGCCTGGCCGACCAGCACTTTTTCATTGAACAAGGCCGTGCCATCAGGACGGGTTACTTTGACAGCCATGGACAGCAAATCAAACCCAAAACGCTCATCGGCGTGGTGGTGCTTGCGCCCAGACATCATCATCTCGCCATACAGTACCGTGGCACTTGCATCAACGACGATGTCGGTCTGGTTAAAAAAGCGCGATGTCCGATACGGAATCGTGAAATCAGGCAAGTATTCCAGGTAAGCCCCTGCGGCCACGTGCAGGCTCTGGTGCTGCGATGCGTAATTGGCATCCATTTGATGGATGCGGTTTGCACCTTGCGAGCCCACATGCGCGCAAGCGCCTTGCTCCACGGTGATATCGATTTTGTAGCGATCGCCTTGCAAAATCCCGCCGCCCACCGAAATGATGGAGCAAATCGGCAGCTCTGGCATCGCCTCGTCCCAATAAAGGGCTTGCTGGACCAGCAAAGGTGCAACGCGGTAGAGGTCGTGCAACACCGAGCGGTTTTTTTGCATGGAAAACCCAAGCCGCAATACGCCAATCTTGCCTTGTGCAGCAGCCGGCATTTGTGCTGGCTGCGATTGGAAGTCCTGCAGCTCAGGCGCACTGTCGATCTGACTGAGTTTCGGATGCAATGTCATCGCCAGCTCTCACCTATCCCTTACAAGGCAGCAGCGGCGCGGTTAACCTGCACATCGAACAAGGCCATGTCCAAAATCAAGTCAATCAACTGGTCAACCCCCTCGCCGGTCTTACAGTTGGTAAACACAAATGGTTTTTTACCTCGCATGAGCTTGGAGTCGCGGTCCATCACTTCGAGGCTGGCGCCAACATACGGTGCCAAATCCTGTTTGTTGATCACCAGGATGTCCGACTGGCAAACGCCGGCGCCATTTTTGCGTGGAATCTTGTCGCCACCGGCCACGTCAATCACGTAGATATAAAAGTCCGCCAGCGCAGGGCTGAAGGTCAAGGTCAGGTTGTCGCCACCGGACTCGATGAAGATCACATCGCTGTCAGGAAAAGCCGCTTCCATCTCCTCCACCGCAGCAATGTTCATGGACGGGTCCTCACGCACAGCCGTGTGCGGGCAGGCGCCAGTCTCAACGCCGATGATCTTCTCCTCAACCAGGACTCCCTTGAGCGTGCGGCGAACCTGCTTTGCATCCTCAGTGGTGACCACGTCATTGGTAATCACCAAAGGCTTGATGCCCATTTGTATCAAGCGCGGAATGATGACCTCAATCACCGCGGTTTTGCCCGATCCAACCGGGCCACCGATACCAATGCGGGTAATTTTCTTCATGGCGTCTTTCTAGAAAATAGTTCGTTCAGTGTGTGCGTTCAGTTCATGAACAAACGCACATGGGTTTTGGTGTGGTGTGCCACCAAGACATCGAAAACTGGCGCAAATACTGACATGTCATCCAGCTCCATATCACGTACTGCAGCGTAATCCTCGCCAACGCGCTGCTGAATCTCAAACAGCACCGATTGGGTCTCGAAGTGGTCGATGCGCATCAAGCGCACCGCAGCGCTAAGCACCATGGAAGCAACGCCGTACTGGTGCAGCACAAACGCCTCCTGGTCTGTGGCTTGTAACTGAGCCAGCACAATCGCCTGTGTCACGGGAAAGCAGCCAGGCGTTTGTTCGGCCTTGATTGCCGTTAGCCAAATTTGCGCCAGCGGAAAGTCACCGATTTTCAGTGACAACTCCGCCAGCTTCTTGCCCATGCGCGCCAGCATCAACTGCTGCTCCTGACCGACCCGGCGACTCCACAGCGCTTGATCGGCAGCCTTCAGCGCCTCAATGTCCTGCGCGCGCGCTGCCCGCAAAGCATGCAACAGCGCAATGCCGTCCATACGAGCGGCTTGGCGCACGACCAGCTCGACATAATCGCGCAGGCTGCTGCGATCGCTTACAACGCCGGTTTGTATGGCGGACTCCAGGCCATTGGAGAACGCAAAGGCACCGACCGGCAGCGTTGAATCGGCAAACTGCATCAAACGTGCAGCACGGACCATATCGCCCAGCCCAACATCTGGCGCCACACCTGCGGCATCAATGTTTGTGCTGGTGGTCATGGTGCTCGTGTGGATGAGAATGCTCGTGTGCATGCGTGTGCTCATGGGAGTGCTCGTGCGAATGAGGGTGTTCGTGCGAGTGCCCGTGTGCATGCGCATGCCCATGGCTGTGCGCGTGTTCATGCGCATCAGCCTGCACAACAGCAGGATGGTGGTGGTGCGGTGTCGCATCCGCGCCTGCAAAGAGCAGGCGCACCTCGGTCGCGCTCAATTTGGCAGCCACCTGCTCACCCGGGACAAACGAAGTCTTGATGTGCTTGTATGCATGGGTACGCATGACCGACGCCATCACCTTCTGGTCCACAGACAGTGGCACATACACCGTGGTGTCTTTAATCACCGCTGGCCAGTGCTGGTTGCCCAAACCATGGCCGAGTTCAAAGCAGGTTGAGAGAATCTCCTGTGGTGACAAGGACTCCAGACCTTGCAGCTCGATCACCAGCACATCTTTCAAGCCAATCTTGGCCACCACCGCCGTGTTGCTCGCTGCATCGACATGCAGAATGTCACCATCATGCAAATGCGCATCGCGTGACAGCGAAATCGCCAGCTCAACGCCGCCCTCGCTGGCTTTGCGCAAACGGCTCTTGGGCGCCTCCCATTGCTCCAGCACCAACTGGTCAATCGTCATCTGCTTGGCCTTGTCTTGCCATGCCGCATCTTTGATATTGCCAAGAATTTTTTCAACAAGAATCATGTTTCCCTCTTTCTGCTGTTTGCCCCTGCGCAACTGAGCAGGTTGCGCGTATGCCTCATCGTGGACTCAGCAAGTGCCGCCGCGTCAGCCCCAAGCCTCCCATAGCCCGGCGTCAAACACCGCTACAGACCGCCTGGAGCTGCAGCCCTGCTTAGCTGAAAAAATACAATTGCGACATCGGAATACTCTCGGCAGGTTTGATCGTGGCGTGCTTGCCGTTGACCCGCACTGCAAAGGTTTCCGGATTCACCTCAATCACAGGCATACAGTTGTTGCGCACCATCGAATGCTTGGTGGCTGTGCGCGTGCCATAAACTGGCATCACTTGTGATTGCAGGTTGTAGCGGTCGCTGATGCCGGCCTCGTAGCCTGCACGCGAGGTAAAAGTCACGCGGGTTTTACTCAGGGCCGAGCCCATCGCGCCGAACATCGGCCGGAAAAGCACCGGCTGAGGCGTTGGCAAGGAGGCATTAGGGTCCCCCATCTGCGCCCAAGAAATCGCCCCACCCTTGATCACCATCTTCGGCTTGACGCCAAAGAAGGCTGGCTCCCACAGCACGAGATCGGCCATCTTGCCAACCTCGATCGAGCCAATCACATGGCTGACGCCCTGCGCGATGGCCGGATTGATGGTGACCTTGGCCACAAAACGCAGCACGCGCGCATTGTCATTGCCTGAGCTGTCGCCCTCGTAAGCGCCCATGCGGCTTTTCATCAAATGCGCGGTCTGGATGGTGCGCAGCCAGTTTTCACCAACGCGGCCCATCGCCTGGCTGTCACTCGACAGAATCGAGATAGCGCCCATGTCATGCAGCACATTCTCGGCGGCAATGGTCTCCACACGCACTCGGCTCTCAGCAAAAGCCACATCGGTCGGAATGCGGGGATTCAAGTTGTGACAAATCATGGTCATATCAAACAACTCGGCTTGCGAGTTGATGCCAAACGGCAATGTCGGATTCGTCGAGCTTGGCAACACATTGCACAGACTGGCAACGCGAATAATGTCAGGCGCATGACCGCCGCCCGCGCCTTCCGTGTGGTAGGTGTGGATGGTGCGGCCTTCAAAGGCAGCAATGGTGCTTTCGACGAAACCGGCTTCGTTGAGCGTATCGGTGTGAATCGCAACCTGCACATCATGGCGGTCAGCGGCCGCAAGTGCCACGCGGATCGCCGCTGGCGTCGAGCCCCAGTCCTCGTGAATTTTCAAGCCCATGGCACCCGCGCGCATTTGCTCGTCCAAGGGAAACGGCGAGGAGCAGTTGCCCTTGCCAAGCACCCCCGCATTGACCGGGAACGCATCAAAGGCGCGCAACATCATCTCGATATTCCAAGTGCCAGGCGTGATTGTTGTGCCATTGGTGCCATCCGAGGGGCCAATCCCACCGCCAAACAAGCTGGTCACGCCATTGCTCAACGCCGCCTGTGCCTGCTGCGGAGAAATGAAGTGCACGTGCGCATCAATGCCGCCGGCGGTCAGAATCAGGTGCTCACCAGAGATCGCATCCACACCGGGGCCCAAAGCCAAACCTGGCGTCACGCCCGGCATCACAGAAGGATTTCCTGCCTTGCCGATGCCACACACCACCCCATCCTTGATGCCAACGTCGGCCTTGATGACGCCCTGGATCGCATCGACGATGGTGACGTTGGTGATGATCAGATCCGGCGATCCGGCCGCTTGCGTCAGCTCATTGTCATAGCCCATGCCGTCGCGCAGCGTCTTGCCACCGCCATACACCGCCTCTTCACCGTAAACGCGCAGATCTTTTTCAATCTCGATGAACAAGTCAGTATCCGCCAAGCGGATTTTGTCACCGGTCGTCGGGCCATACAGGTCCGCATATTGCTGCCGAGAAATCTTTGCCATTGTTGAACCCCTGTTGCAAGTGTCGCGTTATTCCGGTTTATTCTTGAAGCCGTAGCGCTCAATGCGCTCCATCGCGTCAGCCAGACGCGGGCGGTAACTGTGGGTGCTCTCATCGCCCACCCAGCCATCGACCAGGCCATTAAAGCCATGCACGCGCTGCTTGCCCTGAAAAGGCACCAGGGATACTTTGCGCTCATCGCCCGGCTCAAAGCGCAAGGCCGTGGTCGCAGGAATGTTCAAACGCAAACCAAACGCCTGTTTGCGATCAAACTCCAGCGCTGTATTGACTTCGAAGAAATGGAAATGCGAGCCGACCTGAATCGGACGATCGCCAGTATTGCGCACCGTGATTTCGGTCACAGGGTAGCCTGCATTGATTTCAATATCGCCAGCACCAAATACCAATCCGCCAACCGGCACCTTGGTCGGCTGCGCAGCCGCTGTGGCCACAGGTGCTGGGGCTGCTGCTTTTTTGTCTACAGAGTTTGCCATATGCGCTCCACGTTATCAGACGATCGGATTGTGAATGGTGACCAGCCGACTGCCATCGGTAAATACGGCCTCCACTTGCACGAAGCTCACCATCTCCGCAACCCCCTCCATCACGTCATCACGGCTCAGAACATGGCGCCCCAACTCCATGACCTCTTCCAACGTTTTCCCAGCGCGTGCGCCATCCAGCGCTGCAGCAGAAATCAATGACACGGCTTCCGGATGGTTCAACTTCAGCCCTTGATCCTTGCGTTTTTGAGAAATAAGCGCAAGCGTATGGATCATCAGCTTGTCAATTTCTCTCGGCGTAAAATTCATTAGCAGCTTCCTCCTTGGTTGGTCTCATAAGCGATGCCGCAGCACTCCTACATTCTGGGATATGCGCCCCTGCCAAAGCGATACACATACGGCGTTGTCAGAATATCTTACATTGATGTCAAAGCATGAAAATCAGAATGAATAGTTGAAAAATTCTTAAAAACCTCGGCGGCGCTTCGATGATCGCATGAATCCTTGCAAGCTGCTACTTGCATTGCCACCCCAAGAGCCTGTTCACTATCTCCGAGCAGTCGCACAAGGCACCAAAAAGGCTGTGCAAGGACATCACGATAGGCATCCGGACGGAAGAAGAAAGCAAACGCTAGGCGGCCCAGCGTAAAACGGCCTTGGTCTTGGAGGCCCTGCAAGGGAAAACGACAGTATCTGCAGCCAGCCGAGTCTCTGACTCCGCCCCCTCAGAGAAGAAGCCATGGGCAGAAAAAAGCAAGCGCGGAGATGAAGAACAGGCTCGTACAACACTGAGCAAAACGGCATGGCTGAGTGCGTCATTCGTACACTCAAAGACCCATGCGTGCACCGCTATAGTTTTGAGCGCTTGCAGCACGCCAGCCGGGTGGTTGCCGACTGGGTTGGCTTGCACAACAAACAGCGCCCATACCTGGCACCCAATATGCCCCCTGCTGAGGTTGGTGCCTGACGTTGGTGCGTTAACCGCCTGGTCTGTGCAGAAAAGGCTGGGTCAATACATTGGCCCTGGCAGGCCATCTATTGCTCAGCGCTGATTCATCCGCTGCACCAGCGACGTGATATAGACCGTGAAAATCGGAAACACCGTCAAACCAATGACGGCCAAAAACACGGTGGATATCTTGCCCAAAACGGTCACCGGCACAATGTTGGAGCCCAGCGTGGTCACCGTCAGCGAAGCCCACCACAGTGCATCGTCATAGTTGGTCACCAATGGGTTCACGCCTTTTTCAAACACATAAAAGATCAGTGTTTGAAAATAAAAGAGCGAGAAAAAGCAAATCAAATAAGCCACCAGCAAGCCGGTCAGCTTGTTGCTCACCACCATTTTGACCAAAACAATCAAGGCCACCCCGCCGCGCAAAATCGGCAGGAATTTGAGCAAGTACTGGATTTCTTGCGAGAACGTTAACGAGAAATAGTCAATCAAGCTCAAATAAGGAATGGAGAGCAAAATCAACAAAAAGTGGCCAATCACATAGCTGCGCTTTCTGGAGCCCAGCAGCAGCAGCAAAGACACATCGACCAAGAAATACACACAGATCCACAATTGAATCCGCGCATACACCGAGTCCTGAATAAATGCCTGGCCTGAAAACGCTTCCATCGAGATACTGCCAATCAGCACCAGCGAGCCAATGGCCGCCATGAAGCTCAGCAAGCGCTCCAGGCGCTCGCGCCAATGGCTTTGTTGCACCTCCACAGCAGGCCGTATTGGGGACGCAGCCAAATCTGGCAGCAAGTCCGGAGCGGAAGATGGTGCTGGCACGGCCGGTGCCGGTGCGGGTGTGGCGGGCTGGTCTGGCATTTTTTCAACAAATAAACAAGGGCAGAACTGCAAAGCTCTGATCAATGGCCCAATGCAAGCAATGGCATTCACAGGCAACAGCAACACCTGCTACGCTCAACTCTAAGGCCGAGGGTGCTGCAACACTTCGCAGAGTATTTTTGACGCAGCCAAAATAATACCCCTTGTCTACCTGCCCGCTCACCAGCGCGCTATTCGCACAAAAAAATTCGCACTGGCTCAGGATCTCAGCACAGCTCGCGCAGCCACCAAAATGGGGTGATGTCCGCAGCATCGGGCTGAAATTCAATACTGGCTCTGCACCCGCAGCGCACAAAGCTGGGCATATGCGCTCACTTCCAGCGCAACACACAGCGGTCACCGCTGGTGCGACGCTCGACCATCACCGCGCACAGATTGGGCACAGCCGGCTCCAACTGCGTGCGGATGTATGTGCAAAGGTTTTCCAAGGTGGCCGGACCTATGCCCTCGACTTCGTCGAGCAAGCGGTGATCCAGCTTGTCGCGCAGCCGGGCAATTTCGCTGCGTAAAAAACCCAAGTCAATCAACATCCCGGACTTGGGATCAGGCAGACCGCGCACCGTCACTTCGGCCTCATAGGTATGGCCATGGATGCGTCGGCTGCTTTCAACCTCAATGGCGCGGTGCAACGTGTGGGCGGCATCAAAAAAGAATCGTTGCGAGAGTTCGTACTGCACTTGGCTGGCTTGCGGCATGGCCATTAGCGAATCTCCAGCACTTTGTGCGTTTGCACTGACAAGCGCCACTGCGTATGGTTTTGGCAGTAATCAATGGCCGCACGGGTATTTTGGCGCAGCAAAGGCCCATCCATCGGTTGCAACAGGTAGAACTGAAAGTCCACACAGGTAATGGTTGCGGGCAGCAAGCCTGGCTGCGGGTAAACCAATTTCAATTCGTCACCGCTGCGCTGCACCCAATCCGCACCGGCTTTGGGGCTGACGCAAATCCAGTCAATACCAGCAGGCACTGCCACCGTGCCATTGGTTTCCACCGCAATCTCAAAGTCCTGCGCATGCAAGGCTTCTATCAATGCCGCATCCACTTGCAACAGCGGCTCGCCACCGGTCAGCACCACATAACGGTGTGCTTGGCCAGTTGGCCAAAGCGCAGCAATGTGTGCAGCCAAAGCCTCGGCTTGGCCAAACTTACCGCCCAAAGTGCCATCTGTGCCCACAAAATCGGTGTCACAAAACTGGCAGGTGGCTTTGAGCCTATCTTCCTCTCGGCCAGTCCACAGATTGCAGCCGCTAAAACGGCAAAACACCGCAGGCCGTCCGGCGCGCAGGCCTTCGCCCTGCAAGGTGTAGAAAATCTCTTTGACGCTGTAGGTCATGCGGCCTCCCCACGGTAGGCCTCAAAACCACTGCGGCGCAAGTCACAGGCCGGGCACTGGCCACAACCATAGCCCCAGGCATGGCGCTGGCTGCGCTCCCCCATGTAGCAGGTATGGGTGTGCTCTTCAATCAGCGCAACCAGCTCTGGCCCGCCCAGTTGCTCGGCCATTTGCCAGGTCGCGGCCTTGTCCAGCCACATCAGCGGGGTCTCCAGCACCAGCGGCGTATCCAGACCCAGGCTCAAGCTCACTTGCAAAGACTTCAATGTATTGTCACGGCAGTCGGGATAGCCAGAGTAATCGGTCTCGCACATGCCGCCCACCAGCACCGTCAAACCACGGCGGTAGGCCAGCGCGGCCGCAAAGGTGAAAAACAGCAGATTGCGCCCTGGCACGAAGGTATTGGGCAAGCCCGATTGTTCAAATTCAATCGCTTTGGCCTGTGTCAGCGCGGTGTCGCTGATTTGCCCCAGCAGGCCCATATCGAGCAGGTGGTCTTCACCCAACTTGTGCGCCCACTGCGGAAATTGCTGGCGCAAGACTTGGGTGAAAGTGCTGCGGCATTCCAGCTCGACCGCATGGCGCTGGCCGTAGTTGAAGCCCAGTGTTTCGACATGCGCGTAGCGCTCTAAGGCCCAGGCAAGGCACGTAGCGGAATCTTGACCGCCAGAGAAAAGCACGAGTGCAGAGGTATGCATAGTAGGAATCCGTGATGACAGGTTTAGGCGCGGAATGGGTCGCCAATTACGATGCCGGCTGTGCTGACGCCCACGCATGCAACCTGCTCACAGCGCAGCAAAAAGCTGCGCGAGCTGGGATACACACAGGGACGATGGATTGCATTGCTTGCGTCTGTTTTACAGCAGGCCCTGCCACAGCCTGCTCAGTACGTCCCTAATGCAATCCAGCCTGAACACCAAAGGAGCCCAAGTATAAACTGCTTATGCGTGCCAATTCAGCATGCACATATACACACGCACGCACCTAGGATGCCTGTTCAAGATCTGCGCGCATCAAGCGCAAGCTGTGATGTGCCTCGTGCGATGCCGAGTGCGTCAGCCCACCGAAGGCGCGCTGTACCGCGAGAGGTTTTGACAATAATTAAATATTGCGGATGAATTGTTTGCGCACAATATTGTCATAGAAGCTTGTACAGAGTATGAATGGATTGCAAATCAGGCTGTGCGCAGTTTTTTGAAAAAGCGTATAACTGCTTGCATGTTCGCAAGTGCCCCCGTTCTGAGCTGAAAACAAGGATCACCACCATGCTGATACGAACAAACAACACCGGCTTCATCCATCCTGATCACCGCGACATCACGCCCGAATCGCTGTACATGAACCGACGCGCTTTGCTGCAGTTGGCCGCAGCCGGTGGCGCGAGCTTGGCAGTGGGTTCAGCATGGTCACAAACCCCTGGTGAATTGGATCTGGCAGCGATGCAAACGGTGCGCTCGGCAGTGCCGGGCGCGATCTCAACTGAGAAACAAACACCGTTCCAGGATGCCTCCAGTTATAACAACTACTACGAGTTTGGCTTGGACAAAGGCGATCCGGTCAAAAACGCCCATACCTTGCAAACCCAGCCCTGGACCGTGAGGGTTGAAGGCCTGGTCAACAAGCCGCAAACCTTTGATATTGACCAATTGCTCAAACTCAGTGCGCAGGAAGAACGCATCTACCGCCTGCGCTGTGTGGAAGGCTGGTCAATGGTCATTCCTTGGATTGGCTATTCACTCTCCAAACTGCTGGACAAGGTCGAGCCGCAAGGCAGCGCCAAATACGTCGAGTTTGTGACCCTGGCCGATCCCAAAACCATGCCCGGTTTGCGCAGTGGCGTGCTGGACTGGCCATACACCGAAGGCCTGCGCCTGGACGAAGCCATGAACCCGCTGGCGATGCTGGCTTTTGGCATGTACGGCCATGCGCTGCCCAAGCAAAACGGCGCGCCTGTGCGCCTGGTCGTGCCTTGGAAATACGGTTTCAAAAGCGCCAAGAGCATCACGACGATTCGTTTGGTCGAGCAGCAGCCGGGCACGGCCTGGAACAAGGCCGCGCGCAATGAATACGGCTTTTACTCCAACGTCAACCCCGATGTACCGCACCCGCGCTGGAGCCAGGCCACCGAGCGCCGCATTGGCGAAGGCGGCCTGTTTGCCCGACGCAATAAAACGCTGTTGTTCAATGGTTATGAAGAACAAGTAGGCCAGCTATACGCCGGCATGGACTTGCGCAAAAACTACTAAGATCGTAAACACGTTCTAAACCCCAACACATTGAAACGGGGCACTGCGATGGCGTTCAAACTCACTCCCGGACAGCGCAGCGCAGTGCGCGTGCTGTCGCATCTACTGTGCTTGGCACCTGCAGCTTGGCTGCTGTATTTGGCCATCACCGATGGCTTAGGCGCGAACCCGGCAGAAGCCCTGCTGCGTTCGCTGGGTGACTGGGCAATTCGCTTTATCTGCCTGGCCTTGGCCGTGACCCCATTGCGGCAATGGCTGCACTGGAATGCAATGGCCAAATACCGGCGCATGCTGGGCCTGTATGCATTTTTCTATGCCAGCTTGCATTGGCTGTCGTATGTGGTGTTTGACATGGGCCTGGATTGGCCCGGTATCATCGCTGATCTGGTCAACCGCCCATTTATCCTGGTTGGCACACTGGCCTGGTTGATTCTGCTGGTGCTGGCCATCACCTCGATCCCCAAGCTCATTCGCCTGATGGGCGGCAAACGCTGGCAGTGGCTGCACCGCAGTATCTACGCGGCAGCGGCCTTGGCCGTGCTGCATTTTTGGTGGATGCGCGCTGGCAAAAACAATTTTGACGAGGTCTGGTTGTACGGCTCGATCATCGCCGCGCTGCTGCTGGCTCGCGTAGTGTTTCGGGTCAGAAAAGCACGGCTGCAACACGTAGTCAAATCGTAGGGTGGGCAGGCTTCCGGCCCACGCGGATGTGCCCGACCTGAAGATAAGGCGCGGCCTTTCTAAAACGTCCTTTGCAACACCGTATGTTTTTACCGCAGATGGCGTGGGCAGGAAACCTGCCCACCCTACGCGTTTTGTGTCATAGGCATACACCCTAAATAACGCCGCACCCCACGCGCCACATGCACGCCTGAGGCCATACAAGCGGTCAGCAAATAGCCGCCAGTAGGCGCTTCCCAATCGAGCATTTCGCCCGCGCAAAACACCCCTGGCACATGCACGCACATGCCGTTGTCATCCAGCGCTTCCAGGCGCACACCACCCGCCGTGCTAATTGCCTCATCGATCGGTCGCGCCGCCGCCAAAGTCAACGGCAAACTTTTAATAGCAGCGGCCAGCTGGGCGATATCCGCCATGCCGGCCTTGCCAAGCACCTCATAGAGCAGTCCTGTTTTCACGCCATCCAAACCCAGCCGCGTTTTGAGATGGCTGGTCAAACTGCGCGAACCTCTGGACTTGCTCAGCTCGGTCAGCACCCGCTCAGCAGACCACTGCGGCATCAGGTCCAGCGTTAAACGCGCGCTGCCGTGCTGCGCAATCGCATCGCGCAGCAGCGCCGAAGCCGCATACACCAAACTGCCTTCAATACCGGTTTGCGTGACAACAAACTCGCCCTGGCGCTCAAACGCAGGTCCTTTGCCACCTTCAAACGACAGCACAACCGATTTGATTGGCGTGCCCGCAAAGCGCTCGCGAAATACCGTGCTCCAACCTAAGGCCGTACCGTCTTGCGCAGCCACATCAAAGCCGCAATTGGCAGGCTGTAAAGGCGCCACCTCCACCCCTTTGGCCTGCAACCACGGCAGCCAAGCGCCATCAGACCCCAATTGCGCCCAGCTGCCACCGCCAGTTGCCAGCACCAAGGCCTTGCAATCAATCGTGTGCAAGCCCTGTTCGCTCTGCACCAGCGGCTGGCCTCGGTCATTCCAGCCCAGCCAACGATGGCGCATATGCAGTACCACCGACTGCGAACGCAGACGCGCCAGCCAAGCTCGCAGCAAAGGCGCGGCTTTCATATCGGTTGGAAAAACCCGGCCTGAGCTGCCCACAAAAGTATCAAAGCCCAAGCCTTTGACCCATTGCACCAATTGCTCTGCCCCCCAGGCTTGCAACCAAGGGCGCAGTTGCTCGCTGCGCTCGGCATAGCGGCTGACAAAAGGCCCGAATGCTTCCGAGTGCGTCAGGTTCAGACCGCCTTTGCCAGCCATCAGAAACTTGCGTGCAGCCGACGGTTTGGCCTCGAACACATGCACTGACAAGCCCGATTGCGTCAAATGCTCGGCCGCCATCAAGCCCGCTGGACCCGCGCCAATGATGGCCACATCACAGGCGATGGGCGCGGCCTGGGTGAGCGACAGGGCTTCTGGGGCACAAGTGGACATGGGGGAATCTTTCATTCAATCGCAGCGAGCACAGCGGCCGAAACTGGGTTGCCCCGGCTGGCCACCTGCCAAAGGGTGCGAACAATACCACGTCGGCCAGTGGTTTTCTAGCCAGCCCCAGCCTGCCAAGCATGGATCTTGGCCAAGCCTGGCGGCCCCACCCCGGCTTAGCGAGCCAGGTGCTGCGCCAAAAAGCGCTCCATGGCCTCATAAAACTCGAACTTGTTCTCGTCGTTGTGAAAACCATGGCCTTCGTTGTCCTTGACCATGTATTCAACCTCGACACCGCGCTGGCGCAAGGCCTCAACGACCTGGTCGCTCTCGGCCTTGTTCACGCGTGGATCTTGCGCGCCCTGGGCAATGAACAAAGGCGTTGTGATCTTGTCAACATGCAGTGCCGGGGACGTTGCAGTCAAACGGTCCTTGTCTTTGACCGGGTCACCAACCATGTCTTGCATCATCGTCAGCATCGGTTTCCAGTACGGTGGAATCGTGCCCATGAAGGTAAACAGATTCGACACACCGACGTAATCGACAGCGGCCGCATACAAATCCGGCGTGAACGTGATGCCAGCCAGCGTGGCATAGCCGCCGTAGCTGGCACCGTAAATGGCGATGCGCTTGGGATCGGCCACGCCTTGTTCAATCAGCCAGGCAACGCCATCGGTGATGTCGTCTTGCATCGCCAGCCCCCATTGGCCAAAACCTGCCTCCCAAAACGCACGGCCATAACCGGTCGAGCTGCGGAAGTTGATTTGCAACACGCCATAGCCGCGGTTGGCCAGGAACTGCACCTCGGGGTTGTAACCCCAGCTGTCACGCGCCCAAGGGCCGCCGTGTGGATTGACAATGATCGGCAGGTTTTTCGGGTCCACGCCTTTGGGCAAGGTCAGGTAGCCGTGGATCGTCAAGCCATCGCGGCTGGTGTAGTGGATAGGCTGCATCTGGGCCATTTCGGCCTCAGGAATCAGCGGGTTGATATCGGCCAGCTTGGTCAGGCTGTCGCTGCTGGCGTCGTACAAATAGCGCGAGCCGGCCGTGCGGTCGTTGTGCGCAGCCACCACAAACAGGGTTTCGTCCTTGTTGTGCGACTGCAGGCTGACTTCGTAGCCCGGCAACTGGGCCTTGAGCTTGTCGTACAAAGCGCGGCTGTTGTCATCAAAGAAGTGCAGCTGGACTTTGTCGGTTTCATACGCAGCGACGGTGATGACTTTGCGCTTGCTGGAATAAGCTACGCTGGCCAGATCCACTTCTTCGGTGCTGTAGATCAGCTCCTCCACATCGGGCTGGGCCGGATCGATGCGCACAAAGGCCACCTTGTCGCGGCCTCGGTTGCTCATCAAATACAGCTGCTGGTTGTCAAAGCTGAAAAACGCCGGGCTAACGCTGGTGCGGTAGTCGGTGGTGATCAGCGGGCGAAACTCCTCTGCCTCGCTGTCGCGGTAGAGCAAGCTGGTGTGCAGCCCATCGGTGGTCGTGGCTGCACGCACTTTGCCCGCGTGGTCGGTGGCCCAGCCAACGATATTGCCGGGATTTTCTGCCACGCGCACGGCCTCGCCGGTGTGGATATTGACGCGGTAAACGTCGAACACCTCGGGGTTGCGGTGGTTGTGACCAATCAGAATATGGTTGGGATCGTCTTCCAGATCGTCTTCAATGCCGGCGCGCACCTGCTCAAACGGCGTCAGGTCGGTCACTTTACCGGTGTGCACGTTGACGGCCAGCACATGGAAATTTTCATCGCCGCCAAAGTCCTTTTGGAACAGCACGACGTCGTTGCCTTTGAAAAAGTAGCCGGCGATATCGCGCGCGCTTTCCTGTGTCAGCTGGCGAGCCTCGCCAACCAAGCTGCTGCCGTCCAGCGCCTGCACAAAAATATTCATGCGAGCGGGTTGGCCATCGACGCTGGCAGGCTTCATAAAGCCCAAAGTGCGACCATCGTCCGACAGGCGAAAAGCCGCCTGCTCAGGGTTGCGGAAAAAGTCACGTAATGGAAGCTGAGGGGCCACGGAAGCAACAGACACTTGTTTTTCTCCTGAGATATGCAGAACACGAAATACAAAGCACAGACAATAACGCCTTTTAAGCCCCACAATAAAGGAATCCGCAATGCCCACAATGGCGCCTGGCAATCACCAATTGACGATGACAGTGTTGATGATGCCTGATATGGCCAACTTCTCCGGCAATGTCCACGGCGGTCAGATTTTGAAGCTACTCGACGAAGTCGCCTACGCCTGCGCCAGCCGCTACGCTGGCACCTACGCGGTGACCATGTCGGTGGACCAGGTCGTGTTTCGCCAACCTATTCACGTCGGCGAATTGGTGACGTTTTTGGCTTCGGTCAATTATGCAGGCCGCACCTCGATGGAAATCGGCATCAAGGTCGTGACGGAAAACGTGCGCGAGCGCAGTGTGCGGCACACCAATAGCTGCTTTTTCACCATGGTTGCAATGGGCAGCGAAGGCAAGCCCACGCCCGTGCCGCCCCTGAACCCGCAAACTGCGGAGGAGGTGCGCCGCTACCACCAAGCCCAGCAGCGCCGCCAATTGCGCCAAGAGTTGCAAGAGCGCTACCAAAGCATCAGCCAGGCCAGTTAAGCAACAGAGGACATAGCGGCTTATGCTGTCAAAGTCCCATGCTATGGTTGCGCTATTGCCATGCTATTTTTTAAGAACGTGTTTACGATCTTTTTGCTGTCGCGCAAGGCACAAAAAAGTGGCAGTGCAAGGCGCCTGTTGCAGTTCATACGTCTGTATGAACAAAACGGGCAACGCCGCAATGCGCTTTTTTGTGCCTTGCCCTCTGAGTTGGAGCCCAAAAGGCACGCTGCTTTGTTAAAAATCCTCGCCGAACGGCTAGCCCGACTGCGGTTTTTGCCGCTCATCGTATCCTTTTGGGCTCCAACGCGGTCTGTAAAAAGATCGTAAACACGTTCTAAGACTTTGTGACCATGACTTCACCGCACCCCGCCCTGCCCCCCACTCCATCACGCGCTGACCATTGGAAGGCGCTGGCCAATGCCGGGCCATTGGATCTGTTGGTGATTGGTGGCGGTGCCACCGGCCTGGGCATTGCCGTCGATGCCGCGAACCGGGGCTTGCAAGTGGCCTTGGTCGAAGCCGAGGATTTTGCCAAAGGCACGTCCTCGCGCGCCACCAAGCTGGTGCATGGCGGTGTGCGCTACCTGGCCCAGGGCAATATCGCACTGGTCAAAGAAGCGCTGCACGAGCGCGCCGTGCTGCTGGCCAACGCGCCACATCTGGTGCAGCCACTGCCGTTTGTCATGCCCAGCTACCATTTCTGGGAGTCGGCGCTGTATGGCACAGGCCTGCGCATGTACGACGCACTGGCCGCTGCAGATCGGTTGCCCGCCACCGAGTCACTGTCTAAAGCGCGTACCGAACAACTGCTGCCCAACGTCAACCGCAGCGGCTTGCGCGGCGGCATTCGCTACTGGGATGCACAGTTTGACGATGCCCGCCTGGCACTGGCTCTGGCGCGCACTGCTGCCCAGCAAGGCGCGCATGTGCTCAATTACGCCCGCGTCACAGGCTTGCTGCACAACGCACAAGGCCAGGTCAGTGGCGCGCGCATCACCGAGCGCGAAAGCGGCCAAAGTATCGACTTGCAAGCACGCTGCGTGGTCAACGCCACCGGCGTCTGGGTTGACCAGTTGCGCCAGCTCGATGAAGGCCAAAGCGGCCAGACCGTGATCCCAATGGTTTCGCCCAGCCAAGGCTCGCACTTGGTCGTAGACCGCAGATTCTGGCCCGGCGACAACGCGCTGCTTGTGCCCAAAACCCGCGATGGCCGCGTGCTGTTTGCCGTGCCGTGGCTAGGCCATGTGATCCTGGGCACCACCGACCAGTCACGCCAGGATTTACCGCTAGAGCCGCGCCCCGCGCATGAGGAAGCCGGCTTTATCCTGACCGAAGCGGCCCGCTATCTGGCCGCCAAACCCAGCGCTGCCGATGTGCGCAGCCAATGGGCTGGATTGCGCCCGTTGGTCAAGCCACCACGCAGCGGCCACGGCGGCGCGGCCACGCAAAGCCTGAGCCGTGAACACACGGTGCATATTTCAGCGCATGGGCTGGTCACCGTCACCGGCGGCAAATGGACAACCTACCGGGCGATGGCCGAAGACGTGCTGCGCCAATGCCAAATGGCCCATTTGATTCCGGTCAAGTTGCCCACTTGCCAGACGGCCCATTTGCCTCTGGTGGGCAGCCCCGGCCAGCCAGCTGCGGGAGCGTCTTTGACACACAGCCTGCAGCAACCCGCAGGCCTGGCGCAATACGGCAGCGAGGCTGCGCTGGTGCAAGCCTTGCCGGGGGCCGATGTGGCTGTCGATGCCGGCGGCACATTGAGCGAAGCCATGGTGCGCTTTGCCGTGCGTTATGAATATGCGCGCACGGTCGAAGATGTGCTGGCGCGCCGCTCGCGTTTGTTGTTTGTCGATGCGGCGGCTGCGGCGCAAGCAGCGCCACGGGTGGCGGCGATCATGGCCGAAGAATTGGGCGCGCCGGTCAGTGCTGAGGCGTTCCTAGGCTTGGCCAAGCAATACCAGATGGGCTAACACAACCCCGTAAGGCGGGTTGGAGCAGAGCGTAACCCGCCATTGCGCGGTCGACCACAAAGGCAATTTTTCTGCATAAATGCAACACTTTCAGCAGGCACCAGCCTGCCACGCTAGGCACGGCAAACCATTTGGCCTAGACTTCGCAACTTCTTTGGGCGTGTCAACGCATTTGCCGCGCTTGCCACCGCCTCTTCTTCAACGCCTCGTTTGTAAAGGAAATGCCATGACTCAAGATCTTGCCCATGCGCTTTGCAAGCCAGCTGGCGTTGCGCGCATGGCCTGACACACGCTCCAGGCGTTGATGCTCTGCGGGGCCGTATGCCCTGCAAGCGGACTCTGATCCGCCCTCTTGGAAAACCCCTTTGTCTGTCTGCTGTTCGCCCTTGATTGAATGGGCACGGCTTGGCTTTGCACGCCCATACGGCGTATGGCCAAAGACAGTGGCGGACCATCCACGCTGCATTCAAGCCCTCTGCCAAGCGTGTGCTTCGCAGCCATGCACCGCACCAACTCTCTGTGCTTGCTGATGAATTTGTTGAATTTTTACTTTCAAGGAATCCCCAATGGGCCATTCTATGCAGGTGAAAGTACGTGCAAATGCAGACGCTGCAGAGGTACGTATTTTTGCCAATCCGGATGTCTGGCTGGAAGCCAGCGCCGTCGAACAACTCCACACAACCGCAACGCTGCCGCACATCCGTGCAGCCGTAGGCCTGCCTGACCTCCATCCAGGCCGGGGCTACCCCGTAGGCGCTGCTTTTTTCTCTACTGGGCATTTCTACCCGGCACTGGTAGGAGGAGATATTGGCTGCGGCATGGCGCTGTGGCAAACCCCATTGAAAACACACCAGTACTCGGCGCAAAAGCTGGAAAAACGCATTGGCAGCCAGGAAGGCGCTTTACCTGAAGCTTTGCAGGCTGGCGCCTATGCAGAATTAAACGGCTTGCTGCAAGAAGTCAGCTTGCCCATTGATGCCAGCCTGCTGGCGTCCAGCCTGGGCACGATTGGCGGTGGCAACCATTTTGCAGAGGTGCTGGCGCTGGACCATCTGTATGAAGCGGCGAGCGCGCTCCAGCTCAGTGCCAAAACCTTGTACCTGCTCGTGCACAGCGGCTCACGCGGTTTGGGTGGCGCGATTTTGCGCGCCCATGTGGATGCGTTTGGCCATCGCGGCTTGGCAGCCAATAGCCCAGCCGCTGCTGCGTATTTGCAGCAGCATGACTTGGCGCAGCAATTTGCCCACTGCAACCGGCATTGGATTGCCCAGCGTTTTCTGCACAGTTTGCGCAGCGAAGGCGAGTGCTTGCTGGATGTTTCGCACAACCACGTGCTGGCGGCCACCTACCAAGGCCAATCCGGTTACTTGCACCGCAAAGGCGCAACCCCGTCAGACCAGGGCATCGTGATGGTTCCCGGCTCACGCGGGGATTACAGCTATTTGGTGCGCCCAGTGGCTGAACGGCAAGAAGCGCTGTGTTCGCTTGCGCACGGTGCTGGTCGCAAATGGGCCAGAGCCGATTGCGAAGGCAGGCTGTCTGCCAAATTCCATGCCAGTGATTTGCGCACCACCCGCTTTGCCAGCAGCGTGGTCTGCAACGACAAGGCCTTGCTGTTTGAAGAGGCACCTCAGGCGTATAAAAAAGTCGACAGTGTCGTGGCCACGCTGGTGGACGCAGGTTTGGTCGAGTTGATCGCACGCTTTAAGCCGGTACTCACCTACAAGAAAGGTGCGCCCACATGCTGCTGATCCAAATCACGGCCGCGCATGGCCCACTGGAATGCGAACTGGCAGCCAAGCTGACGCTGCAGGCAATCAGCCAAGACCTACAACAACAGGCGCTGGAAGTGGATTTACTGGAGGCGCACTGGGGCGCGCAAGGCCTGAAATCTGCGGTACTGGCGGTGCGTGGCGACGGCGCAGCGGCCTGCTTGCGCAGTTGGCAAGGCACGATTCAATGGACCTTTGCCAGCCCGTTGCGCCCAGGCCACCCACGCAAAAACTGGTTTGTCGCGGTGCAGTCCTGCACGCTGGAGCAAGATGCGCAGCCCAATCCGATTGTGCGTGAGCAGGATCTGGTGTTCAAAGCCTGTAAAGCCTCTGGCAAAGGCGGCCAGCATGTCAATACCACCGATTCGGCCGTGCATGCGCTGCATCTTCCTTCTGGCGTCGCAGTGAAAGTGCAAACCCAGCGCAGCCAGTATGCGAACAAACAGTTGGCGCGTGCGCTGATTGCGCTCAAGCTGGCAGGCCAACACCAAACGGCTCAAGAAGAGGCGAAAAAGCAGCGCAGCCATTTGCACTGGAGCGTGGTGCGTGGCAATCCGGTGCGCACATTCACTGCCCAGCCGCAGCGCAAGCCAGGCCGCAAAGGGCAATTGGCCATGCATGTGGTGCAGGGCAAGCCATAAGCAGGCGCTGAAACAAGCAAACGATGGAGGGTGGGCAGGTTTCCTGCCCACGCAGGTGGCGCAATCTGAATACAAGCTGCCTCCTCTTTGCAGCGCAGTTTGCAACGCCCTATGTTTGAACGGCAGCTGGCGTGGGCAGCAAAGCTGCCCCCCCAACCTCGCCGTTTTAAGCTTGTGCCATCACGCGGCGCACAAGGGGCAGTGCTTGCTGCAGTTGCTGCTCGGCATTGAGCAGGTCGCAGGCCAGTACTTGTCTGGTTGGCATGCTGCGCAGCCAGGTCAGCTGGCGTTTGGCAAGTTGACGGGTGGCTGCTTGCGCTTGTGGCACCCAGTCTTTTTCTGCGACTTCGCCATCGCGCATTTGCCAGGCCTGGCGGTAGCCGACCGCGCGGATCGAGGGCAGCTGCGCATGCAGTTGGGGGTTGGCGCGCAAGCGGTCGATCTCATCCAAAAAACCGGCTTTGAGCATCAGGTCAAAGCGCAAATCGGTGCGGGCATGCAACCAGCTGCGCTCTTGTGGCTCCAGCGACACGATGCGCTGGGCAATCCAGTCGCCTTGCCAGGACAGATCACGCTGGCTGCGCTGCTGCAGTTGCGACAAGGGCTGGCCGGTGATGCGCCACACCTCTAACGCACGTTGGATGCGCTGGGCGTCTTGGGGTGCTAGGCGTTGAGCGGTGATGGGGTCGACCTCGGCCAACCACGCGTGCATCGCCGGCCAGCCTTGCTCTGACGCACGCGCGTCCAGCTCGGCGCGCACCGCAGCATCAGCCGGTGGCAGTGGGTCCAGGCCGTTGAGCAGCGCATGCAAATACAGCATGGTGCCGCCAACCAAGATCGGAAAAGCGCCGCGCGCCAGCGCCGCATCAACGGCTAGCTCGCAATCGCGTAAAAAATCGGCCGCGCTGTAGCTTTGGTCGGGCTCGCGGATATCAATCAAATGGTGTGGCGCCTGCGCCAACTCTTCAGGGGTTGGTTTGGCCGTGCCAATGTCCATGCCTTTGTAGACCAAGGCCGAATCGACACTGACCAGCTCCACCGGCCTGTGAGCCTGCAGCGCGCGCGCCAGCGCCAAAGACAACGCCGACTTGCCGCACGCTGTCGGGCCTGTCAGGATAAAAAACGGCTTGCCAAGCAAGCCGTTGTCAGCAGAGTTCAATGGGTTGGACATTCTGCCTGTGCTGCGTTTTAGACCACGCCTTGGGCGATCATCGCATCGGCCACTTTCACGAAGCCTGCCACGTTGGCGCCCTGGATGTAGCTGATAGAGCCATCTTCGCGGCGGCCATACTCCAAGCAAGCCTGATGAATGCCGCGCATGATTTGGAACAGGCGCTGGTCGACTTCTTGGCGAGGCCATGCCAGGCGTGCTGCGTTTTGGCTCATCTCCAGGCCCGAAGTCGCCACACCACCAGCATTGCTGGCTTTGCCAGGTGCAAACAATACACCAGCGGCTTCAAACGCTTTGGCCGCTTCAATGGTCGAAGGCATGTTCGCGCCTTCGGCCACGCACACCACGCCATTGGCGATCAGGGCTTTGGCATCGTTTTCATCCAGCTCGTTTTGAGTCGCGCATGGCAGCGCCACTTCAACTGGAATATGCCATGGACGCGCGCCTTCGAGGTACTCGGCACCGATTTTCTCGGCGTAATCTTTGACACGGCCATACTGCACGTTTTTGATGTCCATCAAAATCGCGAGTTTTTCTGGTGTGAAACCTTCTGGGTCATAGACCGTACCGGCCGAGTCAGAGCAGGTCACCACGTCAGCGCCCAAAGCCATGGCTTTTTCGATTGCGTACTGAGCCACGTTGCCAGAGCCTGAAATCGAAACTTTCATGCCTTGGAAGGATTTCTTGGCCTCATTGAGCATTTCTTCAGCGAAGTAGACCGTGCCGTAGCCAGTCGCTTCAGGGCGAATCAAAGAGCCGCCCAAGTGCAAAGGCTTGCCGGTAAACACGCAGTCAGCGCGGTTGGTGAGCTTTTTGATGTAGCCGGTCAGGAAACCAATCTCACGCCCCCCCACACCGATATCGCCCGCTGGCACGTCAGTGTCAGCACCTACGTGGCGCACCAGCTCAGCGGCAAACGCCTGGCAAAAACGCATGACTTCGCCCTGGCTCTTGCCTTTTGGATCAAAGTCCGAACCGCCTTTGGCACCCCCCATCGGCAGAGTCGTCAGCGCGTTTTTGAAGGTTTGCTCAAACGCCAGGAACTTCAGCACCGACAAGTTCACCGAAGGATGGAAGCGCAGACCGCCTTTATATGGGCCAATGGCCATGCTGTGCTGGATGCGAAAGCCTCGGTTGACTTGTACCTGGCCTTTGTCATCGACCCAGCTGATGCGGAAGATGATGATGCGCTCTGGCTCAACCAGACGCTCGAGCAGGCCCTGGCCGGCGTATTTCTGGTTGTTGGCAATGAACGGCCAGAGGCTCTCGAACACCTCGGTAACAGCCTGGTGAAATTCTGGCTGAAGCGGGTTGCGTGCGGCGACGTGGTTGAGAAACTGCTGCATGGACAGATCGGACATAGGAGATTCCTTGGATTGTTGTTGGGTTTGCAATACGTGCCTTGCCTTACATCGTCTCGACTTGTCTCGATCACACTGGTGGGGCACGCCCTATTGGATTTCACCTGTCTCTGGCTGATTAACGCCGATAAAAAAGCCCCTTTGTGCGGAGCTTTTTTGGCTGGCTATGCAATAAGCAAGGTGCCGCTTGTTGCAACAAAAAACCGGCTACTCAAGGTGAGTGGCCAAATCTTACCTGCGATAGGCATGGCTCTGATTCGCAGGAGCGAATTGGCAACTGACTCGCTAAAGAATTAAACGCGTTTGCGGTATTCACCAGTGCGCGTATCAATTTCGATGCGATCGCCTTGGTTCACAAACAAAGGCACAGCCACTTCAAAACCGGTTGCGATTTTCGCTGGCTTGAGCACTTTACCGGAGGTGTCGCCTTTGACGCCAGGCTCAGTCCAGGTGATTTCGCGCTCGACGCCGGTTGGCAGTTCCACCGAGATGGCTTTGCCATCATAGAACACGACTTCAGCGGCCATGTTCTCTTCCAAGTAGTTCAGTGCATCGCCCATGTTACCGGCTTCGACTTCGTACTGGTTGTAGTCGGCGTCCATCCACACATACATCGGGTCAGCGAAGTACGAGTAGGTGCAGTCCTTTTTCTCCAAAATGACGTTGTCAATTTTGTCATCGGCCTTGAACACCACCTCAGTACCCATGTTTGACAACAGTGCCTTGAGTTTCATGCGCACAGTCGCGGCGCCACGTCCGCCACGTGCGTACTCGGTCTTCAATACGATCATTGGGTCTTTGCCATGCATGATGACGTTACCCGCACGGATTTCTTGTGCGATTTTCATAAAAGATGTCAGTTCTCGATAAAAAGAGAGGCCAAAGCAGCCCACAGCTCGGACTATAGACCAAGCAGCTAGCAGGCCACAGGGCTTCTAAGAAGGCAACGCCGCAAAGCAGCGCGCAAACGCGGTTGATGCACAAATCCTCATGCACGCAGCAGACACAACCACCAACACATCGGTTTGCCGCCACTGCACAGACTGCGCAAAACACGGTATTTTAGCCCCTCATCGCCGATTACGCCAAAAAAGTGCATTGATGGCCTGGCAGCCAGATTTTGCCGCTTGCCAAATGCAGGCACCAGCTAGCCAGCAACAACGGGTAGAATGGGCAACCTGTTCTTTGGTTTTTCCAAGGGCATGGACTCTTTCAAGCGGGGGTTTTACCGGCCCTTTGCGGCTTTTTCACCTCCGTCATTTCTTGCATGTTCCGTCTTTTGTCCTGTTACAGCATTCGCGTTTGCGCAGTGGTTGCACCATGGGCTGCTGCATGGCGCCAAGCAGGGCATTCGGGTGCGGCAGTGCAGTTCACGCAGACGCGCCGTCAAACGACTCGCGATCGAATTTGACGCTGCGGCGCACAGGTCTCGCACAGGCTGCAAGGCCTTGCCAGACCTACCCCGCAGTGCCAGGTGTGCAACACCTACGGATGGCCACGCCGCCCATCACGACAAGCCACCTGCTCTTCGCCCTCTTCTTTCGCTCACGCCTGGGTGTAGCCCACCCCTATGGCACTTGGCTCATCCTTGAGCCACACTAGAAACACTATGTCCCAAGAGAAAACCACCGCTACAGACACCAATTACCGCAGCAAGCTGAACCTGCCCGACACCCCCTTCCCGATGCGCGGCGACTTGCCCAAACGCGAGCCAGGCTGGGTTGCAAAATGGGAAGAGCAAGGGATCTACAAGAAACTGCGCGCGGCCCGTCAAGGCCGCCCGCAATTTGTGCTGCATGACGGCCCACCGTATGCGAACGGCCAACTCCATATTGGCCATGCGGTCAACAAAATCCTCAAGGACATGATCGTCAAGTCGCGCCAACTCGAAGGGTTTGATGCGGCCTACATCCCCGGCTGGGACTGCCACGGTTTGCCGATTGAAAACGCGATTGAAAAGCTGCATGGCCGCAACCTCAGCCGTGACGACATGCAGGCCAAGGCCCGCGTATTTGCGCAAGAGCAGATCGACCAGCAAATGGCCGACTTCAAGCGCCTGGGCGTGCTGGGCGACTGGGACAACCCCTACAAAACCATGAACTTCGCCAACGAAGCTGGCGAGCTGCGCGTGCTCAAGCAAGTCATGGAAAAAGGTTTTCTCTACCGCGGCCTGAAGCCGGTGTACTGGTGTTTTGACTGCCAGTCGTCGCTGGCTGAATTCGAGATCGAATACGCCGACAAAAAATCCGACACCTTGGATGTGGCCTTCAAAGCCCACGATCGCGCCGCGCTGGCCAAAGCGTTCGGCCTGGCGGCCCTGCCTGATGCAGCCAAAGACGCATTTGTGGTGATTTGGACCACAACGGCCTGGACCATCCCTGCCAACCAGGCGCTGAACCTCAATCCTGAGATCGAGTATGCGTTGGTCGATACGCCCAAAGGGTATTTGCTGCTGGCTGCGCCGCTGGTCGAGAAATGCCTGGAGCGTTACGCACTCGAAGGCCAAGTGGTCGCGACCGTGCAGGGCAAACAACTGGCCGACTTGCAGTTTGAGCACCCACTCTACAACGCCGATGCAGGCTACCGCCGCCTGGCTCCAGTAATCTTGGCTGACTACGCCACTGCCGATGACGGCACCGGTATCGTGCATTCAGCACCTGCCTACGGTGTGGATGACTTCAACTCCTGCATCAACTACGGTTTCAAGCATTCGGACATTCTGACGCCGGTGCAGTCGAACGGCGTGTATGTGGCTGACTGGCCGCTGTTTGGTGGCCAGCACATCTGGAAAGCCGTGCCGGTGATCCTGGATGCGCTGAAGCTCGCTGGCCGTCTGATGGCCACACAAACCATCTCGCACAGCTACCCGCACTGCTGGCGCCACAAATCGCCAGTGATCTACCGCGCCACCGCCCAGTGGTTTGTGCGCATGGATGAAGGCGAGGGCTTGTTTGCCAACGAACAACCAGCGATGACGCTGCGTGAGACCGCACTGGCGGCGATTGAACAAACCAGCTTCTACCCAGCCAACGGTAAGGCGCGCTTGCACAATATGATCGCCAACCGCCCAGACTGGGGCATTTCGCGCCAGCGCAACTGGGGCGTGCCACTGCCGTTCTTCTTGCACAAGGACACCGAAGCGCTGCACCCGCGCACACTGGAGATTTTCGACAAGGCCATCCAGATCGTCCAGGAAGGCGGCATTGAGGCCTGGAGCCGCGCCACAACCGAAGACATTCTGGGCGCTGAAGAAGCACTCCAATACAACAAGGTCAACGACATTCTGGACGTCTGGTTTGACTCAGGCTCGACCTTCTGGCATGTGCTGCACGGCACACACGCTGCAGCAGGCCACCAAACCGGCCAGGAAGCTGACCTGTACCTGGAAGGCCACGACCAGCATCGCGGCTGGTTCCACAGCTCGCTGCTGTTGTCGTCCGCGCTCAACGGCCGCGCGCCCTACAAAGGCTTGCTGACGCACGGCTTCACCGTCGACGGCCAAGGCAAGAAAATGAGCAAGTCGCTGGGCAATACCGTTGCCCCGCAAGAGGTGAGCGGCAAACTGGGCGCCGAGATCATCCGCCTGTGGGTGGCGTCAACCGATTACTCGGGCGACCTGGCAATTGATGAGAAGATTCTGGCCCGCGTCGTCGATTCCTACCGCCGCATCCGCAACACCTTGCGCTTTTTGCTGGCCAACACCAGCGACTTCAACCACGCCACCGATGCCGTGCCACTGGAGCAGTTGCTGGAAATTGACCAATACGCACTGACCCGCGCGGCAGCCTTGCAGGAAGACATTCTGGCGCACTACAAGGTCTATGAATTCCACCCAGTCGTGTCCAAGCTGCAGGTGTATTGCTCGGAAGACCTGGGCGCGTTCTACCTGGATGCACTCAAAGACCGTTTGTATGTGACGCAGGAAAACAGCCTGGCACGCCGCAGCGCACAGACTGCGCTCTGGCATATCACCCACGCCATGCTGCGCTGGATGGCCCCATTCCTGTCCTTCACTGCCGAAGAAGCCTGGCCAATTTTCGCGCCTGGCCAAAGCGACAGCATCTTCATTGAGACCTACCATGCGATTCCCCAAGTCGCAGAGGCCAAGGCGCTCAGCGACAAATGGGAGCGCATCCGCGCCATTCGTGATATCGCCAACAAGGAAATCGAAGCCGTGCGCACCACGGGCGAATTGGGCTCGTCCTTGCAAGCGGCGATCACCATCACCGCTGCACCAGGCGACTACGAATACCTGCACAGCCTGGGCGAGGACCTGAAGTACGTGTTCATCACATCGCAGGCCACACTGGCTGCCGGCGAAGAGTTGGCGGTGCAAGTAGCACTGGCACCCGGTCAGAAATGCGCGATGACCTGGCATTACAGCGAGACGGTTGGCCGCAATGCCCAATATCCGGAACTGTCTGAGCGCGCCATCAGCAATTTGTACGGCACTGGTGAAGTGCGCCGTATTGCCTAAGAGCCTGTTCAAAGGCTCGACGCAGTCGCGCAAGGCACAAAAAAAGGCGCAGTAATACGCTTTTTTGTGTCTTGCCCTTCGGGTTGACGTCCCAAAGGCACGCTGCTTTGCTAAAAATCCTCGCCGGGCAGATAGCCCGACTGCGGTTTTTGCCGCGCATCGTATCCTTGTGGGCTCCAACGCGGTCTGCGTGGAGACTTTGAACAGGCTGTAAGCAGCTGCACTAACAACGCGCGCCGGGATGCGGTGCGCGTTTTTTCACCGCAACAAAACAGCAGTGCCTCTCATCGCAGAGCGCACTGCTTTTTTTCGCCCAATGCATACGCTCACCCAGCCTATACACCACTGAATTCAACATGTTCTTTGCACAAGCTCAAGCGCTTCATTTGTCAATTTTGTGTTAACCTTTAGCAATTATCTGCAGCATAGCAATTGCCGACGGTGGTATTGCTAAGGAAGCTTTGCATCACCCTCACTGTAGGAAAGAGTGCGGCATCACCATGAGCCGCAAGGCCGATCGCCTGAAACCGTGCTCTGACCACAGCAAGGAGTTTTACTGAGCTTGCCTTATGACTTGTTCAAATGCAAACCTGTTCTAAGAGCCTGTTGATGATCTTTTCGCAGTCCGCGTTGGAGCCCACAAGGATGCAATGCGCGGCAAAAAAACCGCAAGCGGGCTATCTGCCTGGCGAGGATTTTTAACAAAGCAGCGTCCCTTTGGGGATCCAAGGGCAAGGCACAAAAAACGCTTTGCGCAGCTGCGTGGAGATGATGAACAGGCTTTATGAGCCTGTTGATGGTTTCTTCTCAGTCGCGTACGGATCGAACAACAAGCGGGTATTGAAAGCGTTGCTTGACGCTTGTTCGAGCCATGCGCGACAGGTCGAAATACACAAGGCGCCCCCCGTCAGTCAGCTTCCTCAGACATTCAGGCCGTTTATGGCCTTTGCAACAGCCCCTAGCCGCAAATGATGCCAAGCGGTCTGCGAAGAGATCATCAACACGTTCTTAGGATGTCCCCCATATGAACGCCAAGACCTGCCCTGCGCCCTCCGAAGAAGGGCCGCCACGACCCTGCAGCACAGTTGCAGAGTCGACGCTGGTCGCAGAGCACGGGGCATGGATTGGACAGGCCAATGGCACGGCGTTGTACTGCAATAATGCTTGGCAAACTGCGCAGGACATGGCCTTGGAGCCAGTCGGCGCTGCAGCTGTGCGCTACCCGATTGCAGGCCATTGGATCGCCGCCTTGCACCCCGATGACTGGGCCGCAGCAGAGCAAGCCTGGCAACAGACCACCGAGCACCAGAGGCCGCTGTGGCTGCTAGCGCGCCTGCGCACGCCCGATGGCTGGCAGTGGCACCGGCTCAGCAGCACCGCCCTACCTGCGCAACTGGGCGCGTACAGCTGGCACATCAGCGCCATTCCTGCAAGCAGCAATACCGCTAACACCACGCTCGAGCAGACTTACAAAAGCATGTTGGATGCGAGCATTGACTGCATCAAAATGCTCAGTCCAGAAGGCCGCTTGTTGCACGTCAATGCCGCAGGCTGTCTGGCCCTGGACCTGCAAGCGAACGATGGCTTTGGCCAGATTTGGTTGGACTTCATGCCCAAGAACACCCGCAGCCGGGGCCTGCGCGCCATCAGCCGTGCTGTGAAGCTGGGCAGGAAAACCCGTTTTTCCGGCATGAGCGTGGTTGGCAATGCCGTGCGGCACTGGGACCATATGCTCTCGCCGCTGCGCAATGCACAAGGCCAGGTCACCGCGCTGCTGTGTCTCTCACGCGATATGACCGTGCAAACCCAAACGGAGCAGCGTTTGCGCACTACCAGCGAGACCGACACGCTCACAGGCCTGCCCAATCGACGCGCACTGTACGCCGAACTCACCCACATGCTGCGCAAGGGCCATGGCAGCAACGCCATGCTGGGTTTGATGCTCTTGGATTTAGACCATTTCAAGCACGTCAACGACACACTCGGACATCTGGCCGGCGACCACGTGCTGCGCATGCTGGCCAAGCGGCTGCAAGCGTGCCTGCCGCACAACGCCTATGTGGCCAGGCTGGGGGGCGATGAGTTTGCGATCGTCCACGCGGGCCTCTCACACATGAGCGAGTTGCTCGATTTGGCCAATATCGTGCACCGACAAATGGATGAGCCGATTGACTACCGAGGCAAAGCCATCACCGGCGGTCTGAGCATTGGCTGCGCTCTGTTCCCGCGCGATGCACAGAATCTGTCTGACCTGCTGAAAACAGCTGACACGGCGCTCAACGACATCAAGGCCGGTGGCCGAGGTGGCGTGCAGCTCTACAGCATCAAGATGATGCAATCGGCCATTCGCGCAGCCGATCAGTTGGAGCGCGCGCGCGCCATCGTGCGCGAAAATGCCATCGAGCCGCACTACCAGCCCAAGGTCACGCTGGCTGATGACCGCGTAGTCGGTTTTGAGGCGCTGCTGCGCTGGCGTGACAAATCTGGCCTGCACTACCCCCGAGGCGTCGAGGAAGCGTTCAAAAATTACGAAACCGCAACCAAAATCAGCGCGCAAATGCGCCAAAAGGTTTTTGCCGACATGGCCCGCTGGCTCAGTCTGGGCTTACCGCTGTTACCAGTCTCGCTGAACGCCGCGCCAGTCGAATTTTTACGCGACGACTTTGCTGAGCGCTTGCTGGAGCACATTGCACGCTGTGGCCTGCCCACCTCACTGATTGAAATCGAGGTGACCGAGCACAGCCTGGCTGAGCGCAATGCCGAATATGTAGGCCGGTCGCTCAATGTGCTGAAAAAAGCCGGCGTGCGCATTGCACTCGACGATTTTGGTACTGGCCATTCGTCATTCACCAACTTGCGCGACTACCCCGTCGACTGCATCAAAATCGACCGCGACTTCATCCGGCGCATGCAAGACGAGGCCGTGATTGCGGCCATTGTCAAAGCCGTCTGCCAGCTCGGTCCAGCCTTGCAACTGCAAATCATTGCTGAAGGCATTGAGACGCGCCAGCAATGCAATGCCCTGCTGGAAGTAGGCTGCGAAATCGGCCAGGGCTTCTTGTTCAGTCCTGCCATGCCGCAAGAGGCCGTTGAAGCCATGCTGTCGCAATGGAAGCAGCAGTTTCAACTCAAACCTGCAGATTCCAACTGGCATGACCAACAGCAAATCTACATGATCCGTTGAACCACAAGACCGGTGCTGGCAGCCTGTTTACACCAGGGGTGATCGCTGACGCAGCGCTGGGCCAACTCGCTGGCCTTATGAACACAGGCCCATAACACGGCCCAAACGCTTGCCATGCACCAAGCGACAAGCCTGCTGCTTGTTGACGGCGCAGGCACGCCCCTCTGCGCATACATGCCTGCATCACGCCCTCACTGGTGCAATAGCATCAGAAACTGCTGTGCGGGTTGGCTCAAAGGCCGATCTTGTCGAACAATGCTGCCATAAGCCTCCAGCTCACGACCAAAGTCGAACGGCACAATGCGTAAAAAGCCATGCTCCTGCTGCACTTGCGCCACCGCCAAAGGCAATACAGTCACCATCGTTGAGTGCCGCACCAGATTCATGCTCGTGAGCATAGAGCCCGTTTCAATCAGATCGCGGGGCGTTGCAAGCCGTTGCGCGCGAAAGGCCTGCTCGATCAAACTGCGCATCGGACTGCCATGGGGCTGTAGCACCCAGCCGTAATCGAGCAATTGCGACAGCGCCACCGAGTCGGCACTCGCCAATGGATGCGCATTGCCCACCACCACCGACAAGGCCTCATTTTCAAGGCTGCGAAACACATAATCGGCCCCCTCCTGGCTGGTTAAGCGCCCCACCACAACCTCGAGCACACCGTCGCGCAACTGCGCCAGCAAGCGATCGCTGGTATCGACAGCCACCTCCATGGCCAGCATCGGCCATTGCTGGCGCATGGCCAAGAGTGATTGCGTAAGCCGCCCCGGCGATGCCGCCATGATGCTGCCAATAGCCAGCCGTCCGTAGCTGCCTTTGCGCAATTCGACCAGCTCACGATTGAGAGCTTCCATACCACCACGGAAATCCTTGAAATAACGGGTCACGCAAATTCCCGCCGCATTGAGTTGCAGGCCTCGGCCTTGGCGCTCAAACAAAGACACGCCCAATGCACTTTCGAGCTCATGCAGCATCTTGGTCGCAGCCGGTTGCGACAAGCCCAACTCCGCCGCCGCAGCGCGCAAGGTACGGTGTGCATCGATAGCCAAAATCAGGGCCACTTGGCGCATCCGCAAACGATTGAGCAGTTGTGGCGTTGTGTCGTTGTGGTCGATCGATCCCATGCGTACTCCAGCTCAGAATTGATAACTTTTGGATATCAAAGCATCACCTCTTTTCAATATACGCGCATCCATTCCATCCCTAGTATGGACTCCAAATCACAACAACTGGAGGCAATTGACATGGACATCCGTATCTGGAAAACGGCCGCCTTGCTGTGCGCGATCGGCTTGGCCCCCATGGCCGTCTCAGCCCTTCAGCCTGCCGATACATGGCCCACTCGATCAGTGCGCATGTTGGTGGGCTCTGCGCCTGGGGGAGGCACCGACATCATGGCGCGCATCGTCGCTGACGCTTTAGGGCCGGTTCTGAAGCAAGCCGTGGTCGTCGAGAACCGACCCGGTGCCTCCAATACCATAGCCGCCAGCACCACAGCCAAGGCCAGCGATGGCGTCACGATGGTGATGGGGGTTGTGACTGCCCATGCGATTGCTCCGCACTTGCTCGACCTGCCCTATGACAGCAATGCAGACTTGATCCCAGTCGCCTATGTAGGGGCTGTGCCCAACGTCCTGGTCGTCAGCAACACACTGCCAGTGCAATCGGTCGCTGACCTGGTGGCCTTGGCGCAAACAAGCCGCCCCACGCTGAACTACGCCAGCAGCGGCACCGGAAGCACCCAGCAGATTGCAGCCGAGATGTTCAAGGACGCAGCAGGCATTGAGCTCACCCATGTCCCGTACCGCGGCAGCTCCGCCGCGCAAATTGACTTGATGAGTGGTCAAGTGCAGTTGAGCTTTGACACCCTGCCCTCGGTACTGGCGCAAATCCAAGCCAACAAAATGCGGGCGCTGGCAGTGACAACAGCCACACGCAATGCGCAATTGCCCAATGTTCCGACAATGGCCGAGGCGGGCTACGCGCAAGTCAATATCAATGCCTGGTACGGGCTGTACATGCCTGCGAGCACGCCCAGTGCGGTGGTCGACAAAGTGCACGCCGCCGTCAACCACATACTGGCTCAGCCCTCAACGCAAACGCGCTTGCTGGCCATTGGAGCGGTCATCCAGCCCATGAGCCAGACGGAATTCGCCCAATTTCACGATGCTGAATTCCAGCGTTACGGCGACATCATCGCCAAAAACAATATTCGCATTCAATAAGTACTTTGCCATGACCCCAAGCCCCTCACTCCCCATCATTGCCCTGACATTGGGCGACCCTGCAGGCATAGGCGCTGAGTTGATCGCCAAGCTGCTGGCCAAACCCGAAGCGCGGCAACACGCCAAGCTCGTGCTGGTTGGTGATGCCTGGCTATGGGAGCAAGGCCAGGACATTGCCGGCGTTTGCGTGCCCACAGACCCGATTGGCGATTGGTCGGTGCTAGCCAGCCGGTCGCCTACCGCGCCTGCTGCACTGTTGGCTGTGAACACCATTGCTCCAGGCCGCGTAGAGATGGGCGTGGCAGGCGCAGCTGGAGGGCAAGCAGCGCTGCAGGTACTGAACCGCTGCATGGATGCCGCTCTGGTTGGTGAGATCGATGCCATTTGCTTTGCCCCGTTGAATAAACAGGCGATGAAGATGGGGGGACTGCAACACGAAGATGAGCTGCACCACTTTGCCCACTATCTCGGGGTCGAAGGCTATTTTTGCGAATTCAATACCCTGGGCCACCTGTGGACTTCGCGCATCTCCTCGCACATTCCACTCAAAGACGTACACCAGTACATCACCCAAGAGCGCATTGCCCAAGCCGCAGAATTAATCTACGAGGCGCTGCGGTCTGCTGGCGTGACAACGCCCAAAATCGCCATCGCGGGACTCAACCCGCATAACGGCGATGGCGGCACCTGCGGGCGTGAGGAAATCGACACCATCATCCCCGCCGTACAGGCTTTGCAGGCACGCACATGGCCAACCGAAGCCCCCTTTCACGGCCCTTATCCAGCCGATACCGTCTTTTTAAAAGCCCAGGCTGGCCAGTTCCACGCCGTGGTCACGATGTACCACGACCAAGGCCAAATTGCCATCAAGCTGCTGGGCTTCTCACAGGGTGTGACGGTGCAAGGGGGCATGCCGATCCCCATCACCACGCCTGCGCACGGCACGGCCTACGACATCGCAGGCCTGGGACGAGCCAATGTGCAAGCGACTTGGCAAGCACTGCTCGTGGCTGCACGCATGGGGGCGGCTTACCGGGCTGCTCGCCTTGCTCGGCAAGCGCAGCTCACCACCAGCACTTGAAGCGTTTGCGCACAACGCATGCAAATAACACGGTAGCGCGCATGTGCAGCCAGCCCGCAGGCACCTCTGCCAAGCAAGCTGCACGTCTATGCGTCGCCCCCCATCCTCTATCTCCTCAATGGGACTTTTTGCTTATGAAAATCAAAACAGTACGTGCGCGCGTGTTTGAATGGCGGGGCCCAACCGTGCCAGCGCAAGCCAACTTCTGCTCCAACGCCATGGACCTGCTGTATTCGCCAGCAGAAACCATGAGCAGCTTTCGCTTCCACGCCTGGACAGTGGTTGAAATCGAAACCGATAGCGGCCTGGTAGGCCTTGGCAATGTGGCTCTCGCACCCCATATTGCCAAGGCCATCATTGACCAATACCTGGCACCGCTGGTCATCGGCCATGATCCGTGGGATTACGAGTATCTGTGGCAGCGCATGTACCGCGCCACGCATGCCTGGGGCCGCAAAGGCATCGCCATGGCGGCCATTTCAGCGGTTGATCTGGCGATCTGGGATATCTTGGGCAAAAGCGTCAACAAGCCCGTCTTCAAATTGCTGGGTGGGCGCACCAAGGAAAAGATTCCTTGCTATTACTCCAAACTCTACCGCCGCAACTTGTCCGACATGCAAGACGAGGCGCAGAAATTCCTGGATCAGGGTTTCAAAGCGTTCAAGATGCGCTTTGGCTATGGGCCAGCACACCTGCAAGAAGGCGTGCGCGAAAACCTCAAGTCCGTAGAGGCGCTCAGAGAGGTGATTGGCTACGACAATGACCTGATGCTGGAGTGCTACATGGGCTGGAACCTGGAATATGCCAAACGCATGCTGCCCAAACTCGAGCGCTACGAGCCACGTTGGCTGGAAGAGCCCGTAATCGCCGATGACATCGATGGCTACGCCGAACTCAACCAACTCAGCCAGATTCCAATCTCTGGCGGAGAACATGAATTTGGGCTGTATGGCTTCAAACAGTTGCTCGATAAAAAAGCCGTCAGCGTGGTGCAATACGACACCAACCGGGTCGGCGGCATCACCGCCGCCCACAAAATCAATGCCTTGTGCGAAGCCTACTCCGTCCCCGTTGTGCCCCATGCGGGCCAAATGCACAACTACCACCTCAGTATGAGCACGCTGGCCTCGCCCATGTCTGAGTACTTCCCCGTCTACGACGTGGAAGTGGGCAACGAGCTGTTTTGGTACTTGTTTGATGGTGAGCCCATAGCAGAGCAAGGCTTTATCCAGCTCAGCGACGATGTGCCTGGCCTGGGCCTGTCAATCAAGCAAGAATACCTTGAACACTTTCACACCATTGAATAAACCAGGAGCGCCCATGGCAGGACTATCCTCCCCCCGCTATAGCGGTATATTTCCAGTCGTCCCCACCACCTTTACCGCTGACGGCGCACTCGACCTGGTGAGCCAAAAGCGCTGCGTAGACTTCATGATGGACTCAGGCGTCGATGGTTTGTGCTTGCTGGCCAACTTCTCAGAGCAGTTTCTGCTCAGCGACACAGAGCGTGACATCCTCACGCGCAGCGTGCTCGAGCACATTGCAGGTCGCGTGCCGGTGATTGTCACCACCACCCACACCAGCACCGCCATCTGTATCGAGCGCAGCCGCCGTGCCCAAGCACTTGGCGCAGCCATGGTGATGGTGATGCCCCCTTATCACGGCGCCACATTTCGTTTCAGTGAGAGCGCCATTTATCAGTTCTACGCCGCACTCTCCGATGCACTGCAGATCCCCATCATGATTCAGGATGCGCCTGCCGCAGGCACGCCACTGTCGGCCGCACTGCTGGCGCGCATGGCCCAGCAAATTGAGCAAGTGAGCTACTTCAAAATAGAAACTGCAGGAGCTGCCAACAAACTGCGTGAGCTGATTGCGCTGGGGGGCGAAGCCATTGAAGGCCCCTGGGATGGAGAAGAGGCCATCACGCTATTGGCAGACCTTCAGGCTGGTGCGACGGGCGCCATGACTGGCGGCGGCTTTGCCGATGGCATTCGCCCCATCATCACGGCCTTTCGCAGCGGCGACCATGCTGAGGCCTTTGCCCAATACCAGCGCTGGCTGCCTTTGATCAACCATGAGAATCGCCAAGCCAGTTTTCTTGCTGCCAAAGCGCTGATGAAAGAAGGGGGCATCATTGCCTGTGACGCGCCGCGTGCGCCATGGCCTGAACTGGCCCCCCACACACGCCAGGAGCTGCTGGCGATTGCCCGCTCACTGGATCCATTGGTGTTGCGCTGGGCAGCCTGATAACAGCGGCTGGCACCACCCAGCACCGTCGTGCCATCACGGGGCAGCGGCCGCCACACTGTCGGTCGCTTTACTCTGCAAGCGCTGCAGCGGGTCCTGGCGGTAAAACAGGCTTAACAGCCGGTACCACTCCGGATTCCATTGCGCCAGCGGTGCTGGGTTGACAAAGAACACCTCAGAGCTGACGGCAAAAAACTCTATCTTGTTGGTCGCACCATATGGGTCCATCGGCAAGTGGTTAAACAGCCGGTGTCCCGCGCGTGAGCTGGAATCAGCTGGCCTGCCTGACTGCAGCTGCTGCACTGCATGCACCAGCTGCTGCCAGGCCGACTCCAGGGTCTGCATCCAATGCGCTGGCTCAATTCCTGTGCCTCCCAAAAACGGCATGCCATCGGCCGGGCCATGGGCCATGTCCAGCTTGTGGGCAAACTCATGGATTACGACGTTGCTATGCATCGCCTGGAGATCGCGCGGATCGTGTGGCTGGGCCGCCTCCCAGGACAAAATCAGGGGGCCGCCTTGCCAAGTCTCACCCAAGGTGACATTGGAATGGCATTGCGAGACGCCCGCTTCGTCATGCGTTTTGTGGCGCGTCACAAAGGCGCTGGGGTAGATCACAATGCCAGTCCAGCCCTCATACCACTTCTCGCCCAGGTACAGAATCGGCAACGAGGCTTGCATCGCCACGCACAGCGCCATCTCATCAGTCACTTGCAGGCCATTGGCACCGTCCCAGGTTTTGCTGGCCAAAAACCAGGCACTGGCATGTTGCAAGGCCGCTTCCTCATTGGCGCTCAAGCCATGCAAAAAAGGCATCGCGCCGTGCAGCCTGGCCCACATGTCCTGGTCCAGACGTGCCTGCATTTTTTGCACCGCGTGTTCGCTGGCCCCTTTGCCAAATAACCAATCCCACATACTCTCTCCTTCATGTAATGACCACTACGCTATGGCTGCTATTGTGAACCAAGCGTGCGCTTGCACAATACCGAGATCGCCTGGCCAATCTCGCGATTAAGAACAGCTTAAACCCACAGATCATCAAATGCGACACTTTCTTCTCTGCAATGCCGCGCTGTGCAGCCCAGAATCCGTCTTGCCGCTGCCGCTGTGGCCACCCGCTCCATACAATCGCTCGCCCGCTTTTTGATTCAATGCCCTATTTGCCTGTTACATGCTGGCCATTGCCCAGGCCCTGGCAGGCCTGCTGGCTTGGCGCTTGCTGGCCGTGGCGCCGCAAATGGATTTACCAGCCATTCCCGTGCGCGCCAATCGCGCGCGAGCCAGCGCAATAGCAGCCTGGCTAAGAAAGCCCAGCCGCCGCACAATGCAGGATGTGCAAGCGCAGCGGCTGCTGGCGAATATGCAACTGATGGCGGCGCTGGGCGGCAGCGGGTCAGAACCGTCCTGAATGGACAACATGCACGGCCATATGCCCTACTCGCAGCGCTAACAACAGATGGCCGCTAGAATGGCTCATTGTGCCAACACAGTGCGCGGGCTTGTTCCTGCAGCACTTGCTCTACAACCGTGGCGGTGCGCTGCGCCACCCATTCATTACTCCCACTTCAAGAGGATTACCATGAGCTATACACTCCCATCGCTTCCCTACGCTTACGATGCCCTGGAGCCGCATATCGATGCGCAAACCATGGAAATCCACCACACCAAGCACCACCAAACTTACATCAACAACCTGATCACTGCGGTCAAAGGTACTGAGTTTGATGGCAAAGCGGCTGAAGAGCTGATCGTCGACCTGAACAAGCTGCCAGAAAACATCCGTGGCGCAGTGCGCAACAACGGCGGCGGCCATGCCAACCACAGCCTGTTCTGGACCGTGATGGCCCCAGCCAAAGAAGGCAACAAGCCTACTGGCGACGTGGCTGCTGCGATCGAGCGCGATTTGGGCGGTTTTGACGCTTTCAAAGAAGCCTTCACCAAAGCCGCTCTGACACGTTTTGGCAGCGGCTGGGCCTGGCTGTCGACTGACAAGAGCGGCAAACTGCTGGTTGAAAGCAGCGCCAACCAAGACAGCCCACTGATGACTGGCGTCGGCTCTGGCAACACGCCTGTGCTGGGTCTGGACGTATGGGAACACGCCTACTACCTGAAATACCAAAACCGCCGCCCTGACTACATCGCTGCGTTCTTCAACGTCGTGAACTGGGCGGAAGTCGAGCGCCGCTACCAAGCCGCTAAAGCCGCTTAATGGCCTTGTGATTGAGCCCCTAGCGGCGTTCAATCACACAAAGCACGCGCAGCCAATCAGCTGCGCGTGCTTTTTTATGCCTGCAACTTGGCATGAATTGCGCCTCATTGCGCAGCGAGCTGCGCACGCGCACATAGCCGCTCGACCTGCGCCAGACACATATGGAGCGATCATAGTCGGCTCTTTCTTCTGATCAACTGCCACCCCACCATTGCATGCCGGTCTCGGCAGCCTGCATCAGCAACCAGGTCATCACCACGTAACGCAAAAACTTGCCTACGGCCATATAAGCTGCACACTGCAACGGTGGCAGGCGCAACCAGCCGGCAACCGCACACAATGGATCGCCCACAACAGGCAAAAAACTCAAAAAACAGGCTTTAGGGCCAAAGCGCTGCAGCCAACGCAGCACACGCGGATTGGACTGCGCAGCTTGGTCCTGTTTATCTTTGCGGCGCGCATCGACTGCGCGGTGCGCCGCAGCGCCCATCCACCAGCTGACCATGCCCCCTAAAGTGTTGCCTACCGTTGCCACAACAATAGTGGGCCAGAACAAGCTGGGGTTGAGTTGTATGAGCCCAAATACGGCCGGCTCTGACCCCATGGGCAGCAGGGTCGCAGACAAAAACGCCACCACAAACACGGTCGACAAACCGTATTCGGGCAGTGCCAAAGCCGCCAGCAATGCATCAAGCCAAGATTGCCACATGGATACAACGTTGCATTAGAGCCGATCTAAAGGGAGCCGCTACCAGCAAGCTTTGGCATACAGGTGGTTTAATCAGGCCGTGAAGGCGCTCGCGGCTCAACATCAGTCACATCCTGAATTTGGCCACGATGCGCAGCAGATCCTGCAGCGCTGTTGCTTTTGCGCACGCTGCTATAGGCTTGCTGAAAGCCATATCGGGGGTCAAAACGTCCAGCCGAAAAAGGCTGCACCATAGGCTTGCCTGTCATGCGTGCCCACAATTGGCGCAGCTTGAAACTGGCCCATACCGCCACGAACACAAACAGCAGCACAAAAAACAGCGCAGTGCCAGCAATTAAACCCATGATGAGCAGCACGGCACTCAGTAAAGTAGCCAAAAGCTTGTTCAAATTCATATCCTTTTTGAAACTTCGGGCGCTGTGCAGTCGCGCCCCATAAGCATCGTCTCGTGTTTCAAGTCGTTTAGACCAAATGGCGCCATGGGCCAATAATTCAAGGTATAAACGCCTAAAAACGCGTTGCAGACCAACCCATTTTATGGCTTGCGATTTAACCCAAGCATTTTTGTTGGCTTGCCGCCATAGGGTATTGCGTGTGTGTAAATGGCTTTAAACAGGCTAAGAACGTGTTCAAGATCTCCGCGCCTGCGCCGAGATCTTGAACAAGCTCTAACAGCAGGCCCCGCCCTGGCATGGATTACACACACGCTTGCACGTGTTTAGCCAAGACAATGGCACAATGGTTCTCGATGGACAGCGCTGCCCCCTGTGTTGCAAGTAAGGAACTCGCGGCCCATAACCTCCTCCTACTGGCATAGGCCTAGCATCGCTAGCGGCTTTCTTGTTCTTGCAAGATTGGCGCTTACCAGCCTTCTCGTCTCTACCACGTAGAGGTGAATCCGTATTCAACCAATCGACTGGAGTCACTACATGAGCACGAAAAATAGCGCGGAAAAATCTGTCAATGAAGCTGCCGAGGCTGTGGATGAAACCATCCGTAAAACGGCCGACAAAGGCATTGAAAAAGTTGAAAAAGGCGTTGAGAAAGCAGCCGATGTAGCGCAAAAGGCCACTGGCAAAGTGCTGGATCACGCCGAAGAAGCGATTGATAAAACGCGCAAGGCTGTCGACAGCGGTCTGGATAAAGTCGAGCGCACGGTGCGCGACCTCAACGGTCATGCAGATCCAAAAATTGACGAGATTGCCCACAAGGCTCTGGATGTGACCACGCAGTGCATCAACGTCATCGCTGACTCCAGCGAACGCACCTGCCAACGTTTGAGCGACTTGTCTCAAGCAACCAACCGCTACGTGGTGGAAAAACCCGGCAAATCCTTGATGATTGCCGCTGCAACCGGCGCGGTACTGACTGCGTTGCTGCTCGGTGGTCGCCGCAATCGCTGATTGATGCTGGACAGCTCTGGCCTGTTGTCCTGTGACAGCTGCAGCCCAGCAAGCACCAAAGGCAGTCATGCCTTTGGTGCTTTTCTCCTCATTTGAGCCCAATACCGCCTTTATGCATCAACTTCTCACAAGCTGGCGTATTTCCGTCTCTGTCCGCCAACTGGCCATGGCAGGTCTGCTAGGCGCAAGCCTGGCGATGGTGAGTGGCTGCGCCGTCGTACGCGACCAGCAATCAGTGGGCGAATACATCGATGACGCCGGCATCACCATTGCAGTCAAAGCCCGACTGGCAGACAATCCGGCCACATCAGCCATTGCCATCAGTGTCGAAACCTTCAATGGTGTGGTGCATTTGTCGGGCTTTGCCAAATCCGAGCAGGAAAAACAGCGCGCCACACAAATCGCCGCTGAGACCCTCAATGTTCGCTCGGTACAAAACAACCTGGTTGTGAAGCCCTAAGAACGTGTGTCACACAATACAGACGGCGTTAAGAATTAGTCTTCAATGCGGGCCTGTCTTGGATGGAATCGGGGCTAGCCATGCGAAAATAGGCCGATGTACTTATTGTTTGAAGAAGCTGGCAAATTTCTCGCTGGCCGTATCCTCTCCGAAGCCGATGCTTCGACCCAGGTTGAACTCGACAGCGGCAAACGCGTCAAGGTCAAAAAGAACAATGCGCTGCTGAGTTTTGACAAGCCCACGCCGCAGGCACTGCTGGCGCGTGCCCAAGAAATTGCTCCTGAGATTGAGCTGGAACTGGCTTGGGAGTTTGCCCCAGAAGACGAATTTGGTTTTGCCGAATTTGCCAAAGACTATTTCAGCGCCGATGCCGATACCGCCCACCAGGTTGCGGCGCTGCTGCGCCTGTATGAGGCGCCGCATTACTTCCGCCGCGCAGGCAAGGGGCGCTTCAAGAAAGCGCCGCAAGAAACCGTGCAGCTGGCCTTGGCTGCGATTGAGAAAAAACGCCAGACTCAATTGCAGATTGAGGCCTGGGCAGGCGAATTGGCCAATGGCACAACGCCAGAGCCGATTTCCCAGCAGCTCTACAAAATCTTGTTCAAACCGGATAAAAATGCCGCTGAGTACAAAGCCGTTGTAGAGGCGGCCCGCACGACCCAGCTGCCGCCGTTGACGCTGCTGCAGCGCGCTGGCGCGATACGCTCGGATTACGAGTTCCACTGGCAACGATTTTTGTTTGACCAGTTCCCCAAAGGCTATGGCTTTGCCACGACCAGCGCACCCAAGCCGCCCGCCGACTTGCCGCTGGCGCAAGTTGAGGCTTTCTCGATTGATGACTCCAACACCACGGAAATCGACGATGCGCTGTCCATTCAAGGCTTGGGCACGGGCGAAGTCACCCTAGGCATCCACATTGCCGCGCCCGCTCTGTCAATTGAAAAAGACAGTGATCTGGATCAGATTGCTCGCGCACGCCTGTCCACCGTCTACATGCCGGGCGCCAAAATCACCATGCTGCCCGACGAAGTCGTGCAAACCTACACGCTCGACGCAGGCCGCGCGAACCCGGCGCTGTCCTTGTATGTACGCTTTGACGAGGCGACGCTGGAGCCGCTGGGCTACGACACCCGCCTGGAGCAGGTCACGACCGTCCATAACCTGCGCCACGACAAGATAGACCACATCGTCACGCAGGACTGGCTGGGTAGCAGCACGGCCACGACCGCTCCAGCTCCCGAACAAGGACCGGTGCCGCCAGAGCTGGTGCAACTGCATCCGCAACTGGCGTTTTTGTTCCGACTCGCTCAAGAGCTCAAATCGCGCCGCGAGGTCATTCGAGGCAAGCCCGAGACCTTCAGTCGCCCAGACTACACCTTCCACCTGCGGCAACAAACGGGCGACTTCCCGGATGGCTCCGAAACCGTCGAAATTGGCACCCGCAAACGTGGCGCACCGCTGGACTTGATGGTCGCCGAGTGCATGATTGTCGCCAACAGCCACTGGGGCAGCTGGCTAGGCGGCCTGGGCGTGCCCGCTATTTACCGCAGCCAACACAGCCTTGCGCCTGGCATGAAAGTGCGTATGGGCATCAAACCCCTGCCCCACGCAGGCATGGGCGTGGCCTGCTACTCCTGGGCCACATCGCCGCTGCGCCGCTACGTGGACTTGGTCAACCAGTGGCAGATCATTGCCGCGGTCAAAAATGGCCAAACTGCAGCGCTGGTGGCACCATTCAAGCCCAAAGATGCGGAGTTGTTCTCCATTATCAGCGCCTTTGATGCCGCCTACACTGCCTACAACCGCTACCAAAATGACATGGAGCGGTACTGGACTTTGCGCTACGTACAACAAAATGGCATCAACGAGCTGGATGCAACCATCATCAAAGATGCCCAGGGCGGCGAGCCGGCAGTCGTGCGCGCCGACACCCTGCCACTGGTCGTGCGCGTCATGGGCGCTGGCGACATGGCGCGCGGCAGCCGGGTGCGCATCAAACTCGGTGAGATCGACTTGCTGGCTCTGGATGTCAATGCCACGGTCATTGCGCGCCTGGACAGCAGCCTGGAGTCCAGCGAGGACGACAGCGAAGAGGACGAGGCACCACTGTCAGAATCCTTGACTATCGCCGTGGATATGAATCCCGAAGCTGACACAGCGACCACTACCGCAGGATAAGTACCTACCGTGAAGCTGCCCTCTTTTCTTCGTAATATGTCGGTTTTCACGATCGCTTTGGTCGTGTCACTGGCAGTGCATGCTGTCTTGCTGACCATTCGTTTTGTCAGCCCTGAAACGTTTGACCGCATGCTCAATGCGCAGCCGCTAGAGATCATTCTGGTGAATGCGCAAACTGACGAAAAACCGGAAGAAAGCAAGGCCGTGGCACAAGTGGCCATGGCCGGCGGCGGCGATGCCGACAGTGGCAGGGCGACCAGCCCCACGCCCTACTCCGCCCTGACCCGCTTGGGCAACGACTCCGAAGAGGCGCAGCAAAGCGAGGAAACCCCGCGTGAGCGGCAAAACCGCATGCTTGCACAATTGCGCCAGGCAGTGGCTGACTACCCGCTGCCCGACCCGCGCAAGGAAAACCCCAGCCCCAAAGAGATTGCACAAGAAGAAAAACGCCTTCTGCTGGTGCAACAACTCGCTGAAATGGAAATGCTGGTCAAGCTGGAGAACGAACGGCCTAAGAAGCGTTATGTCAGCCCGGCAACGCAGGACTCACCGTTTGCCTTGTACCTGGACAATGTGCGCCGCGCCATTGAAGAGCGTGGCACGGCACGCTTTCCAGAGCAAAATGGCAAAAAAATCTATGGCCAACTGGTGGTGACCGTGCTGATCAATTTTGATGGCAGCATTGTTGACGTTCAGATTGACCGCAGCTCAGGCAATTTGACACTCGACCGCATCAGCGAGGCCATCGTTTATGCCGCCGGGCCGTTTGGCCATTTCACACCAGAAATTCGGCGTACGGCCGACCAGATTGGCTTTACCTCGACCTTCGACTTCAAACGCGATGCCACCTTGGCCACGCATTTCTGAGCGCATCTCAGCCAGATCTTTGTCATGACTTACGCTTTTGCCAACAGTGCCTTGATCTTATTAGGCCATGGCTCGCGCGATCCCCAGTGGCGCGAACCAATGGAGCGGATGCAGCACACGATCCAGCAACAAAAGCCACATATTCCTGTGCGCTGCGCGTATTTGGAGCTGTGTGAACCGGATGTGTTTGCCGCAACGCAAGCCCTGATGCGCGAGTTCCCAAGCCTGCAAAGCATTGTGATTTACCCGGTCTTCATCGGCATGGGATCACATGCCAGACAAGACCTGCCTCAACTGCATCAGCAACTTGCGCAGCAGTACCCACAGCTGCAATGGACCTTGGCCCCAGCATTGGGCACAGATACACGTCTGGCACAGTTGGTCGCCGAGATTGCCCAGCCATGGCTAGACGATACGCCAGCGCCGCCTGCAAGTTAGCCGTAGGCCGCGCATGTCCACGACCCCGTACGCTGGCGTACTGCTAGCGCGGCTCAGCTAATCGCCCGTCTGTTAGGCAGGCGATTGACCACACTGGTTTGTTAGTTGCCAAATTCCTGCGCCATCTCAGCGGCGCGGTCATGGCAGGCTTGCATGGCTGCAATGAAGTGCGCTTTCACATCCAGCTGGTCCAGCGTAGTGGTGGCCGCATAGGTCGTGCCGCCTTTGGAGGTGACGCGCTGTCTGAGCACCTCAGGTGTTTCCTCTGAGCGCGCAGCCAATGCCGATGCACCTTCAAAGGTGGCCACAGCCAGCTGGTAAGCCTGCTGGGCTGACAGGCCCAATTGCTGGCCAGCTTGCTGCATGGCCTCCAAAAAATAAAACACATAGGCAGGGCCAGAGCCGGACAAAGCGGTCACTGCGTCCAGCTGGGCTTCTGCCTCAACCCACAGCACCTCGCCTACGGCCTGCAGCACTGCCGCCGCAGCAGTACGATCCGCCTGGTTCACATCCGCATTGGCAAACAGGCCAGCAATCCCTTTGCCAATCAAAGCGGGGGTATTGGGCATGGCCCGCACGACACGAGAGCTGCCTAGCCATTGCTGCATCGCCGCCGTGGTAACACCGGCAGCAATGCTCAAATGCAAGGCGCTGTGCAACTGCACTGCCAAAGCTTGCATGACTGGCTTCAGTACCTGGGGTTTGACAGCCCACACGACCACATCCACAGGCTCAGTCAATGACGCGCTATCGGCATGGGCAGTCACACCCAAGTCCTGCTGCAGCGCCAAACGGGTTGCCTCGTGCGGCTCAATCACCACAATGCTGGTGGGCGCTTGGCCTTGCTGCAGCAGCCCTCCAATAATGGCACGCGCCATATTGCCACCGCCGACAAACAAAGTAGTTGCCATCGCCATTCCTCTTTCGATGCTGGAGTTTTACACAGATGCATGGGCCTGCTGCAACACGCCTGCTGCAGTGGCCGCCAAGACTTGTGCCGACGGACTAATCCGCCGCGACATTGCCGAAAAAAATTAAGGGGCTTACGCCCCTTTAATTAACCTTGGTGAGCACGCTTACCTGGGTTCTTTTTGCTGCGTGTGTGCACGCCGCGCTCGTCGCTCACGCGCTGACCGCCGCCATCACGTGGGATGTGGTAGCCTTTTGGAGCGACTGGACGAGGAGAGGCTTTACGGTCAGCTTCAGTGAAAAATTTATTGGCCATGACGGCTCCTGCATTAGAAGAAGTGTAGAAAACCCGCTATTCTAGTGCAGATAGAGCATTAAGCCCAATTTTCTCTGCTCAAGAATCAATTCGTACCCGAGCTACAGGTGTGCGGAGTGGAAAAAAACCAAGCGCTGCGCTCAAATGCCTTTTTTGTACCGACGAGTGCAGCAATCAATCAGGGCTTCGCATCAGGCAAAAGGCAAGCATCGAGTGTCTGCAGATTATTGTCCCTGGCAAAGTTCATCACGAAATCCCAGGCCATCGGCTCATGGTCACGCAATGCCGAGCGCACCACCACGCATTTGACTCCATCGATCACCGTTGGCACACACCATGGCGAATAGACAATGTGGTTGCCCGGGAGCATGCCGCTCGGCCTGAAGCCGCTCATCACGCCCGCCAGTCGCTCAGACCAATCGCTAGGGCGAAAGGTTTTGCCATCTTTGGTTTTACCCAAGATGAAAATTTCTTGCGGGGTAGATGCAGCACTGGACATGGTTGGCAGGTGCCCCGAGGTCAGCTTTTGACCAACTCGTCTCGAGCACAAAGCTTAAAGGAAAGGGATTCTACCGACTCTCGGCCAAGAAAGCGCAGATACCCACGCGAATGCACCACTAAAGTCGCCTGGGCTTGACGAATCAATGGCCGCGCCTTAGAGCCTGTTCATCAGCTCTGTGCAGTCGCACAGCACAAGAAGCGGCAACAGGCAATGCAGCAATGCTGCATTGCACTTTTTGCTCCTTGCGTGACTGTGGGAGATGGCAAACAGGCTCTCACTGCTGCGATCTGGCAATCGGCCATGGCATCAGCATGATGCACTCTGATGCGCCAGGCAAAGGCTCACAATCTGTGTGTATGCAACGCACCGGCAAGTCGTGCGCACGCTCCCAGAGCGACGCACCCAATGCCAGAGGCCAAGTCAGGCAGGCGCAGACGGCCGGTTGAGAAGCGCTTGGCTCAGAAAGTCATTTCCTTATCAACGTCTTGCACTTTACGACGTGCCATCGCCAAGTTAGAGCGCTGCTTATCCAGTACGAAATAGATGAACACGCCATCTTTGCGCGATGCCGGACGGATGATGTGGTAGTGCTTGCCCAGTGTGATCAGAATGTCTTCAATCACATCGTTGAGACCCAGCGCACGCATGGTTTTCATTTTAGCGCGCACCACTTCGGTGTTGCCTGCAGCAGCCACTTCCAAATCCACGCCAGAGCCAATCGATCCCAGCATCATGCCGCTGGCTGAGTCCACCACGGCAGCGCACATCGCGCCATCCACTTCCATCAGCTCATCCAAGGTCTGTTTGATTGTCGACATAACGGTTAAATCCTTTCGAAAGATTTAAAGAATCTACTATTGAATTGGAGCAAGGCGCTCCATCGAAAAACGACACCTACAAGAGAGTTGTAAAGCGGTCTTATATTCACAAGCATTGACCAGTGCGTGCATCGTGTGAGGACACCCGTTTGCGCGGCAATAATGCAATCGCGCAACATCGCTTATAAGCCCATCTACATCTTACACATTTTTTTACAGTTCATTCACCATTTGTGCGATCGCCTGCGTGCGCCTTTGCCATGCAGCCCAATCAACAGGCGCCAGATGAATGGACAGTGAGAGCAAAAACATATCGTGGCCGCATTGCAACATCGTGATGCGGCCATGCTTGTGTAAAAACACACACGCCTGCAAAGCCCCAAGCTCTGCAAACGGTTGTTCCAGTCGGGCACACAGCCGCCAGTAATCACTGGCAGCTTCGGAGAGGATGGCAATATTGTCATTGCCCCCTGACGCATGCCAGACCATGCCAGTGGAGATCTCCACCAGCACGCAGCCTTTCAGATCTGGAAAATCAAGTGCGAGTTGATCCAGCGCTTGGCGCAAGGCGGTCGCATCGCTCATGCTTCTGCCAACTGACGTGCCAGTTGGGCCGTGCGGTAGGCGACTTCGCCAATGAGCACCCCTTCTTGGGCAATGACGTTGATAATCAGCTCGACATCATCGCGGTAGACGCTGCGCACCACAGCAAAGCCCGCGTCAGTATCGATGGTCACGCTGCGGCTGCGGCCCAATTGGGCTTCGTGCGAGACGACCCCACTGATGGCTGCAATTGAGCTGGCCATTGCGGCGATGCGGCTGGCATCCATATCTGCGCGCACCGCTGAGGCCACATCAAAGCCGTCGACAGACGCAATGACCACTGCTTGGATCTCTAGGATATCGTCCATGAGCTGCTGGGCCTCTTTGTGCGCCAAGCTGATCACAACGGGCGGGAGGGGAGAATTTGCGGCACTCATTTATTGTTTTCCATGTGTAGGGATGCCTCCATTTGTGCAAGAAGGCAGTCAATTAATAACACAACATCATCACGCTCGCGCACATCGACGGCCATCACAGGCAACACCAATCCACGCGCACTCGCGGCATTGGCATAGTCGTCCAAACTGGGCGTCGGGTGCGACTCGGCTCTACCAATACCAATCACACATGGCGTGTCTTTGCTCAGCTCTTGGGCAAAACCATCCAGGTACACGCCCAAGTCCTCCAACGGCTTGGGTTTGGAGTTGTCGATCAAAATAATGATGCCCAGCACGTTCTTGGCTAAGATCTTCCAAAGAAAATCAAAGCGCATTTGTCCCGGCGTACCGAAAAGGCGAATACGGTCCCCATTATCGAGCGACAGCAAGCCAAAATCCAAGCCCACCGTAGTCCGCTCCTTGAGCACTGACTGGTCGGTATTTTGCACATCAGTGATCACCGGCGCGACCTCACTCACGGCAGCAATCGCGGTCGTTTTTCCGGCCCCCATGGGGCCTGTGAAAAGCAATTTGTACTCAGTCATAGCTCAGCAATAAATCCGTTAACAAAGGGCTTGCTTGATGGACACGCTCGCTGCAAGCGGCAGCCCCACGGGCATCAAATACGCAGACGGCGGCGAATCGCACTGACCAGACTCAAACTGCGCTTGGGTGACGATGCCATGCCTGAATTATTCGTCAGCGCAGCAGATTGCTGCGCGGCCGAATTCTCAGCCATTGCAGGCCCACCGCCTGGCATCGCAGCCACACGCGTATCCAATAATTCCGAATGTAACAGGGTCGACATCCAACCTTCGCATTCTTCGACGCTTGCACCCGATAAATTAGACAATTCATCCAGCTGCAAAGCCTGCTTGGAGAGCAATGAAGTGATGCGCAAGCGTTTGGCGTCATTGCCGATGATTTGCGCAGGTGGCCAGCGGCGCAGCAAATAGCGCGAGTCGGGATCGAGCTGCGGCCCAGCCAAAGCATCTGATGCAGTGCCAGATGCGCTCTGCCCGGCCGAGTCAGCCTCCGCCCTCAACTGGGTTTTAACCGCCGGCGCGGCATGGGCAAGCGCGTCAGGAATCACCAACGGCTCAACCTTGACAGCAGGTGCTGGCGCCACTCTGACGGGCTCTATAAACGACAACCCGGCAGGCTCGGTGATCGCCCATTGCTCATGCTCGCTGGCCATCAGTGCTTCAGCCGGTGCGTCAATAGGTGCGCCGTCGGGCATTGGCACAGCAGGGGCTTCCGGCAGTGCAGTCCCTGATAAAGCTTGCGCCGTCTCAGCCAACCACTGCACCATTGCCTGTGCGCGTATCGGGCGTATCAAAGCCGGCATAATTTCCAAGCATTGTTGCCTGCTCAAGTACAGTGTCGGGCCGATAGACTCACCGCGTGCCTGCCGCGCACGGTCCAGCTCCCATGATGCGCTGTCGGCAATCCACGCATGCGCACTGTCGCCATCAACCAATTCCCACGTATGCGAGAGTTGCTCGCTCGATAAACGAAAGATGGTTTTAATCAAAATCACCTCATCCAGAGGCAAGTCACGCAAACCAAGCTGTAAAAGATTAGACATAGCTGATGAATGGGTCAATGCAGTGTTGCAAGCTTGTGCCAGGCAATAACACACTCATCCCGCAACCGCCTAAAGCGACTGGCGACGTGCTTGCACCACGCATAATCACTGTGCCTGCATTACAGCACGTATTCACGATACCGCTTAGCCACAAACTCCGAACAAATACGCAGATTCAGGGCCGGAACCGGTTTATGCCTGCATCCCTGCCATGCCTTAGAGCATGTCGGGAGCCTCTCACAGCCCCTAAAACCTCGAATTTGCAAAAAGCGACCCATTGATTTCATTCACGAAATTATAGAAATAAAGGTATTGAGAGATTCCTTGTTCACAATCTCCACGCAGCCGCGTTGCAGCCCCAAAGGAGGCAATGCGCGGCTAAAACCGCAATCGGGTTGGCTGGCCGGCAAGGATATTTAACAAAGCTTGCACCATTGGAGCTGCAACGCGGCTGCGTGGAGATTTCGAACAAGCTCTTAAAGAAGTCTCCAACCAACAGCCCTCGTTAGCGCAGTGTGGCTTGTTAAAAAATCTCGTGGACCGCTCTCACTCCAGCAACAAGTTGTGTTCAGCGCTTCGCTAGAAAGCGTTATTTTTACTGAATTGCAAATTTTTGGCTTCATTTTTAATTAATTATTTCTTAACACCGCATCCATGCTGGTACACGTCAAAGGACTTGAAACCCCGCCAATGCGATATAAGCCATTGATATGTATAAAATATAGAGGTTTTTTGCAGAGCAAAGTTAGCATCTCGTAGCAGGTTAAGCGACACATTCGCACAGCCACGGCAGGTTGAATACGACATTGCGCGCATGCTACGCTCCTAGCGAGCTACGGCGCCAAGTGATAAATAGCCACTCACGCAGGACTAGTTGCTTATAAAATCTAGCGCTGGTCAGTCAAAGGTCTGTCCCAAAGAGCCGCCCAATGGCACTTTGAAGTGGGCAAACAGACGACCGTGGAAGGCATACGCATCCGGTGGTGCGCCCGGGCTTCAAACCCGGTAGGGGGTGTTAGACACTCCCTGGTAGGTTCGACTCCTGCTGCTTTCCGCCACTCAATTACTGCAGTCAAGTGCCTCATCGTCCAGATCAATCCCAGCCCAAAGGGAAAGACGATTCGAGGCCAAGCGAAGGGCTCTCACCCCGAAGCCCTCGAGGTCATCTTTCCAGAACTGGCGCAGGTCTTGGCCGATGGAGCCCGTAAGAGAGTCCTGCATGGCTAACCAACACAGAAGGGAAGGCAATGATATCGCCTCCGCCGCCCTCACCGTGCCTGGCTTTATCTGGCGGCTGTCTTGGATTTGCGCTCACGCAAGACCATTGGCATGTGGCGCGCTCCATGCAGGCCGGCCAAATTGGTATGCAGAGCACAAGTGGTAGCTGCCACAGACACCCAGCGACCAACCGCATCACGCCCCACCCTTTTCCATCGTGGAGCTTGATCTCTTTGTTCAATTTTTCGCACACAACATGGGCCTCTCACTCCACGCCTTCTCTGACATTCCAGTCCAACAGTGGATGACATTGCTGAAGCATCCAGATGTGATCCGTCACATGCCTTTGGCAGACACCAACTGGGATGAAGCTGCGATTGCAGCATGGGCTCAGGGAAAAGATACCCAATGGAAGGAAAACGGCTATGGGCCACTAGCAATCCGAATGGATGGCCAATTTGCAGGCTGGGGTGGTTTTCAGCAAGAGGATGGGGAGGCCGATTTCGCTTTGGTTCTTTTCCCAGAATACTGGGGACAAGGAAGCCAGATTTTTCATCACTTCATGCGCTGCCGCACTGCACTCGGCATTGAGACTGTCAGTGTCTTGCTCCCGCCCAGTCGGCTGCGCACTAGAGGTCTTAAAAGGCTGGGGTTTGAACACGTCGCAGATGTGCTTCACGCAGGGCAGCGTTTTCATAAGTTCCGAGTCGCCGGATAAAGCGGCAAAGCATTGCTGCAAAGAACCCAGACCAAACTTCAGCCTGCACCACGAAAGCTTAGCCGGGATACGCCAATCGGGTTGGCGCACCGGCCCTGCCCCGCACCGCCTTCTTCCAGCTGGTGCATAACGACTTCGCGGCGTCAGCCACACACTCCCACCCCCTCATTGTTCTTTCATTACGAAATACCTGACCCAAGCTGGAGCCCATCGGTTGATGGCTATTTGTTCAGACAGCATATGGATTGGGCGCAAGCAGCTTCGTTGCGCTAGACGATCTGCTCTAGGCCAATGAACCCTGGGAAACTGACGAGCTAGGTGCAAGCGCTGCGCCAGCCTTCGCTCGGAGGCATGCAAGGTCAGCAAATAGACCTATCGGAGCAGGTTGCCATTGCTCCGGTCGCGCCGCGCGGCCATCCCGAGAGCCTCCATGTTTTGCTGGCATAAGCCCAGCATGCGCCGCACATGCCGACCATCGCGCCGTGCGCACGCATTATTGGCAGGCCAGCACCCATCCGGGCCTCTGAGCAGACCATTGCGTCTATTCCAGCAGCTGCAACACGATCGTGCAGACATTGGGTTGTACGAGGGTGAGGTGTTGTTTTCGCGCATGGATTGGCGCATGCAACACCTGGGGTGAAGCTCTATAGGTTCCATGCAAAATGGCGCTGACTGAAAACAGCCAACGCCATCCAGGACCGTGTGTGCACTGCCCGCGAGCAAGCACACCTGACTCGCTTGAAATTAAGCTGCGGTATATTTTGCGGGTGCTGTGGCATGCGCAGGCTTGGCATGCGACTCGCCCTTGTCACGCAGACCCAGTGCCCAACGCTCAATCGTGTAGAACGACAGCATCGCCAGCAATGCCGACAGTGGCAGACCAATGGCTACCACCCATGGCCACTCCAAATTGGCACGCAAATAGCGCACGATCGGGTAATGCCACAAGTAGATACCGTAGGACATCTTGCCCAACCATACCAGCGCAGGCAGACTCAGCATCTCAAATAGCAGGCCTGTTTGCTTGATCACGGCGACGATGATCGCAACAGCAGCCAGTTCAGCCAGCGTAATGCCCCACAGCAAGGCACCAGCGTCACCCCACTCATAGCCAATGATGGCAAATGGCAAGATCGGCAGCGTCCACAGCAGGTATTTTTGGCGGGCATGCAAAGCTTCCATCCACTCGGGGCGGTGCACCGCAATCGCAGCCAGTGCGCACCCCAGCAACATGCCCGTAGCGCGCGTGTCAAAGCGGAAAAATACTTCGTAAAACTGCTGGCCTTGGGTATGGAGCCAATAGACGCGCCAGACAAACATCAGCGCCACCAACAGCAGCACCGGACGCCAGAGCTGTTTGCGCGCTGTATAGGCCAGCAACAGCACCAGCAAAGGCGGCCAGACCAGGTAGAAATGCTCTTCTACCGACAGGGACCACATATGCAGCAGCGTGTCAGGGCTATCAAAAAAGGCAATACCGTAATCGGCCAAATACAGCGCCGAAACGACCACATCCTGGTTGATGTCGTCCAGCTCGGGCCAAACCAGCGGGGCAAGCAACCAATAGGCTGCCAAGAACACCAGCAACGCGGGTGCCAGGCGCAAGAAACGGCGCTTGTAAAAGCGCCAGTAATCCAATCGTCCCGATTGTTGGTGCTCTTTGAGCAGCAAGGACGTAATCAGAAAGCCACTGAGCACAAAGAACAGGTCGACACCTAAAAATGCACCATCGAACATGGGCGCATGCACGTGCGACATAAACACCAAAATGATTGCGACTGCACGCAAACCATCAAGGGCGGGGTTGTATTTGAGGCTGAATCCAGACAAACCACATCTCTCCTATCAACTTTCGGCAGGTGCAGAACACTGCCGCGGACCCAGTTCGTGGCACAGCCTCTCACTCATGAAAAACCGCCCTTCAACGCAAACCATGCGCGTGCTGGGAATGAATTTAGTCCATCCACCTAACGCAGCAGTTGATGCGCCGGTTGACTTCTTTTTTGACACTGGCAAACGCTCAAGTCAGAACACCTATGGTGAGAAGGCCTGCTCAGCCCACAAGTTGCTAGGCGCAGCGCCCGTCAGCACCCGTTGCGGCAATTTGGGCCTGACCTTACCCCCGCTGATGGAGAGTGCACTGGTGATCAGCGGCATCACAGGTTTGGTGTGTTTGAAAAGCCCAGTGTGAGAGCACCTGCGGCAGCAGTTGCATTGGCCAGCCGGGAGATGGCAGCCATGCAGTGCAAGGCCTTAATGCGTGGTGCCACCTGCTTCGAGCAGATCGCTTTGGGTGTGGAGTGCAACCGTCAGCGCCTGTTCAATGGCATGGACCATCACCGCCAAGTCCAGTGCTGGCTCGCCCAAACCGGTTGACCAAGGCAGGTGGATCAAGCCTGCGCGCACGGCTGGAGTCAATGCATGGCTGAAATGCAAGGCAGCGAACATCACCTGGTTGCAGACAAAGGTGCCGGCGGTGTAGGAGATCTCGGCTGGCACGCCCTCGATCTCTATGGCGCGGCGCATTGCCTTGATTGGCAGCGTCGCGAAATACGCTGCTGGTGCGTCTTGCAAGACCGGCTCGTCAACCGGCTGCGCGCCCAGATTGTCGGCAATACGTGCATCGATCAGGTTGATCGCCACGCGCTCCAGTGAGATTGCTGCCCGCCCTGCAGCCAAGCCCAGCGACACCACCAATTGTGGGCGGTGCTGGGCGATCAAGTCCTGCAGGCTTGGCAGCGCCAGTTCAAACGCCACGGGCAAAGCGGCCGCAATGACCGACACGCCAGCAATCTGCCGACCATGCAAGGCGCGTGCGACTTCCCAGCTGGGGTTGATGGCTGCGCCATCAAAAGGCGCAAAGCCAGTCAACAGAATCGGCGCAACGCCTGCCCGCTTGGCCACTCAAACCGCCGATGTTGTGGCCTGGGCCACAGACATCGCGGCGATGACTTGCGCCACTGCCGCCGTGAGTTTTTTGGCATAAGGCACATGCAAAAACTCGTTCGGGCCGTGCGCATTGCTTTTGGGGCCAAGCACACCGCAGACCATCATTTGCGCGCTCGGAAAGCTCTGGCTCAGCAAACCCATCAAGGGAATCGTGCCCCCCTGACCGATGTAGCCGCAAGAGGCGCCAAAATGGGCCTGACTGGCCGCATCCAGTGATTGCTGGAACCAGGAGTCCATGCCCGGTGCATTCCAGCCGTTGGCGCCATGCACGTCCTCCAAGGTCACACGGGCTTGGTAGGGCGCGTTGTCTTCCAGCAAGGCTTTCATTTGCTCGACACAGGCAGCGGCATCGACCAAGGGCGGAGTGCGAATACTCAGCTTAAATGCGGTATATGGGCGCAGCACATTGCCGGCATTGGCCAAATTCGGCAGACCGTCAGCGCCGGTAATACTCAAGGTAGGTCGCCACGTGCGTTTGAGCAAGGCCTCCACCGGGTCGGTGGTTGTAGGCAGCGCAAACAGGCTGGCGCCACCGCAATCGTAATGGGCCCAAGGAAAACGGGCATAGGTTTCTTCACCCAAAATGCCAGCCGTTACTTGTGCCTGAGCAATACGCTCTGGCGGTACTTCGCAGTGGAAAATCTCGGGCAGCAAATGGCCATTGCTGCTGTCTTCCAAGCGGTCCAGCACCTGGCGCATGATGCGAAAGGACGAGGGCACGACGCCTGAGGCGTCGCCAGAGTGCACACCTTCGGTCAAGATTTCAACTTTCAGCGTGCCGGTGATATTGCCGCGCAAATTGGTCGTCAGCCACAGCTGGTCGTAATTGCCTGCGCCTGAATCCAGGCAAATCACCAGTCCCACATCACCCAATTGCGGCTTGAGCACATCAATGTAAGGCAGCAAATCCACCGAGCCGCTTTCCTCCGAGGCCTCAATCAGCCCGACAATTCTTGGGTGCGGCACATTTTGGCGCTTGAGTTCTTGCACAGCAGCAATGCTGGCATACACCGCGTAGCCATCGTCCGCGCCACCACGGCCGTAGAGCTTGCCGTCCTGGTATTTGGGTGTCCATGGCCCCAAGTCGCTGCGCCAGCCAGAAAATTCAGGCTGCTTGTCGAGGTGGCCGTACATCAGCACCGTTTGGCCACCAGCCGCTGCGGTAGCTGGCACTTCAAAAAATAGCACCGGTGTGCGGCCTGGCATGCGCACGATCTCCAGTGTGAGTCCAGGCACTTTTTGCGCCGTAACCCAATCGGCAGCGTCTTGCACGACCTTGTCGATCAAGCCCAGGGCCTGCCAATCCTTTTCAAACATCGGCGACTTGGCCGGAATGGCGATGTAGTCCGACAGACGGGCCACAATATCATTGTCCCACTGATGGGAAACACGCTCCAAGGCGAGGTCTGGAGCAAATTGGCTCGATTGGGTGGGGGCATTCATAGTGCGACTCAGAAGCGGGTTCTCATAGACATAGATAGACGATGGGCTTTGGGCTTGGTCAAGGTCTCGCCGCAGACCACGCTGCAACCCCAATGGATGCGAGGCGCAGCAAGGGACGCAGTTGAACAAGCCGCCCGACGGGCATTTTGAACAAAGCTGCGTGCCTTTTGGGCTTCAACCCCAAACACCCAATGCAGGTTGTAAGGTACACAAAAGCGCATTGCTGCACTGCCCATTTGGCGTATATAGACGGTTGAGCAACTACGAACGCCATGCACGACTGCATAGCGTTCATGAACAGCCTCTCGGTCGTGGTCTACGCCTGTTGCCATAGGCACATCTTACGACGGAGTCACTAATAGCGCTTGCGCAGCGTCGTATTCACACGTTGGGCCACGCGCATACTGCGCCAGACAAATGGTGTCCACCACAGCACCGAACGGAATAGACGTTTGGGGCCAATAATCACCAGCGTGGCACCCAAGGCCAAGCCGACCGACACCGGTCTGCGCATGGCAAAATCTTTCGCATCCGCCACCCAGGGCACCGCCTGCATCAAAGCACCAGCGTCACCAAACAGAGAGCGCGGCACTGCGCTTGCGCTTGCGCTAGCCTCACCCCAAGCACTGGAGGCATTGCCATTGCCACTGCCGCCGTTGCTGGCCTGGGCTGTGGCACGTCTGGCCCGCTCCAAAGCCGGCTGCGCTGTTCGTTGGTGCAACCTGCGGCGCTGCGCCATGATGCGCAGCATCACCCGCTGCTCTTCAGGTTGCAATATCTGCGCTGCGTGTACTTCGCGCGAGGCCTGCTCAATCGCTTGTTGCAAAGCGGTAATGCGCTCGAGCTTGTCTTCTAGTGCGCTGGAATCTGAGAAGGTTTTGTCTGTCATAAACGCTCCTTGAGATCTCGCAAATCCTGGGCCAGCACTTGTCTGGTCAAGACAAAGGGTTGCGCCAGTCTGCGCACCATGCGCCACAACACAATCGCCGCAACCACCAAGGTGATCAGCCAGGCGCCGGCAATCCAAGCCAATGCCACCCCCCACTGTGGGGTTTGCCACCAACTGAGCAATACCATGAAAGAGCCCACAATCAAGGCACCAAACAGCAGCATCAGCAGCAGCGCGCCTGCAATGACGAGGCCGACTATCGCAGTGATTTGTTTTTGCCCTTCAAGCTTGGCCAGCTCAATGCGGTCATCAAGCGCAATAGAGCTCTCTTCCAACCAATAGCGTGCGGACTCACGCATACGGTCAAGACCCAACCAGTTTTGCCACTGAATCGCCACAATGCTTCCTCCCAATAGAAAAGCCAGCTAAACCAATCTCCCCGTTGAGGGGCTTGGCTTAGCTGGCTTTCAGCTTACATGAATAATTTAATCAAGGCCAATGGCCTGACGTTTGAATGCGTGTTGCAAGCTTAACGACGGGCCAACAAAAAGCCAATCACGGCACCGATTGCGACCGCGGCACCGGCCACGTGCCAAGGCTCGTCATGCGCATAACGGTTGGCAGTTTCCGCGTGATCCTTAGCCCGGGATGCTGCTTCATGTGCAGCATGCACAGCAGCTTCTCGAACATTGCTGTAACCCTCGTCAAAGCGCTGACGAATTTGGCGAATCTGAGGCACATCATCCAGATCACGGCTGGAGATGATATCGCGCAGCTCACCCACTAATTTCTCAAGGTCATCGCGGGGTTGAGTTTTTCCAGAAAAAATTCCCATAGCACACCTCTTTGATAAATGATTATTTTTAAAAACAGCCACGATTATTTATAGCGCGGCATGTGCGTACCGTATCATAAAGTGGCATTGGACACACCACTTATAGCCACAATTTACGTGACAACAGAGGTTAAAAAAAGTTCAGACTTTTTTTATTGTTGCTATGGAAACATTGCGCAGATCTTGCACCCACGATTGCAGCAATCGCGTCAATGTGAGTGGCGACCACACTACAGCGCAAAGCCATCATCGGCAGCAATTGTGGCGCCATTGATGAAATGGCTCTGTCCACTGGCCAGCAGTACCAAACTCGCGTCCAAATCCTCTGGCTGGCCGACTTTTTTGCGCGGCAGCTTGTCAATCAGTTTGCGGCCTGCATCTGTCGCAAAATGCGCGCGGTTGATTTCAGTCTCGATGTAACCTGGGCAGAGCGCGTTGGTATTGATGCCATAACGGCCCCACTCCATCGCCATCGCCTTGCTCATTTGCACAACACCGGCTTTGCTGACGGCATAAATACCAATCAAAGGCAAGACCTTCAAACCCGCCATAGAAGCAATATTGATAATGCGCGCGCCTTCTAACGGCTGACCACTGGCTTGCGAGCGTGCAATCATGCGTTTGGCCACGGCTTGGGCGACAAAGAAAGCACCTTTGAGGTTGGTGTTCAGCACAAAATCCCAGTCCTCTTCGCGCACGTCTTGCAGCTTCTGGGTCGTGCTAACGCCCGAATTATTGACCAGGATATCGATTGGGCCAGCCAGCTGCTCTGCCTCTGCCACCGCCGCCTCAATCGAGCTGAGGCTGGTCACATCCAGTTCAACTACAAAGGCCTCGCCACCGGCTTGCACAATCGCGTCTGCAGCCTCTTGCAAGCTATCGCGCCGACGACTCGCCAACACCACTTTGGCACCAGCAGCAGCCAAAGTCTTTGCAAACTGTCGGCCCAAACCGCTGGAGGCGCCGGTAACAAATGCGGTTTTTCCTATCAAATCTATGGTGTAAGCCATGGTGGTTCCTTGTATCCCTTGTATCATTAGGCCCTTTGTTCGCATCGGCCAGTTGTCCCTTGAACTGGACTGTGAAAACCGCTTGTCGTGGTGTGCAGCTCGCCCAATTGGCGATCGCTGGATAGGCAACGCGCATACCCCAGCGCCCTTGCACACGCAGCGTTTCACCTGGCCATTGCAGTACGGTGCAGTGCATTGTCACTTTTCAAACCGCCCAGTGAGTCGCACAAACGACACAGCGTCGCGCAATAGACAAGAGACATCCGGTTTTCGTGCACGATACGAAAACAGGCACCCCCAAGAACGAGTGTGACCCGCAATACAAAGCTCCAACTGGCGCGCCCCACAGGAATTGAGATATGACAAACGAAGAGATCCTCGCCCAATACGGCCCACGTGAATCCATGGAATACGACGTGGTGATCGTTGGCGGCGGACCCGCTGGCCTGTCCACAGCCATCCGCCTCAAGCAATTGGCCGCAGAAAAAGAACAAGAAATCAATGTGGTCGTGCTGGAAAAAGGCTCTGAGCCTGGCGCGCACATTCTGTCTGGTGCAGTGATGGACCCAATTGCGCTGTCTGAGCTGATCCCTGACTGGAAAGAAAAAGGCGCGCCCCTGAACCAGGCTGTCAGTGCCGATGAAGTGCTGCTGCTGAGCGAAACCGGCGCAACAAAAACCCCTGCGGCCTTGGTGCCTAATAATTTCCACAACGAAGGCAATTACGTCATCAGCCTAGGTAACGTGGTGCGCTGGCTGGGCGCGCAAGCCGAAGCATTGGGCGTGGAGATTTTCCCTGGCTTTGCTGCCACCGAAGTGCTGTATGACGAGCAAGGTGCAGTCAAAGGGATTGCAACTGGCAATATGGGCATTGGCAAAGATGGCGAGCCCACCGGCGAATTCCAGCTGGGCATGGAGCTGCATGCCAAGTACACGGTTTTTGCCGAAGGCGCACGCGGCCAACTGGGCCGCCAGCTGCTGGCACGCTACAACTTGCAAGACGGCAAAGCGCCGCAAAGCTTTGGCATTGGCATCAAAGAGCTGTGGGAGATCCCGGCTGACAAAGCCAAGCCCGGTCTGGTCGTGCACACTGCCGGCTGGCCAATGGACAAGGACACTTTTGGGGGTGGCTTTCTCTACCACATGGAAGACAACAAAGTCACGCTGGGCTTTGTGATCGGCTTGGACTACAAAAACCCATGGCTGAGCCCGTTTGAAGAGATGCAGCGCTGGAAAAAGCACCCATCCATCTTGCAGCACATTGAGGGCGGCAAGCGCCTGGGCTATGGCGCGCGCGCGATCAACAACGGCGGCATCCCCAGCCTGCCTAAAACCATCTTCCCAGGCGGCGCCTTGATTGGCTGCAACGCCGGCTATCTGAACGCCAGCCGCATCAAAGGCAGTCACGCAGCGATCAAAAGTGGCATGCTGGTGGCCGACGCCTTGTTTGAGGCTGTCGCAGCAGGCCGCCAGCGCGATGAACTCACAGCCTACCCTGAAGCCTTTGAGAAAAGCTGGCTGCACCAGGAGCTCAAAGCAGCCAGCAACTTCAAGCCCTGGTTCAAAAAAGGCCGCACCGTTGGCATGTTGATGACCGGTATCGAGCACTGGCTGCTGCCCAAAATCGGCGTCAAAACGCCGCCATGGACACTCAAAAATCCAGCACCTGACTACACGTTCCTGAAGCCCGCGGCTGAATGCGCCAAAATCGACTACCCGAAACCGGATGGCAAGATCACGTTTGACCGCCTCTCCAGCGTATTCATCAGCAACACCAACCACGGCGAAAACCAGCCTGCACACTTGACGCTCAAAAACGCCAGCGTGCCAGTCGAGATCAACTGGCGCAAGTTTGCCGGCCCTGAGTCGCGCTACTGCCCTGCCGGTGTGTATGAGTTCGTTGACGACGCCGCAGGCGAGGATGGCAAACGCCTGCAAATCAACGCGCAAAACTGCGTGCATTGCAAAACCTGCGACATCAAAGACCCGACGCAAAACATCGTCTGGGTCGCACCAGAAGGCGGCGGCGGGCCCAACTACACCGACATGTAAGCTCAGCGAGCTTACATGTCGGTGTCAGGCCGCGGCCACAAAGAACCTGCTTGAATCAGAGGTTCTGGAGGCGGCGGCCTTTTTCACGTCTATCCAGGAAAGCCCTGCCAACGTTGTTGGAAAGCCGGCGATACCAGGGTAAGCCGCCAGGCGTCTTTGGAAGGCCATAGCCACCGCTATAGGCAAAAAAAGACTTGCACAGCCTATCGCCTGAGGCCAGGCTCAGCCCACAGCAAGGAGCTGTGCATAGCTTTCCATGCGCAGGCGCTGTCACGCAAAGAACAGCCAACGGCCCGACTGCAATTGCGTGCAATAGCCAGCACCGCTACATTGGTAGCATTGGACACGCTACGCCATTTTTATATGCATGTGCGCAACCAGCAATTCGTGCGCACCCAACAAGGAGACACCCGCATGCCCCGCATCCCAGCCGCTTTGCACAACCTTCGCCTGCCTGTGATTGGCTCGCCACTGTTCATCATCAGCAATCCCAAACTGGTTTTGGCGCAATGCAAAGCGGGCATCGTCGGCTCCATGCCCTCATTGAATGCCAGACCGGCCGAAATGTTTGAAGAATGGCTTAAAGAAATCACCGAAGGCCTGGCCGAGTACAACGCCAACCACCCGAACAAACCAGCAGCACCCTTCGCCATCAACCAGATCGTGCACAAAAGCAATGACCGCCTGGAGCACGACATGGCCTTGTGCGTCAAATACAAGGTGCCAATCATCATCACCTCGCTGGGCGCACGGCCTGAAATCAACGAAGCAGCGCACAGCTATGGTGGCGTGGTGTTTCACGACGTCATCAATGACAAGTTTGCCAAAAAAGCGATTGAAAAAGGTGCCGATGGCCTGATTGCGGTGGCGGCTGGCGCAGGCGGCCACGCTGGCGTGAAAAGCCCGTTCGCGCTGATCCAGGAAATCCGAGCCTGGTTTGATGGCCCATTGGCCCTGTCAGGCGCAATTGCCACTGGTGATGCGGTACTGGCCGCCCAAGCGATGGGCGCCGACTTCGCCTACATCGGCTCGGCCTTTATTGCCACCGACGAAGCCCAGGCCTCGCCTGAATACAAACAAGCCTTGGTGGACTACAACTCAGACGACATTGTGTATTCGAGCCTGTTCACTGGCGTACACGGCAACTACCTGGCCCCAAGCATTCGCGCTGCGGGCATGGACCCCGACAACCTGCCAGATGGCAAGCACAGCGATATGAATTTCGGTTCAGGCTCCTCGAGCAAAAGCAAAGCCTGGCGCGATATTTGGGGCTGCGGCCAAGGCATTGGTGCGATCCACAAAGTACAGTCCGCCGCAGGCTTCGTCGACCAACTCGAAGCGCAATACCAAGCGGCACGCCAACGTTTGCTGGGCTAAAAGTCACCATACTGCGCGCGCAGCCTGCTTGGGATAGCCGCTGTGCAGTCAAACCGGTATGGCCCCATGCGGGCCATACCAACTGCGCGCAATTGCTGCCAAAGATCGCGCGAAGCCGCTACAATCGCAACTGTGGATGGGAGCGCCTCTTGGCTTGGAGCGCCTCCATCGTCTACATTCGGGCACGTTTACCGCGCCCAGTGTCCTGGTAGTTCAATGGATAGAACGCGACCCTCCTAAGGTTGAGATACAGGTTCGATTCCTGTTCGGGATACCAAAATTACCGTTTTTATTCAATGGCTTGCGCTGCTGAAATTCCATTTCTGGGCAGGAGCGGGACAAAATTCAAAACTCCAAGCCCTCTGCCTCTTCAAAATTGACTGTGAAGAGGCTTTTTCTTGTCCACAACAACCCGGCACAGTGCTCGCAGGAAGTCAAATCTTTCGCGGGAACGACTCAAAACGGCTATCAAAGCACTCCCCAAATTACATCAGTGTCAACAAATGCCAAAGCACGGCACAACGTGCGCCCACTCCCTTACTATGTTTTCAAGCCAGTTTGCGATCTGCAATCCAAGGCAAAAACACACGAGGGAAAGAAATGTCCAGCTTTCGACGATCCAATGGCAGGGAAGTAACGGGAACAATAGATTTAGTGCAAGGCAACACGCTACGCCTCAAGCTAGATGGTGTGGTCAAGGGTGGAAAAGCATCCCACTATCAGGTTAGAAGCTCAAGTCCTCTCATCAAGATTCAACAAAGACCCAACGACAAACAACGAGAGCAGATCATTACGTTGGATGTAAGTGATTCTGGCACAGCCAAATTAATCACCATCAGTGCGCACTCGCCGGACAACAACAGCGTGGGGGCGTCTTTTAGGATTAATATTCTGCCGAAAATAGTTTTACCCAACTTTGGAAGTGAGGTTGGTATCGTTGCTCAGTTACTTTTGGCTGAGAGCATCACGCCCAACTCACTCGATTACGGGGATGGGACTGATGTCTTTCGAGCTATGGAGCTAATGCGAGAAGTTCTAGACAACCGACTTTCCGCTGCAAATTCCTCTGAATTATTACGCAGCTATGTTGCATGTAACCCTACAACTAACGACATGCGCGGCGTTGTACAAGCCAATACTTGTGGGCGAGCACGCCTCCCACAGTTTGCAGGCTTTGATGGTGCAAGGAGTGCACCAGACGAAAAACAGCTCGATGTTATTACGAAAATTTTTGAGATAGCAAATGACGGCACTCACGGCTTCTTTGATAAGACAAGAGCGCATGTAGAAAAAGCGATTGAGATTGCTTCACGGCCTACTCAATCATCAACTATCACAGAATCCTCTTTAATCTTCTGGCGAACTGCGCGTTCCGATCCCCCATCAGCTTATGCAACACAAAGACTAGCTTTAGCTGGACAGTTTTTTTTCTCATTAAGCAATAGCTATCTTAAAAATCCACAAAACCCTGCAAAACCGTAAATTGGGAAATTCAAAATGAAATGGCATTTCGTTGCAAAAGGGATTCTTGTAATAGCTTTGGCTAGTCATGCCTGGGCAGAAAAAATTTCCTATCCGCCCATATTTTCAGACATTCCTGTCCAGCGCTTTAGTCCTATCGAGCATGAACGGTTTGATCTGATCAATCTCGAACTAAAAAATTTAATTTCCAACAGCAAGGCATCTGAGCTTAATAACAGCTTCTGCGCATCTGGTTTTATATTCTCAGACGGCAAACCACTAACTATGGTTATTTGGGAAAATAAAGATCGACTTTATTGGTGGAGAGGCTCTGAAGGCGAGCTATCTCGTGAGCAATCCCTCACTCTGTTTTTCTCCCCTGCCTCCGATCTAAAGAATTCAGTCGATGAGGACGCAGTTATGATAAGTTCCACCGCACTCAAACACTCACAAGCCAAAGCAGCTATTGATTACTGCGAGAAATTCGGTCAGAAATACCTCGTGCCCCCATTCACTCCTGAGCCAGAGAAAACCGATGATGATGAATTTGAGCTTGAGGATATTGAAGGCATTGAGGATACCCAGAAGTTGAAAGTCGCTCAATAAACCTCAAACAGCGAATTCATCTCGGCCACGCCCCGCGTATCGGCTTTGTTGCATAAATAAAGCGTAGACCGAGCCACTCCAAACCCCAGACGCAGCTACCCCACCGCAACAGTCTCTGGGCAGCCCAATGCAGTGAATTGATTCAAGATGGCAGCTCGCACATTGAAGCTACCAGCACATCACGCTAAGCGCACGTCGAAATACGCTTCTTCTCCGCCACCTAGATGCTGAAAACCTGCTTGACGGGCTTTATCAAATGCTTTGTAAAACTGCTGGGCTTGCTGCAGCTCTGGCCCGGTCAAGTTGGCATCACCGCCCTCACTAGCATCCTGGAATATTTTGAAAGCAGCCAACAAGGCCTCTGCACTGGGGAAGCTTTTTTCAAGTGACTGCATGAACTTGCGCTCCGCCAGCTCCTTGTTACGGTCGTCGATATCGGGGAAGTCTTTGAGAGTAACGGTCAGCTGAGACATAATGGCCCTTGAGTGCTTGCGAAAGTCGCGCTCAAATTCTATCGGTCTTACAACCTGCTCAGGCTTCCAACAATCGTACTAGGCTCAAAAAACGGCCATCCACGCATGTTGAGGATTGTTATAACCTGCCATTGCCTCCAGAGATTGGAGCATCGGTCTGACACAGCATGGTCCAAATTGCTGTCAGCAGCATCAATTCGCACGCAAGCAAAATAGCCAATGGGCCTTCGTTTGGGCGCAGCTGTATTGAATCCGCTCAGGCTTTCGTTTAAGAGCCTGTATGGGCCTGTCATTGCAAGAACCCATTTTTTCAACCCTGGCAATCAATGGCACAGGGTGCCATTGAAAATGGCCGCGAGAGACTGAACAGATGCCATTCAGCACGGCCTCATTGGGATTGTGGCTTAGTAGCGGCGACCACCGAAACCACCGCCGGAGGAGCGTGGCTCTTGCGGACGGGCTTCGTTGACCACCAATGCGCGGCCATTGACTTCTTTGCCATGCAAACCACTGATAGCGGCTTGCGCTTCAGCGGCAGAGCCCATTTCGACAAAGCCAAAACCTTTGGAACGACCGGTTTCACGGTCTTGCAAAACGATGGCAGATTGCACAGAGCCAAAGGCAGAGAATTGCTCTTCCAGGTCTTGGTTGCCAAAAGAATAAGGCAGGTTGCCCACGTAGAGTTTGTGTTGCATGGGATATTTCCTTGTATGCGTTGAATCGATTCGCCCACCCCCGATGAGGTGCGATAAGCGACAGAAATGCCTAAGAACGCGTTTGCATGCAATGCAAACACGTTCTAAAACTTGCGAGTGATTAGCGGCGGTTTTGGCGCTGGGGAGGCCTTGGTGCGCCACCAGCACGTGGCTCAAGATGGCGGAAGGTAATGCGGCCCTTAGTCAAGTCATAAGGAGACATTTCCAGAGTGACCTTATCGCCAGCCAAAATGCGGATACGGAACTTGCGCATCTTGCCGCCTGTATAGGCGACCAATTCATGGCCGTTATCCAAAGTGACTCGGTAACGTGCATCTGGCAGTACTTCCATGATTTGGCCAGACATTTCAATCAATTCTTCTTTTGCCATACGATTTCTTCTCGCTTAGTTGGATGAGCCACTGGTCGACAACCAGTGTGAGGCGTGTGTAAGTGCATAACGCATCGCTGCAGCTTCAGAGCGAAAGCATGGCGCGAACGTAAACACACGGTCATGGGAGGAGGTGTCATGCCCGCTGCGAATCGACAGCTTGGCTGAAAAGCCCATGGCATGAGGATGCGGTTTGGCCGATGGGGTAATGGTGTACCGGCCAGAGATATAAGAATAATTTGGGGAGAGTGAATTTTGCAAAATAATAAAAAGAGCACGAAGCTCTAGTGCGACAAGGCCGATCCTTATTAGCCAATACACATTGGCGTTGGTGGGGGAGCTTTGTAGGATGGTTCGCCACGCGCCGAGCATGATGTCGGCCAAAAACAGTTATCGCTCAAGCCAATAAAGCAATGAGGATGTAATACGCTGATGTGTGTGCCTGTGGCAAGAGGCCAAAGACAACCCAGAACGGGGCGAAAAAGCGCAGGATAAGGCTGTTGCTGCTGCTTGCTGGTCAAACTTAAAACAAGCCGGCATAGCATAACATCTTTTAATCAAAAAAGATAGTTTTCATTGCTCCTGCCATCCCCACTCTCACTTAAGCGGCAGGTCACAAAGGCCAAAAAGGAGTCAGCAAGCGGCACATAAGCTGGATAAAAAAAGCGCGAACCCAATCGCGCTTTTTTGTTGGCCTGTGGCCAGGATCGCCAAACAGGGCGCTAAGCCCTGCTCGGATCAATCACCATCAGCTTGCATCACGGATGTTGGATGCCTGTGGACCTTTGGCGCCCTGCGTCACTTCGAACTGAACGCGTTGGTTTTCGGCCAAGCTTTTGAAGTTTTCGCCTTGGATTTCGCGGAAGTGGGCGAACAAATCTTTGCCACCATCGTCAGGAGCGATAAAGCCAAAACCTTTGGCATCGTTGAACCATTTAACGGTTCCGGTTTGTGTAGTCATTGTGACTTCCTTTCAAGATTGCCAAAACGCAAAACGCGTCTGGCGAAGAGACGCGAAAAAAATCTTCAAGGGAAATCGAACGAACCCCCAACGAGTCAGGGACAACACACTAAAACCTATGAGCGGATGCTCTTTCACATATCAACGCGCTAATACTACACCGATTTTGCTGTTCACGCCTGTTTTCGCCATTTAAATAACACGTTATGGTAAAAAGACTGCGAATACAGCATGTATTGATGCGCAGCAGTACGCCACCGCCAGCGTGATTGAACGGGACTGGTGTTATTGCACGGATACAGCCAGCTTGATCAGCTCAGACCAGTCACCGGCAAACAAGCCCCATGAATCGCCCGCGCCTGGGGCGAGGCAAGAAACACAATCGCGGCAGCCAGGTCGGCGGGATCCACCCAGCGGGCAGGGTCGGCATCGGGCATCGCACTGCGGTTTTCTGGCGTATCGATGATGGTGGGCAGCACGCAGTTCACATTAATGCCTTGCTCACGCAGCTCGCCCGACATGGCTTCCGTGACACGGGCCAGTGCACTTTTGGAGGCCGTGTAAGCCCCCATATGGGCCACTCCACGCGCGGCAGCAAACGCACCCACATTGACAATTTTGCCTGCGCCTTGCGCCAGCATGCCGGGCACAACGGCTTGCACCATGTGCAGCACGCTACGCAGGTTCAAAGCAAACAAAAACTCCCAATCATCATCGGGAGTTTCATGCACAGCGGGCCCCATTCTGAAGCCGCCAGCGACATTGCACAGCACATCAATGCGGCCAAACTGGGCCAGCGCTTGCGCGACAACGGCCTGGCCTGCTGATTTCTGCGTCAGATCGGCTGCAAGCAATAATTGGCCTTGATCGCTAGGGCCAAAAGTTGCTTCGAGCTGGGCCTGACTCAAACCCACCAAAACTCTGCGGGCGCCCGCTTGTGCAAAAGCGTCTGCAACAGCACGCCCCAAATTACCGCTAGCCCCAGTGATGACGATGACTTGGTTTTCGAATGCTTGTGCGTAGTTCATGGCGCTGTGCTTGGTGTTGAGAGACGGTTGCGCGTGCGAACACGCGATGGTGGCGATAGCAGCAGCGCCCAAAGGCCACCTCACACAGGCGCACCACAGCGTGCGTCTACCGCTTTTTTGCAAAGCTCCATGCTAGGGGCGAAGCTGCGCAGTATTCATGCATTCTTGCAATCCATTATGCACGGCCTTGCAATAAACATGCGCCATTCACTCAATGGTGCAAATACCATTCACCAGCGTAATAGCCAGCGCATGATTGGGGCAAAAGGGCATTTTTCTGAGCAGACTTATTCAAAGGCCGCTAGCAATCGCCATGTGTGCCTCAAGAACCTGTTGACGGTCTTTGCGCAGACTGCGTAGGTTGGCGGTGTAGTCAATGGCCTCCCATTGACCTTCTCGAAGACCCCCCTTCGGATTCGTCATCGCCACGCGCAGCAGCTCTTGCGCTTAGGCTCTACCCACCATCAGCCATCCTTCTATCTGCTTTGTTGAGCCGCCCTATTCTTCGCCACCGCCACATGGTGGTCGTGAATGCAGCCCTTCTCAAACACTGCATTACCCCAGGTATCACGCAGGCTGCTGGGTTCAGTCAGGTCACAACCGCAGTGACGTGACTGGCTATGCGCCCCAGCTCTCCCCCAATGCCTCGGCCTGCTGCAGCACCAACTCGACGGCTGAATCGGCAAGGTCTGGCGGGTATTTGTACTTGCGCAGAATGCGCTTGACCATCAACCGCAGGCTGGCACGCACGCTCTCGCGTTGGCTCCAATCCACCGTGATGTTCTTGCGCAGGTTTTCCGTCAGCTCATGAGCAATCTTCTTCAACGTCTCATCGGTCAGTTCCTTCACCGCCGACTCGTTGTTGGCCAGCGCGTCATAAAACCGTATTTCGTCATTGGTCAATCCCAGCGTCTCACCACGGGCAGCAGCAGCCTTGAATTTCTTGGCCATCTCGACCAGCTCTTCCATGACTTGCGCCGTTTCAATACTGCGGTTCTGGTATCTGGTGATGACGCCGGTCAGCAGGTCAGAGAACTTGCGCTGCTGCACCACGTTGCTGGCGAACTTGGACTTGATTTCGCCTTCAAGCAGGCGCTCCAGCAGCTCCACGGCCAGATTGCGCTCCGGCAGATTCTTGACCTGCGCGAGAAACTCGTCGTCGAGCAGACCAATATTGGGTTTGTCGAGGCCCACCGCGTCGAAGATATCGACGACGCTTTCGCTCACCACCGCCTGACTAATGATTTGGCGAATCGCCGTTTCGCGTTGCTCATCGGTTTTCTTCTGGGCGCTGATTTCCTTCTTGGTCAAAATGACTTTGACTGCTTGAAGGAATGCCACTTCCTCACGCAAGGCCTTGGCCTCGTCCAAAGTGCAGCACAACGAGAACGCCTTGCTCATAGCCAGCGCTGCGTCCGCAAACCGGCGCTTGCCGTCACGCTTGTTATCTTGGCCCTGGGATTCGATACCCAGCACATGGTTGGCCGCACCAGCCAAAGTCTTATGGCCGCCCGTCAGGAAACCGGAATAGTCATAGCCGTGCAGCATGGCGCGCAGCACATCCATCTTCTCGAGCAGCACGGACAGCGCCTCATGGGCATCCACGGTCGGTTTGCCGCGCCCCTTGCTGGCGGTGTACTCCTTCATGGCGGCCTTGAGCTCGTTGCCGATGCCAATGTAATCCACCACCAAGCCGCCTTGCTTGTCTTTGAACACCCGGTTGACACGGGCAATGGCCTGCATCAGGTTGTGGCCCTTCATGGGTTTGTCCACATACATGGTGTGCACACAAGGCGCATCAAAGCCGGTCAACCACATATCGCGAACGATCACCAAGCGCAGCGGGTCTTTGGCGTCCTTGAACCGTTTCTCCAGCCGTTTCTTAACTTGACCGCTGTAGATATGTGGGCGCAGCAGTGCCTTGTCACTGGCACTGCCCGTCATCACGATCTTGATGACGCCCTTTTCTGGGTCTGGGTCATGCCAGTCGGGGCGTAACTTGGTGATTTCGTCATACAGGTGCACGCAGATATCGCGGCTCATGGCCACAACCATGGCCTTGCCATCCTGCGTCTTGTTGCGCTCTTCAAAGTGCTGCACCAGGTCAGCCGCAACACTGGCGACACGCGGCGTGGCCCCCACAATTTTCTCAAGGGCCGCCCATTGGCTTTTGAGCTGGGCCTGGGTGCCTTCTTCCTCGTCCTCCGCCAGCTCATCAACTTCTTCATCAATGAGCGAGAGGTCTTCGGTTTTAAGCTTCAGCTTGGCTAGGCGACTTTCGTAGTAGATAGCGACCGTGGCACCATCCTCCTTGGCCTGCTGCATGTCATAGACATGGATGTAGTCACCGAACACCGCACGGGTGTCACGGTCCGTGCTGCTCACGGGGGTGCCCGTAAAGGCGACAAACGTGGCGTTGGGCAAGGCATCGCGAAGGTGCTGCGCATAGCCCGCCTGGTATTTGGTGGTGTATTCAGGCTGGACCAATTCAGCGGTCATGGCAGTGGCGCTGGCCGTATCGCCATCGGTCAATAGATAAGCTGCTGCACTGCTGTTTTTTGGTTTGGCCTTGGTGGTTTTGAGCTTGGCTTCAAAGCCGTACTGCGTACGGTGCGCTTCATCGGCCATGACTACGATATTGCGGCGCTCAGAGAGCACAGGAAAAATATCCTCGTCCTCACCCGGCATGAACTTCTGGATAGTGGCAAACACGATGCCGCCCGATGGGCGATTGGCCAGCAGTTGCCGCAACTCTTGCCGCGTGGTGGCTTGTGCTGGCTGCTCACGCAGCAGGTCTTGCGCCAGACTAAAAACACCAAACAGCTGGCCATCCAGGTCATTGCGGTCCGTGATGACGACAATGGTCGGGTTCTCCATCACTGGCTCTTGCATGACGCGCGCTGCAAAGCAAGTCATGGTGATGCTTTTGCCACTGCCTTGCGTGTGCCACACCACGCCCCCTTTGCCGCGCTGAGCAGTGCCACTGTCCGGCCTGGATGCGGCGACCACATGTTCTACAGCCGCACGCACCGCGTGAAACTGGTGGTAGCTCGCAATTTTTTTGACCAAAGTGCCATCCTCTTCAAAGAGGACAAAAAAGCGCAGATAGTCCAGCAAGTATTGCGGCGCCAATGCACCGCGCACCAGGGTTTCCAGCTCGTTGAACTGCCCCAACGGGTCCAAATTCACGCCGTCGATGGTGCGCCACTGCAAGAAGCGCTCCGCATTGGCCGAGAGCGAGCCCATGCGCGCTTCGCTGCCGTCCGAGATGACCAACACCTCGTTGTACTCGAACAGGTCCGGAATTTGTGCCTTGTAGGTCTGAATCTGGTCGTAGGCCTTCCAAAGATCCGCCGACTCCTCAGCTGGGTTCTTCAGCTCCATCAACACCAAGGGCAAGCCGTTGATGAACAAGATGATGTCCGGCCTGCGTGTATGGTGCGGCCCTTTGATCGTGAATTGCTTGACCGCCCAAAACTCGTTGCGTGATGCGTCCTTCCAATCCACCAAGCGGACAAAGTCGCCACGGGTTTCGCCGTCCTGCTGGTACTGCACTGGCACGCCGTTGACGAGCAATTTATGGAAAGCGCGGTTGGCCGACAACAGCGAAGGAATGGCCAGGTCCATGACCCGATGCAAGGCATCTTCACGCGCTGCAGTCGGAATATGCGGATTCAGCCGGGCAATCGCTTCACGCAGACGAAACGGCAGGATGACCTGTTTGTAGTCCGCTCGCTGCGGGTTACTGCCGTCATGCGCAATCTCTGGGCCGCTGTGCGGCGCATAGCCGACCTCGGCCAGCCAAGTCATGACTTCTTGTTCTAATTGGTCTTCGGTCATTGTCTCGATACTCCGTCAATTGCTTAATTGTGTATGGGCGATTTTGTTGCTCGTAGAAATGTGGGCGAGAGCCCTAACAACAGCGCGCCACCATCCGAGTCCATATCAAATGGCGCAGCGTGCAACTTCAGCTCTCTAGGCAAAACAAATTCAGGCAGTGCCGACTCAAAGCGCTGCCAACGTGGATACACCAGATACATCTCTCCAGCTCCAAGCAGATACCTACAGCCATAGGCCAACATCTGGTACATGTCACTTTGCTCTATATCGTATTTTTTATTGCTTAAAGCTTGGTCAACTCGCTTCCATTTGCAGTCCAGCACAGCAACAGCGCAGCCCTCTGCATCCCGCACAACCAAATCAGGCTTCAGTTGAAACATCGGCTGGCTTTTATGTAAGGCTAACGAGTGCTGACGTGGCTGAACATGCAACGTAAATCCGTCCGCCATCTGCTTGCGCAAAGCACGCGTCACATAGTTTTCGAACAGCTTTTCCATCGGAAATAGCAAACTCACGCCATGTGCCTTCCCCTTAAGCGCCAACGGCATGCCTTCACCCAACACCAGCTCACACCAAGGCTTGATGGACTGGTAGCGAGCCATCAAGCGTCCAGAGCCCCAGGCACGCCAGTCTTGCGCCTGACTCATACTTTGAGGAATTTCACCCAACCGGTGGCTTAATTCGTTGGCCACACGCCAGGTGTCTGGCCGTGCAGTCGCTTGGCGTACTCGCTCTAGCGCCAATCGCAACAAACGATTCGCGGCTTGGTTGGGCGAAAACACATCGTGTCGCACATGGAACAAATGGGCCCTGCCTATAGACTGACGCATGTGTGCTGTCGTATTCAGTTGTCCACGTAAAAATGGCAGCTCTTCCTCCTGTCGCACATAGTCAGAGCGCAAGCCCTGTCGTACCAATTGCTGCAAATGCTGCACAAACTGTGTCATCACCCACTCGGTAAGCGGCACATCAAAGTGCTCCAATGCGGCAGTGGATGCCTCTTTGCCCGGTAAGTCCAACAGCGCTGCCACGACCTTGCGCAACAGCTTGCGACTGCTTTGCACATCGTCTGCATCCGAGAAGGTCTTGGGTAACACCTCCAGGGTTGTGCCGCACGGTGTCTGCACCACACCGACCAGGCTATCTAACCGTAGCCAAGTCTGCCCCTGCAGCTCCAGCAGACTCGCTCCGCCTTTGCTTAACCGGCTTTGCAACTCGCACAGCCAAGCAAATGCAGAAGGCGAAACGTGATGCGTATCCAAAGACGGCGCGCAATCTGCTGTCGTCAGCCTGGCATATTCTCGAACGGTGACAAGATTGGTCTTCAATTGACAATATCCGCAGTTTTGGCATCTTGCTCAGGAGCCTTAGCCACCATCGCCGAACCCATCGTACCGGCGTCAATCACCCCTGCAAAGCTGGCCAATGCATCAAACGCCAAGGGATTGAGGCACCACCGCTTATCAACCGCCTGGACGCCATGGTTTTCGCCAAACAACACATCCAAGCTCTTGCCATGCTTTTGCACAAAACGTTGGCCGGCAGGCTTGCGGTGGTCGTTCAGTATCCAGGCGATGCGCTCCCAGTCATCAAAGAAATACTCCTGCAGCAGTGGAATCACCCGATTCTTAAAAACCTGCGCCAGTCTTGCCCGCGATGCATCTTCGCGCAGCTCCATGAAGTAGGCGTGGCCCAGTTGGTGCGCGCGGTCCAGCAATGCCTCAATGCGCTCATTCATCACGCGCAGCAATTCGGCAATATTCACGCTGAGGCCGCCTTCACTCACCACCACGCCCTTCAAGGCATCGGGGTCAGGCATTAGCTCTTCGAACTCAAAACGGCGTCGCAGTGCCACATCCAGTCCCGCCAATGAGCGGTCTGTCGTATTCATCGTGCCGATGATGTACACATTGCTTGGCACAGAAAACTTCGTTTTTGAATACGGCAGCGTCACCGACAGCGCTTCCGCAGCCCCTGCGCGCTTTGAGGGTTCTAGCAAGGTAATCAGCTCGCCAAAAATGCGCGACACATTGCCCCGGTTGATTTCGTCAATCACCAAAACATAGGGAAACTGCTCATCACGCTTTCTCAGATCGAGCCCTCGAAGTTCGATGTTCGCATCGGTCAATGCCTTCTGCAGATTGGGCCATGACATATTCCACAGCCGATACACCGTCTGCAGAGTCAACTGCTTGCCCCCGTTGATTGAGGTTATATCCAAATTAAGTCCGGTAGCCAGCCAATGCACTTGCAGCTTGTGGACGTAGTCTTCGCGCACGCCTACCGGTACCGTTTCTTCGTAAACGTAGGGCCCAGTCACGACCCCAACAGCTTGAATCGTTTTGACGGTCTTCAGGCAAACCACAATATCCCCGACTTGAATTCGGAAGCCAAAGTTACGTAGCGAGCTCTTTTCTTTTACACCGAGATTCTCGTCATGCTCAAACTGTTCTGACTCAAGATTGCCAACATCGCACCAACCTATGCGGGCCTCGTCATGCGCAAAGCAGTATTGCCGCGTTTGCCCGTCACTACTAGCTTCTTCAATCGACATTTTCCAGACATTAGCATTTGGGCTAATGCCTGCTTTCGCCTCTGCTAATGGGTCACGCTGCGCATCCTCACAAAGCTGTTTGAAAACTCCTGGCTCAATGCGGTAGGCAAGTGCTGATACGTCCTCATCCACCTCATTCTCCCTAGAAAGATTGGCTCTTATTCCTTCTACGAAATCTTCATAACTAAAGCTCTGGTGAAAGGTAGTGAAGCGAACACGCCTCTCATCATTAAGCAGCTCATCAAATCGTAGCTTCAGCCGCTTTCGCTTCGCATCCTGACTCAGAGTAGTATCTGCCTTCACTTGTGCTAACAATTTCGGATCTAGAATTTGTATGACCTTAGTAACCGTACTGTAGGTTTTTCCGGTACCAGGCGGGCCAAACACAATTTGATTCAATGGTGCCGATGGGGCTAAGGTCATCGCATTTTTCTCCGGGTTTGCTGGGGTAGGAGGCTTGATGACAGCCCCACAGTCGCCAATGTTGTTGTCTGTATGCTCTGCTTCTCCATAGGCCAGCTGGCTCACGGAAGGAGACGCTTTCTTGCACGGTGAATTTGATAGTGGATAGTGGTCACATTTCGCTCAATTATCAGAACTTTCCAATAAAAAACACATGGAAATGCTCATAAAAGAAGTGCAGAAAATGTTAACTTGATGGTTTATACCACTGGCTCCACCAAGGCTTGCGCTTCAGGTAAGCGTAATTGGCCGGAGATGAGGCGGGGGAGCAAGGTGTCACGGAGTTCTGTAAGCTGCCTAATTCGGGAGCCATTCATCTGCGCAACTAATGGCACCACAATTTCGCAAAATTTCTTCAAAACATCTTCTGTGGGGATTGCCACTAGCTCAGTGTCGAGAAAATGGGTGGTTTGGAAATTTGCGATGCCGGTGCTTTGATTTTGGTACTCCCATGTCTTTCCTTGGGCATAGATAAAAATCAATTGCTGCGCCAAGAGGTACGACAAGTCAATCTGAGAGGGGCGGAAAAGCCTGCAAAAACTAGCAGGCTCCACAGGACAGTCAAATCTCGAAAGAATTTCTTCTGTTATCAGTATTGAACGGCCAGTCGGCTGGTCTTTGCTTCCACCGGACACCTCAATAACAATATCACCGGCTTTTAGTTCTCTATTTTTCAGCTTCTTTTGAGTCGTAAAACGAATAGGAACTCTGTTTTCACTGCATGCATGAAGGTCTGGAATATCTGTTCCACGAATAATGGCCACACGGGTGTCATTTGACTCATCTGGTGCATCATTTCCCCAATCGCCACCGATAGTGTGCGACAAGCACTCACCAAATGGCACAAGCCTCCACCCCTTCGGCACCATCCCCAATTCCGACTCCTCAAAGCTATCGGGAAAGAGCGCGGCGGTTGCGGCGTCCATGCCTTCGGGGGCGCAACCTTGTTGTTTGGCCTGAACGGGGTCGAAGTCCACAAACCACGACTTGAACAAGGCTTGGGCCATGGCCTCCAGCGTGGCATTGGTTTCACGTAGGAGGGTGATGCGGTCGTCCAAATCACCGAGAACCCTAGCGATTCCAATTTGCTCTTTCAACGGTGCAACGTTTACCAGCGCTTCGTGCAAATGATTTCTGTTGACCCCCGGCACAGCCGCCTTATCTGAAAAAGCGAAGAAATCAATGGTTTTTAGAAAGTAGTGAATAAATTTAGGGTCGTTGCCTTTGAAGTCCTTCACATACAAAGTTGTATTTAATGGCCAGAAATCTTCGGGAATATAAAAAACTTGTCCCAAAGTTCCATATCGACCCGTTACAACGCCAGGCCCTTTGACCATTGCTGAACTATGTTTGTCAGTAATACCAGAAGATGAAACTAGCAGTATTTCTCCTGGCTCACGCTTTGCTTGCGGCAAGTCATAACCACGCTTGAGTTCAATAAATTCGCCAAGTTTTCCCTGCAGCCACTCAGAACTCATACCCCAGCCCCCCCAGCTTCTGCCGAATCACCGCATCCAGCTCCGCGCCCTTCTTCATCTGCTCGCCCAGTTGGAGGGTTAAACGCTGCATCTTCTCAGCAAAAGCTTCGTCGTCGTCTTCCACTGCTTCCGCGCCCACATAGCGGCCTGGGGTCAGCACATAGCCGTGCTGTGCAATCTCAGCGAGCGGCACGCTGCGGCAAAAGCCGGGTATGTCTTCGTAGGCTGAGCCATCGTCTGCTTCACCGCGCCATGCGGCCACGGTGTGGGCAATCCGGTCAGTGGCTTCATCGGTGAGTTCGGCCTGCACGCGGCTAATCATGCTGCCCAGTTTGCGGGCATCGATAAACAGGACCTGGCCCTTGCGCTGCGCGGGTTTGGCCTTGGTGAGGAACCACAGGCAGGCGGGAATTTGCGTGTTAAAGAACAATTGGCCGGGCAGCGCCACCATGACTTCCACCACATCGGCCTGCACCATAGCGGCACGAATTTCGCCTTCGCTGTTCTGGCTGGATGACATAGAGCCATTGGCCAGCACAATGCCGGCGCGGCCCGTGGGGTGCAGGTGGTGCAGCATGTGTTGCAGCCAGGCATAGTTGGCGTTGCCTTGCGGCGGCGTGCCGTAGACCCAGCGCGGGTCGCCCTCCAGGCTGCCGTGCCACCAGTCGCTGATGTTAAAGGGCGGGTTGGCCAGGATGTAGTTGGCGCGCAGATCCGGGTGCTGGTTGCGCACAAAGCTGTCGCCCGGCTCTTTGCCCAGGTTGAAGTCAATGCCGCGAATGGCCAGGTTCATGGCCGCCAAGCGCCAGGTGGTGGGGTTGGATTCTTGCCCGTAGATGGACACATCGCCAATCTTGCCGCCGTGGCTGGCAATGAATTTTTCTGACTGTACAAACATGCCACCCGAGCCGCAGCAGGGGTCGTATACCTTGCCTTCGTGCGGGGCCAGCACGGCCACCAGGGTTTTGACAATGCTGGCTGGCGTGTAGAACTGGCCGCCCTTTTTGCCTTCGGCACTGGCGAACTGGCCCAAAAAGTATTCATACACCTGCCCCAGCACGTCACGCGCTTGGTCTGGCGTGTCGCCAAAGCCAATGGTGGAGATTAAATCCACCAGCTCGCCCAGCTTGCCGTCTGGCAATTGGGCACGGGCGTAGCGCTTGTCCAAAATGCCTTTGAGCTTGGGATTTTCGGTTTCTATCAGTGCCAATGCATCGTCAATGCGTTTGCCAATGTCGGGCTGCTTGGCGGCAGCACGCAGGTCTTCCCAGCGGGCCCCTTCAGGCACCCAGAATACGTTGCCTGCAAGGTAGTAGTCGCGGTCTTCCAGCTCGCCTGCAATGTCTTCATCGCTGGCATCGCCATAGAACAGTTCATCGTCTGGGTCACGCAGGCGCTGGGCCAGCTGCGCGCTGTAGCCAGTAAAGCTGTCAGAGATGTATTTGATAAAGATGAGCCCGAGCACCAGGTGCTTGTATTCGGCTGCGTCCATGTTGGCGCGCAGCTTGTCGGCAGCGGCCCAGAGTGTTTTTTTAATGTCGTCGAGCATGCGGGAGTGGATAGACACAATTGAACAACTGATTATGTCTGATAAGCCGCGACCGATTTTCTTCGCTTTTGGGTACGACTGCGCACCCTCCATCAAAGCAAGCGCTTATGGGGGTGATTCCCCTAGGAGCCTGCGCGCAATCTCGACGCAACCGCATTGAAGCCCCGCAGGATGCAATGCGCGGCAACAACCACAGTCGGGCTGGCTGCCCGGCGAATATTTTTAACACAGCAGTGCGCCTTTTGGGCTTCAACCCCCAACACCACAAGGAGCTGCAAGGCACACAAAAGCGCATTCCCACTTATGCGCTCAGCTTCTCAATTGATGGGACGCACCTCTCACATATAGCTCCCCATCTCTCAGTTTATGCGTCGCACCACCACAGTGCATCTGTGAGTTGTCAGAGAAGTTGAGAATGAATCGACCAGTATTTACTAGACAGTTTTGAGCCTCATGGAATTGCGTCTCTCGAACTCTACAGGAGATAGGCCTTCTGCAGAAGAATGCCTGCGAATCGGGTTGTAGAACATTTCAATGTAGTTGAAGACATCGCTGCGCGCTTCTTGCCTTGTGGCATAGATTTTTTTACGGATGCGTTCGCGTTTTAGCAGTTGGAAGAAGCTTTCTGCCACGGCATTATCGTGACAGTTACCGCGCCTGCTCATACTGCAGCACAGGTTGTGGTCCT
>NZ_SSWX01000069.1 GCF_004803635.1 Lampropedia aestuarii | reverse complement strand
GCGAGTTCGAATCCCGCCGCTCCGACCAAAATAATTTGAAAGCCTGTGTATCTCGGTACACAGGCTTTTCTATTTAGTGAGAGCCTGCTTTTTTCACCATGTGTGAAGGAGGTAATGGCTGGCAAAAAAACAGCTGTCAATCCTGTGGTTGAGCTTCATTGGTATGTCAGGCAATCAGCAGATTGTGCGCATGTCGGTTTGGCGGATCTGGTTGGTGTTTGTGCATTGCTTGGTGAGTTGCTCACTGAGGCTGGTGCAAATATTGATTCAAATCATCAGATTGCTGCAGTTTTTTGAAAGAATTAAGAAACTTTCAAATGACGTCTGTTTTTTGTTGTATACTTTCGTTTTTAGTCGGAGCGT
>NZ_SSWX01000068.1 GCF_004803635.1 Lampropedia aestuarii | reverse complement strand
GACCTGTGCAGAAAAGGCTGGGTCAATACATGCGTGCAAAAGCTATTGGTGGATGCTGGTTATCGTGGCGCACCATTTGCGCTAGCAGCTAGTGATGTGCTTCACGCTTGCACAGAGATCGAAGTGGTGAAACGAGATCAACTACACACATTCGCTGTCTTGCCAAAGAGGTGGATTGTCGAGCGCAGCTTCGCGTGGTTAGAGAAGAATCGAAGGCTCTGGAAGAACTGTGAGCGATGGCTCAATACCAGCTTGCAGTTCATCCATCTCGCCTTTATCGGATTGTTGTTACGAAGATCGTAAACACGTTCTTAGCGTCAGCGCGAGTTGCATAGGCACAAAACAACAGGGCCCAAAGGCCCTGTTT
>NZ_SSWX01000067.1 GCF_004803635.1 Lampropedia aestuarii | reverse complement strand
GGACTCTACCAACTGAGCTACAGCCACCGAAGAAGGGCGTAAGTATAGTACAAAAAATCCTGTCCGCAGACGTAATGCGGCTTTGTGGGGGTTTCTTGAAGATTGTGTGTCTGGTTGCTTGTTTAACCACTCAATGGCATGTGTGCACCAGCCGATTATGCAGGGGTATGCGAGGGAGCTAGGGGTGTGCGATGGCCGCTTGGGGCTGGTGCCAGTCGAGCCTAAGTCAGAGCGTGGCGGTGGCCTGGTCGCGCTGCAGAAAAACAAAAGTCTTCTTGCACTGAGTGCCCAGCAATGAGTCTGCTCTCGCCGGGCAAAAGAAAAGGCCCCAAAGGGCCTTGATTCTTGTTGAATTCGATGGGGTGACTGATGGGGTTCG
>NZ_SSWX01000066.1 GCF_004803635.1 Lampropedia aestuarii | reverse complement strand
GTTCAAATCCTCCTCGCGCAACCAAATAAGCTAAAAAGCCCGCTTTATGCGGGCTTTTTTCGTTCTGAAAAATCCGTAGTGTGCGGTAGTAGATATAACGGCTTTGTGGCCTTGTTTTAGCTGCAGGGCTATCAGAGGCAACAGGCTTACGATGAGCATTAGCGCCGCCGCTTTTGTGCGGGGGAGGGGCAGGCTTAGCCGCAGGTCCTTTAAAGGTCAGCGTAGCTTAGACGTTCGTTAACTGCTTACCCATTGATGCAGGATCTTGCGCACAAGCACATCACTGCTTGCGCGCAATATTCAGAGCAAGATTGTGTTTGCAGAGTCTTCTTGAATAGGGCGGCTGCATGGTTGCCTAGCGTTATTTCTCTTTGCTTCCATCGATTCTTTTGATGAATGATCGTATGGCGGACTTGATTTGGTGTTATACTCACAGCTTACCGCGCGATGGAGCAGTCTGGTAGCT
>NZ_SSWX01000065.1 GCF_004803635.1 Lampropedia aestuarii | reverse complement strand
CTGCGGGCAGAACCACCAGGTCGAATGCCTGCGTCACGGTGTAGATGGTGGTGCCGCCTGCCTTGCTGCCAGGCCCGATGCTTGATTCATCGGTGATCATGATAAGCAATGCGCTCGAGCCTGCTGTCGTTGGCAGTCCCGTGATGGCCCCTGTGTCTGGGTTGAGCACCAGACCATCTGGCAGTTGGCCTGGACTCACCATAAAGCGGTAGCGACCTGTGCCGCCAGTGGCCACAATCTGAGCAGTGTAGGCCACCCCCACTCTTGCCTCTGGCAGGATGCGAGCGTCCTCTGGCACCTTCACATCGGCCAAAGCCACGTTGATACTCCAGTCAAGCGTGCGTTGATTACTGGCGCTGTCTGTCACCGTCAGCGTCACGGGATAAACCCCGGCAGCCGTAGGCAGGCCCGTGATCAGGCCTGTCTCTGGCTCCAGATTCAAGCCAGCAGGCAATTCGCTGCCGCCTTGGTTGGCATCT
>NZ_SSWX01000064.1 GCF_004803635.1 Lampropedia aestuarii | reverse complement strand
TCAAAATACCTGAAATCAGGGATATGAAGAAATGTAAATAAGCGTTAAAAGACGCATTTCACTTCTCTGGATGCCAACCATGATTCGCTCACTACTTGTATCAGCTGCGCTGACGCTGTCAAGCTGCCTTGTATTTGCACAACAAACTCTAGATTCGCCGCCGCCCTGGGGCAACAATAGGCAGGGAGTAATGTTTGACGTTGCCGCATCCAACGACGTGACGATTACTGGATTTGGGATCTATCCGTATGTCGACATGAATGATGTGACTTTCGAGGTGTATACCCGAAGCGGAACATATGCGGGCTTTGAATCAAATCCGTCCGAGTGGACATTGATTGGAACAGCTGGCGTCACGGGCTCTGCTAGTGAACTTGTCGATATTCCCGTGACACTTAACACTGCTATCGAATCTGGGGCCTCTCAAGCCTTTTACATTACCAGCACAGGGCCATACAACATTCGATATCGCGCAACAACATCACCTTCTGGAACTGCATTTATTGGCGATGCAAACATAGACATACTGGTTGGTGCAGGGGTGGTTTATCCATTCGACAATGCCAACTCAGAAAGAGAATTCGTTGGCCGCATCCATTACGATTTAACGCCAGTAGCGCCTATTGCGCCC
>NZ_SSWX01000063.1 GCF_004803635.1 Lampropedia aestuarii | reverse complement strand
GCCTGGCTAACCCAGGTGCCGTGAAAGCCATTGGGTACGCGCTGCGGCAATATCACACGCGCGACTGGGCCTTGCGTGATGTGCTGCGCATCAATCACCCAGACTTCTGAGCGCTGTGCTTGCTCGTTCCACACAAAGCTGACCAGGTAGCCGTCATCTTCGAGCTGCGCATTGTCGCGCTCTGCAAACGGCGCCTCGCTAAACCAATAGCCTTCGCCCGGGTTGTAGGCCACAGAGTGGCCTAGTTCGTAGTCGTATTTCACCAAGCCTTGAAAGCGCGGCTGCTCCAGTGTGCGCATTTTCCCCATCAGCACGTTGTAGCTGTAGCGGTTTTTATAACCCTGGAAGCGCGCATTGATCATTGGAAATTCGGTGTTAAACACATCGTCGACCACGCTCTCGCGGGTCTGGCCTGTGGCCAGGTTGAAGCGCCATTGGTAGAGCTCCTGGTCCATGCCTTGCGTGCCAATCGTGAACAGTAGGCGCTTGACGTCCAGGGAGCCATCAAACTGTTTTGGCATCGCGTAGGGCGTGCCCAGCATGATGATTTCCGTCTCGCCCTGAGCGTTGACTTCTTCCCATGCGTTCACCGCATGCAGCATATAGCGTGGGCTGGCTTCAAACCAGCGGATCTGATCG
>NZ_SSWX01000062.1 GCF_004803635.1 Lampropedia aestuarii | reverse complement strand
TCCGCTTTCTTGGATTGATCCTTGGGGGTGGTGTGGGCGCAATGGAGCATTTAATCAAGCAAAACGGGATGCAGGATTTCCTAGGAGTCAACACCCTGATACGATTAAAGATACTCGCACCGGATTATTTGGCCAAAGCCGCTCTGTCAGTATGACGGATTCAAACAAAAATAAAATTCTAGGGCCTGATGGAAAGCCTATTATGACCAGGGAGTATGAGTTCACAAGACCAAATGGGGAAAAAGTTATTATTCAAGAGCATAGCGCAGGGCATCAATATCCAGATGGAATCGGCAATCAAGGCCCTCACTTCAACGTAAGGCCAACTAACAATCCTCGAACTGGAAAAGTTCCAGGAACAAAAGAACACTACCCATTTGATCTATGATTGAATACTTAGTCCATTCAAATTTTTACAGAAAACTCTTTCCTTCAGATCCTAACTTTAAAAAAATAATATTCATTGAATTGACAATAAAGAGTAATGATGCTTACATAACATTTGACTTGCCAAATATTTTTCCTGAAAATCCTCCAAGGGCATGGAGGGGCAATAAAAGCAATTCGACAAGGCTGGTATTTTCATTCTTGAGTTATAGCAACTTAATGATTAAAAAACTATCAACCGAAAATTTTTGCTCATTAGATTTTCTTGAAATTGAAAAAAATATATGTAATATCCAACTAAGTGGTGAGGCAGGGATTCTCTCTTTGGATTGCCAGTTTATCTCTATAGGTGGCATAATGCCTTACTTCAATGAATAAAATTCCTAAGCGCTGACTAAGAGCGGCTAACACAACCCTTGATACGT
>NZ_SSWX01000061.1 GCF_004803635.1 Lampropedia aestuarii | reverse complement strand
ATGGCTTTCACGGCACCTGGGTTAGCCAGGCGCAGCTGCAACAAGGCGGCCAAGCGCCCACCTAAGCCCAGCCTGTATCACCACACAGCCACCAAGAGACAACATCGTATGGGCTTTGTTGCATCAATAAAGCGCAGACCGAGCCACCCCATACCCCAGACGCAGTTATCCCATTGACACCGTCTGTGGGTAGCCCAGTTCGGTGAACCGGTTGAAGATTGATGCACGCGCATTGAGTTCAAACACCTGTCGCTCGTATGTCTTGGCCTTGACCCTCTCGCCAAGCTTTTTGATGCAGTTCATCTTCGTCTCAACCAAAGACCTATGGTGGTAGCCACTCCATTCTTTCCAAACACTTCGGCCTAATCGACGGCACGCTTTGATCGCCTCATTGCGCGTCGCAAATGTCGCACCTTTACGCATCTGAGCACGTTTGCGCGGCGCGATGATTGGCATGATCTGCCGCTCATGGCAGGCCTCATAAACGGTCTTAGTGTCGTAAGCACCATCACCAGTAAGTGATGTGATGGGTTCATCGACTGGGATCTGCTTGAGCAGCTCTGGCACGACTGGAGAGTCTCCCACATCGTTGGTGGTGACCACAATGGCCCGTACTTGCAAGTTGCTCTCATCAATGCCGATATGTACTTTTCGCCATTGGCGCCTGCGCTCTGCGCCGTGCTTTTTGGTCTTCCATTCGCCTTCGCCCAAGAACTTGATGCCTGTGGAGTCAATGAGCAAATGCAATCCTGCAGAGCTGGGCGTGTAACGCACATTCACATCCGAGTCTTTTTGCCTGCGACACAGCGTGCTGAAGTCAGGCGCCTTCCGTGGCAAGCCTGATAACTTGATGAGCGATTTGAATCGACCAGTATTTACTAGACAGTTTT
>NZ_SSWX01000060.1 GCF_004803635.1 Lampropedia aestuarii | reverse complement strand
TCTACTATGAAGAAGTCACGTTTTACAGACAGCCAAATCATCGATGCCCTCAAACGCGCAGAAGCTGGCTTGACGGTTCCCGAGCTTTGCCGTGAGCTGGGCATCAGTTCGGCGACGTTCTACAAGTGGCGAGCCAAGTTCGGTGGGATGGATGCCTCGCTCATGGCCCGCATGAAGGAGCTCGAAGCGGAGAATGCACGACTTCGTAAGATGTATGTCGAAGAAAAGCTCAAGGTTGAGGTCGTTGCTGAGGCACTCGCAAAAAAGTGGTGAAGCCATCTCGCAGGCGCGAGATGGCTCAACAAGCTGTTGCGCAACGGGGCCTGTCCATCCGGGCTGCCTGCCAAGCATTTCAAATTAGTCAGGCTTGCTATCGATACAAAGCGCTGCGTTGTCACGAGGACGATGAGATTGCCCAGTGGCTGCTGCGCTTGACGGACAACAACCGCAATTGGGGCTTTGGCCTGTGCTTTTTGTATCTGCGTAACGTCAGGTGCTTCAAATGGAACCACAAGCGTGTGTATCGCATTTACCGCGAGTTGGAGTTGAATCTGCGCATCAAGCCGCGTAAGCGCTTGGTGCGTGACAAGCCAGAGCCATTGGCAGTACCGGCTAGTCGTGATGTCGTTTGGTCTGTGGACTTTATGCATGAGCAGCTTGAAGATGCTCGCAGCTTCAGGCTGCTCAATGTCATTGATGACTTCAACCGCGAAGCACTCGGTATTGAGGTGGACTTCTCGCTGCCTGCGCTGCGCGTCATTAGAACGCTAGAGCAGATCATCCAGTGGCGTGGTAAGCCTCAGGTAATTCGTTGTGATAACGGCCCTGAGTACATCAGCGCAACGTTGCAAAACTGGGCGGCAGCCAAAGGAATTCATCTGCAATACATCCAGCCTGGCAAGCCTCAGCAAAACGCCTATATCGAGAGGTTTAATAGGACCGTGCGCTACGAATGGCTGTCACAGTACCATTGGC
>NZ_SSWX01000006.1 GCF_004803635.1 Lampropedia aestuarii | reverse complement strand
GAGTGGTTTTACCGTGGTCAACGTGACCAATAGTACCTACGTTAACGTGCGGTTTCGTACGTTCGAACTTTGCTTTTGCCATTGTGATTCCTTTGAATTAAAGAACATGCCCGTGATACGGTTTTAGGTCTGCATCAAACTGCCTGATCTCACGCCACGGGCAACATCGAGGGCGCTTGATCGCAGACCGGTCCCGTATGCAGCGCGACTCAGCGCACTGCATACAAAAGACCAAAAGAAACATTTATTTAGCGCGTGCTGCAACGATGGCATCAGCCACGTTTTTCGGCGCTTCGGAGTAGTGTTTGAACTCCATTGTGTAAGTGGCACGACCTTGGGTCATCGAGCGCAACTGGGTCGCATAACCAAACATTTCAGACAGAGGTACCTCTGCTTTGATGTTTTGACCACCGCCGACAATCGCTTCCATACCTTGAACCATGCCGCGGCGTGAGGACAAGTCACCCATCACGGTACCAGCATAGTCGTCAGGTGTTTCGACTTCAACGGCCATCATTGGCTCCAGAATCACCGGCTGGGCTTTACGCGCACCCTCTTTGAAACCGAAGATAGCAGCCATCTTAAACGCTTGCTCGGACGAGTCCACATCGTGGTAGGAACCGAAAGTCAAACGCACTTTCACGTCCACCACTGGGTAGCCAGCCAGAACACCGGATGTCAGGGCTTCGATCACGCCTTTTTCAACCGCAGGGATGTATTCGCGAGGAACCACACCACCTTTGATTTCGTCGACGAATTCAAAGCCTTTACCTGGCTCTTGTGGCTCCAATGTGAACACCACGTGACCGTACTGGCCTTTACCACCGGACTGACGTACGAATTTACCGTCTACATCGGCCACAGTCTTGCGAATCGTTTCGCGATACGCCACTTGTGGCTTGCCTACGTTGGCTTCAACGCCGAATTCACGCTTCATGCGGTCAACGATGATGTCCAAGTGCAACTCGCCCATACCTGCAATGATGGTCTGACCAGACTCTTCATCAGTACGCACGCGGAACGATGGATCCTCAGAGGCCAGGCGCGACAAAGCAATGCCCATTTTTTCTTGGTCAGCTTTGGTTTTAGGCTCAACCGCCTGTGCAATCACAGGCTCAGGGAACACCATGCGCTCCAACACGATTGGAGCGGCGGTGTCACACAAAGTCTCACCAGTTGTCACGTCCTTCAAACCCACGCAAGCGGCGATATCACCAGCGCGAATCTCTTCGATTTCAATACGCTCGTTCGCGCGCATTTGCACGATACGGCCAATACGCTCTTTTTTGCCTTTGGTGGCATTGAGAACCGTATCGCCCTTGGTCAGCACACCCGAATACACGCGCACAAAGGTCAGCTGGCCCACAAACGGGTCAGTCATCAATTTGAATGCCAAGGCAGAGAACTTCTCGTTGTCATCGGCTTTGCGTGTGAGTTTGTGCTCTTCGTCATCTGGATCAGCACCGGCCACGTCTGGAATGTCCACAGGCGATGGCAGGAAGTCCAACACCGCATCCAACATACGCTGAACGCCTTTGTTTTTGAACGCAGAGCCGCACAGCATTGGTTGGATTTCAGTCGCAATCGTGCGTTGACGCAAGCATGCAATGATGTCTTTCTCGGACAGGTCACCCTCTTCCAAGTATTTGTCCATCATCGCTTCGCTGGCCTCTGCAGCCGACTCAACCATCTTCTCGCGCCACTCTTTGGCCGTGTCGAGCAACTCAGCTGGAATGTCTTTGTACTCAAACTTCATGCCTTGGGATGCTTCATCCCAAATAATGGCCTTCATTTTGATCAGGTCGACCACGCCTTCAAAACCATCTTCCGCACCAATTGGGATTACCACTGGCACAGGATTGGCTTTCAGACGCAGTTTCATCTGCTCGACTACTTTGAAGAAGTTCGCACCAGTGCGGTCCATCTTGTTCACAAAAGCCAGACGAGGCACTTTGTGTTTATTGGCTTGGCGCCACACAGTCTCAGACTGTGGCTGCACACCGCCCACGGCGCAATACACCATCACAGCACCGTCCAACACGCGCATCGAACGCTCAACCTCAATCGTGAAGTCGACGTGGCCAGGAGTATCAATAATGTTGATACGGTATTCTGGGCGAGACATGTCCATGCCTTTCCAGAATGCGGTCACCGCGGAGGAGGTGATCGTAATACCGCGCTCTTGCTCCTGCTCCATCCAGTCGGTAGTCGCTGCACCGTCATGCACTTCACCGAGTTTGTGAGTCACACCGGTGTAAAACAAAATGCGCTCAGACGTTGTGGTTTTGCCCGCGTCAATGTGGGCAGAAATACCAATATTGCGATAGCGCTCAATGGGGGTCTTGCGTGCCATAAGGAGTTACTCCAAAAATCACCAAAAGCCCGCCAGCGTAAGAAACCGCCAGGTCGGGCTTGAGGTCTGAAAAAAAGAAAAGTCAGATCAGAAGCGGAAGTGGCTAAACGCCTTGTTAGCTTCAGCCATGCGGTGCACTTCATCGCGCTTGCGCATCGCACCGCCACGGCCTTCAGTCGCCTCAATCAGCTCGTTAGCCAAGCGTTGAGCCATGGATTTTTCGCTGCGCTTGCGGGCAGCTTCTTTGATCCAGCGCATGGACAAAGCCAAGCGACGAACAGGACGCACTTCAACAGGAACCTGGTAGTTAGCACCACCAACACGGCGGGACTTCACTTCCACGATCGGTTTGACGTTATTGATGGCGGTCGTAAACACTTCCAGCGCATCTTTGTCTTTTTGCTTCTCACCAATGATGTCCAAGGCACCATAAATGATGCGCTCGGCCACCGCTTTTTTGCCGCCTTCCATGATCACGTTCATGAATTTGGACAGCTCTACATTGCCGAATTTTGGATCCGGCAGGATCTCACGTTTGGGAACTTCGCGACGACGTGGCATTTTTCACCTCAAAACATTTGCTTCAGTTGGCTTGCGCCCTGCAGCACCATCGAGGTACTGCACTTACTCGGCCCCAGTCACAACTGACTGAATTGGGCCACTACGCCCATCTGCTCGTCAAAACAGACAGACACCGTAAAACAAAACTATGACAAAACCGGGACAGCCCTAGAGCGAACCGGAGAAAAACAAAAAACCAATTAGGCTTTCTTAGGACGCTTAGCACCGTATTTGGAGCGCGACTGCTTGCGGTCTTTCACGCCTTGCAAGTCGAGCGAACCGCGCACGATGTGGTAGCGAACACCCGGCAAGTCTTTCACACGACCGCCACGAACCAGCACCACGCTGTGTTCCTGCAGGTTGTGGCCTTCACCGCCGATGTACGAAATCACTTCAAAACCGTTGGTCAAGCGCACTTTGGCCACTTTACGCAGAGCGGAGTTTGGTTTTTTCGGAGTTGTTGTGTACACACGAGTGCAAACGCCACGGCGTTGTGGGCACTCTTCCATCGCAGGGCTCTTGGACTTAACTGTCTCAACAGAGCGCCCTTGACGGACTAACTGATTGATAGTTGGCATTGAATCGAGTTCCTAAACGTGATTTCAAAACAGTGCTTGAAACCCAAACGCCTTGTGCAAGCAAAAATACACACAGCGCCAAGGCCCCAAGCGTTTGCCCCTGCCGCTGGCGTCTAGCGCGCCAGCCTCAATCAACCAGCAGCGCCCAAAAACCCATAGCAAAAGCAAATTCTCAACCCACAATAAGGCTGAAAAGCCGGCAATTATCCCACGACTTTGGCCCGCTCGCAAGTGGCCCCTATGGTTCAGACAAACCAAGTCGCCTGCATTGTCGCCTTTCTGCGACGAGCAGCCCATTCAACGCCCCGTTAAAGATCCGCTCTCCCAAGCACCCGCAAGCCCCCGCATGCCTGCTACACACCCCATCCGTTATTGCATCTCGCATGGCAGCGCCCTGACACTACGCCAATGGACGCCCAGTTCGCCAACACCTGCAAATAGATTGGCAAACAAGGCGAATGCCTCGCATAGAATGGCTCTTTTGCCACACAGCTGAAGGAGCTACGCTATGAGCCACGATGCCCCCGTTGCATCCCCCCATGTCATGAACACTTACGGCCGCGTCAGCATCGCGCTGGAGCGAGGCCAAGGCGTGCGAGTATGGGATACCAACGGTCGAGAGTATCTGGATGGCCTCAGCGGCATCGCGGTCAACACGCTGGGTCACAACCACCCCAAGCTGGTGCCGGCCCTGCAAGACCAAGTGGCCAAACTGATTCACAGCTCCAACTACTACCATGTACCTGGTCAGGAAGAGCTGGCCAAGAAACTGGTTGAGCTATCGGGCCTGACCAATGTTTTTTACTGCAACTCAGGCCTTGAGGCCAACGAAGCAGCGCTAAAGCTCGCACGCAAACTGGGCAATGACCGCGGCTACAAACAGCCCAAGGTCGTAGTTTGCGAACACGCCTTTCATGGCCGCTCACTGGCCACGCTGTCGGCCACTGGCAACCCCAAAATTCACGCCGGCTTTCTGCCCTTGGTCGAAGGTTTTATCCGCGTGCCGCTCAATGACATCGAAGCGCTCAAAGCCATCACGGCCAACGAGACTGAAATCACGGCGGTATTTTTTGAAGTCATCCAAGGCGAAGGCGGCATCCACCCCGCCCGCATCGAATTCTTGAAGCAAGTGCGCCAATTGTGTGACGAGCGCAACTGGCTGATGATGCTCGATGAAGTGCAATGCGGCATGGGCCGCACTGGCAAATGGTTTGCCCACCAATGGGCTGACATCAAACCCGATGTCATCGCCCTGGCCAAAGGACTGGCTTCTGGCGTGCCTATTGGTGCCGTCATCGCCGGCCCCAAAGCCGCCACCATTTTCCAACCTGGCAACCACGGCACGACCTTCGGTGGCAACCCGCTGGCCATGCGCGCAGCCGTGGAAACGATCAAGATCATTGAGCAAGACCAGCTGCTGGACAACGTCGTCCGCGTCGGTGCGCACTTGCACAAAGCGCTGCGTGAGCGTTTCAGTGCGCTGCCCGAATTTGTAGAAATTCGTGGCGAAGGCCTGATGATCGGCATTGAACTCAATCGCTCCTGCGGCGCCTTGATCCAGCAAGCGGCGGATGCAGGCCTGTTGATCAGTGTCACTGCTGATCGCGTGATCCGACTGCTGCCCGCCTTGATCATGACCGAGCAAGAAGCCGACGAATTGGCCGAGCGCCTTTTGCCTGTCGTCAAACAATTTCTCGCCCAGCCGCAATAACCGCCCGGCGCTTGGCCCCGCTTTTAGCGCCGCGGCCAGCGCCTCGCCCCCCAAAAGGTTAGCCATGAGCACCATCAAACACTATCTGCAATTCAGCGATTTCAGCGCCGAGGAATACACCTATCTGCTCGCTCGCGCCGCCCAGCTCAAGCAGATGTTCAAGCAATACACCAACCACAAAACCCTCAGCGACCACACGCTGGCGATGATTTTTGAAAAAGCCAGCACCCGCACACGCGTGAGCTTCGAAGCCGGCATGTACCAATTGGGCGGTTCGGTCGTGCACCTGACGACCACCGACAGCCAACTGGGCCGCTCTGAGCCAATTGAAGACAGCGCGCGGGTGATCAGCCGCATGGTCGATTTGGTGATGATCCGCACCTACGAGCAAACAAAGCTGGAGAAATTCGCTGAATTCTCACGTGTGCCAGTCATCAATGGCCTCACTAACGAATTCCACCCCTGTCAGATTCTGGCCGACATCTTCACCTTCATCGAAAACCGCGGCTCGATCAAAGGCAAGACCGTGGCCTGGATTGGCGATGGCAACAACATGGCCAACACCTGGTTGCAGGCAGCGCAGTTGCTGGATTTCAAACTCCATATCAGCGCGCCTAACGGCTACGAGCTGGACGAAAAACTGGCGCTGGGCGCCAAGGCCGATCCAGCCCACTTTCAGACTTTTGAGAGCCCGCAAGAAGCCTGCATTGGCGCGCACCTGGTGACCACCGACGTCTGGACCTCGATGGGTTACGAGGAAGAAAACGCCAAGCGCATGAAAGCCTTTGCGAACTGGAAAGTGGATGCGGCAATGATGGCCCAGGCGCAGGCCGACGCCTTGTTCATGCACTGCCTGCCCGCGCACCGCGGCGAAGAAGTCGATGCCGATGTCATCGATGGGCCGCAATCGGTCGTCTGGGACGAAGCAGAAAACCGCATGCATGTGCAAAAAGCACTGATGGAATACCTGCTGATTGGCAAGCAAGGCAGCCCCGCCACCTTGGTGGGTTAAGCCGGGAGCAACTCTGCCAATTCTCGCTGCTGGGATGCGCGCGGTCTTTTGATAGGCTTGCGTGGCAAGTCAGTCCAGGCCGCGCTCGGGCCATCGCAGAGCGCCGCGCTGAGCCTCCCAACCCATGGGATGCATCCACGCAGCCCCCCTCCTTTGAATGCCTGTGCAACTGGCTTGGCTCGCCAGGCCAATTGCACAGGCATTGTCGTTTTCGCGTGCATTCACGCAGTACGCAGCTAAGGGCAAGGGCAAGCCAAGTGCTGCACCAACAAGCCCATCATCCTGCCAAGTCAGCGCGGCACAGCCACCACGCCCCCTTTCACACGGATCAAGGGAAATCCCTGCGTGACAGTTCGCACAATGTCTTTATGATCTTTGATCAAACATCAAAAATCTAAAGATTTGACCATGCAGCCACTCCAGCAGCGCGACAGCGACCCAGCAGATTATTCGCCCTTGCTCAAACCGATCAGCCCAACCTCGGTCAACGATGCGGTTTACCAAACGCTGAGCCAGCGGCTCATCTACGGCGTCTACCAAGCGGGCCAAGTGCTGGGCATTCAGGAGTTGGCCGACGACTTGCACACCAGCACGATGCCGGTGCGAGAAGCCTTGCGCCGCCTGGTCGCGCAAAAAGCGCTGGAGCCGATGCGCAGCCGCTCGATGCGCGTGCCGCTGATCACCGCAGATCGCCTGCTCGACCTGCGCCGCGTGCGCCTGCTGGCTGAAGGCCAGGCGATTGAATGGGCTTGCGCACAGCTCGATGCCGCCGCGCTGAGCACGCTCGAGGCACTGGCCATTGACATCCAGCGCGTGCGCACAGACCTGACCGCCAGCCTGGCGCTCAATCTGCAGTTTCACTTTTTGATTTACCGCGCAGCCCACTCACAGGTCTTGCTGGCGGTGATTGAGAACCTGTGGCTGCAATCGGGCCCTTACCTGCGCGCTGCACGCGAGCAATGCGGTATTGAACGGGAGGCGGTCGATGACCACCACCACGCGATTGTTGCCTGCCTGCGCGCGGGCGACAGCGAAGGCGCCAAACAAGCCCTGCAAGCCGATATCAGCTGGCCATTTGACCAGTTGTGCAATCGCCCATCAGATTGACGCGCAGCCAGACAGCTGCCAGTGCATTCCTACGCCAGCCAGCGCCTCGCGCGCGGCAGGCGCAACTGAACAACAAGCCATTCAAGCAAGCCCACGATAGAAGGAGACAAACATGCTGCACAAACACCGTTCGCGCATGGTCACAGAAGGTGCTAGCCGCACCCCCCACCGCGCATTCCTGCGCGCCACTGGCATGGACGATGCCGCGCTGCAAAAGTCCTTTGTGGGCATTGTCAGCACCGCCGGCGAAAACACGCCCTGCTCCATGGCGCTGGGCACGCAAGCGGACAATGCCCGACTGGGCGTGGCCGAAGGCGGCGGCGTGCCCATCATGTTCTCCACCATCTCCGTCTCGGATGGCACCTCGATGAACCACCTGGGCATGCGCATGAGCCTGATCTCACGCGAGACCATCGCCGACAGCGTCGAGCTGGTGATTCGCGGTCACGCCTATGACGCGCTGGTCGGCTTTGCCGGCTGCGACAAAACCCTGCCCGGCATCATGATGGGCATGGTGCGCACCAATGTGCCTTCGGTCTTCGTCTATGGCGGCGCCATGCTGCCAGGCCACGGCCCCGATGGCAGCGAGCGCACAATTCTGACAGCGATTGAAGGCGTGGGCCGCTACCAAACCGGCCAAATCACCCGCGAGGAGTTGCGCGGCATTGAATGCAGCTCCAGTCCCACAGCGGGTGCCTGCCCCGGCCAATTCACCGCCAACACCATGGCGATGGTGGGCGAGGCACTGGGCTTGTCACCACTGGGCACATCGATGCTGCCGGCCGTGTACAGCCAGCGCCTGGCAGTGGCGCGGCAAGCAGGCTTGCGTGTGATGCAGATTCTGGAGCAAGGCGGGCCACTGCCACGCGACCTGGTCACCCGCAAAAGCCTGGAGAATGCCTGCGCGATTGTTGCGGCCACTGGCGGCTCGACCAATGCGGCCTTGCATATCCCTGCGATTGCCAACGAAGCCGGCATCCGCTTCACACTCAAGGACGTCGGCGAGGTGTTTGAACGCACGCCGCTGGTGGCCAATCTGCAGCCCGGTGGCGTGTACCTGGCCAAAGACTTGAACCGCATTGGCGGCGCGCCTGTGGTCTTCAAATCCTTGCTGGCTGGAGGCTACCTGCATGGCGACTGCCTGACTTTGACGGGGCAAACGCTGGCCGAAGCACTCGAGGATTTTCCCGAGCCCGACGGGCAAATCGTCATGCCCTGCAGCCAAGCCCTGCACCCGACTGGTGGCGTAGTTGTATTGACCGGCAATTTGTGCCCAGACGGTGCGCTGCTGAAAATTGCCGGTCTCAAACAACTGCAATTCACCGGCAAAGCACGCGTTTTTGAGAACGAAGAAGCCTGTATGCGCGCCGTTTCCAACCAGCAATACCACGATGGAGAGGTGCTGATTGTGCGCAACGAAGGTCCCGTAGGCGGCCCCGGCATGCGCGAAATGCTCAGCGTCACCGCAGCGATCTATGGCCAAGGCAAGGGCGAGTCGGTCGCGCTGCTGACCGATGGGCGCTTTTCTGGCGCCACGCGCGGCATGTGCATTGGCTATGCCAGCCCCGAAGCCGCCGCTGGCGGGCCAATCCGGCTGGTGCGCGACGGCGATTTGATCCACATTGATGCCGTTGCCGGGACGCTGAACCTGGAGATCAGCGCCGCCGAATGGGCCCAGCGCGAGGCCGAACCGCTCACCCATGTGCAAACGCGCAAACCATTGGGCGGCGCGATGGAGAAATACGCGAAGCTGGTCGGCCCCGCGCACGAGGGCGCAGTCACCCACAGCGGCGGCGTGCAATGGCAGTACGAAACACCGGAGCAAGACGTATGAAGCTCGCACTGTGTGGCCTGGGTCTGATGGGAGCGCCACTGGCCCAGCGCCTGCTGGCAGCTGGCCACCAGCTGCGTGTCTGGAACCGCTCGCCTGCCAAAGCCCACGCCTTGGTCAGCGCCGGTGCCGTGGCCTGCGCCACACCGGCCGAAGCCGCGCAAGGCGTCGACGGTGTACTGCTATGCCTGCTCGATGCAGCAGCGGTTGAGCAGGTGGTGTTTGGCCCAGATGGCCTGACGCAGACGGCTGGCTGGCAGTGGCTGGTCGACCACTCCAGCATCAACCCCGACACGACCCGCGAACTGGCCCAGCGCCTGCGCGCTGGCCATGGCGCGCAATGGCTGGACGCACCGGTCTCCGGCGGCGTCGCTGGCGCCCAAGCGGGCCAGCTCGCCATCATGGTGGGCGGCGATGCCGCTTTGCTGGCACAGCTAGAAGCCACGCTCAAGGCTTACGCAGCCAACGTGACCTGGCTGGGCCCCGTCGGTGCCGGCCAAACCGCCAAGCTCTGCAACCAAGTGATTGTCTCGGCCTGCGTGGCCGCCGTGGCTGAAGCTTTGAGCCTGGCGCGCCAAGCGGGCGTGCAAGCCGAGCGTTTGCCAGCCGCGTTTGCCGGTGGCTGGGCCGACTCAGCACCGCTGCGCGTGTTTGCTCCGCGCATGTTGCAAGCACCGGACAACGTGCTGGGCACAGTCGCAACCATGCTCAAAGATGTAGACACGGTGATGGCCCAGGCACAGGCACGGGCCGTGCCGATGCCGGTGACAGCGAATGTGCAGCAAAGCCTGCGGCAAGCCGTCGCCATGGGACTGGCAGAGGCCGATTTATCGGCCGTGGTTTGCATCAGCCACCCAGCCAGCCAAGCCGATTTCGCAAAGGAGTGATGCCATGCCCATGCAACTTGCCGCCAACCTGAGCCTGTTGTTCGAGCCCGCTACCGCCTGGCCCGAACGCTGCGAACGCGCCGCCGCCGCCGGCTTTCGCCATGCAGAAATTCTGTTTCCCTACGATCGCGCAGCGACCTACTACGACGCGGCATTGCGTCAGGCAGGCCTGCAAGCCATTCTGATCAATACCCCGGTTGATGACCATTTTGGGCTGGCAGCGGTAGATGGTGCAGAGAACCAATTCAAGCGCGACCTGCAGCGTGCCATGGCCACCGCCCAGGCGCTGGGCGCCACAGCCATCCACGTGATGGCCGGTCAAGCTTCGCCCCAGCACCGCTTGAGTGAATCGGTGTTACTGGCCAATCTGGAATGGGCCTTGCGCCAGGTCGAAGGCACCGGGCTGGTGCTGATGCTCGAAGCGCTGAACCGCCACGACATCCCGCACTACCTCTACCACGACCCACACGAGGTCCACCGGATTGTGCAAAGTTTTGCACACCCCCAGCTGCGCCAGCAGTTCGACATCTACCACAGCCTGCGCGAACAGCTGCCTCTGCTGGCCACACTGCAAGCCTGTCGCACCGCCATTGGCCATGTGCAAATCGCCCATGGCCCATTGCGCAGTGAACCCAAGCTGCAGGAAGACGGCATCGCCCAGGCACTGCATGCGCTGGTCGCCACCGGCTACGACGGTTTCCTGGGCTGTGAATACCGCCCAGCCCACAGCTTTGAAGCCGGTCTTGCATGGCTAAACCCTTTGCAACAGGACGGCACGGTCACCCCATTGGCGCCACACCCCTCTTTATCAGGAGAGCACTGATGCGCATACTTATCACCGGTGCCAACGGTTTTATTGGCCAAGGTTTGGTGCAGGCCTTGTGTGAGCAAGCGCTGCCAATCACCGAGATCATCGCCAACGACATCAACCTCAGTGGCCTGAGCACAGGCGACGCGCGTCTGCGCCGCGTGACCGGCCCACTGGATCAGCCAGACATTCTGGCGCAGTTGCTGGCCCAACCACTGGACTGGGTGTTCCATTTGGCAGGCATCACCAGCAAGCGCGCCGAAGAAGACCTGGCACTGGGACTGGCGGTCAATGTGCACAGTTCAATGGCCTTGCTGGCAGGACTGGCCGCGCAGCAACAACCGGCACGCCTGGTATTTGCCAGCTCGATTGGCGTGTTTGGCGTGCCACTGCCTGCACGGGTTGATGACGACACACCAATTGCCCCAACCATGAGCTACGGCGTGCAAAAACGCATGATCGAGCTGCTGGTGGCCGACTACGCCCGGCGCGGTCTGGTCGATGGCCGCACGGTGCGTTTGCCCGGAGTGCTTGCCAGGCCGCAGCAATCGATCCGTCCGCTGTCAGCGTTCTCCAGCGACATCCTGCACTGCCTGGCCGCAGGCCAGCGATTTACCTGCCCCGTTTCGCCACAATCGACCAATTGGCTGCTGTCACGGCCATGCTGCGTGGCCCAACTGATCCATGCGTTGCAATCCGATGCCGCGCACTGGCCCAGCAGCCGCGCCGTCACGCTGCCCGCCCAACGCCTCACCACCAATGCGCTGGTGCAAGCGCTGGAGCAACACCTGGGCCGTCCACTGGCCCATTTGGTGGACTGGGCACCAGTCCCTGAAATAGAAGCTCAGTTTGCCAACTGGCCAGAGCTAGACACACCCGCAGCCAACGCGCTGGGCTTTGTGCATGACGGCAGTGGCCAGCAACTGGTGGCCGCAGCCTTACAAACGGCTTAGAACGTGTTTACGATCTTTTCACAGTCGCGCAAGGCACAAAAAAGAGGCAGTGCAAGGCGCCTGTTGCAGCTCATACGTGTGTATGAGCAAAACGGGTAACGCCGCAATGCGCTTTTTTGTGCCTTGCCCTTAGTGTTGGAGCCCAAAAGGCGCACTGCTTTGTTAAAAATCCTCGCCGGGCAGATAGCCCGACTGCGGTTTTTGCCGCGCATTGCATCCTTTTGGGCTCCAACGCGGTCTGCGAAAAGATCGTAAACACGTTCTTAGACGCATTGCCCCCCTGAGATTTTCACTCAAGCATAACGAAGGAGACACCCATGACCATCTGGAAAAAACTAGTCCTTACCGCAAGCATCGCCATCGGCATGGTGATGCCGCTGAGCAGCCACGCCGAAACCGTCGAGTTGACGGTCTCATCATGGCTGCCGCCCACCCATTCACTGGTCGCAGGCTTTATCGTGCCGTGGATGGCCGAAGTCGAGAAGGAAACCGAAGGCCGAGTCAAACCGCGCCTGCTGCCCAAAGCCGTCACCAATGCCGCCGGCCACTACGACGCAGTGCGCAATGGCCTGGTCGATCTGGCCTTTATCTCGCACGCTTACTACCCCGGCCGTTTTGAGCTGACCAAGCTGGGCACACTGCCACTGACCGGCGAGCACGGTGAAGCCCGCTCGGTTGCGGCCTGGCGCATTTACGACAAATACCTCAAAAGCGCAGGCGAGCACCGCGGCGTGCAATTGCTGGGCATGTACGGCCATGGCCCGGGAATGGTGATGTCGGGCAAAAAACCCGTGCGTCAGATTGAGGATTTCAACGGCCTCAAAGTGCGCCTGGGCGGCGGCATGGCCGCTGATGTGGCCAAGGTGCTGAACGTCAACGCCGTGGTCAAGCCCGCGCCTGAGTCCTACGAGCTACTGAGCACAGGCGTTGTCGATGGGGTATTTCTGCCGGCTGAATCGCTGGTGGCATTCCGCCTGGATGAGGTCGTGCAATCGATCACCCGCTTTCCTGGCGGGCTGTACGGCGACTCGCACGGTTTCATCATGAACGAGCGCAGCTACAAGAAGCTGAGCGAGCAGGACCGCGCCATCATCGATCGCCTCTCCGGTGAGCATCTAGCCCGCCTGGCAGGCGCCGCCTGGGGCGGCGCGGACAACAAATCCCTGGCACTGGCCAAAGACAAAGGGATTGAAATCATTGATGCCGATGCCGCACTGGTAGAGGCCGTGCGAGACCGCACTGCGCCCTTTGAGCAAGCCTGGTTGGATGCGGCCAGCAAGCACAACATCGACGGCCCGGCCGTGATGGCCGAATACCGCAGCATGCTCCAAGAGTTGGATGCGGAAATTGCCGCACGTCCAACCGAATAAGCCATCGCCCACGAGCCCATCCGCAGCCAGCACGCTTGAGTCGCTGGCCTGCTGATGGGGCTGCCTGGGCCCTACAAGGAATCAACAGATGGACGCTTTTTTAAACAAGCTGGCCTGGATAGTGCGCCGCATTGCCGAGGTGGCGATGTTTGCAATGATGCTGCTGACGCTGCTGGATGTGGTGGGTCGTTACCTGCTGAGCTACCCAGTCAAAGGCGCAGTCGAGCTGACCGAGTTGCTGATGGTGGCCGTGATTTTCTCAGGCATCTGCCTGTCTTCGGCTGCGCGCGCGCATGTGACGGTCGATTTGATCGCGATGGCGCTCAATGGCCGCCTGCGCTTTGCCCAGCGCCTGCTGGGCGATGTTATCTCGCTGGCCATCATGGGCTTGCTGGCTGCTGTCAGCTGGAGCAAAGCCGCCGAGATCGCCGACTTTGGTGACCGCACGGCCGTGCTACTGATGCCCATTGCGCCAGCGGCTTACTTCATGGCTGTGATGCTGAGCCTGACCACGCTCTACCACCTGGCCCAATGCATCGCCACCGTGCGCCAAGGAGTTCGAGCATGACTGAAGCACTGATTGGTTTTGCCGTGATGCTGCTACTGATCATGCTGCAGGTGCCGGTGGCCTTTGCAATGGCCGCTGTCGGCCTGGGTGGTATGGCCTTGATTCGCAACTGGGATGCAGCCTATGCGATGGCCGGCTCAATGGTCTACGAAAGTGGTTTCCAGTACACCTTGTCGGTACTCCCGCTGTTTATTCTGATGGGCAATTTCATCACGCAAGCCAAACTCTCCAAGGACCTCTATGGCGCAGCCCACGCCTTTTTAGGCCACAAGCGCGGTGGTTTGGCCATGTCGACGATTGTGGCCTGCGGCGGCTTTAGCGCAGTCTGCGGCTCCAGCTTGGCCACCGCTGCGACCATGTCCAAAGTCGCCTACCCGGAAATGCGCCGCTTTGGCTACGATCCGGGGTTGGCCAGTGGCTCCATTGCGGCCGGCGGCACTTTAGGTATTTTGCTGCCGCCATCAATTGTGATGGTGGTGTACTGCATCCTGACCGAGCAGAGCATTGGCAAGATGTTTGCTGCGGGCCTGCTGCCAGGCATCCTGGCGGTAGCCTTGTACTTGCTAGCGGCCAAATGGGTCACATGGCGCCGCCCAGAAGCTGGCCCATCGGCCGGTGAGCGCCTGGGCTGGGGTGCGCGTCTGCATGCCCTCAAACAAGTCTGGGGCATATTGTTGCTGTTTGGCGTGGTGATGGGCGGCATTTACGGCGGCGTCTTCACCTCCACCGAAGCCGCAGGCATTGGCGCAGTAGGCGGCATGCTGTTTGCATTGCTGCGCGGCACTTTGAACTGGCGCGGCCTGTCCGAGGTGTTGGTCGAATCGGTGCGCACCACAGGCATGCTGTTCATGATTTTGATTGGCGCGATGTTGTTTGCCAACTTCATCAACTTCACCTCACTGCCCGATGACCTGAAGAATCTGGTGATGCGCTGGGAACTCAATCCATTTGCAGTCATCCTGGCCATTTGCGTGCTCTATATCATTTTGGGCATGGTGCTCGAGAGCATGTCGATGATCTTGCTAACGGTGCCAATCTTTTATCCGCTGGTGCAATACTTGGGTTTTGATCTGATCTGGTTTGGCATCATTGTCGTCGTGGTCACCGAAATCAGCTTTATCACCCCGCCCTTTGGTATGAATGTGATTGTGCTGCGCAGCCTATTGCCCGAGGTGCCGATGCGCACCATGTACCGCGGAGTGATGCCATTCGTAGTAGCTGATTTGGTCCGCCTTGGTGTGTTGATTGCGTTTCCTGTTATCTCGCTGTTTTTGCCGCGTTTTCTGGGCTGATGGGATGGCTGTGCATCACCATCGCACGACTGCCTGCAAAGCGCCTTGGCACACGCATTCAGTATTTACCCTATAATCGCTGAGCCATGAAGACCAGCACTCTCCTGATTTCGATTAACACCCTACCGGCTTTCGGGCTTGGTAGGTGCCAATCGCGTTCCCGCTGTTGAGAGACAGCCCGTCAGCTGATTCGTTGATCTTCCAAAAAAGCCCGCAAGCCATCTGCTTGCGGGCTTTTTTTTTGGCACTGATGACCAAGCTCCCTGTTTCGATAGACGCTCACAACCGCCTTTGCCATGACACACCCAGCGCTTTGGAGCCCGCCTGCACCCCGGCAGCCATCTTGCCGTTTGCACCCGCTCTGCTGCAACGCCCCATGCGCTCCGCTCAACCCGAGCCGTTTTGGTGTCGCCATTGGCAAGACCAGAGTCAACGCCTTCGCACTCCCTCCTGGAGCTGTCATGCATACCACCGCTTGATGCCAATTTGCAAGGACTCACCATGAGCAATCCCCCATCGACAGCCACAGCTGCCGCGCCACGTTCCTTGGGACGTGAAGAATACAAAACCCTCTCACTCTCCGCCTTGGGCGGCACGCTGGAGTTTTACGACTTCGTCGTGTTTGTGTTTTTCTCGGTGGCCCTGGGCCATCTGTTTTTCCCACCCAGCATGCCCGACTGGATGGTGCAGCTGCAAACCCTGGGCATTTTTGCCGCCGGTTATCTGGCCCGCCCGGTCGGCGGCATTGTGATTGCGCACTTTGGCGACAAGCTCGGGCGCAAGCGCATGTTCTCACTGTCGATTTTTCTGATGTCCGCACCTACGCTGATCATTGGCCTGCTGCCGACCTATGAAAGCATTGGCATTGCCGCACCACTGCTGCTGCTGGCGATGCGGGTGCTGCAAGGCGCAGCCATTGGCGGCGAAATGCCAGGCGCCTGGGTGTTTGTAGCCGAGCACGTGCCTGCCAAAAACTTTGGCTTTGGTATTGGTGTGCTGACCTCGGGCATTTGCGGCGGCATTTTGCTGGGCTCGCTGGTGGCCATTGCGATCAACCACCAATTCTCCACCGACGAAATCCACGCCTGGGCCTGGCGCATCCCGTTTATTTTGGGCGGTGTGTTTGGCCTGTTGTCGGTGTATTTGCGCCGCTTCCTGTCGGAGACACCAGTCTTCAAAGAGCTGGAAGCTACCCGCGCTGTCGCCAAGGAATTGCCGGTCAAAACCGTGCTGCGCGAGCACCGCGCTGCCAGCCTGGTGACCGCGGCCATGACCTGGTCGTTGTCGACTGCAGTAGTCGTGCTGATTTTGATGACCCCGGTGGTACTGCAAAAAGCCTACAAGATTCCTGCCACCACGGCGATGCAGGCCAACTGCATCGCCACTTTGCTGCTGGTGATTGGTTGTGCAGTGTTTGGCTGGTTCTCCGATCGCTTTGGCACTGGCAAAGCCTTGCTTGTCAGTTGGGGCGGTTTGGCACTGAGCACCTACCACTTCTTCAGCAGCCTGCCAGGCATCAGTGATGGTCAACTGATGCTGAACTACGGCGTGATGGGCTTTTTCGTTGGCGCGATTGCGACGATGCCGATTGTCGGCGTGCGTGCTTTCCCACCGGTGATTCGCTTCTCAGGCCTGTCCTTCTCCTACAACGTCGCCTATGCCATTTTTGGCGGCCTGACCCCAGTGCTGACCCAGATGTGGCTGCAGCATGACCGCATGGCCGCAGCCCATTACGTGACTGTGGTCAGCGTTTTGGCAATGGCACTGGCTTTCGTGCCTGTGGCCACCAAAGGCTGGACGGCACTGGCCAACAAAACCGCTGGCCGTAATGCCCAAGCGCAGTAAGCCCTCAATATAGACATAGAAAAAAACCACTGGCCCCGCAAAGGTCCAGTGGTTTTTTTTCTGCCATCAGCGGCCTTCGGGCGCGCTGATGCTCTGCGCCTTTAGTCGACCAGAATACGCAGCATGCGGCGCAGTGGCTCGGCAGCGCCCCACAGCAATTGGTCGCCAATCGTGAATGCGCCCAGGTAGTCGTCACCCATGGCCAGTTTGCGGATACGACCCACCGGGATAGTCAACGTGCCAGTGGTGGACACAGGGGTCAGATCACGGATAGTGGCTTCCTTGGTGTTAGGCACCACTTTGACCCACTGGTTGTCGGCAGCAATCATGCCTTCGATCTCGTCCAGCGGCACGTTTTTCTTCAACTTGAACGTCAAAGCCTGGCTGTGGCTGCGCATTGCGCCAATACGCACGCAATAGCCATCCACCGGAATGGCTGCCGAGCCAAAACCGTCGCCCTGGCCCAGAATCTTGTTGGTTTCAGCCATGCCTTTCCACTCTTCACGGCTGACGCCATTGCCCAGATCGGAATCGATCCAAGGAATCAACGAACCACCCAGCGGCACCAGGAAGTTGGCGGTTTCTTCGGCAGTCAACGCGCGTTGCTTGGCAACAATCAGGCGGTCGATTTCCAAAATTGCGCTTTTCGGGTCTTGCAACAAGCCGGCAACTTCGCTGTTCAACGTGCCAAACTGGGTCAGCAGCTCACGCATGTGCTGCGCGCCACCGCCCGATGCGGCTTGGTAGGTCTGGGTGCTCATCCACTCGACCAGACCGGCTTTGTACAAAGCGCCCACGCCCATCAGCATGCAGCTGACGGTGCAGTTGCCGCCAACCCAGGTGTTGCCACCATTGGCCAGCGCATTTTTGATCACTGGCATATTGACCGGATCGAGGATGATCACCGAGTCTTTGTCCATGCGCAGCGATGAAGCCGCATCAATCCAGTGGCCAGTCCAGCCAGCGGCACGCAGTTGGGGGTAGACAGCTTTGGTGTAATCGCCGCCCTGGGCGGTGATGATGATCTCGCACTTTTTCAGCGCTTCGATGTTGTAGGCGTCTTGCAGTGTGGTTTCGTTCTTGGCCTGGGCTGGGGCTTTGCCGCCAGCGTTGGAGGTCGAGAAAAACACCGGCTCAATGACGTCGAAGTCGCCTTCGGCCTGCATACGGTCGATCAATACCGAGCCGACCATGCCGCGCCAGCCGACCAGTCCTGTGAGTTTTGCCATGATGGGAATGCCTTTACAAAAATGAATTGCAGAAAAAAAAGACTTTTCCTGCTCCGGCTCGTCTGGCCGGTATTTTTGCGGGCAGGACGATCCGGAGCTGTTTAGCCCTTAATCGTCTTAGTTGTGATGGTGGTGCACATGCAGGCGCACGCGACCACACTGGCACTGGCTTCGTGAGCAGCGTTGGTGTGGGCAGTAAAAAGGTGCAGCATTGGCATGACGGCGCAAAGTATAGCCATTAATACGCGCCCTGTATAGAGTGCCCATCAATTCATTGGGCCGCCAGCTGCTGCTGGCACGCACTTTGTGGGTTGGCAGCAAGCAGCGCACAAGCCTCGCCATCTAGCAGCCCATCCCAGCCTGCAAGCGCTGCCCCAAACACCATCCCCATGCCAAATAATTAGACAAGGGGAGGGTATGCAGATATAATGCGCGGTTTCCTTGCCACTTTTCGCTGTTTGACGCTGCGGGTGGCAGTTCATTCCATAAGGGAGTTCAACGATGCGTCACTACGAAATCATTTTGCTGATCCACCCCGATCAAAGCGAACAAGTCCCAGCAATGCTGGAGCGTTACAAAGGCATGATCGTCGAAGGCGGCGGCAAAATCCACCGTGAAGAAGACTGGGGCCGCCGTCAACTGGCTTACCCAATCAACAAGCTGGTCAAAGCGCACTACCTGTGCCTGAACATTGAAGCCAGCCAAGCCGTGATGGACGAACTCGACCACGCGTTCCGCTTCAACGATGCAGTGCTGCGTCAATTGACAGTGCAAAAGAAAAAAGCTGATACAGGTCCATCTTCGATGATGAAGACAGTTGAGCGTGAAGAAGCACGCAAAACTGCCCAAGCCGCTGAACAAGCAGCCCAAAAGGACTGATCACTTTGTCTTGAGGCCTCTGTTGCCTGGCTGCCCGCACCGTTTGCCGCGCTAGCCCACAGCCCTCATTTTTGCATTCACGATTTCATCAGGAGCCAATCATGGCCGGACCAAAACGTTTCAATAAAGACCGTCGCCCAAAGCGCAACAACCAAAACCTGCTGTTTCGCCGCAAGCGTTTCTGCCGCTTCACAGTGGCCGGCGTAGAAGAGATTGACTACAAAGACGTCGATACTCTGCGCGACTTCATCGCCGAAAACGGCAAAATCATCCCTGCTCGCTTGACAGGCACTCGCGCTATTTACCAGCGCCAACTGAATACGGCTATCAAGCGTGCACGCTTCTTGGCTTTGGTGCCGTACACCGACCAGCACAAAATCTGATAGGGAACGACACCATGCAAATCATTCTTTTGGACAAAGTTGTCAACCTGGGCAACCTGGGTGAAATCGTTACTGTCAAAGACGGTTATGCGCGTAACTTCCTGATTCCTACAGGTCGTGCACGCCGCGCCACTGCTGCTGCCAAAGCCGAGTTCGAAGCACGCCGTGCCGAGCTGGAAAAAGCTGCCGCAGAAAAGCTGGCCCAAGCACAAGCTGTGGGCGAGAAGCTCAACGGCCAAACCCTGCGTTTGAGCCAAAAAGCCGGCGTGGATGGCCGTTTGTTTGGCTCCGTGACCAATGGCGACATCGCTGCTGAGCTGGTTAAACAAGGCTTTAACGTGCACAAATCGCAAGTGCAATTGCCAAACGGCCCTATCAAGGTCGTTGGCGACAGCACGGTGATCGTGGCCTTGCACACCGACGTGAACACAGAAATCACTGTGGCTGTCTACGGCGAAACAGCCTAAATTCTCTGGGGGCTGCCACCGAGTCTGCTGCACAACTTCCCAGAAGTGCATCGCCGGCTGGCACGGCCAACCAGTTCAAAAAAAAACCGCCTCACAGGCGGTTTTTTTATCGGCTCAGCCATGGGCCACCCGAGTACTTATGCAGCACTTGTACAGTGCTTATGCAGAGCTTATCCACAGCATGTCCACCAGGTTTGCCATGCATTGCCACGCCGCGCTGCGCCGCGTAAGATAGGCGTTTTGGCAGCTGCGTAAACGCGCCAGGCTATCAACAGCCGCCCATGCCAGCTGACCAATAAAATCGTGAAGTGAAGGAAAGAAAAACCATGAGCGTAGATGTGATTCAGATTGCGGGTTCGCGGGGTCAGGAAATCAAACACGACCCACAAGTGGCCGACTTGCGTCTGCCCCCCCAGTCTGTGGAGTCCGAGCAAAGTGTCTTGGGCGGCTTGCTACTGGACAACCAGGTGTGGGAGCGCGTCTCGGACCTGCTGAAAAAATCGGACTTTTACCGCGCTGAACACCAGGAAATTTTTGCTGCAATTGCTGCACTGCTGGAAAACGACCGCCCCGCTGACGTAGTGACCGTGTTTGAGCACTTGCGCGGTATTGGCAAAGCCGAAGAGATTGGCGGCATTCCTTACCTGAACATGCTGGCGCAATATGTGCCCAGTGCAGCCAACATCCGCCGCTACGCCGAGATCATCCGCGAGCGCGGCATCTTGCGCAAGCTGATTGCTGCCAGCGACGAAATTGCCTCGAACGCCTTCAGCCCGCGTGGGCGCGAAGTCAGCGGCATTTTGGATGAAGCCGAGGCCAAGATTTTTGGCATTGCCGAGGAAAGCTCGCGCATGAAGCAAGGCTTTCAGTCCATGGAAAGCCTGGTGGTGAACCTGCTCGACCAGGTCGAGGAAATGGCCCAGACCACCAGCGACATCACGGGCGTGCCAACTGGTTTTTCAGACCTCGATCGCATGACCTCCGGCCTGCAAAAAGGCGACTTGATTGTGCTGGCTGCGCGCCCTTCGATGGGTAAAACCGCCTTTGCGATCAACATTGCCGAGCACGTTGCGCTCAATGAAAGCCTGCCTGTCGCGATCTTCTCGATGGAAATGGGCGCGGCCCAGCTGGCGGTGCGTATCGTCGGCTCGATTGGCCGTATCAACCAAGGCCGCCTGCGTACCGGCAAGCTCAACGACGACGAGTGGCCACGCCTGACCGAAGCCGTCGAGCGCCTGCGCACCGTGTCCTTGCACATCGACGAAACCCCAGGCCTGACCCCCACCGAGCTGCGCGCCAACGCCCGTCGCCTGGCCCGCCAATACGGCCAGCTGGGCCTGATTGTGGTCGATTACTTGCAGCTGATGAGCGGCTCGGGCAACTCCTCCGAAGACAACCGCGCCACAGAGTTGGGCGAGATTTCACGGGGCCTGAAAATGCTGGCCAAAGAATTGCAATGCCCAGTGATTGCCCTGTCGCAGCTCAACCGCTCGGTCGAGCAGCGTACCGACAAGCGCCCGATGATGAGTGACTTGCGCGAATCGGGCGCCATTGAGCAAGATGCCGACGTGATCATGTTCATCTACCGCGATGACTACTACCTCAAAGAGGCCAGCAAGGCTCCAAACCAGGCCGAGATCATCATTGGCAAACAGCGTAACGGCCCGACAGGCACCGTGCACCTGTACTTCCAGAAAAACCAGACCCGCTTTGAAAACCTGGCAATGGGGGATGAGCCAGCGTATTGAGCCGGCTTTCCAAATTCATCCGCGCGCAGCGCCTAGGCGCTGCGCGCCCTGCCCCCCATTTACCCCACGCAAACCACACCCCCCTTGACCATGACACCTACCGCCTCGCAGCCACACGGCTATGACATGCTGGCCTTTGACTGGGATGGCACGCTGTTTGACTCAACAGCCATCATCGCCCGCAGCATCCAGGCGGCCGTGGCCGATGTCGGCGGCACACCGCCATCAGAAGAGCAGGCGCGCTGGGTGATTGGCATGGAATTGCACGCGGCGCTGGCCAAAGCGGCCCCCGATGTGCCGCCCGAGCAATACCCAGAGCTGGGTCGGCGCTACCGCTACCACTATCTGCAGCACCAAGACGACATCGTGTTGTTTGATGGCGCGCTGGAGATGCTCAAACAACTCAAGGCCAAAGGTTTTTTGCTGGCAGTGGCAACCGGCAAAAGCCGCCGAGGCCTGAATGAGGTACTGGCCAGCCATGACTTGCATGGCCTGTTTGATGATTCACGCACAGCCGACGAAACCGCCGGCAAGCCCAGCCCTTTGATGCTGCAAGAGCTGATGCAGATCTGGGATGTTCGCCCCGAGCGCCTGCTGATGATTGGCGACACCAGCCATGATTTGCAAATGGCCCTCAATGCTGGCTGCGCCAGCGTGGCCGTCACTTACGGCGCGCATGCCGCGCAAGGGCAGCAGGCCTACGGCCCGCTGTTCACCGCCCACACCGTGCCAGAGCTGGCAGCTTGGTTGGAGCAATGCCAGCCAAGCCGCGCACAGCACCAGCGCTGATGCACCACCGCCTGGGTGTGTGAAATCTGCGTCGACCCTGCACAAACTGCCTCACCACGCTATGCCAGAGTCCATAGCGCCGTCATAATGGCCGCTGCCGCTGCCGCTGTCTGGCCTTGGCGCAGGCACTGATGCACTGATGCACTGACAATTGAATGGATGGAGAGAAAACGCATGAGCCCGTACCAAGAGGAGCCCAATTCATCTGGCGCCAATGAACGCAAAGACGCCGCAGCCAGCCCCTCGGCCGAAGACGTGTGGACGACACGACCTGGCGGCACACGCCAAGAACAAAGCCCTTTGGCATCGCGCGAAGCGCAGCTGGCGGCCAAAAAACGCAAAGGCAAGCCCGAGGGCGATTGGGAGCGCTCGGTCTTAGAAAAGCTGGCCTTTGCCAGCCTCAAAGAGCAACGCCGTGCCCGGCGCTGGAAGCTGTTTTTCACCATTTTGTTTTTTGGCTATATCGGCTTTATCACCTGGAGCGTGATGCGCAGCAATACGCTCAGCGCCATTGAGCCTCGCAGCCATACCGCCGTTGTCAACATCAAAGGCGCGATCTCGGATGACAGCGAAGCCAGTGCGCAGCATGTGCTGCGCTCACTCAAAGAAGCATTTGAAGCCCCCAACGCCAAGGCGGTGGTGCTCCATATCAATTCACCCGGCGGCAGCCCCGTGCAGGCTGGCATTATTCACGACGAGATCGTCCGCCTCAAAGACAAGCACAAAAAACCAGTCTATGCCGCCATTGGTGAACTGGGTGCTTCGGCGGCCTACTACATCGCCGTGGCGGCCGATGAAATTTATGTCGACAAAGCCAGCATGGTAGGCAGCATTGGCGTGCTGATGAATGGCTTTGGTTTTACCGGCACGATGGACAAGCTGGGTGTGCAACGCCGCCTGATCGCAGCGGGCGAGCACAAAGGCTTTTTGGACCCGTTCAGCCCCGAGAATCCGGCCGATGTGGAGCACGCACGCGTGATGCTCTACCAAATCCACCAACAATTCATTGAAGTGGTGCGTGCTGGCCGCGGTGACAGGCTAAAAGAAACGCCCAACACCTTCTCTGGCTGGGTCTGGACTGGCGAAGAATCGATTGAACTGGGCCTGGCCGACCACATCGGCTCGCTCTACAGCGTCGCACGCGATGTCGTGGGCGCAGACACCTTGGTCGACTACACCTATAAACGTGGCCTGGCCGACTCGATTGCCAAGCGCTTAGGCGCATCATTTGGCGCAGGCGCCAGCAACGCAGCCATCAAGTCGATCAGCCAAGGCGGATGGCTTTACCAGTAAATCACATATTCCAAGGCGCGCAGGCGAGCAAGTCGCCCTGCAGCCCTGGCAGCTTGTACACGCCAGCTGCAGCCGCTCAACCCAGCGCGCGCTGAATCAGAATCTTCTGCACATCGCTGGTGCCCTCATAAATCTGGCACACGCGCACATCGCGGTAAATGCGCTCGACAGGAAAATCATTCACATAGCCATAGCCGCCCAGAGTCTGGATCGCTGCGCTGCATACCCGCTCGGCCATTTCGCTGGCAAATAATTTGGCCATTGCCGCCTCGCGCAAGCAGGGCTGGCCGGCATCGCGCAGGCTGGCGGCATGCCAGATCAGCTGGCGTGCCGCCTCAATCTGCATATCGCATTCGGCCAAGCGAAAGCCGACGGCCTGGTGGTTGATGATGGCAGTGCCAAAGCTCTCACGCTCCTTCGCGTATTGCACAGCCGCCTCAAATGCGGCACGCGCCATGCCCACGCTTTGCGAAGCGATGCCAATGCGCCCGCCTTCTAGCGAAGACAGCGCAATTTTGTAGCCCTCGCCTTCCTGGCCAATCAAATTCTCGGCAGGAATACGGCAATTGTCCAGGCGGATTTGCGCGGTATCACTGGAATGCTGGCCCAGCTTCTCTTCCAAACGCTCCACTTGGTAGCCCGGATTGTCGGTAGGCACGATAAAGGCACTCATGCCTTTCTTACCGGCTTGCGCATCGGTCACGGCAATCACAATCGCCACCTGGCCATTTTTGCCGCTGGTGATGAATTGCTTGACGCCGTTGAGCACATAATCGCCGCCTTGCTTGCGCGCCGTAGTGCGCAGTGCCGATGCGTCGGAGCCCACATGCGGCTCGGTCAGGCAAAACGCGCCCAGCATCTGCCCCTGAGCCAACGGCTCAAGCCATTGGCGCTTTTGGCTGTCATTGCCATAGCGCATCAAAATCGCATTGACCGGGCAATTGGTCACACTGATGGCCGTGCTGGTGCCACCATCGCCTGCGGCAATTTCTTCCAGCACCAGCGCCAAACTCATGTAATTCAAACCTGCGCCGCCGTACTCCTCTGGCACACAAATGCCATACGCCCCCAAAGCCGCCAAACCTTGGTGCACCTCGCGCGGAAAATGGTGTGTACGATCCCATTGCGCAGCATGCGGGACGATGGCGTCTTGCACAAAAGCGCGAACGGCATCGCGAATCATCAGCTGGTCTTCATTCAAAAGCATGCGCTCATCTCCTGGTTATGGTGTGCTACGCCGTGATGAGAGACCACAGCCATCAGTCAATTGTAGAAGCCCGCATCCAAGGCTTGCGGCCTGCAAGCATGCGGTTTTACCCGAACCGCAGCGTCAATTACAAGGCTCCCATAGCCTTCTCGTGCGGACATGGCAAAATTCTCGCCATGACGATCTCGAACTGGCGCGGTTTTTGGACTTGGTTGCTGCTGTGGGCCTTGGTCGCTGGTCTGGGCGTCGCCTGGCTGGCGCATGCGCGCTTGGTCGCGCTGGAGAATGCGTTTGCGACAGATGCACGCATCGTACACCGCTTGCTCAGCCAGCGCGCGGCCCAGCACGATGCCGTGATGGCCATGCTGCCCCTGCTGTACCCCGCTGCAGACAAGCCAAACACCAGCGACCAGGCCAGCATGGCGCTGCCGCATCTGAGGTCCACCTACCCCGAAATAGAAGCCGTGGTGCGCCGCCCGCCTGAAGGCCAATGGCCCACCAGTTGGCCGGAGGCTTTGCGCCAGGCACTGGACAGCGCCTTAGAGCGCTCACGCGATAGCCACCATGCAGAGCTCGCACTGGCAGATATGCCTGCAGGCAAAGTGTGGCTGGCACTGGCAGACCACAGCCGAGGCCAGCACAACGACCACGGCTTGCGATTGGATTTGCAAACCTCCATCCCATGGAGCGAATGGCCAATGGATGCCAGCATAAGCCCTGTGCGCGTGCGGCTGGAGTACCAAGGCCAGGCCTTCATCGTGCAAGCTGGACAGCGTCTTGAGCGCGGCAGGCAATACGCATTTCGCAAAGAACTGGCATCACAAAGCCAAGCTTTTGATGTCGTATTAGAGCGCGACGTCGGCTGGCAAGAATTACCGTGGATTTCAATGCTGGCCTGGGCCAGCTTCAGTGCGGCAGTCTTGGCTGCACTCCATGCACTGCTACGCCAGCGCGTTGCCGCTCGCCGCGCCGAGGAGTTGCTGCACTTAGGCCAAGTCGCCCGGCTCAACCAGCTAGGCGAGCTGGCAGCGGGCTTGGCGCACGAACTCAACCAACCCCTCACAGCCATGCTAGCCAACACCCAGGCGGCGCAACGTTTATTGGATGAGCAAGAGCCCGATCTCACCACCGCGCGCCATGCAATGGGCCAAGCCGTCAATCAGGCGCGCCGCGCCAGCGAGGTCGTCGGCCGCTTGCGTCGTGTCGTGGAAAGGCCTGAGCTGTCCGGGCAAGCACAGCCCTTGGTACTGGCCGACGCTGTGCATGACGCGCTGCATTTGCTAGAGCCTGAAATACGCCGCTGCCGCATTGCCGTGCAAGTCGAAACACCAGGCCACCTGCCAGCGGTTCGCGCCGAGCCAGTGGCCTTGCAGCAAATCATCTACAACCTGGTGATGAACGCTATACAGGCCATGGAGCAAACGGAGCAAGACCAGCGCCGCCTGCAACTGAGTCTGCGCTTACACGGCACACAAGTGCTGCTCAGCGTGCGAGATACCGGCCCCGGCGTGGCCCCAGAAGCACGTGCGCAGCTCTTTACACCGTTCTACACCACACGGGCGGGGGGGCTTGGCTTGGGTTTGTCGCTGTCGCAGAGTCTGGCGCAGGCCATGGGAGGCGAACTCACGCTGGCCCCTCCACGACCGGCCTCATCACCCCTCCCACCCACTCGGGCGACAGGCACTGAATTCCATTTGCTGCTTGCGGTCGCCGATACGCAATGAATACGCTATGCCCTCTTCCCTCTCGCCCCTTATTCACCTGGTCGATGACGATGCCGCCGTACGCGACAGCCTGGCACTACTGCTGAGCACCGTTGGCTTACGGGTGCAAACCTGGGACAATCCGCAAACTTTTTTGGCCGAATTCGACCGCCATAGTGTGGGCGCTATTGTGCTTGACGTGCGCATGCCTGGCATCAGTGGCTTGGCCGTGCTGGACACGCTGGTGAGCGAACATGTCACACAGCCCGTGGTCATGCTCACAGGCCATGGCACGATAGAGATGTGCCGCCGCGCCTTTAAAGCAGGCGCGGTGGAGTTTCTCGAAAAGCCGGTACACGACGAGCAACTCATAGAAGCGCTGCAAAGCGCCGTGCGCCAACATGTACGCTCGCGCGAGCGCCACCAGGCAGACCAGCAAGCCAAGGAGCGCTTCGCACAGCTCTCCAACCGCGAGCGGGAAGTACTGGGCCTGATCGTCGAAGGCCTCACAAACAAAGAAATTGGCCGCGCCTTGGCCCTCTCGCCACGTACCGTAGAGACGCACCGCGCCAACCTATTGGTCAAATTGGCAACCGACTCACTGGCCCAGCTCATTCGACGCTATGCGAAATTGGTCGACACAACCGATACAACGACTACGTAGTTATACGCAGGCACGAACGTAGCGCGCCGCATTGGCATGCCCATGGTGTTTTTTTATAGTTGTGCACATGCCCTGCAAGGCACCTGCTGCAATCGACGCATAGACAATCCACCATGAAAATCCAACACCTGATCCCCTTTTTGATCCTGGCTGCATCTGGCAGCGCTTTTGCCGATGATGGCTGGTACGGCGCGCTGCGAATCAACCCTTCAGAGTTCAAAGCACGCGACATGGACTCCAGCGCCCGCCCCGGCCTTGGCCAGTTTGTGCCGGGCGACAACAGCAACAAGGCCACCAGCGGCTCCGTGGCGCTGGGCTACCTGCTACCCTCGAATTGGCGCGTAGAAGCAGAGTACACACTGCCAAAGAGCAACGAATTCACCAGCGGCTCGACCAACTTTCCAACCAGCTTCAACCACCACAAAATCCGTTCACAGCGCCTGATGCTCAACGGCTACAAAGACCTCCCACTGAATACGCAATTTTCTTTGTACGGCATGGCCGGCCTGGGTATGGCGCGCCTGCAGTCGAGTGGTTGGCAAGGCAATGAAGGCCGCCAATTTTTCAGTGGCACCGAAAACAATCTGGCTTATTCACTTGGCTTTGGCGTGACATATTCACCCGTCCAAAAAGTCCATATTGACCTGGGCTACCGCTACGTCGACATGGGCAAAGCCAAGAGTGGCGCCAACAATTTCACCAACGTGCGCGGCCTGCAGGACGAGCAAATGCGAGCCAAACTGGTCAGCAACGAAATCACACTCGGCGTGCGCTACAGTTTTTAATGCTTGTAATGGCAACAGCTGCGTCCCCCACCGCAGAGCGGTAAGACACCAGGCACACCGCAGCGGTTAAACGCGCAAACAAGCCCCAGATGCAGACGCCCTGCCCTGGGGCTTTGTGCCAAGAACATCCCGGTGCCTGCTGTTGCCGAGCATGGGCAAAACGGGCAACGCCTCAAGGCGCTTTAGGAGGCTTCAACGCAGTAATGCGCTTTTTGTGCCTTGCCTTTTGGGCTCCAACGCGGTCTGCGTGGAGACTTTGAACAGGCTCCAAGTGCTCAAACGCAAAAAGCCACCCAAAAGGTGGCTTTGATGTGCTACTGATCTTTGCAAGACCTGCTTTTGAACCATCTGAAAAGATGGTGCCGGAGGCCGGAATCGAACCGGCACGGGTTTTACCCCGGGGGATTTTGAGTCCCCTGCGTCTACCAATTTCACCACTCCGGCAAGGAGTCAAAGTTCGCATCAAAAATGCCACCGCTTGTTGGTGGCATCCATGCACTTTGTTGTGTTTCGAACTACCTGCCGCTAACCATCCTTACTCACACTGTGATTGAGATGGTGCCGGAGGCCGGAATCGAACCGGCACGGGTTTTACCCCGGGGGATTTTGAGTCCCCTGCGTCTACCAATTTCACCACTCCGGCAGGCGTCGAAGCACGCATTATATGGCATATTTATGGCATGAAATACAAAACCATTGAAAATACCATAGGCAATACGCCGCTCGTTGCCTTGCAACGCATTGACAGTGCCACCAGCAGCCAACGAGGCAATACGATTTTGGCCAAACTCGAAGGCAATAACCCAGCTGGTTCGGTCAAGGACCGCCCGGCCTTGTCCATGATTGAGCGCGCGCAAGCGCGTGGCGAGATCAAACCAGGTGACACCTTGATTGAGCCGACCTCGGGCAATACCGGTATCGCGCTGGCAATGGCCGCTGCAATCAAAGGCTACCGGATGATTCTGATCATGCCTGAGGACTTGTCGATTGAGCGCGCCCAAACCATGAAGGCGTTTGGCGCAGAGCTGATTCTCACACCCAAGAGCGGCGGCATGGAAGCGGCGCGCGATTTGGCCAACACCATGATGCAGCAAGGCCAGGGCGTCATCCTCGACCAGTTTGCCAACCCGGACAACCCGCGCACCCACTACGAAACCACTGGCCCTGAGCTGTGGGAGCAAACAGGCGGCCAGATCACCCACTTTGTCAGCGCGATGGGCACAACCGGCACGATCACTGGCGTGTCGCGCTTCCTGAAAGAAAAAAACCCTGCCATTCAAATCATTGGCGCGCAACCGGCCGAGGGCTCGCGCATTCCGGGTATTCGCAAGTGGCCTGAAGCTTATCTGCCAAAGATTTATGATCCCAGCAGGATAGACACCCAGATTTCCGTCACCCAGGACGATGCCGAGGAGATGTGCCGCCGCCTGGCACGCGAAGAAGGTATTTTTGGTGGTATTTCAGCCGCTGGCGCTTTGTGGGTCGCAACCCAGATCAATGCCCAAGTGGAAAACGCCACGATTGTGTTTGTGGTCTGCGACCGTGGCGACCGCTACCTCTCAACCGGTGTGTTTCCAGCTTAAACAGCTCCCACGCCTGGCGTGACCAAGACCCGAAAGACCAAGAATACGATGGCTTACGAAGTTCGATTTTGCACCCATTGCGGCTCGCCACTGGCCTGGACCGCATCGCAAGAAGACAGCGGCATGGTTGAGCGCCTGCGCTGCCCTGCCTGCAACTGGACCCACTGGAACAACCCTACGCCGGTGCTGGCGGCTGTGGTCGAATACAACGGCCTGCTGGTACTCGCGCGCAACGCGCTGTGGAAAGACCGCTTCTTTGGCCTGATCACCGGCTTCATGGAAGCGGGCGAGTCGCCTGAAGACGGCATTGCGCGCGAAGTCAAGGAAGAAATCAACCTCGATGTGCACTCGTGCCGCCTGATCGACGTGTCGGAGTTTCTGCGCATGAACCAGGTGCTGATTGCCTACCATGTAGTGGCCACTGGCGACATTCGCCTCTCGCCAGAGCTGTCAGAATACAAACTGGTCGAGCCTGCTAAGGCCACCGTGTGGACTTCTGGCACTGGCCGCGCACTGCAAAAATGGCTGCGCAGCCAAGGCCATGAACCCGAGGTGATTGAGCGCTATCCGAATGGTCGCCCGCCAGAGTCGACCGCACCGCTGACACATACGCCAGCACCATTGAGCAGCAACACGCTGGAAGGAAAGCACTGATGGAGATCGCCCTGGAAGTCAATGCCCAAGGCCTGCGCTGTCCACAGCCGATCCTGCGGGCCAAGCGGGCGCTGGCCACACTGGAAAGCGGCCAACTCTTGCTGGTCACTGCCACTGACAGTGGCTCACTGCAAGACTTCAGCGCCTTTGCCAAACAAACTGGCAATGCGCTGGTCGAGCAGCGCACCGATGAGGCAGGGATTCACCACTTTATTATTCGCCGCAGGTAGTTCCTGCCAGCCAGGATCAACTCAAAAGAAGTACGCTGCACAGCACACGCCGACTGTGCCAGCGAGCCTTAGAGCCTGTTGACGATCTATTCGCAGACCGCGTTGAGACCAAAAAGGATGCAATGCGGCGCAAAAAACGCATTACTGCGTTGCCTGTTTTTTGTGTCTTGCGCAACTGCGAATAGATCGTCAACAGGTTCTTACAGGCTGACCACATGCGCTTGAAACACACGTTCAAGCATGCGCGCAGGCTCTGCCAGCACGTTTGGCATAAAGTCATTAGACTTGGCCGGTTTCCCGCACTCTGGCTTCTTCATGACTTCCTCTCCCACCCATACTCCTGCGCCACCGGTGCAAGCCTCTGGCACCTTGCTGCTGCTGATGGCGATTGCCTGCGGCCTGTGCGCAGGCTGCAACTACATCAACCAGCCGCTGCTGCATTCGATTGCCATCGGGCTCAACGTCAGTGAAGCCCAAGCGGCCTATAGCGTCACGATCTCCCAGCTGGCCTATGCCGGCGGTTTGTTGTTTCTGGTTCCGCTCGGCGACTTGCTAGATCGCCGCAAGCTGATTGTGACATTGATGGCACTGGCTGCTGCCGGTTTGCTGCTGTGTGCGATCACTGACAACATTGCATTGTTCTGGCTGGGCTCTGCCATTGCAGGCATATTCTCGGTGGCCGCACAAGTGCTGGTGCCTTTGGTTACGCTGATGGTCGCCCCCCAGCAAGCTGGTCGCGCCGTGGGCATCTTGATGACTGGCCTGCTGATTGGCATCCAGTCGGCTCGCAGCATTGCCGGCATTCTCTCGGGCACTGCGGGCTGGCAATCGGTCTATGTGCTGACCGCTGTACTCATGCTGGCAGTCGCAGCAGCCCTGGCCAAAACCCTGCCCTCCAAAGCGGCCTTCGCAGCACCTGCCAAATCCAAGGCAGCACAGGTCAGCAGCCAAGCCAGCTACGCCAGCACCATGCGCTCATTGGTGGATTTGTTCGCTCACCAGCCGCGCCTGCGCAGCCGCACCCTGATGGGCGCGTTCAGCTTTGGCAGCCTGGCAGTGTTGTTCTCGACCATGGCCTTGTTGCTTGGCAAAGCGCCCCACCAATTCAATGACATGCAAATTGGCTTGCTCAGTCTGGTCGGTGTGGCCAGTGCCTTGGTGGCCAAACCGGTTGGCCAATGGGCCGACCGAGGACTGGAGCCCAACACCTCGCTGGCTTCGGCCATCTTGCTATTGGTCGTATGGCCCCCCATGTGGCTGGCCACCCACAGCGCCAGCATTTTTGCCATGGGTTTGCTTTTGCTGGGTGTGGCGATTGCAGCCGTGCATATTTGCAACCAAAGCGTGATTTTTCAATTGGCCAGCCAGGCCCGCTCACGCGCCAATGCGATCTACATGACCGGCTATTTTCTGGGTGCCTCGGCTGGCTCTGCGCTGGGTGTCGTTGCTTGGGACATCGGTGGCTGGTCGGCCGTGTGCTGGCTGGGGCTGGGGCTGGCTGGCTGCGCCATGGCGGCCTGCCTGCATGACCGCAGGCTGGCCCAACGCACTCACCTGGATCTGTAAAGTAGGGCTGCAAATTCGCCAGGCGATGCTGGAAGCGCTTGGTCGCTAGCGCTCTTGTTCAATGCATGCTCACTCAGCTGGCCTGCACCAAACGAGCCATATCTTCGCCTTGGGATTGTTCCACCAGCCAGTTGTGCACGGCGGCCCCCCGTCTGTCATCCAAGGCACCGGCAGCATAGACCAGGCAATAGCTTTTGCCGGTCATCACGCGCTTGCCAAATGGCTCAATCAACAGCCCAGAGGCCAACTCATCCAAAGTCAGGCGCTGGCGAGCAATCGCCACACCCATGCCGACCTTCGCTGCATCAATGGTTGCTTGGTGGCGGTTGAACATATAACCACGGCGCACATCGACATGGGCCGCATCAATCGCACGCAGATAGCTCTCCCATTCGCCATACGGCTCACTGCCACGCCAGGCGGTGACATCGTGCAGCACCGGAAAATGCTGCAGGTCGTCCACACTCGCCAAAGGCCGCCCTGTTGCGGCCAGCAATTTGGGAGAAATCACTGGAAAAATCGCCTCTTGCATCAGCACCGTGCTTTGAAAACCAGGCATGCCGCCATCGTTCAAATCGATGGCGATGTCAAACTCGCCCTCACGCAATGAGTGGGCGCTGTCTTCGGCTTCCAGACTCAATTCAATATGCGGGTACTGCTGCATCAGCAGTGGCAAGCGCGGCACCAACCAAATGCCAAGAAATGAGGGCAGTGAGCGGATGCGCACAATGCCAGAGAGCGGCCCACCGCGCAAACGGTGAATCGCCAAGTCGACGTTGGCATAGGCCGGGCTCACAGTGGCCAGCAGGCGCTCGCCCTCCTCCGTCAACTCCAGGCGACGCGAAAACCGCTGGAAGAGCTTAAATCCCAGCCACTCTTCCAGCGCCTTGATTTGCTGGCTCACAGCCGCCGTGGTGATGCACAGACTCTCACCCGCTTCGGTAAAAGACAAGCTGCGCGCAGCAATCACAAACACCTTCAGCCGGGCATGAATTTGAGCTGGAGTCGTAGCACCCATGGTTTATTAATATTTAATTTAGAGGTAAAAATGCACTGTGTGCCAATGTGGCATACGCGGCCCAGCTGCGGTAACAATACCCGGCAGATCCCCAGCTAGCAGCGAGGATTTTTCAGGCTAGTGCCCGATCGTGCTTAAGCATACTTGATGCGCATATCGATTAAATGATTCTAAAGACAAATACATCCCATGCTTGTAAAAAATACATGCATCAATCCTGCACACATTGTTACTGCAGGCCAGCCAGTTTCCTGCAGGTGGCTGTAGTCACACGTACCAGGCCATACAATGCGCTGAAGACTTCGGTTTTACTCCACTGATTCATCCACTACGCGATGCGCGTCTTTTCCTGCCCACTATGAGTACGCACTCCTCCTTGCCAATCGGCGTATTTGACAGCGGCATCGGCGGCCTGAGCATTTTGCAAGCACTGCAGCAGCAATTGCCGCATGAGACCTTTGTCTATTTCTCCGACTCGGGCTTTGCCCCGTACGGTGAACGCAGCGATGCTTTTATCACTGAGCGCAGCCTGTACATCAGCGAAGGACTGCAAAGCCAGCACCAGATCAAAGCCTTGGTCGTGGCTTGCAATACCGCAACGACTGTGGCGATCCATGCGCTGCGCGCGCGTTGGCAAACCATGCCAATCATTGGCGTTGAGCCTGCGATCAAGCCGGCCTTGGCGAGCACCACCAGCGGCCATATTGCAGTGCTGGCTACGGCACGTACCCTCGCCAGTCCTAAATACCAAAACCTGGTCTCCCAGTTGCAGGGATCCGCCTTGGTTCGCCACGTGGCCTGCAATGGCTTGGCCAAAGCCATTGAGCAACAAGATACGCAAGCTATTGAGGCACTGTCTGCCCTGTATATTGCCCAGGCATTGGCACGCACAGAGCAGCAGCCAGCAGTCGACACGCTCGTGTTGGGTTGTACGCACTATCCATTGGTTTTACCGCTCTTGCAAAAGCATGCGCCCGCTTCTGTGCAATGGCTGGACTCGGCCTCGGCTGTTGCCAAGCAAACCGAGGCAAAACTCCAAGCGCTGGACCTGCTGGCCCCGCCGACACAGCAAGGCCATACTTGGCTACAAACCAGTGGTGACAGCGATCTTTTACATGCGATTGCAAAGCGCTGCCTGCCCCAGCGACAGACCGCTTAAAGCCTGTTAATGCTGATGGCGCGGGCGTCTGCCACCGCCGCCATGCCCGCCACCCGGGCCGGACTCACCGCGTGGCGGCTTGCCCAACTCCAAAGAGCTGACCAAGGCATCAAAGCGGCCTGTGAACAAGCGGTCCACTTCAGCAACCACCCCGGTCAACTCGGAGGCATCGAAATGGCGCTCCATCAAGCTCACCACATCCTGCACCAGCAAATCGCGCTGCACTTGCATGATGGCCGAAGGCGTTGGACCAACAAACAACAAGAAGAAATCATCGCGTGACTCACCCTCGTGCTCAGGCGCTTGGTCTTCGTCCTCATCTTCGTCCATTTCGTCGAAGGCGCGGTCGTAAAACGTCACCTCGATGGCGCAACCACGGTCAGCCAACTCGTTGAGGTTCATGCAGACATCGTTGAGCACTTGGCGAAAGGCCTCATTGCCACGCACGGTCCAGCAAATTTGCAGCGCATGTTCGCGGGCGACAAACTCAATACCGGGCTCCTCTTCGTAGTAGCCCACTGCCGCGCCGGCTAAAGAGCGGGCTCCGGCGTAGCGCCACATCGGCATCAGGGCTTGCTCAATGTCGGCAAACACCACATCAGGACGGACAAAGACCTGTCCGTGAACATGGATCTCAAAAGGGGCTTCGTGATCGTTTGTCATAGCTGGCCTAACTTCTCATGCGTACAAATCAGATTTGTACTGCGTTTTTATAAGATACCGCTATGTTACGGCTACCAAGCCGTGCGGGGAGGAACATGGTATTTTACTATGGCCGTCAACTGATGATACACCCAGCACCAGCAGGGTGGAACCAATTGATGGTTTCGTTCGCGTTTTCCTTGTATGGCAAGGCTCGCCCTCAGTGCCGTTGACCATATACCAGCCCAACCCTTTACGTAGTGGTTTCCTGCCACCGCGCAATCGCATCAATGGCCAAGCCATAGCCCATCACACCAAAGCCACACATGACCGCCTTGGCCGCACTGGCAATGTAGGAGTGGTGGCGAAAGCTCTCACGCGCATGCACATTGCTGATGTGCAGCTCGATCAATGGCACCCCCGTGCCCTTGATCGCATCGAGCAATGCCACGCTGGTGTGTGTGTACGCGCCAGCGTTCAGCACAATGCCAGCGAGATGGCCACTGCGGTGGTGCAAGCCCGCTTCATGGATCCAGCTGACCAAATCGCCTTCATGGTTGCTTTGGTGGCAATGCACCTCGAAGCCGTAGCCGCGCCCCGTGCGCTGGCACAGCGCCTCAACATCGGCCAGGGTCTGGTGACCATATACCTGCGGCTCACGCGTGCCCAGCAAATTCAGGTTGGGACCGTTGAGTACATACAGATGCAATGTCTTAGTGGGCGTGTCTGCCATGGCAAGCCCCTTACTTCGCAGCCGGCTTGACCAAGCGTGCGATCAGGCTGGAGGTGTCCCAGCGCTGTCCGCCCATGGCCTGCACGTCAGAGTAAAACTGGTCCACCAAGGCCGTAACAGGCAGGTGCGCGCCATTACGGCGGCCCTCCTCCAGCACCAGCCCCAAGTCTTTGCGCATCCAGTCCACAGCAAAACCGAATTCAAACTGGCCTTGCGCCATGGTTTTGGCGCGGTTTTCCATTTGCCAGCTTTGCGCTGCGCCTTTGCTGATGACGTCGATCACCGCAGGCACATCCAAGCCAGCTTGCATCGCAAACGCCACAGCCTCTGACAGGCCTTGCACCACTCCCGCAATGGCAATTTGGTTGACCATTTTGGCCAACTGCCCAGCACCTGATCCACCCAGCAAGGTGAACGCGCGCGAGAATGCCTGGGCCACTGGCGCAACGTGGTCAAAAACCTCCTGGTCACCGCCACACATCACGGTCAACTGGCCGTTTTGCGCACCGGCCTGACCGCCGGAGACCGGGGCATCGATAAACTGCAGGCCTTGGGCCTTGGCTGCGGCGTACAGCTCGCGCGCCACATCGGCAGAAGCTGTCGTGTGATCGACATAGATCGCACCGCGCTTCATGCCAGCAAAAGCGCCGCCAGCACCGATGGTCACAGCGCGCAAATCATCGTCATTGCCCACGCAACCGAATACGATATCGGCGTCTTTGGCTGCGGCTTCCGGTGTATCAGCAAACGCCACTTTGGCCTGCACTGCAGCGAACTCTTCAACCCATTGCTGTGCCTTGGCACGTGTGCGGTTATAGACCACGACCTCATGGCCAGCGGCGGCCAAATGGCCGGCCATGGGATAGCCCATGACCCCTAAGCCAATGAAGGCCACTTTGGCGCTGCTGCTGCTGGGATATGGGCGGGTGTTGATAGAGGGCGTCTGTGCTGTCATAGAGGTACAAATCTGGGACTGAGAAAAGGGCAAAGTGGCCATTACACCACCGATAAGTGTTCGGTGCCGGCGCTGAGGTTGCTGGAGCGCCCACGCGCGCTGTGCAGTTTGATTTGCAGGCGCAAATCATTGACCGAATCGGCATTGCGCAGCGCATCCTCGTAGCTGACCAGATTGCCCTCAAACAGGTCAAACAAGGCCTGGTCGAAGGTTTGCATGCCATGGTTGCGGCTGAGTTTCATCGCTTCCTTGATTTCGCTGACCTCGCCTTTGAAAATCAAATCGGCAATGCGCGGGCTATTGATCAGAATTTCCAACGCTGCGACACGGCCTTTGCCGTCCTGGCGCGGCAACAGGCGCTGCGAGACAATCGCGCGCAGGTTCAGAGACAAATCCATCAGCAGCTGCGCGCGGCGCTCTTCAGGAAAGAAGTTGACGATCCGGTCCATCGCCTGGTTGGCGCTGTTGGCGTGCAATGTGGCCAAACACAAATGCCCGGTTTCCGAGAAGGCAATGGCGTGCTCCATGGTCTCACGGTCACGTATCTCGCCCATCAAAATCACATCGGGCGCCTGGCGCAGCGAGTTTTTCAGCGCAGCCTCCCACGAATCCGTATCCAGGCCAACCTCGCGCTGGGTGATCACGCAGTTTTTATGCGCATGCACAAATTCGATCGGGTCTTCAATCGTGACGATGTGGCCAAACGAATGCTGGTTGCGCCAATCCACCATTGCCGCCAGCGAGGTCGATTTGCCTGAGCCCGTCGCGCCCACCAGAATGCACAAACCACGCTTTTGCATCGCAATGTCTTTGGTCACTTGCGGCAAGCCCAGCGCGTCAATGGTGGGGATTTCCAGCGGAATCACCCGCAGCACCATGCCAACATGGCCTTGCTGCATGAAGGTATTGACCCGAAAGCGCCCGACACTGGCAGGCGCAATCGCAAAATTGGCTTCTTTGGTGCGCTCGAATTCTGCGGCTTGCTTGTCGCTCATGATCGAGCGTGCCAAGGCCATCGTATGGGCCGGCGTCAAGGCCTGCTGTGAGACTTTGGTCACTTTGCCATCGACCTTGATGGCTGGGGGGAAATCGGCGGTGATAAACAAATCACTGCCATTTCTACTGACCATCAAACGCAGCAAGTCGTTGATGAATTTACTGGCCTGGTCTCTCTCCATACTCATGTCCCTTCAGATTGAATCGCTAGGACTTGTTCGTCCATCTCATACATTGCTGATCAGCCCAACAAGCGCCAACCGCAGCATTTAGCGGATTTTGGCACTGATTGAGCGCAAACGAATCGACAACTTGCGCGCCAGCATCAACAACACGTTTGCGGCCATCAGTGGCTGCTCGGCCAACATGCGCTCCAGCCCTGCGCGTGTGAGCACGGCCACATCGCACGGCGTGAGTGTCACGCAAGAAGAAAAGCGCTGGCCCTGGTCGAGCAATGACATCTCACCAATCACATCGCCAATGTTGGTCTGTGCCATGCGCACTGGCGGCCCGGCTGTTTGCGCACGTTCAACCGCAATCACGCCGGTGAGCTGCACCAGCATATAGTCTCCATATTCGCTCTGGTGCACGATGTGCAGACCAGCAGCTAGTGCGTAATACTCAAAAAATGGCCCCATCACCAATAACTCTTCGCGACCAAACGGCTGATTCGGTCCTTGGTACGACCAGGCCTCTTGCAGCAACGCCACGCCGCGCCCCAACGCCAAGCTGCGCGCGCCCAACTCCTGGGCCCGCACCCGCCAGGGAATGACCAGCTCTTGCGCCGTCATACGCCCATCGACCATTGACTGCAAGTACGCGAACTCATCGTCCAATGGCACGGCAGGACGAACCTCAGCAGCAGCAGCAGCACTGTCGCTGCCAGTCTGCTCAGGTTGATTGTTACGACGCCACCACACTTGCCAGACTCCTTGCGGGCTGCGAGCCGCTTAGATGGGGAAGTTATCGGGGTTCTTGGCTTTGAAGCGCGCATCCTTGGCACTGATGACATTGCGGCGCACCAGCTCAATCAGATTCTGATCGAGGGTTTGCATGCCCATGCTTTGGCTGGTCTGCATGGTCGAGTACATCTGCGCGACTTTGGCCTCGCGAATCAGGTTGCGAATCGCTGGTGTGCCCAGCATGATCTCGTGCGCGGCCACGCGGCCTGTGCCATCCTTGGTTTTGAGCAAGGTTTGCGAGATCACGGCCTCAAGCGACTCCGACAGCATCGAGCGCACCATCTCTTTTTCTTCGGCTGGAAACACGTCAATGATACGGTCAATGGTTTTGGCTGCACTGGAGGTGTGCAAGGTTCCAAACACCAAGTGGCCTGTTTCAGCCGCCGTCAACGCCAAGCGAATCGTTTCCAAGTCACGCAATTCGCCCACCAAAATAGCGTCAGGGTCTTCCCGCAAGGCCGAGCGCAGCGCCGCCGTAAACGAGTGCGTCATTGGACCGACTTCACGCTGGTTAATCAGGCATTTCTTGGACTCATGCACAAATTCAATCGGGTCTTCCACCGTCAGAATGTGGCCGTATTCGGCTTCATTGAGGTGGTTGATCATCGCAGCAAGCGTTGTCGATTTACCCGAGCCAGTTGGACCTGTCACCAGCACCAAACCACGCGGCTTCAAGGCCAGATCGCCAAAAATCTTGGGCGCATTGAGCTGCTCCAGGCTCAGCACCTTGCTGGGAATGGTCCTCAGCACCGCCGCCGCACCGCGGTTCTGGTTGAACGCGTTGACACGAAAACGCGCCAGCCCATCGATCTCAAAAGAGAAGTCGACCTCCAGAAACTCTTCATATGTTTTGCGTTGCGAGTCGGTCATGATGTCATAGACCATCGCAAACACCGTTCTGTGATCCAGTGGCTCCACGTTGATGCGGCGCACATCGCCATTGACACGAATCATGGGCGGCAAGCCTGCAGACAAGTGCAAGTCAGAGGCCTTGTTCTTAACACTGAATGCCAATAGCTGAGCGATATCCATTACGTCACTTTCAATTCATTGATTACAAACCATGCAGCTGCCTGGGAAGCATTATCACAACTGATTACCAGCGCACCAATCATTCATGCGTTATTTCCAGCAGAAAAACCGCACCTACTCCAAAAGCTCCATCACCCCGGCTCTGGCGTTGACATCAACACCTCCTCCAACGTCGTGGTGCCATCGACAACTTTTTGCGCGCCCGACAAACGCAGAGGCCGCATGCCAGCGGCAGCTGCTTCACGGCGAAACTGGGGCAAAACCAGTTGCGCATGAATCTGCTCGCGCACCTGGCCGTTCACTGTGAGCAACTCATAAAGTCCCAGGCGGCCACGATAGCCGCTCATACGGCATTCGGTGCAGCCGACTGGCTTGTAGGGCATGATCTTCCTGCCCTCCAGATTGAACCTCCAGGGCTTGACAGCCTCCTCCAAAGTCGCCACCTCAAAGCCTTCATCGGGCTCTTTGCAGTTTTTGCATAAGGTTCGCACCAGGCGCTGGGCCAGCACGCCCAGCAACGTGGCATTGATCAAATAGGCAGGCACACCCAGCTCCATCAAACGGGTGACTGCCGATGGCGCATCATTGGTGTGCAAGGTGGAGAACACCAAATGCCCAGTCAGTGCCGCCTGGATTGCCATCTCGGCAGTTTCCAGATCACGGATTTCGCCGACCATGATGATGTCTGGGTCCTGGCGCATCAAGGCCCGCAGTCCTTCGGCGAAATTGAAATCAATTTGCGGCTGCACCTGGGTTTGGTTGAAGCTGGCCTCGATCATCTCGATCGGGTCTTCCACGGTGCTGACATTGACCTCATCGGTGGCAACCCGCTTGAGCGTCGAATACAGCGTCGTGGTTTTGCCCGAGCCAGTCGGGCCGGTGACCAAAATAATACCGTGCGGCTTATGAATCAGCTCCTCCCAGCGACGCCCATCATGCGGTGTAAAACCCAGCTCAGGCAGGCTTTTGATCGTATTGCCTGGGTCAAAAATCCGCATCACCATTTTCTCGCCAAAGGCCGTTGGCAAGGTCGACAACCGCATCTCGATCTCTTCACCGTTGGTGCTGCGGGTTTTGATTCGGCCGTCTTGTGGGCGGCGTTTTTCCACTACGTCGATGCGGCCCAGCAATTTGACGCGGGCAATCATTGCGTTCAGCACCCCAATAGGCATCTGGTAGACCGTGTGCAGCACGCCGTCGATGCGAAAGCGAATGGCGCCCTGCTCTCGCCGTGGCTCCAAATGGATGTCACTGGCGCGCTGGTCAAACGCGTATTGCCACAGCCATTCCACCACGCGCACCACGCCCTGGTCGTTCGCATCCAGGGCTTTATTGCCTTTGCCCAACTCGACCAATTGCTCAAAACTGGCCAAAGAGCTATTGCTGCTACTGCCGGTCTTTTGCGCAAAGCTGACCGAGCTGGCCAGTGCATAGAATTCGCCGATGTATTTTTTCAACTCTAGCGGATTGGCCATCACCACCCGCACCGTGCGCCTTGCTTGGCGCTCAATCTCACGCACCCAGTCGATCGCAAAAGGCTCGCTGGTGGCAATCACCACTTCATGTGCCAGCACCTTGATAGGCAGCACCTGGTAGCGGCTCGCATAAGCTGCGCCCATGACCTCAGCAATGCGGCCCACATCGGCTTTGAGCGGATCGATGGTGACAAATTCGCATTGGGCACGCCTGGCGACAAAGGCCGAGAGTTCATCCAGATTCAGCACACCGCTGCCGTCGGCCTTTGCCAGGCCAATGGCAGCCAAACGCACCAGAGGATTTTGCGCGCTCTCGGCACGCGAAAAGCGCGCAATCGTGTGCTGCGCCGCTTCGGCAGCAATCACCGCATCCTGGTGCAACCACTGCACCACATGCAACCAGTCGAGTTTGCCGACAAACTCCGTCGTGTGCGCCTGTGGTGTTTGCCCCTGTTGTGCCGTCATAGCCAATGCCTTTGTGTGTTCGATTGCGCTTGCTGGCCACTGCCGGGCAGTCGCCAAGAAAAACCCGAAGCAGAGCTGCTCGCATCTGCTTCAAGCAGGCCATGCCCAACTAGCTCTGGCTGGGCTTGTCCACTTTCGGGCCTTTAACTCCAGCGGCTGTATTGTGGATTTTGCGCATCGCCAACTCCATGTCACCTTGCACCAACTCATGCAAGGCGCTCATCGCACGCTCGCTGGCCACCTCAATGGCCTCGATATCCTCACGCGAAGGTTTTTTCAGCACCCAGTTAATCACTTCACTTTTGACACCCGGATGGCCCACGCCTATGCGCAGCCGCCAGAAATCAGCACTGCCGAGCTGCGCCTGGATGTCTTTGAGGCCATTATGCCCAGCATGGCTGCCACCTTTTTTCAACTTGACCTGCCCTGGCAGCAAATCCAGCTCGTCATGCACGACCAGAATTTCCTGCGGCTCAATGCGGTAGAAACGCGCCAAAGCGGCCACCGATTGGCCCGAACGGTTCATGAACGTCATCGGCTCAACCAGCCAGACGGCCTGATCGGCAATGCGTGCCTTAGCTACATTGCCAAAAAAACCTTTTTCTGGTTGTAAAAACACTCCACTACTGCGAGCGACTGCGTCAATCCACCAAAAACCAGCATTGTGCCTGGTCGCTTCGTATTCAGGCCCCGGATTGCCCAAGCCCACCAATAATTTCAAAGCCATAACTTCGCTACTCTTTTCAAGAATGCCAATGCAGTGAGCACTCTGCGCGGCACACAGCAGCTGTGTGCGGACAAAGAAAAACCCGCCAACATACGATGTTAGCGGGTTTTTGCATTCAGCCATTTGCTTAGCGGCAGTATCAGCCGCAGCGGCCCTGGTTAAGCCCAAGGCCATTCGGCCTGCGCCAATTACTCAGCTGCTGGAGCTGCGTCTTCTTCTGCTGCAGGAGCAGCAGTGGCAGTAGCCAACACAGGGTTCTGTGCAGACAAACGCTTCAGCGCAGCAACGCCGCGTGGCAATTTGATGTCGCGCAGACGCACAACACCGTTTTTAGCCAATTTGCTCAGGTCAACTACGATGGCTTCTGGCAAGTCAGCAGGCATGCAAGTCACGTCCAGCTCGGTCATCACAGTGCTGATCAACTGGCCTTCAGTTTTGACTGCTGGGGACTCATCGCCACCAGTGAAGCGCACTGGGACTTTCATGTTCATGCGGGTTTTTTCGTTCACGCGTTGGAAGTCCACGTGCAAAACCAATTGCTTGTATGGGTGGTATTGCACATCGCGCAACAGCACTTTTTGTGTTTTGCCAGCCACTTCCAAGTCCAGTACGCTGGAGTGGAAAGCTTCTTTTTGCAATGCGAACCACAGTGGGTTGTGGTCGAATTCGACTAGTTGTGGCTCAGCAGCACCACCGTAGATGATGCCAGGTGTGCGGCCAGAATGACGCAGACGGCGGCTCGCACCCGTTCCCTGCTTTTCACGTTCAAATGCATTTACTTGCATGGTTTTCTCCAGATTGGAACATGCCGCGACCAGCAATGCTCCGGTTGATAAAGCGCGGCAAGGCCGCGCTGGGTAAAAATGACAAGGCGCAGCTTGAAGCTGCGCCAAAAATACCAGCGATCAGTCGTCGCTAAACAGGCTCATCACCGATTGACCGCGCGCAATGCGCTGGATGGTCTCGGCAAACAGCGGGGCAACTGACAGCTGGCGAATCTTGCTGCAGTTGCGAGCCGCTTCTGACAGCGGAATGGTGTTGGTCACCACCACTTCGTCCAGCGCGGCGCCATTGGCAATGCGCTCAATCGCAGGGCCCGAGAAAATCGGGTGCGTACAGTATGCATGCACGCTTTTGGCACCACGTTCTTTGAGCACTTCTGCGGCTTTGACCAAAGTGCCTGCGGTGTCGATCATGTCATCCATGACGACACAGTTGCGGCCTTCAATATCGCCAATGACGTTCATCACTTCGCTGACGTTGGCCTTGGGGCGGCGCTTGTCAATAATGGCCAAATCACAACCCAGCTCTTTGGCCAGCGCACGAGCGCGCACTACGCCACCGACATCGGGCGAGACCACAATCAGGTCTTCGTATTTCTTTTGGCTCAGGTCGTTGAGCAAAATTGGCGACGCATAGATATTGTCGACCGGAATATCAAAGAAGCCTTGGATTTGGTCTGCATGCAAGTCCATTGTCAGCACGCGTGCTACACCAACGGTTTGCAGCAAATCGGCAACGACCTTGGCAGAGATTGGCACGCGTGTCGAGCGTGGACGGCGGTCCTGACGGGCGTATCCAAAATAAGGAATCACGGCACTGATACGCTCAGCCGATGCGCGCTTGAGTGCATCGACCATGATCAGCAACTCCATCAAGCTGTCATTGGTGGGAGCACAAGTGGACTGCACCACAAACACGTCTCGTGCGCGAACGTTCTGCTTGACCTCAACAGTCACTTCGCCATCGGAGAAACGACCGACTTGCACCGCCCCCAATTGAATTCCCAAATGCTGTGCAATTTCTTCAGCAAGGCCAGGATTAGCATTGCCAGTAAACACCATGAAATCAGGGTGATGAGAGGATGTCATAAGAGGACCGCAGAACGTGGGGAGGATGGCGGGGCAATCAATCAGCTTTAAGACAGCATCTGGACTTGCATTAATCCAGATAGATTTAAAGCCACCAGGCGTTATTATCGGACATACAGCGCAACAATACAAACGCCCAAAGGAAAACGCCGCATAGCGGCGTTTTATACAACTTGGCAGGGGAAGAAGGATTCGAACCTTCGCATGCCGGAATCAAAATCCGGTGCCTTAACCAGCTTGGCGACTCCCCTACACAAACACCAGATTACTCTGATGCTTAAAAACTTAGCGCACATCCAAAAAAGGATGTACTGACAAAACTTTACAGATCTTGGCTTTGCTGCCAATAAACTCAGTATTAATTTGCATCAACACTTCGTTTAGTTTAACATCAGAGATTGTATCATCAATCTTTGCAAAAACCGCTGAACCTGAGCCTGTCATTGTAACCTGAAATTTTCGTTGTTTTAAGAAAAAAATTAATTTTTTTATCTCAGAACATTTTCTCTCGGCTACTTCCTGAAGCACATTACAACCAAAGTCATATGGTGAATCAGTGAAAGATGAAATTGTAGCACAGCTTTTTGAGCGTTTTAAATTAGGATCAGAAAAAATTGCAGAAGTTGATAAACCTGCCTGAGGCTTGACCACCAACATGCGCGCTTCGGGCAATGCCAGCGCTCCTGTCAGTGGCGTCAATTGCTCGCCAATGCCTTCCACCCAGGCATTCGTGCCGCCAATAAAAAACGGCACATCAGCCCCCAGAGTCAAGCCCAATTGCTGCAAGCGCGCGGAAGACCAGTTGAGCTGCCATAAGCGATTGAGTGCCATCAGGGTGCTGGCCGCATCCGAGGAGCCGCCCCCCATGCCTGCCTCGGCTGGGATGTTTTTCTCCACTTGTATATGCACTCCCTGCTGCACGCCTGCGGCTTGTTGCAGTGCCTGTGCCGCCCGCACAATCAAATCGCGCTCAGGCAAAACCTGGGTCAGGTCTTCGCGGCTGATCTGATTCGAGTTGGGGCGCAACTCAAAATGCAGCACGTCATACCAATCAATCAGCACAAAAGCCGATTGCAATAAATGGTAGCCATCGCTGCGCACCCCTGTGATGTGCAAAAACAAATTCAATTTGGCAGGTGCCAGCACATTTTCAAGCCGCACCAGGTGCTCCACAGCATGCATATATATAGAGAAACGGATATTGAGCGACGAGCCAGCTGCATTCAAGCGTCTGGCGACTGCAAGACCAGGCGCAAGTTGGCACGTGGCAATGGCTGCTCGCGCACAGCGCTGATGCGGCCTTGCGCATAGCGCGACAAATCTACCTGCCAGCCCACCACCGCTTGCGCATCTCCTTGCAGCCAAGCAAACAGTGCTTGTACAGGAATCGGCGTGCCGACCACCCGCGCAATCAGCTCGTCCAATGAGGCGCTGCTGCGCTGCTCTGAGCCTGTATGGACGGTAGCAAGACCAGGTGACCAGAACAGCCTGGCGACAATATTGCCCAAGGGGTTGTAGATTTCCAATTCACCTTGCTGGGCACTGCCAGTGAGTTCAAAGCTCGCGGAGAACGACTGTGGCCTGGCTTCTTCAGTCGTCAAGGACATACGGCCACGCCACAAGCCTGGTTGCGGTTTGTACAAGGCTGGGGTCGTGCAGGCGGCCAAAAGACAAGCCGCGGCAACCCCCAGTGCGCGCCGCGTCAGACCCAGCGATGCAGAGGTCTGGCTCCCATGGCCAGCACTTGTGTGCGCCGATAGGTTCATGGCTGCGCCTTCACTGCCTCAGGAGCGGCTTGGCCGGTATGACCGGGCAACTCCAGCAGCAACACACTACCTGCACCATCGAGACGCTCGATGGTCTCTAGCAATGACTGACTCTGCGCATTGTCAGCCAGTCCTTCACGCCACACTTTCAGCGCTTGGGAGCGTTCACCACGCACCCACAGCACCTCGCCCAAATGCGCAGCAATCTCGGCATCGGCATCAATGCGATAGGCCTGCTCCAGCAAACGCTGCGCCGCTGCCAAATTACCTTGGCGGTATTCGAGCCAGCCCATGCTGTCAAGCACATAGGGGTTCTCTGGCTCAAACGCCAGGGCGGCCTGAATCAGGCGGCGCGCCTCGGCCAAACGAATGCCGCGATCGGCATACGAGTAGCCCAGCGCATTGAGCGCATGGAAGTGGCCAGGCGAGCGGTCAATGATGCGGCGCAGCTGCGTCTCCATCTCCTTGACCTTGCCCAGGCGCTCGGCCATCAACGCGTACTCATATACCAGATCGTCATCGTCGGGGTTGCTCTTGACCAGTTGCGCCAGCAAATCGTAGGCGCCTTGTGTGTCGCCGTAATCGCGCAACAACTGCACTTCAGCGCGTTGTTTGAGCTGTTTGATCTCATCATTGGGCGCTGGCAGCGCTTGAATCAGCGCTCGCGCTTCAGTGATATGCCCTTGTTGGGCTTTGCTTCTGGCACGCTGAACTTGTACACGCATGACCAAGCCAGGGTCGCCCACCTCATCGAGCAAGCTCTGCGTCAGTGCCAAATCGCCTTCGGCTTCGGCAATCTGTGCCCGAATGACCAAGGATTCATCCATGCCGCGCAGCTGCAAGTCTGACTCGGGCAGCTCCTCAATCAAGCGGTCAAATTGGTCCAGGGACTTCTTGGCATCGGCGAACTGCTCCAAACTGGCCTGCAGCGCGCCTTGCGCCAGCCACGGATCGGGCATGTCCGGCACAGACGAGGTCACGCGCTGAAACACCTGCAAGGCTTGCTGGTCATTGTTCTGGGCGGCCAAAAGTCGGCCATACGCGATTAGGAACAAGGTATTGGCTGTGTCACTGTTGGCGTAGGCATGCAACATCGCGCCTGCCTTGGGATTGCCCTGCGCATACAGCTCCAGCGCCAAAAAGGCCGCGCCGACCGACTGCGGATTGACCGCATAAGCCTGGCGCAAACTATCCAGTGCGGCGTCTTGTTGCCCACGCTGCAATTCAATACGGCCGAGCACAGCCAAAGCATCGGCACGCCAAGGCGAATCTTCTTGGAGTTGATCAACCATCGCCGCTTGCACGACTTGGTAGACCACTGCCTTATCGGGCGTGCGTTGGTAGACCAGTGGGATCGCGTACAAATTCTCGGCCATCTCACTCTCAGCGGCGACATTCAGCTCTTTGCGCAAATGCCATTGCGACTGCGGAATGCGGTTGAGGTTGACCAATACCTGCAGCACCGCTTTATTGGCATCGCGTGAGCTAGGCACGGCCGCCAACCAGGCATTGGCTGCGCGCAAAGCACGCTCCCCGTCACCAAGCAAAAAGGCAATTTGCATGCTGCGCCTGAACAAATCTTCCTGCTTGCGCGTTTGGGCAGAACGCAGCATCAGTTCAAAGCTCGAGCCTGCATCCCCCTCTTGCACCAGGATTTCGGCCACCAGCGCCTCATAGAAACTCTCTGCAGTCGCTCTGGGAGAGAGCGCATTGTCTGGCACTGACTCGACCGTCTCGGCGGCCTGCGTTTGCGCACTAACAGGGCTAGGCGCAGCCTGGCAACCCGATAGCAGGAACGCCGCCATCAGACTCAGTGAGAACAAGGTACGCTGGTGATTTTTTTGCATCAGAAGATAATAATCTAATTGCTCAATGGATGATGGCAAGTGTGCCCGTTTTCCTTAGAACCTGTTTGCAATCTCCACGCAGTCGCCTAAGCCACCAACAAGTGGCACCGCAATGCGCCTGTAGCAGCGCATACGCCGACATGGTCAAGACGGGCAACGCCGCAATGCGCTTTTTAGGCTTCAGCGCGGCTGCGCAGAGATGATGGGCAGCTCTTATAAGCTGTTTTTACAATAGCCAGAGAACACTGCCACTGAGATGGATGGGATTGATTTCTTGGCAAATCGTTCCCATCTGAACAAGACCTTACTTACTCTTCTTATTTGCTTTGATTGCCCATGCCTGAATTGCCAGAAGTTGAAGTCACCCGATTGGGCATTGCGCCAGCCATCACGGGCTTGCGCCTGCAGCGCGTTCGCCTGGGAAAACCGCTGCGCTGGCCGCTGGGCTGTGCGCCAGAGCTCTTGCATGGGCGCGTCATCACTGGCGTGCGCAGGCGCGGCAAATACTTGTTGCTGGATTTGGACCAAGGCGCTGTCTTGGTTTTGCACCTGGGCATGTCCGGCAGTGTGCGCATTCTGGACAAAGACAACCCACCGGGGCCACACGACCATGTCGACCTGGTCTTTGCTGACCGCCTGTTGCGCCTGCACGATCCACGCCGCTTTGGCGCCTTGATTTATGCAGACAGCAGCGATGCGCCGCATGTGCATAAGTTGCTTGTCAAGCTCGGGGTTGAGCCATTGTCAGAGCAGTTTAGCCCACAGACCCTGAAAACCGGCTTTCAAGGCCGCTCGGTCAGCGTCAAGCAAGCTTTGCTCGCTGGCGATGTGGTCGTTGGAGTTGGTAATATTTACGCCAGCGAAGCCTTGTTTCTTGCCGGCATCCATCCCAAAACAGCAGCTGGCCGCATTGGCCCAGCGCGCCTGGCAAAGTTGCATGCAGCCGTGGTGCAAGTGCTTGCGCAGGCGGTAGAAAAAGGCGGCAGCAGCCTGCGCGATTTTGTCGCAGCAGACGGCAGCCATGGCCATTTTCAACTCAGCGCGCAAGTCTACGGCCGCGCTGGTCAGCCCTGCCGCGTATGCCACGCCCCCATCAAGCACATTGTGCAAGGCCAGCGCAGCACGTATTACTGCGCGCAGTGCCAGCACTAAGCGTGTTCACCATCTCGACGCAGCCGCGACAAAAAATCGCTCTAAAAACTACAGCGCGTTTGAAGGCGCGTTGCCAGTCTCCACCGGGCGCTCAGGATCAGACGACCACTCACTCCAGCTGCCCGCATACAAACGGCTGCCCGTCAAACCGGCCTCTTCCATCGCCAGCACATTGGCCGCAGCGGACACACCACTGCCGCAGGTGTGCACGACTTGCGCGGGGCTGACGCCATCGAGCAAAGGTGCAAACTCGGCGCGCAAACGCGCAACAGGCACGAGCAGGCCTTGCTCCAAATTGGCGGTAAACGGGCGATTGAGGGCTCCTGGAATATGGCCTGGAACGCGGTCCAATGGCTCGACCTCACCCCGGTAACGCTCTGGCGCACGCGCATCGATCAGGCGCTGCTGGCCTTGCCCTAACGCCGCTTGCACTTGCACGGCCGTCACCAGCATGTCGCTGCGAGGCTGAGCCGCATAGTGGCGTGCAGCGATTGGTTGCGCAGCGCCCGACTCTGTCGGCAAACCGGCTGCCAGCCAGGCAGGCATGCCGCCATCGAGCACATTGACCTTGCCGTGTCCGAGCCAGCGCAGCATCCACCACAGGCGTGCAGCCATCATCAACGCGCCTTGGTCATAGGCAATCACGGTGGTGTCGGCGTCGATGCCGGCCTGGCCTAAACGCTGTGCAAACGCCTCAATACCGGGCAGCGGATGGCGGCCATTGCGGCCCGTGTGTGGACCCGAGAGATCGTCATCGAGCGAGAAATACAGCGCGCCGGGCACATGCTGCTGTAAAAAGGCCTCACGCCCCCAAGCTGGCGCCATCAAATCAAAGCGGCAATCCACGACAACCAAACGCGGCGCGCCTGCAGCGCGCGAATCTTCAAGAGCCTGCGCCAATGCGGACGCGGAAATAAGGTGAGACAAGGCCATCCAACAGTCTTTCCATAAGAAACGATAGGCCCATCCTAGCGCAGAAATACGCTGCGCCCAACCCGAAATGCACTCAGCCGTCGTATCAATCACTGTGCAATGCATGCATTGGATACATCCCAACCCCGTGCAGCGCAGCTACACTGCCAGCCAGAATCGCCCAACGCATACGGGGTCCGCTTGACCCCGCTCACAGGGCGCTATGGTGCATCCAGATCAATTGAACCCATGACTTTGCCGCAAGAAGAATCCGATGAGGCGCTGATGCAGAGCTATGCGGCCGGCAAGCAAGCCAGCTTCAACACGCTCTACAGCCGCCATGAAACAAGCCTGCTGCGTTTTATTTCCCGCACGCTGGGGCGCGCGCACCAGCAGCACTGCGAAGAAGTGTTTCAAGAGGCATGGCTGCGCATCATCCGCGCCAAAGACAGCTTTGTGCCCCAAGGCGCGACATGGCGCACCTGGGCATTTACCGTGGCCTATAACACCAGCATCGACTGGTTACGCAACCACCAGCGCAGCCCCCAAATCGCCGAGCTGGCCCCAGCCCACGCCGATGACCAAGAATGGGGACTGTCGCCAGACGAGGCAGCCCTGCACATCAGTGATGCGGCCCTGTCTCTGCAACACGCGGGCTCGGTAGAAGAACAAGCCTTCTGGCGTGCAGCAGGCCAGCGCTTATTGCACTGCCTGGACGAATTGCCTGATGAGCAGCGCGCGGCGTTTGTGCTCAAGCACGAAGATGATCGCTCAATGGACGAGCTGGCCGAGCACCTGGGCATTGCCTTTGAAGCGCTGCGCAGCCGACTGCGTTACGGCACACACAAACTCAAGCAGTGCATGGGCAGTTACCTGCAAGCACTGGAGGGCGCGCGATGAAGCACTCACACAAGCGCAGCAATGCACCATCCAACCACAACCGCGACGCACAACGCCTAGATGCGTTTTGGCGCAAAGCACTGGCTGCGGCTCCAGAGGCCCCGATCGACAGCACCAAGCTGGCCGCTGCACGGGCGGCAATTCTCGCTGCCGCCGAGCAGCACTGCACAACCAATAAGCGGAGCGCACGCAATCCATGGCATGCGCTCAAGACCTGGTGGTCTGCAGGCGCACAAGGCTTTGCACCGCCACGCTGGGCAACTGGCTTGGCCTCCATCACCCTGGCCAGCCTGGTTCTGGTGCTTTGGTATGAGCGCATGCCTGAGCCCGCATGGGATTTTGACAGCGCCACGGTAGGGCACACTGCTGCGCCTGCACAGGCTGTCGCACCAGCGCCGCAGGCAGAGCGGGCACTAGCAGCGGCCATGGCCCCACGCGCCTCAGCCAGCGCCAACGAGCGGGCAGTCGCTGCAGCCAGAAAAGCGCCTGACGCGCACCTGCAAACGGCACCCAGCGCGCCCATGGCAAAAGCACCGGCCAGCAAAGCGGCCACTCAGGCGCAGGACCAGTTGCGCGAGCCTGCGCCGCCCATGCCTGCCCCACTGGCAGAGGCTGCGCGCACGCATGAGGCGCCGTCCGCAAGCGTCACCTTGTACGGTGGTCAAGCCGATATCGCCAACGCCATCGCGAGCGAGCAAAACCATGCTCTGCTGGCTCAATTGCAGGCAAGCGATGGCATCGCCTGGCGAGCCAATGCACGCTCCTTGTTCGCTGCGCTCAACGCAGCGCAAACGACTGCCCTGCTCAGCTTGCTGGAGCCGCTGGCACAACAAGCAGTCGCCCTGCCCCAGCCCAACAAGTTGCCTGAACCACTGGCCTTGCTACAGCGCAATAGCCTGCAACTGCTGATCAAACAAGCGAATGGCGCCAGCCTGATCGCCCATCTCATAGGCAAACCGCACTACCAAATCGACTGGTTCAACACCCGCAATGAATGGCTGGCCAGCACCCCTATGGATGAAGCAGCCTACAATCGCATCACAACAACCATTACAGCTCCCTAACATCAACTCAGCCCCTGCAAGCCACACCATGACGGCCAAATCCAGCCAGACCAGCCAATCCGATGACACCCCAGCAGCCCCGTCGCTGACGGGTCAGGATGGGCCTGCCCGCTGTCCACTGGCAGTGCAACTGCAAGCGCAAGCACAGGATGCGCAGCCCCAGTTGAGGATGTCTCAGCCGCGGCGCTGCCCCAGCCTGCTGGGCCGCGTGTGCTTGTACATTCTGGCTATTTGCTCGCTGGGCATGGGTATTGTTGGCGTCTTTGTGCCGGGCCTGCCGACCACGGTATTTGTGCTGATTGCGGCCTGGGCAGCGGCGCGCAGCTCGCCCAAACTGCACAACTGGTTGCTGCAGCACACGCTGTTTGGGCCTATTTTGCGCAACTGGGAAGCCGGCGGCTTTGTCAGCGCCAAGGCCAAACGTGCCGCCATTTTGACAATGCTGATTTCGGTGCTGGTCATGCTGCTGGCCGGTGTGCCTCACTGGGCCTTGCTGCTGGCCTCTGGCTGCATGGCCTGCGTGGCCGTATATTTGTGGCGCAGGCCAGAGCCGCCAGCACAAGAATAAAGTCTCACACTTCGCACGACTGCGCCAAAACGAAAAACGCCTTGCACATGCAAGGCGTTCTACATGGCCCAGGACATGGCCCAGGCCAATGCAGCGATTAACGGCGATTCAAAAACTGACCACCCAGTTTGAGCAAATCGCCCATGTCCAGTTTGCCATCGCCATTTTGGTCAAACACGGCGCCCAGCAAGCCCCCTGCAATGCCGCCTTGCTGCTGCGCCTGGGCTTTTTCCTGACCCAAGACCTGGCCCAACTCATCGGGCGAGGACAACTTGCCAGTGCTGACCTGGCGGCCCAAATACGCCATCACAATCGGGGCCAGCATCGTCAGCAATTTGCTGATGTTGGCGCTGCTCAGACCGGTCGCCTGCCCCAGAGCCCCCTCCACTTGCGCAGTCTTGTTGCCCAGAATATGGTCCAAGATGCCGCCGCCATTGAGCTGCTCGCCCGAAGGTGGCTGGCTGCCGCCTAACAAACCGCCCAGCAAGCCGCCCAAGCCACCTGCAGCACCGCCTGTTTGCGAGCCGCCACCAACCAAGGCGCCCAGCACACTGGCGACATCAAAACCACCGGCATCGCCACCTTGCAGCGTGCTCTTGTCCGTGTGTTGGTGGTCACGCTGCAGCGCGCCAAACAGGGCTTGTGCGCCAGCGGGGTTTTGCGCGTTACCTCCCAAAGCGCCCAAAAGCAAAGGCAAGGCCGCAGTCATTGCGCTGTCGGTTTGCTCTTCTGAGACACCCAATTGTTGCGACAGTGGACCTAACGAGCTGGCGCGCAATTGCTCAAGCAAATCATTAGTCAGTGAAGGAGTGGTCATAACCTGTAGGTCCTTTATTCGGCAAAAGTGATAAACAAAAAAATCAGGCACCAGCAGCGGCACCCAAGCCTCTCTAAAAACCTGCTTACTCTACTGCGCGGCTTGGCGGCGCTCCTGGCGCCAGCGCACGATCTCAGCCAGGATCATGCCAATCACGCCGCAGCTAATGGCCACATCGGCCAAATTGAACGACGGAAAATGCGTCTGCGCCCAGTGAAAATCCAAATAATCGACCACATAGCCACGGTGTACGCGGTCAATCACATTGCCAATCGCGCCGCCCAAAATCAAGGCCAGCGACAAAGACGCGAGCTTTTGCGAGCCGTGCGCGCGCAGTTGCCAAACAATAAAAACCGTTGCGAAGGCGGCAACCGCGACAAAAAACCAGCGCTGCCAGCCACTATGGTCAGCCAAAAAAGAAAATGCCGCACCGGTGTTATGGGCCCGCACCAGATTGAAAAAACTCGTCACATAGGTCGAGTCGCCCCATTGGTACGCAGACACGACCCACCATTTAATCAGTTGGTCTAGCATGGCCACGATGGCTGCAATGGCCAACCAGCGCCAAAATGGGCTGGCTTGTTGGTGGGCAATAGCCGTCTGTGGGCGAGCGGAATGTGAATTCATACAGCTGAAAAATGCGGATTAAATAAAAAATGGACGGCAAGGGCCTTGCGGCCCCAGAGTGTGCGGCAGGCATCGCCTGGACGTGCCGTGCAGGCTATTGTAGAAGCCCCACCAGTGCCCCTTCAAAGCATCATACTTGAGCTCTACAGAACGCATGCGGTCACTGCAGCATGGCGCACTTGTGTCTTAGAACGTGTTTACGATCTTAGAGCCTGTAGACGCTTACAAAGTCCACGACTCCAGCCGCACTTGTTTAAGCCGCTGGCGGTACTGGGCGTAATCGGGCAATACCTGGGCCACCCAGGCCCAAAACTGCGCGCTGTGGTTCATCTCATGCAAATGGGCCAGCTCGTGCACCAGCACATAATCAAACAGCACAGGGTCCATTTGCACCAAGCGCCAATGCAGGCGAATCGCACCGCCGCTGCTGGCACTGCCCCAGCGTGTATTCGCGCTGGTCAGCGACAAGCGTGAAGGGGCCACGCCCATGATGGGCGCAAAGTGCGCACTGCGCAGCGCCAGTTGCGCCTGGGCTTGCTGGCGCAACCAGCGCTGGGCCATTGCAGCAATCTCGTCCTCAGTCGCATGCAGCGGCAAAGGCAGATGCAGCACATGCCGCACCTGTGGCGCCTGCTGTGCCTCTGTCTCTGTGACACTGGCTGGCATGACCGCCGCTGCACCAGCCAAGTGCTTGCCAGGCAGCACGGGCTCGGGCTCGCTGAGCTGCTGCAAATTGGCACGGCGCCCAGCGAAGCCCAAGGCCAGACGCAGCCATTGCCCTTGCCAGGCGATATAGGCGCCATCGCTCCACGCCAGCCGCACATGGCCTGCATCCTGCGGCAAGGCTTGCAGTTGCCTGAGCTTTTGCACAATCCAACGCGCCCTTGATTGCAGCAAGGCATCAATCTCGGCCTGGCCTACCCAGCGCGGCGCGCGCACTTGCAAGCCCTGGGCACTGATTTGCATGCCAATCGTGCGGCGTTGCGCGGCAATCCAGTGGTAGCCTACATGCACGAACTCCCCTGCCAATTGCAAGGCGACCGTGCGATTGGCCTTAGGGTGTATCCACAGCTGGTTGCGCTGGTCCAGCGCGCGCTGCTCATCGCCCGCCAATAGGCTCAGCGTGTGCTGCTCAAGCGCCATGCCTGGCGGTGTTGTATGCACAGACATCCAGCTGCGGTGTTACTCGCTATGGCTGGCGTTGCCAGTGGCTGCAGGCGGCGCAATTGGCTTGGCCGCTGGCACAGAGAATTCATAAGCCTCTGGGTCAAGCCGATGCATCTCGGACTCGATCCACTGCTGCACCTCTTCCATCAGCGCATTGGGGGATTTGCCTGCACTGGAAATAGGCTTGCCTATTGAGACTTGCACCACACCAGGAAACTTGACAATCGCTTTAGGGCCCCAGCAACGCGCCGATGCGACCGCCACCGGCACCACCACGGCGCCAGTATCAATGGCCAGGCGCGCACCGCTGACTTTGTAATTGCCAACTTCACCTCGCTCAACGCGTGTGCCTTCAGGGAACATCATGATCCAGTTGCCCATGTCGGTGAGTTTGCGGCCCTGCGCCATCACTTTCTGAAATGCCTTTGCGCCTTGCGTGCGGTCGATGTACACCATGTCCATGCGGCCAATGCCCCAGCCAAAGAATGGGATCGATAGCAATTCTTTCTTGAACACATAGGCCAGTACCTGCTTGCGCAGGATCAAAGGCATTAAAAAGGTTTCGTAGGTCGACTGGTGCTTGGCCAGCACCACGACTTTTTGTTCACGGGTATGCGCAGGCAAATTCTCAAAGCCTTGCACTTGGTAGCGAATGCCCAACAGCCACTTGGCACTGGTGACACAAATGGACAGCCATGCCACACCGATGCGGTAGAGCGGCTCGCCGCGCACAAATATGGCTGTCAGCATCAGCGTGCAGGCATACACCACCAAGGTACTGCCCATCACCAGCAGGTGCAAGAACGAACGCACAGCGGCGATCACATAAGCCAGCCCCGTAGGCCGCTGGCGTGCACGCGCAGACGCATGCACCACCGGCGCAGCGGCCTGGCCAGACGCATCAGGACTTGGGGAAGAAGTGGGAGTTTGAGGAGAATCCATTACACAGTGCCATTGAAGCTATCGAGCAAGCCCGCCAATATACGCTTTTCTACCTGCCTTTGTAGCAGCAATCTCCCGCCTGCGCTCATGTTCATTGTGAAAAAGCCAGCGCGACTCTGCGGAGATCGTAAACAGGTTCTTACCGTTGCGCGGACAAGTAAATACCCGACACAATCAGCGCAAAGGCTACCGCATGGTAGAGCTTGGGCCATTCGGCCAACAAAAAGGCCGATAGCAAGGCCGTGATCAGTGGCGTGAGGTTGCTGAAAAAAGCTGCAATGGTCGGTCCGGCGCGCTGCACTCCCAGGCCCCAGCAGCGGTAAGCCACCAAGGCAGGCCCCAGCGCAATGAACAGCAGGCCGCCAATAAACGGCCAGCCCCAGACAATGCGAGCATCCGTGAGCTGCCACTCCAACGCAGTGGCTACGCCCGACCACATCACGCCAAACAGCATTTGCCCCAGCAAAAAGGCCGCCCAGTCATTGCGCAGCGCAGCAGGAATCACCGCACGCATCAATAGCCAGCTGTATATCGCCCAGCACAATGCCGCTACCAGCATGAACAAATCACCTGGCACTAGGCGCAAGGCCAACAGTTGCGATACATCACCCCGCGAGAGCACCACCAAGACACCGGCAATCGAGAACAGTGCAGCAAGCAATTGCCGCCGGCTCGGGTACACACGGAACAACAAGGCGCCAACCACCATCATCCAGATCGGCATGCTGGCAGCCACCAAGGTGATGTTCAGTGGTGTGGAGGTCCTGAGCGCAAAGTACTGAAAGCCGTTGTAGCAACCGATGCCAAAAAAGCCCATCAAGGCCAGCGGCTTCCAGGCCTGCCACAAGCCACTATTGGCCCGAAACACGCGCCAGCCTATAGGCAGCAAGATCAGCGCAGCGAGCAGCCAGCGCAGCAAATTCAACGTCACTGGCGGCACCAACGGCGCCATGATGCGGCCTACAACGGCGTTGCCAGCCCACATCAAAGGCGCGACAGTGAGCAGCAAGGCTGTGGAGGGGGATATTTTTGAAGGCATGCAAGCGTGTCTTTGATGCACAAGGCATAAGCAGGGGGCCTGCACTCCAACAACGCTACGCAGCGCGCACGGGCTAGGACCCCATTTCAGATGCGGGTTTTAAAGCCCGTGCAATGCCTCAATGCAAGGACTTAACAAGCCGCGCCAAACGCAAAGAGGATCGCCAAAGGTTTTCAATTGTCACACGCTGGGTGTGGGAGTCAAGCCCAGATCAGCTGCACCCCATGCAAGAAGCGAGCATTGAGTCGTGAATCCAGAAGTTCTGTACCCCCATAGCGCAGCGCCAACGAGGCAGGCCGCCGCATGACAGATCAGCTGGCGCGAATCGCAATCGGCTTATTGCCTGCAAGCAGCCTCAATGGCTGTTTGCAATTGACTAAAAGTATTCACGCGCAAAGACTTCGCGTTGATGCCTTGCTGTAACAGCTGGCCTGGATCAACCAAGCCCACCCACACCCCCTCTTGCTGCATATGCGCCACCGCATCGACCAGCAAACGCCCACCAATGGCGTTGAGCTCAATGACCCGGCTGACGTCCAGAATGACGGGGCCCAAACGCTGGCCTCGGTCTTGCAAATTGCGCAGCAGCAGCTCGCCTTGGGCAAAATGGATATCACCTTGCAGCTCATACAGGTCAATGTCGGCACGCACCTGCACTTCTGGATTGCGCAACGAGGCCCGCGCCGTAGGCAAGGCCTCCATCACATGCAAGCCCATATCACCAGAGAGGCGCTCCATCATGCGCACGCCCCGCACGCTATTGCCCGCCTCATCCAGCTTGGGTGAAAACACCGCCACACCAAACTGGCCTGGCAAGGCCCCCAAAATACCACCTGCGACACCGCTTTTGGCCGGAATACCAACCCGCGAGAGCCAGTCGCCAGCGCCGTTGTACATGCCGCAACTGGTCATCACGCTGAGCACCTGGCGCACCAACTTGCGGTCAAACAGCTGCTCGCGCGTGCGCGGGCAGCGTCCCTGGTTGGCCAAAATACCGGCCATCCGCGCCAAATCCTGAACGTTGACCTTGATCGCACACTGGCGCGTGTAACCGGCCACGATCTCGGAGACATCGCCCTGCACAGCGCCGACGTTTCTGAGCATATAGGCCAGTGAGAGATTGCGAAACGCCGTCTCCAGCTCGGAGTTGTAAACGGCCTCATCGACCTGCAACGAGCGCCCCGTCATGCGCTCGAGCAATGCTTGCAATGCCTGCGCCCGCCCTGCTCCTGGCGAGCCCGGCAACAGTGCGTGCGTGGTGATCGCGCCAGCATTGATCATCGGGTTCAGTGGCCGTTCGGTGCGCTCATCCAGCGACAACTCGTTGAAGGCCTCGCCTGAGGGCTCGACGCCGACTTTTCGCAGCACCGCATCCAAGCCGTGCTCGCGCAGCGCCAGGGCGTAAGCAAAGGGCTTGGAGATCGACTGGATGGTGAACTCGTAGTCGGTATCGCCAGCCGCATACACCACGCCATCGGTCGTGCAGATCGCAATCGCCATTTTGTGAGGGTCGGCCTGGGCCAGCTCAGGGATGTAGTCGGCCAGCTGACCACCATCGCCGCTGTCACACTGGGCCAGCAAACGGGCCAAATAATCAGGCAGAGGCGTTTTCATAGCAATCGCGTCCCCAGCGGAACATCCAAATCTGGCACGCACAAAGCGACATGGCCGTTGGCATCATGAAAGCCTGTGACCAGGCACTCGGACTGGATAGGACCAATTTGTTTCTTAGGAAAGTTCACCACCGCCACCACCAAACGACCGACCAGTTCTTCAGGCCGGTAGTGGTCGGTGATTTGGGCGCTGGATTTGCGCAGCCCCAGCTCAGGGCCAAAATCAACTTGCAAGATGTACGCCGGCTTGCGCGCCTGCGCAAATACCTCGGCGTGCACCACCTTGCCGACGCGCAGCTCGACTTTGGTGAAATCTGCCCAGGTAATTTCGGTATTCGTTGTTGTGCCATCCGCCATTGCATGTACTCCCATTGACTAGTCCAGAGCGCACTATTGTGCCTGCAGTGCCATAAAAAAAGCCTGTCTCTGATGCAAAGACAGGCTTTTGAAGACGTTCTTAGAACGTGTTTACGATCTTTTTGCAGTCACGCAAGGTACAAAAAGAGGCAGTGCAAGGCGCTTGTTGCCGCTCAACCATCTGTCTGTGCAAAACGGGCAACGCCGCAATGCGCTTTTTTGTGCCTTGCAGTTCCTTTTGGTATTGGGGGTTGGAGCCCAAAAGGCATGCTGCTTTGTTAAAAATCCTCGCCAGGCAAAAAGCCCAACTGCGGCTTTCGCCGCACACCCTACCCTTTTGGACTCCAACGCGCTCTGCGAAAAGATCGTAAACAGGTTCTTATTGCCATTGCACCACACATGCATGGCCACGGCGGCAATACTGCCTTGGCCATGCATGCACGATCAATCGAGCTGTACGCCAGAGTCTTTGACGACCGACTCCCAAGCGGTGTAGTCCTTGTTCAGAAACTCGCCAAACTCAGCCACTCCCATTGCCAATGGCTCCGCCCCTTGGGCCTGCATCGCCGAGCGCACGGCCTCATCGGTCAACAGCGTGTTCACGGCTGCGTTGACGCTGTTAACCACGTCCTCGGGCGTGCCTGCTGGCGCCATCACGCCATACCACGTGGCGACATCAAACTCCCCAATGCCTTCAATGCCCAACTCTTGCACCGTGGGCACATCAGGCAGGGACGAGCTGCGGGTGGCCGAGGTCACAGCCAAAGGACGCAGCTTACCAGCTTTGATCTGGCCCAGCGCCGACGGCACTGACGACGACAGCAATTGCACATTACCGGCAATCACATCCAGCATCGCTGGGTTCGAGCCTTTGTAGGGCACATGCACCAGCTTGATGCCCGCTTCCTTTTCCAAAATAGTCGCCGCCAAATGGATGGACGTGCCGTTGCCTGGCGAGCCGTAGGTGATGGAGTCTGGCGCTTTTTTAGCGGCAGCGACCACATCAGCCAATGTTTGGTAAGGCGAGTCGGCACTGGTCGCAATCAGAACGGGTGAGTACGCCACATGGGCCACTGGCGCGAAGTCCTTGACTGGATTCCAGGTCAGGTTTTTATACAGCCAAGGGCCAATCACCAGATTGTCTTTTTGGCCAAATACAAAGTTGTAGCCATCTGGCGTTGCGCGTGCAGCCTCCGTAATCCCCAAGGTGCCGCCAACGCCTGGGCGGTTGTCGGCCACGATATTCCAGCCATGGGCTTCGGACAACTTGGCCGAGACCAGACGCGCCAAAATATCGGTACCGCCCCCTGGGGGGAAAGGCACAATCATGCGCACCGGCTTGGTTGGCCAGCTTTGCGCTGCGGCCACAGTGAGCGTCAAGCCAATGGCTGCAGCGGTAAGGACTTTCTTAAACATGCAATTCTCCAATGCGTTCTTCATACTTGGCACGACGGAGGGTGGAATGTGCAAAAGCTAGGCCCTACTGCAGCAACGCAGCATCCGTAACTTGCACGCCAGAGGCGATCCTACCCATAGCCGTGACAAAGTTAGATAGCGAAAACCACCAGATCGACACCGATCATGGTGCTTAAAAAAAGCAGCCCAGCATGTCATACGGCAGCAGCAGCCCCAGGGTGGCGGAGTTGAAGCGCTGGCGCTCAGTGTCTAAACCATCTTGTGGAACAGTGGACTGAATCGGGGCTACATCAGGTGCAGGCAAACCATGCGCGACGGCGCCTGCCAATACAAACTGCCTGTACCAGTGGTAGGGCTCAGCAGTCTCATCAAATGCTTGCGCGATACAGGCCAAGGCCTGCACCGCTGCAAGCGGCGCCAGCCCGGCGCCTGCTGCACGGCCGAAGGCCGTGTGCGCCATCAACTCCCAGTTTAACTGGCCAGACGCGAGAGATCAGCCACGCGGTTCATGGCCTCTTGCAGGGTTTTGAGCAGCCCCAGACGGTTGGCTTTGAGGGCTGCATCATCGGCATTGACCATCACCGAGTCAAAGAAAGCGTCGACCGGTGCTTTCAACGCCGCCAGAGCTTGCAAGCTGTTGGTGTAGTCACCGGTTGCATAAGCGGCCTGCGCCACTGGAGCCACCGCTTGCAAGGCCGCGTAAAGCTGTTGCTCGGCCTCTTCCTGCAGCAGCTCTTGCTTGACCTGCGCATCGACTGCGCCGCCGGCCTTCTTCAAAATATTGCCTACGCGCTTGTTGGCTGCGGCCAGGGCCTGGGCTTCAGGCAATTGGGCAAATGCGCGCACCGCTTGCAGGCGTTGCGCGACATCCGCCAGGCGTTGCGGTTGCAGCGCCAGCACAGCATCGACCTCTTGCGCGCTATAGCCTTGCTCACGCAAGCTGCCAGCCAGACGTTCATAGATGAATTGGCTCAGCGACGCGGTGACGTCGCTGAACTCGGTTTGCGCCGGAATACGGCCCGCAAAACTGGCCTGCACATGGGCCAGCACATCGGCCAAGGCCAATTGCGGTGCTTTTTCCACCAGCATGCGAATCACACCCAACGCGTGGCGGCGCAGCGCAAACGGGTCTTTGTCGCCCGTTGGCAAATTGCCAATGCCAAACATGCCAACCAGGGTCTCGAGCTTGTCGGCCAACGCGACCACCACGCCCACATCACCACGTGGCAAGCTATCACCAGCAAAACGCGGCTTGTAGTGGTCTTCGATCGCATCGGCGACCGGCTCAGGCAAACCATCGTTGAGCGCGTAATAGCGGCCCATCGTGCCTTGCAACTCAGGGAATTCACCGACCATGTCGGTGACCAGATCGGTTTTGGCCAATTGCGCGGCCAGATCGGCTTGCGCGGCATCGACCCCCAAAGAGCCGGCAATCGCACGCGCAATCGCACGCACGCGCTCGACGCGCTCGCCCTGTGTGCCCAGCTTGTTGTGGTAGACCACCTTGTCCAGCTGTGGCAGGCGCGAGGCCAGGGTTTTCTTGCGGTCCTGGTCAAAAAAGAACTTGGCGTCTGCCAGGCGTGGCCGCACGACACGCTCATTGCCTTCGATCACCGCACTGGCGTCTTGCGGGCTGATGTTGGAGACCAGCAGGAAGCGGTTGGTCAAAGTACCATCGGCAGCCAGCAGCGGGAAATACTTCTGGTTGGCCTTCATTGTCAAGATCAGGCACTCTTGCGGCACTTGCAAAAAGGCCTCTTCGAACTGGCAAGTCAGCACATGCGGACGCTCGACCAAGGAGTTGACCTCTTCCAGCAAAGCCTCATCTTGCACCGGTTGGCTGCCTTGGCCCACTTGCGCGGCTGCGGCTTGCAACTGGCTTTTGATCGACTCCAAACGCGTGTCGTAATGCGCAATCACCGCACCTTGCTCACGCAGCTGCTCGGCATAGCGGTCCGCATGCTCCAGCACGATCTGGCTGACTTTGGCCTCAAAGCGATGGCCGTGCGTGGTATTGCCACTTTGCAAGCCCAGTGCATGCACGGGCACGACGCTGGCGCCATGCAAGGCCACCAGGCCGTGGGCAGGCCGCACAAACTGCACGCTGTCCCAACCGGGCAAATCCACACCGGTTTCGAGCTGGTAGGTCATGACCTTGGGGATAGGCAGCTGGCGAATGGTCTCTTCCAGGGCCTTTTGCAAGCCCTCAGCCAAAGTGGCACCGGCTTGCACACCATCGAGAAACAAGGCCTCATTTTTGCCTTCGCCTTCGCGCTTGAGTTGCGCCACGGCGCTCTCATCCAAGCCCAGCGAGGCCAACTTTTTGAGCAACGCAGGACTGGCTGCGCCGTCTTTAAGACCGACGGCTACCGGCATCAGCTTTTGCGAGACAGGCTTGTCTTGCGCTTTGTCCAATACGCCACTGACATGCACGGCCAGGCGGCGTGGTGTGGCAAAGCCTTGGATGGCACTGTCTGAAGTCAGCAAGCCTTGGCTGCCCAAGCTGGCGGCGATGCCCTGGGCAAACGCGTCACCGAGCTTGCGCAGGGCTTTGGGAGGGAGTTCTTCGACAAACAGTTCAACGAGCAGATTTTCGGTGGTCATTGACAGATTCAAGTGTGATGCAGGCATTTGCAGCCAAAAAACACCCGCATCTAAGCAGTATGGCTACAAATAATAAAAACAGGAGAACACGAAGCGCCGCTGCTGGGTCTGCGAGCTGGACGGATGCGCCTCACATGGAAGGCCACATTATCAGCCGAATTGGCAAGCGGCCCAAAGGAAAGACACCGCAGAGTGCTGCAGAGCCCCTGTCAAGGCTGGAGTTCAGCCAGCACATCTTCCGAAAAGATCTGCCATTGGCCATTGTTTTGGCGCCAATATTGGCGCAGCGACAGGCCATTGGGAAACTCAGGGCTGAACGAGCGCACGTTCACAATGCGCACCTCTCCCATCGCATCACGCCACTCGTAGAGTGAGGTCTCAGCGAGGCGAAAGTCTCTGGAGGCATAGTGTTTGGCCTGCCGCTCAAACAGTTTGCGCTGGCTGGCCGACTCACGCAACTCAGGCGTGTAGAAAATGTCCAAGCCGCCCATGCCCGCGGCGCTGGAGCGGGCCAAAGCCCAGGCGTGGACGGTTTTATCAAATGCAGCCATTGTTGGCTGCAGCGCCTGGGGCTGCACCCAATCCAAATAGGGCGCAAACAGCACAGGCGTGCGCCGATCCACGGTTTGCAGCAACAATTGCATATCGGGATTGGACAAAACGACACAGCCGTCGCTGGCCTGCGGCACGCGGGCAAACTGGTCCGAGGGCGAGCCGTGCAACCAAATGCCGCTGCCGGTGCGGCCATGCAAGCGATCCCAGTCATTGGGATAATTGACTGGCAAGGCCCCCACGCCATACAAATCAGGCAGCTTCGCGCCAGGGATCATGCGCGTGGTGAAGTACATGCCCAGTGGCGTGCGCTGATCGCCTTCCTCGCGTTTGTCCACGCCTTGCTTGCCCACCGAAATATAAAAGTCACCAACCAGGCTCAGGCCTTGCTCACCATTGGCAAACAGGTACAGGCGCGACTTGGCTGCATCGACAGCAATGGCGTGGCGCACGCTGGGGTCGAGTTTGAGAAACTGCGCAGGGACTGCACCCTGCGGTGGCGGCGCGGCAACCGCTGAGAGCCGCAGCCGCAGCTCGTCATGCAGCCCTTGCAGGCTTGCGCGCTCGGCCTCGCTGGCCTGGTTCAAGGACAAACCGCTGCGCAGGCGCAGCAGGTCGGAATACACCAGCTGTGCCAAGCGGAAATTGGGGGTGCTGGCCAGCAGCACGTCCAGCTCGGCCAACGCCTCATTGAGTTGGTTTTGCTCGATCTTTTGGAACACATACACGAGGCGCGACTCGGCCTGCAAGCTGTCGGTCTGCGCGCTCTCTGGCAAAGTCTGGGCGCGCTGAGCCTGAGATCCACCCAACAGCGCCAGCCATATGCCCAGGGTTACAACCAGGCTACGCAGCACCGGGCGAGGGCGCCTTTGGGCCACGGCGCCCACCCCGCTGCGGCGATGCGCAGCTGCAATTGGAGACGACATCAACCACCTGTTCTTTCGCTAGCAATGCGCCACTGCCCGCCTTCTTTTTTCATCGTCAAGGTTTTCTGTGTCGCCGCCCTGAATCCACCGGCGGTGTAAGTTTGGTGAAAGCGCACAGTAGCCGCGTCGTTGCTGACGCCGGTAACTTTCAGATTGCGCAGTTGCACCGTGATCTTGGGCCGTCCCACGGTTCTCTCCGTGCGTTGTGCCTTCCATTGCGCCACTGTGCTGCCATCGGCTGGCTTGAAGTCGGCACTGTAAACAGCAAAATAAGCCGGCATGTCCTGCGCCTCCCAGGCCGTGGTCCAGGCCTTGACTACAGCATTGATGTCTGCAACCGCACTGGCCGTCGAATTGGCAGGGCGCTCGGCTGGTTTTGTCGCTGCTTGTGCTTGCGGCGCAGACGGCTCTGCTTTGGCTGGTTCAGCGGCCTTTTTCGCGTCATCCAAGCGCTGTTGTGCGACCAGTTTGTCGGCGGCAGCCTGCTCAGCTGCGGCTTTGTCTGCCGTCGCTTGTGCAAGCGCAGCCTGCTCAGCTGCCGCTTTCTCAGCCAAAGCCTTTTCAGTGGCCACTTTGTCTGCTGCGGCTTTGTCTGCTGCGGCTTTGTCTGCCGCCGCTTTATCAGCCAATTGCCGCTGGGCGGCCTGCTCGGCTTCCAGACGAAGCTGGCGGGCTTGCTCTTGCTCTTGTTTTTGCTGCGCCAGGCGTTGCTGCTCTTCTTGCGCAGCTTCACGCGCCTGCGTTTGACGCAGGTGTGCTGGCGTTTGTGCCTGAGCAGGCATTTGGGCCACCTGCACGGCCTCGTTAGTGCGCGCAGCACCTGCCCCATCTTGGAGCGGCACAATCTGCGTAATCATGGACAGCTTGGGCTGCAAAGCCTTGCGCGAATCATCAAGCTGCAAGGCCTTGGTATAGGCTTCGCTGGCCATGCGGGCATACAAATCGCCCAAATTCTCGTGTGCGGTCGCATAACTGGGGTTGGTGCGAATCGCCGACTCCAACACTTCAACGGCTTTGCGCTCTTCACCTTGGGCCGCATACAGTACAGCCAAATTGTTAAACGGCTCTGGCAACTGTGGATACTCACGCGAAATCGCCGTAAAAATATCAATCGCCTTGGCGTTACTGCCCTGCTCCGTGGCAATCACACCTTGCAAAAAACGCACCTGGACATCACCGGGATTGCTCTTGACATACGCGTCAGCGCGTTTGGCTGCCTGCTCCAGTCTGCCTTGCTCTAACAAACCAGAAATTTCATCCACGACTACCTGGTCAGCCCAGGCAGCACCGCTGCCATACACAGCGCAAGCACCGACCACCAGCGCCATCAAGCGCGCGGCCATAGACAACTTGAATTGCTGACGCAAAGAGCCGGTGCCTTGCCGAGCTGTTATGGAAGAAAGGGCTGTTGTGGGATTCAGTGAAAACAGCACTCTCTTAGACGCAATAGACATACAGGCCCTTTAGGTTCAAAAACATCCGTTGACTTCACCACTACAGCTCTCCAAGAGCCTGTTCAAAATCCCCACGCAGTCGCGCAAGACTCAAAAGGTGGCAGTACTAGGCGCCTGTTGCCGCTCATACGTCTGTATGAGCAAAACGGGCAACGCAGTAATGCGCTTTTTTGTGCCTTGCCCTTCGGGTTGGTGTCCAAAAGGCACGCTGCTTTGTTACAAATCCTCGCCGGGCAGCTAGCCCGACTGCGGTTTTTGCCGCGCATCATATCCTTTTGGGCTCCAACGCGGTCTGCGTAGAGATTGTGAACAGGCTCTAAGGCAACTGTGGCAGTGCAAGGATGCCGATTGTATAGGAGCTGCCTCACGCTGTTTCAGGCGTGCGTCATCTACAACACATCTTGGCAGGCCATGCCCCACCAAGGCCATCTTGCAGCATACAAGCGGCCACCCACATGCCTCACAACTGCTGCAAACAGCATGTGCCGTAACGTAGATTTGGGCGGAACGTAACGTAACACACGGCGTAACGCCTTGTAATGGAATTGTTCAACAAAATAAAAAACCAATATAAATCAGATATTTAAAATAAAAAAAACACAACTACAAAAAAATTTGTGGTGGCATACAAGTTGCAGAAATCAAAGCCATGCGAGATTGCAGCGGTCACAACGGCGGCGTGCATTTTTAGATTTTGGGTTTTCTGGAGAAACATCATGTCGGTCACCACCTCTTCTGCCAACACATCAACGAACCTGAGCCGTTCCTTTGAGTCTCTGGACCAACCAGCCACTGTGACACTGGCACAAGCTGGTGCGCCAGCGACTATGGCCATGCCTGCAAACAATGCTGCCATGGCCAACGCAGCGCCAATCGCAACCTTGACACAGGCCTCTGAAGGCGTGCTCATCGTGCGCAATGGGCAGACCATGAGCGCGCAAATCGGCAGCCAACTGCTCATTGGCGATCGCATCACCGTGCCAGAAAACGGCAGTGCCCAAGCCAACTTCCAGGGTCCTGGCGGCCAGTCTCTGGTGGCGACATTTGCAGGTGGCACGGACGCAACGCTCTCAACCCAAAAGAATGACGACGGCGCAGCTGCCATGGTGCTGGACTTGGCCTCTGGCAATGTCGATGTGGCCGCCGCCAACGACGACGGCAGCGCAGTCGGATTGATTGTGAACAAAGAATCGGCCACTGCAGGCTCTGATGCCAGTGACTATCTGCTCGCTGGCTTGCTGGGCGTTGGCGCAATTGCTTTGATAGCGTCTTCATCGGACGACGACGATGACAACCCAGTGGTCAACCCCACCACTCCTACAGACCCTACCGCCCCTACCGATCCAACGGAGCCAACGGAACCCACTGACTTCACAGAGCCAACAGATCCGACTGGCCCCACCGACTCTACAGACCCAACTGGCCCTACTGATCCAACGGACTCTACTAATCCGACTGACCCTACTAATCCTACTAATCCGACTGACCCAACTAATCCGACTAATCCTACCGACCCTACTAATCCGACAAACCCTACCGGCCCTACTGATCCAACTGGCCCAACCGATCCGACTGGTCCTACTGATCCGACTGGCCCTACTGATCCGACCGACGGAAGTGGCCTGATCACATCTGTAAAAGATGTGCTGGGCACTGTTGGTGACGGAACTTTGGTTGAGCCTTTGACCAACCTGCTCGACAGTTTGCTCAATCCAAGCACCGGTACCCTGAGCTCAGTGACCAGCATTTTGGAAGACCTGACCAATACCAACGGTGGCGCTCTGGGCCCATTGACCGAGCTGGTCAATGGCCTGACGCTGATCCCAGGTGACGCACTCAACCCGCTGTTGCTGACCCTCAATGAATTGATCAACGGCCTCGATGGAAGTGGACAAGGCGGACTGTCAGGCGTAGTCGAAGCCGTACTGGGCGAGAGTGGTCTGCTCGGCGGTATCGTGGGTGAAAACGGCGCGCTTGGCGGCTTGTTGACAGGCGTTGGCGACTTGCTGGGCGGCCTGCTGGGTGGACTACTGGGCGGCGGTTTGGGCGGCTCAGGCACCCCTCCCACCCAACCAGGCGATGGCGTTGTAACGGCCTTGCAAGATGTAATCAATAGCCTGGCCAATGGCACAGTGGCAGAGCCAGTGGGCGAGCTGCTCAACAACTTGCTCAACCCAAGCGATGGCACACTCAGTTCTGTTACAGGCATTTTGGAAGGTTTGACCAGTGCCGATGGCGGTCCACTGGGCATTTTGACCGAGCTCGTCGATGGCCTGGCCAATGTGCCTGACCAGGCCCTGGCACCAGTCATCGGTACCCTCAATGAGTTGATTGCTGGCTTGATTGACAGCAGCGGCGCTGGCGGTTTGTCCGAACTGGTCGATTCGGTCCTGGGTGGTCTGCTGCCTAACACAGGCAATGGCTCTGGCACTGGCCTGGTAACCACGGTCAACGACGTCGTCAACGGCCTGCTCGGCGGCACTGTTGCAGAACCGGTCAGCGAATTGCTGGCCAGTTTGACCAACCCAAGCGATGGCACTTTGAGCGCTGTCACCGGCATTCTGGAGGGCTTGACCAGCGTTGAAGGTGGCCCACTGGGTGTCTTGACAGAACTCGTCAATGGCCTGACCAACGTACCTGGCCAGGCACTGGCACCGGTGATTGGCACGCTCAACGATCTGATTGCTGGCTTAGGTGGCAGCGGCGGCGCAACTGGCCTGGGAGGTCTGGGCGGCTTGGTCGAGTCGGTACTCGGCGGCCTGCTGCCCACTCCAGACAACGGCTCTGGCTCAGGCACTGGCCTGGTGACCTCCGTCAATGACGTGGTCAACGGCCTGTTGGGCGGCACTGTCGCACAACCAGTCAGCGACTTGCTGGCTGGCTTGCTCGACCCAAGCGATGGCGCTCTGAGCACGGTCACTGGCGCGCTGGAAAACCTCACCAACGTCGATGGCGGGCCACTGGGCGTACTCACTGAGCTGGTCAACGGCTTGGTCAATGTGCCAGACCAGGCGCTGGCACCAGTGATCAGCGTGCTCAACGATTTAATCGCAGGTTTAGGCAATGGCACAGGTGGTGCAGCCGGCCTTGGCGGCTTAGTCAACACCGTGCTGGGTGAGAACGGTCTGCTCGGTGGGCTGCTCGGCGGCGTGACCGGTGGGGGCCTGCTCGGCGGCGTCACCGGCGGCGGCGGCAGCGGCTTGCTCGATGGCCTGCTCGGTGAAAACGGCCTCGTAGGTGGCTTGGTCGACACGGTGCTGGGCGACAACGGTCTGGTCGGTGGCCTGGTCGGTGGCGACCTGCTTGGCGGCATCACCGGTGGTGACGGCGGCCTGCTCGATGGCCTGGTCGGAGAAACCGGCCTGGTCGGTGGCTTGGTCGACACCGTGCTTGGCGAAAACGGTCTGGTCGGTGGCCTGGTAGGCGGTGTAACAGGTGGCGGCCTGCTCGGTGGCCTGGTCGGCGGTGTAACAGGTGGCGGCCTGCTCGGTGGCCTGGTCGGCGGTGTAACAGGTGGCGGCCTGCTCGGCGGCGTCACCGGTGGCGACAGCGGCCTGCTCGGTGGCGTCAGCGGTGGCGACGGCGGCCTGCTCGATGGCCTGGTCGGAGAAGCCGGCCTGGTCGGTGGCGTGGTCGACACCGTGCTTGGCGAAGACGGCCTGGTCGGTGGCCTGGTAGGCGGTGTGACTGGTGGCGGCCTGCTCGGCGGTATCACCGGTGGTGACAGCGGCCTGCTCGGTGGCCTGGTCGGTGAAAACGGTCTGGTCGGTGGCGTAGTCGACACTGTGCTGGGCGAAAACGGTCTGGTCGGTGGCCTGCTCGGCGGCGTCACTGGTGGCGACGGTGGCCTGCTCAATGGCCTGGTCGGTGAAACCGGTCTGGTCAGTGGTGTGGTCGACACCGTGCTGGGCGAAAACGGTCTGGTCGGCGGTTTGCTTGGCGGCGTGACCGGAAGCGACGGTGGCCTGCTCAATGGCCTGGTCGGTGAAACCGGTCTGGTCAGCGGCGTGGTCGGCACCGTGCTGGGCGAAAACGGTCCGGTCGGCGGTTTGCTCGGTGGAGTTGCCGGAGGCAACGCAGGCTTGCTCGATGGACTACTGGGCAACAACGGCCTGGTCAGCGGCTTGGTGGGCGGCATCACCGGTGGTGATGGCGGCCTGTTGGGTGGCAGCAGCAACGGCGGTTTGCTCGGCGGCTTGCTGGGCGGCGGCGGCTTGCTCGGCGGTTTGCTGGGCAAGGCCCAAATCGCGCCACTGGCCACAGCAAGCAATGATGGACTGGAGTCCATCACAGCGCCGATCAGCAGCATTGCCGACAGCGACACCGGTCTGTCTTTGGCGCAGCAACTGCAGCACCACCAAGTCGCCTAAACACGCGCAAGCCCCTTGGTTGCCACTGCAACGCAGTGGCAACCTTATCGAGAGAGCCTTATGTCCATGCTTCGAATCACCTTACCAGTCTGCGCGTTGTTGGCGCTGGCCTTATCGGCTTGTGCCAACACAGGCGCCAGCAGCTCCGAAAAGTCATCGCATACCTATGCGTTTGGCAAACCGCGCGCCACCAACAGCGTCGCCTCGGTCGTCGCTCAAACTGCCCCGGCAGGCCGGGGCCCCGAAAATGTCGCCACCTTGGTGTATTTTGATTTTGACTCCGATGCACTTCGCCCCAGCGACCGCAGCGTGGTCGAGGCCCATGCGCAATGGCTGCGACAGCACCCTGAGCGGGCAGTCGTCTTGCGCGGCCATACCGATGCCCGTGGTGGCTCGGAGTACAACCTGGCGCTGGGCCAGCGACGTGCACAAACCGTCAAACAAACGCTGCAGATCCTGGGCGTAGATGCCAAACAACTGGAAGCGGTGAGCTACGGCAAAGAACAACTGGCCGATGTCGGCAGCAATGAGGCCGCCCACCAGCGCAACCGCCGGGTGGAATTCGACTATCGCTAGACCGCTGCTATTGCCCCCGCTGCTGAAATGCGTATAGCCCCACGGTGCGCTCCAGGCGCTCTTTTGAACGCCATAGCCATCGATATGGACGAAAAAAACGTGCACGCCAGACCGTCTGAGGTCGTGCTCAGCCACCACAGGGCTTTGTGCAGAGCTGGTCTATGCCAAAGCCGTGAGCGTGCGTTGTAGCACCTGCGCATTGATTGTCTGCAAAGGTTTAGCCATGAGCCTACCGGTTCCATCCTTTCACTCCAACAGCCCGCCAGTTCGCACAGAAGTGCCCAGGGCGCATTGGAGCGCGTCTGCGGCCTTGGCCCAAGGCCCGGTGGTGCTGGACCAAATCCTGGAGCACGCCCGCCAGCACCTGGCACTCAGGCTACAAGGCCTGCCCGAGCCATGGCCAGGCTGCGTGCTGGTTTTTTCGGTGGCCCATGCCAACGAATTGGCCACCGTATTTCCTATCAAGGCCCATACCTTTAAATCGGCTTGGCGCGAAGGCTCCATCCGTGTGCGGCAGTGGGCCTGGGCCAGACGACTCGATAGCGCCGCCCTGCGCATTGACTGGGCTGAAGAAGTCCTGGTCTACCCAGCCGGCCACCAGCTCAGTGCCAATGACGTAGAACAACTGCGACGCAGCAACAGCGCTATCGCGGATCTGGGCTGTGAGCACACGCTGCTCTTGCAACAAGCACTGTTGGCACCTGCTGCAGACTTGCCGGCTTGGGCTGGCGCCATCCTGGCTGGCCATGCCGCACGTGAGTCTTGGCTGGTGCTGCGCATGCGCGGCATTTTTCTAGACCCCTACAGCACGGCCCCTATCCATCTGCCCAGAAACCCATTAGCGCCACTGCAAGGCACCACGGCCCCTGCAGGCATGGATATGCAGCTGCACCACGCGGGGCAAGCGGCCTTTGTGGGCCTGATTGCCCAGCAAATGCCTGCAGGCCACTGGCCGCAAAGCAGTACCCTGGCCGAACACTTGCAGGTTCAGTACAGCCTGCTGCAATTACTACGCACCGGGCCAGCACCACGCAACGCCAGCACCTTCGCTCCCTTGGTGTCGGCACTCGCGCGTGCCAGCAATTACGCAGCCAATGCCGTGCCCCAAGATGCACAAGAGCAAGCCTGGGCATTGCTGGTGCTGAGTTTGAGCACCACCGTACTTGAGCACAACGCAGCAGCGCAGCCACCAGTGGCAGCGGCGCTGCACAAGCTGGCCCAGCACACCGAACAGGCATTGGCCAGCACGCCCCCCCAATCGCCTGCCCCCAGCCAGCACAGCCCCACTGCACTGGCTCTGCTGCAACGACTGGCACTGCGTGCCTATGCGAGCAGCAGCGCCTGCACGACGCGCGCCAGCTCTGCCAGCGCTCTGCCACACTTGGACTGGCCCGAGAACTGGCTGCACCTGCTGGCCCAGCCATTTGTGAACGCCCACCGCCACAGTCCACCATGGCTGAGCTGTGCGTTGGTAGAAGCCTGCCAGGACCCGGCCACACGCAATTCTGCCAGCCCACTTTGCCCGCTGGAGCGCAAGCGCACGCTGGAGCAACTCGATGCGTTGCACCAACACTTTGCCTGGCCTGAGACGGCGATGTACATGCAGCAGCGCCAGCAAATGCACATGCTGTTCACAACAGCCCCTTGGCCGTCAGAGGCTGAGCAGTCGCAACCAGGCCTGGCACAGCAAGCGCTTTGGCTCAACCAGGCCAGTGCCTGTGTGGCGCTGCTACACGGCCTGGCGCCCACAGCGCCGGCCCCCAACGCTGCGCGCAACTCCGATACAGCGCATACTGCCAGCCCCGCTGCGCCAATGCCCTGGAGTGGCCAGAGCATGGCCTCGTTGATGGCCGGACAGTGGCATCTGCCGCAAGGCATGTCTGTGCCAGCTGCGCTTACCGGCTTGAGCGTGACGCGCCAAAGCCACTCGCAAGGCGCAGCGGTGCTGGTGCGCCACACAGGCGATGCACTCGGCGTTCCGGCCGCAGTTGCTGCATCGTTGCAGCCCAGCGCCTTGATCCAAGTGACTGGCCACCCAATCCCCCCGGACTTGCCAGTACTGGAGGTAGCGGGGCTGCATGAAGCCTTGCAGCGCCTGGCCGGGCATGCTCGGCAACGCGTACAAGGCCAAGTCATTGGCGTGACCGGCTGCACTGGCAAAACATCGACTCTGCGCATGCTGGCCCAGTGCCTGTTTGGCAGCAGCTCAGCGCAGCAAGATGCCATCGTGCAACACGCCCCCGCCCTGCAAATGCTCCACTGGAGCGAGACCGCCCCCTGGCTTTTGGCCGAGCTGCCCTGGCAAAGCGTGCCTGAACAATTGCAAATGCTTGCCCCCGATATCCTGGTTGTGACCAATCTGCCGCCCGCCCCCACGGGCGATGCTGGTCCGCCACTGGCCAGTCAGATTGAGCAAGCCCTGCAGGAACTGATGTCCGCCATGCGCCCAGGCAGTCTACTCATTCTGAATGCCTGCTTGCTGCCACCGGAGACCTTGCAGGCGCTGGCCGCCCGTGCACACATAAGGCTCAGCACTTTTGGCCCGCAGCCTGGCGCCACCGTGTATGAATATGGCTGGGAAAACAGCGGTCATTTGCATATCCAGTTACAGCCCTGCGCCAATACAGACACATCCAGCTCAGCCCCTGTCATGCGCGTTGAGCTGCAAGCCAACGGGCACCACATGGCGCTCAATGCCCAGGCAGCCTTGGCTGCGTTGCAGGCCATGCAGCTGCCACTGGCCACCCACGCCAGCGCATTGCGCCACTGGAGCCCACTGCCAGGGGCCGGACAGTCAGAGTACCTGCCGGGCAACCGTGTCATGCTCGACCACAGCAACACCAGCGAACTCCTGGCAGCGCACGCGGCATTTGCCCAGCTGCTCAGCCATGCCCCCGATCCGAGCCAGCGCTTGATCGTCCTGGGTGGCATCAAGGCTTGCGCTGAGCAAACGGGCAGCTTAGTAGAGGCGCAGATGCTGCTTGCACCACTGCTACAAAGCACCCCCGCACGGCGCATCCTGCTCTACGGCCAAGCGATGGCCGACCTGGCGCAGCAGCTCCATGGACTGCATCAGGTGAGCTGGTACCAGGACTTGAACCAGCTGATTGACTCGCTGTTGCGCACATTGCAGCCGCATGACACGGTATTGCTGTTTGGTCGGGCAATAGTCAATCTCAACCTTGTTGCAGTTGCAATTCGCGAGCTCGCAGCCTGAAATACACATACAAATAGCCGCAAAAAATAAATGGATATGCCATTAAACGTATCTAAAAAAAGACATTTACCTGCCATTTTTCAACAAAAAACTTTCATTTCCCTACAAATAACTGTTAATCGCTCAACGGAAGTCCAATATTCAAAACATTGTTAACTTCTTTTAAAAACAATCACATAAAATATCAGATTGTGAAATGGATGAATTCGACCGCTCTCAGAGATCAGAAAAATGTCATAAACTATGATTTAGTTGACATTACTTACATTTTGATTAGCTCAGTTTGTAACAACTTTAATGGTTCCGTGCTACGCCCCTCGACACCGGTTGCAAACCTGATGTGCGAGAACAACCGAAAGGTACCCAATGCTTAAGTACCTGATGCCAAGCCGCTTGCAGCCCCTCAGTCCGCCTGAAGGGAAACACCACGCAAGCACAACAAGCCCTTATGCAGCGGCCATTGCCGACGCGTGCACTGGCGCTTGGCAGCATGTGCGCGCGGCCGCATGGTTGTCTGTGCCGATTGGCTTACTGGGTTTGCTGCCCTCCATCTTTGTCTTACAGGTCTACAACCGGGTAATTGCGCGCGGCGGTAACTCCACCTTGATCGCCATGGTTGCAGGTGTGCTGTGCTTTCTGTGCATTGAATGGTGGCTGCGCCGCAAGCGCGCCAAAGCGCTGCGTGAAGCGGGCGCGGAGATCGACTACCGCGTCTCCAGGGCCTTGATGGCCTCGATGCTGCAACGGCCTTTGCAAGACCTGGAGCAACGCCCCACCAGCCAATGGCTGCAGTTATTCCGTGATGTTCCAGCCATGCGCTCCAGCATCTCAGGCGGTCTGGCCAGTGCCTTGATGGACTTGCCCATGGTCATTCTGGCCTTGATTGTGATTGGCATCGTGGCCTTGCCCGTATTGCCTGTGATCTTGGTGGCCATGGTGATCCTAGGTGTGCTGGCCTGGTGGTGGGCCGATGAGGTGCGCAGCGGCCGTGTCGAAGAGCTGGCGCAAGCCAGATCACTCGATCGCCAAACCACCGAGGTCTGCAATGCACGCGCCACCCTCAAGCTCTTGGGCCATGATGAGGCGGTGCGCCAAACTTGGCAAAACGATTACGACACCTGGCTCAGTGAGAGCTTTAGCAAAAACGGTGAGTTGGAAAACACACGTGAAGCCAACACCATATTGCTGTCCTTCTTCACCATCGCGGTGATTACTGTCGGTGCCGTAGCCATCAATTCGCAATGGATGAGCATCGGCAGTCTGATGGCCGTCAACCTGCTGGCCAGCAAAGCGCTGGGCCCGATTGCCCAGCTGGCGGGCAACTGGCGCTCGCTGGCACGTGCCAACGAAGCCACCCAACGCCTGCAGGCGGTGCTGCAAGAGCCGGTCGAGCCGGCCTCGCAAAACCTGTCACTACCACGCCCCAAGGGGCATATGCAGCTCAAACAAGCCAGCTTCCAGTATGCCAATGGCCACCACACCTTGGACGCGGTGAGCCTGTCGATGGGCCCAGGCGGTCTGCATGCCATCGTGGGCCGCAACGGCGCAGGCAAATCGACCCTGGGCAAACTGCTGGCGGGACTGTATGCGCCCACAGATGGCCATGTATTCATTGACGAGTACGATCTGGCGCAATTCTCGCGCGGCGACATTGGCGAATGGATTGGCTGTTTAGGCCAGCAAATTTACTGGTTCAGCGGCCCAATCATCGACAGCTTGCGCATGGTCAACGGCCAGGCCAGCGATGCACAGGTTGTCGCAGCCTGCCAGGTTGCTGGCGCGCACCAGTTCATCTCACGCCTGCCACAGGGCTACCAAACTGTGCTGGGCGAAGGGGGCACCGGTGTATCGGCCGGTGAGCTGCGCAAACTGGCATTGGCGCAATTGTTCTTGCGCAACCCCACTGTGCTGATTTTGGATGAGCCAAGCAGTGATTTGGATTTTGAGAGCGAAACCACACTGCTGCACACGCTGCACAAAATCGCCCAAAAGCACACGGTCATTGTCATCACCCATTCAGTGCGGGTGGCCTCGATTGCCCAGCGCATCTACCATGTCTGTGGCGATGGCCAGATCGAGCAAGGCACCGCCACCGAGCTCTTGCCCAAACTCTTTGGTGTGGCTCCAGCCACTGAGCACGCCAGTGCCGCCGGACACGGCCCAGCCCAGCAGGAGGCCGCATGACACACAAGCTGCCCCCATACCATCAGCTGCCGCAGGTACTGCGCCAAGCCCAGGGCAAGGCAGGCGTTGACCAGGCCACGCTGGCCACCGCCACCAAACGCTGGAGCGGCAAACACAAATGGGGCTTGCTGCTGCTAGCAGCGCTGACACTGACCGGCCTGTTTTATCCCGTTGAGAATGCAGTCGTCGCGCCAGGCAAGGTGATTCCTTCGGACCGTGTGCAAACCGTGCAGCATCTGGAAGGCGGCATTGTCAGCGCCGTGCATGTGCGCGAAGGCCAGGCTGTCGAGCGGGACCAGCCCTTGCTGGAAATCGATCTGGGCAGCACCAGCCTCAACTTGGAGCAACTGACTGCCAGACACGCGGCCACGCAGGCCATGAAAGTGCGCCTGAGTGCCGAGAGCATGGGCAAAACACTACAGGCCAGCGACTTCTCCAAAGAACTCGACAGCCAGGTGGTGAGCGCCGAGCTGGGCGCGTTTGAAGCACGCGCTTTGGAACACCAAGGCAGCCTCGCGGCCGCACAGGCCAGTTTGCAGCAAGCGCGTGCCGAAGTGGCCGAAACCCAGACACGCATCACAGGCTTGCAAACACGCCTGGACCTGTTCCAGCAAGAGGCCAATATCGCCCAGCAGCTGGCACAAGAGCAGTTGATTGGCCAGCTTGAAGTGCTGGATAGACAACGCGCGCTGGAGCAAGTGCGCAGCGAACTGGCTGCCGCCCAAAAGAGCCTGCTGAGCGCCAACGCCAAGGTCGCGCTAGCACAAGCCAAACAGCAAGAAACCCAAGGCAGCTTTCGCAGCCGCGCCTCGCAAGAACTGGCCAGTGTTGAGCGCGACTTGCACAGCCTGACCCAGGACCTGAGCCGCGCACGCACCCAGCGCACCCGCACAGTCGTGCTGGCCCCCACCGATGGCATCATCAAGGGCTTGCGCAGCAGTGGCACAGGTTGGGTTGTCAAACCGGGCGAGCCCATCATGGAGATCGTGCCCGACAAAGAGGAAATTCTGGTCGAAGCACGCCTGAATCCGTCTGACCGCGGTTATGTGCGCAGCGGCCAGGAAGTGAAGGTCAAAGTCAGTGCCTACGACTTTTTGCGTTACGGCTCAGTCCCCGGCAAAGTCACTCTGGTGGCCGCTGATGCCGACCGAGACCAAGATGTGCCTGATGCACCGTCGTATTTCCGCATTCTGGCCAGCGTCGAGCAGCCCTGGGTGGGCCGCACAGACAACCGCATCACCACCGGCATGCAAGCCGAGGTCGACTTGCTGCTGGGCCATGAGCCATTCATCTGGTATTTGCTCAGACCGGTGCTGCGCATCCAGAGTGAAGCGTTCCGGGAGCCATGACATGTCCAGGTTAACGCGCTTGTGCCCCACTCCATCACGCCCAGGCTGTGCCAGCATGCAACCTGCCGGCCTGACATGGACCGTTGCTGCCGCTTTGGTGCTGGGCTGCCTGCCTGCTCTTGCCCAAACCCCCAGTGCGCCGCCGCCGCCCTCTTTGCAATTGGCCCAACGGCTCTCAACCAACAGCCTGGCTGGCAACAGCAGCCAGCAACGCCTGCTGGAGGCCTTGCAAACCATGGTCGACAACTACCCTGAAATCCTCAGGGCCAAGGCAGCCCTTGCCGCCGCCGGCCAAGACCTCAATACCGCAGAACATGCGCGCTGGCCGAACTTCAAAGTCGGCACCAATTCAGGCAGCGTCAACCGCAGCAGTGGCAAAGAAAATTACAACGCCATCAATGCAGAAGTGCGCATGAGCTTGCTGGACGGCGGCGCCATCAGTGCCAATGTGCGCTCGGCCGAGTACCAACAAGCCGCGCAGGCCAGCATCCTGCAGGGCACGCGCCAAAATACCTTACTCGAAGCCCTGACCGCACTGCTGGAGCTGTCGCGCTACGAGCAAAAAGCCGCGATTGCGGCCGAGTCGGCCAACATCATCGCGCAACTGGCCAAGATTGAAGAGCGCCGCGCCGAGCTGGGTGCAGTGGGCCGCAACGACTTGCGCCAAGCCGCCTCACGCCAATCCAGCGCGCGCGCGCAGCAGCTGTCACTCGAGTCGCAGCGCGCAGTGGCGCTGGCGCGCTTTACGCGCTACTACAGCTTCAGCCCCGCAACAGGCCACCTGCCCCATTTGAGCGTGCCTGCCCAGTGGCTGCCAAACAGCCAGGCACAGGCACTGCAGCAATCGGAAGCCAGCAGTCCCGAGCTGCAAGAAATCGCCCAGCAAATCGCCAAAGCCCAGGCCGAGGTCGAACGCAGCGAGGCCGAGCGCTTCCCTACGCTCGAAGCCGTTGCCAGCCACACTTACGACCCCAAAGGCGTACTGTTCAACGACGGCACACGCATGGGCTTGGAGCTGAACTGGAATTTTGGCAACGGCTTTGAAGTGCGTGACCGCATTCGCAAGGCGATGAACGAGCTGCAAAGCCAGCAGGCCCAGCAAGAGGCCGTGCTGCGCCAGGTGCGCGAGACTGCCGCTTCATCCTGGGGCCGTGTGCAAGCAGGACGCGCGCGCGTCAGCGAGCTGCAAGCGGCCGTGGCAGAGGCCGGCGGCGCTTTCGACGGCCGGCGCCGTTTGCTCGAAGCAGGCCGCGGCAGCTTATCCCAAGTGCTGGATGCGCAGCTGGACATGCAAAACCTGATGCTGGAGCTGGCCGATGCACAGCACGACCAACGCATCAACGAGCTGCAGCTGGTGCGCACAACCGGCAGCTTGTTGCCTGAAGGCAGCTCGGCGTTGCGCATGCACCAATTGTTTCTGCACGCCCAGGTGCCTGACAGGACCGAGAGCATGGCCCGTTCACCGCAGCACAGCCAGCCATTGGCCTTGCTGACCGAGCGCCCTGCACTGCAGCTGCGCTTTGCACGGCACATCGACACCTACCCACACACCACAGCAGCGAGCTGGTGGTAGCCACAACACAGTCTTCACAAGCAATAGCCGGTTCACCCATCGCCAGCCATTGCACTCCTTCAACAGATGGGCGTTTTAAGTCAAAAGGAAGATGCCATGACCAACATCATCAAAAAGTTCTGGAAAGACGAAGAAGGCGCAACAGCTATTGAGTACGGGCTGATTGCTGGTTTGATTGCAGTAGGGATTCTCGCTGCGGTAACTGACATTGGTACATATTTGAAAGTAATTTTTGAAAAAATCAGCGAAGGACTACAAACACCTGGAACCCCTTAAAAAGCGGTACTAACCAGCATGGCTGCAACGGTACTCTTAGCAGTCTTTTCACTGCTATGGCTCCTCGTCATAGCAGTGATGGACTTGCGTATTCGCAAAGTGCGCAACTGGATGGTGCTGCTGGGCCTAGCGATAGGCACTGTGGCGCTATTCAGTGGCGCACACCCCTTCCAAGTCACGCCGTTGAACGGCGTGCTTGGCATGCTGGTGGCGTCCATTGCGCTGTTGCCGTTTTACGCATTGGGCTGGATGGGGGCTGGTGACGTGAAGTTCGCTGCCGTCATCGGTCTGTGGCTGGGCCCAAGCCCAGCGTTACTCGCCATTTGGGTGGGTGGCAGTGTGCTCGCCGGTCTGCACGGCCTCATTGTGCTGGCCTGGTCTGCACTGCAACACCGTCCATTGGGCGTGTGGCTACAAACACAGCTGGGTTCAGTGGGGGCACCTGCCAAACCGCTGGAGCTGCAGCTGAATTTTGTCGCCCGCAATCGCACGCGTTCCATTCCTTATGCCGGTTATATGGCGATTGCTGCCATTGGGCTGATGCTTTGGAGTCGCGCATGAACACCAACCAGGTCAACCAACCGGAGCCGCAAACGATGCAGAAGCACCATTGACCAACCTCCTATCCCTGATGGAGTCATTGCTGCTCCACCGCTATGTACCGCAGGTATTTTTCTCTCAAGGCGACTGCTGCAGCCATGCTGCCGCTTGGCACTGAAAGAAAAGTATCCGCATCTTGGCTCGCACCGATACTTTTTTAGATTCGCCATGCATCTCGCACTACCCAGACACACTGTCACCCCGCAGGAGGCCACGCCATGAGACTGACCAAAATCATTGCCGGCATATTGATTGTGCTGGCCCTGGCCCTGGCTCTGCTGGCCTGGCAGCTGATGCGCCAGCCCCAGCGGCAAGTCGCCCCTGCGCCAGCCGCAATGCTGGCCGAATCCAGCAGTCCCAGCCAAGCCGCACCCGCTCCACCACCGGTGTTGTATGACCTGGTGGTATTGGCCAAAGATGTACCAGCGGGCCACAAGCTCAGTGCTGAAGACCTGAAAATTGCCCAATTGCCTATGCCAGTGGCCAATAGCTTTGCCAGCACCAGCCAGGCTGTGGGCCAGACCACCACACTGGCCATGGCCAGCGATGCGCCTTTGTTTGAGCAGAATGTGATCAGTGGCCTGGCGCTGCAATTGGAGCCTGGCCAGCGAGCAGTTGCGATTGCTGTCAATGAGGCCATGGCCGCCGGCCACCGCGTGCGCCCAGGCGATTTTGTTGATGTGTTTGTGACCCTGGATGCCGAGTCCAATGACCAAAGCCCAGTCGACACACAAAACCGCTTGCTGATGGCGCGCTCACGCGTGCTGGCCTATGGGGGTGCCACAGTAGAAAACCCACCGCCAACGCTGGCCCAGCAACAAAGAGCCGAGCAAGACCCAGCCAACCAAAACCGCCGCACGGGCAACCAGCCCGGCCGTGACGAACACAACCAACGCCCGGAAAACGCCAAAACCGCCGTGCTGGCCGTGCCGCTGGACGATGTGCAGCGCCTGAGTCTGGCAGAAAAATACGGCCAACTGACCTTGGCGCTGCGCCACCCCGACGACCTGGCCGTGCCCGATGCCGCACTGTTCACCGCGCTGCCAGCCGTGCTGCGCCCCAAAACCGGCGCGCTCGCCAAGGACCAAGAGCTGCAAGGCGCTGACCGGGCGTTTGCCGGCATGCGCCTGCATGATTTGGCCACCGGCGGCGATGACAAAAACCGCAAGCGCGCCGCCGCCCCGCCGTTGCCCGCGCCCATCTCCAGCAGCCAGCAAGGCCCGAAACAGCGCCCGGTACAGATCTACAACGGCGCCAACGTGCAAACCGTGCATTACTGATGCGAGCAGGAAAGGCCCCTATGAACCACTCCCTCTTACTGCCAGCCGCGCAAGGTCGCGCACGCTCGCCACGCCAGTGCCTGGCACTGTCGCTGATGGGCACGCTGATCGGCGTGGCCGCCAGCAGCCTGCCAGTGCAGGCCCAAACCACCAGCTTCCCGGTTGCGGCTTCAGACAGCATTGCTGCACCACAGGATACGCCCAGCCCCCCCTTTGCAGAAGGCAGCCAAGCATTGCAACTGCACAGCGGCAGCCAGCAGGTGCTCAGACCAGGCTACGGCGTCAGCCGCATCGCAGTCGGCAACCCAGAGCTACTGGATGTGCAGGTGCTGCGCCAGACACCAGGGAGCAACTCCGACATCGCCGAGCTCTTGGTGACCGCCAAAAGTCCGGGCCGCACGAGCTTGACCGTCTGGCCACGCGGCAAAGGCGCCCCACAGTACTGGCAAGTGCAGGTGCTGGCGCAGAACCTGATCCTGGAGCGCAAACTCACCAGCCTGAGTGAGCACGCCCAGGCCACAGCCAGCTTGCGCACACAAGCTGCAGAAGGAACACCGCTGCAGGATCGCTCGCGCATCGCAGTCAAAAGCAACACCGTGCAAGTCGATGTGCAGGTGGTCGAGTTCAAGAAAACCGCACTCAAGCGTGCTGGCATCAATATCGCCAGTCTGGGTGCGAACGACCACGGCTTCAACTTTGGACTCTACAACCCCAGCACCGGCACAGGCCAGTCGCCGATTGCCGACGCGATGAACCTGGTCATGGGCTTTGGCAATGCGTTCAGCGGTGCCGGCCTGGATGTACGCCTGAGCGTGCTCGAAGGCAATGGCCTGGCACGCATATTGGCCAAGCCGACCTTGCTGGCCCATTCGGGCCAAAGTGCCAGCTTCCTGGCCGGCGGTGAGCTGCCCATCCCGGTCGCAGCAAAAGACGGCAATATCACCATTGAGTACAAGGAATTCGGTGTGCGCCTGCAGCTGACGCCAACCATTCTGTCTGACGAGCGCATCGCCTTGAAGGTCGCGCCAGAGGCCAGTGACCTGGACTTCACCAACTCGGTTTCGGTCGGTGGCGTGTCCGTGCCTGCCATTCGCACCCGCCGTGCCGACACCATGGTCGAGCTGGCCGATGGCGAAAGCTTTGTGATTGGTGGCCTGGTCAGCCGCAGCACCGCCTCCAACGTCAACAAAGTGCCGCTGCTGGGCGACTTGCCCATTTTGGGCGCGTTTTTCAAAAACCTCAGTTACTCACAGGAAGAAACCGAGCTGGTCATCATCGTCACGCCGACCCTGGTCAACCCACTGCCGCCTGGCACGGACTTTCAGCCGCTGCTGCCCGGCGCGCAATCCGAGCGCCGCAATGCCGCCCAGGTGTGGGAGCCGTTCTTGGCCGGAGGTCTCAAACCTGACGCCGCGCTGCCGGGCTTTTCGTACTGAGAGATGCAGCAAGAGGCCCGCCATGCCATCCCAACCCTATCTCCACAACGCCCACCTGTCCTTGTCAGAGCGCGGCACAGAGCCGGTGCTGGACACCGGCCCATCGCCCATTCTGGCGATGGCTGGCGCACGCCCAGACCAGGCATCCAGTAGCCCCCCCCTAGAAGCCAGTGCGCCTTCTGACAGCAGCAAGATGGACACCAACCCAGTGAGCCTGGATGCGATGCTGTCCAGACCGCCCCAGCCGCCTGCCAGCATGCCCAACAAACCTGCTCGCGCCTTGGAGGTGCTGCAGGCACAAGCCGTACGCACCACCTCCTGCGCAGATTTGGAGGGCGAGCTGCTGCTGGTGCATGCCGGCACCGAAGAAGGCATGCAGGCCTCGCACTGGATACGCCAGGTCCTCGACGGCGCCAGCCTGCACAGCGCGCGCTTTCAGGACAATATCAGCGAGCACGTGCTGCTGCTGCACCCCCAGCTGGTACTGGTCCATTTTGATGTGCCAGTGCTGGATCTGGCAGCCCGCCTGGTCGAGCAGTTGCGCAGCAACCATCCGCAACTGGCCATTGTCGCTCTGGGCCGCATGCGCAACCCGCAGTCCACGCTGGCGGCCTTGCGCGCTGGTGTCAAAGAGTTTCTGGATCTCGACGAGCAGAGCCAAAGCGTGCAAAACACCGTGCGCGGGCTGATGGCCAGCAGCCCCGCTACCATCGCCGACACGAGCCACACTGCCCCACTGACGGCACTGGTCGCAGCGCGCGCAGGCACTGGCTGCAGCTTGCTGGCCAGCCATTTGGCACTGTACCTGCAGCAACGTATGCATGCGCACAGCGCCGCTGCGGCGGTGCCAGGCCAAGATCCCAGCGACGCCGCCTTGGACACCTTGCTGATTGACCTGGGCCAGCCAGCCAGCGACTGCGCGATGTACCTGAACTGCTTTGGTGAATTTGATTTTCTCGCCGCCGTGCAGAACCTGCGCCGTTTTGACCGCAAACTGACAGCCTCGGCACTGGCCAGACAGGCCCAAGGGCTGCGCTTGCTGGCGCTGCCCAAACAGCACAGCCAGCACGAGCCAGCCCCTGCAGACACCGATCTGATCGTGCTGCGCCTGCGCCAGTACTTTCGGCATGTGATTGCCGACCTGGGCGCAGTGCAGCCCAGCGACCTGGGCCTGCGCGTGGCGGTGCGCGCCAGCCAAATCTGGGTGGTGTGCGAGCAAACCGTCGCCAGCGTGGTCAGTACCACGCAATTGCTCGAACAGTTGGTGGCCCACAAAGTCGACCAGGGGCGCATCCAGTTGATTGTCAACCGCTACGACGCACGCCTGGAGCTGGAGCCCGAGCACATCGCCAAACAGCTGCACATCCCATTGCTGGCCCAGGTGCCTGAGCGCCGCATCCCACTGACGCAAGCGATCAACCAGGGTGCGCTTTTGCCCACCACCCAGCACCGCGAGCCCTATGTGCAAGAGCTCAACCGGCTCACCGACCACCTGGCCAAACTGCACCAACTACAACCTGCCCTCAAAGCCCCAAGTGGCCTGAGCCGACTATTTAACCGCCACCCAAGCGCCTAAGCCCATGTCCACAATTGGAGTCCTACCGACCACAGAGCAGCAAGCGTCCGATTTTGAACGCGGGGCGCTGTTTGCCGACTTGAAGTACCGGGCGCATGAGCATTTGCTCAGCCGCATCGAGGAGCTGGGAGCGGAGTTTGGCCGTTGGTCACAAGCCTCGATTGCCCAGTTCGTTTTGCTTGAACTCGACAGCTTCATTCGCCTGCACTCGATTGCGGTGAACGAGCAAGAAGCCTTGATCGTCGCACGCGCCTTGACCAGGGAGCTGACTGGCTTGGGGCCGCTGCAAGACCTGTTGGAAGACCCGCAGGTCGAAGACATCTTGATCAACGGCCATGAGAATATTTATGTCTCACGCGGCGGGATGCTGCAGCGCGTATCGGTGCGCTTCAAGGACGACGAGCATGTGCTGCGCATTGTGCGGCGCATTCTGGCGCCCATTGGCCGGCGCCTGGACGAATCCAGCCCGATGGTCGATGCCCGCCTGCCCGATGGCGGGCGCATCAATGTGATCATTGAGCCACTGGCCATTGACGGGCCGTCGGTGTCGATTCGCAAATTCCGCAAAGACCCGCTGACCCCCAGCGAGCTGGTGCAGCTGGGCACCTTCAATGAAGACATATGCCGCATTCTGGAGATGGCTGTGCAGTCGCGCTGCAACATTCTGGTCAGTGGCGGCACCAGCTCGGGCAAGACCTCACTGCTCAATGCGCTGGCCAACTTCATCCCCGAGAGCGAGCGCATTGTGACGATTGAAGACACGGCCGAACTCTCGCTCAACCACAACCACGTCGTGCGGCTGGAAAGCCGCCCGGGCGGCTTTGATGGCACAGGCATGGTCAACATCCGCGACCTGCTGCGCAACAGCCTGCGGATGCGGCCAGACCGCATCATCGTTGGCGAGGTGCGCAGCGGCGAAGTGCTGGACTTGTTGCAGGCGATGAACACCGGCCATGATGGCTCAATGGGCACGATCCATGCCAGCTCGCCACGCGAATGCCTGTACCGCGCCGAAATGCTGGCTGGTTTTGCCGGCTTTCAAGGCAGCGAAGTCAGCCTGCGCCGCCAAATTGCCAACGCGGTCGACTTCATCGTGCAAATTGGCCGCCTCTCCAATGGCCGCCGGCGCCTCTTGTCACTGACCGAGGTCACTGGCATGACCGACAACATGATTTCGATGCAAGAGCTCTACCGCTACGAGCCCAGCATCGGGCCTAATGGCCAGGAGCAGGACCACTGGGTCTCGCTGGGCATCTCGCCGCATTCGAGCAAGCTGCAAAACTGGTGGCGCATGCAACAACAAACCCATAGGAATGCGTGAACACCATGATGCCACTGCCTCTTTTTCATAACGCAAAGGATTAACACCCATGTCGAATTTGGTGCCTGCTGTACTGCTCATCGTTGCGCTGGCCAATGTGCTGCTGGCGCTGGCGTTGTGGCTGCTCGGCCGGGCGCACCAGAAACAGCAGCAGGAGTCGACCGCACGCCATTTGCAGCATAGCCTGCAACGCGGCAGAGCGGCCGCGCCCACCGACCAGATGCAAGCCTTGCTTGGCCGCAGCACAGAGGACAAAACCGTCTTCTCCAGCGTGTTCAGCCACCCGCTGCTGCGCAAGCTCGACGACAAGCTGGGCATCTCGGCCTGGGGCCTGTCGATGCGCCAGCTCTACCTGCTGTTTGGCCTGGCTTTTGGGATTTTCCTGCTCGCCAGCACCCAGGCAGGCTTGGGCCTGGGCGCGTTGTTGCTGGCCTGCTACGGCTTGTTTGCCACCTTTGGCATCTGGCAGCGCATCAGCAAACGCCGCCGCGCTTTGCTGCAGCAATTGCCGGGCTTTCTGGACAATATGGTGCGCCTGATCACGATTGGCAACTCGCCGCATGCAGCCTTCCAAATGGCCGTGCCGAATGTGCCAGCCCCTTTGGGCGACGCCTTGCAACAAGCCAGCGCGATGCTCGGCGCCAACCCCGATCTGGGCCTGGCGATGGCGCAACTGGAGCGGACCTGGCGCCTGCCCGAATTTGGCTTGCTGGCTGCGGTATTTCGCATGAGCGTGCGCTATGGCGGGCGCACCGACCTGGTACTGGAGCGTGTCAGTGCCTACATCCGCGACCGACAGGCCGCTGAGCGTGAATTGCACGCCTTGTCGGCTGAAATTCGCCTCTCGGCCTGGGTACTGGCGCTGCTGCCTATTGTTGTCGGCGGCCTGATCATGGTACTCAATGCCAGTTATTTTCTGCGCATGTGGCAAGACCCATCGGGCCAGAACATGATTTTGCTGGCCGCTGCACTCGAGGTGATTGGCTCATTTTTACTCTACCGGCTTGCGAGGCTCAAATGACGCAGCAACGCTTGCCCACGCTGGCCCACGCTGACCGGCTCTCGCACCAAGGAGAGACCCGATGACCCCTGATCGCCTCCTCATTCTCAGCCTGGCGCTGGCTGCCCTGGGGCTGCTGCTATGGGCTGGCAGCTTGCTGTGGCGCTTGCGCCGCCAGGCCCAGGCCAGCAGCCAAATTCAGCATGTACTGCAACAGGCCCAATTGTCAACGGCCCATGCAGAGCCGGTTGGCCTGCCTGGCAGCGCGCCAGCAGCCCACAATGGCCGCGACCAATTCCTGCTGAACCCGCTGGCACAGCCATCTGCCAATACCAACGAGCCAGACGCTGGCGCGCAACTGCAAGCACCAGCCTGGCTCAGCTCAGGCCTTGCCAAAGCCTTGCTGGCCGATGAGGACCGCAAATTGCTCGACCAGGCCGGCATCTCGCTGCGTGATGGCAGCACCTGGTATGTGCTCAGCCGCTTCGTATTGGCACTGGCCTTGCCCGTGCTGCTGGTCTTGCTGCTCAACACCAGTGGCACAACAACCCTTTTTGCGGCCTTCTTTGGCCTGGCTTTGGGGATGATGCTGCCCAAATGGTATGTGCGTATCAAAGCCAGCAAGCGCCGCGCCCAGGTGGTTGAGGAGCTGCCCTTGTTTGTCGACTTGTTGCGCCTGCTGCAAGGCGTGGGCCTGAGCATAGACCAAAGCCTGCAAATTCTGGCCACTGAATTTGGCAGCGTGCTGCGCGTGCTCAGTGGCGAGTTGCGCATTGCCAACCAGCTCTATGCGAATGGCCGCACGCGCGAGCAATCGTTCCAACGGCTCGCAAACCTCAGTGCAGACGACGACATGCTGGCCGTGGTCGGTCTGCTGGTGCAAGTCGATCGCCACGGCGGCGCCGTGCAAGAGCCGCTGAACCAGTTTGGCATCCGTTTGCGCGAGAAACGCCAGGCTTCGTTCAAGGAAAAAATTGGCCACATCACCGTCAAGATGACCGGCGTGATGGTGCTGACCTTGTTGCCTGCGCTGATTGTCATCACCGCAGGCCCCGGCTTCATGGCCGTGATCCGATCACTGTCCAGCATGGGAGGGCAATAAGCATGTACTCACCTCGCCACCAGACCATGGCAGTCCCCACCGCAGCAATACCAACCGCAGCAATACCAACCGCAGCAGTTCGAAGCAAGAACGTGCGTACCCGTGTGCTTGGCAGCCTGGCACTGAGCCTGCTATTGGTCGGTTGCGCTGGCAAAGCCCCATCCGGCTACGGCCTGATGGGCTCGCAAAGCACGGCCGCCCAAGCCCAGGAACAACTGGCTGCAGCTGAGCAGGCCAACCAGCCAGATACGGTGCAAACCTATCTGGACCTGATCAACCAAATGCAGCAAGCGGGCCAGTGGTATGCGTCGCTGGCTCACGCCGATGCGTTTGAGAAACAGCACGGTGCCAGGCCCGAATCCACCCTGCTGCGCGCCGACGCACTGCGCAACACCGGTCAACTCGAGGCTGCCCAAAGAGACTACCAGAGCCTGCTGGAGACCAGCAGCAAAGGCCGGGCGCTGCGCGGGCTAGGCCTGCTGTATGCCAGCCAAGGCCAGTACGGCGAAGCGATTGCACAGCTGGAGCAGGCCAGGCAACTCAACCCGATTGATGCCAGCCTGCTGAGCGACATCGCTTACGCCCAGATGCTGGACGGCAATTTGCCTGCGGCGCGCGTTCCCGCCTTGCAAGCAGCGCAATTGGCCCCAGGCAATGCCAGGGTGCAACTCAATTTGGCGCTGTATTGGCTGGCCAATGGCCAGCAAGACGACGCGCAGCGCCTGCTGCAGCGACTCTCGCAGCCACAAGCCAAAGGAGCGGCGCCACTGATTGACCAGCAATCCACGCAGATGTTGCGCAGCCAGCTGGACCAGGTGTTGCAAGCCGCGCAGGAGCGCAGCGCCAATCCGGCATCCAGCCCACAGGCCAAGACGAGCACCGTCGTGTTATTCGAAGTACCCGGTGCACAGGCCATCGCACCAGAGCCGGACGATGCAGTCACCACCAACCCTGTTACGGCAGCAGCCCAGCCGAACACTTTTGAGAACTAAGGAGGCCACCATGACCGCACTTGTAATGACCCCACTGCGCTGGCTTGCCATCGGTGTGTGCCTGAGCCAAGGCGCACTGGCCTTTGCGCAAGTTGAAGACCCGGCAGAAATGTCCACCACACCTGCCGAAGCGGCGCTGACGCACTACCCGCATGTGGGCGACGCCGACCATTCTTCGGCGGCGGCTGCGCCGCTGCGCTTTCGCCCCGCCTCCGAGCGCACCGACATTGGCCGTGCCACGCAAAGCCTGCTGGCGATGCAACGCCAGGCCCCAGCACACACACCGCGCTGGATCGATGGCGACCAAGCCAGCCGCAGCTACGCACGCTATTTGAAGAGTTTTGAGCGAGAAATTCCCGAAAAATATGAAACAGGCGTGAAAACCGATATTAGCAATAAGTAATCCTCTGGTGCATGCGTTCTCAGCGCATGCCAGCACCCCGAAGGAGAGCCACCATGGCCACCAACCACACTGCAATGTCTGCTTGCCAAGCGCGCCCGGCAAGCCGCCGCTACGCCCGCTTGCAACGCGGTGTGTATGCGGTGGAGTGGGCGATTATCTTTCCGGTATTTTTTGCACTGCTATATGCGATCATCAGCTACGGCCTGACTTTTCTGGTGCGTGAATCGATGCAATATGCAGTCGAAGAAGGTGCACGCGCGGCCTTGCGTTACCCCAGCTCCAGTGTGCAAGCGGCAGCCCCATCCAGCCCGCCCTGGGAGCACCGCCGCACGCAAGCGCAAAACGCCACGGCCAATGCGCTGGCCTGGCTGCCTGCCAATTTGCGCCCAGCACCCGCTGACATCCGCTTCAATGTCTGCCACCTGGGCACAGCCAACTGCAGCAGCAGTAGCTTCAACCCCAATATTGTGTGCAACACCGCTACACCGTGCATGGTCGTGGTTGGTTATGGCGTGGCCGACTACCGCAGCCATGCGATTGCGCCGGCATTGCCTGGCCTGGGCTTGGTGTTGCCGGCATCGCTGCAAGCGAATGCCAGCATCATGGTCGACCGAGGTGTGCTATGACACGCACAACTGTAGGACCACGCCAGTCAACGCCGCACGCGCAGCAAGGCCTGGCTGCGATCGAATTTGCGCTGATTGCCACGGTGATGTTGGTGATGCTGATGGGCTTGTTTGTATTTTGGCGCGCCTTCCAGGCCCAGCAGTCGCTCACGCGGGCCGTCGGTGATGGCGCGCGTATGGCGCACAGCCTGATTGCCGCAGGCAAGTACTACCCGTGCGGAGTCACAGAAGCACCGACCAACCAGCAATACATTCTGTCGGCAATCCAAAGCCTGGTGCAAACCAGCCTGGAGCTCAGCGATATGCCAGGCCAGGTCAGCAGCAATCTGCACTTTGACCCCCCAAGCTGGTCATGCAGCACCGGACAGTTTTCGTTCCAGGTCAGGTACACACTGCCGCCCTTGATGGGTGAGGGCACACTGGAATTCGAGCCCGCGCAACTGACGGAAAAAAGCGTGGTGCATTTCGCACCCCTCATTTGAAAGGAGCTTGCCGTGTCATCGCTCGCCCTGCCCCAAGCCACTCCAGCCTATCCACAGCCGCGCGCCATGCCACCAGCGCAGCGCGGCGCCATCCTGGTCCAGTTTGCCTTGCTGGCCTTTGTGCTCATCAGTATTTTGGGCACAGTGCAAATTGGCTATATGTACTACGCCAAACGCGATTTACAGCGCGTGGCTGACATTGCCGCCATTGAGGCCGTCAATGCACTGACTTACGGCCTTCCCTCGACCTGCTCATCAGGACAAACGGCTGGGCAATTGAGTGTCACACAGCAATTGCGCGTGGGGCTGGAGGCGACCGACAACCATTTTGACTGCGGCCACTGGGACGCAAGCAAAACCGATGCGCAGCGCTTTAACAGCAACTACGGCACGCGCGTGGCCAACCCGCTCAATGCGGTACAAGTGACATTGCGCGGACAAACCCTTCAATTGCTGCCCTTTACCGGCAACCGTGAGATTGAGGCACACGCCATTGCAGCCAAAAATGGCGAGCCGGTCGCGGCTTTCTCAGTCGGCGCGCAGCTGCTGCGGTTTAACCCAGATGCCCCGTTGGGCAGTATTTTGGGTTTGGTCGGGCTCAACGTCGATGACCTCAGGCTGCTCGACAGCGATGGCCTGGCCAGCGCCAAAATCACACCAGCAGGACTGCTGAACTTGCTGGGTGTCGATTTAGGCATCAGCGATCTGGGTCTGCTCACTCCTGATGGTGTGGCCAATATTCGCAATATCAGCTTGCTCAATATCATCGACGCCTCGATCAGTGCCGTGACCGACTCGACGCTGGCTGTTAGCCTCAATGCGATGCGCGCACGCCTCGTCAATTTAGGGCTTGGCCATGTGGAAATTCCACTGGGCAGCAATACCAATTCGGGCGGCTTATTTGCCTTTTTGGCCACAGGCCGCGATGATCCGCTGGGCAACGCAATGGATGTGGAGATTGGTTTGGGAGAGCTGCTTAAAACTGCTATTGCAATTGGCTCAGGGCGCAATGCATTGTCTGTGCCTGGGCTCGATGTTGGCGGATTAATCAAAGCCAAGGCCAGTATTGTTGAACCTCCAACAATTGCAGTGGGGCCAGTTGGCACAACCGCTTACAGTGCTCAAATACGGGTATTGCTTGATATAGATACGCGTTCCTTGCTAGGAGGTGTGGTCAATTTTCTCATTGAAGGGCTGCTTGGCACGCGCGTCTATTTACCTATTGCCCTTGATGTCACAACAGCTCAAGCAGAGTTGGAGGCCATTCAATGCAAAGCAATGCCCCCCACCATAGACCTATCAATCGACTCACGCATTCTGAATGCCTGTGTCGGCGATATTCCCGCCAGCAGTGCCATGTCTGAACGCCATGGCTGTGAAGTAGGTCTTGGGCAAGTGCAACTGATCAAGCTGTTTCACGCACCTGTACTTGCAGGAAAGCTCCATGTTCCAGGTTTGCAATACACGGATATGGATTCAGGTTTAGAAATGAAAGTTGGGGATATTCGCTCCAGCCGCGCCAACAAAATCCAACTTGGAAACACCACCGAAAATCTGGTGATCGAGCTTCTTAATCTTTTAAGCGGTTTATTTCGAAAGCCTGAGCCTACCCCCAATTTTGAAGGTAGCTTTGACAACAGCGTCGTTATTGACCAATTAATTGAAACCTACCTAAGCATGCCTGAACTTTCCTCCATCGTAAAAACAAATGCAGGTTTCTACAATGTAGCGGGAATTACAAACCTGATGCTCAATGGGGCCACCATTGTGAGCGCAGGCGAGACCATCAGAATTGATCCTCTCGTGAGTAACTTTTCTTTTGAGCATGCCATCCCTACTACCTGTGTTTTATTTGTTTGCCCACCTAATTTGTGGACACAAGGCACATTCAGTGAGGCATTCAATGCGTACTCAAACACGCCTTACAGCCTATTGGATGTTGTAGGCATTCCAACACTTGGCAATAACTTTCAAAGTTGCGCAGGCCTCTTGTCCTCACTAATCAACAGAAACAACTGTATAAAACATAATTTGAAGGAGCTTTTGCGCCAGCACAAAAACCAAGTTGGCATGGACTCCTCAACGCTGAATAACATCGTTAATCAGATTATGAATCCAAAAACTGATACGGTTCAGTGCAATGGCGCTTTATGCATGCTGCTTAAACCTGTCTTAAGTCTGCTAAAACCAATCCTGAATGGCGTAGGTCAGCTTGTTTCATTGACGCTAGAGCATGTGCTAGGCATTGAGCTGGGGCGTTCAGATGTAGAGGCCTTAGGTATTCAATGCGATGTGGCTGAAATTGTTTATTAAATCCTCCATATGCATTCATATGCATGCAACGATGAGACAGAAAGAGAAAGCCCCCAATGAATCTTGACGAACTGGTCATATTTGTCTGGGAAGGACAAGCAGACATCGCCGACCGGATCGACCGCTGCGTGATGAACCTGGGCGTGGATGTGATTCGGGCCGATGGCTTGAACCTGTCAGCCGAGACGGGTGAATTCGGCAATGCGATTGCCATAATCAGTGTCACGGTGCTGGAAGGCGCGCGCTTTACCCGTCAGGGGATTGAAGGCAAATTTGGCATGCCAGTGCTCTGGGTCAGTGCCAAGCAGCGTGATACCAGCCCCGGCAGCTATGCAATGGAGTACTCGCATGTGCTGCCATTTGACTTCACCGGCGCGGAGCTGCGGGCGATGCTGGTGCGCATTTTGCAAAGACTGCACAGCAACCAGACGCCGGTGCAGCGCTCGGGCGACATCATCGCGCATGCCGAGTGCATGAAAAGCCTGCTCAGCGACGTAGAGACCTTTGCCGACTGCGAGCACAGTGTGCTGATCATGGGCGAGACGGGAGTGGGCAAGGAACGCATTGCCGAGCGCCTGCACGAACGCAACAGCCATTACGGGCGCGGCCCGTTTATTGTGGTGAACTGCGGCGCGATTCCAGATGGTTTGTTTGAATCGCTGTTCTTTGGCCACGCCAAGGGCTCGTTCACCGGTGCAGTCGCTGCGCACAAAGGTTTTTTTGAGCAAGCCAACGGCGGTACCTTGTTTTTGGATGAAATCGCTGATTTGCCGCTCTACCAGCAGGTCAAGCTGCTGCGCGTGCTGGAAGAGCGCACCATCTGCCGCCTGGGTTCCGCTGCCGCGGTGCGCCTGGACTTCCGCCTGGTAGCTGCCACCAACAAATCACTGCGGCAATTGGTGCAAGCTGGGCAATTCAGGGCCGACTTGTTTTTCCGACTGGCGGTGATTGAGCTGAATATTCCCAGTCTGGAAGAGCGCGGCGAAGCCGACAAGCTGGCCATTTTCCAAAGCATCCTGCAGCAAGTCATTGGCGACGAGCTACTGGCGCAACTGGGCGACACGCCCTTTTTCATCCTGGATGCGGTCGCGCAAATGTATTTCCCTGGCAATGTGCGCGAGCTGCGCAATCTGGCCGAGCGCATTGGCGTGACCGTGCGCCAGCTGGGCCAATGGGAAGGCCATGGCGCGGTGCAACGCATTCTGGACCAGGCGCAAAACCTGGCAACGCACCCTTCGGCTCCGATAGAGCAGCCTGTGCTGGCCGATCGGCGCAACTGGGACCAAGACGAGCGCAACCGCATCATCGCCGCACTGGATCTCAATGACTGGAAGCGCCAGCACACGGCCGCCTACTTGGGTATCAGCCGCAAAGTGCTGTGGGAGAAGATGCGCAAATACCAAATCACCGATGGTGAGCCAGAAGTCCCCATGACTGAGCGCCAACCGCTGGACTTTCCAGCGCAGCTTTAAGAGCCTGTTCATCATCTCCATGCTGCCGCGTTGAAACATAAAAGGATGCCATGCGCGGCAAAAACCACAGTCGCGCTGGCTGCCCGGCGAGGCTTTTCAACACAGCAGTGCGCGCTTTGGGCTTCACCCCGAAGGGCAAGACACCTACCAGAACAACACCGTGAATAAAAAGCCAACTATTGTTTTCGTCAGCGCCGTGTGCCCCGCACAGCACAGCCTGCTGTGCCAGCACTTGAACGAGACCGGCCTGGCCAACAGCTGGTATTTGACCACGCCCGGCCATGCACAAAAATACGCAGACACCTACCGCAACCTGCTGGGCTTTCAGCCCGATGGCAATATTGTTGCGGCGCAAAGCTACTACTACACCGACAAGCTCGAACGCTCAGCGCGCATTGGCCGTGGCGTGCTCAAAGCCATCCAGGAGTTTGAGAAAAAACAGCCGATTGATCTGATCGTTGCCCACTCGCTATGGGGTGCGCCGCATTTCTTATACGGCGAGACCAATGCCGCCATCGTCAGCTATATCGAATTTCCCAGTTACAAGGCACACGGCTGGGATGCGGCCTACCCGCCCGATCTGGCCCAGCGCATGGGCGACCGCAATATGGAAATGCTGCACTTTCACCAGGTGCTCAACAGTGACTTGACGATTGTGCCCAGCCAACACGCTCGCAGCCTGTTTCCTGACAGCCTCAAGCCCCATATTGCCGTGCAGTTTGAAGGCTTTGACATCCAGCCCCAGCCCAGACCTGCCGATCGAGTCGATACCCGCTTTACCGTGGGCTTTGCCGCGCGTGACCTCTCCAGCGCCAAAGGACTGGAGACTTTTGTGCGGCTGGTAGACAAGCTGGTGCAAGACGGCGACGGTCAGGCGATGCGCTTTGTCGCGATTGGCGATCCGCAGGCATCGACCTATGGCTACGAACAGCAATGGGTCGAGCGGCTGCGCAACCCGGCCATCAAGAGCTTTCTGGACTACTTGTTCAGCATCTACCCGCGTGCGGCCAAAGCCATTGAGCTGTATGGCAAGCTACCCTACGAAGAGTTCTCGGCCATGCTGGGCTCCATTGATGTGTTTCTCTACCCGCTGCGCTGGGGCGTGGCCAACTGGGGTCTGATGGAGATTCTGGCGCGTGGCGGCTGCATCATTGGCGCAAACTGGGGCTTTGTGCCCGAGCTGATTGAGCACGATGTCAATGGCATGCTGGCGCCCGATTCGGACGAAGCCTGGCTGGCTGCGATTCGCCAGTTGCAGGCGGACCCAACACGGCGCGCACGCTACAGTGCTGCTGCACGCCGCACTGGCGAGGCGTTTCACATCTCCAAAATTGCGCCGCGCTACATGCAGCTGTTTGAGCTGGCCCTCGCCAAGCGCCAGGTGCAGGCCATGGCGACACGACGCATCGGCTAAACACGCTGGTTGCGCATGCGGCCAACGCGGGCCGCAGCACAGTGGTTGGATGGCCCGCCAAAGCGGGCATGGTGAGAGCCATTGCAAACGGCCACCCTGCCACTGCTCCAACGCAACACTGTTTACAGTGGCTGGCGCAGCGACATGGGATCTGCCACATCAAGCTTGTTTTTTAAAGACTTGTCAAACTGCGATGGTGGATAGCCAAATTGTTTTTTAAACGCGACCGAATAGGCGCTGAGGCTGTCGTAGCCGCTCTCAAACGCGGCGTGTGTCATCGACCTGCCCTGCAGCAGCGATTGGATGGAGCGCATCAAGCGCATGCTTTGGCGCCATTTGCCCAGCGTCAGGCCGGTACTTTTGACAAACCGGCGCTGCAGGGTCTTGGCCGTCAGTGCGTAATGGCCGGCCAGTTGCTCGGCACTCCACGATTGCGCAGGCTCTTGCATCAAGGCCGCACAGATCTCGCGCAGCAGCGGCTCCTCGGGCCAAGGCAAGTACAGCGGCAAAGGGGCTGCGCTTGCGACCTCCTCCACCAGCAACAGCCCCAATAAGCGCTCACGCGCTTGCGACTGTCCCTGGTGCGGCAGTTGCACCAGCTCAGCAATCAGCTCGCGCACCAGGGGCGAGACATGCACAACGCAATCGGCAGCAGGCAATGGCTGGCACAGCGCCTCATCAATCAGCAGGCCATGCGCGCTGACAGCCGTCACCGCCTGCAGTTGGTGCGGCACACCGGGGCGCAGCCACACGGCCGTGGTGGGTGGCACCAGCCACTGGCCCGAATCCGCCTGCACCAGCAAGACCCCGGTGGAGGTGTAAATCAGGTGGCCTCGGGCATGGGCGTGCCTGGGCACGACAAAACCTTGCGGATAGTGCTCCAGCACGCCAGTGACCGGCAATGCCGAGCACTGTGCCTGCTCCAAGGGCAGCGCATTGCCGCCATGCGCTGGAGATGCAAAACCCATGATCAATGTCCAAAAAGATAAAACCAATGGGATATTTTAGAAAGATCAACCATGCACCATCCGCTTAAAGTGCCTGTATTGCCTTTTTGAGACCTTGACCATGAACTTCTCGCACCAGCTTGCGCTATGCCTATGCACTCTGACCATTCGTCGGGGTCCGTTCGCATGCGTGTGCGATCTGTTCCACTCTGGTTTCCCCAGACCCCGACTGCACTAGCCCACTGCCCGGAGCAGGGAAACCAGAGATTTCATGAACGTGTTCATCATCTCCGAGGTTTCCATGTTGACTCACCCAGCTACCAAATACCCTGCCTACCCTGTCGTCGACTTGCCCCAGCGCCAATGGCCATCGCGCCGGTTAACACAAGCGCCGATTTGGCTCTCCACCGATTTGCGCGACGGCAACCAGGCCTTGTTCGAGCCGATGAATCGCGAGCGCAAGCTGCGCCTGTTTGACGAGCTGGTGCGCATCGGCTTCAAGGAGATTGAAGTGGGCTTTCCGTCAGCCTCGCAGACCGACTACGACATCGTGCGCCACCTGATCGATGGCAGCCTGATCCCGCCCGATGTCACACCAATGGTCATCACCCAATTGCGCGAGGACTTGATTGCCACCACGGTGCAAAGCGCAGCTGGCGCGCGGCGCGTGATCGTGCATTTGTACAACGCGATTGCGCCTGCGTTTAGGCAGATCGTGTTTCAAAAAGACGTGCCCGAGATTATCGCGATGGTCGAGCACCATGTGCGCTTCCTCAAAAGCCAGTGCGAACTGCATCCCGAAACCGAATGGGTGTTGCAGTACTCACCCGAGACTTTTTGTATGGCCGAGCTGGAAGTCTCGCTGGCCGTCTGCAACGCGGCCATCGCTGCCTGGGATGCAGGACCTGAGCGCGCGATGGTGATCAACCTGCCCACCACCGTAGAGGTCAGCACCGCCAATGTGTTTGCCGACCAGATCGAGTGGATGGATGCGCGCCTGCATCGGCGTGAACACATCGTGCTGTCGGTGCACCCGCACAACGACCGCGGCACTGGCGTGGCCTGCGCCGAACAAGCGATGCTCGCTGGCGCACAGCGGGTCGAGGGCTGTTTGTTTGGCAACGGCGAGCGCAGCGGCAATCTGGATGTGGTGACTCTGGCCTTGAACCTCTACACCCAAGGCATTGCGCCGGGTCTGGACTTCTCGGACATCGCGGGCATTGCCCGCATTGCCGAGGCATGCACGGCCTTGCCGATCCACCCACGCCACCCGTATGTGGGCGACCTGGTGTTCACAGCCTTCTCAGGCTCGCACCAGGATGCGATTGCCAAAGGCTTTGCCGCGCAGCAAGACGGCGCGCCTTGGCGCGTGCCGTATTTGCCGATTGATCCCAAGGACCTGGGCCGCACCTACGACAGCATCGTGCGCGTCAACAGCCAGTCAGGCAAAGGCGGCATTGCGTTTTTGCTGCAGCAAGACCGGGGCATTGTGATGCCAAGGCGTATGCAAATCGAGTTCAGCGCGATCGTGCAGGCGCTGGCCGATGCCAGCGAAACCGAGTTGAGCAGCGCACAGATCTGGAGCCTGTTTGAGGCCACGTACCTGCAGGCACACCGCCAGGGCCAGCCGCTGCAGTTCACCGGCTACCGTTTGTTTGATGCGGCACAAGGCCAGGGGATTGTGCTGCAGTGGCGCGATGCGCAAGGCCAGGCTGTACAGCGCCAAGGTGTGGGCAATGGCCCGATTGCCGCCTGCGTCAACGCGCTGGGCTTGCCGCTGCGCATCGACAGCTTTGAAGAGCGCAGCCTGGGCACAGGTGCAGACAATGAGGCACTGGCGATTGTCGAGGTGGTCTGGCCCGGTGTGGCGGGCTCGAAATTTGGTGCGGGCCAAGACGCCAATGCCATCACAGCCGCGGTGCTGGCAGTGCTCAATGCCGCCGCCCGGTTTGAGGGCATGGCCGCAACCATAGTGGCGTAGAGCCTCTTTACGATCTTTACGCAGCCGCGTTGAGATGGTGCATCGGCCCAAGATCATTCGACGCGGAACCGGCTTGTTCTGAGCGCGTGTTGAGCAGGTTGAACACGGCAACTCAAAACACCAGCACCAAGAACCCCTCGCACGCCGCTGCCGATTTCGCGCTCCATCAAATGCAGCACCGACTCCGACGTGGTTTGCGAGATAGCGCCTGGAAAAGTTGCCGTCACATTGATCATCGGCGGCGCGACCGAGGCCAGCTGCGCTCCAGGAAGCCACGTGATGGAGGCCGCACGGCCCGTCGAGCGTGATACAGCTATGGCTGTTCAGCGCATGCGGGTGCGCAGACTGAGCAAGCCCGCCATGTCGTGCAGGCTCTGTGCCCGCGCCCCGCGCCTGGTTTTACGATGGCAAAAAGCCAAGCGATTTGCCTGGCCACGGTAACGGTAAAAGACCCACAGCCAACTGCTGCGGGCAGCCAGGACTTTTTTTTCTTGTGTTCTACATGCCTGATGCGACAACAAACACGGTTGGCGGGCGCAATGGGCCTGTGGCGGTTTTGCCGCCAACAGGTGCTTAAGCCATTGCGCACAGCCAATTAGCACAAGGCGCTAATCAAAACAGGCCCAGCACATAACCACAACCGAGCAAGGCAAAGCTAAAAAGCCAAATCCAACCAAACGAATAACGCAGGTGCTTGCCCATATCGATGCCCGCCAGCCCCATCGCCAGCCAAGTCGCAGGCGAGAAGGGGCTGATAAAGGTGCCCGCATTATTGCCAATAGCCATGGCATACACCACAGCCTCAGGCGAGACACCGGCAGTTGCCGTCACCTCCATAATCACGGGCAACAGTGCAAAGTAGTACGCATCGGTGCTGGTAAAAATGTCCAGTGGCACGCCCAACATCCCCACCACAATGTGCACACTGCCAATCCATGCAGCAGGCAAGACGGTGATCAAGTCCAGCGCAATCGACTGCAGCATGCCGGACTCGGACAAGACGCCTAAAAAAGCGCCCGCAGCAAAAATGATCGCCACCATGCTCAACGCCTGTGGGGCGTGGCGGCCAATGACCGCCATCTGGTCCTTGGGTTTGGGGAAATTCACAATCAAGGTCAGCGACAGCGCCAGCATAAACACGTAAGGTGCCGACAGCCACCCCATGGCCAAACAGGCCACAGTCACAATGACGACGGCGATGTTATAAAAAAAGTGTTTGGGCCTGGCTTGCTGCGCCTGGCGCTCTTGTTCTTGCACCTCTGGCAACATGCAGTCTTGCTCAAAAGGCGTAGTGCCAGCCAATTGGGCTGCCGCAATGCGGCGCTTTTCACGCAGCCCGAACACCGCCGCAACAGCGACCATACAAGCGACCCCAAAGATCTGAACCGGAATCAGGCTTTGCCACAACACCGAAGCATCAATGCCTGTCACGGCAGCAGCACGCCCCAACGGCCCTCCCCAGGGCACCATATTCATCACCCCCATGCTGCCAGCCATCAGCAGCAGCAGCAAATACGGGCTCATGCCCAAACGCTTGTAAAGCGGCAGCAATGCGGGAATGAGAATCAAAAATGTGGTTGCCCCTGAACCATCCAAATGCACGGCTGCTGCAATGAGCGTTGTCATCATTGCCACCACCACGACATTGCCCCGTGTCATGGTGACCATGCCCTGGATCATCGGATCAAAGACATGGAGCTCCTTCAAAATACTGAAAAACAAAATGGCAAACAAAAACATCGCCGCCACTTTGGCGACCCGGGTCAGTCCGGCCTCAAAAAATTGGGATATTTCTGCCAGGCTGAATCCTGCCAATAATGCGCCCAGTAATGGAACAACCGCCATTGCAATGATGGGACTGGTTTTCCCAGCCATCAGCAATGCCACAATCACCACAATAATCAACACACCTATCAAGGTTAACACCGCGCACTCCTATTAATCATGCCAAGCCATCAGGCTGGGCATGCACTGCACGCAGTGCCGTGGCCTGCTGTGCAGCAATTACGAATAAATCAAATTGAATTAAATTTTTAAAAGGCCGCAAGCCTTCAAGAGACTGTTCACAATCACCCGCAAACGCGCAAGGCACGAAAAGCAGCAGTACAAGACGCCTGTTGCAGCCCATACGTCTGTATAAGCTGCAACAGGCAATCCAGTAGTGCGCTTTTTGTGCCTTGCCTTTTGGCACTTCAACGCGGCTGCATGGAAGTGATGAACAGGCTTTTAGCCCTATGCACCATTGCAACGCAGGTAGCGTGCGAATAGTTCCTTGCCCTGAAAAACAAGCCTATCTTCGTGTGCGGCAACTCAAGCACTGCGTTTGGCTTCAAGACCAAACATCGGTACAAGTTAAAAAATATTAATTAATGATTAATTAACATTTAAAATACAAAATCTATCCCAATGGGATTTCAGCGACCTCATATTTAAATCAATTTTAAAAGCCACCATTCTAGGCAACAAACCCTTCCAACGGCCATGCAGCCAAATCCGCATTAACCCTAATAATGGCTGCTAATAAATAATATTTAACATTTATTCTCAGAAAAACAAGACTCTGCAACACATGAGTGGCACTACACACAATGCCAATTGCTGCCCGAGCAACATGGTTGTTGCAGAGCCATTCCTTAGCGATTGGGCAAAAAATCAATCTGCATGCGCTGTGACAGTTCGCGGTAGGAAATGGGCCGCATTGATTGTTCACCGGCTGCGTTCTGCTGCCAATGCGCCCATGAGCGCTGGGTATTGGCGTCATAAACCAACTTGAACAAATGGCTGGGCACAGCCACGCCTGAAGGGCCAATGCGTGCCACCCGGTTGGCCTCATATGCTGGGCCGGTGAACACAAATACATCGCCCCTGGCACGCATCACGTATTGGCGGGTGTCTTGCTCGATCTTGCTCCATGGGCCACTGTTATGGCTTTGGTTTTGCGGCACCATATTGGCCAGACTAAAGCTTTGCGCCATCGCCGCATTACTGGGCATGTCAGCAGCTGGCGCCATATGGCCACGCGAAAAGCCCGAGCCGCGGTAGTCTTCGAGCAAGGCACGCGCACTGCTGGGCAGCCGCGCCTCTGGGTAGAAGCGGTCGCTGCGGCTGATTGCCTTGGCCGCCGTCAAGCTGTTGCGATTGAGCCGCTCCACCACATACACGGGGGTTTTGGTGTCGGCGTTATAAAGAATGGCAAAAGCATCAAAGCACAAGGCATAGCTGACTGCTTTGACGCGATGCACAACTGGAGGCACGCCGTCTGGGAAAAAATGGCGGCATTGCGCAAAGTCCGCTGTCGCAGCGGGTGCTGGTGCTGGTGCGGGCACACCACTTGTGCCTGCGGATCTGACCTCGTAGCCAGCCAGCACAGTATCCAGCCATTGGCCCAATGGCAGTTCCGCAGGCCAATACGCACGGAGTTGCGCTATCTGCGGCTCCAGGCGCTGTTCAACTGAGGCCACCCATGGCAGCTTGAGCGCCCAACTCACAGCCACAAATGACACCAGCACCGACAACACCAGAGCCCGCCAAAAGCCCCCTACGAGCCAGCCTGTGGTTTGTCGCAGCATGCTGCGCTTGCGTGTGACCAAACGATTTTTCCGACTGCCTGATGCCATGTACTGCTTGCCAACCCCGAAGCCTTAGAGCCTGTTCTCAATCTCCGCGCAGCCGCGCAAGGCACAAAAAAGAGGCAGTGCAAGGCGCCTGTTGCAGCTCATACGTCTGTATGAGCTGCAACAGGCAACGCCGCAATGCGCTTTTTTGTGCCTTGCCCTTGGGGTTGAAGCCCAAAAGACGCACTGCTTTGTTTAAAAGCCTCGCCGGGCAGAGAGCCCGACTGCGGTTTTTGCCGCGCATTGCATCCTTTTGGGTTTCAACGCGGCTGGGTGGAGATTATGAATAGGCTCTGAGAGCCTGTTCAAAGAGGCTAAAGGGCTGCGAGTATGCCATTATCTGAGAGCAGTTTTTTGGAGCTGGCGCAGATTGGAAGCAGTGCGCTTGATACACAGCGGTCATGCTCAAATGCAAGTGTGACGGCATGTGTCCACGGCAGGCAATTCACAGCCCGAGAGCAAGCCACTTAACACGCCAAAAATCAGGGAACACTTCACTGAGTCAGTTACAGCAAAACCATGGCTGACACAACGGCTTCTGCCTGCCGCGCACGGAGCCGTTTGAGCCGCTCAAATAGAATGGCGTCACCCCCCAGTCAACCTTTAATGCACAATCATGCACTCTACGCTTTTGACCAGAGATGGCCAATTGGATGTCTCCATCCGGAGATTGCGTAACTGTCAGCTGTTTGATGGCATGGACGATGTCCGCCTGGCAGAAGTCGCGCGCTTGTGCACGTGGCACAAACTCGAGGCGGAACAAATGGCAGAAGGCCGTCCCGACGAAACCTTCTTTATCATTTGCCACGGCAAGCTGCGGGTATCAGCGCTGTCAGCCAATGGCCGTGAAATCATCTTGACCGACTTTGACGTGGGCGAGCACTTTGGTGTGATCACGCGCATGGATACGGACTCTGCAGCTTTGCAAGTTCAGGCCCTGGAGCCTACTTTGCTGGCCAGCCTCACACGTGAAGACCTTGCCCTGATCATTCGTGACGATACCGTATTCAGAGAAGGCCTGCTGCAAACCCAGCAGTGCGTGACCGAGCGTTTGGTCAAACGCTTGATCGAGCTGGGCACCTTGAAAATCTCAGGGCGCCTGTACAGCTGTTTACTGCAGCTTGCAGAACGCGCCGGCATTGTGAACAACCAAGCGACGATCCGCCCTGCCCCATTGCATATGGAATTAGGCGCGCGCATTGCAGCATCGCGCGAAGAGGTCAGCCGGGAATTGGCCCGCTTGCGCAAGCAAGGCCTGATCAGCTCCAGCCGACATGCACTGGTACTGCTGGATGTAGCTGGCTTGAAAGAGCGGCTGCAGCAGCAATAAGTACAAGCGCTTAAACTCTGGCTTGGGTTGGGCGCCCAAGCCACGCCTGCATTACTGGTTGCCCAGCTTTGTCTGCAGCCTCTGCACGGCCTGCTGGAACTCAGGGCCGCTGCGCAGGCGGTGGTATTCGCTCAGACTGGCTTGGTAGTCGGCATTGAGCTTGACGTCTGTGTAGCCAACTTCGCTAGGGTAACGGTTCATGCCTGCACGGTCCCACATTTCCAAATCAGCCAGAACCTCAGCGCGGGTGGTTGATTGGCTGTTTTGAACGGCTAATGGCTCAGCGGCATTGGCTGCGTTTGCAGCGCCCATGACAGTGGCAACACAAGCAATTGCGAGCAAGACTTTACGCATAAAAAAACTCCTTCATGAGTGCGACAAGCACTTTTTCATAACGGAGGCAATTGTCGTTTATACCAGCGCCACAGGTCTGTGTGATTTCTCACTCTTTGAGTAATTTTCTTAATATGAAAATACACGCCGCGTTTCTAGCAATGCGCTACGGTACAACAGGACTTGCCCAACACCGCGGCGCTGTCCAAAGTATGCACAAACCACTTTGACACCGCGCTCTACCCAGGCGGCCAAAGCCCACTGTGGGTCTTGGCTGCATCGCAAGACTCGATTCGCTTGAGCGAAGCGTTCAACCGCGCCGGCAAGCCGTTTGGTTTGCGTTTAGTTTGCCATCCACCTGGCGCGCTTGCGAGCGACCCAATCGGAGTCAGGCATGCTGGAGGTGGCACGCACAGCCACATCAAAGCCCTCGTCAACAATGTCGACGAGTCGGCCTGTCAAGATGATGTCCAGATGCATCCGCTGGTGCTTCGGCCCCCCACAAAGGCGCAATAAACGCAGCCATTCATGTTTTATGATTGAAACGACAATTCTTGCGCTCACAGTCTGCACCAAGAGCCATTTCATCATCTCAAAAGTGGCGCTGGCCACACTCCCTAACCTGTTCTGCGAGCTATTGCCATGACCAGTCGTGAACGTTATCAATGGCCTGTTTCCGAAGCAATCACGCGCCGTATCGGCACGGCCAGCTTCGGTGCGCAGCGTGCAATTTTTGAAGACCAGCAATTGCTGCTGATCCTGCATGCACCACCCCAAACCGGCCAACCGCGCCAGCATGAGATCTTTTTGCGCCTGCCAGACGATGAACCCCGTGGTGTCTGGCTCTATAAAGGCCGCAAAGGCGGGCAAGCAGCAATGGCCGATTTGCTCGCGCGCTACCAGAGCGCCTACGACCGCCTCAGCGATGCGCTGGACGAAGCCGAGACCTCTGCGGCCTTGTTTGCCATCATCGGCGACTGCATTCCGCTCACTCGCGCGGCTGCCAACTTACAAAAAGCCATTGAAGCCGGGCGTGATGCGGTCAAGGACGATTTGTGGCTGATCGACCAGCGCGACAAAGTCGTAGAACTCGCGCGCAATTTCGAGCTATTGCTGGCCGATGCCCGCTTAGAGCTGGACTACCGGCTGGCGCAGGCCGCAGAGCACCAAACCCGCGCCACTGAAGCGGTCACGCGCGCGCAGCGCAAACTCAACACGATTGCCGCGCTCACTTTCCCGATCATGGCCTTGGGTGCGGCCTGGGGCATGAACCTGCATTCAAGCTGGGAAGCGGCCTCGCCCGTGCTGTTCTGGCTGGTCATTGCCATCGGCTTGGGTCTGGGACTCATAGTGCGCCATTGGGTCAATCAAGACGATTCACAAGCGGCTGACTCGGGCCACTGATAGCCTACGTGCAGACGCGGTCACTCATGCGTCTCGTGCGTCGCAGCCGAGCCTTTGCGCCAGTAGCCCGAGGCACGCACCCAGCGCGGATTGGCCTGGCGTTCAGTAACCAGATGCTCACGAACCGCCTTGGCTGCCAGTGACTCACAAGCGACCCAGGCATAACAATCACCAGCAGGGAAGGTTTGGGCGCGCAGTGCATCCAACAGCGCATTGGCGCTGCCGTTTTGGCGGTATGCCCAAACGATTTCCACTTGCGCAGCACTGGGCAGCTCAACCCGGTCTTCAGGCGAATCGACCTCAGCAATGACAAGCGCTGTGGCACTGGCTGGCAGCTCTTGCAAGCGGCGCCAAATGGCCGGCAATGCCGTGTCATCCCCCACCAGCAAATGCCAGTCATATTCGGTCGGTATCAGAAATGAGCCACGTGGCCCGCCCACGCCCAGCTCATCACCGGGCTTGGCGCGCTCAGCCCAGGCAGTGGCCGGGCCTGCTTCGTGCAAGGCAAAATCAATTGTCAAAGTCTGACTCTGCGCATCAAAGTGGCGCGGCGTGTAGTCGCGTGCATTCGGGCGTTGCGCGGCATCACCCCAATCGATTTTGCCGTCCTCTCGCACCACCGGCAGCGTCAACTGGCCAGTCTGGGGGTCAGGAAAAATCAGCTTGGCATGGTCATCAAAGCCGGGGCTGGTAAATCCAGCCAAGGCCTCGCCGCCCAGAGCAATGCGAATCAAATGCGGGGTAATACGCTCGACCTGCGTGACTTGCACACGGCGCATGTGCAAGGTATGGCGCACGCGCTGGGGTTGGCGTGCAGCAGCGAGCGCTTCGGCGCTGAGAGGGGATGGTGTTGTTGGATCAAGAGTAGTCATCTGATCTGCCTCAAAAAATAATAAAGAAGTTGGCTACAAACTCGGCGCCTCAAATACGCCTGATCAGCACGTCTTGCACCGCCGCAATACAGCGCGCAAGCCCATGCCTAGTCGTTTGCTGGCTGCGAAGGGAGTTGTTCGATCCGGCTGGTGGGGATCGAAAAATCACTCAAATCCTCACAAACAAAGGATCTTGATGCCAGGCTATAAAAAGATGCCAACAAAAATACCAACAAATTTTCAAGTACTTATCATCTACTAAAGCCAAACGCATCTAAAAACTGCGAAATGATCGTTGCAGCATGAGGGCAGCGCCGCCGCCCCATATCCGCTACTGCGGCGCGCACAGTATAGACTCCTCAGCTTACCTCCTTCCCAGCGAGTACTGCCCACATGCAATATGGCCTAGCCAATGCTGCGGCAATCATCCAGTCATCTAACCGCATGCGCAGCAATTGCCTGCACCAGTGGTGTGCACTGCCGCAATCTTCCATGACAATCAAGCACCTGGCTGATAATAGAGTGCACCATAGCAAGAACTTGCTGCGCTCAATGGCTGGGTTTACCTTGGGCATCAACCGCGTTGACTTGCAGCACATGCTGTGCGAGATCCACACTGAATCAGTTTGCTCACTTCCCAAACGACAACACCCGCACAATGCGGGTGATTTTGTTTTGTCGCAGTGCTGCATCGCCCTCCCGCTTGACTTTAAATCACGTCACGCCAATTCAGCGCGCAGGCGATTGACGATCTGGTTGTCCTTGCCCAAACCAGAGATGTCAGCGTGACGTCAAAGCCTCTATCCAGCAGTCAGAATGCCTGATGAAAGCCGCTCTATCCGCCACCGATAACTGCTACTTTCGTCACGATGGCTGTCCTCTGCATGGAACGGGTATAGCGTAGGAGCGGAAGACGAGGCGGTAAATGCGATCGACTACCTAATCTGATAGATGAAAGCACTTATTCGGATTCTGTACGCCCGCAGTTTGTCCTTGTACAGAGCCGATTCCACGGGGTTCCAGCACTCAGAAAACATGGGGGGCCGGAATTTCCCGATTGTTGTTGCAGCGCGAGCAAGACTAGAATTTTTCGCACAACGCTGAACGATCAGCCCCCACGAAAGAAGCACAATGAATTCGGCAATCCCAATCCGCGCACAGCACTCTCACGGGTCTGGGAACGTGTTCACATGGCTCACCCAACAACACAGAACCATCAGGACAGCTGCATGAACCCAACTTGCCACACTGGCAACGACCGCGAACACGAGCCTAGGGTCTATGTCGTCGATGACGATGAATCTGTGCGCGAATCCCTGCGCTGGCTGCTGGAGTCGGTATGTCATAAGGTGGAGGTATTCGCCAACGGTCGCGAGTTCCTCGCCGCTGCCAATCCAACGAAGCCAGGATGCATGTTACTGGACCTGCGCATGCCCTACATGGGCGGTTTCGAGCTGCAGCAGACCATGCGCACATCGGGCTTCACTTTGCCCATCATCTTCCTGACCGCACACGGCGACATTCCGATGACCGTGCGCGCCATGAAGGACGGAGCGTATGACTTTATCGAGAAGCCCTTCAATGATCAGAACCTGCTCGACAAAGTGGCAGGTGCCATCAAAGTGGGGCTGAACGAGTATTACAAGGCCAGAGCCAACGACCAAACCACGGACTTGCTCAGCCAGCTTTCAGCGCGCGAACGCGAAGTGTTCGATCTGCTGGTAGAAGGCCTCGCCTCCAAGGTCATCGCTATTCGGCTGAACATCAGTTACAAAACCGTGGAAGTGCACCGTGCACATATCCGCGAAAAGCTGGGTGCCACGTCTTTGGCGGAGTTGATAAGGCTAGGTATGCGCAGCTCGGCGCAGTCTTGAAAACATTGGTCGTGGATGCGCGGACTGAAGAAATCAGGGGCCAAAGCGACAACCCAGGCAATAGGCATAGTGCTGGCATCACCATCACAGAAAAAAAACAAAAACCCGATCCTTAAACGCGGCCGGGTTTTTCAATTGTGTGCCCAGCATAGGCGCACACCTGAGGGTGCAAACCCCTCCATGAGGCTCAATACTGTCTCGGAAATCCTGGTCGATTCAGGTGGAGGCCCGCATGCCAATCAGGCAATCAGACTGCGGTTTTCATCTTGCGCAACATGGAAATTCTGAGCAATGGATAGAGCACAAAGGATGTTACAAGCGAAGTAAAGAACTCAATCGGCACATACGATTGCAACACATAGTGCGCCAGCACAAACCCGAGCACCACAGTGATCACACCTGCCCAGTTGATATCTTCACCCACTGGCGCCGAATATCCTAGACGTGGTTTGACGAACAGGTAGTCAGCAATGATGATTCCCGCGAAACATGTGGTCAGCACACCCAACACAGTGATGAAGGAGTTGAACCAATCCAGAATCGACCCGACCAGCATCAGGCACGCAAACACATTGGTGAGAATCACGAACGTGAAACGACCGGGACGCCAATTAAACAGCACGTCGGCGAGATTGGTGAGCGACAACGATGCGCTGTAGGTATTGAGCACTTGCGCCTTCGACTGTGCAAACACCATCAGCAAGGTACCCAGCGCACCACCGAAGATGATGAAGGCCACGGCCACGCTATCAGGGCTTTGCAGAGCCAGTGCACGTGCTGCGGCTTCGGTCAGCCCCCCAATATTGACATGGTGTTGGATGATCTGGTCCATGCCCGCATACATCACGATGCCGCCAATCGCCACCATCACAATGTCCATAAACACGTTGCCGATGACGGCAGCAATGGCGATGTCGCGCGATGACTTGGCATAGCGCCCCAGGTCAGCATCGATCAATGCAAGCGCCCCCGCCGAACCGATCATCACGTTCACACAAAAGCTGAACTTGCCTAAGTCAGTATCCGCCCCCATTGCACGCAGCATCTCTTCAGGCATCTGAGCGCCGAACTGCGTGACGGATGCCCAACTCTGCCCCGAAGAGGTGATGACTTCCACCATCATGTACACCAGCACAGCGAGAAAGGCCACCAGCGTGATCGACGATACGCGCGCCACCAGCTTGAAGCCGAAGGCCGTGAGCAGAATCCATGCCAACGTCAAGATGCCATAGATCAGCAAGCGCATGGACACCGTATCGGGCTGATTCAGATAGAACAGAAAGCCCTTGTATAGCAGCGCATTTTCCAAGGCGATGAAGCCAGTGATCATGAAGCCGAACACCAGCGCCATCAACGCCGATCCGCGGTAGCCAAAGCCATGTTCGCGCGACAACACCGTACTGGCCAACCCCGTCTTGTACGCGATGTGTCCTGCTCCCCAGCCCAGCAGCGCGCCGACTATGGCGACGAAAACGCCAGCTAACATGCCGATCTTGATGCCCGCGACGAATGTCACGAGCGCGCCGACGAACAACTGGATCAGCGTGGTGACGATGCCCGCTGTGCTCCAAGACAATTGGAGCCAGTTCTGGCGTTCGCTATCGGGCACAGCTTCCAGCGCGTGGTCGTCGGTGCGGGAGTTGAGTTGCGTTTCATTGTGCATGATGAATCCCCTTTTCCATCAGAAGAAGTGGCGCATACCGATGCGCAATGCGGTTTGGCTGCGTCCGTCGGAAGCACCTGGCAGACCGGCAATCCAGGCATGGGTCTGGCCGTTGCCGCTGGTGCGCTGGTACACCACGTTGGTGTAGATGTCGGTACGCTTGGAGAACCAGTAATCCAGCGTCACACCGAACTGATGTGCTTTGTTGTCCGCCACCTGCGCATTGCCCTTCATGAGCTGATAGTCGCCGCGCAGAATAGTCGCGGGGGTGATCTTCCAGTCAGCCCCCACCTGATAGACACCGACGCGCGCGTTGGTGAAGGTGTTCCGAGTGTTGGTGTAGATCGCATCCACCTGCCACGTAGGCGCCGTGTAGCGACCACCGACACCCCAGTTGCGAATCCCGTCCTTGCCATCATTGATGGACGCATCCTTGGCATATGTGTATGCGGCGTTTGCGCCCCACGGTCCGCGTGCATAGTTGATCGCTGCGCTGACCGTGCTCTTGGTGTCGAGCGATCCGACCTTCTCGCCCATTCCGTACAGCACGCCCGCGTTGAAACCGTTGAAGTCGTTCGTGACGAACTTGACCGAGTTGCGCACGCGGAATGCGCCCGCAACGCGGTTGAAGTCCAGCCCACCATAAGGAGTTCCGAGTACTTGGAATGGGCCCTGCTGCAGGTTGTAGAGACTCACGTAAGGCAGCGATCCGGCAAGGCGTGCGGCGGACAGTGACTCGAACATGAATTCATACTGGTACCCCATGGTGAGCGTGCCCACGGAACTGGCCAAACCCACGTAAGTCTGGCGCGTGAAGCCGGTGCCGCCGATCATTTGGCCCTCCTCGAGACCGAACTGACTCTCGAGCTTGAAGATGGCCTTTATGCCTCTGCCCAGATCCTCACTGCCTTTGAAACCGAGCAGATTCGGGATCTGCATGCCTGTCGCAAAAATGGTGTTGCGCGAGCCATTCTGATTGCTGATGGAGGTAATGCCCGCGTCCAGCGTGCCATAAATGGTGACGTTGCTCTGCGCAGCCGCCGCTAACGGCACCCCAATGGCTATCATTAAAATCCATTTGGCGTTTTTCATCTCTCTGTCTCCTTGGTTGTAATTCGTACAGATCGTTTGTGAGATCGTTTTTTGGGTGCAGCATGTCCTGCGCATCCTTCGGCGCATATCGGGCAAGTGTCATTTCGCGGTATGCGCAGGTCGGATCTGCGCGTCTATGTCTGCTCTTTGTGTGCTGCTTTAGCCAAGCGGCAACCACGCGGCATCGTGGCGATGGACCAGTCGCAGGTTGAGCTCAACGCGTTCGAAGCACCAACGCCCCTTTTCGACGATGACCTGGCTGTCGTACTCGCCACCGATCCAGTGCGCAACAGCGGGCGCTTTCCCGTCGGAAGGATCCTTGATTTGTGCGAGTTCCCACAGATGCCAGCGACATCGTGCCTTACGCAGATCGTCATCCACCTCGATGATCGGGACCGTCATGTAATGCATACTCCACACGATCTCTTCCTGACCGATGCGTGCGAGTTCTGCAGCGATTTCGTCCCTACCCTGATGTCGACCAAAGCCCCTGGCCGACCACTCAGCCTTGTGGCTGAACAACGGCCCCATCAAGGCAGCATTGTTGTGGCGATCTGCGCCGTGGGCATAACGCCCCACGAGTTGCTGAATATCAGTGATCGCCTCCAGGCGGGCGATGCGCTGACTGAGTGTTCTGGTGACCATCAATAAGTCTCCGGATGAGTGATCCACCGCTCCGCAATGGCGCAGCGGATCGCGCAAGGACTGCGATCAGTAAGCGAGCTCACCGTGCTCGGCCACGAAGCGGGCCTCATCGAACGCATATGGCACCTTGGGGTCACCACCATACAGTTCGATGTGTGGTGCAACCTCCGCGAGCGACAGTGCCAGTGCCATCAGGCGGGCCTCCTTCTCCGGCAGTTGACCGAGTGGGAACTCGTCCACTTTCTTGAGAATAGCAGGCAGTTGCGGCAGCATGCTGTCGTAGAAGCTCTTGAGCTGTGAGCGTGTGGAGGTGATGCGTTGCCGCTGGCGCTCGTTCTGCGTAGGCAGTGCCCACGCGACAACCAGTGGCTCCAGGCTCGCAAATCCTTCGGGAAGCAGATTCTGTGTAGTCATTTCCATTGTCTCCATCATTGTTCGATGTACTGTTTGAGCACCTTGTAGCCATGACGCAGCAAGATTTCCTCATCCTGCAGGAACATGTGCTGCTTGGCACCGGATTCGAGCGCCGCGTGGGTATCTTCCATCGTCGCAGTGTCTTCCAACCACGCATTGCGCTGCAGCACCTGAGCGAACTCGGTGGCCCAGCGCTCGCTGTTGGTCTTGGCGGGTTTCACGTAGTACTTGCCCTCCCACATCGTCTTGTTGTGCGCAACAGGCCAGAACTGGTGCGTGAACCAAATGCCTTCGGAGATGTGGATCAGGATGCTGGGAAACACTACGCTCAGTTCGAACGAGAAGTCGTTCTGGCGGCCTGGATTCACACCCGGGGGCAACATCGACGAGCCTCGTTGCGACACCAGCGATGCGCCGGTGATGCTATTGGCAATGCCTGCTACTGGCGTGGGCTTGGCGTTCAGTGACAGGCAGATGCCGGTCGTGCGGTGTTCGCCGAACAGTTCCACATCGGACAAGCCGCTGGAGAACACGTTGGGGAACGAGCCCGCATGGATGGTGGAGACGTGGTAGGCCTCCGAGAACGCGTCCAGCGCGATCTTCCAGTTACAGTCGAGCATGGTGTTGTAACTGAACACTTGGCTCATTTCGGCGAACGGATAGCCAGCCAGGTGCGTACCCATGCCGCCCAGATATTCCTTGAGCGAGCGATCTGGCTTTTCCGCCAGGTTGATGAAGATGAAGCCTTCCCAGACATCAGTGTTTACAGGCGTCAGACTGCCCTGCGACTTCTCGAAGCACGGTGGGAAGCGCTCTTCTTCGGGCACCTGTACCAGCGCGCCTTTGGCGTCATATACCCAGCCGTGAAAGCGGCACGTGACAACAGCGGCCTTGTTACGGCCAAAGGTTTCTTCACCGTGCTCCACGATCACCTTGTTTCCGCGGTGCGAGCAGGTATTGTGAAAACCGCGTATCACGCCGTCCTTGCCGTGGATGAGGATCACCGAGGTCTTGGCGAAGTGAATCTTCTTGACCTTGTAGTCGCCCACGTTGGAAATCTCTTCCACACGGCCGACCTTCAGCCAAGTCCGTGCGAACACGCGCTCCTTTTCGCGGTCATAGAATTCCGGTGCGATGCAGGGCTCCACCGGAATGGGGTCGGTGCCCAGATCAGGGAACTTGTTGGCCCACCGTAGGGTTGAATTGTTAGTCTCCATGACGATACCTCTTCAAGAAATGGGAATGGCTCAAATGGCCAGGGGGGGGGTGGTTGGTAATGCTTCTTCAGGCTCAGGCCTGGTGATCGAGTCCATATTGCGCGCGAGCCAATTGCGCAATGCCAAGACGCTCCAGAATGGGCATGGGACACAAGAACGTGACACGTACTACACCAGGCAGACGGCTGATTTCGATGGAGCCCGCAATCGTTGCCCGATTCAGGATCTCGTCGTATGGCAGCCCCGTAACATCCGCAGCTCGCTGCAGGCCGTTCTTGGTGGCGTCGTTGAGGTTGGCTGCCGATCCAATGAACGTGATCGGCGCGTTCTCTTCGATCTGATGCTGACCGTAGCGCGCACCCAGTGCCTTCACATGTGCGCGCTGTGCTGCGGTCATCGGGCGAGCCATTGGTGGCAGGTCATCCGGGCGTTGCAGCAGGATGGGGCCGTCGATCTTCAGGCCCTTGATTACCTGCACATTCAGCTCTACCTCGCCCGCCACGTCGGTCGCGTGACCCGCGATCTCACCATTGCCCTGCTGAGCGTGCATATCACCCATGTACACACCAGCGCCGGGCACCTTCACGGGACAAATCAGAATGGCTCCTTCGCGCACGCTGTTGGTGTCCATGTGGCCATCAGTCTTATTGGCCTCAAGCGTTTCGCGGCTCATGCCAAAGGCGTGCGGCGCATCAACCAGGAACGAGCCAAAGTCACCGGCGTTATGCGAGTCGGGCATGTCCACCGAAGGAATGGTGCCGATATTGCCAAGGAAAGGCTGCATGTGCGCGGCCAGACCGCTCAAATCCGAACGTGCGAGCGAGAGAATGGAGTGCTGCTCGGAAAGTTCAGGCAGCCGCGCCAGTTGGTCGGGCATGCCTGCGATGCGCTGCGCCGCATCCTTGTCCACGGTGAGCGATACGCGGTTCTCGCTGTCCAGCACGATCACGTAGCCGTGGCTAAAGCGGAACGCATTCACTTCCGCGCCGCAGACGTTGCAGCGAATGGCGTCGTCACCTGTGCCTTCCACGTGGCTTGGCGGGCTCTCAGTGCCGCACGTGGTGCAGCGCTTGGCAACGAATGGGTCGCCCAGGTAACGGCCTTCCACGAATTCCATCACACCCGACGAAGTGGCAAGCGACGTGACCGCGCAGCGCTCGATCTTCAGCGCTACCGCATCGCCCACTTCAGCATTTTCCACAGCCACAGGTTGCGAGACCTCATGGCCGCCCTGGAAGATCGGCGTGATCATCGGGCCCCAGCATCCGGGCGGCGTTCCGGTCACGATACGCCCCCCATCCTTGACAGGCCCCAGCAAGGTCAGGCTGGGGCCAATGACACCCCGCGTAAATGAGGTCACTCGGACGACGTCCTCGGGTGCCATGGCTGTGGTTGGGTTCATCAAAGTCTCCTTGTAGTGCGTGCGAAACGTGGGAATTCGGCTTGCAGTTAAACATCCGTTAGTGCAGTTCTCATAATGTAAGAAAATGCGGCTGTGCCCGTTATCCGGTCGGATCACTAACGTGTTAAGTGCTAACACTTAACGGGCATATCCTCAGTGCCTCTGCGGCACGCCCAGTGCTAAGCTGACCAATGCCCTCCGAACTCGAAAGCGCGCACCATGAACGCCATCAGCCCGCTGAACAGCACCAGTTACCAGGACGTCTTTGAATTCGCCACCGACATCATGGTGATCCATGACATGGACACCGGTGAGATCCTGGACGCCAACCGCAAGGCGTGCGAGCTGTATGGCCACTCGATCGAAGAACTGCGCGGCATGTCCATCGGCGAGCTCACGCGCAACCATCCCCCGTTCAATACAGAGATCGGCCTGCAGCGCGTCAGGAGCGCCCGCGACAGCGGCGAGACGGTGATCTTCGAATGGGTCATCTGCAACTCGCAGGGCAAGGAAACGCCCGTGGAGGTGAGCCTCAAACGCATTACCATCAACGGTATCGGGCGCGTGATCGCCATGGCTCGCGACATCTCCGAGCGCAAGGAGGCGCACGCCATACTCAAGGAGCGGGAGCGCTACTACCGCAAGCTTATTGAGCGTTCGTCAGACGGTATCGCCATCGTCTCCATCGACGGCGCAATACAGTTCGTGGGCCCCTCCATCAACTCGCTGCTCGGCGCCACCGCTCGCTCGCTCATCGGCCGCTCGGTATACGCCTTCATCGAACCGGAAGATGTGGAAGATGTGCGGAACGCGTTCAATGAACTTAACGGCCTCAAGGCCAAATACAGTGTGCAGCTGAGCTACCGGGTGCGTCACCGCAGTGGCGAATGGAGGATCCACGAGGCCGTGTGCAGCAACTTGCAGGAAGATCCTGCGATCAAAGGCATTCTCATCAACTTCCGCGACATTACTGAACGCATCGCGGCCGAAGAAAAGGCCCGCTCTCGAGCACTGGAACTTAGCCGCATCGCCCGCATCTCCACCACCGGCGAGATGGCCACGGCGCTGGCGCACGAGCTGAATCAGCCGTTCTTTGCCATCGTCAACTTCGTTGCCGGATGCCGCAGGCGCATTCGCTCAGGCAACTTCACCAACGAAGAGTTGCTCCGCGTTCTGGAGCTGACGCAGAACGAGGCCGAGCGCGCCGGGCGCATCATCCACAAGGTGCGTGAATTCACCTGCAACCGCAGCTTCCAGCGGCAAATGATCGACCTGCGAGCACTTATCGGTGACATCCGTGATCTGATTGAAATGCGCGCGCGCGATCACTCAGTTTCGATTGGCTACGCGCTCGGCGATGCGAGTTGTGAAGTCGAGTGCGATGAAGTGCTCATCCAGCAGGTCATCATCAATCTGGCTGTTAACAGCATCGAGGCCATGACCAGCGTACCCATCAATCAGCGCAAGCTGCACATCAGCATTGCCAGCCATACAGACAAAGGCGTGCAGATCACCGTGGCGGACACAGGTCCGGGGCTACCCCAGGTTAGTCAGGATCAGATCTTCACCTCGTTCTTTTCCACCAAGAACTCAGGCCTCGGCATCGGGCTATCGCTGTGCCAGTCTATCGTCGATACACATGGCGGTCGCCTGTGGTTCACGCGTCCGGCCAACAACTCCGGCACAAACTTTCACGTCATGTTGCCGCGCTGCTCCTGAGTGCAGGGACCAACCGTGCATAAGCAAAAACCTGTAGTGGCTAAGCAATCAATCCAATAGCTGCAGCGAAGCGAAATACATACGATCAACGCATCGTAGTAGTGCCGCTTGGCAGCTGTTGTGGATCAACCCGCTGCCGATGGCACCATGATTCGTTGACGAATCCAACAGGGGACAATTTCATGGCAATCGCCGAAAAAACCATCCAATTCCTTTGTCCAGCCTCCGAAGTAACACCGGGTTGCCCCAAGCGCATTGAGCTCGCAGGTCGCCCACCATTGGCCATCTTCAATCTGAATGGAGAATTCCACATCACCGACGACACCTGCACCCACGGCGAAGCCTCGCTGTGCGATGGCGAGATCGACGGCGACGTAGTCGAGTGCCCTTTCCACCAAGGCGCATTCGATATCCGAACAGGAGAGGCTGTTGGTGCACCCTGCGTGGTGAATCTGAAAACCTACCCCGTCGTGATCGAAAACGGCGTGGTGGGCGTTCGTTTCGATCAGTGAAGGAGGCTCCACATGACAACCATCCACATTGAAGGCAGCGGCCAGACATTCGCCTGCGCCCCCAACGACACCCTGCTTGCAGGCGGCCTGCGCGCCGGTCTTGGCATGCCGTATGAATGCACGGCCGGTGCTTGCGGCACCTGCAAGTTCGAGCTGCTGGAAGGCCACCTGGAGGTCCTCTGGGACAACGCGCCGGGCCTGTCTGCACGCGACCACGCCAAGAACCGCAAGCTGGCCTGCCAGTGCCGTCCACTCACCGATTGCCGCATCAAAATGCGTCTGGACGATGCCTGCGTGCCGCAAGTGAACCCACGCAAGCAGACTGCCACGCTGATTGCCACCAACGAGATCACACATGACATACGCGAATTCCGCTTCGCAACGGACACCGCAGCCGCCTTCCGTCCTGGCCAATTTGCTACGCTACAACTGCCGGGCGTGAACGGCACCCGTGCCTACTCCATGTCCAACCTGCCCAACAGCGAAGGGGAATGGCATTTCCAAGTACGTCGGGTTCAGGGCGGCAACGGCTCCAACACCTTGTTCGACCATCTGCACACAGGCGACCAGATCACGCTGGACGGCCCCTTTGGCATGGCTTATCTGCGCGAAGACTCGGTACGTGACGTGGTCTGCATCGCGGGCGGTTCGGGCCTGGCTCCGATGGTCTCGATCGCCCGCGCCATGGCCAATGCCGGTCAACTGGCAACGCGCCGCCTGCATTTCTTCTACGGCGCAAGAACGCAACGGGACGTGTGCGGAGAAGCACTGCTAGAGGCCCTACCCGGCTTTGGCGACCGCATCCGCTTCTACCCTGCCATCTCGTCCGTGCATGAGCACGAAGCCAGCAATTGGAACGGCCGCATCGGTTTCATCCATGAATACCTTGAAGAAGTCTTGGGTGCTGATCTGTACGGCCACGACTACTACATGGCAGGCCCCACGCCCATGATTCAAGCGGTGCTAGACACCCTGCAGACACGCCACAACGTGGACAAGTCGCAGATCTACTTCGACCGATTTTTCTGAGACTGCGGCCCCATGAACCTGATCGATTTCATCGGCGCATTAGCAGGCATGCTGACCACCATCTCCTTCATCCCCCAAGTCCTGAAAATCTGGCGCACGCGCTCTGCACGCGATATATCCTACGGCATGTACACGTGCTTCATCAGCGGTGTGGCGCTATGGCTGTGCTACGGGCTGCTGATCGGCGCCCTGCCAATCGTGCTGAACAATGCCATCGTGCTGCTACTGGCGATTCTCGTCATCATGCTCAAATACCGAGTGGAAAGGTGAGCACCACCCAATGGCACGCTCAGCGGCTTTGTTGCATAAAGAAAGCGATGGCCGCGCTGCCCCAACCCCAGGCGAAGTTATCCCACGGCGAGCGTTTTTTGACAACCCAATTGAGTGAACCCTTTCAAGACGGTTGCTCGCACATTGAGCTCCACACTTGCCTCTCCAAGGTCTTGGCCTTGACTTTTTCACCAAGCTTTTTTGAAGCAATTCATTGCGGCCTCAACCAGCGATCCACGGTGATAACCGCGCCAATCTTTCCAAAGGCACGTCAGAAACGGCGACATGCATCGATGGCGGCGTTTCGTTCTGCAAAGGCAATTCCTTTGCGTATCTGAGTCCGCTTGCGTAGGGAAATGATTGGCATGATATTGCGGTCATGGCAGCACGCATCAGTGCTTTTTGTGTCGTAGGCTCGATCACCTGTCAAGGAGGCTATGGGCTTCAAGCCTTCAGGTAGCCCAGCACCACATCACACATATGCGCCAGCCGCTCTGCATAAGCCGTCTGCGTCGCCAAATCGGTGCCGAAAACCGCCGACAGCGTGTAGTTGTTCGAGAGATAAAAATACGACATACCGGCAATCGTGATGTAGAGCTGCACCGGATCGGCATCAGCGCGAAAGTCGCCTTGCTGCTGGCCTTTGTGCAGCACTTCGCGCAGCAATTGCATCAGCGGCGAGTTCAGGCGCTGCACCCGGCCCTCTTCTTCCAAGTGCCGGCCTTTGTGCAGGTTGGCGCTGTTGAGGATGCTGAGGAATTCCGGGTTTTGCAGGTAGTAGTTCCAGGTGAATTCGACCAATTTCGCAATGGCCTGCGCTGGCTGCATGCTGGCCAGCGCCAGCGATTGCTCGGCCTGGCGGATGTCGGCATAGGCCTCCTCCAGCACCGCCTGAAACAGCGCCTCTTTATCAGTAAAGTAGTAATAAATCAGGCGCTTGTTGAGCTCGGCCCGCTCCGCGATGCGGTCGATGCGCGCACCATCAAAGCCCGCCTCGGAAAACTCCTGCTTGGCCGCGACCAAGATGGTCTTGCGTGAACGCTCGGCGTCACGCAGTTTGTCTTCCGCAGTGTTTTTTTTTGGGCTTGCTCACCATGCCGCTCGCTTGTTCAGATTTGTATAAATTGGGCGCTACACCACCGCCTGGTGGGCTTGCTTGCAGGCTTGCAAGGTGTCATCGCCACTGCGTTGCCACCAGTTGCGCTGCGAGAAAATCTCCACTTCGCTGTAGCCTGCAAAGCCGGCTGCTTCGACCCATTGGCGGATCTTTTTCAGCTCGATCACGCCCTCGCCCATCATACCTCTGTCTTGCAGCAGGTCGGCTGTCGGGGTCAGCCAGTCGCAGACATGGTAGGCCAGCAGGCGCTTGGCGCCGGCGCGGGCGATTTGCTGCGCCAGCTTTGGGTCCCACCAAACATGGTAGACATCAAGCGCCACGCCCAATGCGCCAGTGGCTTCGGGGTCCAGCGCATCGCAAATGTCGAGCGCGTGTTCTAGCGTGTTGATGCAGGCGCGGTCGGCCGCTTGCATCGGGTGCAGGGGCTCAATCGCCAGCGGCATGCCAACCTCACGGGCGTATTCCAGCGAAGCGGCCAGGCCATCAACCACTTCCTGCCGCGCCCTGCCAATGTCTTTGTAGTGCGGCTTGCCTTCCAGCGCGCCGGGCAAGGCACCGACGACCATCACCAGGCAGGCAGAATTCAAGGTTTTGGCCTCATCAATCGCACGGCGGTTGTCGTCCAGCGCCGCTTGCAGACCCACTTTGTCAGCAGCCGGATAAAAGCCGCCACGGCAGTAGCCGGACAAGGACATGCCATGGGCACGCAGTTGCGCAGCCGTGGCTTGCAAGCCGATAGCGGCAACCTGGTCGCGCCACGGGCTGACCGCGCGAATGCCTGCAGCGGCGCACTGGTCGAGCAAGGTGTTCAGCGCGACTTCCTGGCCGTGCTGTTTGCGAATCGTCGCGGTGTTGATCGAGAGCCAATCAATGTTCTGTGAAAAGTCACGCATGGTGCCGCCCTTTACGCTTGCTCAATGCCATACATAGCGGTCAGCGTGCGCATGCGCGCGACTGCCAGCTCGGGCTTGACCAGCACATTGGCCGCATCGGCCAGGCGGAACAATTGCGCCAAATGCTGCAAGGAGCGGGTGCTTTGCTGGCCGCCTACCATCGTGAAATGGTCCTGGTGGCCGTTGAGCCAGGCCATGAACACCACGCCAGTTTTGTAGAAGCGCGTTGGCGCTTTGAAGATGTGGCGTGACAGCGGCACTGTGGGTGCCAAAATCGCATGAAAGCGCGCTTCATCACCCTGCGCCAGCGCTTGCAGCGCGGTGCTCGCAGCCGGTGCTATGGCATCAAAAATGCCCAGCAAGGCATCGCTTTGCCCATGGGTGATCTCGTTGCCATAGCCATCGCCTGCAATCAGCTCGGCGTAGTTGAAATCGTCACCGGTGTACATGCGCACACCTGCGGGCAGGCGGCGGCGCATCGCGATTTCCTTGTCCTTGTCAAGCAGCGAAATCTTGATGCCATCGACCTTGTGCGGGTGCGCCGCAATCACATCCAAGGCCGTGTTCATCGCAGCGTCCACATTGGACGTGCCCCAGTAGCCTGCCAGCGCCGGGTCAAACATCTCGCCCAGCCAGTGCAGTACCACCGGTTGTGCTGACTGACTCAGGATGTGGCCGTAAACGCGCTCGTAATCTTCAGGGCCTTTGGCCACGCGCGCCAGTGCACGGCTGGCCATCACGATCAGTTTGCCGCCCAGGGCTTCAATCGCCTCCATTTGGGTGTCGTAGGCGCGGATCACATCGTCCACGCTTTTGACCGAATCCAAATCGAGGTGGTCGGTGCCGCAGCCCGACGCCACGATCGCGCCAGGCACGTCCTTGGCCGCATCCAAGCTGCGGCGAATCAGTTCCAACGAGGTCGGCCAGTCAAGGCCCATGCCGCGCTGGGCGGTGTCCATCGCCTCGGCCACCCCCAGGCCCAGCGACCACAGGTATTGCCGGTAGGCAATGGTCTTGTCCCAGTCCACGGCGCAGCTCAGCCACGGGTCGTTGTCAGCCAGCGGGTCGGCCACCACGTGCGCGGCCGAATAGGCGATGCGGTTAAAAGCCCCGGCAGCTGGCTGGGCGGGCACTGGCGTAGCGCGCAAGGTGTAGGTTTGCAGGCTGCGATCAGCGGTGGGTAAAACGATGCGATGGGTCATGGCACTCTCTTAGACTTTCAATTCAGGCACATCAATCCAGCGGCGCTCTTTCCAGGATTGCAGCGCAGCTTCGACCAGTTGCACGCCTTTGGCGCCTTCTGGCAGAGTCCAGCGGTATGGCGCGTCTTCGACGACATGGCGGATAAAGTGCTCCCACTGGATTTTGAAACCGTTGTCGTAGAACTCGGTGTCCGGGATTTCTTGCCACTGGTCGTTGAAGTTCATGGTTTGCTTGACATCCGGATTCCAGACCGGGCGTGGCGTGGCCACGCGCGATTGGGCTCGGCACTCTTGCAGACCGGCTACCGCAGAGCCATGCGTGCCATCGACGTGGAAGGTCACCAGGTCGTCACGGCGCACGCGGGTCGCCCAGCTCATGTTCATTTGCGCAATCACATGCTCGCCGTTATGGCCTTTGAGCTCGGCTGTGGCGTAAGCGGCGTCGTCAGCGGTCGCCACGTATTCCTTGCCAGACTCGTCCCAGCGCTTGGGAATGTGCGTTGCCCCCAGACAGGAGATCGACTGCACTTCACCAAACAGGTTGTCCAGCACATAGCGCCAGTGGCACATCATGTCCAGAATCATGCCGCCGCCATCTTCTGTGCGGTAGTTCCAGCTGGGGCGCTGAATCGGCTGCAAATCGCCCTCAAACACCCAGTAGCCAAACTCCAGGCGCACGCTGAGCATTTCGCCAAAGAAACCTGCGCGGCGCAGCATGTCCAGCTTGCGCAAACCGGGCAAAAACAGCTTGTCTTGCACGGCGCCGCTTTTAAGGCCTTTCTCGGCACGGGCTTCTTCGGCCAAGCGGGCGATTTCAACGGCTTCATTCAGGTTGGTGGCGATCGGCTTCTCGCAGTACACGTGCTTGCCAGCGCGAATCGCCTTGGCCAGCAGCTGTGGGCGCATTTGCGTCGTGCCGGCATCAAAGAACACCGTGTCATCAGGGTTGGCCAGGGCCGCGTCCAAATCCGTGCCCCAGCGGGCAATGCCATGGGCTGCGGCCAGTTTTTCCATTTTCTCGGCATTGCGGCCCACCAAAATCGGGTCGGGCATGACACGGTCGCCATTGGCCAGCAGCACGCCGCCCTGCGCACGGATGGCGACAATCGAACGGATCAGGTGTTGATTCATGCCCATGCGGCCGGTAACACCGTGCATGATGATGCCAAGTCTTTGTGTACTCATAGTGATGCTTGTCTAGGTGAAGGGAGAGGAGAAGGAGTGGCTTTGATGCCCACTCAGTTGGGTTCGATGCCGGCGGCTTTGACCAGCTCGGAGTAACTGCCGATTTCGTCGTGGATATAGGCGTTGAAGGCTTGGGGCTCCATCGTCCAGGGCGAGACGCCTAAGGCGTCAAAGCGGGCTATGACTTCCGGACTTGCAACCGCCTTGACCACTTCGTCGTGCAGGCGCTGCACAATGGGTTCGGGCGTGCCCGCTGGGGCCAGCATGCCAATCCAGAACACCAGCTCAGAGCCTGGCACACCGGCTTCGCCAGTCGTTGGCACATCAGGCAAAGCGGGTGAGCGGGTTGGCGAGCCCACTGCCAGAGCCAGCAAGCGGCCATCCTTGATTTGGCTGAGCACCGGTGCAATTGGCGAGAAGTAATAGTCGACGCGGCCCGTCATGACTTCGCCCACTGCTTCGGCCGAGCCTTTGAATGGGATATTCAAGGCATCAAGGCCAGCTGCCAATTTGAATTTCTCGGCATTCAAATGCGTGGCGCTGCCTTGGCCAGCGGACGCAAAATTGAGTTTGCCTGGATTGGCCTTGCCAAAATCGACCAGCTCCTGCAGCGTTTTCATGCCTTTTTCAGGCGCAATCACCAGCACATTGGGCGAGGTGACGATCGGCGTGATGCCAATGAAATCTTCTTCCGTTTTGAACGGCAGCTTGGTAAAGGTCGATGGGCTGACCGTGTGCGAGGAGCTGTGGATCATGACGGTGTAGCCATCGGGTGCAGCTGTGGCAACCGCCATCTGACCAATCGTGCCGCTGGCACCGCCACGGTTTTCAATCACCATCGTTTGACCCAGGCTTTGGCCCATCTTGTCGCCAATCGCACGGGCAATCAAATCGGTCGTGCTGCCGGCCGCAAACGGCACGACCACGCGAATGGGTTTATTGGGGTAATTGGCTGTGTTCTGGGCCTGCGCCGTCGCGCTGGCTGCAAGCAGCGCCACTGCCCAGGTGGCGATCAAAGCGAGTTTCATGCATGTCTCCTGTCGTTGTTGGCCGTCGGCTAATTCACTCATTGGTGAATTAATGGCTATTACAACCCAACAGTCGCTTTTTGATCAGCGGGTTTTCACCAATTGGTGAATTACAGATAAAGCCGCAGTCGAACGCTCTGCCAAGCAAGAATTTTTAGCAAAGCACGACGCTGTTGGGCTTCAACCTGGCGGCGCGCAGATGATGCAAAGACTCTAAAAGCCAAACGCAAACAAAAAACCGCACACAGCCAAAGCTGTGTGCGGTTTTTGTGAGATGACCTTTGTGACGCTGAACGTTCGCTGCAAACGACAGCGTTTGCCCACCAGGGCCATTTGCTTAGAATTCGCCAATCTTCCAGCGGCGTGGGCCATTGGTGCCCTCTTGGCTGCGGCCTGAGCTGATCGGATTGGTCTGGCTATTGCCAGGCACCACTTCATACGAAGGCATGGTGCCAGAAGGGGTGACAGTGATCTCACGCGTTTGGCCGCGCACGCGCAGCTCTTCAATGCGCGAGCCAGCGTCTTGCTGGTACGAACGCACAGCGCTGCGCGCAGTTGCAGGCTCACCTTCAGGCAGTACCTCAGCACCTTGAACCTGGCCCACATTGCTGGTGTTGGCCGCATTGACCTGGGGGTCGGAAACGAGGCGCTCAGACACCACCTGGGTTTGTGCGATCAACGGCCCTGTGACCAAAACGGCCAGCAACAAACTAGCCACAGTCTTTGCGGCTGAGCCAGGAGCAGAATTTTTAAAAATGACAGGCGTTGTAGTAGAAGCCATAGCAGTGTCCTCCGTCGCCGAGCGATAAACCATCGTTTTACGGCGCTTTGGCAGCATTGTCTCAGATTGCAAGACCCTGCTCATACAAGCAGATCATTTGCGTACCACTACAGCAACAGCACTGCAGCACGTGCACAATACGGCCCATGACTGCTCAAAATAAATTGGTACTGGTCGATGGCTCCAGTTACCTCTACCGCGCCTACCATGCCATGCCCGATTTGCGGGCCGATCCGGGCAATCCAGACAGCCCCGCCACAGGCGCTTTGCGCGGCATGATCAATATGCTGCAAGCGCTGCGCAAGGAAGAACCGTCGGCCTATGCCGTGTGCGTGTTTGACGCCAGCGGCCCGACCTTTCGCGACGATATTTACCCGCAATACAAGGCCAACCGCGCGCCTATGCCCGACGATTTACGGGCCCAGATTGCACCAATCCACCAGGTCGTGCTGGCAATGGGCTGGCCCATGCTGGCCGTGCCCGGCGTCGAAGCCGATGACGTGATTGCGACCCTGGCCAGCCAGGCTGCCGCGCAAGGCATGCAAGTGCTGATCTCCAGCGGCGACAAGGATTTGGCGCAACTGGTCACAGAGAACATCGTGATCTACGACACGATGAATGGCAAACGCCGCGACGAAGCCGGCGTGCTGGCCGAATTTGGCGTACCACCCAGCCTGATGATCGACTACCAAACCCTGGTCGGCGACACGGTTGACAACGTGCCAGGCGTGACCAAGGTCGGCCCTAAAACGGCCGCCAAATGGTTGCAGGAATGGGGCAGCCTAGACAATCTACTGGCCAACGCCGATGCGATCAAAGGCGTTGCAGGGCAAAACCTGCGCGACGCCCGCGAATGGTTGCCAACGGCGGCTCAGCTGGTGACGATGAAGCGCGACGTGGCCGACTTGCCGGCACTGGCCGATTTGGCGATGCGTGAGCCCAATAAACCGGCACTGGCCGAGCTGTATGACCAATACGGCTTCAAAACCTTGCTGCGCAACCTGGGTGAGACCGGCGCGGCCCAGCCTTTGACCATCACTGCCCAATCCAGCGGCAATGGCGACCTGTTTGCCATTGATACGCCAACGGCAGCGCCTGTGGCGGCATCTACTGCGGCTGGCCCTGCCACGGCTGCTGCTGCGGCCACACCATCGATTGTGCGAGAGACAGGCAGTGGCTACCAGGGTTTTACTGGCACGGTGCAATACGCCACGATTTTGAGCTGGGACGATTTTGACGCGGCACTGGCGCGCTGGCAGCAAGCCGAGCTGGTCGCCATTGACACCGAAACCACCTCGCTGGACCAGATGCGCGCCGAGATTGTCGGCATCAGCGTCTCAACCGCCCCTGGCGAAGGCGCGTATATCCCGCTGGCACACGACTACCCCGGCGCGCCCGAGCAGTTGCCACGCGAGGAAGTACTGGCCCGCCTCAAACCTTGGCTGGAGAACGCCAAGCACGCCAAATTAGGCCAGCACATCAAATACGACCGCCATGTGTTAGCCAACCATGGCATTGCGGTGCACGGCTACTTGCACGACACCATGCTGGAGAGCTATGTGCTCGAAGCACACAAGCCGCATGGGCTCGAGAGCCTGGCTGAGCGCCACACCGGCCGCCAAGGCACCAGCTACGAGTCGCTGTGCGGCAAAGGTGCGTCGCAGATTCCATTCAGCCAGGTCGATATCGACACCGCCAGCCACTACGCCTGCGAAGATGCCGACCAGACCTTTGATGTGCACCAGGTGCTGTGGCCGCAATTGGAAAACAACGCCGCCTTGCGCGGCATTTACGAGCTGGAAATTGCCAGCAGCGAAGTGCTGTTTCGCATGGAGCGCGAAGGTGTGCTGGTCGATGCGCCACTGCTGGCCCAGCAAAGCCAGGCGCTGGGAACACGCATTGTGGAGCTGGAAGAAGAAGCCTATGCGCTGGCAGGCCAGCCATTCAACCTGAGCAGCCCCAAACAGCTGGCCGAAATTTTCTTTGACAAGCTGGGCATGCCGGTAGTGAAAAAAACCGCGACCGGCGCGCGCAGCACGAACGAAGAAGTGCTGGAAAAACTGGCCGAAGACTACCCGCTGCCCGCACGTATTCTTGAGCACCGCAGCCTGATCAAGCTCAAAAGCACCTATACCGACAAGCTCGGCCAATTGGCCCTGCCGGCCACAGGGCGCGTGCACACGCATTACTCACAGGCGGTGGCCATCACCGGGCGTTTGTCCAGCACCGACCCGAATCTGCAAAACATCCCGGTGCGCACGGCCGAAGGCCGCCGCATTCGCGAGGCCTTTATTGCCGCGCCAGGCAAACGCATTGCCAGCGCCGATTACAGCCAAATTGAATTGCGCATCATGGCCCACCTCAGCGATGATGCAGCCTTGCTCAATGCTTTTAGGAATGGCGAAGACATCCACAAAGCCACTGCCTCTGAAGTGTTCAATGTGGCGCTGGAAGAAGTCAGCAGCGAGCAGCGCCGCTACGCCAAAGTCATCAACTTTGGTTTGATTTACGGCATGGGCCGTTTTGGTTTGGCCAAAAACCTGGGCATCACCAACAGCGCCGCCGGCACCTTCATTGACCGCTATTTCGAGCGCTATCCGGGCGTGCGCCGCTACATGGACGAGACCAAGGCCCAGGCCAAGGAGCAAGGCTATGTGGAGACCGTGTTTGGGCGCCGCCTGTATCTGCCTGAGATCAACTCACCCAACGGTCCACGCCGCGCCGGTGCCGAGCGCGCCGCGATCAATGCACCCATGCAAGGCACGGCTGCCGACCTAATCAAAAAAGCCATGGTCGCTGTGCAGGCCTTGATTGACGCCGAAAACCCGCGCGTGCAAATGATCATGCAAGTGCACGATGAATTGGTGTTTGAAGTGCCAGAGGGCGATATTGATTGGGTGCGCGAACATATCCCCACAGCCATGGCCCAAGTGGCCGAGCTCAAAGTGCCACTGCTGGCCGAGTTGGGTGTGGGCGATAACTGGGAGCAGGCGCATTGAGCTGGCTATGGCACAAGGCACTGAAACAACTCTGAACACAGACCACGCCATTGTTTGACACGCCAAGATGGCAGTGCCTGTGTGGGTGCACATCCCACGCACCACTGCCCCCCATGTGAGCAGCGCGGCAGCAGTCGCTCGCTTCGACGGTTGAGCGCAGCTTGAGTGCCGCTGGCCTGCACTAGGCCCAAGCGTGCGCTGCAACAGGATCGGGGCTCCCAATGCTTCATCAAAATGTCACTGTCCGCTGATACAAAGCGCAGCAACCACCAGCGGCGCCTGTTAGAACGTGTTTACGATCTGAGAGCCTGTAGCCATGGCCCCAATGCGCAAGCAATTCCAGCGCTTGAGGCACAATCGGCTATACCCCTTGCATTGCCTGCCTCTTGGCTTGCCTTGCGCTGAAAATGGGCTGCACAGGCGCATGGTCGTTTTTACCCTCCGATTTCCCTGATGATGGACTCCCCCGTGATTGAATCTAATTTCCAAGCCATTTTGTTTGACTGTGACGGCGTGCTGGTCGACAGCGAAGGCATCACCAACCAGGTGCTGTGCCAACTGTTCAACGAAGCCGGTTGGGCCTTGACTTACGACGAATGCTTTGCGATTTTCCATGGTATTGCCGTGCGCGACGAGCGCCAGCGCATTGAACAAGAAACGGGCCAGCCACTGACCGAAGCATGGATGGCCGATTTCTACGCCAAACGCAATGCCCGCTTGTCCACCGAGCTGGAAGCCGAGCCTGGCGCGGTCGAAGCGATCAAAGCCCTGCACCAACGCTTTGATGGCCGCATTGCCTGCGCCTCGGGTGGTGACCCACTCAAGCTCGAATTGCAGCTCAAACGCGTAGGCCTGTGGCCGTACTTTGAAGGCCGTGTGTTCAGCGGCCAGGTGACACCGCGCAATAAACCGCACCCGGATGTGTATTTGGCCGCCGCCCAGGCAGTGGGCGTGCCTGCAGAACAATGCCTGGTGGTCGAGGACTCCTTGCCAGGCAGCACCGCAGGCTTGGCCGCAGGCGCTACCGTCATTGGTTACGACAAGCAAGGCTGCTACATCCCGGGCATGCGTGCGTTGGGCGTGCGGCACTTCATCACGCACATGGGCGATTTACCTGCCACAATCGACGCTTTAACTTCCGCGACTGGCTTGGCCAGCGTGTAATTCAGGCGCATTCTGCCAGCAGCAAGGCTGGCGGGCTAGCCCACAGCTCGTCTCGTTGCAAACGGACTGTGCGCAGTCGCTCTGCATCCACACGCGTAGCTTCGAGCCTGCGCGTGACTTTGATACAAAGGAATGGCCCGATGACCGTGGAATCAGCCTTGCAAGCGCGCTTCTCCGCACGCGCTTTTACACCGCAAGAACCCGATGCAGCCTTGGTAGAGCGCATTTTGCGCTTATCTGCGCAAGCAGCCTCAGGCGGCAATTTGCAGCCTTGGAAAGTGATTGCCCTGCGCGGTGCGCCACTGCAAGAATTGATCGCCACAGTGCAGCAAAGCAACGCTGACGAGAATGCGCAAACCCAGTCCTACCCTGCCCCACTGTGGGAGCCCTACCGCAGCCGCCGCTACAAAAACGGCGAAGACCTGTACGCCAGCATCGGTATTGGCCGTGACAACAAGCCAGCCAGACTCGAACAGCTCAGCAAAAACTTCCAGTTCTTTGGCGCGCCCGTTGGCGTGCTGGTTTGCGTAGACCAGCGCATGGGCAATGCCCAGTGGGCCGATTTGGGCATTTATTTGCAGTCCTTGATGCTGCTGGCGACCGAAAACGGGCTGGCGACCTGCCCACAAGGCTTTTGGCGCCGCTTCCAAACAGGTTTGAAACCGTTCTTGAATCTGCCTGAAGAGTACATGGTCGCCTATGGCGTCTCCTTGGGTTATGCAGACATGGATGCGCCCATTAACCAATGGCGTGCCGACCGCGTAGAGCCACAAGACTGGCTGCAATTGCGCGGTTTTTAATGGGTGAAAGCCCCCGCGTGGGCAGCCAAGCTGCCCACCCTACACACTCGCGCCCACAGCAAACTCGACTTACTTGGCCGAATAATCCACCGCCCCATCTTGCTGGCCGGGCGGCACCAAAGCCACCAGCAGCCAACCGGGTTTGAGCACCAAGGGCTTACCTTGCGCGACGACCCGCAAGCGCTCTTTGTCATCCAGTGAGAGCAGTGGCGTGGTCTCCTGGCCGTACAGCGCAAAGAATGCGTCTTTGCCAAAGGTCTCGGTGATACGGGTGGTCTTGATGCGCCAGCCCTGCTGCAAGCGTTCATGCAGCATGGCGATTGAGACCTGCTCACCAAACAAATAAGGCGCCTGAATGCCTTGAGCCGCGCCATTATTGGCCGCCCCCTCGCCCGGCTCACGAATCGCCAGCTCATAGACCGCGTGGCGGCCAAATTCGCTGCGGTAATGGACACAGGCCAGGTTGTTCAATTCGCGCCGCGCCGACATGGCAAATAACTGGCCCAGGCCACTCAAATCCAAATCTGCCTCAGCGCGGTCACTGACCGGGTCGCCGTACCAGGTGGGCAGGTTGTCCATGCGCGCGGCGCGCACATCAAACCAGTCGTCATCGGCAATACGCACCGGCACACCTTGGGCAATCAAGGCTTTGGCCACCGCTCTGGCCGGCGCATTCGCGCCCACAATCAAGACGCCACGTGGCTCGGGCGACAACACCTTCAAATAGCGCGCCAATGGACCGGCCGTGAAGCTTTGCAGCACCACCGTGCCAATGATCAAGGCAAAGGTCAGCGGCACCAGATAATCACTGCCAGCCAAATTTTGCTGCTCCAGCTTCAAGGCAAACAAGGCCGAGACGGCTGCGGCCACAATGCCGCGTGGTGCAATCCAGGCAATCAATGCGCGTTCGCGCCAGCTCAGGCCGCCGCCCACGGTGCTGAACCACACCGACACCGGGCGCACGATGAACTGCGCAAACAACAAAATCGCCAAGCCCATCCACCAGGCACCTGGCGGCAGCGGCCAGGGCATGCGCGCGGCCAGCATGATGAAAAGGCCACTGATCAGCAGCGTACTGAGGTTTTCTTTGAAGTTGACAATTTCCTCAATCGCCAGGCCTTTGATATTGGCCAAAATCATGCCCATCACGGTCACCGCCAGCAAGCCCGATTCGCTGGCGAGCTGGTTGGCCCCTGCAAACGTGAACAACACAAAGGACAAAGTGCCATAGGTTTGCAAGAACTCAGGAATCCAATGGCGGCGCAGCAATGTCGCCAATACCAGGGCACTGACCGCGCCCACCACCGAGCCAACCAAGACGGTCTCGCCAAACACCAACCACGACTGGCCGCCCTGGCCGTTGCGCACAATTTCATAGACCAGCACCGCCAGCAAGGCACCAATCGGGTCGATCACGATGCCTTCCCAGCGCAGCACATTGGCAATGCGCACATTCGGCCTGACAGTGCGCAAGATAGGCGCGATCACGGTCGGTCCAGTGACACAGGTCAGCGCGCCAAACAAGGCGGCCAACCCCCAGGACAGACCGGCAATATAGTGCGCGGCAACCGCCAGCAATCCCATCGTCACCAGCGCGCCCAACGTGACCAGCCGCACTACCGTGCCTTGCAGGCCGCGCACATCACGCAGGCGCAAGGTTGCGGCGCCCTCAAACAAGATGATGGCCACGCCCAGCGACACGATGGGGAAGAACAGCTCGCCCAGCACAGCTTCGGGGTCCAGCCAACCCAGCGCTGGCCCTAACACCAGGCCAATGACCAATAAGAAAACAATGGCGGGCAGGCGAACCCGCCAAGCCAGCCATTGCGCTAAAAAACCAGCCGTGATCAAGGCGGCCAATTGCAGTGCGGCAGAAATGTGCATAAATACCAGTTCAATGGCCTTCGCTAGCCGCTCACATGGTGACCAGCAAAGGCGTTAAAGCAGTGTGGATCTTGTGCATGACAACAGGCCTGCAGACAGGGCCAACATGTGCCAACACACGCCACGACCATTCACTGAGCAGCTAGGTGCCTGCTCGGACAAGCGGGCATTGGCCAGCGATGCTGGCTCAACAGTCCGTTATCAGTACTCCTTGCCATCGTAGGAGAAGGTGTAGATCAAATCGACGGCACTGTCGGTGCCTGTCTGGCCACGCAAGGTCAGGCGCTGTGTGATGTCATAAAACACATAAAAGGTCGTGGCAGCGCCAGCCAAGCCGGACTGGTAGCTCACATACAATTGGTCCGAGAGGCGTTTGCCAATTTCCAGACCGTTTTGCCCCAAGCCGACCGAGTCAAAGCCAAAGCCTTCAGCCAGACTGCTGCCCACGCTATTGGCCAGCAAGCCTAACGCGGCCTGCTGCATCGCGTTGCTGTCGCCACTGCCGGCATTGGGCGCGCGGCCCAGCAAGACCCAGGACAAGGTTTCCGAATCAGGCATGGTCGGGTTGGAGTACAGCTGCACGCGCGGCGACTGCGCCGTGCCGGTGACACGCACGCCGGCCGTGATATCGACTGGCGTATTGGGCCGCACGGCCAGCAAGTTGATCGATGGGTTGTCGTAGGGACCATTGAATAGCACCTCACCGGTTTCCACATCCAGGGCCTGGCCCCAGGCACGGTAGCGGCCTTCGTCGGTACGTACCTCCCCAACGATAGAGACAGGGTCGTTGCCACGGGTGCTGTTACGAATGGTCAGCTCGCCCTCAAGGCGGGTTGTGATGCCATAGCCCTCTAATGCAAAATCGCGCCCCAGGTTGAGCTTGAGGTTCAAATCCATCGGCTTGGCCGATTGCAGTTGCGCCTGTGCCAACAGCGACTCGTCGACCGGCTCGCCATGGCGCACGACAACCACATCACTGCTGAGGGTTGGCGCACCAGACGATGGCAGCGTGATCGAGGCGCGCACCACATTGATATCGCCGCGCACGCGCATTTGGCCATTGTTCAAGGTGGCATCCAAATTGCCACTGAGGCTCATCTGCCGATCACTGCGCACCAAGACTTGCATCGCATCGAGCTGGGCTTTGAAGTCCATCGCAATGCCAGAGTTGTCAGCAGTTGCAGCCTGGCTCCAGTCGACAAAGCCGCTGGCTGTCATTTGCCCACGCGCAGTTGGTGCGGGCGTGCGGTTGCCGCTCAAGCCGCGCACATAGGCATTGCTGCCAGTGCCGCCCTGAAAGACCAGCTCGCTGACATTGAGCCGGTTGCCCGCAAGTTCCGCGCGCAAGCGGCCTTCGTGCAACTCGACCCCATCGAGTACGGAGCGCAGATTCAGGTTATTGCCAGTGATGGGGCCGCGCAAGACCGGCGCGTTGAGCTGCCCGCCTAATGTGATGTCGGCATCCAAGGCACCAGAAATACGCCAGCCCAGTGGGGCTAGACCCGTCCAAATGCCCAAGTCCTGCATGGTGGCTTGCACACTGCCACGCAAAGGCGCATCAGGCGCCAAGGTCCAGCTGCCTGCTTGTTGACTCAGGTTGGTTTGTGCATTGGCCTTGATCACACCGGCTTTTTGGGTGTCCCAATCAAAGCTCAGCTCCAGTGCATTGCCGCGCGACTGCGCGCGCAGCTCCAAGGCCTGGATACCAACGGCCTGGCCTTTGCCTGGCAAGGGCTTGATGCTTTTGACTAGGCCTTCATTGTCGGCCGGGCCAGTGGTGATTTGTTCAACCACCGGATCGCCCAGCCAAATGTCGCCGCTGTCGCGCTTCAAAAAGGCTTGCAGCTCAATGGTCTCAGCCATGCGCACATTCCAGCCCCCACTGAAAATCAAATCGGTATCAATGCCAGCGGTTTTCAATGGCGGGTTGCTGGGCAACAAGCCATCCAACCAGGTCAGCACCAAACCGTGCAGCTGTCCTTGTGTTTGCAGGTTCATCGCGCCATTAGCGCGTTGGCTCCACACAATCGGCTCCCATTGCAAGCGCATGGCTGCGCCATCAGGAGAGACCGATGGGGGCGGAGTCAGGCTCAGCTGGCCAGCTGAGGCATTGAGTTGCAAGTTGCTGCCCGTTTGCAGCGTGGCTTGCAAAGGCTCGCTCAATTGCAGGCTCCAAGCCTGCTTGTCGTCTGGCAGCGTTGCAGCCAGTGCCAATTGCTCGAGCACGATGCGCCATACCGGACCAGTAGCGTTGCGCTGGGTGATTTGTGCCAGTTGCGCCTGGGTGTTGAACAGGGCTTGCGTGCCATTGGCCAGCACATCGGCTTTCATGCTCAGCTGTGCGGCAGTCGGATTGCCGCTGAGCTGCAATGCGAGCTGGCGCACGTCAATATCCGTGGCTGTGCTTGCCGCTTGTGCAGTGGCCACACGGGCCTTGTCTGCAGCGGCTTTGTCTGCGGCGTTCTTATCGGCTTTGGCCTTGGTGTTGCGCGCTGCATTGGTGGGCGCAGCTGGCGTCGGCGCCATCGCGAATTGCAGGCCATCGCTGGTCAGATTCGCATTGAATTGCACTTTGGAGTTGGCCGTCGGCGTTTGCAACTCGGCCAGCCATTGCTGCCAGCCACCTTGCCATTCGGCCTCTAGCTGGGCCTTGCCGCTGGCGCGCATCGCCGGCAATTGGCTGCCGACCACAGGCAGACCACGCAACCACTCAAGCAGCTGGGGTGCTGAGAGCACTTGCAAAGCCAGTTGGCCACGTCCAGAGCTGTGCTGCATATCCGTGTCGGCGTTCAGACTCAGGCCAGGCGCGGTGGCCTGCAGCACCGCCTCAATGCTGTCGGCCTCAGGCAGTGTGACTTTGATCGAGCGGCCCTCGACCTTAGCGGCGAACGCATCCAATTGCACGCGCTCGACTTCCAGCAAAGTCGGCGACCACAGGCCTTTGAGTGCCAAGGTATTGATATTCCATCGGCTCGCAGTGGCACTGCCGCTTTGGGCGTTGCCGATGTCCACATCAAAATGCACCTGTTTATCGAGCTGACCAGCAACGGCCAGCTTGCCGTTCAAATTGGGCACTTGCTCAGCGGCCAGCTCGCTGTGCATCAAGACCAGTGGCAGCTGTGATACCTCACCGCTGACATCGAGTTGCTGGGTATTGGGCTCGAAATAGCCTTGCAGTTGGAGTTTGCCTTGCTCGACATGGGCCTCAGCGGTCTCCAACACCCAGCGCTCTGGCTCGATCTGGGCTTTGGCCAGCAACTGCGTCAAGGGCACACGCTCTTTGTCAACCATGCCCGCCTGGCTGTTGCGCAGATCGGCCTGCACACTCCAATGCGCTTGTGCCAGGTCTGTCACCTCCAAGGGCAGGCTGTTGGCTTGTGGCGCCAGTTCGATGGCACCAGAGAATGCCGTCTGCGGCAAACCTTGCATCAAAGGCAGCAGGTTCACATCGACCAATTCCAACGCCAGCGTGGTATCGGCCAGGTGTTGCAGATTGATGGTGCCCTTGGCCTGCAATTGGCCAGCAGCGGCACTGCCTTCTAGCCCTACTTGGGCTTGCTCAATCGCGATGCGGTCGGCGCTGTAATGGATCTGGGCGTCTAGCGTTTTAACAGGCAATAGCGCCTGATCCCAAGGGCCTGGCAGCTGGTTGCTCAGCTGCGCTTGCAACTGCCAGCTGGCATTGGCAAGGTCAACGGCAGCGCCCGCAGCATTGTCGGGGTCGACCCGCAGCGTGCCATTCAAATCGGTCTCGGGCGCAGCCGCATGAAACGCACGCCCATTGATGCGCTGCAAAGCCAGCAAGGCCGTTTGAATGGGCTGGCTGCGCCACGGATGGACTTGGGCATCCAATTGCAAACCGGCCAAGCGGCGATTGTGTGCACGCGGCACTTCGGTAGGCGCTGCCTCGGGCGTCATGTCCGACTCAGCAGGTGCTGCGGCCTCTTGGGCAGTTGGCACAGCCGTTGGCAGTGCTTGTAGCAGCGGCATCTCGGCCGACCACACAGCACCGGCTGGCTGTTCTTGGCCATCCAGCTTGAGCTGCAGGCTGGCCGCATCGCCGCCAGCCAAGGTGCCATTGGCATTCAGGCGTGCATGCATGGTCAGCGGCACATCAGGCACCAAGTCGCTGAGCCAGGCCCCCACTGCTGCTTGCACGGCCAAATCTTCAGCCCCCAGGCTCAGCTGTGCTTGCAAATGGCTTTGGCCGTACTGCAAACTGCTCAGCTCCAGCGCATGCTGCACACCGTCGAAGCGGTAATGCGCGCCGATGTTGTCAATCGTTTCTGTGTGGCTGCTGCCATCGACTGCAACACGCTCAATGGCCAGCTGGCCCACTTGCAATGGCACAGACAACTGTAGCGGCAAGCTGATGCGTTCAGGCATCACAAAAGGCGTTGGGTCTGGCTCTGCGATTGTCGGTGTGGGGCTTAAGCGCACATGCACGCGCTCAGCGGCCAGGGTGCGCACATCCAGCCTGCGCGAGAGCAATTGCGACAGAGACCAGTCGAGATTGAATTGCGCGACATCAACAGCCACGCCCGGCATCGCCCATTGCAGTTGCGCAACCGTGCCACCACCGGTGATCGAGCCTTGCGCATTGTCAAACGCCAGGCTTTGCTCTTTGGGCAGGAATTTTTGCGCCAGCTGCAATGCCCGAGGCAACGAACCATCGCTAGAGGCCCAGACCAGCACACCGCCAATGGCAAGCACCAGCACAGCCACACAAGCAACCACCAGCCACAGCAGCCGTTTGAGCCAGCGCTTGCCAGAGCTCGTCGGAGTGGGCTTGGCAGAGGAATCCGAATGACGAACAGCCATAGACATCAAAACCTTTGTATCTGCGCCTTATCAGCGCCGGTATCAGAGGATATGCCAGCGCGCTGCCATGCAGGCGCACCAGCTCGACTGAACCAGATTAAAACCATTGCGGCTGCGCAGTGCAGCGTCTTAGAACCTGTTTACGATCTTTTCGCAGACCGCGTTGGAGTCCAAAAGGATACGGTGTGCGGCAAAAACCGCAGTCGGGCTAGCTGCCCGGCGAGGATTTTTAACAAAGCAGTGTGCCTTTTGGACTCCAACCTGAAGGGCAAGGCACAAAAAAACGCATTGCGGCGTTGCCCGTTTTGCTCATACACACGTATGAGCAGCAACAGGCGCCTTGCACTGCCTCTTTTTTGTGCCTTGCGCGACTGTGAAAAGATCATAAACAGGTTCTTAGAACGTAAAACCCAAACGCATGTGCAAGCGCAACTGCTGCGTTTTGACACCGTAGGCCACATCGACCTGCATCGGCCCGACGGGGCTGCTCCAGCGCAAGCCCGTACCCACGCCGGTGTAGATGCGGACATTTTTCGCTTCATCAGTGACCGCGCCGGTATCGACAAACACCGCGTGGCCCCAGTCCGTGGCATTGCCAAACAAGGTCACGGGACGCAGCCATTCCGCACTGGCCACAGCCATATAACGACCGGCATACAAAGTGCCGTCGTCGGTGCGCGCGCCAATGCTGTCAAAGGAGTAGCCACGGATGGTCGTGTCGCCGCCGGTCAAAAACAGCAGGGATGCAGGCACTCTGACATTGTTGTCGGCAAACACAGCGCCTACGTCGCCGCGCACCAATATCCGGTTACGCCGCCCGACGTTGTTGCGCTGCCCAAATGGAATGAACTGCATCGCGCGCAAGCGGGTGCGCACGAAAGGCTCGCGGCTAGGCGTGAGCGTGAAACCAGCCCCCAACTCGGCAGACAAGCCATAGCCAGAGGTCGGGTTGATTTTGTTGTTGAAGTAGCTTCCGGTCCATTCGTAGCCGGCCATCAGCGAGGAGGCACTGCCGCTGACATCGCTGTCGCCTAATGCTTTGCTGAAGTCGTACTTGAGGTAGTAGCTGCGGTCGATGTGCCCGACCGATTTGGTTTGACCCAGCCTCAGGCCCAGGCTATTGGTTTTGACATCACCCGTGTCTTCACGCTTGAGGCTGCCGCCCGTAAACCAGGCCCAGCCGTCTTCCTTAGGCATGGCGGTGATGGTGCTTGTGAGTTCCTGCTCTTTGCTATCGAGTTTCAAATTGGTGACCGAGCGCCAATCCAGCGGCCAAATGCGGTTATGCGAGTGGTCAATCGACAAACGCGGGCCCGCATCGGTGGAAAAGCCCAAACCAAAGACCACTTTCTGAAATTGGGCTTCGCGCAGTTGGGCGACGACCTTGGCGGCCTCTGGATCAGAGTTTTCTGTATCGAGCAACAAGAAGGCCGAATCGAAATAACCACTAGAAGCCAGGCGTTGCTGGGCGTCCAGCAACTCTTCTTCGCTGTACACGGCCCCGGAAGGGATGCGGGCGATGTTCTTGATGCCCTGCGGGTCGTAGCGCTTGACGCCGATGAGCTCCACCTCACCGAAGCGGTACTCAGGGCCGGGGTCGTAGTGCACGCTCAGATCAGCCTGGTTGGTATCGGCATCTACCAGCGCCTGGCTCTTGGCGATTTGTGCGGTTGGGTAGCGGTATTTCTGCAGTTCACGCAAACCGGCGTTCTTGGCGCTGTTCCAATCGCTGGAGACAAAGGGCTCCCCATCTTGCAGACTCCAACCACGCACGATGCGCTGGCGCTGGCGCTGTGCATCCGGGTAGCTGGCCATAGGCTCGGAAAAGCCGATGTCATGGCTTTTGACGGTGGTCAAAGGCCCAGTCGTTACATCCACCACAATGGTACGCGGAGCCTTGCTGCCGATTTCATTGGTGCGCACTGTCAGCGTCAGCTCGGGGTTGAAATAGCCCAGCGCTGCGAGCAAATCGCGCGCATTCTTATCGGCTTCCACCAGCAAGCGGTTGAATTCGTTTTCCCGCAGATCTGGAAAGCGGCGGTAACGCTGAATTTCCAAATAATTTTCCAGGCTATCAGCAATGCGGCTGCTGTCGCGGTCGCTGTGCACCTCGACATCAAATGCAATCGGACCTTCGTTGACCTCTACAGCATCTGGGTCCTGAGCCGATTCTTTGGAGCCGCCCAGAATCCCACAGCCCTGTAAGAAAACGGCCGCGACAAGCGCCGCCATCGCCAATCGGCCACGCTGCCACAGCTTGGATTCGGTCTGCGGAGTCAGATCAGATAGTGAAGTCTCGGTCATGGCGGATATTCTGACATTGCTCAAGCGTCTGAACTGTAAGACAGCACAATAAACTTCGGTGTATTAAAGCCAACATCGGATAAAAATGTCAATGCATCTAAAAAAGGAGGACAAGCCTCCTTTTTTAGATGCATTGACAGACTCTTGAACAGCCAGGACTTAGCCAGTCTGGCCTTGCTCTTCAAACCAGCGCTTGGCCAAAGTCACCCAGTAGGTCGCCCCCACAGGGATCAAGTCGTCATTGAAATCGTAGCTGGCATTGTGCAAGGTGCAAGGGCCGCCGCCGTGGCCTTGCGCACGGTGTGTGCCATCGCCATTGGCCAAAAAACAATAAGCACCAGGTTTTTCCAACAGCATGAAAGAAAAATCTTCGGCGCCCATGGAAGGCTCTTGCTCCAGGGTGTTGTCCACCCCGACCACTTCCTGCATCACGCGTGCCGCAAAGGCCGCCTCTGGCTGCGAGTTCACCGTGGCTGGGTAGTTGCGCTTGAAGTGAAACTCCACCTCGCAACCAAAGGCACTGCCGATGTCGTGCGCAATCTTGCGCATGCGCTCTTCAACCAAATCCAGCACCTCGACTTTGAAGGTGCGCACCGTGCCTTGCAACTCGCAAGCGCCCGGCACCACATTGGTGGCGTCACCTCCGTGGATCATGGTGACGGAGACCACAGCCGCTTCGATCGGTTTGACATTGCGGCTGACGATGGTCTGAAAGCCCAACACCATTTGACAGACCACCGGCATTGGATCGATCACCATATGTGGCATCGCCGCATGGCCCCCCTTGCCAGTGACGGTGATGCGAAACTCGTTGGACGAGCCCATCACCGGACCAGCGCTGACGGCCATCGTGCCTGCGCGCATGCCTGGCCAGTTGTGCATGCCAAACACTGCATCCATAGGAAATTGCTTGAACAGGCCGTCTTTGATCATTGCACGCGCGCCGCCACCGCCCTCCTCGGCCGGCTGGAATATCAAATACACCGTACCATCAAAATCACGGTTTTGGCCATGCGCCCAATGCTGGGCCGCGCCCAATAACATGGTCGTGTGGCCATCATGGCCACAGGCATGCATTTTGCCTGGCGTCTGGCTGGCGTGCGCAAAGGTATTGCCCTCCTGCATGGGCAGCGCGTCCATGTCGGCGCGCAGGCCAATTGCGCGGCCACTGGCGCCGCCATCACGGCCATGCACAATACCCACCACGCCGGTTGAGCCCAGGCCACGATGGATCGGAATTTCCCACTGCGTCAATTGTTCGGCCACCAGGTTGGCGGTGCGGTGTTCTTCATAGCCCAGCTCAGGGTGGGCATGAATGTCTTTGCGAATGGCGGTCAAGGCATCGGCCTTGGCCACAATAGAATCAATCAATTTCATAAAAGGTCCATCCAGCGCTATCAGATCAGATTAAAGTCGTAGCTCGTCTTCAACTGGGCCACGGCAATGCCCATGCGGGCTTGCGTTGCCGGCACCGGCCGCGCATCCGGCTTGGGCGTGCCAGCTGAAGCCATTGAACTCGAAGACACCCATGAGCAAATGCTGTGCCAAGAAATAGGGGCGCAAGCCCTGACTGTAACGAAGAAACCCATATTAGCCCATTCTCCTTGACCCTAATTTCCCCATCTGGAATGCACCGACCATGCGCCATCCACTTGCTTTGTTTCTGCTGATTGCCGTTACCCTGACCTATTGCGTGGCGATTGCCTTGCGCGCGCAGCACCCCGCCTGGGCTTATGTCGCCGCGTTTGCCGAGGCCGGCATGGTCGGCGCTTTGGCCGACTGGTTTGCTGTGGTGGCAATGTTTCGCCACCCAATGGGCATTCCGATTCCGCACACGGCAGTGCTGGCCAAAAACCAAACACGCCTGGGCCAAGGCCTGGCCGACTTTATTGACCGCAACTTCCTCAGCGCCCATTACATTCGCAACAAGCTGGCGCAATGGGATGCCGCGCAGTGGCTGGCCCAGTGGCTGCAAGTGCCACACAATGCCCAGCGTTTATTGCAACCCGTGCTGGCCACTACGCGTTTTGGCCTTGAAGCCATGGACGACCGGAAGGTGCGGGCATTTTTCACGCGCAATGTGCGCACTGCGCTGCAGCAGATTGATGTCTCCAGCAGCTCGGCGGCGATTCTCGACTCGCTCACAGCGCAAGGGCGCCACCAGCAGTTGCTCAGCGATTTGACGACGCAACTGGCCAAAGCCGTGGAAAACGAAAGTACACAGCAGCACATTACCCAGGCCATTGCCAAGGAATTGCGGGCGCTGCGCTACCTGGCCCTGGACCAGGCAGCGGCGCGCCTGACAACCCGCAAAATTGTCAACGCGGTAGCACGCAACCTCAAAGACATGGGTGAATCCCCAGAACACCCCATGCGCCAAAGACTCGAAGGCGCGATTCAAGACTGGATTTCTCGCCTCAAGGCCGACCCGGAATTGCAAGCCAAAACCAACCACTTTCGCGATGAACTGCTGGAGCACCCCGGCCTGAACGAGTACCTGGAACAAGTCTGGAGCGACTTGCTGCGCTGGCTGGTACAGGATTTGAGTCAATCAGACTCGCCACTGGCCCAGCGCCTGGAGGCAGGCGTGAGCCACCTAGGCCGTGAACTGGCCCACAATCCAGAGTTGCAGCACTGGGTCAATGCGCAAGTGCAGGATTTGGCCCCGCGTATTGTCGAGTATTACCGCCCGGCCATTGGACGTCATATCCAGCAGCGTGTTGGCGAATGGGATACCCGCGAGCTGATTGAAGAAGTGGAGACCAAGCTGGGCAAAGACTTGCAGTACATCCGCATCAATGGCACCTTGGTAGGCGGCTTGGTGGGCCTGGTCATTTACAGCCTGACCCAATGGGTGATTGGCGGCTGATGCACTGCGAAGAGCCTGTTGCAGCCCACACGTCTGCATGGGCACATCGGGCAGCGCCGCAATGCGTTATTTGGGGCTGTAGCGCGGCTGCGCGGGGATGTTGAACAGGCTCTTAGAAGACCGTATTCGCAACACAAGCGGCAGGCTTGCGCTATATTCCCGCTTTTGCACTCGCCTTTTTCGCCCCATGAAGCAGTACCTCCAACTTGTACAGGACATATTCGACAATGGCTCCTGGCAGGACAACCGCACTGGTGTGCGTACCCTGAGTCTGCCCGGCGCGATGATGAAGTTCGACCTGCAAGAAGGCTTTCCCGCCGTCACAACCAAAAAACTGGCCTTTAAATCCGCCATTGGTGAGATGGTCGGCTTTTTGCGTGGCAGCCGCAACGCGGCCGAATTTCGCCAACTGGGCTGTAAGGTCTGGGACCAAAACGCCAACGAGAACAGCCAGTGGCTGGCCAACCCCTACCGCTTAGGCGAGGATGATTTAGGGCCAGTATATGGAGTGCAATGGCGCCAGTGGCCAGCCTACAAACTGGTTGACAGCCGCAGCACACAAGGCGCGGCCCAACTGCAAGATGCGCTGGCACGCGGCTACCAACGCATTGGCGAGTTCAGTGACACCGGCATCAACGGCACTCCCACCAATGGCACGTTGTTGTACAAGTCGATAGACCAATTGCGCCAGTGCCTGGACACCATCATGCAAGACCCTGGCAGCCGCCGGATTCTCTTTCATGGCTGGAACTGGGCGCAATTGGACGAAATGGCCTTGCCCCCCTGCCACCTGCTCTACCAATTCCTGGTGAACCAAAGCCGCCGGGAAATCTCGCTTTGCCTCTATATTCGCAGCAACGATGTGGGCCTGGGCACCCCGTTTAATTTGACCGAAGGCGCTGCGCTGCTGCATTTGATTGGCCGCCTCACAGGCTATACCCCACGCTGGTTCACCTACTTCATTGGCGACGCACACATTTACGAAAACCATGTGGAGATGCTGCAAGAGCAACTCACACGCAGCCCGTATGCGGCGCCGCAGCTGGTCTTGTCCGATCGTATCCCTGACTATGCCAAAACCGGCCAGTACGAGCCGCAGTGGTTAGAGCAGATTGAACCAAGCGATTTCTGGCTGGACAACTACCAGCACCATGCCCACATCACCGCCCCAATGGCGGTGTAGAGCAGTCCTAGACCTAAGCCCGCGTTCACGATGCTGGTACGTGTTCAGCCAAGCGCTTTAGTTTTTTCAAATCCAGCATGGCAGGGCCGGGCGCATCGATGTCCACAATGCGGGTGCACAATGGGTCGAAGGCGGCTCGAAAATGGTTTTTCGCCTTGACGCACAGCAGCCGCGTACTTTGCAGATCTATTGCATGCAATTCAAAAAAAGCGGGATCATTGCAGGGTGCCACATGGCTCGTCACAATGATTTGAATCTGGCCGTATTGCAGCACCACGGTTGGCCCACACTCAACGCTCAAACCCGTCTCCATGGGGCCGGTATTGGTGAATTGGCCTGGTGTGAAACGCACAACAGTGACAGCCAGATCAACGGGCGCTCCATACAAAGGCGTCAACCGTCCACCAAGGCGCACCTGCATCGAGCCACCCACACCCAATGCCAAGGCGGCGTTCACCACCGCAGGGTCGGCCAAGCTGGCATACACAGTGGGTACATCGGCCCCATACTCAAGCAGCGCCCTTAGCAGCTCAGGCGTATCGCCAATCCCACCAGACAGTGGGTTGTCGGCAGGGTCGGTCACAGCGACCAAGCCCTCGACACTGAGCGCTTGCGCAATCCCCTCTGCAGGGGCAATCAAGGTCGGCTCAAACTCTATAAACTTTGACTGGTAGGCCTGCATCATGCGCTCCAGCACTTGCTGGGCGGCCCCCTGATCCTGGTCTGCCCACACCCATACCGCAGCGCCGCATTGGGGTGCATTGCTGTATGGAAAGCCGCCTTGCAGCGCAATATCAATCACATTGCCACCCAGATGCTGCATTGCGAGTTGCTGCAGGTCGGCCATGGGGCCCACATCGGTGCGCATATTCGCGCTTTGGAGCCATTGGCCGCTATTGCAAAACGCAACGACTGGAGTGATTTCGCCGTGGACGATGCGGCGCAAATTCTCCAAGCATCGCATCGCGGTCTCGCGCATATCGATATGGGGGTATGTGCGGTATGTAGCGCTGATGCTCAGCAATGCAGGCAGCTCTGGTGCAATATTGGCATGCAGGTCAAAACTGGCTCCGATTGGGGTGTGGGGCTGCAGTTTTTTAATGGCCCGCACCAAACGCAGCTCTGGACTCCTGTCTTGATCGGTGATGGCTGCGCCGTGCAGGCTCAAATAAATCGCATCCCAGTGCTGTCCTGCAATATCTTGTAGGACTTCCGCTTCAAACTGCGCATACAAGGCGTGCTCAATAGGACCAGATGGCTGTGCAGAAGCACAGCGCGAAGCAACAACCTCCCATGCATCGCTGTAATGCGCTTGAAAGTCGGCCACGGCGGCCAGCTCCGTGGCATGGCCTTTTGCAGCATCAATGGCCGCTTGCCCTGTCCTCCACTCACGCCGCTCAAAGTCGGCCTTCTTGGCATCTTGCAGGCAAAAAGCATTACCTTCATACCACAGCCTGGCCACAAACAAACGCTTTTTTGCCTTCATGCCTCACTCCATCCGAATCTGGGCATCTGCAATCAGCTTTTTAAATTTCTCTTGCTCTACAGCGATGAATTCCGCAAAAGCTTGGCTACCAGAGCCATCGACACGTGCGCCCAGCCCTTCGATGCGCTTGCGCAAATCAGGGTTGCTCAATGCATCTCCGATCGATTGCTCCAGTTGCTTAACAGCCGATGCTGGCATCCCTGCGGGGCCCACAATACCAAACCAGGACTCGACCTCGTAACCAGGCACAACCGATGCAATGGCAGGTGTTTGTGGGATCGCACCATTTGGCTGCAGCGAGCTCACCCCCAGTGCCACCACTTTGCCATCCTTGATATGGGCAAGCGCCGTGGGCAAGTTATCGAACATGACGTCAATCTGACCACTCAAAAGATCATTCATCGCCGGCGCCACGCCCTTGTACGGCACATGCGTCATCTCGATGCCTGCCGCAGATTGCAGCATCTCACCAGCCAGATGGCTGGTGCTGCCCATCCCTGCACTACCAAATGTGATTGATTCTGGATTGGCCTTGGCTTTGGCAATCAAATCCTCCAACGATCGAATGCCGCTTTGGTTGCTCGCCATTAACACATTGGTAACCAAGGCGACGTTATTGATGGCCACAAAATCCTTTTCTGCGTTGTAGCCCGGTTTGGCATAAATATATTGGTTGATGGCCAATGGCCCAGGCGTTGCCATCATGATGGTGTAGCCATCAGCAGCAGACCGCGCGACATCGGCCGCGCCAATGTTCCCGCCAGCGCCGCCTTTGTTGTCGACAATCACTGTTTGTCCCAAACCTGTCGTCATCCCTTGCGAGACCAGTCTTGCCAGAACGTCTGTTGTACCTCCTGCGGCAAAGGGCACCACCATACGAATGGTCTGCCGTTGCGGATAGTCTTGTGCCATCGCAGCGCCTGAGGCGCAAGCTACGGCAATCGCTGCCAGACTGAGATGAAAGCCTCTGCGGCTGAGCAAACATGATGCAAACCTAGACATGGGAATACCTCCTGGAAAAATCATTGAAAGTGCTACACCGCCGCTGTCGACAACGGAATGGACGAAGTCGCAAGCTGCACTGCTTGTTGGAGCTTGTCGACAATCTCCTGTACCTGCGCTGGCGAAACCGTAAAGGGAGGAGCCAACAGAATGTGGTCACCAAGCCGGCCATCGATCGTCCCCCCCATCGCATACACCATGAGCCCCAGATCCATGGCCGCATCGCGGATGCGTGCATTGAGTTTGAATCTTGGGTCGAAGGGCTTTTTGTCCTCTCTGGATTGCACGAGTTCTATGGCCTGGAAGAGTCCACGGCCTCGTATATCTCCCACGAATGGATTGGCATCAAAGGCCTGGTGCAGGCTGTCTCGCAGATACGGGCCCATCTCAGCGCAATGCGTCACCAGCTCCTCGCGCATCAGCACTTTTTGCACTTCCAGTGCGGCAGCGCAAGCCACCGGGTGTCCTATGTAGGTGTGGCCATGCATGAATTGTCCTGAGCCAGACGAGAAAACGTTGGCCACTTTCTCACTCACCAGAACCGCCCCAATGGCCTGGTAGCCACCGCCCAGACCTTTCGCAACGGTGATGAGATCGGCTTCAACCCCCTCTTGCTCCAACGCGTATAAAGTGCCAGTACGGCCCATGCCGCACATGATTTCGTCGGCAATGAGTAACACGCCATATTTGTCGCAAACCCTTCTAACGCCTTGAAAGTAGCCTTCAACAGCCGCCACCGCCCCTAGCGTGGCGCCCACCACAGGCTCCATGCACACAGCAATCACCGTGTCAGGGCCCAAGCGCACAATCTCGCTCTCCAGCTCGGCAACCAGGCGCTGCCCATACCCATGGGCTGACTCATCCTCGCGCTGGTTGCGGTAGGCATAGCACGGTGCGATGTGGGTCGCATCCATCAGCAGCGGCTGGAATGGCTCTCTGCGCCACGCATTGCCGCCCACGGCAAGGGCTCCTAAGGTATTTCCATGGTAGCTTTGGCGGCGTGCAATGAATTGGGTACGCTTGAATTCACCGCGCTCCAAAAAATATTGACGTGCCATTTTCAATGCCGCTTCAATGGCCTCAGAACCGCTGGAGACCATGTACACCTTACGCATGTTCTGAGGACCATTGGCAACCATCAGCTCCGCCAGCTCTTCTGCCACATCCGTGGTGAAGAAACTGGTGTGGGCATAGTCCAGCTTGTGCATTTGCTCCTGCATTGCAGCCAACACACTGGGATGGTTGTGACCAAGGCATGACACTGCAGCCCCACCACAGGCATCGATATATTGCTTGCCATGCTGATCGACGATATGGATACCAGACGCGCTGACAGCTTTGGGCAAAGTGGCGCGCAAATTGCGATGAAAAACGTGGCTCATGGGGATTTCTTCGAGGGTTTGGTTTTCGCTTGGGGATGGCTGAGATAGGCGCTGGAGGCCCCCAGTCTTTGTTCAAAAGCTTCGATGCGCCGCAGCATGGGCTCGCCACCTGTGGCTGCCAACTTGGCAAGCAGTCGCTCCACCAGGGCCAGCGAACCCACCATCGAATGGAAATACGAAGGCGTGCCTGCATCAAACAACAAAGACTGGCTTGCATACGCTTGAATGGGCGCAATCTTGCTATCGGTCAATGCCAGCACCGACACCCCTTCTTGGCTGCACAGCTTGGCCGCTTCCAGCGCCTGGCGTCCATAAGGATTTTGGGTAATGCACACCAGCAAGTCCTCAGGGCCTGCGGAGTCGAGTTGATCCGGGTAGGTTCCGCCTAAGCCATGCACCAACACGCCGTTGTCAGCAATCATGCTGTAGGCATATGAGAAGTGGTAGCTGATGGCAAAACACGAGCGCGCGCCAAGAAAGAAAATGCGTCTGGCCTGGCTCATGCGATGAACTGCTTGCGCAATGGCATCAGGCGAATTGCTCAAGGTCGGTGACTGGACATTGCTGACATGGGTACGCAGAAGTTCGTCGTCGAATTCGCGGTCCATGCCCACTTGCAGTTTCTTGACTCGCTCGGTGTAGTGCGGCGCTTCATGCGTCAAGCCATCTTGGAATACTTTGCGAAACGGGATGTAGCTCTCGAATCCCACCGACTGCGCCAACCGGATCATGGTGTTGGCTGTGACACCCGCGCTTTCGGCTTGTTTGCGCATGGACATCAATCCAACCTCACGCGGATGGTTGAGCACCCAGGTAGCCGCCCGTTGGAGCTCCAGGCCAAGACTGGGAAACGCAGTCTCAATGGCGATGGTCAATTCTCGAAGATGCATTGAAGAAATGGTACAAATGTTTTCACTAAAAACAAATGTACCATCTTCGATAAAAGCAGCTCCATATCGAAAACCCTAGGGAAGCCCACAATCGATGCGATGGCGAAGATTGCTGGGTGCTGGCGATTGGCCGCCCCCTATCCAGTGCTGTACATGGGCCAAACACGCCACGGCCAACCTCGGCCCGGCTTTGCTGTAGCGTTGGACTCATCAAGTGCCTGTTCATGGTCTTTACGCAAGCACGCAGTCACGCAAGGCTTAGCCGAGAGGCCGTGCGAAGCGCCTGTGCCACGCATTTGTCTGTAGGGGCAACAATGTGACCATGTGGTTTCGTGTGCCTTGCCGCCCCATTGATTTTTTGGGATTTGGATCCCATAAAGGCGCGGCTTTACTATCACCTCTCGCCGGGCAGCTAGCAAGGCAGCAGCTTGTGCCGCGTAGTTGCGTGGCTAAGGTGTGGTCGGGGGCGCTTAGCTGGCCGCCCCGGAGGCATCGTCTGTGCCAGCCTCTGACGCGGCCATGCTCCTGGGGCTGCGGCATTCAGCAAACAGGTCTAATGGCTCCTGGTAGACGCTGGTCTGCACATCAAAAAGCCCTAATAGTGAGTGGTAAAAATTGTCTTGGCTGTATTTTTTGTCAGCGGCATTGCTGCGCAAACAACCGAGATCAAGATTGGTACTTTGTGCAAATGCCTCTGGCAACCACATCACCAAGGGAACCTGTGTTTGCTGCTGGGGTGCGAGCAGATAAGGCGTGCCATGCAAGTACATGCCGCGCTCGCCCAGTGACTCGCCGTGGTCTGAAATATAAACCATCGCCACATCGCGTTGCCCTGCGTAATTCTGCAGTAAATCAATGGTTTGGCTGAGCATGCGATCCGTGTAGAGCAAGGTATTGTCGTAGGTATTGGTCAGCGCTTCATTGCTGCATTGTTGAATCTGGTTGCTGTCACAGGTGGGCAAGAAAACCTTGTCTTGTGCCGGATAGCGCTCGAAATACGTCGGCCCATGGCTGCCCAACTGGTGTAGCACAATGAGCCCATCGCCTGGCATGGCATCAATGCGATTCTCAAGTTGGCTCAGCAGCACATCGTCATAGCACGTGCCGTCCTTGTTGGAGCATTGCGCCTCGATACGCAATTTGGGCATATCGTCCGTCGCAACGCGATCACACACGCCTTTGCAGCCGCCATTGTTGTTGTTGCGCCAAAGAATCGACACACCAGTGCGCTGCAAAATATCGAGAAGGTTTTCCTCCGTCGCTGCTGTGACCTCATTAAATTGTGCGCGAGGCATGCGTGAAAACATGCACGGCAGTGACACCGCAGTGGCTGTGCCACAAGAGCTCACTTGCTGGAAGCTGATGATATCGTCGCGCGCAGAGAGATAAGGGTTGGTTGCCCGTGCATAGCCATTGAGCTGAAAGTTTTGCGCCCGCGCGGTCTCTCCGACCACGACCACCAGCAATTTCGGGCGTTGTCCTGGCGCTGGCGCAGGGCGCCACGCATCCTCTCCCACGGCCTCAAAAGTTCGCGTTTTGGCAGCGTACTGCCGCTTGAAATAACTTTCCGTACTGCGAATAAAGTTCACAGGCAAAACCTGGCTCATTATGTAGCGGTTATTGCGGATCAGCGAGGCGTAATCTTTGTAGAAAGTCATGCTGATGACCGCAAGCACCGCCAAACTCACCAACACATTGCCCAGCCACCACAACAAGGTGTTTAGCGGACCGCCAAATGGCTTGGTGCGCAGTGTCAAAACAACCGCAGCGGGCACCACGCCGAGCAACACAATGCTCAGCAGTAAAGGAATAGAGAAATAAGATGTCAGCTCAGCCTGGTTCGTCTCAAAAAAATTCTGCACCATGCCGCGGTCTATCAGTACCTGGTAGTGGTACATGAAATAAGTGCAGGCGCCACTGATGACCAGCGCCAATGCCAACAGAGGCTTGCGCACATAGGGCAAGGCCATCACTGGTGTGAACATCAGGTTTAAAAGGCAAAAAATAAAAACTGGCAAACTCAAATAAAACAAGCTGCTGTTGAGGCTATTGCGCTCGACCACAGCGTTGAGCGTCGTCCATAGAACAAAATTGCCAATCGTGGTGAAGAATGCCGCAGCCAGCCAGGTCAGCTGCACTGCGTTAAGTCGCAAGGAGGCTAAACGATGAAACACACAATTCCCCATGAATCAAATTCCGCTAGTATCGAAAAGAGAATGTGAGGAGTTTGTTAAGACACCAGGGCCATCCAATAATCTAAAAATTGTTCACAATTGACCTGCTGTCTATTCCAGCGGCATTTCAAACTTCAATACGGTCAGTAAGACCAGACAGCTGCTTATGACACGTTTGCTCATCATTGAAGACAACCCCGAACTGCTGGCGAACCTGTACGATTTCTTCGAGCCTCTGGGATATCTGCTCAGTGAGGCACGTGATGGCCCAACTGGCCTGTCGATGGCGCTGCAACAGGATTACGATGTGATCTTGCTGGATCTGATGCTGCCTCGGCTTGATGGCCTGACGCTGTGCCGCAAGCTGCGCCAAGAATTTCAGATTGCCACTCCCATCATCATGCTGACCGCCAGGGACCCGATCGACGACCGCGTAGAGGGCCTGGCCCAAGGCGCAGATGATTACCTCGTCAAACCTTTTTCACTCAAAGAACTGGATGCGCGCATCCAGGCTCTGGTGCGGCGAGCACAGGGCAGACAAGTACAGGGCGTGCTCAGCTGGCATGACTTGCAAGTTGACAGCCGCGTTCCTCAAGCCTGGCGGCAAGGACAGACCATTGCGCTGACACCCACGACCCATAAAATACTGCTGAGTTTGATACGTGCGGCCCCGGCCGTGGTCAAAAAGCAGCAGCTCGAATACCTGCTCTGGGGGGACGCACCGCCAGAAGGCGGGGCCTTGCGCACCCATCTCCACGATTTGCGCCAACACATCGATAAAGGATTTACGCCCCCACTGATCGAGACAGTGCACGGCGTCGGTTTGCGCATGCACACACCAGAGCCTCCAAACACGGCAACCCGCTGAACCTGCCCATCAGCGCCCACCACCCAAGCTGCCATGACGCTTAAAACCCGCATTACCATATCGTTTGTATTGCTGATGGCGGCCGTGATGCTATTGGTTGCCAGTGTTGCGCATCTGGCCTACGTAGCGATGGAGCAGTACATCTTTGGCGAAAGCATGCGCAATGAAGCGCAGTGGCTAGCGCTAGCACTGCAGCAAGGCTATGCGCTGGAGGTCCCGCCTGGGCGTCAGCTCTATGACGCCTTGAGCGTGCCGCAGGCACTGCGCAACTATCCGCTGGGTGTGCACGAGCTCGATCAGCCAGAGCCATGGCATCTGCTGGTTTTCGAGTCCAACGACCAACGCTACTACCTGCTTCAGGACAGCACATACTTTGAGCATTTAGAGCCGATGGTTGATGCTTTTATGCTGCTGATCGTGGTGCTGTGCATTGTCAGCGCCTTCTGGATTGGTCGCCTGACCTCAGCGCGCGTGATTGCGCCGATTAAGCAGCTAGCTGACGCCGTAGAGCACCAAGCCCAGCCATTGCCATTCGAGCAGGCCAGCGACGAGATGGGCCAGCTGGCACGCGCATTTGCCGCACATAAGCATACGCTGGAGCAATTCTTGCAACGCGAACAAGCCTTTGCCAGCGATGCCAGTCATGAACTGCGCACGCCGCTGGCCATTATTGGCGGAGCGGCGGAGACCATCGCACACCAGCTGCCCACAGACAGCCGTTTGTTGGGCAGTGCCGAGCGCATTGTGCGCACCACTGAAGAAATGCAGCGACAACTCAGTTGCTTGCTGCTGCTATCGCGCGCACCGGAGACGATCGCGCATACCAAGGTCAGCTTGCGCCCATTGGTCGAGGAATGCGTCACGCGCGCGCGCCCATGGCTGGGCCAAAAACCTGTCGCGCTACACCTCGATGCCCCTGAGGAAGTCACGCTTCACACCAATGCAGAATTGGCACGCAGTGTGATTTGGAATCTGCTTCGCAATGCCTGCCAATACACGCAGCAAGGCCAGGTGCGCATCAGCCTGAGCGCCTCGCGCCTGGCGATTGCCGACACAGGCCCGGGTTTACCGCCTGAGCTGAACCCCCATGGTGCCGAGCGCTTTGCACCAAGCGTGTCGCAAGGTGGTGAAGGCTTGGGCTTGTCGATCGTGCTGCGTATTGCCGAGCATCTGGGCTGGCAAATGCAGGTCGACAGCTCCGAGCATGGCTGCTGCTTCACGCTGCTGATGGGCCACAGCAGCCCAGCACTGGCAAACACCGATGCCAAATAAGAAGCTCTGTTCAACCACGCCCCAAGTCAGCGCAGTGGTGCGCCTGGTGGCTTCAAAGGATACCGTGCAGCCCACGCAGCCACCCAAGGCGCCAGCAATTGTGCTGGTGCCTGCGCCTCACTCTGCCCTTGCGTAGGCAGGCCCAGCACGTGGGCTGCCGCCAATAAACTGCGCTGCGGCACGGACTCGTCAATGCTGGGGGCGTGGTTGCCTTTGGAGAGTTTTTCGCCGCGCGCATCGCGTGCCAGCGGCACATGCAAATACTGTGGCGCTGGCACGCCTAACGCTTGCTGCAACAGCAATTGTCGCGCAGTGTTATCACACAAATCTTCACCGCGCACAATGTGCGTGACGCCTTGCAGTGCATCGTCAACTATGCACGCGAGCTGGTAGCTCCAAGCCCCATCGGCACGCAACAATACAAAGTCGCCCACCTCCTGGCAGACGTTCTGAGACTGCAACCCCAAGCGGCGATCGTGCCACTGCACCGCTTGTGTCTGCAGCTTGGCCAGTGCGCCTGGCTCCCCCTCAGTCACAAGTGTGCAGTCTGGCTCAGGCAGCGCAAATCGCCAGGCCCGCACCGGCTCTACCGCAACAGCATGGCGGCAGGTGCCAGGATAGATCAGGGTTTGAAAGCGGGCCTTAGTCACGCCCTTGGCCAGCCAGGCCGCTTCAATGTCCTTGCGAGTGCAGCGACAGGCATAGGCCAATTGGCTGCGCTGCAAATGCTGCAGCGCACTGGCATACACCGCATCGCGCTGTGATTGCCACACAATCGGCCCATCGGCATGCAGCCCGAGCAATTGCAGCTGCCGCACAATCGTGTGTGCTGCAGCTGGGGAGCAGCGCTGGCTGTCCACATCCTCGATTCGCACCAGCCAAGTGCTAGGCAGTCCCTGTGCGGCCGCCGCACGCGCATCCAACCAGCTGGCCAGCGCTGCAACCACCGAGCCCACATGCAAAGGCCCTGTGGGTGAAGGAGCAAAACGACCAACGTACTGCCCACTGGCAACCGCACGCTCAGAAAGCAGTTCGCAAAAAGAAAACATCATCAATGGCCCCACGGCGGGATTCAATGCCTGCCGATCATCTCCACGCCGTGGCGTAGTGCACAAAAAAAATACGCAACGCTAGGCAGCAGTAACTAGCGCGTACGACGACACGCGCACAAGGGGCAACGTCCATATGCGCTTTTTTGCTCCTTGCCCTTCGGGTTGGCGCCCAAAAGGCAAACTGCCTTGTTAAAAATCCTCGCCGGGCAAATAGCCCGACTGCGGTTTTTGCCGCGCATCGTATCCTTTTGGGCTTCAACGCAGTCTGCGACAAGATCGTTAACAGTCTCTTAGTCTGGCACGAAACCACAGGTGTTACACAGAGTGCGACAAGCCAGCACAGAGCGTCTCAAAACGGGTGTTGACCACGCCCTGCTCAGCTCGCTGCATAAAAGCCTTCATGTCACTCAATTATCACAAGTTATTCATATTCCCAGCCACAATAGCGTCATGACCAAGCACGATACACACCGTCACATCCCCTTTGAGGGGGTGAGCAACTTTCGCGATTTAGGCGGCTATCGCACGCACGACAATCGCGCACTGAAATGGCGCAAGCTATACCGCTCCGACCGGCTCTCGGATTTCACCGAAGCAGATCTGCAGCGCTTTTCTCAACTGCAGGTCACACGCAGCATTGACTTTCGCGGCACAGCAGAGGCTGATGCCAGCAATTACCACATTGCAGATCTGCAGCGTATCTCCATCCCCATCGAACCCAAGGTGGTGCAAAGCCTCTCCAGTCTGATGGCAACGGGCAATGACCTCAACGCAGCCACCGCCCATGAATTGATGGAGCAAACTTACGTTGGCTTTGTCCATTTCAATGCTGCGCAATACCGCCATTTTTTTGATGAAGTCCTGGCCAATGAATCAGCACTGGTGTTTCACTGCACCGCAGGCAAAGACCGCACAGGCTTTGCCGCTGCCATGCTGCTGGAGCTGTTGGGGGTGGATCGCAACACCATCATGCAAGACTACCTGCTCACCAATGACTTCTACAAGCCGGTTGCCAAGGCCAGCGGCCACCCACTGCCAGCCGAAGTGTTGAGCGTATTGTGGCGCGTCACACCCAGCTTCATGCAGGCGGCCTACGATGAGATCGATACCGACTTCGGTGGTGTCGCACAGTTTTTGGAAGACCACATCGGCTTGGATGCTCACGCCCGTCAGACCCTCAAAGAACGTTTGCTTGAGCCGGCGGCATAAGCATCAAGCGGGCCCTGGCTGTTGCCAGTTTGAGCGCCTCTTCCAATCTTGCTGAACAGGCTCCAAGAGCCTGTTTATCGATCTAGGCGGGGTGGCATCACGCCCCCGCTGGCTACTCGCCGATCTCGACGCTGATGCGAGTGCCCTGGGCGCCTGAGCTCAGGCTCCAGGTTGCCCCCAGGGCTTGAGCGCGATGCTGCATGCCTTTGATGCCGTAGGTGGTAGCAGGCATGCGGTCGACGTCAAAACCTTTGCCATTGTCCTCAATGACCAAACTGACTGTGCGTGTGCTCATATTGCGCGTGAGCTGGACATGCACCTCAGTGGCCTCGGCATATTTGCTGATATTGTTGAGTGCTTCCTGGGCGATGCGGTAGAGCATCAATTGGGTTTTCTCAGGCAGCACGATGCCATCATCGAGTTGTGAATGCACAGCCATGCCGCTGGCGGTGGCGAACTGCTGCACCAATAAAAGCAAAGCTTCCTTCAGACCTAAACTGGCCAATGTCGTCGGGAACAAACGGTCAATAATGCGGCGTTTTATCGCAAACAATTGCAGCAAGATTTGTTGCAAGTGCGTGAGTTTATCCTCCACCTCCTTGCGCTTTGAATCATCAAACGTGCGCATCGTAGCGGTCAAGCTGGCGACATCCAGCTTAGCCACAGTAATCAACGCTCCGAGCTCGTCATGCAGCTCTTGTGCCAATGCAGCCCGTTCTTGGTCGCGCACATCCTGCAAATGGCTGGCCAGCGCAAACAGCGAAGCGGTACGCTGCTGCACAATCAACTCCAGCCGTTCCTGACGCGCCAGCTGCAATGCGCGATCGGCTTTGACCTTGCGCAAATACAAAAAAAACACCAGCAAAGCAGCCAAACTCACCAAGGCCACCCCCAACTGTGAAAGACGCAGAAAAAACGCTATTTTTTTATGGGTTTTTTCAATCTGAGCAGTTTGAGCAGCCTGGTAACGCTGCTCAACGTTCTGAACAGTGGCAATGCCCTGGCCTGCGCGGTAATGGCTCATGGCCAGTTGCAACACCTCCTGCTGCCCCGAGCTGTACAAGTCCATCAGCGTATGCATTTCCTCCAGGCTATCGCTGACTTCTGTGCGTAGCAACGCAAACTCCGGCAAACTGGGCTTGGTAGTTTGTACCAACTCTTGGAGCTGCTTCTGGGCTTGCGCGCGCGCGCAAATACTGCTCTTTAGCAGCCACATCGGCACTTGCTATATAGCCTTTGAGCTGGGCTTCGGCCTGCAACAGGCTTTGCACCAGATGGTTGGTCAGCAAGTTTTCACGCTGGTATTGAATACCGCGCTCAAGCGCGCTGTTGGCGCCGCGAAACGCCACTTCATTAACACCCAAAATACCTAACAGAATGCACGAGGCGATCGCCATCAGCAGCGAAGGGCTGCGTATCAGTGCACCACTGCGTCGCAAAAATTTGTAAGAGGAAGAGGAAGACACAACAACCGCGATAAAAAAACCATGGATCCCAATGGTGCGCACACGACTGGACGGCGAAAGTGCTGGTAGATGAACCAAGCACCTTGTGTTTGACCAGCAAAGGCGAACTGCGCAGTCAGCGCATCCGACTCTAGCTTAGAACGCATGAGAAATCCCTGCGTAATTGTTACCTGGACCAAATAAAATTTATCTGCTGCAGCGCCCCAACATACCAGCCAGCGCCGCCTGAAGCAGCCCTTTATGATGCGGACACCTGAGTGAGGAATGCCTACATCAGTGTGCCATGCTTGTTGGTTGGCAGCGCGTCACCATGCTTACATGCCACACAATGGTGGCTCATGCATCCAAGGGTCCGCCCAGCCAGCCCCTTCAGAGGAACCCAAAAATGATTAAAGTAGGAATCGTCGACGACCATGCGATTGTGCGCACTGGTCTGAAGGAATTTTTCTCGCACCATGTGGACTTGCAAGTTGTCGCTGAAGGCGCCAACGGCAAAGAAGCGATAGACATCGTGCGCCAACACGCACTTGACGTGCTGATCATGGATGTATCGATGCCTGAGCTCAGCGGCCTCGATGCCTTGCCTTTAGTCAAAGCCAAAGCCCCCGATCTAGGCGTTCTGATCTTCAGCACCCACCCTCAAGAACACTATGCGGTCAATCTGATTCGGCAAGGAGCCAGTGGCTATATCAACAAAGACAGCGATCCGGAGGAAATCGTCAAAGCCGTGCGCATGATCGCAATGGGCAAGCGCTATATCAGCCTGGAAGTGGCCGACTTGCTGGCACAGCAGCTGAGCAAAGACACCAGCGCCGCGCCACACGAGCAACTGTCAGAGCGCGAGTTCCAGGTTTTCATCCGGCTAGCGCAAGGCCAAAGCCCCAGCGACATTGCCGACGAATTGGCGCTGAGCATCAAAACCGTCAGCACCTACCGTACCCGCTTGCTGGAGAAACTGGCCCTATCCACCAATAGCGACCTGACCTACTATGCGCTGAAAAATGGTTTGATCAATTGAGTGTGCGTAGCACCGCGCGGCTCGCGCAGTGCTTTGCTGCAACCAGGTTTTAAAAGGATTCTTAGGCTTTCACTGCGCGACGCACCTTGAATGCCAAGCCCACCAGCAGCACACCAAAGAACAGCGCATACAAACCAATCAGCCACAAAATTGATACCAAGCTAACAATTGGCTGCACAATCACCAGCACACCAAACACCACCGAGAGCAGGCCAGCCAGAATCAGCATCCACTCGCCCTGCACTTCTTTGCGCAAACGAATCGCTGCGGCAATTTGCAGCACACCGGTAATCAGCGCCCAAAACGCGATGTAGTACATCGCAAAAGTAAGCACCGCACCAGGTGCAACCAAGGCTAAAATACCAGCCAACACACTGACAATGCCCCATAGCAACAACACCCACCATTGGGCATTGCTGCTCTTGTTGCTAAGGGCTGTCCAAATGCCAATCACACCATCGGCAATCGCGTAAATGGAAAAAATCAGCAGCAAAGCCACCAAGGATGCTTCGGGCTGGATCAGCGTCAGCACACCAAACACCACTGCGGCAATACCGCGCAGCAATACCAGCCACCATGCACTGGCCAAAATATCGGAAAAACGGTCACTCAATGGTTGATTTATAGTCATATAGTGCTTTCTAGCTTTGAAAAAAAGAATTGCGATGCCGCTGAGAGGCTCTGGCACGAGGCCGTAAAGATCAGACTCGAACAAAACCTTGCCAGTGCGCCAAACGTTCTCCAGCCCCGAGCTCACGATTCACGCGCAGCTTCCTTTGAAACAACTTGTCCGCTGTAGCCCATGCAAAGCCCCCCTTAGAACACGATGAGCAGGCTCTCAGAGAGCCCACATTGTTTCAATTGGAAACCAACCTGCCCATTTTGGCTTGGCACTGATGGCATTGCAAGCCCTAAACAGGCTTGCAACGCGCCAGTGGCCCTACAACTGTCGCCATGTGATGGGCCGCACTTTAGCGACGGGCTTTGATTGTCTAAACGCCCTTCTGGGCCAGCCTGTCAAGCCCTGCTCCATGCCCTACGCTTGATGGGTGTTCGCGCCACGGCCTGCGCTGCAACACACCGCTTGCGCGACAATTCGTCACATATTTGGCCATGCGCCAAATCCCCTCGTTGTTACCGTATATGTCCTTGAACGACTACCTCCCCCATACCCGCATCAAGGCGGGCATTGCTTATATGCTGTGCGGCGCCATGTCGCTTGCGCTCAGTGACAGCCTGGCCAAATGGCTGGGCGCGTTCTACTCACCGATGCAGCTGCTGTTTCTGCGCACCGCGCTGGCCTTGCCAGTGCTGGTTCTGCTGGTTGTGGCTACGCTAGGGCCAACTGCCCTCAAAACCCGCAACCTTCCAGTCCACCTGATGCGCGGCGCGATCAATGTGGTGGCTGCAGTGTGCTTTTATATGGGCTTGACGCGCCTGCCGCTGGCCTACGCCACCGCCATTGCGTTTTGCGCGCCTTTGTTTATTACCGCCATCTCGGTGGTATTGCTCAAAGAACGCGTCTCCTTTGGAGGCTGGGCTGCCGTCTTACTGGGCTTTGTGGGTGTCTTATTCGTTGTGCAGCCCATTGGCGAGACGATCCAATGGGCGGCCTTGCTACCAGTGGGAACGGCTTTTTTCTACGCCTTGATGATGGTCAGCGCACGCTGGATACGCCAGGGCGAGCACATGCTCACCACGATGCTCTACATCGTCTTGTGCCAACTGGTCTTTACCGTTGTGCCACTTGCCTGGTCCTGGCAGCCGCTGCAATGGCAGCATGTGTGGCACTTGGCTGGGCTGGCCCTCTTTAGCACCATGGGCCTGGGTTTGATCACCCAGGCATTTAGGATTGCCCCAGCGTCCACCGTAGCACCGTTTGACTACAGCACCCTGATCTGGGCAACCTTATTGGGCTTGTGGGTCTGGCATGAACAGCCCAATCTGGGTTTTTATCTGGGCACCAGCTTGATCGTACTGGCTGGGCTCTACACCGCCTGGTCAGGCAAAGCCAGGCCTGCGCCTGGGCTGTAGGAGCCGTCCTACGCGTTAAAGCGCCTTGCGCTGACAGACGACCGGCCCTGGGCCTTTTACTATTGAGCCACGGTTTAGCGATGCAGCGAAACAGCATCACTGAAACGATTTCAAAGTGAGAGGTGCTCTTTGGAGCATGCAACACCTAGGAGGACCCTATGCTGAGGTACGCCGTCATCTTTTTCATCATTGCGCTAGTGGCAGCCTTGTTTGGTTTTGGTGGCATCGCTGCAGGTGCCACTGAAATTGCCAAGATTCTGTTCTTCGTATTCATCGTGATCGCCGTGATCACTTTTGTGCTCAACCTCATCCAGAGGAAATAGCCAATGGTTTAGCAGGCCCAACCTGCCAAACACACAGTTCACTCGAGGGACTCAATGCAAACTGCCCCTTGAGAGTCGATTCACTATTTACCACCATTATTCCAATACCAACACCAAGGAGCTAGACCATGACCAATCGCTTTCTTTCTGCTATCGCACTGGCCTCTGTTTTGGGCGTGACGGCTTTGGCCAGCACTGGCTGCGCCGTAGCCCGTGACCAGCAAACAGTGGGCTCCTACATTGACGATGCGACCCTGACTACCCAAGTCAAGGCAAAATTGGCCCAAAGCCCAGACACCTCGGCCATGGCGATCAGCGTAGAGACACTCAATGGCGAAGTGCAGCTGTCAGGCTTTGCTAAAAATGCCCAAGAAAAAGCCCGCGCAGGTGAGATTGCCAGAAGCGTTGATAACGTCAAAGGCGTTAAAAACAACCTGACCATTCGCTAATCCATTCGAATTCGCCGATACGACCAGGGTCGTAACGCCAGCAAAAGCTGGCGTTTTCAATGCTTATACAAACCGATTTCGCCCGATTTCACTGTGTGCATTCGGGCTTTTTTATTGCCCTACGGTGACGCAATGGCCATGGCAACTACACCCCTCTTGAGTCCAACGCGGCCCAGCTTCAGCCCAATACCTTGGCTTGCTCGGTCCATTGGGCCATCTGGTCTTCAGCCACAGCTTGTCCGCTGGTCTGGCATTGCACCGCATAGCTGTCTATTGCATCCACCAAGGCTTCGGCCTCGTCCATACACGGCAATTTCTCAAAGGCTTGCTGGCTGATTGCAGGCGGCTCACCCAAAAAATTTTGCAGCCATTTGCGCAAACTGAAAATCTCTGCATAGGCTTGGTGCCGCTCGGTCTGCGTGGCAGCTAATAGACCGCCGCCGCTTGTGCTGCTGGCCTGGGCGCCGGGCTGCCAAGCCTGCAATGCCGCCAGATAGGCCAGCACGGCTTTGCGCAAGCTCTGCCTGTGCTGTGCATAGCTGGTGGTGACAGGTTTAGGCCAAATGAAATAGCCAAACACCAGCACGATCAGCGCGCCCAAGACCGTGTCAATCAAACGCTGCTGGCCGTAATCGACTGTCGGCCCGGCAATGATCAAATCCAGCAAAATCAAAATCAAAGGCGTTAAAAACGTGCACTGCCATGCATAGTTTTTCAGCGATGACCATGGCAGTATCACACTCAGGCAGCCAACGACCGCGACCAGCCACATGCCTTTGGGCACCCAATAAAAAATCGCCACGGCAATCAATACCCCAAGCAAAGTGCCTAAGCTGCGCTGCACTGCACGCACGAACACTGAGCCAAAATCAGGCTTCAAAATCACCGCGACGGTCAGCGGAATCCAGTAAGAGCGATTGCCCGGCAAATTGAATTCGGCCAGCATCGCCACCAGCATGCACAAAGCCAGGCTCAGGATATTGACGAAGTTGCTGCGCTGGGCCTGCAGCTTGACGCGCAAGCCGCCGGCACACAAGCCATGCCAGTCATCAGCCAAGCGGCGCGCGACCGATTTGGCCCGGGTGCGCTCAAAATCCAGCGGCTGGCTGAACAATACCGCGATGGACTGGACCACAGCGGCGATCTCGGCTTGCTGCGGCAGCGCCATAGCCTGCAGCCTGGCGGCCGAATTGGCGGCATGCGGGTGCATCACCGCATGGGCTGTTGCCTTCAAAAAATCGGCTAACGGCAGTAAGTTGGCTGCATCACCGCGGTGCTTGGCAATCAAGACCGTCAAAGCATCCAGCCAAGTCAGGCACTGCTGGCCCATGGGCCTTTCACGCCTGGCCTTGGGCAAACCTTCTTGGCGCACATCGATGTCGCTTAGCACATCGTAGGCGTTGGCTTGGTTGAGCAACGTATTGTGCAAAGCGGCTTTGACAGCAGAATCATTGCTGTCTGACAGCGCCGCAGTTCGAGCGAACTCGGCCAGAGAATCAAATACCAGGGCGACCAGTTTTTTCTCTGGCTGCTTGGGAATGAGCAAAGCCTCAATGGCCAACAGCGTCGCAGCATAAACAGCACCCGTAGCAAACAGCACGGGCAGCCACAGCGACACCGACCCTGGCGGCAAATGCGAAGCAATCACCGTCAGCACCAGCATTTGCAGCGCTCCTGCCGAAAATGTCTTGCCCCAAAAACTGATCCAGCCCGACACCAAGGCGGCCAGTACCACACCAGCAATCGTTGCCAAGTGGTTGCCAGCAATCAATGCGCCCCAAAAAAAACCCAGCATGCCAAACGGCACAGCAGCAAAAATGCGCGGAAATCGTTCGGAATACGGGTCCGTTTGTACCGTGATGGCAGACAGCAAGCCCCCCAGACAGACAAACAGTGCCTGAGTCAAATGCCCGGTGTAAAAGCCCACGGCAAGCGGAACAGTGGTGAGCAAGGCCAGCCGCAACGAATGCCGCCAGGGCCAGTACAGCGCAGGATGGGCATTGACCAAGGTACGTAACCAACTGGGAGGTGAAGCAGCCATATGTATCGGTCTATCCGCGTCTGATTGAACTGGCCAGACCTTACAAAAAATAACGCCGCTGCGCAATCTTTATCAGCCGTGCGCCGCCAAGGCGGCGTTTGAGCCTATGCAGGGCACTGGCCGTCAGCGCCAGCGCCACCCCAACGCGTGCAATGGCGTAAAAATGGGCGACAGCCTTGGTCTATCGGTTTTGGCCGACAACCAGCCTGGTGCGACTTATTCAGACTGTGGCCTCACGGCCCCCCAAAGCCCTTGACCAAGGTCGTGACGGCATTGATCACAAACTGCACCCCCATGCAGACCAGCAGCAAGCCCATGATGCGCGCCAAAGCCTCCAAACCACCATCGCCAAGCAGCTTGAGCAATTTGTCGGCAAAGTTCAAACAAGCCCAAAAAATCCCAGAGACGATCAGAAACAACACAACCGGCGCCACATACAACAACCACAGCGCGTACTCGGTACCGCCTGGCGAGTGCAAGCTGGCCGAGCCACTGATGATCATCGCAATCGTGCCTGGCCCTGCGGTGCCTGGCATCGCCAACGGCACAAAGGCAATATTGGGCACCATGCGCTTGTCATTGGCTTTAAGACTGACCTCGGGCATGTCTTTGACGACCTCGTGGCTGGTCGAGGTCGGAAACAGCATCGTAAAGCCGATGTAGCCCACAATCAGCCCGCCAGCAATACCAAGGCCTGGCACCGAAATGCCGAACAGACTCATGATCGCGTGGCCAGCAAAATAGGTCACACACATGATGCAAAACACATAAATTGTCGCCTGCCGCACCTGCTTGGCACGCTCTTGCTTAGTCAGGCCCGCGCCCAAGGTCAGCAGCATCGTCATCGATGTGATCGGGTTGGCCAGCGGAATCAGCAAGGCAAAGCCAACACTGATCAACTTAAACAGGTCCTGAATTTGTTCCATCGCAACTAAAGCCCTTCTCTTTCAACATCAGCCAGCTATTGGGTCTGGCAAGCGCGCACTATCGCACAAGCACTGGCTGCTGCGATAAAAAAGAACCCATTGCCTGCAGCCGCCAACACCGCCTAGGGTGGCTCTGCAAGAGCCTCATGGCTGGAACGAGGCGGTATCAAGATCAGCTGCCAATCGTCTTTTGCAGGCCACCACAGGGCGTGTCGCAAAGCTTCTCTAGCGCGTCGACACATTGATTGTCTTGTACGACGCAGGCGAGAATTGCCAGCACAGCGCCAACAGCACGAACGCCCCAACCAGCATGATGGCCCAGGCCTGGCTCAGGTCGGCAAAATGGTCGCGCAGCACACCCGCCAGTAACGGCATGCCGCTGGCAATGATGTAGCCCCCGCCTTGTACAAAGGCCACCAGCAGGCCCGCTTGTGTCGGCTCCTGGATATGGTCCAGCGTGACGATCAGCGACAGCGGAAACAGCGCACCAATACCCAGCCCGAGCAAGCCGCTGGCTGGCAAAGCCATCGACAAGGGGGCGACTATTAAAAGCGCCAATCCAGCAATCACGCAGAGCAAGGCCAGCAGCAATGGAGCGCGTCGGTCTGGAAAGCGCCCAATCCAGGCCGATACCACCAGTCCAGCCAGGACCTCGGCCAGCGTCACGCCACCGAGCAGGATGCCCGCCTCAGATGCTGGCCACCCCAAGCCGGTGTAGTAAGGCGGCAGCCATGCGAGCACCAGCGTATACGCGCCAGTGCCAATGCCAAAAAAGACCAGCAAAGCCCAGGCGCGGCGATTGCGCCAAAAAGCAGTCGATGGCTGCTTGGCAGCCTGGCCATGCAGTGCAGCAGCAGAAGCTGGCACAGCGCCGCTGCGTGACGCCCACAACCACATGGGCCACGCCAGCGCCGCAGGCAGTGCCCAGACCGCCAAAGCCCAGGCCCAGCCCCACTGCTGGGCCAGCCACGCAGAGCTTGCCGCAGCCACCGCAGCGCCGCCCATGATTGCGGTGGTGTAGAGCGCAAACACGCGCCCGGCCTGAGCCGCAAAACGCCGTTTAATAAAAGACGGAATCAAGGTCTGCACCACAGCAATGCCGACCCCAGCGACCAAGGCGCTCAGCAGCAACAGGCTGGCCACACCTGCCAAGGCGCGCGCAGCACAGGCAACAGCAATCAGAGCCAGGCCCAAACCAATGCCGCGCCGCTCGCCAAGTGCAGCGCTGAGCGTGCCGCCTGCCAGCGCACACACGCCCATCATCAACACCGGCAGCGTCGTCAGCAAACTGGCGCTGGTTGACGACAAGCCAGTGGCCGACTCAAGCATGTCCAGCAAAGGGCCAATAGCCGCCAACGCTGGTCGCAAGTTCAACGCTACCGCGACTACGGCAACAACGACGAACAAAGGAGTGTGTTTATCTGCAGCCATATCTCAATATAAAGTATCTTGATATCAAATTATATGAAATCATTTCTATAACAATTGATCGCGCCGATTTATCATGCACGTTATACCCAGTCATTTCTCACTAGCACACTATGAAAGACCGAGCACAACGCGCACAAGACGAATGGATTCGGGAGCGCCCCGATCTGGACGCCAGCGTCATGACGCTGGTGGGACGTTTATTGGAAGCCTGCCACTTGATGGACCGCCACTGGTTTGGTCCACTGGCTGCGCAGTTCGAGCTGCACCAGGGCGAGTTCGATGTGATTGCAACGCTGCGGCGTGCAGGCGCGCCCTATGCACTGACGCCAACAGAGCTGCATGAAGGCTTGATGCTGTCCTCGGGTGCAATGACCAGCCGCTTGGACAGGCTAGAGAAAAAAGGATTGATTGAGCGCATCCCTGCGCCCAGTGACAGGCGCAGCATTCTGGTGCGCCTGAGTGAGCCCGGTTTGGCGCTGATCGAGCATATTTTGCCGCTGCATGTGGCCAATGAGCAGCAGGCCCTGGCTGGCTTGGATGCGGCGGAGCAAGCCAACCTCAGCGCCTTGCTGGCCAAGCTGGTTGGCGGTTTGCACCAATACCCTGCACGCTGAACGGCACCAAGCGGCACCAAGCGGCACTCGGCAATGCAGGTCAGCGCGGCCTGCCAAGGCTGCTCGGCAACCAGTGGCAAGGCATCAGACGCAAGGTGCAGACCACACGGTTGGCAGACTTCTTAGCATTCAACAATATTGACGGCCAACCCACCGCGTGCAGTTTCCTTGTATTTGGTGAGCATGTCCGCCCCCGTTTCGCGCATGGTCTTGATCACCTGGTCCAGGCTGACGGTGTGTACCCCATCGCCGTAGAACGCCATCCGGGCCGCATTGATGGCTTTGACTGCGGCCACGGCATTGCGCTCAATACAGGGGATTTGCACCAGTCCGCCAACTGGATCGCAAGTCAGGCCCAGATGGTGCTCCATGCCAATTTCAGCCGCATTCTCAACCTGCTCGGGCGTGCCGCCCATGACCGCGCACAAAGCGGCTGCAGCCATCGAACACGCCACCCCCACCTCCCCCTGGCAGCCCACCTCGGCACCGGAAATTGAAGCGTTCTCCTTGTACAACAGACCGACTGCGGCCGCAGTCAGCAAAAAGTCCTCAATGCCCTTGGTATGGGCGCCTGTGACAAAGCGCACGTAATAATGCAGCACCGCAGGCACAATGCCAGCAGCCCCGTTGGTCGGCGCCGTCACGACCCGCCCACCGGCGGCATTTTCTTCATTGACGGCCATCGCATACAGATTGACCCAGTCCATCACCGCCAACGGGTCCTGCAAAGCCGCCGTAGGGCTGCCCAGACGCTGTGCCAAATCGTGGGCGCGTCGGCGCACTTTGAATGGGCCGGGCAATTGCCCTTGTGATCGAATGCCACGCTGCACGCAGGCTTGCATCACCTCCCATATGCGCAGCAAGCCCGCTTGCGTTTGGGCCGCTGTACGCCAGTGCAGCTCATTGTTGCGCATCACATCGGCCATCGAACACTGGTGCCGCTTCGTCAGCGCCAGCAGCTCTTGGCCACTATGAAACGGCATAGGCAGCACGTCCGGGCCGGGCGCGACCACTTTCTGCTGCGCAGGATTGGCCGCCACACTGCCACTGACAACAAAACCACCGCCAACCGAATAGTAGGTTCGTTCAAGGATCAGACCGCCTGCGCCATCAAAGGCCCTGAACTGCATGCCGTTGGGATGAAAAGGCAGCGATTTCAGAACGTGCAAGACCAAGTCTTTTTTCTCGTTGAGCGCAATGCGGTGCCTACCTGCCAGATCGATGTGCTGCTGCGCACGGATGCGGCTGAGCATGTCTGGGACCGCATCCACATCGACCGTGTCGGGCTCGTGGCCCGACAGGCCTAACAGCACAGCCGTATCCGTGCCATGCCCTTTGCCAGTGGCCCCCAAGGAGCCAAACATCTCTGACTGCACGCGCTGCACCTCTTGCAAACGCGCAGCCTCTTGCAGCGCGCGCGTGAACATGCGTGCAGCCCGCATCGGCCCCACCGTGTGCGAGCTGCTCGGCCCAATGCCAATCTTGAAGATGTCAAAAACACTGAGTGCCATGTGCTTACCTACTTCAACCCATTGCCCATGGGACTCGATAGTAGGCGCTAGCAAGAGGCATGACAATGCATCTTTTGGCCCCCTATATATAAGCAATTTTTAATCATCAATGCCCAGCTTGCCTGTTGCCAAACGGTGCTTAATCGAAGAGCGCCAAGCCAATCCGGGCACCTCACAGCACCGTCTTAAAAAGAGTTTAATTTTCAGTGTGCAGCGCAGATCACACCGACTGCACACAGGGCCACTTGGATCAGGCCATTTGCGCACTGGCACGGTGGCTGATGGCACCGTATTGGCTCTCAGCAATCAGCGTTGCGATCATGTCCGCAGTGGCGGCCGACAAGGTCCAGCCGAGATGGCCATGGCCGGTGTTGTAGAACACAAAAGGCGAACGCCCTGCACCCACGCGCGGCATCATGTTGGGCAGCATCGGACGCAAACCGGCCCAGGGCACAACGCTTTCAGTGCTGACGCCGGGGAAGCACTGCTCAACCCATTGCACCAAAGGCTTGATGCGGTCAGCGCGGATATTCCTGTCCATGCCATTGAACTCGGCCGTACCAGCCACCCGAAAGCGGCTCTCGCCCAAACGGCTGGTGACAATTTTGGTTTGGTCATCGAGCAAGCTGACCTGGGGCGCAGCATTGCGGCTGGCTTCATCGACGAGGTTGACCGTGATCGAATAGCCTTTAACTGGGTAGATATTGACTCGGTCGCCCAGCTGGGCAGCCAGACTGCGGCTGGCCGTGCCTGCACAAACCACCAAACGGCCATAGTGGGTTTGACTCTCCTGGCCATTGCTGCGGGTGGTGATACGCACGCCATCTTGCACTGCTTTGACGCTGGCCACCTCTTGGTTGTAGAGCACTTTGACCCCTAGGCGCACAGCAGCTGCGGCCAAGCCGGTGGTGTATCGGTGGATATCGCCAGTGAAATCGCTCTCGGTCAAAAAACCGCCGTAGTAGTTGCCCGCCAGAGTCGGCTCGATGTGCTTCATCTCCAGCGGCGTCACTGGCCTGCGCTCTAAGCCGCCCTTGGCCAGCATGGTGCTGACAAAGGCCGCATGCTCGAATGACTGCTTGTCGCGGTAAATGTGCAAGATGCCACGGTCTTTGCGGTCGAAATCAATCCCTTCTTGATCAGCCCAAGCCAGCAAATGCTTGCGCGCTGCAATGGCCAGACGGGCCGTGGCTTCGGTGTTGCTTTCGTAGTGCCGGATATTGGCAATGAACTCGGCAAACCACGACAGCTTGTGCCAAGTGGGTTTGGGGTTGACCAGCAATGGTGCATCTTTTTTGAGCATCCATTTGATCCCCTTCCAAATGGTTGAGGTATGGTTCCAGACTTCGGCATTCGAGGCCGACAACTGGCCACCGTTGGCATACGAGGTCTCCATGGCCGCATAGCGATGCCGCTCGATGACCGTGACGTCATAGCCGCGTTGGGCCAACGCGTACGCAGTGGTAATGCCGGTGATGCCACCGCCAATGATTGCAATTGAGTGATTCAAGAGGGCTCTCCGCAACGTCGAGGGATTGAATGGCCAGCCGTCACACCCATGACGGCTAACACCCCCTCTGTGCTGTACCTGAGAGATTTCACAAGCAGCGCGCGCTGCCAGTTTGCTCCTACGGTGTTCCGGTCCGACGATTTCGACCGGTGCCTCTCCAGAGTTGCTTTTGCAAAATCGGTCCTTTTGCCTGAGAGATTCCGGGGCGGTTGCTCCTTCGGCGTCATCACACGGCGCTGCCGTGCATGCACTCTCCCGATTTTGCGCACGCCTGTATGGCGCAGCAGCGCAAGTGTAGCAGCACAGCCCCCAAAAAACACACCATACCAGCCACTGACGCCACAATTATCTGCATTCAATGAGGCGCTACAGCAGCTTGGGCCCTGCACCAGCAGGAGCATTCTGGGACATCGACAGCCGTGCAATGGGCAATACGAAGCTGCGAATGCGGCCTCCATGCGCGCTGCTCCTTGGCTGTCCTGGCTTGCGCCATCGACCGGCTGTGAAGCTCACTCTTTCAAGCACGCAATTCACACACGCAGGCATGGCTGCAATTCAAGCAGCACATGCCCTTCAAGCGTTGGCACCGACGCTCCAGCTGGCCCCTTAGAACGTATTTACGTTAGAACCTGCTCAGAATCTCTTAGTTGGGTTTGGCTTGCATGCGCTGATGGACGCAGCTCTCATAGGCTGATCGCATGGTTTTTGCCGCTGCAAAATGCGCGGTGAGTGCGCTGCGGTCACCCTGCACCAGTGCCTTGGAGAGCTGGTCGATCTGGCTCTTAAAGCCTTCCAGGTCGCGCACCAAAGCCTGCTGGTTGGCCACACAAATATCGGCCCACAAAGCGGGATTGGCGCCTGCAATACGCGTGAAGTCATGAAAGCCGGGGCCGGCCATCGCCGTGTAGTCATGGCCTGTGGAGGCGCTGGCCAAGCCGCCCAGGTATGCAAACGCAATCAGGTGCGGCAGGTGGCTGACTGCACTGAAAACTTCGTCGTGCGCTTGGGGCGTCATCGTGACAACGCGCGCGCCCAAAGCTTGCCAAAAGTGCTCAATCACCAGGACATGCTGGGCAGCGGTGCCAGCACTGGGCGTGACAATCACCTGACGCTGCCAAAAAAGATCGGCTTTGGCGTGGCTTGCGCCCGACTGCTCAGAGCCTGCAATCGGATGGGCTGGCACGACGCGCGCGCGCTGCTCGGGCGGCAGCTGGTCCAGCACCTCCATGATGGCGCCCTTCACGCTGGCCACATCGGAGACCAGTGCAGACGGCTTGGCAGCTGCAAGCACTTGCTGCAGCACGGCGGCAAACGCCATCGTAGGCACGGTGATCAGCACCAGATCAGCGCCTGCAACCGCAGCCTGCAGTGAATCGGCCACTGAACCAGCGCCCAGTTGCTCGGCCGCGACCTGCCTGGCCGCTTCTTGCGGGTCCCACACGCGAATCTGCCGTGCCAATCCAGTTGCCTGCAACGCCAAACCAATGGAGCCGCCAATCAGCCCGTAGCCAATCACGGCTACGCACTGCTTGGGGTTGTGAGCGCCAAGCGGCTCGGCGGCGGTTGTAGAAAAAACTGTGGTCATAGGGCATTGCATGGGTTGCAGGCGTATTTTTAAGCCAATCACCCATGACGTCTATTGCCGATAAAATCCACATACATGCCTCTTTGTTATGGGACTAGCGCCATGAATCTGCGCCAAATTGAGATCTTTCGCGCTGTGATGCTCAGCGGCGGCGTGTCAGATGCCGCCCGCACCCTGAACGTCACGCAGCCGGGCATTAGCCGCGCCGTCAAGCACCTGGAGCAGCAATTGGGCGTGCGCTTATTCCAACGCCTCAAGGGCCGACTGCTGCCAACGGAAGAAGCGCGCCAGTTGTTCGAGCGCATCCAACTGGTCTACCAGGGCGTGCAAACGGTGCAGGCTTTTGCCCAATCGCTGAGCGACGGCGCGCACTCCACCGTCAGAGTCGTCTGCGGCCCCAGCATGAGTCTGGAGGTCGTGCCACGTGTGATTGCCAAGCAGCTTGAGCACACCCCACTGGCGCGCTTTGAGTTGGAAATCCTGCCCTCGGTCGCATTGGTCGATGCACTGGTCATGGGCCACGCCGATGTCGGCGTGGGTGCGGCCGTGATCGAGCACCCGCTGCTGCGCATCCAACGCATCGGGCACATGCGCATGGTCTGCATCGCGCCGCGTCGCTACGGCCTGGCCGCCAAGTCAAGCGTGCGTATGCACGACATCAGCGCACTGCCCTTTATCGCCTTCGATGCCCACACCACACAAGGCCATCTGGTGGCCCAAGCGCTTGCCAAAGCCACACCACCAGTCAGCCCTGTGGCCACAGTGCGCTTTGCACGCACCGCCTGCTCGCTGGCCGAAGCTGGTGTTGGCGTAGCGCTGGTCGACGAGCTGACCGCTGCCAACGTGGCCAGCAACACGGTCGACATCGTGCCCATGGAGCCTCAATTGCGCATTCCGGTGTTTGTCGCCTCGCCGCTCAACCGGCCCGTCAGCACGCTATCAGAGCGCTTTTTGGCCGATACAGAACAGGTCTTCAAGGCCAGCATTGCCGCTTACACGGCCCGGTCACAGCAAGCCCAATAAAGCGTTTGCGACATCGGACTTATGCCGCCCCCTCACACCCCATGCCGGCGCTGGGCAAACACAAGCAGGCCATGCTGCGTGCGCAGGCTGACAGCTCCCGTCCAGCGCGTGGTCGATCCTGGCATCCCAATGCGTGCGGAGTCTGCGGTATAAACGCCGCTTCTCATTCACATACCCCAACGCGACCATGCTCCAGCTTGACGAAACATCCACCCAGTTACTCACATTGCCAGACGGGCACATGGAAGTCTTCGTCGATGTGCCCAGCACATCAGCGCGTCTTGGCCTGGCCATCATTGCCCACCCGCAGCCCTTGCTGGGCGGCAGCGCCAAACACAAACTGCCGCAATTTTTAGCGCATAGCTTGCGTGATGCTGGCTGGACGAGCATACGACCGAACTTTCGCGGCGTGGGTAACAGCACCGGCAGCCACGACCAGGGCCATGGCGAAGCCCTGGATTTGCGCGTGCTCCACGCAGCAGCCAAGGCCTTGGCAGACCAACAGCCAGTGGCCTTGATTGGCGTGTCGTTTGGGGCCTATGTGCAAGCGCAATTGGCCGCTTACCTGCAAGCCCAGGGCACACCTGCCGACAAGGTGATTTTGGCTGCCATGCCGTCTGGCACCGTCAGCGTGGGCCGACATTACGACACGCCTGACGCGATCACCGCGCCACTGGTCGTGCATGGTGAGCGCGACGACAGCGTACCGCTTGCCAATATTCTCGACTGGGCCCGCCCCCGCGCGCACCCAGTGGTTGTACTGCCAGGCTCAGACCATTTGTTCGCAGGCAAACTCCCCCTGCTCAGAAGCCTCGTTCTGCAGCATCTGCAAGCGGCCAATTAACTGCCTCGCAATGCAGACCTATTCATGCTGCTGGGCCAAGACACCCTGCGTGCGGCCAGCGCGGGTGCTCAGTCCGTTTGCCATCACGGGTGGGGCATCATGTCTAACGCCTGCATAAAAATAGCGGCATCCACGTTGCCGCCCGATGCCACCGTGACCACCTGCTTGCCACGCACATCGATTTTTCCTGCAAGAATGGCCGCCAGCGATGCAGCACCAGCGGGCTCAATCACCAGTTTGAGGGCATTAAAGGCCCAGGCCATCGCGTGCAGGCTCTGGGCATCACTCACACTGACGGCCTGAACACCATGCCGGCGCAGCACCTCCAAGGGCATGGCACCGGCTACAGGCCCGGCAATGCCATCCATGATGCTGACAGGCACCGAGGGATTGCCCAAAGCTACCCCAGCCACCAACGAACGCGCCATTTTTTCAAAGCCCTCAATCTCCACAATCACCACCTGCACCGCAGGGAAAGCCTGCTTGAGCGCTTCGGTCACGCCAGACGCCAGTCCTCCACCGCTGCAATTGAGCACCAGCACTTCAGGCACGACGGCCTGCTCTTGCAGCTGCGCGACAATTTCCAGGCCACAAGTGCCCTGCCCCGCCATGATGTCGTGGTCATCAAACGGTGGTACCAAGCACATGCCGCGCTCTTGCACATAACGGTGGGCAATCACTTGCCTGTCTTCGGTGTGCGGATTGTAGGTATGCACTTGCGCGCCCCACCAGCGGCAGTTGTCCATTTTGATGCGCGGGGCCGTCTCGGGCATCACAATCACCGCAGGGTAGCCTGCCGCACGTGCCGCCGCAGCGACCCCCTGGCCGTGGTTGCCGGCAGAAAACGCCACCAGTCCAGCCGAAGCACGCTCGCCCAACTGCAAGACCTTGTTGAGTGCACCACGAAACTTGAAAGATCCGGTGGTCTGCAAAGACTCGGCCTTGACCCATAAATGGCAGCCAGCCTTGGCACTGAGCATCGGCGACTGCAGCAAAGGCGTGCGCACAATCTGGTCTTGCAAGCGCTGTGCGGCTTGCACAATGCAATCGTTGGTGAATAGGGGCATGTCAGGCAGTTCCCAGCAAAAAAATCTATTATGACCGTGCGGGCCTAGCACCACCTAGCGCAGGCCCTTGTGCAAGACCCCGACTGTACATGCCCATTGAGCCGAGCGCTTGGCCACGCGTTGTAGCGCATGCGCATAAGGCTGCTTGCTAGCGTGGCGGCCACTCCTTGCTGTTGCATGCGTGAGTTCATTGGCGCTGCCGCGCACAGGCTGCGGCGCAGCTCCATAGCCGCTCTGGCCCCCAGCTATCGGCCATGCGTCCAGCGATGGTGCCCAGCACAGTCAGGCCCACGAGGAAAGCCCGTCCAGTGCAACGCCATCGACAAACGATCAAATACCCAGGGTGGCTGGAGCGCTGCTACTTTGGCCTAACACCGGACGCATCCGAAACCGCCCAACTCTTTGCGCAGAGGCTGGATCAAGTCCAGCACAGCCAATCCGAGCAAGCCTACAAAGCGCCGCCGTCATACACGGCAATGCGCTGGATAAAAGGCCCCATATAGGCCTTCATCTCCACGTGTGCCGGGCTGATCTGGTAGCGGTCGTGCTCGGCGCTGCTCTCAAACACCGACACCACCGCGTGGCTGTAACCACTGGAGCGGTCTGCTTCATTGGCACCAAAGTGGTAGAGCTGAACGCCAGTGCATTCCTGCAAAATCCGCTTGGCAAAGGCTTGCACTTGCGCGAAAAACTCAGGGCCTGCTGCGGCAGTGAACTCCATCATGACGATGTGCATATACATGGCGTGGTACTTTTTCTAAAGAGTGGGTCGGACTTGCAAAACGGTTCAGGCTTACATGCGCGCCAGCATGCCGCCATCAATGGCCAGCACATGGCCATTCACAAAACTGCCGGCCTTGGAGGCGAGGTAGACCACCGCTGGGGCAATTTCATCGGCCTCGGCCCAGCGGCCCAAAGGCACGGCGGTTTCCAAAAAACTGTCAAAACCATCGCGCTCCTGCAGCCCCTGTGTAAAGGCCGTGCGGACAAAGCCCGGCGCCAGGGCATTGCTCGTAATGCCCGCTGCGCCATATTCGACCGCCAGCGCACGCGTGAATGCCGCCACTGCGCCTTTGGCCGATGCATAGGCGGCAATGCCTGGCATACAGGCCTGCCCAGCCACCGAAGACATCAAAATAATGCGGCCAAAGCCCTTTTTCACCATATGCGGCAGCACCGCATGCGCGCAGTTGAATGCGCCGTTGACATGCACGTTAAACAGCGACTGCCACTGCGCCAGCGTCATCTCGGTCACGGCTTTGCGGTTCTGGTTGCCGGCGTTGCTCACCAGGATGTCCGGCGCCCAGCCGTCTGTGGCCAGTTGCTCCATCGCGCTGCCCACGGCCTCAGCCTGCGAGACATCGAACACCGCATAACGCGCATCAATGCCTTCACTGGCCAACTGCTGCACGCTCGCTTGGCAACGTCCAGCATCGAGATCGTTGATGACAATGCGCGCGCCAGCCTGACCAAGCTGGCGGGCAATTGCCAAACCCAGACCTGAGGCACTGCCGGTGATGCAAGCAACGCGGCCTCTTAGGCCAAAAGTGTGTTCAAAATAATTGTTCATAGGAAAATGGGTAATTCAACGCAAGGATTGGATGCCAGCGCACACATTGAAGCTCTGGCCAGTAAAACTGCGCCCTGCAGAGGAGGCGAGAAATAACGCGGTCTGTGCAACATCCTCCAGCGGGACTTTGCGGTGCAAAGAGACGTTCTGCAAAATTTCGTCCAGCATGGCCTGCTCGCTGATCTGGCGCAGCTGCGCTTTGGCCGCGGTGACACTGCGTGAGCGTTCGCTATCGACAATGCCCGGCAAGATCGCATTGACGGTGATGCCATCGCTGCCCAGCTCCATCGCCAGGCTTTGGGTCAGTCCAATCACCGCCCATTTGGAGGCGGCATACGGTGTGCGCATGGGGTAGCCCATGCGGCCAGCGACCGAGCTCAGGTTAATAATGCTGGCTCGTGCTGAGGCGCGCAGTGCAGGTACGGCACGGCGCACGCACAGGTACTGGCTGCGCACATTGACGGCCATCGTCTGGTCCCACGCTTCTGGCCCAATGTCTTCAATATGGGCGGTCGGCCCGGCAATGCCGGCGTTATTGACCAGTACATCGAGCCCGCCCAACGCCGCGAGTGCGTGGGCAAACCAGGCATCGACGGCGGCAGGGTCAGAGGCGTCAGCAAGCCAAACGCCCCCACCGGGCAAGCTCGGCAGTGCAGCGGCCAACGCAGGCTCTGCAATATCGCTGATGTGTACGCGCGCGCCGGCCTGCGCAAAAGCCTGAGCAATCGCCAGGCCGATGCCAGATGCGCCGGCACTGACCATGACGCGCAATGCTTGAAGTGGCTGGTTCATGGAATTCACCTTGTCCTTGGCTTAACGCATGTAAGAGCCGCCGTTGACATCGAGGGTTGCGCCGCAAACAAAGCTGGCACCGGGCGAGCACAGGAACGCCAGCGGCCAGGCAATTTCATCAGGCAAGCCATAACGCGGCACAGGCACGTTTTTCAAGGTTGCGGGATCAGCCATCGCAACCATGGGCGTGGCAATCGCGCCGGGAGCAACGGCGTTGACCATCACCTCTGGTGCGGCACGCCTGGCCAGCCAGCGCACAAAGGTGTGCACCGCGCCTTTAGAGGCGGCGTAATGCAAAGGCGCATGGCTGAAAGTGCCACCGGTGTGCGCAGCCACTGAGCCGACCACCGCCAAACGCCCATAGCCACGCGCTTTCATGCCGGGCAGCAGCGCTCGGGCAAAATGCACCGGGCCTGCGAGGTTGACGTCCATCACCTGATGGAATTGCTCGGACCAGTCCTCGATGTCCCAGTCGGTCACCGGATAAATGCCGGCATTCAAAATGGCCGCATCGATGGCACCGGCCTCGGTGCACAGCGCCTCGACCTCGTCGCGCTTGCGCACATCGGCCATCAGCATGCGGTGCTGGCGGCCGCCACTGGCTTCGAGCTGGGCCAGAAAGTCGTCTTGGGCAGCGACGCAATCGGTCAAGACCAGCTCAGCACCCAAGCGTGCACAAAGCCGAGCGGCGGCTTGGCCAATGCCCCCGCAAGCACCGGTTATCAGAACGCGCTGTCCTGTCAAGTCATATGGCAAAAGGGAAGAATTTGCAGGCATGGTCGTTTGCAAGGCGCAGGTAGACACAGCCGACCTGCTTGCAACAGCCAGATCAGCGATGCGGGTTGTAAAAAGTGGCTCACTCACAGCCGTTTGGCTGTGAGGTTCAAATCGGCCAAAGCCTGCGCCGCGCAGGCAGCACAGGCTAGCCATGTAGCCCAAATCAAGGAGCGGACTTGCGCACCTGGTTGATGGTTTCCATGGTTTTGTTCACCAGATCGGCACCCAACTCAGGCTTGTATTTTTCAATCACAGGTGCGGTGACTTCGACCATGCGCGCGTGCTCTGCAGGCTCAATTGTGTTGAACTGCATGCCAGCCTTGACCAAGTCGTTGACGACCTCGGCTTCCATTTTGCGGCTGACTTCGCGGTGGTAGGTCTGGGCTTCCTTGCACGAGGACTGCAGCACCTCATGCTCGGCGGGGCTCATTTTGTCCCAGAGCTTTTTGCTGACCAGAATCACCGCTGGCAGGTAAACGTGGCGGGTTTCAGTCAGGTAACGCTGAATGTCCTGGTAGGAGCTGGACTTGGTGACCTGGTAGGCACTTTCCTGGCCGTCAATTGCCTTGGTCTCCAGCGCGGTATAGGTTTCTGGATAAGGCAGTGGCAGCGGGGTTGCGCCCAGCGCGGTGAAGATGTCGATGTAAACCCGGTTTTGCAAGGTACGCAGCTTCAGGCCGTTGAAGTCCTCCAGGCGCGTAATCGGGTGTTTGCTGTTGGTGACTTGGCGAAAGCCATAGTCCATATAGCACAGACCGATCAGATTCTTGTCAGCAAACTTGGCCAGCAAAGCCTGGCCGACCTCGCCATCTACCACCGCATCGGCTTCTTTTTCGTTGTTGAAAATGAATGGCAAGTCAAAGATCGCCAGCTCCTTGACATTCCCAGCCGCGCCTGCGGTGGACACGACTGCCATCTCCAGCATGCCGCCCTGAACACTGGACATCGACTGGATTTCATTGCCCAGCGTGGCGTTGGCATAACCGGTGACCTTCATTTTGCCTGCCGTCTTGTCGCTGACGATTTGCGCGAACTTGTCAATCGCCAAGCCCATCGGGTTGTCTTTGGTCACCGGATAGCTGAACTTGATTTTGCGCTCCTGGATGTCCTGCGCATGCACGCTGGTGCTGCCCAAGGCGATCAGGCCGGTGATAGCGGCCAGGGCCAGATTGCACAGCTTGCGGGAAGTGGTGGTGTTGCTCATGTTTGTCTCCAAAATGGTTGTGTTCGCACGGGGGTCGATAAGGTCAATTACTTCAATTCCTGGCCATCGAGCTCGCCGCCCAAAAATTTGTTGGGCTTGAGAAAAAAGCACAAAACCAGTGCGCCTTTGGGCGAACGGGCGACATGGCGGTGGCCTTTAGGACGCCAGGCGAAATTGCCCGCCTTGTAGACGCCGTCGTCGTCTTCAAACTCACCTTCAAGCACATAGCTTTGCTCGATTTCCACATGCTCGTGCAGCGCCAGCGTGGAACCAGGCTGCCAGCGGAACAAGGCTGTCAGCAAGCCCGTGTCGTCGTCCTTGACCAGCACCTTCATGTCAATGCCAGGGGTCGGGGTCGGCTTCCAGGGAAGTTCATCGACTGCGACGTTGCGCGAATCCAGTGGGCCATATTTGTCTGCATTGGGCAGAAAAGGGGTCATCAATGCCATGTTGTCTCCTTCAAAGTGCGTGAGTGCGTGAGTGCAGGGGGGCTGATTCAAAATGTGTGAGGGCGGGAGGCGAACTGGCTCGGTCTCAAGCCACCACGGTATTGCTGAGCTCGCCAATCCCTTCAATGCGGGCACGCACGGTCTGCCCAATCTCCAGGCAGCGCGGTGGTTGCTGGGCAAAGCCCACACCCTTGGGTGTGCCAGTGGCGATTACGTCACCGGGCAGCAGTGTCATGCCCGCCGACAGCTGGGCGATGATGGCGGCGACATTGAAGATCATTGAGCTGGTGTTGTCACTTTGGCGCTCTTCACCGTCAATCTCCAGGCTCAGCTGCAAATTGTCTGGGTTGTCAATTGCGCTGGCGTGCACGACGACTGGCCCCAACGGACAGCTGCCGTCCAGGCTTTTGCCTTTGAACCATTGACCATGCAGGCGCTGCAAGTCACGGGCAGTGATGTCGTTCAAAATCGTGTAGCCAAACACATGCTCATGGGCGTGCTCAGGCGCAATATCTCGGCCGGCTTTGCCAATGACAATCGCCAGCTCGACCTCGTAATCGAGGCTATTGGTCAACAGGCCGTGGCGTGGTATCTCACCGCGATGGCCAACCAGGCTGGTACGGGGTTTGGTGAAAAACTCAATCGCCTTGGGAAACGCATCGGCAGGGCGACCATTGGCCAAATTGCCCTCAATAATATGGTCGCGGTAATTGCGGCCCACATTGAAGATATTGCGCCCAGCCATGGAAACAGGCGGCAAGACTGTGATGCTGTCATAGGCAAGGCAAGCTGTGGTGCTGCCCTTGTCGCAGGCCAGCTGGGCTTGCTCAATGGCCTGCTGCGCCAACTCCAGCGCATGCGCACCGCCGGCAATCAACTCGTCCACCGAGCTGGGTGCTGGCTGACTCGGCCAGGCTGCAGTCAAATCCAGCACATGCTGGTCTGCAACGAGTGCCCCGAGGCGCTCACTGCCGGCATGGAGAAAATTGAGAAACTTCATGGTGCTTATTTCTGTGAAAAGGAAATGGAAGCGTCCGGCTGGCCGTCTGCCTGCTCAAACGCGACATGCAAGGCGCGCACGTGGGCGCGCGCCAAAGACTCGGCCAAGTCGGCATCACGCTGCTCAATGGCATCAATGATTTGCAGATGCTCGCGCAAGGAATCTGCACTACGGTGCAGGCGTGAAATCGTTTTGCGTCGGTAACTGGTTTGGGTGTGGCCAAACGAAGCCCAGACACGCTCCAGGAGGCTGTTGTTGGCCAGCCGCATGATTTGCGCATGGAACGCCACGTTCGCTTGTGCATATTCAGCAGCCTTGGACTCGGCGATATGCGGCTGTGCGAAAGGCGCAAAGATCGCGCGCAGTCCCATCACATCGCGCTGCGAGGCATTCAGCGTGGCTTCGCGGGCGGCAAATCCTTCGAGCTGCTCGCGCAGTTGAAGCCATTCAATATAGTCACGGTCACTGACGGGCTCTAGCAACGCGCCGCGCCCTGGGCGCAAGCTGATCATGCCGGTGCTCTCAAGCCGGATCAGCGCTTGGCGAACCGGCGTGCGGCTCACTCCCAGTTGGTTGGCCAAGTCTTCCTCACGCACACGAATCGGCTCGGTAATGGCTGAGCGCATCTCATTGAGGTGGGCACTGACCGCTTCGAAAACATCGGCGCTGGTAGATTTAGAGGCGTTCTTGTTATTCATAGTTGTAGTGGGGAGATCATTTGGTCAGGAAGTTCAGCGGCACCATGACGATGGAGGGAAACAGCACCAGCAAGAACATGACGATAAATTGGGCAATCATGAAAGGCAGCACGCCTTTGGCGACATCGTCCAGGCGCATCTTGCCCACACCTGCCACAACGTTGAGCACCGAGCCCACGGGCGGGGTCACCAGGCCGATCGCATTGTTCATGATGAACAGCACACCAAAATAGATCGGGTCGATGCCTGCCTCTCTGACCACCGGCATCAGCACCGGGGTGAGGATCAGGATCGTGGGCATCATGTCCATCGCCGTGCCGACCACCATCACCAGCACCATGATGGCAATCAGCAGCAAGGTCGGGTTGTCCATAAAGGGCTGCAGCAGCGCAATCACCTGGTCTGGAATATCGGCCACGGTAATGAGCCAGGCCGAAACCATCGAGGCGGCCACCAGAAACATGATGACGGCGGTGATTTTTGAAGCCGAGACAAACACGTGGTACATCTGGCGCAGATTGATTTCGCGGTACACCAGGCTTGACACCAAGAAGGCGTAGACGGCAGCGACCACGGCCGCTTCGGTCGGTGTAAAAATACCGAACTTCAGGCCAAACAGCACGATGACGGGCAGGCCCAGCGCCCACAAGGACTCCCGCAGCGCAATCCACTTCTCGCGCCACGTCGAGGCTGCAGGCAGCTCGACTTTCTCACGCGAGGACACCAGCCACCAAGCAGTTGCAATGGCAACACCCATCAACAGGCCCGGCGCGATACCGGCCATGAACAACTTGCCAATTGACACGTTCGCAGCCACACCAAACACCACAAAACCAATCGATGGCGGAATGATCGGCGCGATGATGCTGGCCGATGCAATCAAGCCCCCTGCCCGCGCCTTGTCATGACCGGCCTTGACCATCATGGGCAGCAGCAAGGTCGCCAGTGCGGCGGCATCGGCTACGGCCGAGCCGGACAAGGCCGCCATCAAGCATGCGGCAAGAATCGCCACAAAGCCCAGGCCGCCACGCAAATGGCCAACCAAGGTAATGGCCAGATTCACAATGCGCTTGGACAGACCACCGACATTCATGATCTCGCCAGCGAGCATGAAGAAGGGCACAGCCAGCAAAGGAAAACTATCGGCACCGTTGATGACGTTTTGCGCCAGAATTTGCGCATCAAACAAATCAAGATGCAGCATCAGGGCCAGGCCCGAGAACAGCAGCGCGTAAGCGATGGGGATGCCGATGGCCATTGCGCCCAGCAATGCACCGACAAAAATGAGTACCGTCATGTCCGTCTCCGAATTTTTTCAGGGGTTGCTTATTGGCGTGGGTTCGCAGAAGGCGGCTGTGCATCGTCCGTGGGCGGCAGCACAATCCGCGCCATCTCCTCAGACTCCTGCACCATCACCAGCTCCTCGCTCGAGAGCTTGCCCGCAACTACCTGCCACATTTGCTGCAGCAAGATCAGCAAGGTCGAGACCGAAAACACCATGCCGGCAAAGTAGAACAGCGACACCGACAAGCCGCTAACTGGCGCTAGCGTCTCACGGTTGACCAGCACCTGGGTCCAGCTGCCAGTCAACATCAGCCAAGTGATGTAGAGCATGACCAGCTGCCCAACCACCAGACACACACGCTGGGCCCAGACCGGCAAGCGCACGACCACCATGTCAGTGCCCATATGGCCGCGCTCGCGCATCACCACCGTGGCACCCAAAAACACCATCCAGACAAACATCCAGCGCGAAATTTCTTCCGAAATCAACCAGCCGGAATTGAAGAAGTAACGCATCACGACGTTGCCAAAGACCAAGACCACCATTGCAGCCATCAACAGGCCACACAGCGCTTCCAAGGCTTTGCAATAGGCTCCCAATACGCGATTCATGATGCGACCTTTGTGCGTGGATGGGCATGAGCCGCCAGGCCCAGCGCTGATGCGCGATACATGTTTTGTATGCAACCCATATTTTTGTATCCAAAAAATCATTCAGTACCGATATTCTGATTTTGTATACAAAAATATGGAATGGGGTTTTCACTAGCCAACGAAAAAACTGGGCAGGGTTTGCTCAGCAAGCCTAGGAGGCCAGCTCACCATCTCGGGGCAAACCACGTTGAAGCCCAAAAAGATGCAATGCGCGGCAAAACCCGCAGCCAGGCTATTTGCCCGGCGAGGACTTTTAACAAAGCAGCGTGCCTTGTGAACTCCAACCTGCAAGGGCAAGGCCGCAATGCCTCTTGTTTGTGCTTTACGAAACTGCGTGGAGATGATGAAAGGCCCTATAGGCAGCGCTGCCCGGTGTTGGGGCATGAGCGCAGTGCCATGCGATCGGCTTTGCAGCCTTTCTTCGCCAATAGCGGTGGCGATGGCGGTCGCGATGGCGATGGCGGTGGCCTTCAAATGGCGCCTTGCAGCCCATCTCGGCAACCACACCCATCCCAGCACCATCCCAGCAGCGAGGCTTATGCAGAGCGTCCCTGGCGCATGGAAATAATGGCGTGTAGTGCGGCAATCAGCTGGTCGATATCCGCCGCCGTATGGCTGGCTGACAAGGCAATGCGTAAACGGGCGGTGCCTGCAGGCACCGTCGGTGGCCGAATTGCGGGCACCCAAATACCGCGTTCGCTGAGTGCGGCCATCAGCTCTAGTGCGCGTTCGTTGTCCCCGACCACCAAAGCCTGAATCGGCGTCTCGGAGGGCAGCAGCTGCCAGCCGGTCGCAGACACCACCGATGCAAGACCTGCGCGCAGCTGCGCAATGCGCGCTTGCAACTGGGCGCGCAAGCCATCGCCCTGCTGCATCACTGCCACACTGGCCAGCAAGGCCCGCGCCAGCAAACCTGGCGCTGCCGTCGCAAATGTGTAGCTGCGTGCCCGCTGCAACAGCCACTCAATCACAGCCTCACTGCCCGCGACAAAGCCGCCTGCCACGCCCGCGGCTTTGCTGAGTGTGCCCATGTAGAGCACGCGTGGGCTGGCATGCGCACCCGTCAAACCAGCGGCGGCCAAACTGCCGCGCCCTTCTGGACCACAGATGCCAAAGCCATGCGCATCGTCCAGCATCAGCAGCGCGTCATAGCGCTCACACAGCGCCAGCAAGCCCGCGATATCGGCGCTATCGCCGTCCATGCTGAACACTGCATCACTAACAACCAATTTACGCGCCTGGGTGCTGGCTGCCAGCAAACGCTCCAAGTCGGCCAAATCGGCATGGGCATAGGGCTGGATGCTGGCGCGGGAGAGGCGACAGCCATCAATCAGACTGGCGTGGTTCAAGGCATCGGAGAAAATCGCATCACCCGCGCCCACCAGTGCTGGAATCACGCTGACGTTGGTCGCAAAGCCGGCATAAAAGTACAAGACACGGGGCAGCTGCAAATAAGCAGCCAAGGCCTCTTCCAACTCGGCATTGGCTGTGCTGTGGCCATTGACCATTGGCGAGCCACCCGCACCAACCCCCAGCTCCATCGCACCGTGGCGCGCCGCCGCTACGAGCGCGGGGTGCTGGCTCAAACCCAGGTAATCATTGCTGCAAAACTGCAGCATGGGCTGGCCATTGACGGTGATGTGCGCGCCTGTTTGGGGCGCGACCTGCCTGCGTGTGCGCAGCAGGTGCTGGTCCCGCAGCGCCTGCACTTGTTGCGGCAGCGCTTGCAGCCATGAGTTGGCTGCCAGCGCTTTCATTGCCACTCCTTGGGCAAATCGACGCGGACTGCGCGCGCATCGGGACTGGCCTGCCAAGGGATGTCAGCCAGCAAGGGCGCGCCAAGGTGCTCGCGCAAATACGCCATATTCGCCTCAGGCTCGAGCATGTCCGGATCAACACGGTTGGCTATCCAGCCAGCCAATGGCAGGCCACTGGAGCGAATCGCATCGGCCGTCAGCAACGCATGGTTGAGGCAGCCCAAACGCAAACCCACAACCAGCACCACCGGCAGCTGCAGCGCAATGGCCAGATCCGCAATGCGCAGATGATTCGAAAGCGGCACCTGCCAGCCGCCCGCCCCCTCGACCACAATGGCATCGGCTTGCTGGCTTAGCGCTTGGTAGGCGGCCACTATCGGCTCCAAACGCACACTGCAATGCTCACGCGCGGCGGCAATATGCGGCGACACAGGCGCTGCCAACAAGACCGGGTTGTCCAGCGCCGGCGCGACCACCAGCCCACTGGCAGCACGCAGGGCCAGGCTGTCGGAATTGGTCCAGCCGCCCTGCCCGTTCGGTTCAGCGCCAGCGGCCACCGGCTTCATCCCCACCACGCGTCGGTGGTGCTGGGCCAGCGCATGCAGCAAAGCGCAACTGGACAAGGTTTTCCCCACACCGGTGTCGGTGCCGGTCACAAAACAAGCAATCATGGCAAACGCCCCTTCAAGCGAATGAAAAATCAGCAGGCGGCTGCGCCTCTTGCTGCAAGCAGTCCTCCAGCGCGGCCAGCATGTGCGTAGCCAGGTGCTGCACGTCATCCGATGTCAGCACATACGGCGGCATGCAATACAGCGTGCGGCCAATCGGGCGCAGCAGCAGCCCGCGCTGTTTGGCCGCAGCGTGATAGCGCTGGGCAAAATCGGGTAATGCGGTGTCAATGTCCCAGGCCCAGACCATGCCCATATGCCGTGCGTTGCGCACACGCGTATGGGCATTCAAAGGGGCCAACGCAGCGCTGAGCTGCTGGGCCAATTGCTGGTTGGCCTGCAAAGCGTCCAGCTGCTCAAACAACTCCAGCGTGGCCAGTGCTGCACGGCAGGCCAGTGGGTTGCCGGTGTAGGAGTGCGAATGCAAAAACGCCCGCGCTGCGTCCGTGCCATAAAAGGCCTGGTAGACCGCATCTGTCGTTAACACCGCCGACAAGGGCAAGGTGCCACCTGTCAAGCCTTTGGAGAGGCAGACAAAATCCGGCCGAATGCCGGCCTGCTGGTACGCAAACAAACTGCCGGTGCGGCCAAAGCCGGTTGCAATTTCATCAACGATCAGGTGCACCTGGTAACGGTCGCACAAAGCCCGTGCCAGCCTGAGATACAGCGGGTCGTACATGACCATTCCGGCCGCACATTGAATCAAGGGCTCAAGCACCAGGGCGGCGGTCTGCGCATGGTGCTGCGCAAGCCAGGCCTGCAGCGCGGCAGCGGCACGGCCTGCAACATCGGCGGCCGACTCACCCGCGAGGGCTTGCCGGGCATCGGGGCTGGGCACGGTGGCAGACAGGCGCAGCAAAGGCGCGTAGGCGCTGCGGAACACAGGCACATCAGTGACCGATAGCGCGCCCACGGTTTCACCGTGGTAGCCGCCAGCCAAACCAACAAAGCCATTTTTTTCAGGCTGACCCACATTGCGCCAGTAATGCGCACTCATCTTCAGCGCCATTTCGGTCGCTGATGCGCCATCGCTGCCATAGCTGGCATGCCCCAAACCAGTCAATGCGGCCAGCTGTTCGGACAGCTCGACCACCGCCTCATGCGTGCAACCGGCCAGCATCACATGGTCGAGTTGTTCGAGTTGCTGGACAAGCGCAGTCCGCATATACGGATGGCTGTGGCCAAACAGATTGACCCACCAGGAGCTGATCGCATCCAGATAACGGCGGCCATCGGTATCGATGAGCCACGGTCCTTGGGCGCTTTGCACGGCCAGCAAGGGCTCTGTCTCGTGCCGTTTCATTGGGGTACACGGGTGCCATACCGCCGCCAAGCTGCGCTCAGCCAGTGATTCTCTCAACATGGCAGGCCCTTGGCAGAGGCGCCCCTGAAAGGCACTCCCGGAGTCGAAGCCCTTGGCTGGGCCACAGCACAAAAAATGGTGGTTGGCATACGAATGGCATCCTCATAAAACAATCGCTGCGGTGATTGTCAGTCGAAAAAATGCCGGATCAGCCCATCGGACCAAAAGTATTCAATACAACCAGGATTGCAAGAATATCACCTTCGTTGAATGCGATTTATGCGCTTTTAAATGAAAATAATCGCTTTTAAGCGATAAATGCAGCAACGCCGCTTAACACACATGAATGCACCTGCGGGCAAAGACCGAACCACCCACGAATAAGACAACTTAACGGCAATTAACTGCAGTTAGAGAAATTTTATACACAACAAGACTCAAAAAGGCAGACCACGCCGCAATTGGCGCGGCGTCGCCCCAAACCAGCGCTGGCATGCCCGCGTCAGTACCGACTGGTCCGCAAAGCCGAGCAGATTGGCGATCTCGCCAATGCTCAGGGTCGAGCCGCTCAACAATTCGCGCGCCCAGGTTTGTCTGAGGCCATCGCGCAATGCTTCAAATGCCACGCCTTCCGCAGCCAAGTGGCGTTGCAGCGTGCGAGGGTGTTGGCGCAGCACCCTGGCCACAGAATGCAAGTCGGTCGTGCCCACACGCATCAAGCTGCCCAGCGCAGCACGCACCTGATCGGCCATTGACAAGTTGGCGCCAGCTGCCTGGCCTAGCAAAAAACGCTCAATCAGTTGCTGCAGCAAGCGGTTGTGGCGCGGCATGGGGCGCCGCCAGGCGAATGCATCCACAGCGATGCCGTCAAATGCGGCCTGAAAACGTGGCAATTGGCCCAGATGGCGCAGGTACTGCGCACTGCTGCCAACCGGTGCATGGCGCAAATGAATGGCCGCAGGACGCAGCGCCCCATCTGACAGTACATCAATCAGCCGGCACATGTAGAAGACGCAGATTTCAGTGATCTGCGGCATCTCGGCCAGCGGCCGTATGCGATGCACCACTTCCAGGCATTCCATACCACCTTCAGCAGCCATAAAGTTGCGAAACGTCAGCGCCGGGTTGTGCAGGTGGATGTACTTATCGACCTGCAGCATGCATTCGCGCACCGTAGGCGCAGTCTGAATCGCCAAACTCATCAAGCCCAGTGTCTCAACGCTTTGCAGCGCACACAGACGCAAGCCAAAGTCAGGCGCAGCCAGCGCCCTGGGCGCGCCTTCGATAGCCTGCGCCACACTAAGGTAGGGCAGCTGGTAGTCCAGATCGCAGAGGTCACTGGGTGACAAGCCACAGTCCGCCAGCAAAGCGGCTGAATCGCCGCCCAAGGAGTGCACCAGCTCCTCGTAGTGGGCCAGCGCAGCAGCACGAATCAGGCTTGTAGGGGAATCGACGCGCATAGGGGCTTGCCTTAGGGTGTCGCACAGAATCAAAATTATGTCGCGCAAACACAAGTCGTCCATGGGGGCTTAACCTACCATGAATTGGCTAACAACAACCAGGAGACAAGCCCATGGCACACCTTGTGGACGTTTTGATCGTCGGCGCCGGCGTATCCGGCATAGGCGCGGCCTGCCATCTGCGCAGGAATTTTCCCAATGGCACGTTCGCCATTCTTGAAGCCATGGACGGCATTGGCGGCACCTGGTGGACACACCGCTATCCAGGCGCGCGCTCGGACAGTGATCTCTTCACCTACGGCTACAGCTTCAAACCCTGGCGCGGCCAATCCATCGCCACAGCCGATGAAATCCGCCACTACCTGGACGAGGTGATCGCGGAAAACGAGCTGGCCCCTCATATCCACTTCCAGCACCAGGTCGTATCTGCAAACTGGTCTTCAGAAGACAAGCGCTGGACTGTGCAAGTCACGCGCGGCGACACTGGTGAGACACTGAGCTACAGCGCCCAGTTTCTGTGGATGTGCGCTGGCTACTACGACCACCGCCAGGGCTATACGCCTCAGTGGCCGGGCATGCAGGATTTTGAAGGCCAGATTGTGCACCCACAGCATTGGCCCAAAGATCTGGACTACAGCGACAAACGCGTGGTTGTGATCGGCTCGGGTGCAACGGCTGCCACGCTGATCCCGAATATGGCCAGAGATGCCGCCCACATCACCATGCTGCAGCGCTCACCCACATTTTTTGCCTGTGAGCCCTGGGCCCATCCGCTGCAAGAGCAGCTGCAGCCACTGAATTTGCCAGAAGACTGGATGCACGAGATCATGCGCCGCGCCTTCATCGCCAAGACCGATGAGGTAGTGCGCATGGCACGCGAGCACAACGGCGAGCTGCGCGAGTTTCTGATGCAGGAAACCCGCAACCGACTGCCCGAAGGCTACGACGTGGACACCCATTTCAACCCCAGCTACAGACCCTGGCAGCAACGCATCGCAGTGATCCCTGATGGCGATTTGTTCGCGGCGATCTCCAGCGGCAAGGCCTCGGTGGTGACCGACACCATCGCGCACTTTGACGCCACAGGCATTACATTGGACAGCGGCCAGCACTTGGATGCCGACATCATCGTCACTGCCACCGGCTTTAATATGCAGTTCCTGGGCGGCGTGCCGTTCAGTCTGGACGGCACGCCGGTGGACTTCACGCAGCACATGACCTGGCGCGGCCTGATGGTGCAAGGCATACCCAATATGGCCCACACGATTGGCTACTTCCGCTACAGCTGGACACTGCGCGCCGACCTGGTCAGCGACCTGATTTGCCGCGTACTGGCGCACATGCGGGACAATGGCCTTGCAGTCGTTGTGCCTACACTGGAGGCGGCAGAGGCAGACATGCCACGCGAGCCCTGGACCGACCCCAACACCGTCAGCGCCGGCTACATGATGCGCGCACAGGACAAGCTGCCACGCCAGGGCAGCCGCGCGCCCTGGCAAGCGCCCTGGAAACACATGCATGAATACGGCACCGAGCGCACCGAGCTGCCGGCCTTGCAACCACAGGCCGATGAGACCCTGAGCTACCGCTAAGAGTCTGTTCATAGTCTCGACGCAACCGCGTTGTAATGCCCAACAGACAGCCAAACAGACTCTACAACAACCACAAGGAGACCTTGACCATGCCACTTGACCCCCACCTCGCCGGCGTTTTGCAGATGATGGCCAACTCTGGCGCCAAACCCATCCATGACAGCACGCCCGCAGAAAGCCGCGCTGGCTATCTGGCACTGACCGCTGGCTCGCTCACAGACGACCAACGCGTACCCGTTGCCAGCACGCAGGACATCACGATTCCTGGCCCGGCAGGCGCGATTCCAGCACGCATCTACCGTCCAGAAGCCGCAGGACCGGTGCCCACGGTGGTGTATTTCCACGGCGGTGGCTACGTGATTGGCAACCTGGAGACACACGAGAATATATGCCGCGAAATCTGCCGGGGCACACAAGCCGTGGTGGTTTCGGTCGACTACCGGCTCGCGCCCGAGCACCCGTTTCCCGCAGGCATTGAAGACGCAGTAGCGGCTGCGAAGTGGATCGTCGCCCACGCCAAAGAACTGGGCGGCAACAGCACCGTGGGGGTAGCAGGCGATAGCGCTGGCGGCAATTTCTCAGCGGTAGTCACGCAGCAGTTGCGCGATGCTGGCACCCCTTTGGCCGCGCAGCTGCTGATCTACCCAGCCGTGGACCATTCTGCGGCCAGCTACCCCAGCATGGATCAAAACGGCAAAGGCTATTTTCTGGAGCTGGACACGATGGCCTGGTTCATCAACCACTACCTGGGCAGCAACGCCCAAACCAAGGACCCGCGTTACGCACCACTGCAAGCGGCCAGCCTGGCCAACTTACCACCTGCGGTGGTGTTGACGGCCGAGTTCGACCCGCTGCGCGACCAAGGTGCCGCTTACGCCCAAGCACTGCGCGCTGCGGGCGGGCAAGCCGAACTCATTGAAGGGCCAGGCATGATCCACGGCTTCTTTGACATGGGCAGGTGGTCACCAGCGGCGCAGGCGCTGATCACCCAAAGCATTGAGCGCTTCAAATTGCTGCTGCATTAATCAGAGCATTGGCCCACTTATCGGGCGCATGCTTGTTGGTATTGAGCGCAAATACGCCATGGTGTGGTGCTTGACTGGCTCTCAGAGCCTGTTCAAAGTCTCCACGCAGACCGCGTTGGAGCCCAAAAGGATACGATGCGCGGCAAAAAACGCAGTCGGGCTATCTGCCCGGCGAGGATTTTTAACAAAGCAGCGTGCCTTTTGGGCTCCAACCCGAAGGGCAAGGCACAAAAAAGCGCATTGCGGCGTTGCCCGTTTTGCTCATACAGACGTATGAGCTGCAACAAGCGCCTTGCACTGCCTCTTTTTTGTGCCTTGCGCGACTGCGTCGAGACTTTGAACAGGCTCTCACGCCCCCCCTGGGATGAGGGCCATGGACGAGCGCATCAGCACGCCTGCTGGGCTGCATAGGCTGCGACAAACGGGTTCACATGCTTATTCCCATGCAGCCCAAGCCCACCGAATCATCGCGATGATTGCAGCCAAATAGGAAGCCGTCGGGCCAACGGCCAAGCAGCCATGCACTGCCTTAAAATGGCCGGCCAGCCGCGTACAACCGCGCCGACGGCCAGCCAATGGGCCCATGACCATGCACAAAAATACAGTCCACCAACTGATTCTGGAGGCCCTGCGCGCCGATCTGGCTATGACAGCGCGCGCAGTTCACTCCGCCTACGAAGCAGCAACCCACGAAGAGAGTGCCCCCGAGAACAAATACGACACCTTGGGACTGGAAGCCTCCTACCTGGCAGCCGGGCAAGCGCGCCGCATGGAGGAAATTCGCCAAGCGCTGCAGGTTTGCCAAAACCTTGTTGTACGCGCCTACGATGCGCAGCGTGGCATTGAAATCGGCGCCTTGCTGTGTTTGGAAGACGCCCAAGAGCGCGTGCAATGGTTGTTTCTAGCCCCCGATGCTGCGGGCCTGAAGCTCGACTTGCACGGGCAGTCAATTACCACCATCACACCGCGCTCGCCATTAGGTCAGAGTCTGCTGGGCAAGTTCGCCGGTGATGAGGTTGAGATTCTGGTGGGTGGGACTCGGCAGCAGTTCACCGTCATCGAGGCGTTGTAGGCTAGCGCAAGTGCAGGCTGAGGCCTATGCCATGGATGGCGCCTACAGCCATCAGAGATGAGGGGAGGCATAGCCTGCCCCTCATCTCCGCGCAACCTCAGCCCCCTCCCGTGATAGAGCCCGCTTTAGCGATTTGGCACAACAAACAGCCGGAGGTCGGCCAGATCAAGCCTGGCCATCTCACTCCTTCTTTTTTAAAAGGCGACCATGCGAATGGAAGGATTCATTCGATATAGTGTGGCGCAATATATAACAGGCAGGAGGCGCGATGGCAGTAGAGGTATGGATAGCGGCAGGGCTGGTTGTTCTAACGATTGGATTGTGGGCGACTGCCAAACTGCCAGAGTACCTGGTGGCATTGCTGTTTTTTGCGGCCGCTGCCATGCTGAATCTGGCCCCACCCGAAGTGCTGTTCTCAGGCTTTGCGTCTGCGGCATTCTGGTTGGTGCTCAGTGGCTTTGTGCTTGGCGTTGCGATCCGCAAGGTCGGTTTGGCCGATCGCATCGCCCGCAGTTTGGCCAGCCGCCTGACTGGTTCATGGCCCCGCCTGGTCGGGGGTGTGGTGGCGCTGGCCTATGCACTGGCCTTCGTCATGCCGTCCAACATGGGACGCATCGCCTTGCTCATGCCCATTGTCCTGGCGCTGGCTGAACGCGCCGGACTGGGCGAAGGCAGCCGCGGCCGCACTGCCCTGGCCTTGGCTGTGGGCTTTGGCACTTTCCAGCTTTCTGCCAGCATCCTGCCAGCGAACGTGCCCAACCTGGTCATGGCAGGTGCAGCTGAGAGCGCCTATGGCATCCATCTGTCGTATCTGCCTTACCTGGTGCTGCACGCGCCGATTCTCGGCGTGCTCAAAGGACTGGCCTTGGTCGCCTGTCTGTGTCTGCTGTTTCCAGCCAAACCACAAGAGGTCTTGCCCGCAGAGCCTGACAAACCGCTCAGCCCGGCTGAAAAACGCCTGGGCATGTTGCTGCTGGCAACGCTGGCACTGTGGATCAGCGACGGCCTGCATGGCATCTCGCCAGCCTGGATTGGCCTGTGTGCGGCCTGCGTTTGTTTATTGCCCCGCATCGGTTTTTTGAGCGGCGATGAATTTGCCACCGGTGTCAACATCCGCACCTGTATCTACGTCGCAGGCATCCTGGGCTTGACTGCACTCGTGGGCTATTCAGGGCTGGGGGCGCTGATGGGCGCTTGGCTGATACAGGTATTGCCGCTGGAGCCAGGCAGTCCAACGCGCAGTTTCGCCGCCTTGGTCGCACTGACCAGTGCATTGAACTTCAGCGTCACTGCCAATGGCGTGCCGGCCTTGTTCACCCCGCTCGCGCAATCCTTAGCCGATGCATCCGGTCTGCCTCTGCTCACCGTTCTCATGGTGCAAGTCATTGGCTATGCCACCCCGTTGCTGCCTTACCAAGCATCGCCCATTGTCGTCGCGATGGGCATGGGCCAGGTCAGGGCCAAGGACGGCATCCGACTCTGCCTAGCATTGGCAGCCATCACGTGGATGGTGCTGGTGCCTCTGGACTATGGCTGGTTCAAGCTATTGGGCATGATTCCTGGCTAAGAGCCTGCTCACCATCGCCACGCAGCCGCGCAAAGCACCCAAAAGGGGCCGTACAAGGCGCCTTTTGCCGCTCGTACCTCTGTATATGCCTGTATACGTCTGTATGAGCAACACGGACAACGCAGTAATGCGCTTTGTTGAGCCGTGCGGCTCTTTTGGGTGCTGGGGTTTGGAGTGCTTAAGACCGCCAATCAGCTGCTCACACCGCGTCAGCACTGCGTGTCTTCGCGTGTGCCCACTTTTCCCGTCTTGGCAAGCCGCATGGCCAATGCACTCAGCGCGCCATAAGCCTCGCCTGCCAGCGGGTCCCAATCTTGAATCGCCTGGGTTTGCGCGGCGACAACGGCACTATCTCCACGGGCTGCTGGCCCGGTCAAAGCCGCAGCGGGGCCAAATGCGCTGATGTTATCCACTGCATTGCGCATCAAGCGCTCCATCAGGTGCCTGGTGAGTTCAGGCGGCACACCGCTGTGCTCCCAGAGCTCGATCGCGACAGCCTGCAGCACCGGTAAGAAATTGCTCGAATAGACAGCAGCCGCATGGTAGAGGCGCTTGTGCGCAGGCTCAACGCCAAAGCATTCAGCACCTACGTGTACAAGCGCTCTTGTTGCCTCTGCCACAGCCTCAGCATCGCCCTCCACACCACATGGCGTGCCCTGAAATTGTTTGGCTGCCGATGCCGGATCAGCAAAGCTCATGACCGGATGGGCGCTGGCCACTGACCAGCCACAAGCGCGCAGCGGTGCCAGCACATCTGCGCCAAGCGCTCCACTGCAATGCAAGGCAATGGCGTGCGGCACAGCCGCACAACGCTCGGCCAATTGAGTGGCAATGGGCTGTAAAAGCGCGTCGGGAGCGGCGATCAAATACGTGTCTGCAGGCCTGAGATCGGCCATATCGGTCACGGCCCTGCCGGCACCAATGAACTCGACCGCGTTGGCCGCGCTGGATGCGCTGGGATTGAGCACATCCTGGACCATCAAAGCGCCGCTTTGGCTCCAGAGTCTGGCCAGTGTCTTGCCAACGCGGCCGCAGCCCACAACATTCAAGCGGCGAATTGGTGCGTCTTTTATAGTCATTGCTTGCTGTCTCTTTCTTAGAACGTGTTTACGTTCTTAGTATTTGCTTATCATCTTCAACGCGGTCTGCGAAATAATCGTAAACAGGCTCTTAGGAATCTCTGTAAAACCCTCGCCATATGAACGTGTACGCAGCAAGCTTAGCAGCAAGGCGTTTGTTTCAAGCCATAGCGCGAAACATTTACGCAGCAGATCACCCGAGACCGTGTTGAGGCCAAGGCATGGACACATAGGCTATTGCAGCGCGACCTTATGTAGAACTACTTAACCGTAAACCCTGTGATTAACTGGCTGACTCACTTCCATAATTCAAGCTGGATTGCACTGATATCTTTCGGTTCCCACCATTACAACCAGGAGACACCATGACAACAGCCTGCCTTCCCCCTTGGCTGCGTTTAATCCCACTGACGGCGATCACCAGCGCAGTATTCGCGCTCGCAGCTTGCGGCAGCGATGACGATAACCACAGCTTCAATTTCGACGATGCCAGCCAAGCGTTGGCCCGCCAACAGGTGCCTGCCAGCCAAATTGGTTTGCCCACCAGTGGCGCTACAGTGACCTCGACAGAAACGCCAAGCGCCACCACTGGCACGCAGCCTCCGACATCCGTGCTGGCCCATATCTCGATCGCTCCGGTAGACCCTGGCGCACCCCCCATCAAGATGGGCCTGCTGTTACCCAAGGAGTGGAACGGCAAAGTGGTGATGGTGGGTGGTGGCGGATACAACGGAGTGGTGCCCAGCCTTTACAGTTATCCAGCAGCGCCTGCCAGTCAGGGCGCTTACCCGCTGCTCAGTCAGGGCTATGCGGTGTTTGGCAGCGACTCTGGCCATCAGGCAGGTGCGGCCGGCAGCCGCGATGGCAGCTTTGGCATGAACGACGAAGCGGTCACCAATTTCTCGGGGGCTGCACTGAAGAAAGTCAGTGACGTAGCAGATGTGCTGGTCACCCATTTCTACGGCAAAAAGCCTGACAGACGCTACTTCATCGGTGGCTCTACTGGGGGACGCGAGGCACTGGCCGTGGCCCAGAAATGGCCCTCCGACTGGGACGGCGTCATCGCCTGGTACCCAGCTTGGAATGCCGCCAGCCTGGATCTGCAGTTTGGCCGCATTAGCCGTGCCTTTGCCCAGCCAGACGCATATCCGAGCCTGGGCCAGCGCAAGCTGCTACGCCAGGCAGCTCTGGAGACCTGCGATGCATTGGATGGTGTGCAGGACGGAGTGATCAGCAACATGGCCGCTTGCAACAGCCAGTTTGACCCAGCCACAGCCAGCGTCAATGGCCAGCCGCTGCGCTGCGCTGGTGGCACCAGCCAGGATCACTGCCTGTCGGATGCCATGATCGAGGCACTGCAAACCTACAATAGCCCAATCCGCTTCAGCACCCCACTAGGCAGTGGCGAAACACAGTACCCCGGCTTTAACATCTGGGGCTCAGAGTTGGGTGAGGAAAGCAGCAGCCCACTGCAGCCTACCATCAACCTGCTCGCGATGAACACCACGCCACCGGCCAGTCCGGCCCCACTCACCGCCCCATACTGGGCTGTGTTCTGGGACCAGTGGGTGCGCTACTTCGTAACCCGCGATGCCAGCTTCGACGCGCTCTCACTCAACCCGCAAGATCCTGGCGTATGGACGGAGCGCATCAATGAACTCACCCGCCTGCAGGACATCAATAGCACCGACCTCACGGCTTTTAGCCAACGGGGCGGCAAGTTGCTCATGGCGCACGGCACGGCCGATGTACTCGTCAGCACCCGCGCAACTGAGCAATACTGGCAGCGTCTGGAGCAGACAATGGGTGCACCTGCCGTCAAGCGCTTTGCGCGTTATTACGAAGTGCCCGGTTATGGCCATGCGGCCAGTACCGCATTCAATGCCAACTGGGATTCGCTGCATGCGCTGGACCAGTGGGTCACTACCGGCAGCGCCCCTGGCGCTCAGGTGGTCAGCGACACCGCTGGCGTGCCTGGCCGCACCCGACCGCTGTGCGAATACCCCACTTGGCCGCGCTACAAAGGCAGTGGTGATGTCAACTTGGCCGACAGCTTTAGCTGCCAGTCGTATTAAAAGTCGCTCACACGCCCCTTGCTACGCCATCAGCAAAAACTCGCCGCAGATGGTTTTGTCACCTGCGGTTTTTGCGCCCTGAACACTTGTCTCAGTCAAGGCCATGGTACGGCTTCATTTTCGTACCATGTACGATGCCATGATCGTCTGATGCCTGCACGGACATGGCATGAGACTAGAAGCAATGGTGATTGAGAAATCCCATAGAAAAAGCCCCGACAGTTGGGACTGATCGGGGCTTATTGGTATCAATCGAGATTGATTCTGGCGGAAGCGGTGACCGCCAAAATCGACGCATTGAATTCATTCAAAATCTGTCAAAAACAAATTAATTCATTATTAATCAAATATTTATGAAAATTAAAAACAATCAAAATCTATCAATAGGCATCAAAATAACGCATGCAAGCGCACCCACAATTGATGGTAAAATTGTGGGTAAATAATCATTCAATTAAATACTGAAGGCTTTTCATCATGCCCCAAGCTATCAGCAAAGCCCGTGATCGTCTGACCGCACTCGCGGTTAAAAACACCAAAGAGCCAGGCATGTACCATGACGGCGCTGGGCTGTATTTGCAAGTTGCGAAGGGTGGTAGTAAAACGTGGATTTTGCGTTACACCCTCAACAAGAAAACCCGTGAAATGGGTTTAGGGTCGATTTCTGATTGGTCTTTGGCTGAAGCCCGAGAAAGAGCGCGCAAGTTCCGGCAGTCACTCAGTGACGGAATCGACCCGATTGAAATGCGCAAAGAGACTGCAGCACAAGTACGCATTGAGCAAGAAGAAAAAAACCGCAAGTCCCGTACCTTTGAACAATGCGCAACTGAGTACTTTGAAGTGAACCAGACCCAATGGAAGAATGTCAAACATCGGGCTCAATGGATCAATACATTGGCAAGCTATGCCTTCCCAAAGTTAGGCAGGGTGCCTGTTTCAGAAATTAGCCGCGATCATATTCGTGAAGTTCTTCTGCCTATCTGGAAAACAAAGGCTGAAACGGCCTCTCGCGTACTTCAACGGATACGTACGGTAATAAATCACGCCGCAGCCATGGGCTACTGTACGGGCTTAGACTCACAGCAATGGGAACAATTGAAGCTTGCACTGCCTAAAAACACCGTTGAACGCGAAGTCACTCACCATGCATCATGCCCACATCATGAAGTAGCAAGCTTAGTCACCAAAGTGCAAGAAGGAGCAGCCTCACAGGTAGTTAAGCTGGCTTTTGAATTTATTGTTTTGACCGCCTGTCGCTCAGGCGAAGCCCGTGGAGCGACCTGGGAGGAAATCGACTTTCGCACGAATGCTTGGATCATCCCTAAAGAGCGAATGAAAGCCAACCGAAGCCATAGTATTCCTTTGTCAGAACAGGCATTAGCAATCTTGCAAAAAGCCAAAGCATTGAGCCCCGAATTTGATAAAAAACTGACAGGTCTAATTTTCCCCAGCAGGAAAAAAGCTCCATTAAGCGATATGACATTCACCCAGGTGTTGCGCCGTATGGGAGTGAACTACACCATGCATGGCTTTCGGGCCAGCTTTCGCACCTGGGGAGCAGAACTGGGGCACTATGAGCACGACATGCTAGAAGTCGCTCTGTCTCATGTCATTGGGGATGAAACAGTGCGTGCGTACCAACGTTCCGACATGGTGGAAAGACGCAGAGCGTTGATGACGCACTGGTCTGTCTATTGTGGAGATAACTCGCAACACAAATAACCAGCTCGCAAAGTGCTGCCCATGCGACGTGCTTGGGCGATGCAAAAGAGATTCAAGGCGGGCTCAATATTTCGATTGCCTAGTATGGAAAGGCGGATGATGTTGCGTTTAGCAAGCCATTGAATAGAAACCGAGCAGGTATTGATCTCAACCTGACTCTCGGGTGAATCGACCAGTATTTCCTAGACAGTTTTGAGCCTCATGGAATTGCGTCTCTCGAACTCTACAGGAGATAGGCCTTCTGCAGAGGAATGCCTGCGAATCGGGTTGTAGAACATTTCAATGTAGTTGAAGACATCGCTGCGCGCTTCTTGCCTTGTGGCATAGGTTTTTTTACGGATGCGTTCGCGTTTGAGCAATTGGAAGAAGCTTTCTGCCACTGCGTTGTCATGGCAGTTACCGCGTCTGCTCATACTGCAGCACAGGTTGTGGTCCTCTAAAAAGCTCTGCCATTCATGGCTTGTAAATTGACAGCCTTGATCCGAATGAACAATGACTGTTTCACTAGGCCTTCTGCGCCAAACAGCCATATGCAGTGCATCGAGCGCAAGCTGCGTATCGATGCGGCTGCCCATTGCCCAGCCCACCACTTGGCGAGAGTACAAATCAATCACCACAGCCAAATACAGCCAACCTTCGTGTGTTGAGATATACGTGATGTCAGTGACCC
>NZ_SSWX01000059.1 GCF_004803635.1 Lampropedia aestuarii | reverse complement strand
TTACAACCGCTATCGGTACTATGACCCGCAGTTGGGGGCTTATATTAATCAGGATCCGATTGGCTTAGCCGGTGGCAAGCTTAATTTATTTACCTATCCAGATAATCCTAACCAGTGGAGCGATCCTTTTGGATTGTGGGCCTTCTTAGCTGGCTTATTGAGTTTTATCGGCATTGGCGAGACTGCCGCTGGAATAGAGGATGGAGCCAATAAAGGGCTACAAGGTAGAAATAAAATTGAGAGAGGGAATGATATTGAGATGGAGCTTTTTAATTGTGTCATGACCCCGAATACTTGCAACTTGTCAGCAGAAGAGCTAATGAATGCTGAACAGAAAGTGAGAGATTTAAAAAAGGATGGTATAAATGATATTTCTGAGGCAGCATTCAAGCTTGGCACAACAGTTCCCGGCACCTCCGTAACAGGTGCGATTCCAACAAGTAAAGGCGACTGGGTTGGCATTGGTGCTGAAGCAGTAATAGATAGTTTAAAAGGAAAAAAAAAATGACAAGAAAGAAACTCCATCTTTTTTTAATTTTCATTGGTATTAGTTTGGTTTTTTTTGGCTTCTATTATAAAAAATATCCATTTTTTATTGAGCAAAAATACTATCAGATTAAAAATGGTACATCATTTGTTTTAGGTAAAAATAAATTTAAAGTGCCTAATGAATGCTCAATAAGAAGACCTGGCGATGAAATAGTTGCATTTGCATGCACAATTCCTTTTGATGACGGTTTATATTCAATTTCTATCGGAAAAATTCCATCAGAAAAGTTTCCTTCTTTTGATCAAATTTGTGAGATTGGAGATGATGCATATCCTTGCATCGTTTATGCAGCTGGAACTATCTACCTTTATGAGAAGATGGGTGTTTCTCTAATATCAACTGATGGGGTCTTGCTTGATAGATTTTTAAAAACGATCTCCGCGGGAAGTATTTTTTAATTTCTCAGATGAAAGAATGAGAGTATTCTATTAATTGATCGCCGCTTGCACATCATATGCTGAAATATTAAGCCGCTGGACGTACAGCGGCAAAAAACACGGTGCTGCAAGAAGTGGAGCGCCAACTCAA
>NZ_SSWX01000058.1 GCF_004803635.1 Lampropedia aestuarii | reverse complement strand
GCAATGATCTTGGCAACCACGCCAGCGCCGACGGTACGGCCACCTTCGCGGATAGCGAAACGCAGACCTTCTTCCATCGCGATAGGAGCAATCAGCTTCACAGTGATTTGCACGTTGTCGCCTGGCATCACCATTTCTTTACCTTCTGGCAAAGCGATAGAGCCAGTCACGTCAGTCGTACGGAAGTAGAACTGTGGACGGTAGTTAGCGAAGAAAGGCGTGTGACGGCCACCTTCGTCTTTGGACAACACGTACACTTCAGCAGTGAACTCGGTGTGTGGCTTGATCGAACCTGGCTTGGACAACACTTGGCCACGTTCCACGTCTTCACGTTTTGTACCGCGCAGCAACAGACCAACGTTGTCACCAGCTTGACCTTGGTCCAGCAATTTGCGGAACATTTCAACGCCAGTAACGGTCGTTTTTTGTACGTCGCGGATACCAACGATTTCGATCTCTTCACCAACTTTGATGATACCGCGCTCGATACGGCCAGTCACCACAGTACCGCGGCCAGAGATGGAGAACACGTCTTCCACTGGCATCAGGAATGCGCCGTCCACTGCACGCTCTGGTGTAGGGATGTAGCTGTCCAGAGCTTCAGCCAGTTTGATGATGGCGGCTTCACCGATAGGCGATTGGTCGCCTTCCAGGGCCAGCTTGGCTGAACCGCGGATGATTGGAGTGTCATCACCAGGGAAGTCGTATTTGGACAGCAGCTCGCGCACTTCCATTTCGACCAATTCCAGCAATTCTTCGTCATCAACCATGTCGGCCTTGTTCAGGAACACGATGATGTAAGGAACGCCCACCTGACGTGACAGCAAGATGTGCTCACGTGTTTGTGGCATTGGGCCGTCAGCAGCGGAACACACCAAAATAGCGCCGTCCATCTGAGCAGCACCAGTGATCATGTTTTTCACATAGTCAGCGTGGCCTGGGCAGTCAACGTGTGCGTAGTGGCGGCCTTCTGTTTCGTACTCAACGTGCGAGGTATTGATAGTAATACCGCGTGCTTTTTCTTCTGGAGCCGCGTCGATTTGGTCGTAAGCCTTGGCTTCACCACCGAATTTTTTCGACAGCACCGTTGCGATAGCGGCTGTCAGAGTGGTTTTACCGTGGTCAACGTGACCAAT
>NZ_SSWX01000057.1 GCF_004803635.1 Lampropedia aestuarii | reverse complement strand
GTGGGCGGTTTGTGAGTCAGGATCCGATTGGTATAGAGGGCTTCGAAAATGTATATTTTTACGCGCCAAGTCCTACTGGATGGATTGACCCTCGTGGATTAAAGCCCAAGAAAGGAGGTTCATATAGCCAACACTCAGGAGCCCACCCAGTTCCAATAAATGGACGAATGCCTATTAATTGCGCCTGGGCAGGAAAAACATTTCCTTTAGATGAAGTTGCCGACTCAATTAAAGCAAAGTACCCCGGACTTTCAAACAGATACCCAAATGGAGTACCGTTTAATATGTTTGGATTTCCTGACTTCTCAAGATACTCAATATCAAATGTAAGAATCGCACTCGGCTCATCGAGAGATGTTGATTTTGCAAGAGCCAACAAAACTGCAGGATTTGCGAGTACTCCGGAAGGCTACACTTGGCATCATAATCAAGATGCTGGTTATATGCAATTGATTCCAAGCGATGTGCATGGTGCCATTAAGCACTCTGGAGGAATTGCAGTTTCAAAATGCAAAGGTGAGTAAATATGGAATTAACCTTCAAAAATCCAGGCTATAGCATCGATGAGCTCAATAAGCTTATACAACGAGGCGTAAAGTATGATAAAAGAACAAAAAAAGAACTTCTTTTAGCACAAGAAACACCAAGAACAGCAAGTCCATCTTCGATAAATGAAATTGAACAAAAACAAAAAATAATTTTACCAGACGATTACAAATTGTTTTTAATTAAAAACAATGGCGGAATTCCATCCCTGAAAAACTTTATTATAAACAAAAAAGAAAAATCAACAATTCGTTTTTTCTTCTCGACAGATTGCCTGTATCATCAAGCCTCACTTGAAGCAAATATTGAGGGATTTAAGGGAAGAGCTCCAACGGAAATGCTTCCTATAGCTGAAGATGTTGGCGGAAACTATATACTTATATCTAGCTCGGATAGCGAATATGGAAACTTATTCTTTTGGGATCATGAGCTTGAGGCTGATAAAGAAAAGCAGCCATATAGAAAAAATATAAAAAAAATTGCCCAATCACTGGATGAATTTTTGCAGTCATTGAGTTAATTTATAAATTTTTAATTTTAGAGTTTACGTTTGTAATATCTAGCACTTTGACTACCAATACGACGCCTTTAGGCGGCGCATCGCCAAAACCGATGCCTTTGG
>NZ_SSWX01000056.1 GCF_004803635.1 Lampropedia aestuarii | reverse complement strand
CTGAGCCAGAACCTGCGCTTCCAAGGCCAGTATTACGATGCAGAGACTGGGCTGCACTACAACCGCTTTAGGTACTATGATCCTGACTGTGGGCGGTTTGTGAGTCAGGATCCGATTGGCTTAGCCGGTGGTCTTCATCTTTATCAATACTCATCAAATCCGGTAGCTTGGATTGACCCACTTGGTTTATCTAGTCTTCCAGGAGGTGGCGTTATCGTTCTGGGCGAGGGGCAAAAAGCAATTAATGAAGTTGGCCGCATAACAGGATTTAGAACAATTGCCAATGATTGGCCATCAGATCTCCCTAATTTAAGTGGAAAACGATTCGGAACTCCTGAATGGAAAAAAGAGATGTGCCGAGCAATCAATTTCAATAAGCAATGGATACGAGATAGAGCTTCCGACGGCTATGGATTTATTTCAATTGGAGCTACTGGCAGCAACAGTCCATTTTACAAGGCAGAGCTGCAAGTATTATCTGAGCTGGGAATAAAAAACCCCTCAATAATTAAAGAGGTTGGGCCAAAATCCAATCGAGAATCCATAGCATCAATTCGGCAGCGTTGTGGCTGCAAAACAATAATGAAACCATGGAAGGATATAGATTGTGATTAAAAAAGAAATGATAATTTCCATAGGAATCGGATTAAGAGGCATTGAAAAAAAAAAATAAGAATCCTTGACGCCCTAGGTTTTCATGAATCAGAAGAAAAAAGGTATACGAATAATTTAATCGATAATTTTGAAATTTTCTTTTTCAATCATAATGATTGTTTTTTTTCAAAAGAAAAAGTCATACACATTAGCGTGACAATAAATGGAATTAATACAGAAGAAATTGACTCCATGATAAATAAGATTAATGAAATTGATCTCAATAAAGAAATTATTGAGTATCCAAATCAATTTGGCATTGAAATCGAAGACCCCGACAATAGGGTTTGGCAAATATTAATAATGAAAGATAATTTTTAATATTTTTTTGACAAAGAAAAGCTGTCAGCTTTGCGCCACTGGCGCAGTTGGTGGATGGACAAGCCCCAGAGGACACAACGGCCCCGTCAACCGCCACGCACAAAGCAGCCAACGACGCCACAGACGACGAAGACTGGAACCCACGCCAAGCCAAAGAAGCCTTCATGCAACGCATGCTCAGCCAGCAACGCCACATCCAGG
>NZ_SSWX01000055.1 GCF_004803635.1 Lampropedia aestuarii | reverse complement strand
GGCGGTTTGTGAGTCAGGATCCGATTGGCTTGTATGGCGGTGATAACCTGTACCAATATGCGCCAATACCATCAACTTAATTGACCCCCTTGGTTTAAAATGCAAACCAAATTTGGTCCGATACAAGCTAGATAAAGCGACTCCTCTTTCTGGGGGGCGATCAACAGGCATAAATAGAGCATGGGCCATGGAAAAAAAATTAATTGAGACAACTGGATTTGGCACTATTGACTGGAGTACAGATCAAATAAACCTAATCTTATCCACAAAAAACACAGAACTTAGCTCAACAATGAGTGGCGCCGGATTTACTGGACACCACATAAATAATGTCTCAAAATACCCCGCCTGGGCAGGAGATCCGAGAAACATTATTTTCTTAAGCAACAATCCCAATGGCGGCGATCATTTAAATAGCAATCAGGGACATCGGGGGGCTTGGTCAAATCAATCCAACGGCCGCTTAATTGATCGAGAAGAAATGATTAAGCAATGGAAAAAATCACAGGAGTGTTAGCATGCTAGAAAAAATAAAAGAAATCCTTTCTATAAAACAAGAAACAATCTCACAAGATACAGCAAGAAGCCTTATCGACATAATTGATGCACCCGAGCCTCTTATTCAATGGCTTTCCCAAGTAGGAAGCAACACCATTGAAATTCCATGGACAGCAGAATTACTAAGAATTTATTCCGCAAAAGATTTTCAAGAAAAACAAAAAACATATTTCATAGAAAATCAAAAAAATAAAAACTGGAACAAAGACTGGATTGTAATTGGAGATATAATATCAAACCCAATTATTTTAGACAAATCCTCTTTAAAATCAAAAATTTTTTTCTCATTCCACGGATCCGGAAATTGGAATCTAGCATTACTTGCACCATCCCTGGAAAATTTTTGTGAAGCTTTAAATATTTGGTGCAAACTATTTCTTGTAAAATATGATCGCGATATATATGAAGATGATTTTTCATTAAAGAGTAGTTTTTTGAGTGATTTACAAAACTCTCTCAATCAAATTTTGCCAGTCTCTTGTGTAGAAGTTTTTCTCACGGCAGTCGACTAAATTTTGAACCTCCGTTTAAGCCAACGGCGGGCTGGTACACCACAACCGCATTGAAGTTTTTGAAGACAAGCGCTACCGCTACGACACCAATGGCAACCTGATTGAAAAACGCATCGGCAAAC
>NZ_SSWX01000054.1 GCF_004803635.1 Lampropedia aestuarii | reverse complement strand
CATTGGCTGCAATGCCTGCCCCACTGTGCGGTGTGGGTTCTAAGCCTTTGAGTGCCTCGGCAATCCTTGCTTCATTCTCCAGTTGCTGTGCGGATGGTGCTACTTCAGCGGGATCTGCCTGGGTGCCCAGGCCACCTTGCTCGGTCGCATCACCGCTGGCGTCCAGGCGGGCCAGTGGGACGTAGCTGGTGATTTGGCTGCCCCGGCGCTCTTCGATCAGGCGCATGCCTTTCCAGATCAAGACTGTTGTGCCAAACATGTCTTGCTTGATGTTACGCTAGCCGCAGCTGTTCTAGGGATGCTCTGCAAAACGCTCTGTTGTGATCTGAGCACGATCTCAGGCGATCTGTTTCGTTGTCTTTTTCGTCCATAGCAACGGCTATGGACGAAAAAGACGCCTCGCAGCTAATCCTGATACTGCACTCATTCCAGCAACGAGGTTTTTGCAAAGTATCCCTAAAACTGGGATTCAAGCAACGATTTATCGAATAATGAATTCTTAAATAATTTTTTATTCATAGGAGTTTGCAATTCCTTAAATTTAATAGAATTTTTTTTCATTACAAATACTATTAAAGGTATTGGATAGCTGTAAAAATCCGGATTTTTAGCAACATCCTCTATCAAAGAAGATGAAAAAGTGAGGAAATTCTCCACCTTTGGAATATAATAATCATTAAGACAGCTCTCAATATGCAGCATCATCTCATTCAAATTAGTTACATCCAGTAGATTAATTTTTCCATTGGATCTCGAAAATACACCTCGATCCTCCATCAATGTATTCATTGAAAAATCGTGCCCCAAGTCAGGAGGTCGATTAGATTGATATGGTGGAGCGATTTTAGACAAAAAATCAGAAAACTCACCAGAAACACATGCAATTGAAAAATAGTATGACTTTTGCGATGACAAATAATCAAAACTTATTTCACCAAAAGTTTCTTGATATTCATTAGATTTTAATTTCAAGGATTTCTTATTCGCCTTGATTTGCTGTGTAGCACGAATTCCATTTTTAAGAATTCCCGCAAGTGCTTCATCAAAATTCTTTTTTGCTTCTTTTGTCATAATCACATCAATATTTAAGAACATGGAACGTTGCGTCATGTACTGACCCACGTCCTCCGATGTTAACGGTCTTAGAGGGATTGCCAGTTGCCATTGTGAATTGGTCGTTACTTCCTTGAGATGGTCTAATCGTCCCGCCGCCAATCCCTTGAGTCGTATTCGAAGGACTCCCCATATTGTAAACACCAGCGTTTGTTTGATTTTTAGTCAACGCCCCTGATCCATGTTTAACCTCAAACACATGGATATTACCTTGCGCATCTTTAGCAACAATATCTGCTCGAATGCGAGAGCCATTAACTTTCATAGTGACTTCTTCTCCTAAAACTGTAAAGCCATTTCTTTCTAAATCGTGTTTAGCTTTGGCAGTACCACGCTTTCCGCTAAAACTACTTTTACACGCCCACCCCCAAGGATCAATCCAAGAAAGCG
>NZ_SSWX01000053.1 GCF_004803635.1 Lampropedia aestuarii | reverse complement strand
CGCGACTGCGAAAAGATCGTAAACAGGTTCTTAGAGGACAATAGCGGCTGAATCTATTTTGTCTGCCACTATGTCCGAATTGTCTTTTGCCGCGCCAGCCCCAGGATCTGCCTTAACGCAATGGCTGTCTTACTGTGAACGCATCCATCCCACGACGATTGAGTTGGGGCTGGAGCGGGTAGCGAAAGTGGCGCAGACCTTGCAGCTGCATTTTGATTGTCCAGTCATCACCGTGGCTGGCACCAATGGCAAAGGCTCGACTTGCGCGATGCTCGAAGCCATTGCGCTGCAAAGCGGCTACCGCGCAGGGGTTTACACCTCACCGCATCTGGTGGATTTTGAAGAGCGTTGCCGTGTCGGCGGCGAGATTGTGCAGGCCGATGCCTTGGTGCCGCATTTTGAGGCCGTTGAACAAGCCCGTATTGCGGCCGGTGGCGACAGCGGTCCGGTGTCGCTGAGCTATTTTGAATTCACGACGCTGGCCATTGCCCGTTTGCTCAGCCACAGCCAACTGGATGTGGCGATTTTGGAAGTCGGTTTGGGTGGGCGCCTGGATGCGACGAATATTGTCGATGCCGACTGCGCCATCATCACCAGCATCGACATCGACCACATCGAATTTTTGGGCCCGGATCGTGAATCGATTGGTCGAGAGAAAGCGGGCATCATGCGCGCTGGCAAACCGGTGGTCGTGTCAGATCCGATGCCGCCTCAGTCCGTGATTGCCCATGCTGAGGCGATTGGTGCTGACCTGTGGTTGGCAGGGCGCGATTTCAATTACTCGGGCGACCGCCAGCAATGGAATTGGGCCGGCCGGGGCAAGCGCTTCCATGGCCTCGCATACCCGGCCTTGCGCGGTGCGAATCAGCTGATCAATGCCGCTGGCGTGTTGGCGGCATTCCAAGCTTTGCGCCAGATTTTGCCGGTGACCGTGCAGGCTGTGCGCGAAGGCTTTGCCATCGTTGATGTGCCAGGCCGCTTTCAAATCGTGCCGGGCCAGCCGAACTTGGTGCTGGATGTGGCCCACAACCCGCATTCTGTGGCCGCGTTGGCTGTTAACCTCGATGCCATGGGTTTTTTCCCAGTCACCCACGCTGTTTTTGGCGCGATGCATGACAAGGATTTGGTTGCCGTGATGCAGCGCATGGGGCCACTGGTCGACCGTTGGTATTTCACCGATTTGCCGCTGCCAAGGGCTGAGAAAGCGGCTGATCTGGTCAAACGCTGGCAAGCTTTACAAATGGTTGCGCAGCGCCCGCGTGAAGTGCCTGCATCTGCCCATGCTACGCCGCAGTTGGCACTTGAAGCTGCTGTGAGGGCGGCAGACCCTGCTGATAGAATTGTGGTCTTTGGATCGTTCTATACAGTCGGTGGTGTTTTGAGCAACGGGATTCCCAGGTTGGATGCACCGCATTGGAAGCGCGATGGCAACACATCCCCTTCTTCTGAGTCAGACCGTTGAGTCCAGTGGTTGGCTAGATGACTAAAAGGCTTTTTGATATTTATGGCATTGTTTGAATCTCGCAAGGCGGAGAAGGCCACAGAAGAGAAAACCAAGCGCAGCCGGCCAGCCCGGCGTGTGCTGGATTCTGTCGAGGATATGCGCCGCAGAGCCAGACACAGGCTCATCGGCGCTTGCTTGCTGGTGCTGACGGCGATCGTGGTTTTTCCTCTGCTCTTTGACACCGAGCCACGGCCTTTGCCAGTCAATGCCAAAGTCAGTGTGGCAGGGCGTGATGACACCGCACCCAGCCTGAATGTGCCAACCCAGGTGGCGATGAATGGCCACGGTTTGTCTGATGGCGAAGAGGTGGTCGATACCAATGCCACGCCTTCGGCAGCAGTGAGCTCTGCCGCCACTGCTGGCGCGGCGAGCAACCCCGCCACGCCAGCGCCATCGACCAGCCCGGCGGCGCCTAGCAAGCCCCTGACAGCCCAGACAGCCAATGCCGGGCGCGAGCCTGTGGCCGCTGCCAAACCTGCGCCAGAGGCCACCAGCCTGGCAGCACAACGCGCGCAGGAAGCACGTGCGCAAAGCCAGCGTGCGCAAGCAGAGGCAGCCAAACCAGCCGCACCAGCGAGCACAGGCAACGCGACGGCAACCGCCACCACTGCCCCTAGCGCAGCAAAACCTGCTGAGACCCGGCCAGCTGTGACTGTGGCTGCTGCCGTGCCACCACCGCCAGCAGTCCGGCCCCCTG
>NZ_SSWX01000052.1 GCF_004803635.1 Lampropedia aestuarii | reverse complement strand
ATGCGCCGAATCCGCTTTCTTGGATTGATCCATGGGGTGGTGTCAGGACGAATGCCGCTTCAGGCAAAAAACACGCCGACCTAGTGACGCAGAAAGCGCAGAGTAAATATGGCCCTCAAAACGTACAAACTGAGGTCTATATTCGCCCATTGGATAATAATGGCAATCCCGTTAATTATCGAGTGCGTGCTGACAATACTGTTGGCTCAGCGAAAAGTCCAGATTTTATCATTGAGTCTAAAGGTTCTCCAAATGCGCCGCTCACTAAGAACCAGAAAAAAGGGTATCCATTGATTGATAGAAATGGCGGAATTATTAAGCAAGGGAGCGGTAAAGATAAAATATCCACCCCTATTTCTTCAACGCCGCATAAGATTATTAGACCTAGAGATATTGATAAGATTTAAGGAAGCTCATATGCGAAGAAGCAAGCAAACTAAATATGTTACGCTCGATAGTGAGATTTGGGAGTATAAGAATAACTACTACATCATGCAGATGTGCCAACAAGGAAAGGTACTGCATCCAAAAATTGGTTCTAATCAAATGCCTGGAGAATATACATGCGTCAGTACTAAAACACCTACCGATACAGAGGCTGGTCAATTAGGCAAGGCAACTCTCAAAGCGCTTGATGACTTTGATGTTCAAGTTCATCCTTATGAAGTGGTTGATATCCCTGAGCGAAATAAAATCATCGCTTCATGGTTTTGCGCTCGTGGTATGGGAAGCTTAATAAAAAATGTACGCGTGGTGCAGGTTATTCAAATCATTGAGGCGGGGATGATCAAAGTGAGGCCTCTGGATGGGAGAGATAAAAATAACTGGAACTGTCCTATAGAAGAGGAAGCTATAGAAATTAAGTACTCGGAAGCAAATATAGATCAACTATTGGGTGAGGCGATTAAAGCGGCTTTTGCAGTCACGCCCTACAGTCCTGAGAGAAAAGACCCTATTTAAAGCGTTCCAGAATTTGAGCAGCATGTGTGGCGGGCCGCAAAATTTTGCGGTGCGGGAGTGACCTTGCCCTNTGGCTGGGCCTCATTGGCCCTAGTCATTGATTACTTGACCTTGCCCCTGTTAAGTGGAGTTCTTAACAATGAATTTATGCAGCCTGTTGACGCTGTGCAGCATGCCAGCGACGCTCATACTCGATAGGGCTGAGATAGCCCAGCGAGGAATGTAAACGTCGATGATTGTAGAACTTGATCCAGTCCAAGATTGCGTGCTTGGCTTGCTCTCTAGTCGTAAATTTTTGACCGTGCACGCTGCCCATTTTCAATCGGCCCCAAAGACTTTCTGTTGGTGAATTATCCCAACAATTTCCTTTTCGACTCATTGATGACAACGCCTTTTTATCCTTGAGAGCCTTCTGGAACTCATGGCTGCAGTATTGGCTGCCTCGGTCGCTGTGCACGATCAATCCCGGCTTTGGCCTGCGTCGCCACCAAGCCATCTCCAGTGCGTTTTTGACCAGGCTTGCCTCCAGGTGTGCTGCCAGACTCCAGCCCACGATTTGCCTGCTATGCAAGTCCAGCATGACGGCCAGATATAGCCAACCTTCTGCAGTGTGGATATAGGTGATATCCGTTGTCCAGACCCGATTCGGCTCAACTTGCGTGAAACGTCTTTGCACTAAGTCAGCTGCCACCGGCAACTTATGCCGGCTGTCTGTTGTGACCACGAATTTACGCGTGGTTTTGGCCCTGATGCCGTGTTCCTGCATGAGTTTTCGCACGCGCTCTTTACCAACGCGAAAACCTCTGCTCTGCAGCTCCTTTTGCATGCGCGGCCAGCCGTACTCCCCTTTGACTTCTAGGTCAATGGCGCGCATGTGTGCGACGATCAAGGCGTCAGTCAGCCGCGTGTTAGCACCGCATTGAGATTTGGATTGGCCAAGCCAACGAAAGTAGCCGCTGATGCTCACTTGCAGCACTTTGCAGCTCACTTTCACGGCCCAACACTTCTTCATTTGATCAATCCAGGCGTACTTCGCAGCGTGTCCTGCGCGAAGTACGCCGCCGCTTTTTTTGCGATGTCGCACTCCATACGAAGGCGTGCGTTCTCGGCTCTCAAGCGCGTTATTTCCATCTGCTCCGCCGTGACCGTTGACGTGCTCGCCTTGGATTGCTGCAGACTGCCCTTCAGCTCATCTTTGCAGTCCAGACGCACCCAATTGGTCAACGACCCTTTGGGAATGTTCAATTCTTTAGCGGCTGCTGTGACACCACTTGTGCGTGCCTGCCTCACTGCCTCCTGCTTGAACTCCAGCGTGTATTTCGCTCTGATTTGCCTTGTGCTCATCTCTTAACTCCTTGCCTATATTTTGACCGAAGCTAAGAACTCCATTTTTCGGGGGCAAGGTCACTTCAGGCGCAGTTGGTTGAGCCTGTCAAAGCCATGATTGAAGAGAACCCTTCGTTTGGCTACCGTACGGTGGCACACCTGCTGCGCATGAACAAAAACACCGTGCAGCGCATCTTCCAAATTAAAGGCTGGCAGATACGCAAGAGGGCTGTGGGCTTTAGACCTCGCATTCAAGCTTTGCCATCGGTGGCCAAGGCTCCAGATGAGCGCTGGGCTACTGATCTGTGCAGAGTATGGACGGGCAAGGATGGCTGGGCCTCATTGACCCTAGTCATTGATTGCTACAGTCGGGAGCT
>NZ_SSWX01000051.1 GCF_004803635.1 Lampropedia aestuarii | reverse complement strand
GGGCAGCCTAAGCTGACGAAGCCAACTTTCGGGGTTTTCGTGGGGGTGGTAATCGTGGACATGGTTGTTAGCGCGGATATAAGGCGCTATTGTCGCTGTTTCCCTGCTGGAAGGCCACTTGAACGTGCCAATTCCCCCTGAGTATTGGCAGGCAGCAAACAAAGCTGGCACGGGCCAGCGAAGGAAATACATGAACGCCCGTTCCTAGGCAAGCTCTGCAAGAAGCGCGCAAGCCCTTGAAGCTGCGTTGACGCATCAATGCGGCACGCGCAAGACCTGCACATGCCAGGCACCAGCCGCCGTCACACCCGATGCGGCTCTTTGGCCGTTGGCTCAGGCACATCTTCTGTGCGCGCACCTTGCTCATCCAATAGCTCTTGCGCCTCATGCCCGTCTTCTGCACTGCTCTGCAAACCTTCTTGCTGCTCCACGTTGTTGGGGTGGTATTGCAGCTCAATCATCACCGGGAAATGGTCTGAGTCAATGCTGGGCAAGCGCTCAATCTGCACCAGCTCAAAATGGTCTGAATGGAAAAAATGGTCCAGCGGCCAGCGCGCAAAAAAGTAATGCGCATGGAAGCTATTGACCAAGGCCCGGCCTACGCGCGGATCGAGCAAGCCGCTGATTTTGCGAAACATGCGCGTCGTTGGTGACCAGGCCACATCATTGAGGTCGCCGGCCACTACGACCGGGCCCTGCTCTTCTTTCAGGCTTTTGGCCAACATCAGCAGCTCGACATCCCGCTCAGTCGACTCCTCATTCTCCGTAGGGCTGGGCGGGGCAGGATGCAGGAAATGCAGCCTGACCTGCAGTTTGGGGGCCAATTGCAAGCTGGCATGCATCGATGGCACATCGTCCTCAACTAGAAAGCGCGTTTCCTGCTCACTCAAAGGCAGCTTGGAATACACATGCATGCCATAGAGATTGTCCAGTGGACAAGCCATGCGGTAAGCATAGCTGGCCTCCAGCGGTGCCAACTGCTCCTGCCACCACGCATCCGTCTCCAAGGTCACCAGAATATCCGGGCAATGGGTCTTGACCAGTGCCAGCAAAGCCGGGGCGTTGCGGTTGGGCGTGAGCACATTGACGCTGATCAGTTTTAAGCGCGGCCCATGCTCATGGGCGTCGGCCCAGCGCACCTCTTTGCGCCATAAGCGGGTGTAGGGAAGAATCCACCACAGCTGGTATAACAAACTGGCCAGCGTGGCGAGCAGCAACACTTGACTGCTTGTGCCAGAGCCTTCCAACCAATGCCACTGAGCCAGCGCCACCAGCGCCAGCAATACCGCCAATTGTGTGCGAGGAAAGTCCCAGATACGGACCCACCAGACCCTGGCTTTGGAACTGGGCAGAATTGTCAAGAAAATCAAGACAGCTGAGAGTGAGTAAATCGCCACGGGAAGGAGGTTCATGCCGTCTATTGTGTCGCAGGGCGATGGCAGCAGTATGTATTGGCCATCAAAAACTCTGTACGCTCAACGCGGGCTCGGCTTGAAGGCGCACACCGAAGGCTTGCACAGGCAACTTGCTCAACAGATGCAGGAAGGTTCAGGTCGCTGTTGCGTATTCATGTGTTCGGCCCCCTGTGATCATCTCCTTCGCAGAAACTGGGCACTGATGATCGAAGCTAGGAATGTGGTGCGCAGCGTCATTGCATCGTACATACGGAGTCAACCGCATGGTTCAAGTGCACGTCCAAGCATGCACCACACCAAGAATGAGGGCAGAGATCAAAGCTTGCTCGGCAGCGCTCAAACAGCGTGCCAGGCGATACAACACCAGCCCGGCAATGCGTCAATGGAAGCGGCGTGAGAGCCGCAATGGCCTCTCACACTGCCCCCACGCACCTTGCACACAACGCTAACTGAGTTGCAAGAAGCGATGGTTCTAGAACTCGGCATTCAGCCCCTGTTCCCACTGAACGATCTTTTGGAAGTCGCCAATCCCCCTACAAACTCGAATTTGTCACTCGCAACCAAGTGATGTCATTGATGCAATTTTCTAGATTTTTAGAATTGGGGATTTAAAGAGGCTTCCAGAAACATTCACATCGCCAACCTCAATTTGCACAAAAATATTTTGAGATTTTTATTAAGACAAAATCACCACCATTTCCTTCAGAATTTAATCAATATAAAAATTCAATTTCTCGCCACACAAAAAACCATATAGCAGCTAAATAACTGCAACAAAAAACCCAATTACCACAGAAAAAACAAATATCCAAAGAATGCCTCGATATGAGGTGCCTCCTTTACTTTTGATATATGCATACGGATTTTCCTTATCCACCGAATCAGCAATAACCGCCTTTGCTCTTCGCAAATACAAAGCATTTGCAAACATACCACAAACCAATGAAGCAATAACAGTATAAAAGAATCCTGACATCGAGTAACCACAATAAGCACCCGAGCAAGTTCCCGGAAAAATCAAACCAACAAAACTCTTATATATAAAACCAATAACATAATTAACCAAAACATACCCAACAAAATACAAATACATCTTTCTATACAAAAGCCAAAATGAAGTCAATAACGCCGCCCACAAATTAAAAGAATAACCTCCAAATTGCTCAATTTCATCAAATACCCTCAAATAATAACTTCGATTATTTTCACCAACAAACAATCCCAACAGTTGATTTTCCGAATTCGGAGAATTCAATTGACTCTCAATAATTTCCCTATAGTCAACAATTTTTACCATATCTATTAAATATAAGTTAAAAAATATCCATATCAATAAAAATTTTGCAACGAAATCACCCAGAACACCAACAGGGCGGCAAACCACATTTTATTAGACAACACTTGATTCAATAAGCCCTCAACATGATGTATTGACCCAGCCTTTTCTGCACAGGT
>NZ_SSWX01000050.1 GCF_004803635.1 Lampropedia aestuarii | reverse complement strand
TTCCTTTCACGATAACACCTGTGCAGCTTTTAGTGGGTCAATACAAGAGTTTGCCTGCGTGTGATGGTCCATTTTTGTAGCAAAGACGTGTTTGATTGTTTTTTTATGGACGAAATGGTATTGTTTATGTGTCAGACAGTGAAATTTGTTAATCTGAGTGTAGTTTTTGCAATGATTCAAAGCCTTGGTGCAGAGGCTCTTGGGAAAGTGCGAGGAGCCATGAATGCAGCAAATAGCGTGTCTGTGGGCCTTTCGCGCTGTGCAACTTTAGCCATTGTTCTGGATCGTCAGCTGGCAAGTTGATGGCTCCTATTTTTTGTTGTTCGCTCACCGTGCTTCTATTTTTTAGGGAGTTGAAAATGCAATACAGCGAGTTATCTTCTAAGAAGGCAGATCCGCCTCCAAAGGCCGGTCTTTCACGGTATTGGAGGCGCCTGGCATCAGTTGGTATAGGTGCTAGTGCGCTTTTGAGCGCATTCAATGCGCATTCGCAGACGGAGACGCAGTTTTGGCTACTTAGGCCCAATACAACGGCGACTGGGATTCTTGCGCCAGATCCTTCAGTACCACTGCCTTTAGAGCCAAATGTTGCGCCAACGATGATTGACTCTGTGAGGTTTGACAGAGACCATGTGTACTACTCTTTCGCTCCGAACATCAACCGCATCTATGTAAGCGATGCCGGTTCTAATTTTCTGCATGGTTACACGCTGTACGGTGAAGGAGGTCAAACTGGTGTTTCTCCGGATATCAATCGTGGAGCGAATGCAGCCACGTTGAACTATTGGCTCAAAAGTGGTGCGCAGGATGCTGTGACATCCACTTCCTCTCTCGGGCCAATGCCTTTGGGCAATGGGGAGGTGTCTGACGATCTGTATATGTTCACAGTCGGGGTCGGATATCGGTCTATTTATGCTGTTAGAAGTGGCTCCTCGCTGACTGGTCAATACATCGGTATGGTCAATACCACTGGCGGTGAGGGCATTGATGGGATGACCTCTGATCAGAACACCGGCTTACTGTATGGTAATCAGTTATCTGCTGCACTCGGCAGTAATGTCAGAAGCCGTTTTTATGTGTATGACCCTGGTCTTGTGGCCAATCCAGGAGAAACCCAGGTCCAGCTGGATGCACGCCGAACCATTCGAGCGGGAAATATCTCGTCAACGGATGGTACGGCCAACGTCACGCAAGTCTCTAGTGATGCGGCTATTGATGCGGACGGCAATCTCTATGTGTTTGGCTACACTGGAGGAAATGCGACGTACCCAGCTGGCCGGTATTTGTACAAAATTAAACCTGGTAAGACTGGGGGGGTGCTCAACCCTGATGGCAGTGGTTGGACTTTCAGCACCGTCATGCGTCTTGATGGTTCTGCCACTATGACAGGCTGTAACGCCTTGAATGGAGCTGCCGCCTACGATATCTATGGCATGGGCTTTATGAATGGCGCATTGCTGGCCAACTGGCAATATTGCTTATACAGCATTGATGTATTTACTGGGCGTGGGGCACCCGTAGGGCGTACGACTTATACGCCTTCGTTTGATACGGCTCCACCTAACAATGCCAGTACCGCTAGACCACATACAGTGACATTTGCCTATGATATGGCGGTCGCTCAGGTTGCAACGACGGTGTCAGGTACGATCTACAACGATGTCCATGGGACTGCAGATATTGATCCTCAAACGACACCGGGTCTTGCTGGTGTGACGGTTGAGATCTATCAGCGTTTGGCTGATGGCCGTGTGGAATTGAAGGGGCAATCGACCACTAACAACCAAGGCCAGTTTACCTGGTTGGTGCCTGCCAACTCCACGTATTACGTGCGAGCAGTGCAACCTGCTGGTGATATGTTTCAGACGTGGTCAGCAGGTACCCTTGACCAAGGCATTGGTGTTAATAACCCAGTGACATCGTATTGCTATAACGTGCCTACTGGCGCGAGCAACAGCGATGGTCTGTGCTATGGGGTCAATGAGAATGGCACAGATGCCCCAGCGGGCACGGTCGGTACGACGGTTTATGCCAGTGAAGCGGCCTTTTTGGCCGCTGTGAAGTATGCGTCTAAAGCGTTGGTTCAATCCACTGCGATAAATACGGTGCCACAAGTCGAAATGGCATTCTCGACTGCAGCGCGATTGACCATTGTCAAAAGCGGACCAGAGTTGATTGCTGTAGGTGCTCCGTTTAACTACAGCTTTGCAGTGAGCAATGACCGTGGTCCAGCCTTTGAGTTGTATTTGGCTGACAAACCGCCGGTAGGGATTACGCTCAATGCGGAGCCTTCAGGCGCAGTGGTAGGCAGTTGTACTGCCAACGGAGTAGCGGTTAGCTTCCCATTTGTGGGCGATGGCAATAGGGTTGTTCAGTGTCCTATTGTGATGAATCCGACTTTGGAGGCAGGCGATAGCACCACTGTCACTTGGAGTGCAACAGCTGCGGTTTCAACTGTCGGCTTGCTGCCAGTGAACTATGCGTCCTACAACCCGGATGGCGTGGCCAGTCCGCCAGAGCCCGGTGAGAGCTGTATTTCTGATGCGTACTGCACCAGTACTACACCACCGAACCCAGTTCAGGAGGGGGTGCCTAGCTTGACTGTGGTCAAGAGTGCGCCAGCCATTGCATCTAGCGCAGCGTTTAATTACAGCTTTGCGATTTCCAATGCGACTACTGCTTTTGGTTCTGCCTACGTAGTGAACATCGCGGACAAACCGCCTGTTGGCATTACGTTGAACGCAGAGCCTTTGGGCGCTGCCGTGGGCAGCTGTACCGTAGGTGGTGCTACTGCGAGTTTTCCGTTCGTGGGTGATGGCAACGCATACGTCGTATGCCCGATTACGTTGACACCTGCACTTGCGCAAGGCCAGAGCAGAACCATTACTTGGAGTGCTACAGCCGCTGCCTCGACAATCGGCACTACACCAATAAACCATGCGTCTTACAACCCTGATGGCAGCGGCCCTCCGCCAGAGCCAGGCCCGGGATGTACGCCAGAAGAAAACTGCACTAGCGGTGGTCCAGATGAACCGGTGGTTGATGGTGCACCCCTTTTGACCGTGGTTAAGAGCGCTCCAGCGATTGCTGCGAACACACCGTTTGACTACAATTTTTCGATTACAAACGACGCGGCAGCTATTACTGCTGCGACAGTGGTGCACATTGCAGACAAGCCCC
>NZ_SSWX01000005.1 GCF_004803635.1 Lampropedia aestuarii | reverse complement strand
TGTCCATCGTCATTTCCTTTCACGATAACACCTGTGCAGCTTTTTAGTGGGTCAATACACAAATGCATAGCAAAACAGGGCCAAAAGGCCCTGTTTGAGACGATTAGTGCGCCATTTTTTTACTTCATCCCATGCTTGGCTTTGAGTCGTGCAGATTTAGGCTGGGTTACGAGAGGTGCCCAAGTGCACAAGACAAAGTCATTAAGTGATTGCCAGCAACATAGCCATAAAGGGCCCAAAGACCCTGTTTGAGACGATTTGACACGCCATTTTTTCCTTCAGCCCATGCTTGGCTTTGAAGCGTGCAGCTTTAGGCTGGGTTACGAGAGGTGCCCATATGCCGCAATTTGTCAAAAGAAAAGCTCCAAAGCCTTACAGCCATGGAGCTTGACGCTACGAGCGGGCAAACATCTAGGCTCGCACCGCAAATAGAAAAAGAATTATTGGTTCGCGACAGGCAAGTGTGCTTCGCGGGCTTCTTGGATAAAGTCGATCAGGGCTTGGATCATAGTGGTTCTCACAAGAGATGCCGTGGCAGTCAAGCCGTGGCGCGCATCTCGTACAACAGGCTTATCAGGGTTACTATCTAAGTGTTAACCCTCTGAAGCAACTATAACCAAATCCATTTAACCTGCTCAACAAAAATTGGACAAATCGAAATAAGGGTTTTCTCCAAGGATCCCGACTGCACCTGTTGCCAAATAAATACAACCACTGCATCCAAGCGTGCGCCATATTAATCCAAAAAACCACCAGACAAAGCATTCAAAAAACAAGCCACGGGGCAACACCTGCATTGCCCATGGCTGCAACGCCGCTCAAGGCAGCTTAGTCAGCCACTCTTCGGATCTAAACTTGCTCTCAGCCAGCGCCTCAGCAGCGGCGTATTCGTCAGCGGTGATGCCCCCCGGTGTGCCGCCATACATTTGCACAAAAGTCTGGCGCAAGCGCTCAATCACTTCCTGGCGTGGCAGGCCGGTCTGGCTGCGCAAAGGGTCTACACGTTTGGCTGCGCTGGTTGTGCCTTTGTCGCTCAACTTTTCTCGGCCAATGCGCAGCACTTGCGTCATTTTTTCAGCGTCCATGTCGTATGACATCGTCACGTGGTGCAGCACGGTAGCGCCATGTGCAAAGCGTTTTTGTGCCGCACCGCCAATTTTGCCTTGCGGGCTGGTGATGTCATTGAGCGGCTTGTAAAACGCATCAATCCCTAGTGATTTCAAACCTTGCAGTACCCAGTCATCCAGAAATGCATACGAGTCAGCAATGCTCAATTCACTGACCAACTCGGTAGGGGCATAAATCGAATAGGTGATCGCACTTTGTGGCTCGACAAACATCGCGCCGCCACCCGTAATGCGCCGCACCACGGTGATGCCGTGTTGATTGGCTTGCTCCATATCAACCTCATTGCGCAGCGATTGAAACACCCCCAGGATCACGGCAGGTGCACTCCACTCCCAAAAACGCAAGGTCGGCGGTCTGCGTCCAGCAGCGACCTCCATGCTGAGCACCTCGTCCAAGGCCACGTGCATCGCAGGCGAAGTAGCCGGCTCGTGGACAATTTGCCATTCGTAATCGCGCCAGGTTTTGGCCACGCCCAGCGCGCGTCTGACAGCGATGGCCACAGCCTCTGGTGAGAAGCCAAATAAAACGGCATCCGCTGGCAATGCCGTACGGATTGCCTGCGCCAGTTGCGGCGTATCTGCCTTGGCCGATTGGCCTTCAAGGGCCTTGCAAATCACATCCAGCGCATCGTCTGGTTCAAGAAAAAAATCGCCTGCAACCTGCACATCGCAAATGCGCTCATCCTGCACTTGCAAATCCACAACGACCAGCTTGCCTCCAGGCACCTTGTACTCACCATGCATGGCTTTACTCCTTTTCAATTTCATCCAAAGACTCTGACCATGGAACGAACCCGCACGGCACGCGCCGCACGTTTCACAGGCAGATTGTCTGCGTCTTGCAATTGGCATTGCTTGGCTTGAGCAATGGCAGCTCTCTCAATACAACGTGCATTCTGCGCTTGCCCTAAAGCCTGCAAGACGCACCGTGCCATTACTAGCCACGCAGATGACTGCAACCAGGTCAAACCTTCAATTAACAATACTTAACATGTAATATCAGAAGATGATTGACATCACATGTGAAAAAAATAAAATTCATCACATGGAAAGAAAATCATCTGCCTATTACCAACGTTTGCACAGGCAAAGGCTACGCGACAAAGGACTCATCAAGAAAGAGCTGTGGGTGCTTCCAGAATACACGGACGACCTGCTCGCGGTTGAAAAGCAAATGCGCCAGCCGCGTGGCGCGCAACCTTTGATTCAGGAGGGCATTATGAACATGAACGCACCTTGGACTATCGACAGTTTGTACCAGGCCTTGCAAAGCACCGAGCTGGTCCGTAGTGGACAGGCCACACTCGAGCTGCTCAACGGATCCGAGGCGAGCTTGTTGATCACCATGCGCGAATACGGCGATCTGCCCTTATTCTTGGCTGCTGCGGGCGGGCAAATTGTGATCGAGTCCTACCTGTGGCCAGTCAGCTACGTCCGCGACCATGCGGCCTTCAACGAGCAAGTGCTGCGCACCCAGAAGGTCTTTCCTTTGGCCACCGTGGGCATTGAATCGTTTGCCAATGGCGAGGCGGCCTACATCGTCTTTGGTGCTCTGAGCGCAAGCTCTAGCCTGGGCAATGTGGTCTACGAAATCGAAACGCTTTCAGACAATGTGATCCAGATGACTGAAGCGTTCGCAGCGGCCGTACACAACACCGCCGCCTAAACACGCATGAACTGACAGTGGCTGCAGCCCAAGCCACATCCATCCTCTTTGATGGCCTGGCCATCAAGCACCAACGAAGGAGAACACTATGACTGTATGGAGCAAACTCATCACCGCCTTGCGCGGCGGTGCCCATGAAGCCGGTGAAGCGATTGTGGACAGCCAAGCCCTGCGCATTCTGGACCAGGAAATCCGCGATGCTGATGCCGATTTGCGCAAAAGCAAAGAAGCTTTGGCTGAAATAATGGCCAAAGAAAAACTCGCCCGCAGCAAGCTTGAAAAGTCTGTAAGCACAATCCAAGAGTACGAAGGCTACGCGATCAAAGCTCTCGAAGGCAATAACGAAAACCTGGCGTTGGAAGTTGCCAATAAGATTGCCTCATTGGAGCGCGCGCGCGATGAGGAGCAAGCCCAGGCAGACCAATTCGCCTCCAGCGCCACACAATTGCGCCAAGCCATTGCCCAGGCCGACTCGCACATCAAGCGTTTAAAGCAACAAGCCGATACCGTCAAGGCGACTGAGAACGTACAGCGTGCCCAAGCCACCGTGGCTGAGCGCTACTCGGGCTCTGAGTCCCGCGTGCAAACCGCCCTGGACTCGCTCGAGCGCATCAAGCAAAAACAAGCTGAAAACGGTGCCCGCCTGCAAGCTGCGGCAGAGCTGGCCAAGGAAAACTCCGAAGATGCGCTGGATGCACGACTACGCTCAGCCGGCATCACGCCAGACACGCACAGTGCCTCAGCAGTGCTGGCGCGGCTCAAGGCCCATAAAAAACAGCAACCCTGATACACACAGCACTTCAAGCACCTCAGGAGCTAGAACAATGGCTGCACAGTCCATGCTGCGAGTCCGCAAGCACAGCCCGCAGCGAGCATACTGCGGCCCATTCATTAGGCCCAATGCACACGCCTCCATAGAAGCTGTGGCATTGCAAGAGAGGGCAATAGGCATGGGCCAAGCACCACGCAGTTCAAAATAAAGGGAGTGACAATGGCCATTTTTTTACACATCATTTTCAGCTTCCCCACGGTGATCTTCACCGGTCTGCTGGCTTTGGTCATGCTCTATTGGCTGGTCGCCATCACGGGTCTGCTCGATACCGATGTGCTGGACCAAATGCTGCTGGGCGACGGTGATGCCGTGGATGCCGGCGGCTTGGCAGCTTTACTCAATAAAATCGGTCTGGGCCGTGTGCCGCTGACAATTATCGTGTCCTTGCTGGTGCTGAGCGCCTGGGTCATCAGCTTTGCTGGCACCCGCTTGCTGATGCCCCAAGCTGGCTTGATTGCCATCCAGTTTCTGATCGGCGGTGCCATCACTGCAGCAGCACTGATTGGCGGCTTGCTGTGCACGATCGTGCTGCTGCGCCCAGTGCACGCGATGCTGCGCCATATTCCACCAGAGGGCGAACCGACCATCATCATCGGCCGCACGGGCGTGATCCGCAGTGGCACAGCAACCCCTGAAGCAGGTCAGGCCATCATCGAAGATGGTGGCGCAGGCTTGCTGCTGCAAGTGCGCACCAGCAACGGCAGTTTGCCGCGCGGCACCAAAGTCGTCGTGATTGAGCAACTGCCAGAACACAATGCTTGGCGCATTGTCAGTGAAGACGAGTTTACAAATGGTTAATAGTGCCTTGTAAGAAACAGGTTTACTCCCACACAATCCATCCACAATAATCTAGCGCGGTCATCAACGCGCAACGCACGCCCATCACACCAAAGCCTCTCCAGCGGAGCCAGGCAACCACAGCCAAAGCCGAAACAGCCCATGCTCACGGCGGCTACAGCGATCAACAATTTCAACCCAATTAGCGCAATAGGAACATCAGGAGAAAACAATGGAATGGATCATTTTGGGCGCAGCCGTACTCGTCGGCATCGTGATTGTGGTGGTCGGCTTTTTAGCCGCACTCAAAGCCTTCTACATCAAAGTACCGCAAGGCACTGCCTTGATTAAAAACGATTTGAGCGCCAAGCCCAAAGTGCTGTTTACCGGCGGCATTGTCTGGCCGGTGATCCATAAAAAAGAATTCATGAAAATCTCTTTGATCACGCTGGAAATTGACCGCCGTGGCAAAGAAGGTCTGATCTGCCGCGACAATATGCGCGCCGACATCACCGTCGCGTTTTACCTGCGCGTCAACGAAACCGCAGACGACGTGCTCAAAGTCGCCAAAGCCATTGGCGTTGATCGCGCCTCAGAAAAAGGGGCAGTGAATGAGCTGTTCAACGCCAAGTTCTCTGAAGCATTGAAAACCGTTGGTAAACAACTGGACTTTGTTGACCTGTTCGAAAACCGGATTGAATTTCGCGACCGCATCATCGCCATCATTGGCCAGGACCTCAACGGCTACGCATTGGAAGACGTGGCGATTGACTACCTGGAGCAAACGCCCAAAGTCTCGCTGGATCCAAACAATATTCTGGATGCCGAAGGCATTCGCAAAATCACCGAACTAACGGCCGCACAAAACATCGTGACCAACGAACTCGAGCGCAACGAGGAAATGGCCATCACCAAGAAAAACGTCGAGACCAAAGAAGCCCTGCTCGCACTGGAGCGCCAACAAGCCGATGCGCAAGCACGCCAAAAGCGTGAAATCGCCACCATCCAGGCCCGCGAAGAAGCAGAAACCAAAAAGGTACAAGAAGAAGAGCGACTCAAAGCAGAAAATGCCCGTATTGCCACGCAAGAGCAAGTCGATATTCGTGAAGAAAACCGCATGCGTGAAGTCGAAGTCGCACAGCAAAACCGCCAGCGCGCCGTGGTGATTGAAGTCGAAAAAGTCACCCGCGCCAAAGACCTGGAGGTAGTCTCGCGCGAGCGCGAAGTCGAGCTGCAGCGCATTGAAAAGGAAAAAGCGCTGGAAGTTGAAAAAGCCAATATCGCCAACGTCATCCGCGAACGCGTAGCGGTTGAGAAAACCGTCGCCCAGGAAGAAGAACGCATCAAAGAAGTGCGCGTTGTCTCTGAAGCCGACCGCCTCAAGCAAGTCACCGTATTGCAAGCCCAAGCTGAGGCCGAAGAGGCCTTGGTCAAGCAAGTGAAAAAGGCCGAAGCCGACGAATCGTCCTCACGCCACAAAGCCGTCGAAATCACCGTCGTGGCCCAAGCCGAGCTGGAAGCAGCCACACAGCAAGCCGAAGCCAAAAAACGCTTGGCCGAAGGCATACAGGCTGAACGCGCCGCACCTGGCTTGGCCGATGCCCGCGTACGCGAAGTCAGCGCCGCCGCGCTGGAGCGCGAAGGTTTGGCACAAGCCAAAGTCACTGCTGAAAAACTCATTGCCGAAGCCAAAGGTCTGGAAGAACAAGGTCTGGCAGAAGCACGCGTCATCGATGCCAAGGCCGATGCGATTGAAAAACAAGGCTTGGCCGAAGCCAAAGTCGAGGCCGAAAAACTCATTGCCGTGGCCAAAGGTACCCAAGAGCAAGGCCTGGCCCAAGCCAAAGTCACCAGCGAAGTCGGCAATGCCGAGGCCGCAGTGTTGCTGGAAAAACTCATGGCCGAGGCCAAGGGTTTGGCCGAGAAATTCACCACATTGGGCGGCCTCAACGACAACGCCCGTGCACACGAAGAATTCCGCATGCAACTGGAGAAAAACTTCGAACGCTCCATTGCCAGCATCGATGCCAGCAAAGACATTGCGCGCGAGCAAGCCGAAGTGCTGTCGTCTGCCCTGTCCAAAGCCAATATCGACATCGTCGGCGGTGAGGGCGCGTTCTTTGACAAGTTTGCCAAAGGCTTGTCGGTGGGCAAGTTCATCGAAGGCGCAGCCGGCAAGAGCCCGATCATTGACGATTTGCTCAAACGCTTTACCGGCGGTGGCAAGGCGGAGGACTTGCTGCAGTTGTTGGATCAGAAGACTGCGCCAGGATCTCAGTCTGATGGAAAACTATAAAGATTCAGTTCGCCGAAACTGAACGAACCATGGCCTCGAAATGATCTCTGTGTCGCTTCGAGGCCAGAAATAAAAAATACTAATACAAGATGGCTTAATTCAATTCATTGAAACCAACCAAGGAATGAAAATGCTTGAAATTGATTCAGAAGGAATGATTGATCACACAAGAATCATAAAAAAAAGATACATAAAAATTGAAAAAGGACCAATGCCCCTCATTGCCGGAATCATCGTTCATCAAACAGATGGCCCAACAGCTCAATCCGCCTTCAATGGCTATACAGCTGGAAAGAACGGCGCGCATTTCCTTATAGATCGAGACGGGACAATTTATCAAACTGCTTCTCTTGCGCAAACAACATGGCATGTTGGAAAGCTCAGATCGCGATGCATAGCTGAGAAACGATGCACTCCTTAAGAAAATAAATTAGAAAAAACATGGAATACAACGGCAACGCACGAAAGGCAGATGCAAAAGAAAGTCCCAGATCGTTATCCAGCTAATATTGATAGTATCGGCATTGAAATTGTTGGGCAAGCGCTGCCACTAACAGCACTTGAGGATGATAAAATTTTCGAAAGTTTATCCAACGAACAAACTGTGTCATTGAGATGGTTGATTAATCAGCTAAGCGCGCAACTTAACATATCTCCTTCTGAAATATTTCGCCACTCAGAAATATCCTATAAAAACAAAACCGAGGCAAAGGGAGCTGTATGGTAAAAAAATCATATATGCATTCGTTGTAGTTTTAATTACATCCGGATGCACATCAAACAGCAACAGCAACAGCAACAGCAACAGCAACAGCAACAGCAACAGCAACAGCAACAGCAACAGCAACAGCAACAAAAATTTTGCGCTTCGCATACCTCCTGGTGCAACTAATGCAGTCCAATCAATCACAACGTTAAGAGACGGACTATTCAGCGAAACAGCCAGCAGCTCAGATGAAACGATTGAGCAATGCCAAGAATTTAAAATAACTGACGAACAAGTAAAAAAATTCTTCTCTACAGCAATTACTGTCATGAGAAATGATTACGTTCACTCTTATCTACCATCACGCTGCTACGCAACAGGCACTCTGCAATCCATGGGAAACGAAAATGGTCGTTGGCGTATAGACCGAGCTAGGCGAGGGCAAATATTATACGACAGCCAAGAATCAACATATTTCTTCTGCAATGACTGCGAAGAAGAAATTTTCTATGAGGCATGCGATCTTGACTGCGCATTAGCTGCTTCTGACTCATTCAACCAATAATTAGCTACTACGAAATTGATGAACCCTCAAAAAACCGATCATGAACAAAGATTCCTCTAGATTAATCAGCACAGAAAAGAATTCGAAATGTGCCCTCGATCGGCGAAAGAGAAGGCATCGGTGATGCCATGTAGAGCACAAACATGTTTCACGCAATCAAAGCCTCGGGTAATTTTTGAGATATCAAATCCTCAATTAAAAAATCCAGCAAAGCATTAAAAATATGAAACCGCTCCTCATCTTCATCATGACCTCACCACTTCTATCTAGTTGCACTAAAAGCGACGAAAAAAATAATCAAAAAAGGCTTGATTATTAATTCACTCATCAAAAGTATTACGAGCAAAGAAGACGCTCTATTCGAAGAAAAAGCCAGCTTCTCTGACGAAACGCCACAAGACTGCAAGGAATTCATTCTTTCAGAGGCACAAATTAGAAACTTCTTCCAAACAGCAACAACCATCAGCCAAAGAGGCCAAAGAGATTACGACCACGAATTAATACCATCACGCTGCTATGCCAAAGGAAAATTGAGAAAATCAGCGGCGAAAGCAGTTTTTGGACCATTGACCGAGCCAGACGTGGCCTTATAAGAGTCAATAATCAAGAAGAATATTTCTTCTGCAACGAATGTGACGACGAAGTTTTTTTACGAAGCGTGCAATATCGAATGCATTCATAGCGAAACTTGACGCATACATACGATAAAGTGCAATCCAACGGTATTCAACGAGACAGCAGCATGGCAACCAGCGAGCAAAACGAGCAAGGCGCACACAGCGCGATCAACCAAGCAGTCGCATCCGGCGGCGCCTACGAAGTGTTGCAAAAGCGGCTGTCGGACCAAGGCGCGGCCTTGCGCGGCATTGCTGCTGACTTGAATGGCCAGCGCCTGCAGGAGTTTGGTGCCAGCCACATGGACCTGCTGGGGCGTGTGCGCGTGCGCACCGAAAACAACTGCGTAGGCCGCGACATCGTCCAGGTTGGTGAGCTGACCGTGTTTGGCTACAACGTGTTTTTGGGCATCAAGCAAGAAACCCGCATTGAGGATGTGTTTGCCGTCTACCGCTTGCAAGCGGCCAAAGCCGATGCAGTCGATGGCGGTAATGCAGCCGCTGCCGATAGCTACGACATCGTACCTGTCGATGTGCGCCAAAGTTTCTTGGGCCACCAAAGCTTTGTGCAGGATTTCCGCGAGCTCTACACCTACTACAAAGGCGCTCGCTTGCTGCAGCTGGTGATCAAGGAAGGCCAACTGCTGGCGGCCTTTCAAATTGGTGAGCGACTGGCCGACGTGCGGGTGTTCCGCTGGTCAGTCTCGCCCGATGGCAAAGAGGTCCAATACATCGACAACCGCGGCGAGCGCGACATTGCGCTGCCCGCACCCTACGACTTCGAATGGCTGCCTACCGGCCGCAACGACGTCGTACAAGGACGCTACCCGCACATCGCCATTCTGGATACGATCTTCATCGACACCATTGGCGGCGACCTGACGATCAAGATCGAGGACAACACCAACGACGGTCTGGGCATTTGGCGCGAAGCCGTGCAGGATGCAACCCAATCGCTGGACGACGCCAAAATCGAATATGCCAGTGTAGGCAGCCTGATCCTGCTGAAAGTACTGCCCTACCGCGAAGAAGAGTGGCGCTACCTGGTCTACAACACGCTGACGCAAAAAGTGCAGCGCATCGATGCGATTGGCCTGGCCTGCATCCAGTTGCCCGAAGACCACGGCATCATCTTCCCTGGGGGCTACTACCTGCAAAGCGGCGAGCACCGCCATTTCAGCCAGGACATGCGCGGCATGCTGTACAAGCGCAGCTACCGCTCACCCAATGGCGAAGATGTGATGTACATCTTCTACGAGCCCACCAGCGGGCGCATGGCGCTGTTCACCTACAACATGATTGCGCGCGAACTGCAGCCGCCAATCATTGGCCACGGCTACGCCCGCCTGGAAGATGGCCGCATGGTCATCTTCAGCAGCGAGTCCGATGAGCCCACCCGCATCCACCCCATGCAAATCTGGCGCACGCCATTTGCGAGCGAAGAATTCGCCGCCCGCCAGCCTGCGAAAAACACGCCGATGGGCCGCATTGGCAATGCCGAGCTGGTGCGCGGTATTTCTGAGCTGTACAGCCTGACGCGAGAAATTGATGCCGAAGAAGTCTCCAGCAGCCGCTATGAACGCCTGATCGACACCACACGCCGCCTGTTCGAGCGCTACCACTGGATGGAGGATGCGCAATTCTCCGGCCTGCCCAAGGTGCTGCACGAGATCACTGCCAGCGGCGAGGCCGTGCTCGACGAATACGAAAAAGTTGAAAGCATCCGCAGCGAAACCCAGCGCCAAATGAGCGAGGCGCAAACCCGCCAGCGCAGCTTGCTGATGGAAATGCGCCGCGGCGACTGGAGCCAAACACGCGACTACGTGCAGGCGCTGGCACAAATCACCCAACAACGCGGGCGCTTGATGAGTATCCGCGACCTGCGCTATGTAGACACAGCCGCTGTCGACGGCATGCAGGCCGAGCTCAATGCCACTGGCGATGATGTGGCAGCCCGCACGGCCACCTTCCTGGCCAGCGAAGACGCACTCAAGCCGTACACCGAAGGCTTGAAGACACTCGAAGAACAAGTCCAAAAAGCCCAGACCACGCCGCAAATCAACGAGCCGGTGGCCGCCATGCAAGCCATGTCGGCCGAGCTGGACACGCTCTCTGAGCTGATGGCAGTGTTGCAAGTCGAAGACCCAACCCAGCGCACCCGCATTGTCGAAGGTATCTCCGAAATCTATGCGGCGCTGAACCAGGCGCGCGCGCGCGCCGAACAGCGCAAACGCGGCATGGGCGCGGCCGAACAAGTGGCGCAGTTTGGCGCGCAGTTTGCGCTGTTTGGCCAAAGCATTGCCAGTGCATTGGCACTGGCCAATGACCCAGAAAAATGCGACGAACAACTGGCGCGCCTGCTGGTGCAACTCGAAGAGCTGGAGAGCCAGTTTGGCGAGCACGAGCAGTTTCTGGGCGACATCATCAGCAAGCGCGAAGAGTTGCTGGAGACTTTTGAGGCACACAAACAAACCCTGCTGGATGAGCGCCAGCGCCGTGCACAAGGCGTGTTCGATGCGGCCTTGCGCATTTTGGAGGGCTTACCACGGCGCACCGAGCGCATGGACAGCCAGGACACGCTCAATGCCTTTTTTGCCGGCGACGCACTGATTCTGAAACTGCGTGAACTCGCAGCACGCCTGCGTGAACTGCAAGACAGCGTCAAAGCCGATGACATCGAAGCACGCCTCAAAGGCATACGCGACCAGGCCGTGCGTGCGCTGCGCGACCGCAGCGAACTGTTTGAAGGCGACGGCAATATCATCCGCCTGGGCAAACACCGCTTTTCTGTCAACACCCAGGTGCTGGACTTGACCTTGATGCCACGCGGTGAGCAGCTCAACCTGCACCTGACCGGCACGGACTACATGGAGCCACTGGCCCTGCCTGAATTGGCTGAGCTCAAAGCCTACTGGGACGTGACCCTGGAGTCCGAATCGCCGCAAATCTACCGCGCCGAATACCTGGCCTTGCAAATGCTGGAAGCGGCCCGCCAACCGGCCTCTAGCAATGCAGCCCAGAGCGGTGAAGGCGCAGAAATCCTCAGTCGCGATCAACTGATCGCGCTACTACCCCAACCTGAGGCCCTGATGCGCGCAGTGCGCGCTTTTGCCGCACCCCGTTACCGCGAAGGCTATGAACGCGGCATCCACGACCACGATGCGGCCTTGATTTTGCAAGCCCTATTGCCACTGCAGGAAAAAGCCGGCGTACTGGCCTTTGACGCCAAGGCCCGCGCCTTGGCCGTGCTGCTGTGGAACGAGCTGCGCGCCGGCAGCGACTACACCTTCAAAATCGCCACGCTGGCACGCCATTGGCACAGCCGCGCCCAAAGCGCCGCCAGCATGCAGCGCTTGCTGGGCAGCGAGGACGCACGCAATGCCCTGGTCACTGAAGTGGCCCAAGCGCTGCACACCTTTGTGCAAGGCAACCAGCTGGTGCACTTCCAAACCGACCTCGCAGCGCTGGCCCAGCAAGGTGCTGACTACCTGGTGCAAGAGCTCTCCAGCAGCGCGCCGCGCATGCATTTCTCTACCTATGCGGAGCAGTTGCTGCAAGCCTTGCAAGACAAGTTGCAAAGCGATGGCTCCTGGAGCGAGCTGGATGCCGCCTTGCGTGATGCCAGCCAACCGCTGGCCACCCGCTACGACCTCGCGCTGCACTGGCTGCACGCCGTGGCCCGCCAGCAAACCGCACAAGGCCAGGCCAATAACGGCTCCTACGCCGACGAAGCCGCGACGTTGGCCCTGCTGCACAGCAACGTGCAGCGCGAAGCCTTGCGTGTCGATTTGCGCGCCACGGTCACCGGCTTGCTGGGCCAGCACAGCCGCATCCACGACGGCCAACTCGATTTGGGCGTGGACGATTTTTCGCGCCGCGCCCATTGGCATAGCAGCCAGTTTGTCCCCGGCCTGCGCCGCTACCAGCAATTGCGCCAGGACATTCTGGTCGAGCAACGCAGCAGCATGCGGCTGGAAGAATTCAAGCCGCGCCCGCTGTCCAGCTTTGTGCGCAACAAACTCATCAACGACGTATATCTGAGCGTGATTGGTGACAACCTGGCCAAACAAATGGGCACCGTCGGTGAGAACAAGCGCACCGACCTGATGGGCTTGTTGATGATGATCTCGCCACCCGGTTATGGCAAAACCACGCTGATGGAATACGTGGCCAACCGCTTGGGGTTGATTTTCATGAAAATCAACGGTCCGGCGCTCGGCCATGAAGTGCGCAGTATTGATCCAGCCCAAGCACCAGATGCGACCAGCCGCCAGGAATTGGAGAAACTCAATCTGGCGCTGGAGATGGGCAATAACGTCATGCTCTACATCGACGATATCCAGCACACCCACCCAGAATTTCTGCAGCGCTTTATCTCGCTGTCCGACGGCACACGCCGCATCGAAGGCGTCTGGCGTGGCCGCACCAAGACCTACGACATGCGCGGCAAGAAATTCTGCATCGTCATGTCTGGCAACCCCTATACCGAATCGGGCGAAGTCTTCAAAATCCCCGACATGCTGGCCAACCGCGCTGACGTCTACAACCTCGGCGATGTGCTGGGTGGCCTCGAAGAAACCTTCAAGCTCAGCTACATCGAAAACAGCTTGACCAGCAACGCGGTGCTCGCGCCTTTGGCCACCCGAGATCTGAAAGACCTGTATCTGCTGGTGGGGAAAATCCAGGGCAAAGAATTCTCCAGCAACGAGCTCAGCCACGACTACAGTGCCGCCGAGCTGCGCGAGATTGGCGCGGTGCTCGAGCGCATGTTGCAAGTGCGCGAGGTGGTCTACAAGGTCAACCAGCAATACATCGCCAGTGCTGGCCAGGCCGATGCCTACCGCACCGAGCCGCCATTCAAGCTGCAGGGCTCCTACCGCAATATGAACAAGCTGGCCGAAAAAATCACCAGCGTCATGAATGCGCAGGAAATGCAGCAACTGCTGAACGACCACTATCTGGGTGAGTCGCAATTGCTGACCACTGGCGCCGAAGAAAACCTGCTTAAACTGGCCGAATTGCGCCAGCACATGACAGCGGAGCAACAAGCGCGCTGGACGGAGATCAAACGCAACTTCATGCGCAGCCAAGCGATTGGCGGCTCGGACACCGACACCGGCGGCAAGATCGTTGCGCAACTGATTGATCTGGTCGAAGCCACCAAGCACAGCGCACTCTCGGCCGCGGCGCAAGCAGAACAAGCCGAACAACAGCGCCAGCAAGCTGCCGCGCCTTGGGCTGACATTTTGGCGAGCCTGCACCAGCTGGCTGCAGCCCAGCAGCAATCAGGCCAAAGCACCGCAGAAGCCTTGCGACAAGCACTGGCCAACGCGCTAGAGAGCAAAGCGTCCAGCCTCGATACCGCCAGTGCTGCCACAGCCGATGAAACCACGCGCTTGCTGGCCGCGCGCGAATTGGGCAATCTGGTTGCCAGTGCCTTGCAGCCGGTGCAAGAACACCTGGCCAACAACCGCCGCCAGCAACTAGGCTTACACCGCGTCATGTTGCAAATCGCCACCACGATGCAAGAGCAGCTCGACATATTGAGCCGCGCGCACCCTGGTGCCAGCGGTGAGCGCGTGCGCCACAGCGAAGTTGTCGGCAAGGCCTTTGAGCGCATGCGCGGCGACGAAGAATAAACGCTTGCCCAGGCTGGAGCGCCAAGCAGCCAATGCCACCGGCCCAGCCAAGGCTTCGTCTAGTGAGGCGGGGTAATCCTCCCGTAAAGCTGCAGCGATTTGTGTGCCCCCTTGGTGGTACACGGTGAGCTGGCTCGGGCGATTGAGGCGTTATTGGCTACGCAGTGACGAGCTGGGGATTTGGAGAGTGAGCAGGTTGCCTGCCCACGCGGATGGCGCTGCCTCACAAGCACCAACGCCCTGCAAAAAGCGTTTTGCAACATGCCATGTTGAGGCGCTGGCTGGCGTGGGCAGCAAAGCTGCGCCACCCTACGGCTCGGTATGAACAGCAACGCCATCCACCATATGCCACATGCTTACTTTTTGTGCAACGAATGGTTCTTCATAGGGCCATCCCGGCGATTGCCGCATGCTATCCACAGGATTATCCACTGCGGGTGTGGATGCCGCCCTGAGGGAAGCTCGGCTTAGAACCGGTTTACGATCTTTTCGCGATCCGCAAAAACATCGCAAACAGATTTTTAGCGCCCCATCATGCGCGCCACATAGCGCGCAATCACGTCGACCTCCAGGTTGACCTGGCTGCCTGGCTGCAAGTATTTGAAGGTCGTGTGTTCAATCGTGTGCGCAATCAGGTTGATGCTGAACTCACAGCCGTCTGGCAAATCGGTCACGGAATTGACGGTCAGGCTCACCCCTTGCACGGTGATCGAGCCTTTGTAGGCCAGGTATTGCGCCAAGGCTTTGGGCGCAACGATGCGCAGCTCATGGCTTTCGCCCACTGGCGCAAAATGGCTCACTGTGCCAATGCCGTCGACATGGCCAGAGACCATATGGCCGCCCAGTCGGTCGGCTGCACGCAGGGCTTTCTCCATGTTGACTTCCTGCAACTGGTCCAGGCCAGTTGTGAGGCGCAGGGATTCGGCTGAAATCTCAATGGTGAACGCACTGCTATCCAGGCTCAGGGAAGTGACGGTCATGCAAGCGCCATTGAGGGCAATGCTGTCACCCAAGACCACATCGTCCAAATACTCGTCTGGCGCCTGGATCGTGAGTCGTTTGCCATGAGCCTCGCTCTCGCCGAGGTTTTCGAGATGGGTAATGCGGCCCAGAGCCGTGATGATGCCGGTGAACATGCCTTGTCCTTCTACCAATGTGCGGTCAATGTAGGTGTGAGTAAGGCTGCCAATGATAGAGGCCAATTCAAGGCCCTGTGAAACAATACAGCATTTCAACACATGCGTTTGAGGGAGCAATGGCGTGAAAGCTGTACGTTGGTTGTTTGGTCTTGCCGGGTTCGGCTTATTGCTGTGCGCACTGGCCAGTTGGTGGATTGGTCTGCAGATTGAAACCCAAGTGCGCCAGGGCCATGCGCAGCTCAGCGAGCAGTTGGGCGTGCCAGTGCAACTGCAGTCATACCGGCGCGGTTGGTTCTCCTCTGAGGCCAGCAGCCAAATCCACCTTGGCGATGGAAATGGTGGCCTAGTCCTCAAGGTACAGCACCACATAGCGCATGGCCCATTGCCTGGTTGGCGCAGTGTGGGCTTGGTGTCTGCCACCAGCGATGGTGTGATCTCGCCTGATGCCAGGCCAATGCCGGACACGCCCAATGCGAACGGCGTGTTTCTGCAGATTCAGAGCCAGCTGGGCTTTGATCGGCGCGTGCTCCTAACCATCTCCGGCCAGCCTGGCAGCTTCACCGATGCCAACGGTGGGTATTGGAGCGTCGGCGCACTCCAAGGCCAGCTCAATCTGGCGCCACAATGGCGCAGCTTCTCGGCCGAGCTGGAATGGGACGGCATGCAATGGACTGGCGCGCAGGATGCGCTGATTGCCATTGGCGCTGTGGCCCTCACTGGGCAATACCAGTTGCCCGCCGGGCGGGATGCGTTGTACGACGGACGCAGTGAGGCCCAACTCGCCCACCTAGAACTACGCCATGTGTTTGCACCCGGTGTTCCAACCAGCCAGCAAGTGCCCTATGCCTTACGCATCGATGGCCTGGCGCTCAGCAACCGCCTAGACACACAAACGGCCATCGGCCAAGCCAGCGCCAGTCTCAAGGCCGATGCGACGCGATTCGATGACATGCAGACTGGCGCCGTGCAATGGCTGATGTCCTTAGACGCCATTCCTGTCGAGACGCTGGCGCATCTGATGCCAAGGCTTGGCGACTGGCTCAACCAACAGCAGCAAACTCCCAGTGCATCTGCCCAAACACTGACTTTGGCTGAGCAGCAAGCGATTCAAACCGACATCGCCGCGCTGTTTCAGCAAGGTTTGCGCCTGCAGCTGGACCGCGCCAGCGTGGAGCTGCCCGCTGGCGAAGTGGTGCTCACAGGGTTTGTGCAAGCCCCTAGCCTGACCGGCACCGACTTGTCGTTCTTGCCAATGAGTCTGGCGGCCAAACTCGATCTGCGCTTCCATGTCCGTTTGCCTGCAGTACTGGCCCAGAACCTGCAAGGAGCGAGCATCTTCAACGCCCTGCTCACGCAAGGCCTGTGGCAGCGCGATGGCCCGTTGGTAGAGGCCGCATTGGTCTACCAGCGCGGGCTGAACACCATCAACGGCATTCCCGCAGAACCAGCCAGCCTGGTGCAGTGGTTTGGCCAGTGAAGCTTGGCTTTGAACAGGCGCTTAGGATCTGGGTTTACCAGACTCGCGCTCGGCCTGGCTAGTGCGTAAAACGCTCAGCGCAATCGCAGCCAATACGCACACGGCCAGAATCAAAATGCCCCACAACAGCAGTTTTTGGTTCAGCCATCGGCTGACAAAGCCCGCGCTTGGCGCTTCGGGCTGCACCACTGGCGTTACTGCCAGCACCTGCGCTTCTGGCAAGCGGTGCTCCATGCCCGGCTGGTAGCCTGGCATCACGGTGGTCAAGGGCAAGCGCATCGGTGGCACGGCATCGGCGCCTGCCAATAAGCGAAATGGCCCAGGCCCTGAGGCCACAAACACCACCTGCATAGGCGTGTACTCCAAGCCCGCCTCGATCGGGTTATGGGCCAGCGAGAAGCCCTGGTCCACCTCGATGCGCAACTGGCGCGACAAGGAGTGCGCTACCGCCAGCGCAGCATTGCTCTGAGGCTGTGCTGCGCCGTTCGCCTCAGCCGCCTGCGCTGGCAGGCTATAGACCACCGTATTGCCCACCATACGCCAAGGCTGCTCATCGCGCTCACGCGTCAAAATGCGCACTGGCAACAAGCTATTGGCCGTTCGCGACTGCAGGCGCAACCCTTGCACGGCATAGCCCGCTGGCAACAACCACTCGGCAAAGGTATCGCCCTGCTTCACAGCAGGCCCTAGAGGCCAATAATCAGGCTCGCGCGCAGCGGTTTCGGCCTCAAACTCCAGTGCCAGATCGACCTCAGGGAACTGCACCGAATCGGCCCAGCTCAGGCGCAGGTACTGGCCCTTCAATGACTGCGAGGCATTGAGCCTAATGCGCGAATTACCAGGCCCCTCGTCGTCAAACTGAAACAGCGGCTGCGGCTGGGCCACCGGGTACCAGTCCTTCAAATCACGGCTGCCCATCAGCGTGACCTGCAACAGCTCATTGCGCGGCAGCTCACCGCGAATCTCAATACTTTGCACGGGTTTGTCGACCGCACGCGTGTCGAAGAGCAAACCACGCAAACGCTGTTGCGGCTGAGCAGACTCGCTGGCGCCCAGCTCCACCAAACGGCGCCCATCGTTTTCAATGATGCGCAGGCTGGGCGTTTGCTGCGCCAATGCAGCCGGCGCTTCTATCCGATAGCCGCGCAGCACTTGCGTGGGCGCGGGCGCCTGCACCGCGCCCAACTCGGCCGTGATGGCAAAAGGCAGCATCGCATCGACGCCATTGACAAGCCGCAAATCATCGCCTTGCTGGGAATGCATACCGGCCAATACCTCAGTGGGCACACTCATGCGCACGACAGACGCACTGGCAGGCATCGCCAAATCGGCCGACAAGGCAAAACGGCTGACAGGCTGGGCCTGGGCTTGCCATACACAAGCCAGAACAGCGCACACGAAGAAGACCGCATACCGGCCGGCGTTTTGGTGTGTTTGCTGGCGTGCAACTGACTGCATACGTACTCTCTTAAGGTGTCACAGGATCATCGGTTGCAGCGGCTTTGCGCGCTGCCGGCATGGGGGCGAAATAACCAATCGCGACCATCAACGCACCCACGGCAATAAAGGCCACAATGCGCTCTCCCCCACCGCTATTGGCCATATCGACCAGCAGCATTTTAAGCACGGTGACGGCCAACAAACCTGCACCGGCTTGCCACAGCAAGCGTTGGCCCACGCGGCGCGCCCACAGCATCGCCAGCAAGGCCAGCACCGTCCACAGCACCGAATAACCGGCTTGCACCACAAAGGAATCGGCCAATGCATCGACCTGCCAGCGCACGCCAAAATAATGGTGGGCCACGCGCAACCAAATGGTGTTGAGCACGACAAAGCCCAAGGCGGCAATGGCCAGCCAACTGCTGCGCCACGTCCATACCGAAGCCGCTGCGACCCAAGGGGCTTGCGCAATCCGCAAACGCCACAGTGCAATCGCAGCCACACCCAGCAAAACCGTCAAATCAACCGGATTGAGCAGCGGCACATACGGCAAAGGTGCCACCTTGCCACGCACCAAACAAGCCGTGACCAGTGTGCATATGCCCACCAGCAAGGCGACGCCAGCGCCTGCATGCAGCAAGTAGTCAGGGCGGAAACGATTGAGCGGCCAGCGCTGGGGCGTGCCTGTCCACCAAGCTGCGCGGCTGAGCAACAAAAGCACCACAATCGCACTGAAGGTGCCAGCCACGGCCGACCAATCAGACTGCCACAGCTGCGCCCAATCGGCCAGGCTCACCAAACTGCGTCCTAACAGCAAGAATCCCAATACCACATTGGCAGTATGCACGACGCGCCAGTACAGCACCGGGCCGCGGCGGTCTGCGCGCTGCAGCACAGCCAGATACACCACCGCAATCACACTCCATAACGCCAGCTCGGCCCAACCCCAATGGAGCTCCCAGACCGCCACCAACACATGCCATGCCACAACTGGGAACATGGCATAAGCGGCCAGGCGCGCGCCTCTCCAGTCATAACGCTGCGCCGCCCACTGAGCAGCCGCCACCAACGCCATAAAGCCCAGCACCCGCCACGCCAACAGCACTGCGCTGTGCGCAAACGCTTGCCAGACACTGGGTTGCAGTTGCGCCCACAAGCCCTGCAAGGCCCAAGTAAAGCCAACCACGAACAAGACCACGCTGACGACACCACTCAGATGCTGCAGCCACGCGGCCAAGTTCGCCCCGGCACTGCGCGGCCAAGGGTCATGGCGTGACCACCACGAGATCGCCCCAGCGCCCACGGCCATGAACAGGCAAGAGAGAAAATCGGCATTGACAAACGGCAGGCGCGCCACTGGTTCGGGTGCATATAGCATCGCGTAATAGCGGCTGTCGAGTGCATCCATCATCAGCACACCGGCCACAGCCTGCAAGACGACACCGAGCACGCAGCCCCATTTGAGCCCTTGCTGGCGTGAGAGCCAGTACACCGCAGCCCCTTCCAATGCCCACACCGCCGCCGTGATTTGCTGCTCCAGCGCCAGTGGCACAGCCACGGTAACCAGCAGCAAGCCAATCGCCGCATAACTTTGCACCAGCCAGCGCCCCGCCTCGCTGGTGCGCTGACGCAGCAGCCATGCCAGCACAATATAGAGCGCCCCCCCCCAGCACGGCTGACAGTGCCGCGCCATATTCGCTGAAATCCACCAAATTCACTTGCAAGCCCAAAACCACAATGGGCAGGCCAAACACCAGCGTCGCATCGACCTTGTGCTGGCGTTCTGCGCCATGGCGCAACGCATAGAGCAGGCCAATGAGCAAATAAATCATAAAAAACGTCAGCAAAAATACCTGGCTGGTAGCATAGTAGCTGGCCTGGTAGCGCAGCACGCCCCACAAAGTGGCGACACCAAAAGTCGCCACAAAGCCCAGCACATTGACAGCGCGCCAAGGCCGCACAAAGGCCAAACCCACAATGGCCAGATTCAGCAACAAGTAATAGCCAAACAAACTCACATGGCTGCCAGAACCATCAGAGAGCAGCACTGGCGTGGCAAACGCGCCAGCAAACCCCACAAAGGCAAGCGCCTGGGCGCTGCGCAGAACCGCAATGGCACTGGAGAGCGCGCACACCGACACCATCAGCACGAACGCCCAGCTGGCTGGCAGCAAGCCATAGAGTTTGAACGCCGAGAAAATCGCCAAATACAAGACTGCCACGCCCAGGCCCTGCAGCAGCACGCCATAATCAAAACGGGCAGTCGCAGAACCTAAGCTGCGTGCCTGCTCTTGCTCGGCAGCCTTGGCCGGTTTGGCTGCCGACATGCGTGCGCCTTGCAGCAACAAACCAATGCCTACCAGCGCAATCGCTGCCAAGCGGGCCTCGGGCGGGAACATGGAATTGTCAGCCGCCCATTTGGCCAAAAACGCCAACCCCACAAAGAGCATCAACGCACCCAGGCGCGCCACCACATTGCCGCTGGTCAACCAATTGCGTACCGCTGCGCTGCAACGCGCCAGCACCGTCGGTTCGGCTGCATCAGGCGTACGCGCTGCTGCAACTGGGCGTTGGCTCGACAGACTCGCTGCCTCACTGATCCCATAAGCGCTCAGCGACTCTTGCCACTGTGCAGGGTTCACCGGCTCGGACTCAAAACGGACCGCTGCTGCAGCAACTGGCACAGAAGCAGAAGCTGAAGCAGTAGCCAATGGATCGCGCGCGCCATGAGGGTCGCGCTGAGCAAACGCCTCAAGCGGCTCGTCCACATAGTCTGTGGCCGCTGCGCCTGAAACGCTGGGGCCAGCATCACGCGCGATGGCCCGCTCCTGTTGCTTGGTGGGCGCAGCTGCCTGCTGGGCTTGCCTATGCAGGCGCGCAAACTCGCTGCGAACGCTATTGCGCAAGGTCCAGCCTGCCAGCGCCCCGATCAACGCACCTGCGAACACACCGATTGGTCCCCACCAATAGGAATCGCACAGCCAACCAATGACTGCCCCCCAGATGACTCCCCATAGAACCATGATATGCCCTCATTCATGTGGTGCGCAGCATCAGACTGCGCGGTCTAAGACCGAATAGTAACTGTGGATTGACAGATCAAAAAGCACCTTTGTCATGCACGTCGCCAGCGTACTGGGCCCAGGCAGCGCAGCATGCAGAAAAACGCCAAAGTGGCCCATTTCAATACCGAACCGCCCATCCGCGTCATACCGATGCAGCATCGCCTCGGGAAACTCTGCAAAACCCTAATCATGTCCTTTTACGTGGGACACTAAGCGCCAGTCCAAACAGCCTTCGACATTGCCTTAAAATCAGCCTATGCCGTCCAAACAAGACCACCCCATTGACCTCACAGGTCACCTGTTGATTGCCACTCCTGGCCTGGAGGACGACTTATTTGGCGGTAGCGTGGTGTATGTGTGCGAGCACAATGCCCAAGGCGCTTTGGGCCTGATCATCAATAAAACCACCGACATCAATGTGCGTCACCTGTTCTCGCGCCTGGAGCTGAGTTTGGCACGCGATGACTTGGCCGACCTGCCGGTATTGATGGGCGGCCCACTGCACCAAGACCGCGGTTTTGTGCTGCACGAAGCCCATGTCCTGGAGGGCGAGAAGCAATATGCGTCGTCCCTTCCGGTGACAGCTGGTTTGGCAATGACGTCCTCCAAAGACGTGATGAACGACATGAGCCAGGGCATTGGCCCACGCAAAGCGCTCATGGCCTTGGGCTGCTCGTCGTGGGACGAAGGCCAGCTCGAGAGCGAGCTGGCCGCTAATGCCTGGCTGACCGTGCAAACCGATGCCGACTGGCTCTTCACGCTGACGCCCTCGGAGCGCTATGCCAAGGCCTTTCAGTTGCTGGGGGTTGATCCGCTGCGCATGGTCAGCACGCCAGGCCATGCCTAAGCCAATGCATCCATGGATCTACCAAACGGTGCAGACACGCGCCTCGCTCCGGAGCTGCGCATGAGCAGCACCGCTTTTGTCGAATCATTGGGTTTGCCTGAGGGCAGCCTCACCGTGCCGCCGCAATGGGGCACGTTTTTGGCATTTGACTTCGGCACCAAACGAACCGGCGTGGCCTTTGGCACGCGCCTGTTGGCCAGTGCCAATCCAGTCGGTGTTCTGGCTGCCCAAGGCAAGGCGCAGTTTCCGCTGGCACAAACCTATATCACGCAGTGGCAACCCGATGCGCTGGTGGTGGGCATTCCGTTTCACCCTGATGGCGCCGAACACGACAACACCGCCCTGGCGCGCAAATTCATGCGCAGCTTGCATGGCCGCTTTGGTCTGGCCGTCTTTGGCGTCGATGAGCGCTACAGCACCACCGAGGCCCTGGCTGGCGGCGCTGGCGAGAGCCAGGTCGATGCGCAATCTGCGGCTATCATCCTCACTCAGTTTTTAAGGAATCTGCCATGACGGAAATTTCCTCTTCAGGCTTTCTGGCACTGGATGCCGAGAGCCTCTACAGCGACCTGCGCGCCGGTGTGTCACGCCTGCTAGAGAAAGACACCAAGCTCGCTGGCATTACCTCGGGCGGCGTCTGGCTGGTCGAGCGCCTGATTCAGGATCTGCAACTGTCCCAGCAAGCCAATACGCTGTCGTCAACGCTGCACCGCGACGATTTTGCGCAGCGCGGCCTCACCAACAGCGCGCAGACCAGTCTGGATTTTGATGTCAACGGCGCCGACATTCTGGTCCTCGACGATGTGCTCTACACCGGCCGCACAATCCGCGCCGTGCTCAACGAGCTGTTTGATTACGGGCGCCCTGCCCGCGTGCGACTGGCAGTACTGGTCGACCGCGCAGGTCGCCAGCTTCCCATTGAAGCGACCTACGCAGCCGCTCGCCTGTCCCTGCCCGCCAGCCAGAAATTGGCACTGGCCCGCCAAGACAGCGGTAGTTTGCACTTTGCCATTGAACAAGCGTAACGACGCCCTAAGACACCACCATGCTGGCACGCCACAACCCCCAACTGAACAAACACGGTGAGTTGATCCACCTGCTCTCCACCGAAGGCCTGTCGCGCGAGATTCTCACGCATATTCTGGACACGGCCAGCAACTTCGTCTCGGTCAGCGACCGCGAAGTCAAAAAAGTCCCGCTACTGCGTGGCAAAAGCGTCTTCAACCTGTTTTTTGAAAACAGCACGCGCACCCGCACCACCTTTGACATCGCGGCCAAACGCTTGTCGGCCGATGTGTTCACGCTGGACATCACACGTTCGTCCACGGCCAAAGGTGAAACCCTGCTGGATACTGTCGCCAACCTGTCTGCGATGGCGGCCGATATCTTTGTCGTGCGCCACAGCGAATCGGGCGCGCCTTACCTGATCGCCCAGCACGTCGCCCCGCACGTGCACGTGGTCAATGCAGGCGATGGCCGCCACGCCCATCCGACCCAAGGGTTGCTGGACATGTACACAATCCGCCACTACAAGAAAGACTTCACCAATCTGTCGGTGGCCATTGTCGGCGATGTGCTGCATTCACGTGTGGCCCGCTCTGACATACACGCCCTGACCACGCTGGGCTGTCCTGATGTGCGCATTGTCGGCCCACGCACCTTGGCGCCAGAGAGCTTCACCGCAATGGGTGCACGCGTGTTTGACAACCTGCAAGAAGGCATCAAAGACGCCGACGTGATCATCATGCTGCGCCTGCAAAACGAGCGCATGAGCGGCGCGCTGCTGCCATCGAGCCAAGAGTACTTCCAGAACTTTGGTCTGACCCAGGAAAAACTGCGCTGGGCCAAGCCCGACGCGATTGTGATGCACCCTGGCCCAATCAACCGTGGCGTAGAAATCGACTCCGACGTGGCCGATGGCCAGCAAAGCGTGATCTTGCCACAGGTGACTTTTGGCATTGCTGTGCGCATGGCGGCAATGTCCATTGTGGCAGGCAACGAGGCCTGACATCACTCGCACGCTCAGGCCAACCAACCGTTGGCAATGCCCACCAGCGCGTCCAGGACGCGCTAGTGGGCTACTCAAACAAGGGGCGCTTTACTCTGCGCGTTGCTGTCTGTCAGGTGGCGATTTACCGTGTTTTTCCTCGGCATCAAACACTTGTTGCTGCGCGGGTGTCAGCTGGTCATAAAAGGCTTTTCTGGCCTCTTCTTTGGCTTGTTTGCGCGCATCACGCTGCTGCTTACGCTCTGCTTTTTGCTCGTCTGTAAGCGTCGGCTTTTCTGCACGTGCTTCATGCGCTTGACGCGCGGGTCGATCCGACTCCATAGCTGCCTGGTATTGCTCCCAAGCGCCTTGTTGCTTGTCTGACAAATTCAACTTGTCTTTAAGCTCAGCGGTATGTGCAACCTGGTCACGCTTGTACTGCTCTGCACCTCGACCTTCTTGGGCATGGCCCTGGGCTTGCACTGTAAAAACACTGCCAGCCAATACAGACGTGGCCAGCACAATACGCAACGATGTAGCAAAAGTCATCTCATTCATCCTTTTAAAGTGCCCTTGCACAGGATGTGCTTTGGCGATGAGTGAATTCTGCATTCGGTAGGTATCGTGCTTGTGTGCGCGTGTCGCCCGCTTGTAAAGCTATGTGTCCTTCACATTGACACAATAGGCGCTTGCGCTGGACAGCACCGTCCCCAATCAGGCTTTAAAAGCTGCCGCCTCAGGCACACCCTGGGCCCGTGCCGCCTCGGCCTGCACCTGCAACGCCTGCTGAAACCCTGCACGGCTTTGCAAACGCTGCCAGTAGGCTTGCGTCGCTGGGCCCGCCATTGGCAGCAAGCCCAAGCCGTCTGCCAGCATCAAGGCATAGCCCACCGAAATATCAGCTGCCGTAAAACGCTGTGCGCACAACCAATCGCGCTGCTGCAGTTGCGGCTCCAGGACTTTCAAGCGTGCCAAGAACCAACGCTGGTAATCCTCTACCACCTGCGGCTGCAAACGCTCAGGGCTCTCAAACCGGCCATAACGCAACACCAAAGTTTGCGGGAAGGTCAGGGTCGCCTCCCCATAATGCAGCGCATTGAGCCAAGCGCCATAGTCGGCATCCGCCGGGGTTAGCGCCAACGCCGACTCTGGCTCACGGCTGACCAAATACTGCGTGATCGCCGCCGACTCGGTCATCCACACGCCGCCATCTCGGAACGCAGGCACGGTGCCCAATGGATTGCATTGCAAAAAATCACGCTGGTGTACTCTGGGCGGAAACGGCATAACCGTCAGCTGGTAATCCCGCCCATGGACTTTGCCCAATTCGGCCAAGGTCCACAAGGGACGAAACGAACGCGCACTCACGCAGTGGTACAGCTCCATCATAAGTGCTCCTTTAGACCGATTGGCGCTGTGTTAGCTGCGCTTGCTGCTGTGCTTCAGCTGCGGCTTGCTCGCGCAGTTCACGGCGGATGATCTTGCCAGTAGTGGTCATTGGCAAAGCCTCAACGAAGCTGACCTCACGGGGATACTCATGCGCAGCCAGACGGGTCTTGACCCAGTTTTGAATCTCTTTGGTCAAATCCTCATCCGGCATGATGCCCTCGCGCAGCACCACATACGCTTTGACGATTTCGGTGCGCTGCGCATCGGGCTTGCCAATCACGGCCGCGAGCCGAATATCGGGGTGGCCCAGCAAGCAATCCTCAATCTCGCCAGGGCCGATGCGGTAGCCCGACGAGGTGATCACGTCGTCATCACGGCCAACAAAAGCAAAACGCCCTTGCGCATCCTGCACGCCCACATCGCCGGTGAGCAACCAATCGCCTACAAACTTGGCCTCGGTGGCGGCCGGATTATTCCAGTAGCCCAAAAACATCACCGGGTCGGGTTTGTGCACCGCAATCAGGCCCTGCGTGCCTGGTGGCAGCAATTGGCCTTGGTCATCGACAATCGCCAATGTATGGCCAGGCACGGCACGCCCCATGCTGCCGGGCTTGGCTGGCTCAAGCGCAGCACAGGACGACACCAGCATATTGCATTCGGTCTGGCCGTAAAACTCGTTGATGGTCAAACCAAAAGTGCTGCGCCCCCATTCCAACAGCTCGCTGCCAAGCGACTCACCACCGCTGGCAATGCTGCGCATGTTCAGCTTCCAGCGCTTTGGCACATCAGCCACTGCACGCATCATTTTCAAAGCCGTGGGCGGAATAAACGCATTGCGTATCTGCTGCTGCTCAATCAAGTCAAACGCCGCCTCGGGCGTGAACTTTTCAAAGCGCCGCACGACCACCGCCACGCCATGGTGCAGCGCGGGCATCAGCACATCCAGCAGTCCGCCGATCCAGGCCCAGTCAGCCGGCGTCCAGATGCGGTCGCCTGGCTGGGGAAAAAAATCATGGCTCATTTCCACGCCAGGCAAATGGCCCAGCAACACACGGTGTGCATGCAAAGCGCCCTTGGGCTGGCCGGTCGTGCCCGAGGTGTAGATCAGCACCGCTGGGTCATCGGCCAAGGTCTGCACGGGCTCAAACTGTGCGCTGTGCGCCGCCATTGCAGCATGCAGATCCAGCGCGCCATGTACTGCGCCATCCATGCACAAAACATGTTGCAAGTCAGGCAACTGCGCGCGCAGCAAAGCCACACGCCGCGCCCCTTCAGCATTGGTGATGACGACCCGCGCGCCGGAATTGCCCAAGCGATATGCCAACGCCTCTTCACCAAACAGCGTGAACAGCGGAATCGAAATAGCACCCAGCTTGTGGCTGGCAATATGGCCCAATGCGGTCTCAGGCGCTTGTGGCAACAAAATGGCGACGCGGTCACCACGCTCTGTGCCCAGACTGCGCAGTACATTCGCCAGCTGATTCGATTGTGCTTTGAGTTGGCCAAAACTGTAGTGCGTCTGGCCCTGCTCACTCACATGGATCAACGCCAGGCGTTCGGGCTCGCGTTCGGCCCATTTGTCACACACATCGACGCCCATGTTGTAGTGCTCGGGAATGTTCCAAGCAAAGTCCCGGCGCACGGCCTCATAGCTGTCTTGTTGTTGCAGCATTGTGGTATCCCTTGAATCAATTGAAATACGGCTCTATGGCCCTAGACGAGCGCAGCGCTTGGCGCGCTGCGCCCTTGTGTGGCATTACACGAACTTTGGCAACCACAGCGCCAGTGCGGGGAACAAGGCAATCGCCAGTACCGCCAGCAATTGCAGGCCGACAATCGGCATGACACCGCGGTAAATATCCAGCGTCGACACATCGGGCGGGGCAATGCCTTTGAGGTAGAACAACGCATAACCAAACGGCGGCGTGAGAAACGAGGTTTGCAAATTGACTGCCACCATCACCGAAAACCACAGCAGCACATCGGTTTGGCTGGCAAACGCATCGCCAAAATCCAGGGTGGCCACAATTGGCGCGAACAGCGGCAATACCAGGAACGAAATCTCAATCCACTCCAGGAAAAAGCCCAGCAAAAAAATCAGCAGCATGATGCCCAGCACCACCACATACGGACTCAGGCCAAAAGCGGCAACGGCATCTTCGATCATGGTTTGCCCACCCAACCGCTTGAAAATCAAACTGTAGGCAGTCGCACCAACGGCCAGAAACAAGATCATGCCGGTGGTCTTCATGGTCGACTGCAGGCTGTCATTGAGCACTGCAACGCTCAGCTTGCGCTTGCACAATGCCAGTATCAGCGCGCCGCCAGCGCCAATCGCTGCGCCTTCGGTGGGCGTGGCAATCCCCGCGACAATCGAGGCCAGCACACTCAGCATCAACAATGCAGGCACGACCAGGTCACGCAACACACGCAGCAAGATGCGCCCCAAGGGCTGGGGGTTGGCACTGACCGGACTGGGCGGCACTTTGTGCGGTGCAAAAACAGCATGGTAGAGCACATACAGGATGTAGAAAAGCGCCAGCATCACACCGGGTATGATGGTGGCAGCAAACAAATCGCCCACCGGCACCTGCATCACATCACCAAACACCACCAGCATGATGCTGGGCGGCACCAAAATACCCAATGTGCCAGAACCCAGGATGATGCCAATCGCCAAGGTCTTGCTGTAGCCACGCGCGAGCATCATGGGCAAGGCCAGAGTCCCCATCAGCACCACAGAGGCACCGACAATACCGGTGCTGGCCGCCATCACAATGCCAATGCCAATCACGGCCAGCCCGAGCCCGCCGGGCTTGCCTCTGAACAGGTTTTCCAGCTCATAGAGCAGGTTGTCGGCAATTTTGGACTTGTCCAGCATGATGCCCATGAACACAAACAAGGGAATGGCCGCCAGAATCCAATTCTCCAGCACCGAGCCAAACACCCGGTTGGTCACCAGCGAGAACGAAGCCAGCGGCACATCGCCCACAAACATGAAAACAATCGACAAACCACCGAGCAAAAAAGCCACCGGGTAACCAGAAAAAATGCCGACAAGCAAGGCCAACAGCATCAAAGAAGGCAAGAGGTAGCTCATACAGATTCCTTTTCAGCAGCACCGGCTGGCAGGCTCTCTGCAGCGGCTTTGTCGTGCATGGCGCGCTGCAAAAACTCCTGCTGCAGCGCTGGGGCCAGCACAAACGCCGCATTGCGCAGCACCCGCCCGACACCGCACACCACCAGCAAGGCACACCCCAGGGGCAGTACCGACTTGACCAGATAACGGTCTACCAGGCCGCCGCTATTGGACTGCTCGGCAAAACGGTGCGACATGGCCACAAAATCCAGCGAAAACCAGAACAGCAAGCCAAAAAATGGCAACAGCAACAACAGATCGCCCACCAGGTCAATGCCAGCGCGCGCGCGCATGGACAAGGCCGCTGAGACCACGTCAACGCGGATATGCTGGTCTTGCTGCATGGTGTAGGCACCGGAGAGCATCACCACCAGCGCAAACAAATGCCATTGCAGCTCACCCACGCCTGTCATGCTCAAATGCTTGCCAAACAACGGAATCGCTGTGTCCCAGCTGGCCACCTGGCTCCAGCTCATTTGCGCGCCGACCACGGCAAACAAGACCACCAGCACCAACGCAAAAATAATCCACGCGCCCATGCGTCCGGGTACCGCGCTGAGTTTCATCAGCGCGACACCGAGATTGGCCATGGCGCGCAAGCCTGAGTGCTCACGCATCATGTCGCTCCTGTTCAGTTGAGTTGTTGCAGCTCTTGCCAGCGTTTAGCGCGCTGCATATGGGCCTGCAATGAGTCGTAGGCTTCTTTGAAAACAGCGTCTTTGCCCGCTTCTTCCTGCACCACGTCGTCAGTGGCTTTGCGCAGCACATCCAGCACCGAGTCAGGCAGGCGGCGCACTTGGGTGCCCTGGGCTTCCAAACGCTGTACAGCATCCATCTGGCTTTGCACGCCATTGGTCAGGGTCCACAGCATGGTGGAGCGGCACGCAGCCATGATCTGGTTTTGCTGCAGCTTGCTAAAACCATCCCAGGTTTTCTTGTTGATCATCACAGACAAGATGCTCGACGGCTGGTGCCAGCCTGGGAAATAGTAGAACTGCGCAGCTTTTTGCAGCTGGATCGACTCGTCAATGCTCGGCAGTGAGAATTCGGCCGCATCAATGCGCCCACGGTCCAGCGAGACAAACACCTCGCCGCCAGGAATCATTTGGGTGGTCGCGCCCGCCTTGTTCAGCGCATGGCCGGCCAACCCGCCAATGCGCATGCGCAAGCCTTTCAAGTCCTCAGGGCTATTGATTTCTTTGCGAAACCAGCCAGCCGGCTCGGGCGGCACGCTAGCGCAAGGCAAAAACTGCAGGTTGTACTTGTCATAGGCTTTTTGCACAATCTCTTTGCCGCCGCCTTCCCACATCCATTCGGCCAGCACTTCAGGCGGTGGGCCAAACGGCAGGGCGCCAATCAAATTGGTCACAGGAATGCTACCGCCCCAGTAACCGACCCAGTCATAACCTGCTGGCACCGCGCCGCTGCTGACTGCCGTCAACACCTCCAGCGGTGGCACCAGATCGCCAGCGCCATGGATTTCAAACTGGACTTTGGAGTCCGTGACCTCGTTGACATTCTTGGCAAACTGCTTGAGCGCATCGCCCAAAAACAGCATGTCTTTCGGGAAGGTGCTGGCGACGTCAATTTTCTGGGCCTGCGCAGCAGGGGCGATGAAGGTGCAAGCCAGCGCAATGGCGGCAACAATAAGAGAGGGTTTCATGTTTTTGTCTCCTGAGGTATTTCTTAGAACGTGTTTACGATGAGTCGAAGGCGAAAGCGGCAAAGATCGTGAGGGGCATCTCCTTGTTGATGGTTTAAACAGCCGAGCTGCGCCCGCGTGCCACGCGGTTGCGCACCGCACGTAGGGCGGTATCAAAACGCGGATCGGCCAGCGCAAACGGGTTGCAACGGCTCCAGGCACTGGGCTGGGAGAAATCGACCGAGAACAGCGCGCCCGGCGCCAGCATCACGTTCTCGATTTGCAAGGCCCTGGCCAGCTCCAGGCTGTTGTCGGCCTCTGGAAAGCGTGCCCATAAAAACAGCGACTGCCGGTAGTCGCAAAACACCTCGGCCCCCCATTGCCTGAGCTTGTCTTGCGCCGCTGCCGTGGCTCGGCGCAAATCGCTGCGCTGGCGTTGCAAAAAGCGTTCATAGCTCGGGTCTTCAATAATGGCTTCGACGGTGCGCTCGCAATACTCGGCGCTGCTGATATTGAGCAACGTGCGAATATCAGCCAGGGCATCGACCAGCGCAGGCGCAGCCACCAAAAAACCCACGCGCAAGGCTGGCGAGATGGTTTTTGAAAACGAGCCTACGTGCACTGTGCTGTGCAGCTGGTCGGTCTGGGCCAGCTTGCTGGTTGGGCCGTCGTACAAACCGCTCAAAGAATCGTTGTCCACCACCAGCACGTTGTGCGCTGCACACAAGGCCACGACTTGCCGTGCCTTGGTCTCCGAGTAAAAACTACCGGTCGGATTCTGCATGGCTGATTGGGTGAAAAACAGCCGTGGACGCCAGCGCACAATCGCCTGCTCCAGGGCCTGCAAACACGGGCCATCGGGTTGGCGCTCAATGCCCACCACGTTGGCATTGGCCATTTTCAACTTGGCAATCAGCGGGTAGTAGCCGGGCTCGTCAGTCAACACGGTATGGCCTTGCGAGACGCCATAGCGCACCAGCAACTCCATGGCCTCGTTAGCCCCATGCGTGAGCATGATGTGGTCTGGCTCACAGGCCAGGCCGGCGGTGGTCAAATTGCGCGCCAGCACGCGCCGCAAAGCCAGGTAGCCGAGGCGGTCGCCATAGCGCGACATGGAGCGAATGCCGCTGCGCGCAATTTTGGGGTAGTAGCGGTCGATGCGCAGCTTCTCCATCGACTCAGGCGGCATAAAGGCATCGCCAACGGCCAATTGACCAGGCTGCACGGCCAGCTGCGTTTGCAACAGCCAGACAATATTCATCGCATGCACTTTTTGCTGCGACGCAGCTTGCGGCACGCGCTCATCGGGTGCTATCGCACGGACATAAAAACCGGAGCCACGTCTGGGCTCCACCAGGCCACGTGCGACCAGCATTTCAAAGGCCGATACGACCGAGTTTTTGCTGACATCGCTTTGGCGCGCCAGACTGCGCAGCGACGGCAGCTTCTCACCCTCACGGTAGACACCGGAGAGAATTTGCTGCGCGAGAATCTCAAACAGCTGCTGCGGCTTGTGCGGTTTGCTTGGTTTTTGCATGGCAGAGTGCGGCGCTGTCTCAAACGTACTGCACAGGCACTGCGGCAGCTGCAGCATGGTCAAGGCTGGCTGCAGCACGCTGCTGACTGGCCTCGCATGCATTGGGCGCCAACATCCTCGCTGATTCAAACACAGTGTCTCCTGTCATTTTTATGGCGCAATCTCTGCACTGCGCTTTAGGTACAGGCCATTCTGACAGACACTTTCAGCCTATTTAGGTACAGTTGAGCGAGACAGTCAGACACTTAGTACATACCCCGATCATTCCGATTCGGAATAGGTTAGCCACCATTGGTTATTTGCCAAGCCCTACTCTGAACCCTAGCATGGTGCCTCGCACCGCCTGAAAAACAGCCCAAGCGGATGGGCTGATGGCGCCCTCCTCGACCGCACCCACTTTCTTATCCGTGCGCCCTCAGGCATGGACTTTATGAGCAGACTGATATGACCCAACCTCCCACCTCTTCATCCACCCAAAGTGCTGGCCGCGTACTGGTCGATGCGCTGGCCCTGAACGGCGTAGAACGCGTGTTTTGCGTGCCCGGCGAGAGCTATTTGGAAGTGCTGGATGCGTTGTACGATGCCCCCGGCATTGATGTGGTGGTGAGCAAACACGAAGGCGCAGCAGCCTATATGGCCGAAGCCGATGGCAAGCTCACCGGCCGGCCTGGCATATGCATGGTCACTCGTGGCCCCGGCGCCACCCACGCCAGCATTGGGGTGCACGTGGCCCAGCAAGACTCGACACCCATGATATTGTTCATCGGCCAGATCACCAGTGGATTCAAAGGCCGTGATGTGTTTCAAGAAATGGACTACCAGCAAGTCTTTGGCTCCTACGCCAAGCTGGTCATTGAAATTGACCATGCTGACCGCATGGCCGAGTTGGTCGCACGCGCCTTCCAGACCGCCGTCTCTGGCCGGCCTGGCCCAGTGGTGGTGGTCTTGCCAGAAGACATGCTTGAAATGAGCACGCCCAACGGCGCCTGCAAAGCCACGCCGATCGAGCCCGTAGGCGTCACGCCCGCCACCGCACAGGCCATTGTCCAGTTGCTCAGCCAAGCCAAGCAGCCCTTGGTCATCGCGGGCGGCAGCCAATGGGATGCACAGGCCAGCGCACAACTGGCCGCGTTTGTGCAGCACTGGCAATTGCCACTGGCCAGCTCTTTCAGACGCCAGGATGCATTGGACAACAACCACCCGCAGTACGTCGGGCACTTGAGTCTGGGGATGCACAGTGGTGTGCGCGCGATGGTGCACAACGCCGACCTGCTGATCAACCTGGGTGCACGGCTGACCGACACCGCCACAGCCGACTACCAAATCATCCATGCACCACAGCCGCAGCAAACGCTGGTGCATTGCCATGTCGATGCCAGCGAATTAGGGCGCGTGTTCCAAGCCGATATCGCCGTAGCCGCCACACCGGCGGCATTGCTCAGCGCGCTGACTGCGGCAGCACCCAGTGCAGGCACGGTGCAAGCGGCTGCACAGCGTTGGCGCGACTGGCTGCAGCACGGACGCAAGCACTTCATCGAATGGAGCAGCCGCCCCACCGACACGAACCCCAGCACGGCAAGCGCAGCGCCACAAGGCGTGGACTTGCGCGAAGCGATACTGCATTTGAACGAGGCACTTGCCGCCGATGCCATCGTCACCAATGGCGCCGGCAACTACGCCGCATGGCTGCACCGTTTCTACCGCTATCGCCAAGCCAAAACCGAACTGGCACCGATTTGCGGCGCAATGGGTTATGGCTTGCCTGCCGCGATTGCCGCCTCGCTGCGCTACCCAGAGCGCAGCGTAGTCTGTGCCGCAGGTGACGGCTGCTTCATGATGTACCCGCAAGAGCTGGCCACTGCAGCAGAGTTTGGTGCCAAGCTGATTGTGCTGCTGGTCAACAACGGCATGTATGGCACGATCCGCATGCACCAGGCCAAACGCTATCCGGGCCGCGTCAGCGCCACACGTTTGCAAGGGCCGGACTACTGCGCGCTGGCACGCTCCTTTGGTGCTTATGCCGAACTGGTCACACAGACGCAGGATTTTGCCGCCGCCTTTGCCAGAGCCCAGCAACACCAGGGCCTGGCGGTGCTGGAGCTGCGCACCGACCCGCAGCAAATCACACCCGAGCTGCGCTTGAGCGCGCAGGATTTGTAAAAACGTGTTTACGATCTTTTTACAGGCCGCATTGGAGCCCAACGGGCAAGGCTGCGCGGACTAGACCTCGGTGAATTGCTGGGCCTGCTGCTGCAGCCAATTCCTGAAGGTCTGCAAGGGTGGAAAATGCGCGCGCCGCTCTGGCCAGACCAGGTAATACGCGCCCACGCTTTGCAGTGCCGGTAAATTGGGCACAGCGCAAACCAGCTCCCCCTGTTGCAGCTCGCGCTCAATCAAAAAGCGCGGCAGCAAGGCCACCCCAATCCCAGCGACCGCAGCCTGCGCCAGCGTCGCAAATTGGTCGAAATGCACGCCCAAAGGTACCTGGACGGCATGGCCCTCGTCGGTAAACCAGCGCTGCCAGGCATCGGCCCGTGAGCTCAAATGCAATAGCGGCACATGCGCCAGATCGCTCACTTGCGCCATCCGATGCGCAGCAAAAAACTGCGGGCTGCAAGCGGGCACGATGGTCTCGGGCATGAGGAATGCCGATTGCGCACCAGACCAGTCGGCCTGGCCAAAATGGATGGCCGCATCCTGCCGGTCCAGCTGAAAGTCAAACTTGGCCAAGCGGGTGCTCAGATTCAGCGTGATGCCTGGGTGCTTCTGAAAAAAATCAGGCAGGCGCGGCGCCAACCAACGCGTACCAAAGGTCGGCAAAATCGCCAAATTCAGCACCCCGCCCTGCGGGTTGGTCTTGCAGGCCAGCGTCGCACTGCCCAGCCGCGTCAAGGCCTCGCGCACTTCCTGCGCGTAGGCCTGGCCCACGCCGCTGAGCTTGACGCCTTGGCGCTCCCGAATGAACAGCTCGGTGCCAACAAACTCTTCAAGAGCACGCACTTGGCGGCTGACAGCACTTTGCGTCAGGTGCAGCTCGGCCGCAGCAGCGGTAAAACTCAACAGCCGTGCCACGGCCTCAAAAGCGACCAGCAAGGGGGTGGGAGGAACATCTCTGCGCGTAAACATAGCTGCGCATTGTCGGTGAACTGGGCCGTGTCGCAAAGACTCGGCAGGATTTATCCCCTCCATGCGAGCTCACTGCTGTGCAGAGCCAGCACTCAACGGTGTCTGCAAGGCTTGCGCCAGCTCCACCAACTGCACAAAGCTGCGGCGGTAGCCCTGCGCATCGCTGCCCAGTGCAGACCTGGCCAGTTCGGCGGTATCGGCATAGCGCCATTCACCCAGATAGCTGGTGCCACGCAATTGCTGGCCAAATGCCGCGACCGCTGCGGCAAAGCGCCAATCGCTGCTCGCTTGCGCGCTGGTCTGTGCTGTGGTTTTGGCCGCAATGACCTCGGTCAACTCCACCGCACTGGTGTGGCCGGGGCGCTTGTAGCGGATGCGCAGCTCGCCCAACTCGCCCTCATGCTGGCGCTGCACATCCGCCGCTACAGCTGCCTGGGGCTGGTTTGCGGCGTAACGCCGCCCAGGCAAACTGCCTGGCTGGCCGACCAGCGTGATTTCATACAGTGCAGTCACGCTTTTGCCTGCGCCGATTTCAACGGCATCGACCTGGTCATTGCGAAAATCTGCTTCATTGAGCAGGCGGTTTTCATAGCCAATCAAGCGCCACTCGGCCACAGTGTCGGGGTTGAACTCCAGCTGCAGCTTCACATCGGCAGCCACGGTATTGAAGGTCGCGGACAACTCCTCGACCAAAACCTTGCGGCCTTCTTGCAGCGAATCGATGTAGCTGTAATTGCCGTTGCCGACTTGGGCCACTTGCTTCATCAGCGCTTCGTTGTAATTGCCCTGGCCAAAGCCCAAAGTCGTCAAGGAAATGCCCGAAGCGCGTTGGCGCTCGACCATTTTTTTGATCTGCTCGGTGCTGGTCACGCCGACATTGAAGTCACCATCGGTGGCCAACAACACGCGGTTGATACCGCCTGGAATATAGCCTGCGCGCGCTTGCTGGTAAGCCAGCTCCAAGGCCGAGGCGCCAGCAGTGGCGCCGCCTGCCGTCAAGCGGCTAATGGCCGCCAGGATCTTGTGCTTGTCGCTGCCGCTGGTGGGCTCCAATTCAACCGCTGTGCGCCCGGCATACACCACCAGAGACACCTTGTCTTGCGGGCGCAGTTGCTCCACCAGCAGCTTCAAGGTGGCCTGCACCAGCGGCAATTTGTCACGCGCCTCCATCGAACCCGACACATCGACCAAGAACACCAGGTTCGCTGGCGGCATGTCGATGCTGTTGCGCTCAACGGCCTTGACGCCCACTCGCAGCAACAACTTGTCCGCATTCCAAGGCGCGGGCGCAACCTCGGTGCTCAAGGCAAACGGATGTTCAGCCTGGGCCTGGCCGTAGTCATAGGAGAAATAATTGATCAGCTCCTCAACCCGCACCGCATCGGTAGGCGGCAGCTGGCCTTGCTGGATGAAACGCCGCACATTGCTGTACGCGCCAGTGTCCACATCCAGACTCAGCGTGGACACGGGCTCTTGCGTGCTGCGCTTGATGGGGTTGCCTGAGAACTGCGCGTACTGCTCGCGCATCTGTTGCTGGGGCGCAATGGCCACATCCGCAAAGCCATACAAAGTCACGCTGTTGCCAGTTTGGCTAAAGCGCGCCATAGGCTCAGAAGCGGGTGAGCGCATGGTCGGCGCAGGCTTGGTCAACGGCGCCGGCGCTGGCGCCACCGCAGGCGCGCTGCTTGAATTGCTTGGCTGTTGGCTGACGGTCTCGCCATGGCGCTGGCCACAGGCGGCAACAGACAGTGCCAGACACACGGCCGCGCCCCAGCACACGATGTTTTTTGCTTGCATGTTTTCTCCTTGAACCTCAGTGAGATCGGTGATGACATGCAGTGATACGCTGGTGTGCAAAAAAACGGGTTAAAACGGATTAATACAACGTTGGCGATTTCTTCACAAAGGCGCAAAGCCCCAAAGTACCTACACCGCCACGAAGGCACTTGGCCAGGTTCAAGTCTCGCGCTGCCAAAAGCCCGGCACCTCGTATTGCTCGCGCAAAAAATCAATCCACAAACGCACCCGCAGCGGCATGTGTTTACGCTCTGGCACGACGGCGTAGATGCCGTTTGGCGCGGCCGCAAAGTCCTCCAGGATCTGCACCAGCCGGCCGCTGGCAATATCGGCCTCAACCTCCCAGGTACTGCGCCAGGCAATGCCATAACCGGCCAGGCACCAGTCGTGCAAGACCTGGCCATCGGTGCAATCCAAACTGCCACGCGGCTTGACATGCATGTTTTGGCGGTGCAGATGCACATTGGACGGTGATGCGTCTCTACCAGCCAGTGCCTCGGCCTCCAACTCGGATTGCTGCACAGAAAACGCCCAGCCCTTGCTTTGCGAGGCTTCGCTAGAAAGCCCTAAGCAGTTGTGCTGCGCCAAATCGGCTGGTTTGAGCGGCACACCAAAACGCGCTATATACGCTGGCGAAGCCACGCAGAGGCGGCGGTTATCGGCCAGGCGGATGCTGACCAGACTCGAATCAGGCAAATCACCAACCCGCACCGCGCAGTCATAGCCCTCACCGGCCAAATCCACCAGGCGGTCACTGAGATTGAGTGAAATGCGCACCTCGGGGTGGCGATCACGAAACAAGGGCACCAAAGGCGCAACATGCCGGCGACCAAAACCGGCTGGAGCCGTCAGCCGCAAATGCCCACTGGCCTTGACGCTGCCAGCAGAGACGCTGGCCTCGGCATCGGACCAGTCGGCCAACAAGCGCTGGCAGCTCTCTAAAAAAGCCGCGCCTTCGTGGGTCAGCGAGACGCGCCGTGTGGTGCGCACCAATAGCTTCACGCCTAGCAGCGACTCCAGGGCATCCAGGCGGCGGCTGACAATGGCGGGCACCACATCTTCTATTTTTGCCGCTGCGGTCAAGCTGCCTTGCGCAGCCACACGCACAAAGGTTTCAATGGCTTTGAATTTGTCCATAGCTCCAGGAATTGCACTAAAGGGCCACAACCCATAGCAGATGGCCTCACAATAAGAGGGCTGTCTGGGTGGTTTATTTTTTACTAAAACGCAATAGTAATTGTATTTTTGTATTATTTACCATCTTTAAAATATTTAATATAGTCTAGACATGGCTACTTCCCTCTGGATGCTGGTCAAGCGCAATCGAGCCGCTTGTGCCATCGAAAAGAGCAACAGCCACTTACAGAAAAAACCTGACCTATCGGTTTGGTTTGATTCATTGTTTAGACTCAAGCGCCACATGGCGCGGGCCCACTTCCTTTGCATCGGAGCGTTTTATGAGCACACAGCGGACCAAAGTCCACAACCTGCAGGTTGCCACTTCACTCAAATCGTTCGTAGACGAACAAGTTCTGCCTGGTACAGGTGTTGCCAGCGACGCGTTCTGGAGCGGCTTTGATGCCTTGGTGAGCGAGTACGCCCCCAAAAATGCCGCCTTGCTGGCCGAGCGCGACCGCCTGCAAACGGAGCTCGATACCTGGCACAAAGCCCACCCTGGCCCAGTCACTGACCTGGCCGCTTACCGCAGCTTCTTGGAAGGCATTGGCTACATCGTGCCAAGCCCGGCTGACGCACAAGCCACAACCACCAACGTCGATGACGAATTGGCCGTGCTGGCTGGCCCACAGCTGGTCGTGCCGATTCTGAATGCCCGTTACGCACTGAACGCCGCCAACGCACGCTGGGGCTCGCTGTACGACGCGCTGTATGGCACCGATGCCATTGCTAGCGACGACGGCGCAGAAGCCGGCAAAGGCTACAACCCAGTGCGTGGCGCCAAGGTCATTGCGTTTGCACGCCAATTCCTGGACGACTCCGCCCCACTGGCCAATGGCTCGTACAAGGACGCCACTGGCTTGGCCATCGAAGGCGGCAAACTCGTCGTGAGCCTGGGCAATGGCCTGAGCACCGGCCTCAAGGACGCCGCCCAATTCGTCGGCTACCGCGGAGATGCGGCCAATCCAAGCTCAGTTTTGCTGAGCAACAACGGCCTGCACATCGACATCCAGATCGACCGCAGCACTGCGATTGGCAAGGACGATGCCGCAGGCATCAGCGACGTGGTGCTGGAGGCGGCTTTGTCGACCATTTTGGACTTGGAAGACTCGGTCGCCGCAGTCGATGCCGAAGACAAGATTGCTGGCTACGCGAACTGGCTGGGCATTCTCAAAGGCACGCTGAGCGAAGAAGTCGCCAAAGGCGGCAAAACCTTCACGCGTACACTCAACGCCGACCGCATCTACACCGGTGCCAATGGCCAAGAAGTCAAGTTGCATGGCCGCTCTTTGATGTTCCTGCGCAATGTCGGCCACTTGATGACCAACCCTGCTATTTTGTGGGGCGCTGAAGGCAAAGAGATTCCTGAAGGCATCATGGATGCGGTGATCACCACGGCGATTGCGATTCACGACCTCAAAGGCCTGGGTGCCAACGGCATCCGCAACTCGCGCAAAGGCTCGGTCTACATCGTCAAGCCCAAAATGCACGGCCCGAGCGAAGTCGCCTTTGCCAATGCCTTGTTCGGCGCGGTCGAGAACCTGCTGGGCCTGCCAGCGAACACCGTCAAACTCGGCATCATGGACGAAGAGCGCCGCACCTCGGTCAACCTCAAAGCCGCGATTGCCCAAGCGCCTGCACGCGTGGCCTTCATCAACACCGGCTTCCTGGACCGCACTGGCGATGAAATCCACTCCATCATGCAAGCCGGCCCGGTGTTCCGCAAAGGCGATATGAAATCCAGCGCCTGGATTGCCGCTTACGAGAAAAACAACGTGTTGGTTGGCCTGTCCTGCGGCCTGCGTGGTCGCGCTCAAATCGGCAAAGGCATGTGGGCCATGCCTGATTTGATGGCTGAGATGCTCAAGCAAAAAATTGGCCACCCGAAAGCCGGTGCCAATACTGCCTGGGTGCCTTCGCCAACGGCAGCCACCCTGCACGCACTGCACTACCACCAAGTCAACGTAGGCGAAGTGCAGCAAGAGCTGGCTAAAACCAACTACGAAAGCGTGCGCGACAGCCTGCTGGCCGATTTGCTGACCATCCCTGTGGTGCAAGAAGCCAAATGGAGCGACGCCGAGAAACAGCAAGAGCTGGACAACAACATCCAAGGCATCCTGGGCTATGTGGTGCGCTGGATTGACCAAGGCGTGGGCTGCTCCAAAGTGCCAGACATCAACAACGTCGGCCTGATGGAAGACCGCGCAACGCTACGTATCTCCAGCCAGCACATCGCCAACTGGCTGGTGCATGGCGTGGTGACCGAGCAGCAAGTGCGCGAAACCTTTGAGCGCATGGCCGCAGTGGTCGACCAGCAAAACGCTGGCGACGCGCTGTACCAGAAAATGGCGGGCAACTTCGAGACCTCGTTTGCCTACCGCGCCGCCACTGACCTGGTGTTCAAAGGCGTTGAGCAGCCAAGCGGCTACACCGAGCCTTTGCTGCACGCCTGGCGCCTGAAGTTCAAAGCGGCACAAGCTTAAAACGACTTGCCAGCACACATGCGGTCCAATGGCCGCAGGTGTGCAAAGGTCAGAGCAACAAAAAAAGCGCACGTTCTCGCGAATGTGCGCTTTTTTGCATGGCCCAAGAAAAAACCAAGCCATTAAATAAAAGTGTGAAGTGCGCCGATACGCCGGATTTTGTGCATGGCTGCAAGCAACCATGTGACCGCCATTAATCTGGGCTGAGGGTCGCCCACTCAGCTCGGTGCTACCTACCCGCATGCTCGCCGGAACCAGTTCATCGCATGCCTATTTGGTATTGCTGCGCGTAGAGATTGCCCGTTTCACCCCGGCTGGTCTATCTTTCGACACTCCCGCCAGACTCGTCTCTGTTGCTCTAATCCTCACCTCACGGTGGGCAGGTGTTACCTGCTACGCTGTCCTATGCAGTCCGGACGTTCCTCCAGTGCGGTGTTTCCACGCTTGCACCAGCGACGGCCTAGCCCACTTCACAGTGCGCGATTGTAATCCAGCGCCACGCAACCGAACTTCATCCGCTGAGAAAACCTGCACCCAGGCTTGGAGCCTGGCTCCATTGTCATGCCCTATCAGCCCGATAAAAACACTCAACTAGCCATTTGGCCACTACCGCTACACAATAGACCCATCGCAACTTGGAATGCAGCAATGCATTGCTGAACAGGAGAACCAGATGGCCAAAACCACCAAAAATACAACTGCTCACAGCCACTCCGTTGCCATCAATATTGGCATCAAAGACAGCGACCGGGCTGCCATTGCGCAAGGCTTGTCACGCCTGCTGGCTGACACGACTACACTGTATTTAACCACCCACAACTTCCACTGGAACGTCACAGGTCCCATGTTTAATACATTGCACACGATGTTTGAAGGCCAGTACACCGAGTTGTGGAATGCGATTGACCCGATTGCCGAGCGCATCCGCTCACTAGGGCATTTTGCGCCTGGCTCCTATGCCGAGTTTGCCGCCCTGACTTCGCTGGACGATGCCCCTCAGCAGCCACCAGCGGCGCTGGAAATGGTGCGCATCTTGGTCGAAGGCCATGAGGCCGTGGCCCGCACCGCGCGCGAGTTGTTTCCGCTGGCCGACAAAGCCAGTGATGAGCCCACCGCCGACCTGCTGACCCAACGCTTGGCCGTGCACGAGCAGACCGCTTGGATGCTCAGGTCTCTGCTAGTAGAGCAATAATGGCATTTTCAACCGTTCATTGAGGAGCGCATAGATGCCAGTTCAACATGTCTTGGAAACCATCGGCAAAACCCCGCACATTCGCATCAACCGTTTGTTCGGCCCTGAGGCAACGGTGTGGGTGAAGTCCGAGCGCAGCAACCCCGGTGGCTCGATCAAGGACCGCATTGCCCTGGCGATGGTCGAAGATGCCGAGAAAAGCGGCGCGCTCAAGCCCGGCGGCACCATCATTGAGCCCACGTCCGGCAACACCGGCGTGGGTCTGGCCATGGTGGCAGCGGTCAAAGGCTACAAGCTCATTTTGGTGATGCCGGAAAGCATGTCGATTGAGCGCCGCCGCCTGTTCCTGGCCTACGGCGCCAGCTTCGATCTGACCCCCAAGGAAAAGGGCATGAAAGGCGCGATTGCGCGTGCCGAAGAACTCAAGGCCCAAACCCCAGGCGCCTGGATTGCCCAGCAGTTTGAGAACCCGGCCAATATCGATGTGCATGTGCGCACCACAGCCGAAGAAATTGCCGCCGACTTTCCAGACGGTCTGGATGCGATCGTCACCGGCGTAGGCACGGGTGGACATTTGACAGGCGTGGCTCGCACGCTCAAAGCCCGCTGGCCGAACTTGAAAGTGTTTGCCGTCGAGCCTGCTGCTTCACCAGTAATTTCAGGTGGCCAACCATCGCCCCACCCCATCCAAGGCATTGGCGCAGGTTTTGTGCCTAAGAACCTGGACACCAGCGTGCTGGACGGCGTGATCCAGGTCGAAGCCGAAGCCGCTAAAGACTTTGCCCGCCGCAGCGCGACGCAAGAAGGCCTGCTGGTTGGTATTTCTTCTGGCGCGACCTTGGCCGCGATTGCCCAAAAGTTGCCAGAACTGCCGCAAGGCGCGCGTGTGCTGGGCTTTAACTACGACACGGGCGAGCGCTACCTGTCGGTCGACGGTTTCCTGCCTACTGCGTGATCTTGCATGATCTGATTTGATCCAAGCGTGCGAAGCAGCGTGACTCACACCACCTGATCCCGCACCGCCCTCAAACCGCTGCCAGCACTGCGCTGCTGACAGCGGTTTTTTTGCGTCTTTCGCCCCTCTAATGAAAATGAATTATTATTTATTCAATTGATACTGATTTATCACTATAATTTTTGACATTCATACCAATGCATTTGAAAAAGGGGAAATCGCATGGACATGGTGTCAACACTGAACTGGCGCAATGGCGCGCTGGCCTTGGCTTGTGCAGCCGCTTTAACCGCTTGTGGCGGTGGTAGCAACAATGTGGTGGAAATCACGCCCGAGCCCACACAACCAGGTGATGGCGAAGATCCGCATGACCACGACCCAGTTGCCGCGGCCGGCCGCTTGATTGCACTGGAAGCCAACAGCGCCCAAATACACGCGATTGATCTTGAGCACGGCAGCGTCCTGCAGACCTTCACCAGCGACCATGCGTCTTCGGCGCTGTACGCCAGCCCAGGCCAGCGTTATGCCGTGCTACTGCAAAGAAACCAGAACCAGGCGCAGTTCATCGACGGCGGGGTTTGGCAAGAAGACCATGGCGACCACCTGCATGACTACACACAGGCACCGGCGCTTCTCAATCTGCGCCTCACAGGCGTGCGGCCAACCCATTACGAAACCCATGGCGCGCACGCAGCGCTGTTCTTTGATGGCGATGCGAGCAGCGGCGACAAAGCCTCGATTGCGCTGTTCAGTGATGCCAGCATTGCTGCTGGGCAGGCGGGCCTGGTCGAAGCTTCGCACACCTTGGGCTCTGCAATGCACGGCACGGCCGAGCCGCGTGGCGACTGGTTGTTAACCACCTGGAAGCCAGTCGATTCCACCTCCACCACACCTACGCATGTCGAGCTGCACCACCGCCATGGCGACCATTTCCATATGGAAAAACGCTTTGAGCAAGAGTGTCCTGGCCTGCACGGCAGCTATTCCAACGTGCGCTACAGCGTATTTGGCTGCACAGATGGTGTGTTGGTGGTTGAGCAAAATGGCGACAACTTCACTGCACGCAAAGTCGCCAACCCGGCGTCCATGCCAGCCGGCGTGCGCATTGGCACGATCACGGGCAATCCCCATTACGACAAGTTCGTCGGCATTGCCAGCCCAGGCTGGTTGTATGAAATCGACCCGGAGGCCGGCACCATCACTACGATCAACTGGGCCGAGGGGCGCACCCGCCGCGCCCACGCTATTGATGCAGAAGGCGACAACCTGCTGGTCCTGGACGACTTGGGCAGCCTGCATATTCTGGATATGCACAGCTGGGGCAAACGTGCCGAAATCACTTCTGCTATAGCCCACATGCCCAGTGCAGCACCGTTCCCAAGCATTGCGGTAAGCCAAGCCGCTGAGACCGCCTGGCTCAGCGACCCCAATGGCCAGCGCCTGACCAGCATCGATTTGCATGCAGCCAAGCTAGGCGAGCACATTGCGCTGAACTTCAGTCCGACCTCGATTGTGTGGCTGGGTATTAGCGAGCCCAGCGCTGACCACGCACACGACCACTAAGCCCTCTGCACTACAAAACCGTAATGGATCTCAGCAGTAGCAATAGCCTGCCGCAAAGCCCACGGCGGATTGTGAATTGCTTTAATGCGCCCGTACCCGACCGCACGCAGCCCACACTGCGCAGCTTTGTACGGTGCGCCTTTTCTTGATTGCCTCATGAAACCCACCGCCCCCTCGCAGCGCCGCGCCCGCGCGCGCTTGATCTCCGCTAGCCGCTTGCGCCCACATGCGCTGGCGCTTGCCTGCATCGGTTTGAGCTGTGTCTGCTCAATGGCCTTGCATGCACAAACACCGCCCGCAGCAAACCAGTCAGTCCAACAAACAGCCAGTAGCAGCGCTACGGATGCGCCACTGCCCGAAGTGCGCATCAGCGCCAGCGCCCTGGATTTGCCGCTCGATGAGTCGGCCACACCCGTCGAAGTGCTGGATGGCCAGGCGCTGCAATTGCGCAGCGCCGCGACCTTGGGCGAAACGCTAGAAGGCTTACCGGGCGTGCGCAACAACAACTACGGTGCAGGCGCGGGCCGGCCGGTGATTCGCGGCGCCGATGCCGCACGTGTGCGCATTCTGTCCGATGGCAGCGAGGTTCAGGATGCCTCGACCTCCAGCCCAGACCACGCGGTTGCTTTTGAGCCGTTGCTGGCCAGCGAAATCGAAGTGCTGCGTGGCCCATCGAGCCTGCTGTACGGCGGCGGCATCACTGGCGGCGTCGTGAACGTGCGTGACAACCGCATTCCTACCGAAGTGCCCGAAAAAGGCTATGAAGGCCGTATTGAGCTGCGCAAATCCAGCAATGCGCGCGAAGGCATTGGCCTGTTCTCAGTCACCGGTGGCCAAGGCCCGTTTGCGCTGCATGTCGAAGGGCTTAAACGCTCGGCCGGAGAGTACGAAGCCGGTAAAAACTGGAGTGAGAAATACGTCAACGGCTCCAACAACAACACGTGGTACGGCAGTGTTGGTGGCTCGTTCATCCATGAGCGCGGCTATCTCGGCCTGGCATACAGCAGCTTGCGCAGCCGCTACGGCCTGCCCGGCCACAGCCATGAATACGAAGACTGCCATTTGCACGGCGACGCCTTGCATTGCGCCAGCCATGGCGGCGGTGAAGATGCGCCCGAGGGCTGCCACTGGCACGGCACGGAGCTGCATTGCACGGATGAGGGTGAGCACGACGACGACATCGCGCTGGTCAGCATGACCAGCCACCGCTGGGACCTGCGCGGCGAATTGCATGACCCGCTACCGGGCTTCACACGCGCCAAACTGCGGGCCTCGCACACCGACTATGCGCACGATGAAATCGAACATGGCGCAATTGGCACCAGCTTTAAGAACAAGGCCCACGATGCACGCTTGGAGCTTGAGCACCAACGCATCGAGCTGGGCCTGGGCGAGCTGCGCGGTTTGGTGGGTGTACAACACAGCCGCCGCGACTTCAGCGCACAAGGCTCGGAAGCCTATGTGGAGCCCACGCTGACAACCAGCCGCGCGGTATTTGCGCTGCAAGAGTACCGCCAGGGCGACTGGCGTTTTGAACTCAGCGAGCGCTACGAATGGCAAACCGCCCATCTCGATGGCAGCACACGGCGCGGCAGCGTCAAGCACGATATGGGCTCGCTCTCCGGCGGTGTGAGCTGGAATTTCCAACCCGGCTATGTGCTGGCGGCCAGTGTCTCGCGCTCCAAGCGTGCGCCAACAGCAGAAGAGCTGTTTGCTGGCGGCATCCATTTGGCCTCGAACACCTGGGAGCGCGGCAATGCCAATCTGAGCGCGGAGCAGTCGAGCAACCTCGACATCAGCCTGCGCAAAACCAGTGGGGCCACGCGCTACACACTCTCGGCGTTTTACAACCGCATTGATGACTACATTTATGCGAGCACCACCGACCGCTATGAGAACTTCCGCCTGATCGACTACAAGCAACGCGATGCCACATTCAAAGGTCTGGAAGCCAGCGCCAGCCACCAGCTGAGCACGCAGTGGCGCGTTGGTGTGTTTGGCGACATGGTGCACGCCAGCTTCAAAGGCGGCGATGCCGTGCCACGGATTCCAGCGCGCCGCTTGGGTGTCAATGCCCGCTGGGAATACGGCCCCTGGTATGCAGGCGGTGAACTCTACCGCAATGCTGCGCAAAACCGCATTGCCGCGTATGAAACACGCACCGCTGGCTACAACATGCTGAACCTGCACATGGGCTGGAGCGGCAAGCTGGGCCAGACGCAAAGCTATGAGCTGTTTGCCAAGCTCGACAACGTGTTCGACAAACTGGCCTTTAACAACACGTCCTTCGTCAAAGACGCATCACCGCTGCGCGGACGCAATCTGGTCGTGGGCATGAAGGTCAATTTCTAAGCGCCTGTTCACTGCCAGCCCGACGACATTGGGCTGGCGCGCATGGCAAGCGCCATGCGCAGCAGCTTATAGCGGCGCCTTGCGCTCCAAGTGGAACACGGCGGTATTGGCGCGTAAATTGGGCAGCAAGCGCACTGGCTTTTGCCCCAGCAAGCCGAATGAGTCACGAATACGCAAATCATTTTTCAGCGCCAAAGCCTCAAAATCCTTGAATGTGCCAACCCGGATGTTGGGCGTGTCATACCACTGGTAAGGCATGCGGCGCGTGACCGGCATGCGACCGCGCATCACCGACAGGCGATTGCCCCAATGCGCAAAATTGGGAAAGGCAATGATGCCACTGCGGCCCACACGCAGGGTTTCCCTGAGCATGGTTTCGGCATTGCGCAAATGCTGGAAGGTGTCTATTTGCAGCACGACATCAAAGCTGTGATCACCAAAAATGGACAAGCCCCGGTCCAGGTTCATCTGCAGCACATTCACGCCGCGTTTGGCACAGGCAAGCAGCTTGGCATCGTCAAGCTCCACGCCGTAGCCACTACAGCCGCGCTCTTTTTGCAGATACTCCAACAAAGCACCGTCACCGCAGCCCAAATCAAGTACACGCGCGCCTGTAGGCACCAGCTGTGCGATCGCCTTCATGGTGTGGTTGTCGCTCATGTTTGTCATTCCTTGGCAATGCGGTCAAAGTACGCGGCCACCAGTTGGTGGTAGCGTGGGTCATCCAACAAAAATGCATCATGCCCGTGTGGCGCGTTGATCCTGGCATAGGTCACATCGCGCTGGTTGTCCAGCAAGGCATGCACAATCTCTTGGCTGCGCCCCGGCGAGAAACGCCAGTCGGTCGTAAAGCTGATGATCAAAAATTTGGCCACGGCTTTTGCCAGCGCCTGGTTGAGCTGGCCGCCGTATTCCCGCGCAGGATCAAAATAGTCCAGTGCACGGGTAATCAGCAAATAGGTATTGGCATCAAAGTAGTCGCTGAACTTGTCGGCCTGGTAGCGCAGATAGCTCTCGATCTGGAATTCAATGTCTTGCGTGCTATAGCGCAAGTCCAGTCCATCCCTGAGCTGGCGGCCAAACTTCTGGTTCATCACATCGTCAGACAGGTAAGTGATGTGCCCAATCATGCGGGCAATGCGCAAGCCCCGTTTGGGAACCACGCCCTGCTCGTAAAAATGGCCGCCATGGAAGTCCGGGTCAGTGACAATCGCCCGCCTGGCCACTTCGTTGAACGCGATGTTCTCGGCATTCAGGTTAGGCGCACTGGCAATGACCACTGCATGGCGCATGCGCTCGGGAAATTGCAGCGTCCATGACAGCGCCTGCATGCCGCCCAGGCTGCCGCCCATCACCGCCGCCAGCTGCTCAATCCCCAAAGCATCGAGCAAACGCGCCTGCGCAGCTACCCAGTCCTCTACCGTCACCACGGGAAAATCTGCGCCCCAGGCCTTGCCGGTTTCTGGGCTCTCGTGCATCGGGCCGGTAGAGCCAAAGCAGGAACCCAGATTATTCACGCCAATCACAAAAAAGCGGTTGGTATCTACAGGCTTGCCGGGACCAATCATGTTGTCCCACCAACCTTGGCTTTTGTCTTGGCCCTCATAGACACCTGCGACGTGGTGTGAGGCATTCAGCGCATGGCAGACCAGTACCGCATTGCTGCGATCGGCATTGAGCTGGCCGTAAGTTTCGTAAGCCAATGTGTAATTGGCAATGTGCCCGCCGCCTTTAAGCGGCAAGGCCTCGGCAAATGGCATGAACTGCGGGTGGGCAATAAGTGGCATGGCAACAAAAACGAAAAAAACCGACTGCGCTGTCAAAGAGCGAGCCGGTTCGTGTGTTTTTTGTCCACGTAATTCAAGCGCGTCTTTAGCAGCATTTATAAAGCGCCCGCAAGCGATTGCAAATCGGCGCATTGGGGCCAAATATACCACCAAGCCTGCAAGAAAGCACGCACCAGGGCTGATTTAAGCATCAACCATAAGCCCATCCAGTGGCCATGACCTGGTGTTTGGGTGATGATTAATAAGGCAAAAACGTCACCGCACTGTCTTTTTCATGAAATTTCACGAAAAACGAGTGTTTTTGCTAACACTCGCGCTCAAAATATCATAGGAATTGGCAATTTTGTCAGTGATAATGGCATCGGGTGCGGTTGTGGTATAGAGCTACAAACGTTGATCCCGACTCACAGTACGCGGTGTTTGATGGTTTCGTGCGCAGTTCAGGGAATTTGCTCATTCGGCTCCGGGGCCCCATCGCTTGGGAAAATTGTTTTGAAGGAGTCCTGTTATGGGCAATAAGTTATACGTTGGCAATCTGCCATATTCTGTTCGTGACAACGATCTGGAGCAACATTTCAGCCAATTCGGTTTGGTTACCAGCGCAAAGGTCATGATGGAACGCGATACTGGTCGCTCCAAAGGCTTTGGCTTTGTCGAAATGGGCTCCGATGCAGAAGCTCAAGCTGCGATCAACGGCGTGAACGGCCAGCCTCTGGGCGGCCGCAATGTCGTGGTCAACGAAGCACGTCCGCTGGAGCCACGTCCTCCACGCACTGGCGGCTTCGGCGGCGGTCGTCGTGAAGGCGGCGGCGGCGGCGGTTTCCGCAGCCCATACGGCAATGGCCCACGCGGTGGTGGCCAAGGCCATGACGGCTATTAATTCATCTTTGGCGCTTTGATGGCGGCGGTTCAATCTTTCTGATTGACCATTACCAATCTCAGTGGCGAAGTCAAAAAGCTGGTTTTTATAGCCAGCTTTTTTTATGGCCTGTGCGATGCTTATTTATAAAGCAAAGGCATTAATCCATCCATTGATTCATAAACACCGCCTTTAATTACAGAGAAATTTTACAAGGTGTGCGTTCTGTCACCATTGATAAATCCTAATGGTTCCCAAAATGGTCCTGCGCCCAGCATGATGACCTTGAACAACTCACCCATTTCATGCTCGTGCAGCAGCTTGGCGCCCATGATGCGCTGAGCCAATGGAGCCTGCTCCAACAGCGCCGCAATGCCGCAATTGGCTAAAAACCGCGCTTGCGAGGTATAACCGAGCACCTCCAGCCCCGCTTGCTGCGCGGTTACAGCGACGGCTGTGAAGTTCACGTGCGCTGTGATGTCTTTGAGTCCCACTTGCTGCAGTGGCAAGTCGTCCATCTGGTGCTGAAAATGGCACACCAGAGTGCCCATATGGCGCTGCGGATGGTAGAACTCGTGCTCACTGAAACCATAGTCGATCCAAATCGCTGCGCCCTTTTTGAGCCGCTCTGAGGTGGTGCGCACAAAGGCATCGGCCCAAGGGTGAATCTCGGTGACATAGTCTTGCTCGCAATGCACCTCAATGGGCGCCGCATGCACAGTGGGCCGGTCCGCCCAAACAAAGTTCTGCGACGCATCCAGTGCCACGCCACGTTCAAACCACTGGCCTTGCTTTTGCACAATCAGTTTGACTGGCATCGCATCCAACACCTCGTTGCCCAGCAACACCCCTTCCAGCGCCTCTGGCAACTCGGCCAACCACTGCACCTGGTCGCCAAACTCAGCCAAGGTCTGCGCTTGCCGTTCACGCAAAGCCAAAGACACATCGACAATGTAATAGTGCCGCACCCGCGGCCCTAAAGTTTGCAGAATGTCGCGGGCCAAAGTGCCGTTGCCAGCGCCAAACTCATACACGCAATCGGTGCCGGTGTGCTCAAGCACCTCTAAGATCTGCGCGGCAATGCTGCGACCAAACAGCGCAGACATTTCCGGTGCCGTGGCAAAATCGCTGCCTTCGGTGCTTTGCTTGTCCCCGTTGGGGCCAGCTTCTGCGAGCTCACGCGCAGGCATCAGGCCGATTTTGCGGCGGTCATTGCTGTAGTAACCCAAGCCGGGCTCGTAGAGGGCCATCTGCATAAACGCATCAAAAGCCAGCCAACCTTGCTGGGCTTGGAGCTGCGCGGCAATGGCGGCATGCAAAGGGCGCGTTACACTTTCAGTCATATTGTCCATTTGTTGATCCATCGCGCCATTGTCGCGCTAATGCTGTTTTCATGTAGTGAGAGCCACGCCGTTTCTATGACGAATTCATCCCACCTTGGCCCTGGCGAGCGACCTGTGGCCTTAGTCACAGGCGCGGGTTTGCGCCTGGGCTCTGCGATTGCCCAGCACCTGGCGCAGCACGGCTGGGACATTGCCGTGCATTATCGCCACTCCAGCGATGCGGCTGACGCTACCGTGCAAGCCTGCCTGCAACTGGGCGCGCGCAGTGCCCGCTTCGCAGCTGACTTGTCCATTGAAGCACAAGCCCGTGCGCTGGTGGGCCAGGTCAGCGGGCATTTTGGCCGTATTGATGCGGTCATCAACAGCGCCTCACGCTTTGAATTTGATGATGTCAGCAGCTTCAGCTACACACAATTGGACCAGCACATCCACAGCAATGTGGCTGCCCCCATTCTGCTCGCGCAAGCACTGCATGCAGACCTCGTTGCACGCCAGCAGAATGCGCGGCAGGCTGGTGCTGTGGCAGCCTCAGAGCAGCAAGGGGTGGTGGTCAATTTGCTCGATCAAAAGTTGTGGAACCAAAACCCCGACTTTTTAAGCTACACCCTGTCCAAAGCCGCTCTGGAAGCAGCGGGCACGATGTTGGCGATGGCCTTGGCGCCACACGTGCGCGTGGTGGGCGTAGCCCCAGGTCTGACCTTGACCAGCGAATTTTTAGACCAGGCCCAGTTCGAGCGCCTGCACCAACTCAGCCCACTGGGCCGCTCCTCCACGGCGTTGGATGTGGCCTCGGCCGTGCTGTTTGCCTTGAGCAACCGCGCCATCACCGGCACCACCTTGCTGGTCGATGGCGGACAGCACCTGATGCGATTTGAACGTGATTTCTCCAAGATGCAGGACTGAGCGCCTGCTGATTTTTCCGACTCTTTTCTATGCCAAACACTACCAAAGGCTCTCAAACCCTGAATTTGAACGGCCTGCGCTTCGATGCCAATCTGGGCATTCTGGACCACGAGCGATGCGGCCCTCAACCCATCCAGGTCGATGCCGAGCTGCACCAGGGCACGCAACCCCTGCTGCCAGCCGATGACGACATCCACAGCGTGCTCGATTACCGCAAAGTACGCCAAATCATCATCGACGAATGCACGGCCGAGCACATCAATTTGCTGGAAACATTGATTGGCAAAGTCGCCCACCGCCTGATGCAATTGCCAGGCGTCATTGGTGTGCGCGTTCGGATTGCCAAGCTGGAGATTTTTGACGACTGTGAAGTCGCCATTCGCATGGAAACAGGCCAGTGGTAGGGCCAGCCGTTGCCCCAGCCTGAATGGCTGTTTTTAGAACGTATTTACGTTCTTAGAACCTGTTTACGATCTTACATGCCGTGGCTTTGGGTCAAGTGGCCTGCCAGCATCTTGCGAAACGGCTGCACGGTTTGTGCCACACGCAATAGGCCGCTGCGCAGCGCACGCACGGGTGCACGGTCATCGGTGTAGAGTTGCGCAATCGCATTGGTCGCCTGGTACAACGGCCAGGTCGCAGCACGGTGCTGGCGCTCATACGCTTGCAGGAAAGCCACAGCTGCGACATCGGCATTGCGGCGTTTGCCTAACCAGAGCTGGTCAGCCAAACGTTTTTGGCTTTGCAGCCCAAAATTAAAACCATGCGCGGTAATCGGGTGCATGCCAACGGCCGCATCGCCCACCAAGGCATAACGCGGCGCGACGAATTGGCGTGCATAGGTGGCCACCAGCGGATAGGTGTGCGGGCGGCCTTCTTGTTGCATTGCGCCCAGGCGGTAGGCAAAGCGCGCCGAGATATTGGCAGACAACGCGGCTTCGTCAAGCGCGAGCAAAGACTGCATGGCATGCTGCGGCAGTGTCAGCACAACGTTTGAAGCGCGGCCATTGAGCGGCAACAACGCCAGTGTTTGGCCATAATCAAACCATTGCCAGCTGATGTGTTCATGCTCGGCTTCATGCGCAAAACGGCAGACCAACATGGTGCGGGCAAAATCATGCATGTCTGCTGCAATGCCCATCATGCGGCGGGTTTCCGAATAACGGCTGTCTGCGGCCACGACCAAGCGCGCTTGCACCGTCGCGCCGTTAGAGAGCGCCAGTGTATTGGCATGGGCAGCGGTCTGTATGCCGGTGACGCTGACACCGCCAAGCAATTGCACATCTGTACGCGCCTTGACGGCAGCAAACAAGGCTTTGCGGATCAAATGGTTAGGCACAAAATAGCCGAGCTCATCGACCCCAGCCAAAGCCGCATCCACTTTCAGCGCATGCAAGGATGGCCCGTTGAAAATCTGTGCGTCGCGCAGCACCGAAATATCCTGCTGCGCAATATGCTCCCAAGCACCAAGATCTTGCAGAATCTGGCGGGACGCGTGGGTCAAAGCAATTTCACGGCCATCGAATGCGGGCGTGGCCAAATCGTCCAGCGCTTGCCGATCGACCAGGGCGATCGAATAGCCACTGCCTTGCAGAGATTGTGCAAATGCCAGTCCTACGGGCCCGGCGCCCACAATGGCGATATCTACTTGCATACGTACTCCTTGCGACAAGCCAGCTAAGGCTTTGCCGATTGCTTGTCTTGCGAGCCCCCATCATACCGACTTGCACTGCCGCAGTGCGCGTTAAAGGGCTGTGTGCTGGCCCACTAGAGCTTACGCCGCGCCATAGACCATGAGAGCGTTTTAGAACCTGTTCAGCGCGGCCGCAGCACCATGCGGTCGCGCTCAATCTGGATATCAAAATGCCGCAAGACGTTTTGTCCCAGCAAAGCCTGTTCATCACGCCCGACATTGAGGCCGGTGCCGACCTCTATGCCTTGCAATTGAAAACCTGACAGGCTCAGCGTCTTGGCCGTGACAATGCGGCCGCTGCGCGTGCCACCTGCGGTAGAGAACTGCGCCTGGCGCCCGCCTTCCAAGCCAGCCGCTTGTGCCACGGCATTGCTGACCGACACCAAACTGGCGCCGGTATCGACCATGAATTGCACCGGCACGCCATTGATGCTGCCATCGACGTAAAAATGCCCGTCGCGGTGGCGCGGCAATTGCAACGCGCCCTGCCCGGCCTCGCTATACACGGCTTTGGGCGGTGCCAGCAACTGCGTCATGACCGCGTAGAGCACGGCAATCACGGCCAACCAACTGAGCCAAATCATCCACGGCCGCAGACGCGATGCGGGCTTTGGCTGCCCATTCGCAGCCATTCCTGGCATGGCTGCCTGGGGCTGCCAGTGCGGTGATTCAGTTGGACTGGAGGGTGATTGGGGAGGGGTGAAACGTGCCATAAGCCACCATACTACCCAATCACACGCCAGGACTGCAATTGGCAGGTTAAACCGACTGGTTTTGCAATGCCCGCAATGGCGATTGCGCACCACCACACCTGCGTCAGGCCTGCTCCTGCGCCAAGGCCTCCAACACCGGATAAGCACCAGGCAGTATCGGCGTGACCGTGGTCTGCAGGCTTTGCCAGGCCACTTGCTGGCCTTCGCGCATTTCAAACTCACCCTGCCAGTCACGTACCTTGCACCAGTGCAAACGCACCAGCGCGTGCTCGTAGTCGTGCTCGGTCACACGCCAGATCTCGGCTGCGCCAATGGTGATGCCCAGCTCTTCTTCGAATTCGCGGCGCAGCGCCTCTTCCACGCTTTCGCCCGCTTCGATCTTGCCGCCAGGAAACTCCCAGTAGCCCGCATAGGGCTTGCCCTGTGGGCGTGAGCCCAGCAGGAACTGCTCTTGCCCTTCGTGCTGGCGCAGCACAATGCCCACCGCCACTTCTACCCGCTTGGGCTGGTCTGGTGTTGGCACAGATGGATTGGATGGACTCATACGGGCTTCTTTGTCTTGCGAGGGCTCGCTTTGACCGCAGGCTTGGCAGCCGCCTTCACGGCGGCAGGGGCGGCCTTGGGAGCAGGTGTTTTTGACGCCGTTGTTGCAACCGTTTTTGCAGCCGCTTTGGCCACCGTTTTAGCCGCTGTTGTGGCAGCTGTTCTGGTCGCCACGGGCTTGGCCGCAGCTGCCGTTTTGGCACCGCGTTTGACCGCTGCTGGCGTGCCTGACGCAGCTTGGGCTGCCACGCGTGCTTTGGCCTTGGCTTGAGGTTGAACCGGCTGCAATTGCAATGGCGCAGCCGCCGCAGGGGTGGGCTTGGCTTTGGCAAGCTTGGTCGCGCCTAGCTTGCCGACGTAGTCGCGCGCAAACTGGTGGGCCACCCGCCCGCTGCGCGAGCCCCGCTCCAGCGCCCAGACCAGAGCCTCTTTGCGGGCTTCGGCCAGGTGTTTGGCCGGGCAGCCCAAAGTACGCAGCCATTGCTCAGCAATCGCCAGGTACTCTTCCTGGCTGAACGGGTAAAAACTGATCCACAGGCCAAAGCGCTCAGACAAGGAGATTTTCTCTTCAACCACTTCGCCCGGATGCACCTCGCCATCGGGTGTGTGCTTGTAGGTCAGGTTTTCTGACATGTACTCGGGCAGCAAATGGCGGCGGTTGCTGGTGGCATAAATCAACACATTGGGCGTGGCAGCAGCAACCGAGCCATCGAGAATCGATTTCAGCGCCTTGTAGCCCTTCTCGCCTTCGTCAAAGCTCAAGTCATCGCTGTAAATGATGAAGTGCCAAGGCGCATTGCCGATCACCGAGACGATGTCGGGCAAATCCACCAAATCGTCTTTATCAACCTCGATCAAGCGCAAGCCTTGCGGCGCAAAATGCTGCAAGCAGGCACGAATCAGCGACGACTTGCCAGTGCCACGTGCGCCGGTCAACAGCACATTATTGGCTGGTTGGCCCGCGACAAACTGCGCTGTGTTGTAGAACAGCTTGTCTTTTTGACCGCCGACCTCAATCAAATCGTCAAAACCAATCTTGGCAATGTGCTGCACCGGCTCCAGCACACCGCTGCCAGTTGATTGTTTGCGGTAGCGCCAAGCAATCGCACTGCTCCAGTCGTGCGGTGCGACCAGGGGCTTGGGCAGGATCGCATCCAGCCGGTCCATCAGGCGTTCGGCTTTGCGCAGAAACTCAATCAAAACATCATTCATAACAAGCTAAGCGGGAAATAAAGCGGTGCAGGATCTGCATAGCTATCCTGCACACTTGATCAGGAACGGTAATCGGCGTTGATGGTCACGTAGTCGTGGCTGAAGTCGCAAGTCCACACCGTGTCCTGTGCATCGCCGCGGCCCAAATCGACCCAAATGGTGATGTCGCTGTGCGCCATCACGCGCTGACCGTCTTCTTCACGGTACTCGGCGCGGCGCCCGCCGTTTTGCACCACGTGCACATCGCCCAAATGCAGGGCGATCTTGTTTTGGTCCAGATCGGTAATACCGGCATACCCCACCGCCGCCAAAATACGGCCCAGGTTCGGGTCGCTGGCGAAGAACGCCGTTTTCACCAGTGGCGAATGGGCGATCGAATACGCAACCTGCGCACACTCGGCCTTGTCTTTGCCACCGGTAATGCGCACGGTGATGAACTTGGTCGCCCCCTCACCGTCGCGCACAATCGCATGGGCCAGTTGCTGGGCCACGCTGCGCAATGCCACATACAAGGCCTGTCCATCGGCGCTGTCCAGTGCTGTCACCGGCGTATTGTGCGCTTGGTGGGTCGCAACCAGCAGGAAGGAATCATTGGTAGAGGTATCACCATCGACAGTGACACGGTTGAACGACTCGTCGGCCAATTGCTTGACCAGACTGTTCAGCAACTCAGGGGCAATCGCGGCATCAGTGGCAATAAAGCCCAGCATCGTCGCCATATTCGGGCGAATCATGCCTGCGCCTTTGCTGATGCCAGTGATGTGCACGGTCTTGCCACCCACCACCGCTTTGGCGCTGGCGGCTTTGGCAATCGTGTCGGTGGTCATGATGCCGTGCGCGGCGTCCAACCACGCATCGGGCGTGGCCGCTGCGGGCTGAGTGGCTTTTTCCAACAAGCCGGGCAAAGCCGCCTCAATCCGGGCCACAGGCAGTGGCTCCATGATCACACCGGTAGAGAACGGCAAGACCTGCTCGGTACTCACGCCCAACAACTTGGCCGTCGCCGCTGCAGTTGCCTGGGCAGCCGCCAGACCTGGAGCACCAGTACCCGCATTCGCATTGCCGGTATTGATGATGAACGCGCGGATACCGCCGCTGCGAGCCAATGCCTCAGGCGCCAGAAACTGCTGGCACAACTGCACCGGCGCTGCGCAGTAACGGTTTTGCGTGAACACGCCCGCTACGCTGCTGCCTTCCTGCAAAACAAAAGCGGTCAAATCCTTGCGGTTGGCCTTGCGCACACCAGCCTCTACAGTGGCAATGCGTACGCCGGCTACCGCCAACAGGTCAGAAGCTTGGGGAGCAATCAGGTTTACTGGCACAAGTCACCTCGCAAAAACTAAAACAAAAAAATGAAGACGGGCCATTATCTGGCAAACCGTGGCAGCCATGCCCGTCTGTCGCCTCAAGACGACCAAACAACGACAACAACCGCACACCCACCAACCCATGTCAGCGAAAAATTCTAGAATAGGTTCGAGCTAGCACACTGAGCGCCTGCTCATGGCCCATTCCTTGCTGTAGTAATCGGTGTGAGTAGGCCGCCGCCCACCACTGCCAATGATTAGGCCCTTATCAACTAGATCACTAGGCTATGGCACGATCAAGGCAATCCCAAACACTTTCTTAGCAACCGTCGCCCGCTGCGCACAACGGGCCCAACAGAACTGACCATGGCGTACAAACTCCTCATCACCAAAAACGAACAAGTGCTGCGCGAGTTGCCTTTGACTGCTGCCACCACCTTGATTGGCAGGCGCCAGCACAACGACCTGATTCTGGACGAGCCCACAGTCAGCGGCAAACATGCCGCCCTGTACTTAAGCGACGGCCAAGTCACCATTGAAGATTTGGAGAGCACCAACGGCACCTATATCAATGGCGTCCTGATCTCCGCCAAAAAACGCCATGAACTGGGCTCTGGTGACCGTGTCAGCGTGGGCTCCTACCGCATCAGCTTGCACATGCACGAGGCCGAGACCTGGAGCGCCGAAAGCCATGCATCCACAATTGCCGTAGACCGCTTTAGCAATCCCATGAGCCAACCGCCCGAGCAAAGCGCCGTTGGCAGCATTGAAATTCTCAACGGCATCAACAAAGGCCGCCGCCTGACGCTGACCAAGGTGGTGACCACCATCGGCCCACCTGGCCAGGGTGTGATTTCCTTAACACACCGCCTGGATGCCTACTACATCAAGCACTTGGAAGGTGAACAGCCCGTCACGATCAATGGCCAGGCCTTGCAAAGTGGCAGTACCAAGCTGAATTCAGGGGATCAGATTTATTTGGCGGGTATTGAGATGGTGTTCAAGCTCAGCCCTGTGGCGGGCTAATCGACGCCCTGGTATGGGCGCGCAAGAAATGGCAGCGTGCGACAAGACTGACATTTTTTGTCATACGCGATAACGCATTTTTTTGTCAACCAGCCAAAAAATGGCTTTTAAAAAAGCCAAAATAGACACTTTTTGTAGCATTTTGACACTTTTCAGCCTGGTATAAGTCTTGCATACAGTAAAGGCATTGAACGACAGGTTCAATCTTTGAAGATCACCTGAGTCTCACACTCAACATCCATTCACTATTGGAGTTAAGACATGAAAGCTTCCCTGCAAAAAGGTTTCACACTGATCGAATTGATGATCGTTGTGGCAATTATCGGTATTTTGGCTGCTGTTGCTCTGCCACAGTTCAATGATTACCGTGCCAAGGCCAATGATGCCGCCGCTCAGTCAGATGCCAAAAACATCCTGACAGTAATGAACGCAGCCGCCAAATGAACCAACTGATTGACATGACTAGGGGTAATTCCATGAAAAAAGTTTCCGCTGTATTTTTAGCTCTTGCCTGCACATTTGGTTTTTCTTCTGTACATGCAGCGCCCGCAGCCATTACAGGCGCAAAAATTGAAACTACGGCTTGCGACGTGCTCGACGAAAGCGTAGCGCCTAGCAAGTCTAAAGATGTGCATGCAGCATTTGATTGCAGTGCTGATGCCAATATGATTCGCGTTGCCGCCTGCCATGTTGCCGGTCGTAAAAAAGCTGAAAAAATTACTTGCACATCAATCGGCACCGGCGCTGATGGCGAACCAATCTTCTTGGGAACATGTAACGCTACGACTGCGGAAATTGACAGTGGTACTAACGGAAAAGCATTTGCAGGCACGAGCAGTGGTGGTGGTATTGCCGCTGTGGGACTTGCTGCAGCCTGTGATGCAACCTCAATTAACACACCAGCCACAATTCCAACCGGCGGTTAAAGTTACACTGGTTTAATTTTCAAACCTGTTTAGCCCCTGCTCACAGTTTTCTCTGTCAGCAGGGGTTACTTTTTTATTTCATCACGAATATCGGTGAAAGCCATTGTCTATTCTGCCTGATCTTAAAATTGGTTTGCGTCTGGCCATTCGGCATCAATTTCTTGTGATGGCGGGGTGGTTATTGGTCTGTATGCTGGGTGCTGCCTGGCTTTCTGCAGAGTTCAGTGGGCGCCAACCTGCCACTGTGGCTTTGGATGTGGGACTGTCCATCATCAGGCTGGGTTTGCCGCTGATTGGTTTGTTGCTACTACAGGACTTGCTGGCTAAAGAGTTTGATAGGCGGTTTTTCCTGCTGTCTTTGACGTACCCACGCACCCGCACCATGTTTTTGCTGGGACGTGCCTTGGCTGTGGCCTTGCTGCTGCTGCTGTTGCTTTGTCTAGCTGCTTTGCTGCTGGCAGCGTTTGTCGGATGGCAAGCACATGCTTATGAACAGGCCACCCCTGTCGCATTGGGTGGGCCCTACTGGTTGACACTGGCATTCACGCTGGTGGATTTGTTTGTAGTCATGGCCGTCGGCACATTATTGGCCGTGGTTGTGGCAACGCCGAGTTTTGTCTTGGTGGGCACATTGGGCTTCATGTTGCTGGCGCGCTCATTTTCTTCCATCATGGCTTTGCTGCAGCAGGAGTCATGGCTGGTGGCAGATGCCCAGTCTTACCATGCATCGTTAGGGGTATTGGGGTATTTAATTCCTGATCTTGCAGTACTGGATATTCGCCAAATCGCACTGTATGGCCATTGGGAGCTGCTTGCGGCTGAGTGGCCTCGGCAGGTCTTGACAGCGCTAGTTTATGGTTCGGCTGTGCTGGCACTGGCAGTGTGGCTGCTAATGCGGCGTCGTTTTGCCTGAACCAGCAGAATGGATTCCGGTATGTCCAAACGCTCGAATATCTTGCCGTTGCTAACCGCCTTGGTGCTAGTGGCAGCCTTTATCGCTTTGGTTTGGTGGTCTCCACCAGGCAAACCAAGACTGGAGGTGCTTGGCGAAGACAGGGTGGTTTTGCCTGCGCCAGTACAGGTTTTCCTGGCCGCTGGTGACCGTTATCTGGCTGCCAACATCGAAAACTTCCGGGCCATGTCTTCCGGAACCGAGGCCAATCTACCAGCAGAGCGTGAGTTCAGATTACGCTCGTTCGATACTGCCTCTCAGCTTAATCCGTGTCATGAAGACAACTACTATGTGGCCAATGCTATTCTGACTTGGGGTGGTGCACCCGAGCATGGCATAGACATTCTGCGCAGAGCGACACATTGCCGCTCATGGGACTATTCGCCGCCATTTTTTCTCGGTCTTGCACAAAACTCTTTTTTGCATGATCCAGCCAAGGCGCGCGCATCCTTGGAGTTGGCTGCTACAAGGGCGAGCAGCGAGGATCAGGCATCCTCATTGCACCGGATTGGCGTGATGATGGAAGCGGGAAGTTACCAAAGCACGGCCGCTTCGCTGGCATTTTTGCGCCATGAGATGGAGTCCACCCATGATCAACGCTTGAAGGCGATGCTGGAAAAGCGGGTGCAACGCATGGAAGGATTGCAGTTGCTGGAGCAGGCCCAGGCCGAGTTTGAGCAGAAAACTGGGCGCCCTTTACAGGCCCCAGATGAATTATTGTCTTCAGGCGTTTTGCAAGCATTTCCATCCGACCCAATGCGTTTGGGCTATGAATTTGAAGATGGCCACTTCCGATTGCGCTCTACGGATTAAGACTGCCAGATTGGGGAAAATATGAAAAAACAATATGCACTGGCATTTGACAATGTCAGCAAGCAATTCAAGTCCCGCCACAAAACCGTAGAGGCGATGCGCAATGTGAGCCTGACCGTGGAAGACGGTGAGGTGTTTGGTTTTGTCGGCCCCAACGGCGCAGGCAAGTCCACCACCATCAAGGTGATGCTGGACATCATCAATGACTATGACGGTCAAGTGCGTATTTACGGGGTGGATGCCCACCATGCACATGCCCGCAAGGGCGTGGCCTATGTGCCAGAGTCGCCTGCTTTGTACGAGCAGTTCACGCCGCTGGAGATCTTGCGCATGGCGCTGGATATGTATGGCATTCGACGCACCGATGCCAATGCCTGGTGCATGCAATGGCTGGAGCGTTTTTCTGTCGCGGGCAATGCCAAGCGCCGTATCCGTGAACTCTCCAAAGGCAATGTGCAGCGCGTGGCCCTTGCCCACGCACTGGTGGTGCAGCCCCGGCTCTTGATTCTGGATGAGCCTTTGTCAGGCTTGGACCCGGTAGGCCGCAAAGACGTGGTCGATATTCTGGCCGAATACAAACGCGCTGGCGGAGCGATTTTCTTTACCTCCCATGTGCTGCACGATGTGGAACGCATTGCCGACCGGTTTGGCTTTATCCACCAGGGCCAGTTGCTGACCGTGCGATCTCCCCAAGAGCTGGCCAAGGAACGTGCTGGGCGCTATCTGGTGCGTTACCAGGGCAATGCCACCGACCAGCGGGCTGTTGGCACCATTCGCAACGGGGAGTTCGAAATCGAGTTGCCCGAGGCAGAGCTGCCCGCCTTCATCAGCCAGTTGCATGCCAATGGCAGCCATTTGCTGTCAGTCAAACCCGCAGTTTCTTTGGAGAGTGTGTTTTTTCAGATTCTGCAAAGCACGCCGGTCTAAGCCTTTTGTTGGGTTGGGTTGGGCTGGCTACCGCCTACTTGCTGCACATAAGCCCGGGCCTGCGCTTTACGGCCTGGCCGCGGGCAAGCCCATTACGCTTGGCCTTGGCGCACTGGCGCCTCTTGCTGCACATGAATCTGAATCGGCATCCGACTCAGCTTCCGATACCGCATTCTGTCCCCCTGTATCGGCCACCAGTCGTAGAGAAACATCTCCATCGGCCGCCACAGCGCAACCCAGCCGCCGATGTCCAGGCTTTCACGCAGCGTAGATGCGATCGTGCCCTCGCCCAGCAATTTGGAGCCGATCAGGGCGCAGGCCAGCACTGTCAGACCAATCATCAAGCTGATCAGGCCTCGGCGCAGGTGCAGCCGCAAACGGTGGCGCGCCTGCATGGACAGTTGTGCAAAATTCGTGCGCAGCGCGTCACACACGCTGTGTGTATCTTGCAGCTGTTCGTCCATCTGGTCGGCATAAATGACCAAGGCCAGTGGCGCATTCAGCGGATAGTCTCTGGCGCCCTCCACAATGCGCTCCAGGATGCGTGGCTGCAAGTCTTTGCTGAGCCAGGGAGAAGGATCCATCGGATCAAACAGCATCTCAAGGCGGTGCAAATGCAATTGGATGACGTTGCAGTCCGGGGGAATCGGCTGGCTGTGGGGGTGTTGTGGGCTCACGGGGTCTTCACTCAAGAAAGCTGTTTTGGTGGGCCGCCAGCATAGCGTTTTTTGTGACATGCAACATGCAGCTGGTTGGGTGGCGCAGCTGTGCTGCCCACGCCAGCGGACATGGCCACCAGCAGCGTTGCCAAGGGATCGTGAAAGCCGGTCATGTGATGAGTCAGTTGTCGCAACGCTGTATTTTTCAACTGCAGCTGGCGTGGGCAGCACAGCTGCGCCACCCTAGGGCACAACGCCTGTGCATGCGCAGCACTGCCGCTTAAACCGGCGTTAAGCCAGCGTTCAGTCAGCCCTGTCTATCGTGTGAAGCCTTGTCACCACCTTTGCATGGCCTTTGATGGCGCGCTGAACACCATGGCTTCTACCCTCACATCTCCCGCTTTTTCGCCCAGCGGCTTTGCGCTGAAACAGCGCCTGCATGCGCTGTTGTCCCAGCCTTCGGCAGTGACCATGATGCTGGCCGTGTCCATCTGGTTCAGCTTGCTGTGCAATAGCAGTTTCTGGAGCGCTTTGTGGCCACAAATTGCTGGCGATGCAGCCGATAAGCTGGCTGTTGTATTGCTGGCCGGTGCCGCTGTGACTGGTTTGCAATGGGCCCTGCTGTCTTTGTTTGCCTGGCGCGGATTGCTCAAGCCCGTGGCCACGGCAGTGGTTGTGATTGCGGCTGTCGCGGCCAGCATGATGCAGCAGTATGGCGTGGTGATTGACACCGGCATGCTGGTCAATGTGTGGCAAACCGATGCGATGGAAGTCAAAGGCCTGATCAGCTTCAAGCTGGTGTTGCAGGTATTGGCTCTGAGCGTGCTGCCGATGGTGTGGATTTGGCGTGCGCAAGTGCGCTATCTGCGCTGGTCCAAACAAGCGCTGCACAATGTGCTGACGGTGGCTATGGCCACGGTGTTGGCCGTGCTGTGCCTGCTGCCGCTCTACAAGGAAGCAGCGGCCATCATGCGCAATGACAAGAGCTTGCGCTACCGCATCACACCCAGCAATGCCGTGTATGGCGCCATAGCCAGCCTGCGTCCTGCCAAAGCCGCAGGCCCGTTGGTCCCACAAGGTTTGGATGCCCATGTGGCCTTGGCTACGCCAGCGGCCACCACCAAACCACGGCTGCTGGTGCTGGTCGTCGGTGAAACGGCCCGCGCCGACCACTTCAGCACCAATGGCTATGCACGCAACACCACGCCTGAGTTGCTAGCTGCCGATGTCATCAATTTCCCGCACGTGACATCCTGCGGCACCAGCACCGCCGTGTCGCTGCCATGCATGTTTTCTGTACTTGGTAAAGATGGGCATACCGCCAGCAAGCAGCACAATGAAAACGTGCTCGATGTGGTGCAGCGCGCAGGCTACCGCGTGCTGTGGCTGGACAACCAAGCCGGCTGCAAAGGCGTGTGCGACCGCGTGGTGAGCGAGACGACCAGCGCCGCCTTGACGCCTGCACTGTGCGCAGACCAAGAATGCTTGGATGAGGCCATGCTCAGTGGCCTGGATGCCCGCGTCGCCCGCCTGCTGAGCAGCGGTGCCAGCCAGCCTGGCAAATCCCCTGGCGTAGTGGTGGTGATGCACCAAATGGGCAGCCACGGCCCGGAATACTACCGCCGCAGTCCAGCGGCGATGAAAGGGTTTACGCCTGAATGCCGCACCGCCAATTTTGGCGACTGCACGCAAGAGGCAATCATCAATGCCTACGACAACTCGATCCGCTACACCAGCCATTTCCTGGGCCTGACGATGCAATGGCTGCAAGCGCAGTCTGCGCAATACGACACCGCCATGTTGTATCTGTCTGACCACGGCGAATCGCTGGGCGAAGCCGGCCTGTATTTGCATGGCATGCCTTATGCGCTGGCCCCCAGCGCCCAAACCCATGTGCCCATGGTCGCCTGGCTCTCACCCGCGTGGCTGGCACGCCAGCCGCTCAACACCCACTGTTTGCGCGAACAGGCCCAGTTGCCGCGCAGCCACGACAACCTCAGCCCCACACTGCTCGGACTTTTATCCATTCAAACCAAGGTGTATAAACAGGACCTGGATGTGTTCAGCAGTTGCGTCAGCCAAGCGCAGGCCCAAACACACACTCAACCACCTGCCACCAGCAAGGACCTTGCATGACACATCGCCTACGCCTACCGCTCGTGCTATTGCTGGGCTTAGGGGCTATCTTGGCCTGGGATGCCAGCGGCTGGGATCTGCGCCTGGCGCAAGCGATGGGCGGCCCCGAGGGCTTTGCACTCAAGGACAGTTTCTGGCTCAGCGTAGTACTGCATGACTGGGCCAAGAAGGCCTGCGTGGCGCTGGCCTTGGCTTTTGTGCTGGGCATTGTCTGGCCATGGGGACCGCTGCGCGCCATGAACCGCGCAGAGCGTGTTTGGCTGGTGTTGACGATGTTGGCGTGCACGCTGACGATTAGTACCATCAAACAGTTCAGCCAAACCAGTTGCCCGTGGGACTTGAGCCTGTTTGGCGGGGTCGCCAATTATGTCTCGCACTGGCAATGGGGCATTGCCGATGGGGGCTCTGGGCGTTGCTTTCCCGCCGGTCATGCCTCTTCCGCCCTGGCATTTTTGCCGTTGGTGTGGGTCATGCATGCACGCAGCCCAAACCCACGTAGCGCGGCCTGGGTGGGTGCATGCATCGTAGTGGCTGGCCTTGTACTCGGGCTGGTGCAACAATGGCGCGGCGCCCACTTCATGAGTCACACTGTGTGGACTCTGTGGCTTTGCTCCTTGGTCAGCGCATTGAGCTGGCATTGCATAGGCCAGCGTTTGCGGCCTCATCGCCAGCCGTCTGGCCAAGCCGTTAATGCCAATTAAGCCTCTTACGAAAGCATGCGATGCGGATTTTGTTGGTAGAAGACGATGCAATGATTGGCCGGGCCGTGCGTCTAGCGCTGGGCGATGAGGGCCATGCGACTGACTGGGTGCGCGATACGCCCAGCGCCAGCATTGCCCTCACTGAGCCGATTTACGACCTGGTGTTATTGGACTTGGGCCTGCCTTCGGGCGATGGACTGGATATTTTGCGCAGCATGCGCCGCCGTGGCGAGCAAACACCCGTGCTGATTGTGACAGCGCGCGACAGCGTCACCCAGCGCATAACCGGGCTCGATGCCGGGGCCGATGACTACATTCTCAAACCCTTTGATTTGGACGAGCTACTCGCCCGCATTCGCGCCGTACAGCGCCGCCAAGCCCAGCAGCCCAACCCCAGCTGGAGTTGTGGCGACCTGGTGCTGACCCCCAGCAGCAAAACTGCCAGCCTGGCTGGGCAGCCGCTGAATTTGTCGGCCAAGGAATATGCGTTATTGGAAGTGCTGATGCAGCACCAGCACCAGAGCATGACCAAGCAGCAACTGCAAGATGCGCTCTACGACTGGGACAGCGATGTGGACAGCAATGTGGTCGAGGTATTTCTCTACCGGCTGCGGCGCAAAATCGGCAATGAGCGCATCAGCAACCAGCGCGGTTTGGGCTATCGGCTAGAGCCTGTGCAGCAACCCCCTGTAGGCGAGCATCTTGGACACTGAACCACCACCACAAGCGGGCCCCCTTTCGGTCTACCGACAGCTGCTGCGCTGGATCGGCGGCGCCGCCAGCATTGGCGGTATCTGCCTGCTGGTCGCTGCGTATTTTTTTCAGCTCGAAGAAATCAATGAAATCTCCAACGAGAACCTCAAGCAGATCGCGCTGGCAGCCACGTTGAGCATGCCGGTGACAGGCTGCGCCACTGTGCATATTCCGCACAACCTGCCGCGTTTTATTGAAGAAGACGATGGCAATAACTTCGTCACGCAAATTTTCGATACCCAGCACAATTTGCGGGCCAGCTCAACCCCCGACGTGCTGCTGCCGCCTGGCGAGGACAGCGGCTTGCGCCATATTCAACTGGGCAAGCAGCGCTGGTGGGTCTATACCGTCATCACCCCCGATGGCATTGCCGTAGCGGGCCAAAACAGCCACCTGCGCCAGCTGACTGTGCAAGCGTTGGCACTCAAACTGATTGTGGTGCTGGCCATCATGCTGGCGCTGCTAGGCGGCTTATTGCACTGGGCGCTGCGCCGCGGTTTGAAACCCTTGCAGCATGTGGCCGATGCGATTGGCACGCGCAGTGCCGACTCACTCGCGCCCTTGACAGTGGCCAACTACCCGCAAGAAATTCGCACCATCATTGAAGCCCTGAACCAACTCATGGACCGCTTGCAACAAGCGCTGCACGCGCAGCAGCGCTTTATTGCCGATGCCGCGCACGAATTGAGAACACCGGTGACCGCACTGCGCCTGCAGCTGCAATTGCTGCAGCGCGCGCAAGGCGCAGAGCGGCGCCACCAGGCCGAGCAAGAACTGGCCCAGGGCATTGCACGCATTGAACGTTTGGTACTGCAATTGCTGGACTTGTCGCGCATTGAGCCGCACAGCGTGCCACAGCTCAACGTCGACTTGCAGACCTTGTGCGAAGACGTGCTGGAGCGCTACCGCGCAGTTGCACAACACAAATCAATTGCCTTGGACTTGCAGGTGATTGCAGCCAGCGGAGTTTCCGATGCCTTGCGACCGGTGCTGCAGGGCGATGCCACAGCCCTTGGCATGGTGGTCTCCAATCTGACGGACAACGCCCTTCGCTATACGCCTGCGCATGGCCAGGTGGGCTTGCAAATCTGCTTGCACGCAGACCATGTTGAGCTGACAGTGCAAGACAGTGGTCCTGGTATTGCAAAGGCCGAATACACGCGGGTGTTTGACCGTTTTTACCGTATCAACCAAGTGCACGGCGCAGCCGATGCTGGGGCCGAGGTGGGCAGTGGCATTGGGCTGGCCATTGTGAAGCAGACTGTGGAGCGCCACGGTGGCCAGATTCGACTGGGCCAAAGTGATTGGGGGGGCTTGCTGGTGACGGTACATTTGCCGCTGCCAAAGGCTGCAGTTTCGTAGGGTGGCGCAGCTTGGCTGCCCACGCCAGCGGACATGGCGACAAGCTGCGTTGCCAAGGAATCATAAATACCGGGCATGTAATTAGGACGTTGTCGCAACCCTGTATGTCTCGACGACAGCTGGCGTGGGCAGCCAAACTGCGCCACCCTACCCCCTTTGAAATCGGCGCAAAAAAAGCCTCCAAATGGAGGCTTTTGAGGATGCATATTGCCTTAGCTTTCCATCCAACGGCAAGCCAAGAACCCAAGCATCAAGCGCGTTTTTGCAGCGCCAATTGCACCGTATTGGCGATATTCTCTGGCGTGAAGCCAAAGAATTTGAACAAGTCGCCAGCCGGAGCAGATTCGCCAAAACGGTCGATACCAACCACGGCGGCGCAGCCGTATTTCCACCAGAAGTCGGTCACGCCGGCTTCAACGGCAATGCGTGGCAGGTTTTCTGGCAGCACCTTGGTTTTGTACTTGGTGTCTTGGCGATCAAAGGCATTGGTGCTTGGCACGGACACCACGCGCACGGCCACGCCGCGCTCGGCCAGCAATTGCTGGGCTTGCATGGCCAAGGCGACTTCGGTACCAGTGGCCAAAATCACCGCTTGGGCGGCTTGCTTCAAGCCAATATCGGCTGGCTCAGACAGCACATAAGCACCGCGCTTGATGTCGGCCACGTCTTTTTTGGCCGCATAAGGCACGGCTTGGCGCGACAGCAGCAAGGCCGTTGGACGGTCTTTTTGCAACAGCGCTTCGGCCCAAGCCACTGCGGTCTCGGCCGTGTCGGCAGGACGCCACACATCCAGGTTCGGGATCAGGCGCAGGCTGGCTGCGTGCTCGATCGATTGGTGGGTTGGGCCGTCTTCACCCAAACCGATGGAGTCGTGTGTGAACACATGCACAACGCGGCGCTTCATCAAGGCGGCCATGCGAATGGCGTTGCGGCTGTAGTCGCTGAATGTCAGGAAGGTGCCACCGTAAGGGATGTAGCCACCGTGCAAAGCCACGCCGTTCATCACCGCAGCCATACCAAACTCGCGCACGCCGTAGTTGATGTGGCGGCCAATTTGACCGGCCTCGGTTTTCACCACATTGCCAGCGGCATCAAAGCGCAGAGCCGGTGTGCTGGAAGTGTTTGTGAGGTTGGAGCCTGTCAAATCGGCTGAGCCGCCCAGCAGTTCTGGCAGCGCTTTGGTGAAGGCTTCCAGCGCAATTTGGCTGGCCTTGCGGGTCGCGACTTTTTCTTGCTTGGTGTGGGCATCGATGATGCTGTCCACCACAACCTGGTGGAAGTTAGCTGGCAGTTCACCAGCCATGCGGCGCGTGAATTCTGCAGCCAGCTCAGGATGGGCTTTGGCGTAGGCATTGAAGCGGGTTTGCCAGCTGCGTTCGGTTTTGGCACCAACGGTTTTGGCATCCCAGTCTTTGTAGACGTCTTGTGGGATTTCAAACGGGGCATGGCTCCATTGCAGGCCTTCGCGCACCAGTGCAATTTCGTCGGCGCCCAGCGGCTCGCCGTGGGCTTTGGAAGTATCTTGGCGGTTCGGGCTGCCTTTGCCGATATGGGTTTTGCAGATCACCAGAGTTGGCTTGTCGCTGCTTTTCTTAGCAGCAGCGATCGCGGCATCAATCGCATCCACGTCGTGGCCATCGACTGGGCCAATCACATTCCATTGGTAGGCTTTGAAACGCTCAGCCGTGTTGTCGACAAACCATGGGGTGATCTGGCCGTCAATCGAGATGCCGTTGTCGTCGTACAAAGCGATCAGCTTGTTGAGCTTCCATGCGCCAGCCAAAGCGGCTGCTTCATGGCTGATGCCTTCCATCAAGCAACCATCACCCAGAAACACGTAGGTGTGGTGGTCAACAATCTTGTGCTTGGGGCGGTTGAATTCAGCAGCCAGCAGTTTTTCAGCCAGCGCAAAGCCCACTGCATTGGTGATGCCCTGGCCCAATGGGCCTGTGGTGGTCTCTACGCCAGGCGTCAGGTCCACTTCAGGGTGGCCCGCAGTTTTGCTGTGCAGTGTGCGGAATTTCTTCAGGTCGTCCATCGACAAGTCATAACCGCTGAGGTGCAAGACTGCGTAGTTCAGCATGGAGGCGTGGCCGTTGGAGAGGATAAAACGGTCACGGTCGGCCCACTGTGGGTTGACCGGGTTGTGGCGCAGATGGCGGCTCCACAAAGCCACGGCCATTTCGGCCATGCCCATAGGGGCACCAGGATGGCCTGAATTGGCTTGTTGAACGGCATCCATGGCCAATGCACGGATTGCATTGGCCATTGCGGTGGTGTTAGCCATGGGGGATCACTCCAGCTGAGAAAAAAGAGACAATAAAAAAACGCAAAAAGCGGCTTACAGACGCCGTGGCGTTCAGCTGCAAAGACCGCAAAACGCGGTATTTTACGCGTTTGCCTTTGCAATGCCGAATTGAAGGTGTTCACAGGTCTCTCTGGCGCCACAATGTGTTTACAAATTCAGGCGATTGCATACTGCTCACAGGCCGCAGCCAATGGCCAGTCACCCGTGCGGTATGCACCCAATACTGGGCATTGAGACCACACAGCCGTAGAACGTGTTCATAGTCAAGCTCAGCAAAGCGCGCTGTTGCATTCTGAGCGTCTGTATCAAACGATCTGCTTGGCAAATATGGCCTAGACTGCCTGCAATGGCCCACTGCATTGCTTCACAATAACCACTCCCCACGATTGCCCCCTGCCATGCTCTACCTTTGGATCAAAGCCTTTCACATCGTCTTTATTGCAGCCTGGTTTGCAGGCCTGTTTTACCTGCCGCGCATTCTGGTCAATTTGGCCGAGGTGCCGCCTGATTCAGTGGCTGAGCGTGCACGCTTGATCGGCATGGCGCAGCGCTTGCTGCGCTTTGCCACGGTGCTGGCCATTCCCGCGCTCGGACTGGGTGCGTGGCTGTGGCTCGGCATTGGGATTGGCAAAGGTCCAGGCAATGGCTGGTTGCATGCCAAGCTGGCCTTGGTGCTGCTGGTGATTGGCTACCACCATGGCTGCGGCGTGTTGCTGCGCAAATTCGTGCAGGGCTTGCCCACGCACAGCCCGCGTTGGTACCGCTGCTTCAATGAAGTGTCGGTATTGCTGTTTGCGGCGATTGTGGTGCTGGTGGTTGTCAAACCGTTTTAATCTGTTTGTATCGCAGCAGTGTCGACATTACAAAGTGGCGTAAGGCGGGTCAAGACCCGCCGGTTCTGATAAGGCGCGGTGTTCGCTGACACACCTTGAGCCGTCGCTTATCCACCCATGGCGGCTTATGCTGCGCGCCAACGCGGTCTACGAAAAGATCGCAAACAGGTTCTTACAGCGCTTTATGAGGCGATTGCGCCTACAAAGCCACGGAGCTGGCCGCCACCGGCAGCTTGGTGCCAGAAATGGCCCGCTCATGCGTGACACCACTGCGAAACCGGAACAGCTTGGCAGGTCTGCCCGCCTGCCCTGCCGACATGTCGCCGGTGTCTTCAATCAAATCCTGCTGCTCAATCAAACGCCTGAAGTTTTGTTTGTGCAACCAGCGCCCCGTGATCGCCTCCGCCGTCTGCTGCAACTGCAGCAGCGTGAAGGACTCGGGCATCAGCTCAAACACCACGGGCCGGTATTTGAGCTTGGCACGCAAGCGCGCCATGCCGGTGGCAACAATACGGCGGTGGTCAAACCACATTGACAAACCCGGCAGCACAGGGGTTTGTGCCGTTTGCACGGCCGCCTGCCCCGCAGGCGCAGGCGGTGCTTGTAACGCACGGGATTCGGCAATCAGGCCGGCCTCAAACAGCAGTTCATAGCGTTGCAATACCGCGTCCTCACTCCACTCATGGCCGTGCAAAGCCCAATGCCGCGCCACGCGGTCATGCCGCTCTTGCACCAGCGCATGCGATGGTGCGGACTCTGCCCAGCTGCACAGCGCAGGCGCAATGCGCTCTTTGACCAGCTGCGTGGCCCAGTCGCTGCGTTGGTCTTCCCATGGAAAAAAATCGTACCAACTGCGCCAGGCCGCCTGGTCGGCTGCGGCGTTGAGCGAGGCTTCCAGGTCCTGCTGCTCGCGCGTCAAGCCCAGGTAGCTGATCGAGATATGCCGCGCCATTGGCGGCTGGTCTGGCGCGCCGGCATCAAATAAGCGCCCCGGATCGGCAAAGGTGTAGAGCTGCTCGATATAGCCAATCGGGTGGCGTGTTTCTGACTCAACCCATGCGCGCATGCCCGTTTGCAGCGAGCGGTGCGTGGTCGTAAATGGCCCAGCCGGCAAGGACTGGCCATGGCGGGTAGTCAAAATGCGCGGCTGTGCGGCGGTAACGGCAGCCAGCACAGCCACCAGTTCGACCTGAACGGCGTGCGAGGCGGCTGGAGCCGAGCTGAATGGGCGCTGGGAAGATGTGCTCATAAGGTGAGCCGCATTGTAGAGTGCGCGCCAGCATGCTGTCCGCCAGCAGGCCCAAAACATGGCCTGCGATAGTGCACGGCAGCAGCCAATCAATCAATCAATCAATCAGACAAGCAATCACTCAGTGCGAAGACGACAGCTTCATCAGCACAATGCCGCTGACAATCAGCACCGCTGCGCCAATGCGCATGGGCGTGACCGCCTCGCCCAAGGCCACAATGCCAACAATGAATGCGCCAACGGCACCGATACCCGTCCAGATCGTATACGCCGTGCCCAACGGCAGGCTGCGCATGGCCAGTGCCAGCAATGCGAAGCTGGCCACCATTGCCGTGAGCGTGATCACCGATGGCGTCAGCCGCGTAAAACCATGGGAGTATTTCATGGCTGTCGCCCAGACAATCTCAAGCAAACCAGCCAACAACAACGCAATCCATGCCATGACAAATCCCTTCATCCCCAAAATGGTGGTGCAATGGGCCGTCCCATGGAGGTGATTGGCTGCACAACACTCGCTGCGCGGCAACCCGAGGTCGTCCTCGGTCGAGAGCCTACGGATGGTCTCTTCGCTGCAGATTGTATGCAACCGGTGGCGTCTGAGCACGCGTTGTAGCGCATGGCCTCGCATCGTTTGGGTGGTAACAAAGCTACAGCTTGCATTGCAGTCATTTGCAGGCGCCAGCCAGAAGCCATTACGGGCAGCGCTGCAAGCACATCCAGCCCAAACCAGCCAGTACATGCGGGGCGAGCACAGAAGCACCGATGTATTCAACGCCTTGAAAGTCGCCTTGTGCAGCAGCTTCAAATCGCGCCTCAAAGGGCAGCTCGCCATACAAAAAACCCAAGTTGGCAGCCAACTTGGGCATCACCGGCTGTCGAGAAGAGGTAGTCAGAACAGGCTGAGCACTCAGTTGGCAGACTGCAACAGCGGCAGCAAGCCGCCCTGGGCATCCAGGGCCGCCAGATCGTCGTAGCCGCCCACATGGGTTTGGCCAATGTAGATTTGCGGCACTGTGCGGCGGCCCGTTTTTTGCATCATGGTATCGCGCTCAGCCGGCTCCAAATCGATGCGAATTTCGTCAATCGCCTCAACACCGCGTGCCTTGAGCAATTGCTTGGCGCGGATGCAATATGGGCACACGGCAGTGGTGTACATGGTGACGGTTTGCATGGGGGGAAAACTCCTCAAAAACAATGCATCCAGGCGAGACCTTCTGCGCCTGGTCAGATCTGCAGCGCAATCATGCAAAGACAAAGCCACCAGTGTGGCCCGTCTCCGGCCAAGCTGCTGCACTGCAGCTGTGCGTGCTTGTAGAGCCTGTTCACAATCTCCGCGCAGGCGCGCAAGGCTCAAGGCACAAAAAAAGTGGCAATGCAAGGCGCACTGCTTTGTTAAAAATCCATGCCGGGCAGCGAGCCCGGCTGCGGTTTTTACCGCGCATTGCATCCTTTTGGACTTGAACGCGGCCGCGTGCAGAGGGTGAATCTGGCTTTTAAGCTTTGGCGCCAGTAACGATTGGCAGGCCCGCTTCTCTCCAGGCCTTCATTCCACCGGCGATGGTTTGCACCTGCTCGTAGCCGAGCTTCTTGGCAACGGCCACGGCTTTGACTGCACGCGTGCCTGTGGCACACACGAAAATCACTGGATTGGCCTTGTTCTTGGCCGCTGCGGCCAATTGCTGCTCCAGCTGCTCCAGGCTGACATGCTTGGCGCCTTTGATATGGCCAGCAGAAAAGTCATCGGCGGCACGCACATCCACCACAGTGGCTTTCTCGGTGTTCATTTTCTGCACCGCTTGCGCAGGCGTGACCGTGGTTGAACCACTTTTGCGCAAAGCGGGAACAAACAGCATGGCACCTGAAACAATGGCCACCAAAAACAGATACCAATTCTCAATAAGAAAGTTCACAACATCGCTCGCATAGTGAGGAAACTCTGCAAAACCCTCGCGGCAGGAATAGGTGCAGCATCAGACTGAACCGCAAGCGGTCTTTGACAGGCCACGGCCGCAGCCATGGACGACAAAGACATGCGCTGCAGATCGCCTGAAACCACGCTCAGACCACCACAAGGAGTTTTGTAGCGTTTCCTTAGGTCAAAGAAAAAACCGCCAACCGGTTTTGGGCACAAAGGGCACGGCAGGCTGGGCACTGCCGTAAAAAACAGACTTCGAATCCGCCCGCAGAACGGGCAAAGCCCTGCATTTTAAGGGGCGGCGGCGCAAAGAAGACAATCTCAAGCAGAAAGCCCACGCCTGGCCGACTAAAATAGGCAGTTGCATGCCCGTCATCTGGCCTGTGCCTGCTTGCCGCGCTATGCTGATCGCACACTTTTTCTCTAATCTCTGCGCTAAGGGGCCCTTTGGGGCTGCACACCCATGTACACACTCGTTTTGATCCGCCATGGTGAATCGACCTGGAATTTGGAAAACCGCTTTACCGGCTGGACCGATGTGGAGTTGACTGCCACCGGCATTGCCCAAGCGCAGCAAGCTGGCCAGCGCCTCAAGGCAGCCGGATTCGAGTTTGATATGGCCTACACCAGCGTGCTCAAACGGGCGATTCACACCCTCTGGCATTGCCTGGACAACATGGACAGCACCTGGCTGCCTGTACAAAAATCATGGCGCCTGAACGAGCGCCATTACGGCGGCCTGCAAGGTCTGAACAAAGCCGAAACAGCCAAGGAATACGGTGACGACCAAGTACTGGTGTGGCGCCGCAGCTATGACACACCGCCACCTGCACTGGAGGTTGGCGATCCACGCAGTGAGCGAGGCGATCGCCGCTACCGTGATCTGGCTGCGGAACAAATTCCACTGACCGAATGTCTGAAGGACACTGTGGCACGCGTTTTGCCTTATTGGGAAAGCGATATTGCGCCCAACATCCGCGCTGGCAAGCGCGTGGTGATTGCAGCGCACGGCAATTCTTTGCGTGCTTTGGTCAAATACCTCGATGGCATCGCGGACGACGCAATCGTCTCGCTCAATATCCCCAATGGCACGCCTTTGGTTTATGAGCTCGATGAAGCGCTCAAACCAATTCGCAGTTACTATCTGGAGTCTTGATCGAGTGATGCGGCAGAGCCTCTCTGCCGCATTGGCGCGCCCACACACTGATTACTGGAACACTTTTAGATTGGCTAGGTTTATGGGAAACAAAATGCAAACCGTCGGTTGGGTCGGCGCTGGGGTGCTGGCCGGGGTTCTGGCCACCTTTTCCGTGCAAACCATCGCGCGCAATGCGGTTGCACCACTGCCTTTGGAAGAGCTGCAACAACTCGCCGCTGTCTATGGCTTGATCAAGACAGACTATGTGGAGCCGGTGGATGACAAGAAACTCATTACCGATGCCATTACCGGCATGGTCGCCAGCTTGGATCCGCATTCGCAATATTTCGATAAAGCCAGCTTTGCCGAGTTTCGCGAAGGCACGACCGGCCGCTTTGTCGGTGTAGGCATTGAAATTTCCCAAGAAGACGGCCTGATTCGTGTGGTCTCGCCGATTGAAGGCTCACCTGCGGACCGCGCAGGCCTGATCACCAACGACTTGATCACCAAAATCGACGACACCGCAGTCAAAGGCCTGAGCCTGACCGATGCGGTCAAACGCATGCGTGGCGAGCCCAACACCCAGGTGGTGTTGACCGTGTTCCGCAAAGACGAAGGCCGCACTTTCACCGTTACCATCACCCGTGAAGAAATCAAAACCCGCTCGGTCAAGGGCGAAGTGATTGAGCCCGGTTATGCATGGCTGCGCCTGTCGCAATTCCAGGACCGCACCGTCGACGACTTCGTCAACAAGGCGATTGAGTTGTACGCCAAAGACCCGAACATGAAAGGGCTGGTACTGGACTTGCGCAATGACCCAGGTGGTTTGCTCGATGCCGCAGTCGCGATTTCAGCCGCCTTCCTGCCCAAAGACACGGTCGTGGTGACCACCGACGGCCAACTGCCTGAAAGCAAGGCCTCGTACTCGACCAATCCGAGCGACTATTTGCCACGCCGCTTCCCGATCAACGCCAATGACCCGCTCAAGCGCCTGCCTGCAGGCCTGAAAAACGTGCCGCTGGTCGTGCTGGTCAATGAAGGCTCGGCCTCGGCCAGCGAAATCGTTGCAGGCGCCTTGCAAGACCACAAACGTGCCACCATCATGGGCAGCCAAACATTTGGCAAAGGTTCGGTGCAAACCGTGCGTCCGCTGGGGCCAGATACTGGCATCAAACTGACTACGGCGCTCTACTACACACCAAGCGGTCGCTCCATCCAGGCCAAAGGCATCGTGCCTGACATCGCCTTGGATGAGTCGGCTGAAGGCAGCCCTTACGCTTCGCTGCGTGTGCGTGAAGCCGATCTGGCCAAGCACTTGGGCACCGACGAGTCTGCAGAAGAGATCGCCCGCAAGGAAAAAGAGCGCGAAGAGGCCCTCAAGCGCCTGGAAGCCGAAGCCAAAGCCAATGAAGGCAAGCAACCGCGCCGCCTGCCACAGTTCGGCTCGGCAGACGACTTCCAGCTGCAACAAGCCTTGAACCACCTCAAAGGCCTGCCAGTGGTGGTGGCCAAGCAGCCTGAAATCAAAGACAGAAACCCTGAAAGCGATGCCGGCACCAGCACTCCATCGCCTGCAGCACCAGCTGAAGAGCAGAAATAAGCATCAGCGCAGGCACTGCACAACAGGCTTGCCACGCGCTGGCAGCATATAGGCAAAGAGGCTGTTCACACAGCCTCTTTGCCATTTGGCAGCATGGACTGGTGCGACAGCGCTGCTACTGAGGCCACCCAAGCAGCATTTGCACTCGCACCTGTTGAGTACTCCACCTGCGCCCTCTTGCACAGCTGCCCCATTGGTTTGCACCGAATAGATCCGTCCAGGTACGGCATCTTTCTTGGCCTGCCACGCGAGCACTGCAAGCGCATGCAGCGCGCCACCGCCTTTGCGTGCCAATGGCAGATCAAAATGCCACTGCACGCCGCAAACGCTGCAGCCGCTGCTGCACCGTGGGGTGGCTGTCCAACCACTGGCCAAACAGATTCAGCGTATCCAGCGGAGGCGCCATCCACAAATGCGATACCGCGCTGGACTCGGTGCGATTGCCCATCAGCTCCAGGTCGTCCATCACGACCCGAGCGCGCCAAGAGGGCTGCCACTGGTCTTGCATTTTTTCCAAAGCGCCAGCGATACCATCGATTTGGCGCGTCCACTCAACCGCGCGTGCATCAGCCAGGTACTCACGCTGGCGTGAAATCGCCGCTTGCAGCAAGCTGCCGGCAAACCAGCCCGCCAGGCCTGCATACATCATCAGGCCGCCAAAAACGCGCAGAAAAATCAGGTCCGTGCCAATCAGGCTGCGGCCGTAGCCGAAAATCATGTGCAGGCCATAGACCTTGCTGGCCAACTGCATGCTCAAGGCCGTATCGCCTTCACGAATGTGGCTGAGCTCGTGCGCGACCACGCCTTGCAGTTCATCGCGGCTGAGCTGCTCCAGCGTTTGCGAGGTCACCGCCACGGCCATATCACCTCGGGCCCAACCGGCTGCTAACGCATTGATTTGCTCACTGCGCTCAATCACCATCACCATAGGCACCGGCATGCGCGCTGAAATACACAACTCCTGCACCACGTTGAGGTACACCTTCTCACGCGCATCGCTCTCTTTGGCCATACGCCCGCCCAGGCGCTTGACCAGGGCCACGCCACCGCCTTGGTGCAAGTGGCTGGATTCGAGCCACCAGCCACCCAAGATCAAAAACAAGGCCGTGCCGACATTCGCCCAAAAGAAACCAGTTGGCGCAATCTCAATGCCAAACAGCCACCACACCAGCCACAGCGGAATACTGAGCATCAGGTGCACACTCAAGGCCACCAAAGGCACCATCAGCCAAAAGCCCAGGCGCAGCCAGCCGGTGGCCGCGCGTGCCTCGCGTTGTTGTTGGCGAAAACCCATCGCTATTGGTTGCGTGCTTTAGGAGCCAAAGCGCACTTGCGGCGCTTGGCGCTCAGCCTCGCTGCGGGTGGACTCGAGCATGGGCAAGGAAGGGAAGTTGTTCAACCGCGCCACAATATTGGATGGAAACACCTCCGTGGCCGTATTAAACGCCAGCACAGTGTCGTTGTATGCCTGGCGTGCAAAACCAATGCGGTTTTCGGTGCTGGCAATCTCTTCAGACAAACGCTGCATTTGCTGGTCGGCCTTTAAATCAGGGTAGGCCTCAGACAAGGCCATCAAGCGCCCAAGCCCTGCCTCCAACACCCCTTCGGCCCCGGCCAATGCCAGCATGGCCGCGCCATCGCTGGGTTTGGAGCGCACTTGCTGCACCGCAGACACTGCTTGGCTGCGCGCCGCAATCACAGCCTCCAGCGTCTGCTGCTCATGCTGCATATACCCCTTAGCCACTTCCACCAAGTTGGGAATCAAGTCGTAGCGGCGCTTGAGTTGCACATCAATTTGCGCAAACGCATTCTTGACCTCATTGCGCAGGGCCACAAAACGGTTGAAGATCAACACATAACACAACACCAAAATGACAACAATGGCCAGCAAAATAATGGCGGTCATCGACATGAGCGGCTCCCTTGGTTTTCATCAGCCTTGAAGAATATCACATGTAAATGCACATGTGCTTGCTCTGGCACATCAAAAATCCCATCTATGCGGCCAACAGTGCGCCAGTAAGCCGCCTAAAGCGCTTCAAGACAGTATTTTTGGAAAATAATCAGAAAAAACACCTGTTTTCCTTTTCTCCACCCAAAACAATGTTAAAGTCTAGCCCTTCGCAAAACACTTCACTTGAAGCTGTTGTAAACAATAGAATTTTGGGCGGTTAGCTCAGTGGTAGAGCACTGCCTTCACACGGCAGGGGTCACAAGTTCGAACCTTGTACCGCCCACCAAAATAGAACAAGCACTTACGCGTTTACGCCTAAGTGCTTTTTTCTTGCCGGTGTCATTATCAACGCCGTGCCTTGCTCGATTGCGCTGAGTCGATCTTCACGTTCGCTGCACTGGTAATGGCCATGCCAAGCAAGCCAAAACGTGGCTCAGCGGGTGCTTGCCACCTGATGCCATGCCCCCACTCTTCCAAACAAGCCTGCCCCATGCCTGCGGCACCCAGCCTACAGCATTGACTGCGCAACTCCCAGCACACACCATGCCGACATCCGTTATCCAAGAAGAAGAAACAGGCTGCGGCATCGCCGCCGCTGCCAATATCGCTGGCACCAGCTATGCAGCGATGCGCGCCCAGGCCAACGCCATGGGTATTTTTGCCAGCGATCCGCTGCTGTGGTCAGACACCCAGTATGTGCGGCGTTTGCTGGCCCAGGCTGGCATCCACACGGCCGCGACCGAAACGCCGTTTGAATCGTGGGAAAGCCTGCCGGATCTGGCATTGCTGGCGATCAAGCACCACCAGAAAAATGGCCGCGACTTCTGGCACTGGGTGGTGTTTGAACGCTTGGACGGACAGGCCTGTGTGCTGGATTCGGCCAGCTACCTGCCTGCCAATGTGCGCACCGATTTTGCGGCTATGCAGCCCAAATGGTCCATCGCAGTAACGCGCGATTGGAAACAGTAAACCAAACGCCTTGGCACGGCGCAGCTTGAAGCGGCCAATGCTTCGCGGCAGGACATTGCCAGATCGTCTGGTCATGGCGAGCACCATGCAAAAAGGCCAAAGCCAAGACATTGGCACGGCAAGGACACGGGCTTTGACACACCTGGGCCAGTGGCAGGTCAGGCAAGGGCGGGGTGGGCTGCATACGGGCGATAAGCTGGGGCGCTGGAGTGACGACGCGCTGCCCTCAGAACCTGTTCAAAATTTTTTAGCAAGAGCGCCAGCGCACTTGGCTCAATGACGGCGGGTGAGCGCGCCATCAAAGGCCAGCTCAAACCGGTCAAAATCCTGCGCTAAAAACACCTGGCCTTGGTAATGCGTTTGCGCTTCTGTGCGCAGCACTTGTTGCTCATCGGCCGTGTGGTGGCGCGGGCTGAAATGCGTCAAGATCAGGTTCGGCACGCCCTGCTGCTGGGCAAATGTGGCCACCAGCTGCACGCTGCTGTGCATCGGGCCGGGGCCAACCTTGTCCAGCACCGCCTGGGCGTAGGTGGCTTCGTGCACCAGCAATTGCGCGCCTTCGCAGGCTGCTTGCAAGCAGGCAGGCTCGGCGTTGTCGCCGCCCAGTACGGCGGCGATGTGCTGCACCTCTTCATGCACCCAGTCGGCGCTGTGCAATAGCCGGCCTTCAAACGGCACATCCTGGCCATGGCTCAGGGCCTTCCAGGCCGGGCCGGGCGGCAAGCCCAGCGCTTGCAAGGCATCGGTTTTTAAACGGCGTATCGCGCGTGTGCAGTCGATGCGAAACGCATAGCTGGGCACGCGGTGCTTTTGCGCATGGCGGCTGAGGGTGATGCTGGGCTGCCATTGCCATGGGGTCGGGTCAGCTACATCGATCCATTCCAACGGGTACGGCAAATGGGTGTCGGTGCACTCCAACGTGGTTTGCAGCCAGCGCCACACGGGCTCTGGCGCAATCAACTGCAGCGGCTCTTTGCGCGCATTCATGCCTGCGCTGGCCAATAAGCCCGGCAAGCCAAAACAGTGGTCGCCATGCACATGGCTGATGCAGACGGCCTGCAAATCATGCAGCGACAAACCGGCGCGCTGGACCTGGTGTTGCGTGCCTTCACCGCAATCGACCAACATCCAGGCACGCCCCAAATGGGTTTGCACGGCCAGGCCAGAGACATTGCGCGTCAAGCTCGGCACGCCGGACGAGGTTCCTAAAAAAGTCAAACGTAGCACAGTGGGTTCCTTCTGCAGCTGGGCGCTGCGTTCAGTGCAGCGCCCATCATCGCAGTTTGCAATGGCCAGATTATGATGGACGGCTTGATTGGCCTTGCCTGAAAGCTCCGCATGTTCCCACTCCACACCTGGCTTGCCTACACCGCCGCCTGTTTATTGCTGGCGCTTGCGCCCGGCCCCGACAATCTGCTGGCGATTGGCCGGGGCCTGAGCCAAGGCCGCTTGGCCGCCTGCTTGTCCGGCCTGTCTTCGGGCATGGGCATTTTGTTCCACTCGGTGGCCGCAGCGCTGGGCTTGGGGGTGTTGATGCAAACCTCGGCGCTGGCCTTTTGGGCGATCAAGATCGTCGGTGCGGTCTATCTGGTGTGGCTGGGCATTCAGGTGCTGCGCACGCGCAGCCTGGTCAGCTTTGTGCCCGCCAAGCGCCAGTCCAAGCGCAGTATTTTTCTCACCGGCTTTTTGTCGGCGGCACTGAACCCCAAACCAGGCCTGTTTGTATTGGCGTTTATTCCGCAGTTCATCCACCCCGAATATGGCAGCGTGACCACGCAAATGCTGGTGTATGGCGCCTGGTTTGCGTGCATTACCGCGCTGGTGTTTGCGCTGATGGGCGTGTTTGCGTCGCGCTTGTCGAGCTGGCTGCAATCACGCCCACGGGTGATTGCCGGTTTGAATTGGGGCGCGGGCTTGAGCTTTGTTGTCTCGGGCTTGTCGGTGGCGGCGATGAAGCAAAAATAAGCCGCGCCAACGCCATTAAAAAAGGGCATGCACCTGCAACGGTCCATGCCCTTTTCTTTTGCGATCAAACCGGATCAAACGGCCATCGCACTTTTAGCCTTCACACCTTTTGGTAAAAACGTTTTGGCAAGCCCCAGGCAACCAGCACAAAGGCCACCAAGCAGGCTGCAGCCAGCGCGTACAAGCCCAGGGTTGCGCTGCCAGTCAAATCACGCACTTTGCCCACCATGTACGGGCTGATGATGCCGCCGAGTTGGCCAATCGAGTTGATCAAGGCAATGCCAGCAGCAGCGGCCATGCCGGTCAAGAAGCGCTGTGGAAACACCCAGAACAGGCCAATCGCCGAGATGATGCCAGTGGCAGCCACGGTCAAACCAAACAGCAAGACCACGGTGTTGGTGCTGAACGCGCCGCACAAGAAGTAGCCGATGCCGCCAGCCAGCACGGTCAAGGCCAGGTGCCAGCGGCGCTCACCGGTGCGGTCGGAGTTTTTGCCCAGCAAGATCATCGAGATGCCAGCGACCAGATAAGGCAGGGCAGAAATCAAACCGATGACGAAGGTGTCTTCCGTGCCTGCCGAGCGGATCAGCTGCGGCATCCAGAACACCAGGCCGTAAATACCGCCTGCCAGGCACATGTAGATGAAGGACAAGGTGTAGGTGGCAGGCTCTTTGAGCGCAGCGATGAAGTTGTGCGCTTGTGCTTCTTTGGCGTCCTTGTTGACCTCGGCATGCCAAAACGCTTTGTCGTCTTTGCTGAGCCAGCGGGCATCGGCGATTTCATCGTCCAAAAACTTCCACACCACCAGCCCCAGAATCACAGAGGGAAGGCCTTCGAGCAAGAACAGCCATTGCCAGCCTGACAGATTGAGCCAGCCATCGCTGAACTTCATGATGGCGCCCGAGATCGGGCCGCCAATGATCCCGCAAAACGCAATACCGGACATGAAGATGGTGTTGATGCGCGCCCTGCGGGTGGCTGGAAACCACTTGGTGAAGAAGTACAGGGCACCGGGCACAAAACCAGCCTCTAACGCGCCGACCAGAAAACGGATGATGTAGAAACCCATCTCACTGGTCACAAACATCGTGCAGGCAGACGCAATACCCCAGGTGACCATGATGCGCATGATCCACACCCGTGCACCGACGCGGTGCAAGATCATATTGCTGGGCACTTCAAACAGGAAGTAGCCAATGAAGAACACGCTGGCGCCCAGGCCGTAGACCGCATCGGAAAAGCCCAGTTCGCTTTGCATTTGCAGCTTGGCAAAACTGATGTTGACGCGGTCTAAATAGGCAATAACCCAGCACACCACCAGCAGGGGGATAAAGCGCCAGAAAACTTTGCTGTAGACCTCTTGCTCACGCGAAGCGGACGCGGTGGCATTGGCTGCACTAGCGGCATTTGTGGCGGGTGCGCCGATGCTTGTATTGACACTCATGAACTGTCTCCGTTGATTGATTTGCGCCTGCGCCCAGCACGCTATCGCAGCCGCCTCTTGGGGCGGTTGGTGCGGGCGCGCCGGGCGTTGAATACCTGCGCCGTCTATGGGCGCATGGGCCAGTTTTTGGGCTGATTTAGAGCGGCTAACACAACCGAGCAAACCAAAGATTTGCGGTTGAGACTAGGCGCAAAACCCCATGCGGTACAAGTCGTACGACAAGGTTTTGCAGCGGCGTATCAAGGGTTGTGTCAGTCGCTCTTAGTAAGTGGCCCGGCCACCCGAGAGATCGAACACTGCGCCGGTGGTAAAGGAGTTTTCCTCGCTCACTAGCCAGGCGACCATCGCCGCGATTTCATTGACCAGCACAAAACGCCCGCGCGGGATTTTAGAGAGCATGTAATCAATGTGCTGCTGGGCCATTTGCTCAAAAATCTTGGTTTTGGCCGCTGCTGGCGTGATCGCGTTGACGGCGATGTTCAGGCCCGCAGTTTCCTTGCCCAGGCTCTTGGTCAAGGCAATCACTGCTGCCTTGGAGGCGCTGTAGGCCGAGGCATTCGGGTTGCCTTCCTTGCCTGCAATCGAGGCCACATTCACCACCCGGCCATAGCCGCTGGCGATCATGCCTTTGACCACTTCCTGGTTGACGTGGAAGGTGCCGTTCAGGTTCACATCCATCACGCGGTTCCACTCGGCAGCGGGGTAATCGACCACCGGCGCATTGGCACCGGCAATGCCTGCGCTATTGACCAGAATGGCAATCGGGCCCCACTCGCTCACAGTCTGCTGATGCGCTTGCTGCACCGAGGCCAGATCGGCAATATTGGTTTGGTAAACCGCGACCTGGCCTTTGCCAGCCAAGTGCTGCTGCGCGGCGGCCAAGGCTTGCGCATCCAAGTCCCAAATCGCCACAGTCGCGCCGCCTTCGAGCAAGCGCTCAACCACGGCCAAACCAATGCCCTGTGCACCACCGGTCACGACGGCCACTTGTCCCTTGTAATCGTATGTATTCATGCGGGTGCTCCTTACGCGGCCACGACTTTTTGTTGTTGTTCGCCCAAACCATCAATGCCCAAACGCATGGTTTGGCCAGCGCGCAGGAATACGGGTTCTGGCTTGATGCCCATGCCCACGCCCGGTGGGGTGCCGGTGGAGATCACATCGCCTGGATTCAGGGTCATGAACTGGCTCAGGTAGGCAATGATTTCTGGCACTTTGAAAATCATCGTCGCGGTATTGCCGTCTTGGTAGCGCTTGCCATCCACTTCCAGCCACAGATTGAGTTGGTGTGGATCGGCCACTTCATCGGCCGTCACCAGCCATGGACCAGTCGGGCCAAAGGTGTCGCAGCCCTTGCCCTTGTCCCAAGTGCCACCGCGCTCGATTTGGTAAGCGCGCTCAGACACGTCGTTGACCACGCAGTAGCCGGCAACATAATCCATGGCGTCGCTTTCTTCCACATACGAGGCTTGCTTGCCAATCACCACGCCCAACTCGACCTCCCAGTCGGTCTTGAGTGAGCCGCGCGGGATTTTCACATCGTCGTTTGGGCCCACCACGGCCGAGGTCCATTTGGAGAACACCACCGGTTCAGACGGGATCGGCATATTCGATTCAGCCGCATGGTCAGCGTAATTGAGGCCAATGCAGATAAACTTGCCAATGCGGCCCACGCAAGCGCCCAGACGCGGCTGGCCTTCGACCAGAGGCAGTGTGCTCACATCATGGTTTTTCAAAGCGGCCAACAAAGGACCTGCCAGAAATGCGCCGTCAATATCCTGGGTCCAGGCACTGAGGTCACGCAACTGGCCTTGTGCATCCAACACACCGGGTTTTTCCTGGCCTGCGGGCCCGTATCTCAAGAACTTCATATCGACCTTTGCAATCGTTAAAACAATCTGTCCAGTTTAGAAACTTTCACGTCTTGCACCTATGCGACTTGTTCGCAGGCAATTACCAAAATGGAATCTCCGGAAAAACCCGCTCAGGAAAACCCTCAGTTAGCCACCTTGCACGCCGTCAATTCGCGCCTGAAATTCCGCCATTTCAAACTGCTGATTGCGGTGCAGGACATGGGCTCGGCACACCAGGCGGCGACGCTGCTGCACATGTCCCAGCCCGGTGTCAGCAAGGCCCTGAAAGAAATTGAAGAAACGCTGGGCACAGTGCTGTTTGCCCGCACGCCCCAGGGCTTGGTGGCCACCGATATGGGCCAGTGCGTGATTCGCCATGCGCGGCTGATGCTGTCGAGCCTGGCGCACATGCACAACGAAATGGCGGCGCTCTCACGCGCAGCTGGCGTGCGTATTTCGATCGGCACGATTGCTGGCGCTTTAGCCGCCGTGGTGGCCGATGCGCTGCTGAGGTTTCAAAAACAGCACCCCGATGTCGTGGTCGACCTGCGCGAAGGCACGAGCGCGGATTTGCTCGAAGGCCTGCAAAGCGGCACGTTGGACATCGCCTTGTGCCGCACCTCGGTCGCAACCCAGTCGGAGTTGTTCCATTTTGAATGGCTCAGCGATGAAGAGGCCAGCGTCGTGGTCTCGCCCGTTCACCCTCTGGCATTTCGCGAGCAGGTCACGCTGCAAGAAGCGGCGCAATACCCGTGGATTTTGTTTCCCGGCCATATGCCACTGCGCACCTTGCTGGAGCGCGAGGCCGCCAGCCTGAATGTGAGCTTTCACCGCAAACCGATTGAAACCTCGTCAACCTTCGCTACCGCCTTGCTGCTCAATAAAAGCCCCGACCTGGTCGCCCTGATGTCACGCGAGACTCAGGAGTTCTTTGAAAAAACCGGCAGCTTACGCCGCCTGAACCTGGCGATTCGCTCCAGCGCCGAGCCTTATGGGATGGTGGTGCGTCAAGGCGTGCAGACGCCGGCGATTGTGGGCAGCTTCAAAGAATGCATCAAAGCCCAGGCGCGGCAGATACGGGCGTACTGAAACACCTCAAAGCGACAGCCGGCCCCTGCTGCGCTGCTCTCTCATTGATCAAGGAGTTGTTTATGCATGGTCCAGACCCTGCCAATCCGCACCCAATGGTGGGTTTTCCACAGGTGTGTTTTATCAAAAACACCATCACCAATCCGAACATCGTCGTGGGCGACTACAGCTACTACGACGACCCAGAGAACTCCGAAAACTTTGAGCGCAATGTGCTCTACCACTTTCCATTCATTGGCGACAAGCTCATCATTGGCAAGTTCTGCGCGATTGCGCGCGGGGTGCAATTCATCATGAATGGCGCCAACCACAAGCTCTCGGGCATCTCCACCTACCCATTCCAGATCTTTGGCAATGGCTGGGAAAAGGCCATGCCCGCACCCGGCGATTTGCCCTACAAAGGCGATACCGTGATTGGCCATGATGTCTGGATTGGCTACCAGGCACTGATCATGCCGGGGGTGCAGATTGGCAATGGCGCGATTATTGCCTCGCGTTCGGTGGTCACCTCCGATGTCGCGCCCTACACCATTGTTGGCGGCAACCCGGCCAAACCGCTCAAACAACGCTTTGCGCCCGAGGTGATCGAGACGCTCAACGCCATCGCCTGGTGGGATTGGCCGGTTGAGGCCATCACAGCGCACCTGCACCTGATTACCGCAGGCGATGTGGCAGCACTGCAAGCCTGTGCCGATCGGCTTTAAAACCAGCCATGCGCACAGTACTCAGAACGCGTTCAATGCAGGCACAAACAAGGCTGCAACCAAGCCATTGAACATGCCTGAGTCGGCGGTTAAGCTGGCCTTCAACAGCAGAAAAACGCCTGGCCACGCGCCTGTTTACCCGCATGCAGCCAGCAAGAGCTGCGCACTGTAAGAGTGGCTCGGCCCGTATCTGCGCTGAACAAATCGGCTGCTGCAGCACTTCAGCAGGCGGCCCAAGCTCTCTCGCACGTAGCGCCTAGGCCAGATTGCACACCCTCTGCGACAGCAAGCACCTCAACCTAGGAGTAGTTCACATGTCTCACACACTGCCCATGCGCATCATGGTCATTGGCACCAGCGGCTCAGGCAAAACCAGCATGGGCAAGCAACTGGCCCAGGCGCTTGGCTACCAGCACATTGAAATGGACAGCTTGTACTGGGGCCCGAACTGGCAGGCCGTGCCGCCCGAGGTTTTTAAGAGCGCGGTGGACAAGGCCACGACTGGCCCTTGCTGGGTCGCCGATGGCAATTACAGTGCTGTGCGAGACGTGCTATGGCCCAGGGCCACCCATGTAGTGTGGCTGAACTTTGGCCGCATGACGGTACTGCGCCGAATTGTGTGGCGCACACTCAGCCGCGCCATCACGCGCGAGCGGCTCTTCAGTGGCAATCGCGAATCCTTGCGCATGTCCTTGCTGTCCAAAGAGTCGGTCATTCTGTGGTCGATGCAGACTTGGCACAAAAACCGGCTGCGCTACTCTTTACTGCGCAATGACCCTGCCTATGCGCATCTGCATTGGACAGAGCTGTGCAATCCGAAGCATACTCAAGCCATTGTGGCGGCGCTGACCTCTGCAGCCGTGGCCTCAACACCCCCAGACGACAAGGAGCATTTATGAAAGCCGTGCTTTATTCCAGCCTGATGGCGATTGCATTGATGGCTGCCAGCACTATCGCCCAGGCCGCGCCTTCTGCTGCCTGCGCATACAAGCAACAAGAAATTGAGACACAGCTGGGCTTTGCCAAACAAGCGGGCAACCAGTACCAAATCGCCGGCCTTGAACGCGCTTTGGCCGCCCACAAGGCGAACTGCAGCGATGCCTCGCTGGAGCAAGAGCGCCAGGAGCGCATCACCAAGGCCGAGCACAAAGTCGCCGAGCGCGAACAAGAACTGGCCGAGGCCCGGGCCAAGGGCGATCCCAAGAAAATAGCGCGCAGGCAAAGCAAACTGCAAGAAGCGCAGCAAGACTTGCAACAAGCCCAGCGGCCACTGCCGCAATAAGGCGCTACCCTGGCATGAGCGCACAGGCCACAGCCTGCCATCACCAATGGCAGCGCCAGTGCGGCTGCGCTGGCAGTCCCTGTCTGCAGGCCTGCCACTTTTCTTGTCTGAAACGATTTTGATCTGATGAACAACCCAACGATTCGCTTTCAAAATGGCGCTGCTTATGAGCGCTACATGGGCCAATGGAGCCAGCTGGTCGGCCAGGTATTTCTAGACTGGTTGGCCGCGCCCACGGGCCAGCGCTGGCTGGATGTGGGCTGCGGCAACGGGGCTTTCACAGAAATGCTGATTGAGCATGCCCAGCCCAGTGAGGTGCACGGCATTGACCCATCCGAGCCACAACTGGGCTATGCGCGCACGCGCGCTGCGCTAGCACAGGCGCAGTTGCTCATCGCTGACGCGATGGCCCTGCCCTACCCTGCACAGCGCTTTGATGTGGCCGTGATGCCACTGGTGATTTTTTTCGTGCCTGATCCTGCCCGTGGCGTGGCTGAAATGCGCCGCGTAGTGCGCCCCGGCGGCTGGGTTGGCGCCTATGCGTGGGACATGGAGGGCGGCGGCTTTCCTTACGCCGCCTTGCAAGCTGCCATCAGCGCCGAAGGCTTTCCCGTGCCTGCCGCGCCCAGCGCCGATGCCTCGCGGCTGGATGTGATGCTGGCCTTATGGCAAGAAGCCGGTTTGGAGCAGGTCGAATCGCGCACCATCACCGTAGAGCGCAGCTTTGCGGATTTTGAGGATTTCTGGAGCACCGCATTGGGGGCGCCCAGCGTGGGCGGCACTCTGGCCAACATGAGCGAGACGCAGCGCAATGCCATTCGTGCGCGCCTGCAAAAGCGCTTGAGCGCCGACGCCGAGGGCCGCATCCGCTACAGCGCCCGTGCCAATGCGATCAAGGGCACGGTGCCTGCATAACAAACGCCCAAACAAGCGCAGCGCCAACGGCTTGCGGCATTAAAAAAGCCACCTGTGACAGGTGGCTTTTCAGCTTGTATTGGCGCTCCTTAGGCAAGTCCTGCGTGGTAATCCACACCACGCGGACTTGCATGCCGCTTACTGCGCAGCCGCTTGCGTGTTGCGCAGGCGAATATGCAATTCGCGCAATTGTTTCTCGTCCACCGGCGATGGGGCTTGTGTGAGCAAATCCTGCGCGCGCTGTGTTTTCGGGAACGCAATCACGTCGCGGATCGATTCTGCACCGGTCATCAAGGTGATCAAACGGTCCAGACCGAAGGCCAGGCCACCGTGCGGCGGCGCGCCGTATTGCAGCGCGTCCAGCAGGTAGCCGAATTTGGCGCGGGCTTCTTCAGGACCGATCTTCAGCGCATCAAACACCTTGCTTTGCACGTCAGCGCGGTGGATACGCACCGAGCCACCGCCCAGTTCCCAGCCGTTAAGCACCATGTCGTAGGCCTTGGCCAAGCACTTGCCCGGATCGCTGACCATCAGTTCTTCATGGCCGTCTTTTGGCGATGTGAACGGATGGTGCACAGCCGCCCAGCGGTCGTTTTCCTCGTCGTATTCGAACATCGGGAAGTCCACCACCCACAGCGGCGCCCAGCGGTCTTCAAACAAGCCATTGGCCTTGCCAAATTCGCTGTGGCCGATTTTCAGGCGCAAGGCACCAATGGCGTCGTTGACGATTTTTGCTTTGTCGGCACCGAAGAACAACAGGTCGCCATCCTGGGCACCTGTGCGCTTGAGAATTTCGGTCAAAGCCGCGTCATGCAAGTTCTTGACGATTGGCGACTGCAGGCCATCGCGGCCTTTGGCCACTTCGTTGACCTTGATCCAGGCCAGGCCTTTGGCGCCGTAGATTTTGACGAATTCGGTGTACTGGTCGATCTCACCACGGCTGATGGCCGCACCGCCTGGCACGCGCAAAGCCACGACACGGCCGCCTTTGGTGGTGGCAGGTGTGGAGAACACCTTGAAGTCCACATCGGCCATCACATCGGTCAGCTCGGTGAATTCGAGTTTGACGCGCAAGTCCGGCTTGTCCGAGCCAAAGCGGAAGGCCGCGTCCTGGTAGGTCATCAGCGGGAACTCGCCCAGCTCCACGTCCAACTGTTTCTTGAACACTTCGACGACCATTTGCTGGAAGATCGCGCGGATTTCTTCCTCGTTCAGGAACGAGGTTTCGCAGTCGATCTGGGTGAATTCAGGCTGGCGGTCAGCGCGCAAGTCTTCGTCGCGGAAGCACTTGGTGATCTGGTAGTAACGGTCGTAGCCAGCCACCATCAGCATTTGCTTGTACAGCTGGGGCGACTGGGGCAGCGCGTAGAAATGGCCGTCATGCACACGTGATGGCACGAGGTAGTCGCGCGCGCCTTCTGGCGTGCTCTTGCCCAGCATCGGCGTTTCGATGTCGACAAAACCCAGCGCATCCAGGTAGTTACGCACCTGAATCGAGGTTTTGTAGCGCAGCATCAGGTTTTTCTGCATGTACGGGCGACGCAGATCCAGCACGCGGTGCGTCAGGCGCACGTTCTCGCTCAGGTTGTCATCGTCGAGCTGGAACGGTGGCGTGACCGACGCATTGAGCACGATCACTTCATGGGCCAGCACTTCAATCTTGCCGCTGGTCAGGCTGTCATTGGTCGTGCCTTCTGGACGGGCGCGCACCAAGCCTTTGATTTGCACGCAAAACTCATTGCGCACCGACTCGGCAACTGAGAACATCTCTGGGCGGTCTGGGTCGCACACCACTTGCACATAGCCTTCGCGGTCGCGCAGGTCAATAAAAATCACACCACCGTGGTCGCGGCGGCGGTTAACCCAACCGCACAGGGACACTGTTTGGCCAATCAATTCTTCTGTGACCAGGCCACAGTACTGGGTGCGCATTGCCATGATGAAATCCGTTTCTGGCTGGGATGCAGCCGGTAAAAAATCTGCTGTGTGTGAACTAAAGGACAGGGCTTGAGCGGCCTCAGGCGGCAGCGCTGCTGCTTGCAACAGGCGCGGCAGCAGGCGCCGCTGGTGCGCTGCTCGCACTGCCGCTGCCCGCCGCCGCACTGCTGGCAGGTGCAGCCGCATCGGCCTTGCCGTTGGCACTGTCTTGACCAGTGGCTTTGCCCGCCGCGCTGGCAGCCTGACCGCTGTTTTTAAAATCTGTGGCGTACCAGCCTGTGCCTTTGAGCTGAAAGCTCGGCGCAGACAACTGCTTCTCAAATGCAGCTGCGCCGCACTCTGGACAAACGGTCAATGGGGCGTCAGAGAGTTTTTGCAGCACATCCTTGCGAAAGTGGCATTGGCTGCATTGGTAAGCATAGATCGGCATGCGAGTTCAATCACACAGAAAGAGGGTAACGCAAATAAACCACCAATTATAGGCGCACCTGATTATGCGGGCCTGTTCGCCATCCCATCATTGGCTGGTTGATACAGCAAAAAAAGCCGCAACAAGGTCAGGCCGCAGTGGATTGGCGCCTGCTTTGGCCTCCAGCAGGCATGTGGCTGACGCAGGTGCGCTGTGGGTACGCGCACGCCAGTGAGCGCCCAAGCCATACGACACCACAGCGGCTGCAATCGCGTGCATTGTTCGCGCGCAAGCAACAAGGATGCCACACGCCGCAGTGCAAAGCACTGCCAATCAAGGCACAATGGCACCTGTTGTCTTGCCGCCTAAGCGTAGCGGGCTACACTAGCCCCCCGTGATTGGCGCAGTTGCCATTCGCGTTTAAAGAGGTGCTGCATGACAGTGGGAGCTTGTCGGCACTGGCTTTGAGACCGATTCGGAGACCCCATGCATTCAGCCAGCGCCCAGTTCAGCACTGAGCCCATCATCACCAGCCTGCTAGACACGGACTTGTACAAGTTCACGATGTGGCAAGCGATGCTGCATCGCCACCCCCAAACGCAGGCGGAGTACCGGTTTGTCTGTCGCAAAAAACCGCAGTTCCCACTCAGCCTGCTGCTTGATGCGGTCAACCACGAGCTGGACCAGCTGTGCCAATTGCGCTTTAGCGAAAAAGAACTGGCGTACCTGGGCGCTTTGCGCTTTATCAAGTCCGATTTCATTGATTTTCTGCGCATCTTTCAATTCCAACGCCCATTCATTCGCGCATACGCAGAAGGCGATGACTTGCACATCGAGGCCAAAGGCCCGCAAGTGCATGTGATGGGCTTTGAGATCTTTGTGCTGGCCATCGTCAATGAGCTGTACTTTCGCCAGTACGATGCCCAGGCCGCGCTGACTGAAGGTAAAAAACGCCTGGCCATCAAAGTCGAAGAGCTCAAGACCCTGGGCCGCGAAGCGGCCTTGCGCCACCCGTTCGAGCTGTTTGACTTTGGCGTGCGCAGGCGCTATTCGCGCCAGTGGCAGCACCATGTCGTGCAAACCTTCGCGCAAGAAACACCGCAGTGGTTCAAAGGCACCTCCAACGTGCAATTGGCGATGGACCTGGACATTGTGCCCATTGGCACGATGGCGCACGAATACTTCCAGACCTACCAGGCACTGGGCGTCGTGCAGCTGCGCAACTTCCAAAAAGCCGCGCTGGAGAGCTGGGTGCAAGAGTACCGCGGGGATTTGGGCATCGCCCTCACCGACACGGTCGGCATGGACGCATTCATCGCCGACTTTGATTTGTATTTTGCCAAGCTGTTCGATGGCCTGCGCCATGACTCGGGCGATCCGGTAGTCTGGGGTGAGAAAGCCTTGGCGCATTACGCCAGGCTGCGCATTGACGCCCACACCAAACGCCTGGTGTTTTCGGACGGTCTGGATGTGCCAGAAGCGCTGCGCATCTACCACCACTTTGCCGACCGCACGCAATGCGGCTTTGGCATTGGCACGCAGCTGACCAATGACATGGGCCTGAAGCCGCTGTCCATTGTGATGAAGCTCACCAGTGCCAATGGCCAGCCGGTGGCGAAAATCTCCGACTCGCCTGGCAAGCTGCTGTGTGATGACCAAACCTTCCTCAACTACTTGATGCAGGTGTTCCAGGTCAAACAGCCATGACAGTGCCCGCCCAGCCAAACGTCCAGTTCCGCTGTGCGCCCCTGTCCGAGCTCAGCACCAGCGAATTGCTGGAGATTGTGCAGGCACGGGTGGCAATTTTTGTCGTCGAACAACACTGCCCCTACCAGGAGGTGGACGACTACGACGCCGCGGCCCATCACCTGCAAGGCCGCAGCAACGGCCAATTGAGCGCCTATGCGCGCATTGTTGGCCCTGGCTTGAAATTCGCCGAACCCTCGATTGGGCGCGTGATCGTCTTGCCGGAGTTTCGCGCCCTCCAACTCGGCCGCGCCTTGATGCAGGAGGCGATTGCCGCGACCGAACGCCTCTACCCTGGCAGAGCGATTCGCCTCAGCGCACAAAGCCATTTGCAGGCCTTTTATGGCTCAGTCGGCTTTGTAGCTGACAGCGCGCCCTATTTAGAAGACGGCATACCCCATGTGGATATGCTGCGCCCAAGCCCTGCCGCTGCACCATCAAAGGCAGACTGACAAGCGCTGACAGACACATTCACGGAGTGTTTTGCATGGCCCACCGATTCGATGCTGCAATTTTCATTGGCCGATTCCAACCCCCACATTCAGGCCATCTGGCCATGCTGCGCCATGCACTGAATGCCGCAGAGCGTGTCGTGGTTGTGCTGGGCTCGGCCTTCCAGTCGCGCACGCCGAAAAACCCGTTTACCTGGCAAGAACGCCGGGACATGCTGCTGGCCGCACTGCCCGAAGTCGACCGTCAGCGTGTGCAGTTTCTGGCGATGCGCGACTTTTACGATGAAGCGCGCTGGGTGCAAGCGGTGCACAGTGGCGTCAAAGACCTGTTGGCGCAATCGCTGCCTGGTGCCACGCCAACCGTGGCCCTGGTTGGCCACTTCAAAGATGCCAGCAGCGCTTATCTGGCCCAGTTCCCCACCTGGGAGCTGCTGAACTTCCCGCGCCAGGGCCAAACCGATGCCACCGTAGTGCGCCAAGCCTGCTTTGCAACCGCCCTGGATGCGGCACCAACAGAGCTGGACGCCTTGCACAACCTGCTCCTGGCCCATGTGCCAGAGGCAGTGGCACAGTGGCTGCTGCAGTGGCGCACAAGTGCTGATTTCGCGCTGCTGCAGCAAGAGTGGCAAATGCTCAAAAGCTACCACCAGTCGTGGGCCAGCGCGCCCTACCCGCCGATGTTCATCACCGTCGATGCGCTGGTGCAATGCCAGGGCCATGTGCTGCTGGTCGAGCGCGGGCAAATGCCTGGACAGGGCCTGTACGCCTTGCCCGGTGGTTATCTGGAGCCACGCGATACGCTGTGGCAGTCGTGCCTGCGCGAATTGCGTGAAGAGACCATGCTGGACATCAGCGAAGACAGCTGGCGCCAAGCGCTGCGCACCAGCCGGGTGTTTGACCACCCGGACCGCAGCCTGCGCGGGCGCACGGTCACGCATGTATTCCATTTTGATTTGGGCTATGGCACGCCGCCTGCGGTGCAAGGCGCAGACGACGCCAAAGCCGCGTTGTGGGTGCCCATTGCCGAGCTGGGCCACATGCCAGAGCGCTTTTTTGACGACCACTTTTTTATTCTCGACGGCTTGCTGCAGCTGACACACGAAGTGCCTTCAAAAGTGCTGCGTTAAACGCAGGGTTTGGCAGTGTGGCGCTGCCAAACCATGCCATTGCTGCTGTGGCTTACCAGTACCCCAGCGCCTTCCACCACAGGCCGCCAACGACAGCAAAAATCAGCAGCTCGACCAGGCACATCACCAGGCCCACGCCCCACCAGTGGCCCATGGTCACATAGCCACTGCCAAAAATGATGGGCGAGGTGCCGGTGGCGTAATGCGTCAAGGTCATCATGATCGCCGAGGCAGCCACCATCATCAGCACAAACAGGCCTTGGTAAGGCGCTGGCACCAAGGCCAGGCCAACGGTCAAGAACGCCAGCATCATCGCGCTGATGTGCGCAGTGGTCGAGGCAAACGCATAGTGGCTCAGCGTAAAGACCAACACCAGCACCAAAGCCGCAGCCTCCCAAGGCATGCCAGACGACACAATGCCGTTTTCCATCAGCTTGGAGAACCAGCTGATCACGCCCAGTTTATTGAGCTGCTCGGCCATCATCACCAGGGCGCCAAACCAGATCAACGTGTCCCAGGCGCTTTTCTCACCCAGCACATCATTCCAGCTGATCGTGCCGGTAATCACCAAAATAAACAGACCCAGCAAAGCCACCGCCGTTGGGTCCAGGTTAAAACTGGGGCCAAAAACCATCGCAGGCACATTCGCCCAGAGCAGCAGCAGCAATACAAAGGTGCCCAGCATGATGATTTCTTTGGTCGACAGACTGCCCATCTCATGCAGCTCGCGCTTGGCCATCAGTACCGCGTCTGGCGTGTGTTTGAGCTCGGGCGGCGCCAGCAGATAAATCACCAAAGGCATCAAGAACAGCGCCGCCAAACCCGGCACCAACATGGCCAGCGCCCAAGTCGTCCAGGTCAGGGTGATCGCGCCGTCCGTGGCTTTGCTGACAAAGCTTTGCACCAGCGGATTGGGCGCGGTGGCGGTCAAGAACATGGCCGAGGTGATCGGGTTGGCGTGGTAGTTGACCAAGGCCAAATAAGTACCGACCTTGCGCTCACTGCCCTTGGCCGGGTCAGAGTCAAAGCCGGTCGCAATCGACTTCATGATCGGGTGCATGATGCCGCCGCCGCGCGCCGTATTGGACGGTGTGACTGGTGCCAGCAGCAGTTCGCACAGGGTCAGGCCGTAGCCAATGCCAATCGTGCGTTTGCCCAAAATCGCAATGAAAAACATGCCCAAGCGCCTGCCCAGGCCGGTATTTTTTAAACCCAATGAAATCAAAATGGCGATGACAATCAGCCAGATCAACGGGTTGGACATGCTGCTGAGCACATCGGTCACCGCAGCCTTGGAGCTGTCGGAGGTGACTTTGGAGAGTGCCACAATCACCAGCGCCATCAAAGCCATCACGCCAATCGGCATGACCTTGGAGATGATGGCCACAATCGTGGTCAGAAAAATGGCCAGCATGCGCCAACCATCGTCGCTCAAGCCCTCTGGCGTCGGCACACACAGCAAACCGACCAACACCGCCGTGGTGATCAAGGCCGGCACGACTCTGAATGGCGCCATGCGCCAAGCCTCAATAAAAAAGGACCGAATCCGCATTGTTCCCCTCCCTCAAAGCGCAGCATGCACTGCAATGGCGCAACAATAGAGTAAAACGCGGCAGCCTAGGACATTTTGTGCGGAGTTGATACAAAAAAACACCAGCCATTGGGCTGGTGTTGTGGGGATTGGCTCTCACCGTGCTGCAGCGCATGGCCACAGCACAATCAGCCCATCAGGTGCTTATTGCAAAGCCGCTGGGCGTGTGTAGCCAGGGAACTCTTTGTCCAGCACTTCCTTGAAGTACGGCGTGCCAAACGCTTGCTTGATGTCCTTGGCCCATGGGGTGTCGACATCGGCTGCGCGCACGGCCACCACTTGTTGGTAGTTGACCGGTGGCACTTCCAGCGCCAATGCGCTGGTGAATTTCAGGCCAGCCGAAGTGGCAAAGTTGCCAGGCACGATGGCAATCGCGGCATCGCCCAGAGTGCGCGGCAATTGCGCGGCTTCAATCGGCACAAACTTCAGGTTTTTGCTGTTTTGCTCTACATCACGCTCGCTCACGCGCAGCGGATCGGCATCGGCCTTGACGGTGATCAGCTTTTGCTGCACCAGCAATTGCAAGGCACGGGCCAGGTTGCTTGGGTCGTTAGGCAGGGTCACGCGTGCGCCGTCCGGCAAATCGGCCAAAGACGTGATGCTTTCCGAGTACACGCCCATTGGCGCGGTCGTGCTTTGCACCAGATCAGTCAAATCCAACTTTTGGTCTTCTTTGAAACGGTTCAGGTAGGCAATGTGCTGGAACAAATTGGCGTCCAGCGCACCTTGCGCCAAAGCCATATTAGGCTGCACGTAGTCGTTGAACTCGACCAGGCGCACTTTGTAGCCCTCTTTTTCCAACTGCGGGGCAATCGCGAGTTTGAGCACATCGTAGTTGTAGCCAGCGGTGGCGCCCAAGGTCAAATTGGTTTTAGCCGGGTCGGCCGCATACACATTGGTAGCCAGACCAAACGCGGTAGCAGCAGCAGCCAGCAACAAGTGGCGACGAAGAAAAGACATATTCACTCCTCATGAGGCAGCTCAGTACCTCGAACCATTCAAACAGACATCGCAGTGCATCGCAGCACTGGCAGTTGCGTCATATAAGGGCATTTCCAACAATTCCAATGTCCGCCATACCCCATTGGTTGACATGTGCTGCCGCTTCAACGCTTATCGAGCTTGGCAGCCAACGCATTGCCGCCAAACTGGATGATTTGCACCAGCACAATCAGGATGCCCACGGTCAGCAGCATCACATCGGTTTGAAAGCGGTAGTAGCCATAGCGAATCGCCAAGTCGCCAATACCGCCGCCGCCGACCACACCGGCAATGGCCGAGTACGACAAGAAGCTCACAGCCAACACTGTCAGCGCCAATATCAGGCCCGAGCGGGCTTCGCGCACCAGCACGCGCCAGACAATTTGCAGCTCGGAGGCGCCCATCGCGTGGGCCGCTTCGATCACGCCACGCGGCACTTCACGAATGCTTTGCTCCACCAGCCTGGCAAAGTACGGAATCGCAGCGACTGACAGCGGCACCGCAGCGGCCAACGGCCCAATGGACGTGCCCGCAACAATGCGCGTGAACGGCACCAAGGCCACCAGCAAAATGATGAACGGGAATGAGCGCACGGTGTTGACGACCCAGCTCAGGATCAAATACGCACCACGGTGCGCCATCGACTGGCCGGGGCTGAGCAAGAACAGCAGCACCCCCAATGGACCGCCCAGCACAATCGCAGCGACCAGGCCAATGCCCAGCATCAAGCCAGTCTGGCCTAGTGCGATCCACAATTCAGGAAGAAGGGCGACAAGATTCTCAGACATACACACCACTCAATCAAACAATTGGCCTGCCACCGCAGCAGCGGCCAAGCAAAAAATACCGCCAATACGCCAGCGCATCCCAGCGCAGGCGTTCGCTTGCCTGCATCAATGGCTGGCCTGTGGCGCCGCAGCCTGCTGCGCCTCCCACTCTTGCAAAATGTGCTGGCGCTGCTGCTCAACGGCCAGCTCTTTGCCCAGCACACTGCGGCGCGGTGTAGATGCATCAGCCACAGCAAATTCCTCCACCACTTCACCGGCTTCAACCACGGCCACGCGGTCACACAAGGCTTGCACCACCGACAACTCGTGTGTGACGATCACGATCGTCACACCCAGTTTCTGGTTGATCTCGCGCAGGGTTTGCAAGACCGTGCGGGTCGTGCCGGTATCCAGCGCCGAGGTCGGCTCATCGCACAGCATCACATGCGGGCGCGGCGCCAAGGCGCGTGCAATCGCCACGCGCTGCTTTTGCCCGCCCGACAATTGCGCCGGGTAACTGCCCGATTTTTCAGACAGGCCCACCAAGGCCAAACACTCGGCCACGCGCTGTGCAATCTCTTTCTTGCTGCGCTTGCCATGCAGGCTCAGCGGGAAGGCGACGTTCTCAAACACCGTGGCGTTTTGCATCAGATTGAACTGCTGAAAAATCATGCCAATGTTTTGCCGCGCCTGGCGCAGCTGGGATTTGGGCAAAGCCGTCAAGTCCTGGCCATCCACCACCACACTGCCGCTGTCGGGGCGCTCGAGCAAATTGATCAGGCGCAGCAGCGTCGATTTGCCTGCTCCGCTTTGGCCAATCAGGCCAAAAATAGAGCCAGCCGGGATGTGCAACGAGACGGATTTGACCGCATCAAAAGTGCGGCCATCGGGGAGGTCAAAGCGTTTGCTGACGGCGTCTAAAACAATCAAAGACGCGCTCTCAAGAGAATTCATGGCCAAGCCATTCCATAACAAAAAAATCCATGGCTTTGATTGAACCAGGAGCTTCAATCAAAGCGCCGACAAGCGGCTAATCCGAGAATTGCTGTTGCGTGCGCAGATGCAGCGCTAAGCCAATCACACGGCCATCAATGGGCAACCTCAACGAATCACCATCAAGCACATCAGGCAATTCATCCAGGCTGCAGACACCCATTCACTGACTAAGCGCGCACGCTTAACCCAACTTAGCCTTCAACAACGCATTGACCTGCGCCGGATTGGCCTTGCCTTTGCTGGCCTTCATCACCTGACCCACCAGCGCATTAAAGGCCTTGTCTTTACCCGCGCGGTATTGCTCGACGTTGGCGGCGTTGTTGGCCATCACCTCGTCGATGATGGCTTCCAGCGCGCCCGTGTCGTTCATTTGCTTGAGGCCTTTGGACTCGATGATCGCATCGACAGAAAGCTGACCAGCCACAGTAATTTCACCCAACGCGCTCTGGCCTGAAGCTGTTGGTGCATTCCACAAGGCTTCAAACACCTGCTTGGCGGCGTTGTTGCTGATGGTGTTGTCCACGATGCGGCCAATCAATGCAGCCAACGCAGCGGGTTGTACGGGCGCCGCTTCAATGCCTATTTCTTCGTTGTTCAAACGGCGCGAGACCTCGCCCATGATCCAGTTACTCACCAGCTTGGCCTGGCCAGAGGTTTTGGCCGCGTCTTCAAAGTACGCGCCCATTGCACGGCTTTGCGTGACGATGGTGGCGTCGTATTCTGGCAGGCTGTAGTCACGCACAAAACGCTCGGCCATTTGGCGTGGCAATTCAGGCATCTCGGCTTTGACTTGCTCAACCCATTCTGGCGCGATCACTAGTGGCGGCAGGTCCGGGTCGGGGAAGTAGCGGTAATCGGCGCTGTCTTCTTTTGTGCGCATGGCGCGGGTCTCGCCCGTATCGGGGTTGAACAGCACAGTGGCTTGCTGGATGTCGTAGCCGTCTTCGATTTGCTCGATCTGCCAACGGATCTCATAGTCGATCGCAATTTGCATATTGCGAAAGCTGTTGAGGTTTTTGATCTCGCGGCGGGTGCCCAGCGGCGCGCCAGGTTTGCGCACCGAGACGTTGGCGTCACAGCGGAAGTTGCCCTCTTGCATATTGCCGTCGCAAATGCCAATCCAGGTGACGATTTTGTGCAGTTCTTTGGCGTAAGCCACGGCCTCTTCGCTGGAGCGAATATCAGGCTCGGTGACAATCTCCAAGAGCGGCGTGCCAGCGCGGTTGAGGTCAATGCCGGACTCGCCGGGAAATTGGTCGTGCACGGACTTGCCCGCATCTTCTTCCAGGTGCGCGCGCACCAGGCGCACGGTTTTTTTCTCGTCGCCCAAGAAGAAGCTGACTTCACCGCCTTGCACGACCGGAATCTCAAACTGGCTGATCTGGTAGCCCTTGGGCAGGTCGGGGTAGAAGTAGTTTTTGCGCGCAAAAATGCTCACGGGCGCGACGTGGCTGCCCAATGCCAGACCCAGACGAATGGCGTGGGCCACTGCATGCTTGTTCATGACTGGCAAGGTGCCGGGCAAGGCGCAGTCCAGCGCGCTGGTGTGGGTGTTGGGCTCAGCGCCAAAACCGATGGCGGCGCGGCTGAAAATTTTGCTGTTGGTCGCCAATTGGGCGTGGGTTTCAAAGCCGATGACGACTTCGTAGCCGTTGATGAGTTTGGGTGCTGTCATATCAATCGAGAAAATCGGGGGCTTCAAAAACCAGCTGGGCGTTGCAGATGGAAGTCCGTGGCCTGCTGGAAGCGGTGTGCGACGTTCAGCAGCTTGGACTCTTGCAGGTAATTGCCAATGAGCTGCAGGCCCACCGGCATGCCGCCCGCGCCCAAGCCAACAGGCAGGCTCATGCCGGGCAAACCGGCCAATGAAGCAGGCAGCGTGAAGATGTCGGCCAGGTAGTTGGCGACCGGGTCATTGGCTTTCTCGCCAATGGCCCAAGCCACGCTAGGCGCCACTGGGCCGGCAATCACGTCACAGTCTTTGAACGCGTTTTGGAAGTCGTTGGCAATGATGCGGCGGATCTTCAGGGCTTTGAGGTAGTAGGCGTCGTAGTAGCCGTGCGAGAGCACGTAGGCGCCGACCATGATGCGGCGCTTGACCTCGTCACCAAAACCTTCGGTGCGGGTGTTGACGTACATTTCTTGCAGGTCGGCGTAGTCTTTGGCGCGATGGCCGAATTTCACGCCATCAAAACGGCTCAGGTTCGACGAGGCTTCGGCCGGCGCGATGATGTAGTAGACCGGGATCGACAACTCGGTGCGCGGCAAAGCCACAGGCACCAGCTTGGCGCCGAGTTTTTCGTATTCTTTCAAGGCCGCATCGATGGCCGTACGCACATCGGCGTCAATGCCCTCGCCAAAGAATTCGGCTGGCACGCCAATGCGCAAACCGTCGATGGACTCGTTCAATTGCAGGCTGAAGTCTTCTGCAGGCGTATTCAAACTGGTCGAGTCGCGCTCCGGATCAGGACCTGCCATGGCCGACAGCAACAGCGCGCAGTCTTCGGCGCTGCGGGCCATCGGGCCGGCCTGGTCCAGGCTGGAGGCAAACGCGATCATGCCGTAGCGGCTGACGCGGCCATAGGTCGGCTTGATGCCGGTGATACCGCAAAACGCCGCAGGCTGGCGGATCGAGCCGCCAGTGTCGGTGCCGGTCGCAGCAGGCGCCAAACCAGCAGCCACAGCGGCGGCGCTGCCTCCAGAAGAACCACCAGGCACGCGGCTGGCATCCCAAGGGTTGCGTACCGGTGCGGCCGCAGCGGCGCCCACAGGAGCAACGGCCGTGTTTTCATTGCCCGAACCCATCGCGAATTCGTCGCAGCTGACTTTACCCAGCGTGACCACGCCGGCATCGGCCAGTTTGCGCACCACGGTTGCATCAAACGGCGAGCGGTAGCCTTGCAGCATTTTCGACGCGGCAGTCGATGCAAAGTCCTTGGTGACAAAAATGTCTTTGTGCGCCAAAGGCAGACCTTCGAGCGCACCTGCCGTACCGGCGGCCAAACGCTGGTCTGCCGCTTGGGCTTGTGCCAAGGTGGCCGCCTCATCCAGTGCAAGGTAGGCCGCCAGCTCTGGGTGGGCCTTGCTGCGGTCTAAAAAGTGCTGCGCCACCTCAGTGGCCGAGACATCGCGCTGGCGCAGTGCAGTGGTCAACTCACGCACGCTTTGTTGGTGTAGGGGAGCTTGGCTCATAGTCAATTCGTGCCATCCGCCTGCGGGCACTGCCGTGCAGTGCCGGCCACAGGGGGCATGGCTTTAAAAACAAGTAAAAAGAGGTTTGGCCACAGGCTGTGGCAAAACAACGCATGACCAGCAGCAAGCGGGGCTTACTCGATCACCTTTGGTACTAAAAAATAACCATTTTCTGCCGCCGGGGCATTTTGCATATTGCCTGCGCGGTGGTTGCCGGTATCGGCCACATCGTCCTGCAGGCGCAGCGCAATCTCTTGCACCACCGAAACAGGGTGAAAAAGAGGCTCAACACCCGCCGTATCAACCGCATCCATTTGCTCAACAAGCTCAAAGAAGCTGTTGATTTTGCTTTGCATTGCAAGGCTTTGCGACTCGTCGAATGCCAACTTCGAGAGGTTGGCAATGCGCTGAATTTCTTCGAGAGATAAAGGCATGGTAAATTTTAATAATTCTGTGACAAATCAACAGGATGTAAATTTGTTTGGCAAGGCGCTGGAAATGCCCAGCGAAGGGCCAAAAGATTCGAGGGATGGAGTATTATCTGCCCTTTAATGCATTTTCAGAACATTTGAGGGCTTGTTCGGTCGCAGTCTAACCACTTTGCTGTTAGCCACCCATGCGCACCCACAGCCCTCTCTACGTATTTGCGCTCGCCAAGCCAGCCGCCCAGAGGTGCTGGTTGGCAAAGGATTTTTAAATGATCGGACCATTGCGTCGCTATTTTTCAACCGATCTGGCCATTGATTTGGGCACTGCCAATACCTTGATTTTTGCCCGTGGCAAAGGGGTTGTGCTGGATGAGCCATCGGTTGTTGCCATTCGCCACGGCGCAGGCGCCAACGGCAAAAAAATGATTCTGGCCGTTGGCGGTGAAGCCAAAGCCATGCTGGGCAAGGTGCCTGGTAATATCGAGGCAATTCGCCCCATGAAGGATGGCGTGATTGCCGACTTCGTCATCACCGAGCAGATGATCAAGCAGTTTATCCGCATGGTGCATCCGCGCTCGATGCTCGCTCCCCAGCCGCGCATTATCATTTGTGTTCCTTGCGGCTCGACGCCGGTTGAGCGCCGCGCCATCAAAGACGCCGCGCTCAAAGCGGGCGCCTCCAAAGTTTACTTGATTGAAGAGCCAATGGCTGCTGGCATCGGTGCAGGCTTACCTGTCTCTGAGGCGCGCGGCTCGATGGTGGTTGACATTGGCGGCGGCACCACTGAAGTCGGCGTCATTTCGCTTGGCGGCATGGTCTACAAAGGCAGCGTCCGTGTGGGCGGTGACAAATTTGACGAAGGCATTGTCAACTACATTCGCCGCAACTACGGCATGTTGATTGGTGAGCAAACCGCTGAAGCCATTAAAAAGAACATTGGCTCGGCCTTCCCAGGCGGCGAAGTGCTGGAGATGGAAGTCAAAGGCCGCAATCTGAGCGAAGGCGTGCCGCGCAGCTTCACGATCTCAAGCAACGAGGTGCTGGAAGCGCTGACCGAACCACTGAACCAAATTGTCTCGGCCGTGAAAACTGCGCTGGAGCAAACCCCGCCAGAGCTGGGGGCAGACATTGCCGAGCGCGGCATGATGCTGACCGGCGGCGGCGCACTGCTGCGCGATCTGGACCGCTTACTGGCCGAGGAAACTGGCCTGCCTGTGCTGGTCGCAGAAACACCACTGGCCTGTGTGGTGCGCGGCTGTGGCATGGCGCTCGATCGTTTGGACGACATGGCCAGCATCTTCACCCACGAGGGCTAAGCAGTGCGCGGGTGCGAAGCAACAAGACTCAAGGCTTGTTGCCAGCACGCCCCCAAAACACGCCCAGCCTGCCATACTGCCGTTTCTAGCACCCCATTTGCAGCCAAGGGCTACTGATGTTTGAGCGCAGCACGCCCCGCATCTTCTCCCAAGGACCTTCACAAGCGGCCAAGCTACTGGTGCTGAGCGCATTGGCCGTGCTGCTGATGGTGGTCGATGTGCGCTTTCAGGTCACTAGCCCCATACGCCAGACCGTTGCCACCGCGATATATCCGCTGCAATGGCTGATGTGGAAACCTGTACAAGCCTGGCAGACCGCGAGAGACTACACGCGCAATATGCAAGAGGCACAAAGTGCCGCCCATGATGCCGAGCGCCGTGCTGTCGAGATGGCCGAACGCATCAACCATGTGGGAGCGCTGGAGCGTGAGAACGACAATCTGCGCGCCATGCTGGGCTTGCGTGAGCGGCTGCCCACCAAGGCCTTGACCGCTGAGATTGCCTACGAAGCACCTGATCCTTATACCAACCGCCTGATCATCGACAAAGGCTTGACCGCAGGCGTGAGGCAAGGCGCGCCGGTACTCGACTCATTTGGTGTGCTGGGCCAAGTCACCCAGGCCTACCCGCTGTCGAGCGAGGTGCGGGTAGTCACCGACCGCGACCAAACTGTGCCTGTCATGAATTTGCGCACCGGGCTGCGCATGGTGGCATTTGGCGAGGCATCGAATCGCCCCGGCAATGGCATCGAGCTGCGCTTTGTGCCAGCCGGCTCGGATGTGCAAGAAGGCGATATGCTGATCACCAGTGGCATTGATGGCTACTACGCCCAAGGCGTGCCGGTCGCAGAAGTCACGTTTGTAGAAACCCACAACGATGCGCCCTTTATGCGCATTCTTGCCAAGCCCGTGGCCCAGGTGCACAGTGCCCGCTACGTGATGGTGCTAGATCCAGTTGGCATGCATGGCGAGTATGGCCCCGAACTCCCCGATGAACAGGCCGGTGCACAGCAGCGCTACGCCCCACCTTCGAGCACACCTGCCACTGAGGCGGCTTTGTCCAGAAGTCGATAATGGCCCGCATGCGACACCCCCAACATATTCTGCGCCCAGCCAAAGGCAGCTTTATTGCGATGAGCCTGCTGCTGGCCCTGTGCCTTGAGCTCTTGCCGCTTGGCCCCCTGTTTTGGCGCCCGGACGTCTTATTGGTCGTGCTGACATTCTGGGCCTTATACCAGCCCTCCCGCGTGGGCATCGTGATTGCGTTTATCCTAGGTCTGGCCATGGATGTGCATTCGGCCAGCTTGCTGGGCCAGCATGCGCTCGCTTATATTGTGGTGGTCAGCTGGGTGCAGGCCTCACGCAACCGGATTCTTTGGTACCAGACCGGCATCCAGCAAGGCGTTTTGCTGCTGGTGCCGTTTGCCATAGCCGCGGCGCTGCAAGCGATGACCGGCTGGATCTCCAGCCGTGAACTGCCGCATTTGTCCATTGTGGTGGCCGTACTGCTAGAGGCAGCCTTGTGGCCTTTTATTCGGCGCTTGCTGCTCGCGCCGCAAATGGGCATAGCCATAGACAACGAACGCGCAGGCAATGACAGATTTTGAAGAAGTCAAACACGACTCCAGCCGCTTTATGTTGCGTGTCTGGGTGGTGGCGCTGGCAGTTGCCTTGTGCCTGGCGCTGCTGGGCATTCGCGCTTATTACTTGCAGGTCATTCGCCATGACGATTTCATGCGGCGGGCCGAGAGCAACCGCACGGCGGTTGTGCCTATCGTGCCCTACCGCGGCAACATCGTCGATCGCAATGGCGTGCTGCTGGCCAGCAACTACTCGGCCTACACCTTGGAGATCTGGCCATCACGGGTGCGTGATCTGGAAGGCACGCTCAACGAGCTGGCTCAAATCATCGACATCCAACCCATTCACCGCAGGCGCTTTGCGCGCTTGCGCAGCGAAGCCGGTCCCTATGACTCGCTGCCTATTCGCACCCAGCTGACCGAGGAAGAAGTTGCGCGGTTTACCGCCCAAAGCTACCGTTTTCCTGGTGTGCAAATCGCAGCCCGCCTGTTTCGCTCTTATCCGATGGGCACAACCGCCAGCCACGTCGTCGGCTATATCGGGCGCATCAACCAGCGCGATGTGGAGCGCATCGAAGAGCGCGAGGAAGAGGCCAATTACCGCGGCTCGACCCATATCGGCAAAACCGGCATTGAAGACCGCTATGAGAGTGAGCTGCATGGCATCACCGGCGTTGAGGAGCTGGAGAAGTCATCGGCCGGGCGGCCGATTCGGGTCATGGACACCTCACCAGCGCGCTCAGGCAGCACCGTGGTGCTCTCGCTGGATGTGAAGCTGCAGCAATTGATAGAGCGCTTGTATGGCAATCGGCGCGGCGCGCTGGTCGCGATTGACCCGCAAAATGGCGAAATTCTGGCCATGGTCAGCATGCCGACTTACGATCCCAATCTGTTTGTCGAAGGCATCGACCAGGAAAACTGGCAGGCCCTGAACGAATCATTGGACCGCCCCTTGTTCAACCGCGCCTTGCGCGGCACCTACCCGCCTGGCTCGACGTACAAACCGTTCATGGCCTTGGCGGCACTAGAGACCGGCTCGCGCGGCGCCAACACCATTATTCAAGACAACGGCACCTGGACGCTGGCAGGTCACAATTACCGCAGCGGCCATGCGGTGGGCCCGACCGATATGCGCCGCAGCATTGAACGCTCCAGCAATGTTTACTATTACTCACTGGCTTATGAGATGGGCGTGGACAAAATCCACGACTTCATGAAGCCCTTGGGGTTTGGCCAAATCACTGGCATTGACCTCAATGGCGAAGGGCGCGGTATTTTGCCCAGCCGCGACTGGAAGCGCGAAGCCTTTAGCGATGCCCGCCGCAAAAACTGGATTCCTGGCGATACGGTCTCGCTGGGAATTGGCCAAGGCTACAACAGCTTCACGATGCTGCAACTGGCCAGTGCAGTCGCCACGCTGGCCAATGGCGGCACACGCTATACGCCCCACCTGGCCAAAGGCCGCTTGGATGCCATGCGCAATGAATTGCTGGGCATTCCGCAGCCAGCACCCGAGCCGCTAGGTTATAGCAAGGAAAACATCCAGGTCATCTTCGATGGCATGGAACGGGTCGCACAAACGGGCAGCTCCAGACGCATTTTTGGTAGCGCACCTTACCGCTCGGCGGGCAAAACCGGCACAGCTCAAGCGGCCACGGTGGGCCAGCGCGAGCGCTACAACGCCGCCAAACTGGCCGAATCGCAGCGTGACCATTCTTTGTATATTGCCTTCGCACCGGTAGAGAATCCACAAATCGCTATCGCTTTGATTGTGGAGAACGCCGGCTTTGGCGCCGCCGCCGCTGCCCCTATCGCCAGGCGCGTGATGGACTACTGGCTGACGGGCCAATACCCTAGCGAAGAAGATATTTTGGCCGTGCAAACCGGCAATGCGACAGGCGCGCCGATTGGTGTGCCACGGCGCGTCGAAGACATCAGCTTGCCAGCGGCGAGTCTGCCATTGTTTGGCCAGCAAGCCCATGCCGAAACCACCAACACGCCAAGTGAAGCACTTGGCGATTCAGATCGGCAGCCAGTGGCTCAGCGGTAACGCTCGCTGACCAGCGCCAGGGCCTTTTGGTAGGCCGGGCGCAAATTCTCCTGGTCCAGTACCGTCATCTCCAAATTGGTGATCAAGCCATTGGTCAGGTGGTAGCACCAACCGTGCAGAACCAGCTTCTCGCCAGCAGCCCACGCGTCTTTGACCACGGTGGTGTGGGCTACATTGAGCACCTGCTCAATCGCATTCAATTCACACAACGCGTCGTGGCGGCGGTTTTCATCTATCGCCTCCAAAATCGACCAGTGCTTGTCACGCACGTCCTTGACGTGGCGAATCCAGTTGTCGGCCAGGCCCACGCGGTGGTCTGTCAGGCCTGCGTACACTCCACCACAGCCGTAGTGGCCCACCACCATCAAATGCTCGACATGCAGCTGATCGACCGCATACTGAATGGTCGAGAGGCAGTTCAAATCAGTGGGCACCACCACGTTGGCGACGTTGCGGTGCACAAACACCTCCCCTGGATCCAATCCGGTGATCTGGTTGGCTGGGACACGGCTGTCAGAGCAGCCAATCCACATGTACTTGGGATGCTGCTGTTCTTGCAAACGAGTGAAAAAACCAGGGCGCTCACGCTCCATGCTGGCCGCCCACTGGCGGTTATTTTCAAACAGTTGTTTCAATGATGGCATGCTTGCTTTCGTAACTGTCAACGGAGCGTATTGTCGCACTGCAACACGGCATTTGCAGCGAGCCTGCACGCGCGCACCACACAAACCATCTGCTACAGAGCGCTAAAAAGCGTCTGCAGCAGTCAGTCGCTGGCAACTTTGCTGCGCGACAAATACTGGTATTCCCTACATCGTCACATGGTTTCTGCAAACAATTCTCGGCCAATCAGCATGCGACGGATTTCACTGGTACCGGCGCCAATCTCGTACAACTTGGCGTCGCGCCACAGGCGACCCAGCGGATATTCGTTAATATAGCCATTGCCGCCAAAAATTTGTACGCCGTCGCCAGCCATTTTGGTCGCTTGCTCGGCACACCACAGAATCACGGACGCACAGTCCTTGCGCACCTGGCGCACATGGTCCGCGCCCAGCACATCCAAGTTCTTGCCAATCGTATACAGAAAGGCGCGGCCCGCTTGCAGGACCGTGTACATATCGGCCACCTTGCCTTGGATCAGCTGGAATTCACCAATGCTTTGGCCAAACTGCTTGCGGTCGTGGATGTAGGGCACGACATTGTCCATCACAGCCTGCATGATGCCGATCGGGCCAGCAGCCAGCACTGCACGCTCATAATCCAAGCCGCTCATCAGCACCTTGGCGCCCTGATTCAAGCCACCCAGAATATGGCTCTCTGGGACCTCGACGTTTTGGAACACCATCTCGCCGGTGTGGCTGCCGCGCATGCCCAGCTTGTCTAGTTTTTGCGCAGTCGAAAAGCCTTTCATGCCTTTTTCAACGATGAAGGCGGTCACGCCGCGTGCGCCCAGCTCAGGCTCGGTTTTGGCATACACCACCATGGTGTCCGCATCTGGCCCATTGGTGATCCACATCTTATTGCCGTTGAGCAGGTAGTAACCACCCTTGTCTTCGGCCTTGAGTTTCATGCTGATGACATCAGAGCCTGCGCCTGGCTCACTCATGGCCAATGCGCCGACATGCTCGCCAGAAATCAGTTTGGGCAGGTATTTTTGCTTTTGCGCTTCAGTGCCATTGCGCTTGATCTGATTGACGCACAAATTGCTGTGCGCGCCATAGGACAGGCCTACCGAGGCCGAGGCACGGGAGATTTCCTCCATCGCAATCATGTGTGCCAAATAGCCCATATTGGCGCCACCATAGGCCTCCGGCACAGTAATACCGAGCACCCCCAATGCCCCCATTTTCTGCCACAGGTGCATAGGAAACTGGTCGCTGCGGTCAATCTCAGCGGCCAAGGGCGCAATTTCTGCCTGGGCAAAGTCACGCACTGCATCACGCAGAGCATCAATATCCTCACCCAATTGGTAGTTCAGGCCTGGCAAATTCGTCATGGTGGTCTCCTCTAATAAGGCTCAGATCGCAACGCGACAGGGATGGCAGCCAAAGCAGCATTGGCTTTGGCACAAATCGTTGTACAGCCATGCAAACCGCATCAGGCTGGAGCCAATACGCGCCGTTGCATGCGCCAAAGTATTGTGCATGGGCTTTGGCAAAGAGAGGTAGTCAGCAGCAGCAATTGGCAGAATCTGCAACCTTGTTAGCGCAGTCAGCCTCGGGGGCTTGAGGAGCTGGTTCATCAGCTCCGCGCAATCGTGCAAGGCACAAGAAAGAGCGCAGCGATTGGCCAAGCCCAACAGGCCCGCACCGAAACAGGTGCAGCACCAGAGCCTCCCACTAGCACAGTAAAAAGGCAGCACCATGACCATTTGACATTCTGACGCACTTTACTGCGCCAGCCAATACAAGCGCATAAAACCCGACTTAAACTGGGCTTGCTTGCGCAAACAGCGCCAAACGCGCATAGTGTGCGAACGGACTTTGGTATTGACAAGCGCATTCACTCCACAAGCATTTGTCGGTTATCGCTTGCAATAGCGGGTCTGTGGGTAAGGCGCAGTGCCACTGACTGTTTGAGGACCGCTAGGCCATTGGGCTGGCAGACACTGCGTCAGATTTGGTAAATGAGAAGGAGCATGCTTTATGAATCTGACCATTAGCGGACATCACCTGGAAGTCACCCCTGCACTCAGGGAATTTGTGACCAACAAACTAGCCCGTGCTATCAAGCGCTTTGACCAAGTCATTGATGTCCGTGTCCTGCTATCGCTGGAGAATGCCAAAGAGAAAGAAGGCCGTCAAAGTGCCGAGACGACCGTCCTGCTCAAAGGAGGCGACCTGCATGTAAAATCGACCCACGAAGACTTGTATGCAGCCATCGATGATATGGTCGACAAGCTGGACCGTCAGGTCGTGCGCTTTAAAGACAAATTGAAAGAGCACGACCATCAAGCGCACAAAAAAACCCTCTCTGTATGATCTATGGTGCGAACTGCGCGCAGGTGCAGCCACTGGCCTAAAGGCTAGCTGACTCCTTTAAGCGGTTCGCCCCCTGAGCGGCATGCCATTTGGCTTCACGCCCAAATGGCATTTTTTCTGCCTAACCGATAGCGGTTGGGTCATACCTCCGAGGGGAATATTTACAATTTTTTATTGTCCTGCGCTCATGCATGCATAATATGAGCCCACTTATGAACCGTTTAGCATCCATTCTTCCCCCCGAGCGCGTATTGGTGAACGTAGAGGTCACCAGTAAGAAGCGTGCATTTGAAGAAGCAGGTCTGCTGTTTGAGAACCTGCATGGTCTCTCTCGCGCCGTCGTAACAGATAGTTTGTTTGCGCGGGAGCGATTGGGCTCTACCGGATTGGGGCACCGTGTCTCTATCCCACATGGCCGCATCAAAGGTTTGCGTGCGCCAATGGCGGCTATTTTTCAATTGGCCACCCCCATTGGCTTCGATGCCCCCGATGATCTGCCTGTCAGCTTGATGATTTTTTTGCTGGTGCCTGAGGCGGCCACAGAAAAGCATTTGGAAATACTGTCTGAAATTGCCGAATTGCTCAGCAACGTCGACCTGCGTGATGCGATGATTGCCTCAGACAATGCACTGCAATTGCACGAGTTGGTCACCAAGTGGCACTCCTCGCAAGCCCAATTGCAAGAGCACTGAGAATCCTCACGCCTGTGGCCTGTGTATACGCAGCCGCTATGCGTTACGCGCCAGACAAACGGGGGCACTAAACGCCCCTGTTAATTCACACCAGCCCTAAGAGCCTTTCAAAGGCTCCACGCAGACCGCGTTGGAGCCCAAAAGGATTCGATGCGCGGCAAAAACCGCAGTCGGGCTATCTGCCCAGCGAGGATTTTTAACAAAGCAGCGTGCCTTTTGGGCTCCAACCCGAAGGGCAAGGCACAAAAAAGCGCATTACTGCGTTGCCCGTTTTGCTCATACAGACGTATGAGCTGCAACTGGCGTCTTGTACTGCCTCTTTTTTGTGCCTTGGGCGACTGCGTCGAGACTTTGAACAGGCTCTAAGTCCCTTCAGCATGCGCGGCTTTATAGGCCTGCCAAGCCGCGACATTACCCTCTAGCACCTGCACTTGCTTGAAGCCCAGCTTGTGCAAATGCGCAGCCGCGGCCATCGCACGCTGCCCAGACTGGCAATACAGCACAACCGGATCGTGCTCACGCAGACCTGGCAGACGCTCTAAGATCTGCTCCGCACGGCTCAGTTGCAATAGTTCGGGCAAAGGCAGCAACTCAGCACCATCTATCATGCCCATTTGTGCCTCTTGCGCTTGGCGCACATCGACCAGCCGCCTGTGGGCTGGCTCGGTGCGCACAAGGCTTGCGGCAAAATCCTCTAAGGTCAGACGAGCAACTTGGCTTGAGGCTTGTGGCAAACCACAAAAAGCCGGGTAATCGGCCATCAATGCCTGCACGGCTGGGCGATCGGGATCGGCCATCACGCGCATTTCGCGCCAACGCGTGTGCAATGCATCAAACAGCATCAAACGCCCTAGCAAAGGCGTGCCAATGCCGGTGATCAATTTGATGGCCTCAGCCGCCATCAGAGAGCCAATTTGCCCAGGCAATACACCCAACACACCCGCTTGCGCACAAGAAGGCACCTCACCCGGCTCAGGCGGCTCGGGGAACACATCGCGGTAAGTCGGGCCATGGCCGCGCCAGAACACGCTCAATTGCCCTTCAAACTGCAAGATACTGCCCCATACGCAAGGGATGCCCAGTATTTCTGCGGCGTCGCTGACCAGATAGCGGGTCGCGAAATTGTCCGCGCCGTCCAGCACCAGGTCGTAACCACGCAAAATCTCCAATGCATTGCCAGCCGTCAAACGCAGGCGGTGTGTGACCACCTCCACATGGGGATTGAGGCCTTGCACATGCTGCTTGGCCGACTCGGTTTTGGCCATGCCGATGGTGGCCACACTGTGCATCACCTGGCGCTGCAGGTTCGACAGGTCCACCACATCGTCATCGACAATGCCCAATACACCGACACCAGCTGCGGCCAGGTAAGGCACGATGGCCGAGCCCAGACCACCAGCGCCAATCACCAGCACACGGGCGTTTTTCATACGCAGCTGGGCAGTCAGGCCAAAACCTTGCAACTCCGTGTGGCGCGCATAACGCGCCTGTTCTGCAGGGCTGAGCGCCGCTGCAGGTTCAACCAAAGGCTCCATCACTTGTTCATCCCGCTTTGTTGAGTGCGCTAAGAGCCTGTTCATACGCTCCGCGCAGCCGCGTTTTACAAATAAGCGCGGCCTTCCAGCGACGACGAGGCAACCGCATTGTGGCGGCGTGGCACACGCCCCCCCAAAGAGGCCAGTCGACCGCCAGCGACGGCGTGGCGGAAAGCCTCGGCCATCACCACCGGGTGCTGCGCACGGTTCACCGCAGTGGCCAGCAATACCGCAGAGCAGCCCAACTCCATCGCAAATGCCGCATCCGAGGCAGTGCCCAAGCCGGCATCCAGCACAATTGGCACACTCGCACGCGCGACGATGGTGGCGATATTGTGCGGATTGAGAATACCCAGGCCGGTGCCAATCGGTGCCCCCAGCGGCATCACGGCGGCCACTCCCAAGTCTTCGAGCTGTTTGGCCACAATTGGATCGTCATTGGTGTAGGCCATCACGATAAAGCCTTTGGCCACCAGTTGCTTGGCCGCCTCCAGCGTCTGCACCACATCAGGCAGCAGGGTTTTCTCATCGGCAATGACCTCCAACTTGATCCAGTCGGTCTCCAGCGCTTCGCGCGCCAGCTCGGCGGTGGTCACGGCTTCGCGTGCAGAGAAACAAGCGGCGGTATTGGGCAGCACTTGCAATTTCAGGCGTTCAATCAATTGGTAGACAGCCGCGCCATCGCCGCGCGGATCCAGACGACGCAAGGCCACGGTGGTCATCTCAGTGCCCGAAGCAAGCAGCGCTTGCTCAAGCACAGCCAAATCGGTCGCGCCACCAGTGCCGGTGATCAGGCGTGAGCCAAAAGTGCGCCCGGCAATTTGCAGGGGCGTGTCGATGCTGGTTGCATTTTCAATCGCAGTAGTCATTGAACGAGTTCCTAGTTGTGCTGCAAACGGCCACAGAGCCCGATCTGGGCCAGCCCATTGCAAAGCGCGCTGGCAAGCGCATTGAAATATAACGGAGAAAAATCAAATGGCAGCGCTGGCTCAGCCGCCTTGCTTGGCCGTTACCACTTCCACCTGCGCGCCTGCCTGCAAAGCATGCAGATGCCATTGGCCGCGTGGCACGACGGCGGCATCAACGGCCACAGCGATACCCAAACGCTTGCCATCGGCGGCCAGCCCTTGTTCATTGACGGCTACGCCGGTCATCTCGGCAACCAGGTCACGCACGGTGCGCGCCTGCGTGGTGTGCGCCGCACCGTTCAAAGAAATGCTCAAAACAGCAGCATCAGAAGAAGCGTTGGAGGTCATGGTGTGGGAGGAAATTTAGAGATTGACGACAGCGCAAAGGCTCGCGAGAGGTGCGATACACAAGCAGATGCATGCAAGCCATCACGGACGCCAGCCTGGTCCTGAGCCTGCGTTTGGCAACAGCTGCGCCCAGCCACTGCGCGGGCTGCGCAGCCGCAATGGGCCTGGCTAAAGCGAGTGAAAAACAGTCAGATGCAGTCATGGCTTCCTACGCCGGGATCAACCGGATCAGGTTCAACGGTCGGCAATGGGCGGCGACGAACTCCGCATTGATTGCCCTCTCAACCAGTCTCACTGGCTCCCGTGCTAGGTGGTGCTGGGTCATGCTTGGCTCATAGAGGCGTTGTTTTTCAAACCCCTCTACAATACATTGGTCTGCAAGTCTACACCAAGACCGATGACCACTTCTTCATGCTTACCTACCCGACTGATGTGATGGCCACTACTGCAGCGCTCCTCTCCCAAGCCCAACTCTATGTGTGCACCGACTCCCAAGGCCTGACGCTGACTGCGTTTGAAGATTGGGCCAGCTTGGTGTATGAGGCGGGTGTCGACATCATCCAGCTGCGCGACAAAGGCATGGAAGCGGCCCGCGAACTCGAGTATTTTGCCGCTTTGCGCGCGGCTGCAACACGCCACGGCAAGCTGTTTGCAGCCAATGACCGCGCCGACTTGGCCCAGTTGGCACAAACCTCAGTGCTGCATTTGGGCCAGGGTGACATTCCACTGCCTGCTGCGCGGCAATTGGTACAGCCTGGCGTCTTGCTCGGCCAGTCAACCAACAGCGTCGAGCAAGCCGAGCGTGCGATGCACAGCCTGGCCGATTACTACTGCATTGGCCCCGTCTGGCCAACCCCCACCAAACCCGGCCGAGCCGCAACCGGCTTGGATGTGGTCAGCCAGGTCGCACAGCGCGCCGCCAGCATTGCGCCCAACAAGCCGTGGTTTGCCATTGGCGGGATCGATGTCAGCAATGTCGCGCAAGTGGTGGAGGCGGGCGCAACGCGTGTGGTGGTCGTACGTGCAGTCACACATGCAGCCGACCCGGCCGAAGCGGCACGACAACTGAAAGCGCAGCTGCCGCGCCTAGGCTAAAACGCTTTTAGAACCTGTTTACGATCTTTTCGCCGTCGCGCAAGGCAACAAAAAAGAAGCAGTGCAAGGCGCCTGTTGCAACTCAGACATGAGTCTGCGCAAAACGGACATCGCCGCAATGCGCTTTTAAGCGCCGTGCGTCGTGCGCCGTGCGCGACTGCGCGGAGCTTTTGAACAGGCGCTTAGCGCTGTCTCCATCCAAGACAGAAGACAGCTTCACGGCTCTTGTACCCAATGCCTATAGAGACCGCCAGCAGCCACGTGGCAGTGGCGCCGATCATCACCAAGATTGCGTGCTAGCGCATGCGCATGCGTGTGCTTGCGGGCGCAATCTGCGCGCCTATCGATGCGCACACCCAGGAAAGTGCCGGCTACAACAAAAGCTGTCCCCATGTGCAGCGGGTTTTCGCCCATGCACAGCTTGTTACACCCCCCTAAACTTTGCAGGGCATGACTAAAGAACGGTCGTGCACTTCCGTGGGCCTGCCCCTTGGAAAAAGATATAAAAACACCCATTAGGAGACAAACATGGCTTTTCCTGGACATCGATCGCTGCGCTGGGGCTTATCCATCAGCACCGTGCTGGCTTTGGTCGCATGCGGCGGCTCGGGCAATGACGACAATGGCGGCTCGCCGCCTGAAAGCAAGAACTACAGCGCCGAGATTCGCCGCACAGAAATGGGCATTGCGCACATCAAAGCCAGCAACTGGGCAAGTTTGGGCTATGGCGCAGGCTATGCCCAAGCCAGCGACGATTTGTGCACATTGGCCGACGGTTTTGTCACGTTCCGAGGCGAGCGCTCCAAATACTTTGGTGCCGATGCGCTGGCGGTCTACTCGTCCACGATTGGCCGCCCTGGCAACCTGGACTCGGACATGTTCTTCAAGCACGTGGTCAATGACGACGCAGTCAAAGCCATGATGGCGGCGCAAACCGAGGACGCCATCCAGGTCATGGAAGGCTTTGCCGCTGGCTACAACCGCTATGTGGCAGAAGCCAAGTCAGCCCAAGCCACGGCAAATGCCGCCTGCCGCACAGCCGAGTGGGTGCAGCCCATCACCGCCTTGGACATGTGGCGCCGCGTGATGAGCGCCAACGTGGCTGGCGGCTACAGCAATTTTGTCGCCATGATTGCCAATGCCCAGCCACCTACTGGCAAATCAGCCGCAGCAGCCAGCACGACGGAGCTTGCCCCTGGCAGCATGAAAGCGCCGGCACTGCAGGTCGGTGGCGAGGCCGGCATTGGCAGCAATATGTATGGCTTTGGCCCACAGTCCACCGGCAGCAGTGCCGTGTTGTTTGGCAACCCGCACTGGTACTGGAAAGGCATGGACCGCTTCTACCAAATGCAGCTGACCATTGATGGCCAGGTCAACGTCAGTGGTGCAGGCTTTCTGGGCTTTCCCATCCCGCAAATTGCGTTCAACGACGATGTCGCTTGGAGCCACACGGTCTCGACCGCCCGCCGTTTTGGCTTTTTTGGCATGACGCTGGACCCCAGCGACCCCACGCGCTATGTGATGGATGGCCAGAGCAAGCCGTTTATTGCGCGCGACATCGAAGTCAGTGTCAAAGGCTCCGATGGCGCACAAAGCACTGTCAAACGCACCTTGTACGCAAGCGAGCAAGGCCCGGTGGTCAACCTCAGCGCACTGAACCCCGCGTTAGGCTGGAACACCCAAAGCGCGGTGGTGATTCGCGATGTGAATGCGCTGAACTACCGTACTGTGCGCAACTGGATGCGCTGGAGCCAGGCTCGCTCGCTTGATGAATTTGCCAACATCCAACGCGAAGAATCAGCCATTCCATGGGTCAATACGATCGCCGCAGGCCGTGGCTCTGAGCAAGTGTGGTATGCCGACATTGGCGCCGTGCCGAACGCACCTCCGGCCTTGCTGGCCAGCTGCAGCACGCCCTTCTCGGCCGCTGCCGCCGTGGCCATGCCGGGTGTGCCCGTACTGGACGGCTCTCGCAGCGCCTGCAACTGGCAAAGCGATGCCGACTCGGTGCAAGCCGGTGCAATTGGCCCAGCCCGCATGCCCAGCCTGCAGCGCCGCGACTACGTGGCCAATATGAACGACAGCTACTGGCTCACCAATGTGTATCAGCCATTGACCGGTTTCCCAAGTATCTTTGGTCCTGCCGGGACACAAGCCCAGACCCTGCGCACCCGCCTGGGCCACCGCATGGCCCTGGAGCGCTTGGCCGGCACGGACGGCTATGGTGGCAAGCTCGCCAGCAGCGCCATCGTGCGCCAAATGGTGTTGGACAGCCGGATTGAATCGGCGCGCTTCAAAGACGAAATCCTGGACCTGGTCTGCCAGGGCGATGGCGCAGCGGAACGCGCCAATGCCTGTGCGGTCCTGGCTGCCTGGGACAGCCGCGGCATGGCGACCTCACGCGGCTCACACATCTGGGATGAATTCTGGATGAACCTGGGCAGCTTGGCCAGCAGCACGTTATACCTGACACCGTTCGATGCCCAGGACCCGCTGAATACGCCGCGCGATATCAACCCCGCAGCGCGCGCGCAATTGGCCCAGGCCTTCGATACCGCCGTGGCCACGGTACAAGCCTCTGGCTTTGCCTTGGATGCGCCGCGTGGTGAGGTGGTGTATCTGACCCGCAGCGGCAAGCGCCTGCCCTTGTTTGGAGGCTGCGGCGGCGTTGGTTACTTCACCATCAGCTGCTCGGAATTCAGGTTGACCTCGCGTGGCTACACCATGGACGACCAGCCGCATGGCAACACCTACATGCAAGTGGTGAGCTTCCCGGCAGGCAAGGTTGAGGCATATTCGTTCCTGACCTTCTCGCTCTCGGATGATCCGGCTTCGCCGCATTACGGCGATTACAGCCAGGCCTACAGTGAGCAGCAATGGGTCAAACTGCCGTTTAGCGAAGCGGAAATCAGCGCTGCACCGGGGATGCAGACAATGACCATCAGCGAGTAATCGCAACTTGTGCGCATTGCGGCATCTTTGCCGCAATGCTCAGAACGTGTTTACGTTCTCACAGCATTTGTCGCAAAAATGCTTGGGTGCGTTCGTGCTGCGGATTGGCAAAAAAATCGGCCGAAGGCGCAATTTCAATCAGCTGGCCTTGGTCCATGAAGGCCACGCGATTGGCCACCTCACGCGCAAAGCCCATTTCGTGGGTCACAACCAGCATGGTCATATGCTCTCTGGCCAGCTCACGCATGGTGTGCAAGACCTCGACTGTCAGCTCGGGATCCAGTGCCGAGGTCGGTTCGTCAAACAGCATGATCTCTGGCTCCATCGCCAGCGCCCGCGCAATCGCCACGCGCTGCTTTTGCCCACCTGAGAGCCGGCCAGGGTAGTTATCGCGCTTGGTCAGCAGCCCCACCTTGTCGAGCAAGCGCTCGGCTTTAGGAATGATCTCCTCGCGGCTGAGGCCTTTGACTGTCATCGGCGCTTCAATGATGTTTTGCAGCACCGTCATGTGAGGAAACAGATTGAAGGACTGGAACACCATGCCCATTTTTCGGCAAATGCGGCGCACTTCCCGCTCGGGCACATAGACACTGCGACCACTCGCATCAGGCGCAGCCAAGGACTCGCCCTCGACCTGCACACTGCCCTCGTCAATTGTCTCCAAATGGTTCAAGCAGCGCAAAAACGTGCTTTTGCCCGAACCCGAAGGACCAATCACCGCGACCACTTCGCCCTGGGCCAAATCCAGGGACACTTGATTCAAGACGCGATGCGCGCCAAACGACTTGCCCACGCCCTGGGCTTGAATCATCCAGCGCCCAGCAGGTGCAGCGGCGCGGTTATTGGTCATATCGGGCATAGTGTCGCTCCAAACGCTGGAAAATCCAGGTCAGCACCAAAGTCATCAACAGGTAGAAAGCCGCCGCCACCACAAACGCGGTGACCTCAAAATCGCGCTGCACAATCTGCCGGGCTGCGCGCAACAAGTCGTTGAGTGCCAGCACATAAATCAGCGACGTATCCTTGACCAGGGTGATGGTCTCGTTGCTCATTGGCGGCAGAATTTGCCGCACCATTTGCGGCATCACAATGCGGCGCATGGTTTGTGGGTAGGTCAGGCCCAGCACTTTCGCGCCTTCGTATTGACCACGGTCGACCGATTGGATGCCCGAGCGAAAAATCTCGGCAAAATAGGCCGCGTAATTGAGCGTAAAGGCCACGACTGCGGTTGGAAAGTCGGGCAAGGTAATGCCAATGCCAGGCAGCGCGAAATAGATAAAAAAGATTTGCAACAGCAGCGGCGTGCCACGCATCAGCCAGATATAGCCGTTGACCAAGCCGCTGAGCCACCTTATGGGCGAAATACGCGCCAGCGCCAGCAGCAGCCCCAAGGGAATGGCCAGCGACAAAGTGATAGCGAACAATGTCAGCGTCACCTGCATACCCTGCCAGAGCGCGGGCAGCATGGAGAGGACGTAGTTCATGAAAACAACTTCAAAAGTGCGGCTGCCAAAAGGCGCGCTGCACACAACAAAAATAAAACAAACCGACAAAAACCAAATACCGAGGCAAAGAGCGCTTTACCTCGGTATTGAATGGTATCCAGGATACCTACAAATTACTTGATCACGTTGGCACCGAACCACTGCTCAGAAATCTTCTGGGCCGTGCCGTCCTTTTTCATCTCAGCCAAAGCGTCGTCAACGCGCTTGAGCAAAGCCGCATCGTCTTTGCGTGTACCCACACCATATTCTTCCGTGCCGAAGTGGTCTTGCAGCACCTTGAATTCATTGCCGCGCTTGGCCACGTAGTAACGGCCGACCACTTCATCGAGCACCACGGCATCCAGGCGGCCTGTGCCCAAATCCATCATCGCAGTGATGTTGTCGCCAAAGGTCTTGAGTTGTTTGAAGCTTTTGGACGACTCGTCTTTGCCAATCGCATCAACGGCGCTGCTGCCTTCCTGTGCACCAACCACCTTGCCTGCCAAATCGGCTTTGTTGGCAATGTCAGACTTGGCCAACACCACGATGATTTGGTGGTTTTCCATGTACGGAGCGGTAAAACCAATGTGTTTTTTGCGCTCGTCGGTGATCGTCAGGCCATTCCACAGCACGTCGACACGTTTGCTGTTGAGTTCAGCCTCTTTGGCGCTCCAGTCAATTGGGCGGAACTGGGCATCGACATTCAAACGCTTGGCCACTTCACGCGCCATGTCGATGTCAAAACCCACGATTTGGTTTTTCTCATCGCGAAAACCCATTGGCGGGAAATTGTCATCGAGGCCCACCACAATCGTCTCAGTGGCCTGGGCACCGGCAGTTTGCGCCATCACCTGGGTATGCGCAGAAACGAACAAGGCCACAACAGCAGGGGCGAGCAACAGATTTTTCAGTTTGAACATGGCAGTTCCTAGTTCTTCAAGTGAGTCGGTGACAGGGCACTAGGCCCCAAAGTGATTCCCACAGTCAGCGCAGCAAGCGCCTCATGCACCCATACAAAACAATATCCACAGCTGCCGAACACCACAACATGGCGCCCAAAAAGCACGCTTGTGCAGACGGCAACCCAGTATTGTTACCTCAGTTAGCTTAGATTTCAATGAATCTTGAGCGAGAACGTGTCGATCTGGCCCTCACAGACCGAGTCAGATCATGGTTTACCCGCAGCCACATAGACCCATTGGCTCTACCACTTGCCCATCAGTACCGCCAAAATGCCAGCAGCAATCAAGGGGCCAACCGGCACGCCTTTGAACAACGCAACCCCTATCACAGTGCCAATCATCAAACCGGGCACCAAGCCAGGCTGGCCCATCATCAAAGGCACACCGCGCCCTCCCAGCCAGGCCACGCCAATGCCGACCACAATCGCCAGCAAGGACGGCCATTGGGTAAAAGAGCGCAGCAAATCGTCAAGACCAATCTTGCCACTGGCAATGGGTGCCATGACACCTACCAGCAGCACGATAATGCCAATCGTGAGGCCGTTTTTTTCAATCCAGGGAAAAAACTGGCTCAAGGGCGTCAAACGCACCACGAGCAAAATCAGCATGGCCACGGTCACAGCCGTGTTGTGGCTGATGATGCCCAGCGCAGCAATCGCCAGCAATACCCAAACCATCGGATCGAACAGGAACATCACACAAAAACCAGTCAATAAAGCGAGCCAAAGCCGCGCAGGCTTGCACCTGGCCGCTCCAATTCAAGCACGCAGATGGCTTGTCACCCGCATGCGCGGCCCGCAGGATACCACCAGCGCGCTTGACCATGTCGGCAACGGAGTTTGACAATACGCCTCCAAGACCCTCGTGCAAGCATGCGCCGCTGGTACGATGCATGGGCGCATGTGGCAGTGCGGCCCCGACCGGTATTGCCGCCCCAACCTGCCCTGACCTTAAGCCAATTTAGCCAAACCACGCCATGCTGCCCATTGGGGTCATCCTTGTTTCTCTGCTGTATGCAGGCACGTTGTTCACGGTCGCCTGGCTGGGCGACCGCCACGCCGATATACTGCAGCGCCCTAAAGTGCGCCCCATCATCTACAGCCTGGCACTGGCCGTGTATTGCTCGTCCTGGACTTTTTATGGCGCAGTCGGCACAGCGGCTCGCTACGGTCTGGGTTACTTGCCGATTTATTTAGGCCCGCTGCTGATGTACCTGTTTGGCTGGCGCATGATCGAGCGCCTGGCACTGATTGCGCGCAACCACAACACCGTCTCGCTGGCCGATTTTGTCGCCTCACGCTTTGGCCGCTCGCAGCGGCTGGCCGCGCTGATTACCTTGATTGCCCTGGTCGCTGCGGTGCCTTACCTGGCATTGCAGTACAAAGCCGTAGTCTCCAGCTTGGCCATTTTGGCCGACATCGACATCAGCCCCAGCACCTGGGGCGATCCGGCGTTCTACGTCGCAGCCATCATGGCCTTGTTTGCGATTTTGTTTGGCACACGCCAGGTCAACGCCACCGAACACCGCCCCGGTCTGATGCTGGCCGTGGCGCTGGAATCGATTGTCAAGCTGGTGGCCTTGGTGGCCGTTGGTATTTTTGCGCTGCTCTGGCTCTCAGAGCGGCCAGAGCCAGCGTCTGCCACGCAAGCAATCAGCCACCTGATTCACAACACCGCCCCGATTGGCTTTGTCGCGCAAACCATTCTGGCGTTTGCCGCCATCATCTGCCTGCCCAGGCAGTTCCATGTGGCCGTGGTCGAATGCGGTGATTTACGCGATATTCAAAAAGCACGTTGGTGGTTTGGCGCGTATCTGGTCATCATCAGCGCCATGGTCTTGCCAATTGCCGCTGCAGGTCTGACCCAATTTGGCCCGCAAGGCAGTATGGCACCTGATAACTACGTGCTGGCCTTGCCACTGGCGCTGAACCACAACAGCCTGGCGCTGCTGGCCTACATCGGCGGTTTTTCTGCAGCGACTGGCATGGTGATTGTGGTCAGCGTGGCCTTGTCAAACATGGTCAGCAATGACTTGGTGATGCCTGTGCTGCTGCGCTGGCGCTGGTCACAACAAGCGGCCAGCCGTGGCAGCACGGCTGCCACCGTGCTGTGGGTGCGACGCGCAGCCATTGTCTTACTAGGCCTGATGGCTTACGGCTATTCACGCGGCGTCGGCAGCCAAGTGCAACTGGCCAGCTTTGGCTTGATGTCGTTTGCCGCGGTGGCGCAGTTTGCACCGGCCTTGATCTCGGGCCTGTATTGGCAGTCTGCCAGCCGCAAAGGCGTCGAAGCCGGTTTGCTCGCTGGCTTTGCGCTATGGGCCTACACCTTGTTTCTGCCCAATTTGGCCGAGATTGGCTGGATTGGCGCTGACTGGATTGCCACAGGGCCATGGGGCATCAGCTGGCTGCGGCCCTACCACCTGTTTGGCAGTGTGGGCTGGGATTCACTCTCGCATGGCACATTCTGGTCGTTGCTGGCCAATATCGCCACCATGGTGGTGGTGTCGTTGCGCCACCAGCCCAGTTTGAGCGAGCAAATGCAGGCCCAGCCATTCCTGGCCCCGAAAACGCCTCACCTGCAGCTCGACGAGCTCTCGCCCGGCCTCAATCGCCTGCATGTGCATGATTTGCAGATGGTCGCCAGCCACATCGTCGGCGCTGATGCGGCTGCGCGGGCCTTTGCCCAGCATGCCGAAAAACTCGGCCAGTCATTGCAAGGCCAAGTGCCGGCCGACCGGACCTGGCTGCATTTCACCGAGCTGCTCCTGGTGGGCGCGGTAGGCGCCTCTTCAGCGCGTCTGGTGATGACACGCACCTTGCAAGGCTCGGGCCTGGAGCTGGCCGCGATTGTCTCGGTCCTCGATGAAGCAGGCCAAGAACTGCGCTTTAACCGAGAGCTGCTACTGGCCACGCTGGAGAACATTGATCCAGGTGTGAGCGTGATCGATGCACACATGCGCCTGGTCGCCTGGAACCAGCGCTACCAGCAGTTGTTCAACTACCCGGCAGGCATGCTGTATATCGGCCAGGAAGTGGCGCGCCTGATTGCCCACAACCTCAAGCACAACCCGCTCGGCCTGACTGCACCTGTACCGATTGCCAGCAATATCGATGCCGAAGTGCACAAACGCATTGAGCTGATGCGCGCGGGTCGCAGCTACACCTACGAGCGAGCGCTACAGGATGGCCGGGTCATTGAAATGCGCGGCCATCCGCTGCCGCATGGCGGCTATGTCACCAGCTACAGCAATATCAGCAGCCTCAAACAGGCCGAGCGCGAATTGCGCGAGATCAATGAAACCTTGGAGCAACGCGTGGCCGAACGCTCACGCGAGGTCGCCGTTATCCAGGAGTCGCGCTCGCGCTACCTGACAGCCATCAGCCACGACGTATTGCAGCCCATCCATGCGGCGCGGTTGTTTGCGTCTGCGCTGCACGACGAAACCAAACCCCAACAAATGCGTTACCTGGCCGAGCGGGTCGATACCGCGCTGCATGCAGCCGAAGATTTGCTGGACGGTATCCTGGATATTTCCCGTTTGGATGCGGGCGCATTGCAAGCCAAGATCGAGACGTTCGACCTGTTGCCGATTTTGCAGGAATTGCATGCCCAGTATGCGCCCCTAGCAGCCAAGCGCCAGTTGCGATGGCGCCTGGCTGTGCCGCGTTCTGCAGAGCCCCTTTGGGTGCGCAGCGATGCGCGCCTGCTGCGCCGCGTGCTGCAAAACTTCGTCGCCAATGCCTTGCGTTTCACCCAAAGCGGCGGTGTTTTGATGGGTGCACGCCAGCGCCACGGCAAAAATGGGGCCCCCAGCGAGCTATTGCTGCAAGTATGGGACACTGGCCCCGGCATTCCCGAGGTGCATCTGGCGCGCATTTATGAGGAGTTCCACCGCTACCAACAGGTGTTCGACTGGGACGGTCGGGGCCTGGGCCTGGGCCTGTCGATTTGCCAGCGCATTGCGCGCTTGCTAGACCACCGCCTGCAAGCGCAGTCGCGCCCCGGCAAAGGCAGCGTGTTTGCCATTGCTGTACAAGCCAGCACAGCGCCCCCAAAAGCCAGCCTCGCGCGCACCACGTCACAGGTGGTCGCGGCCAATAGCACTGTGGGCAATGCCCCCACCTCCAGCCCCAGCGCACTTGGTTTGACTGGCCTCGTCGTGCTGTGTCTGGACAATGACCCCGACATACTGCAAGGCATGCACATGCTGCTCTCGCGCTGGCAAGTGGGCTGTTTACTGGCCAGCGATATTGACCAAGCTGTGCAGTTCGCACAGCAAGCGCCACAGCTGCATTGCTTTCTGGTTGACTTCCACCTCTACGACCGCGTTGACGGACTGGGCGCGATTGCCCAATTGCAACAGCTGCGGCCCGAGGTCCCTGCGGCGCTCATCACCGCCGATGGCAGCGACGCGCTCAAACAACGGGCGGGCGAGCAGCAGGTCACGGTGCTGACCAAACCGGTCAAACCGGCGGCACTGCGCGCCTTTTTAATGGCAATGGCTGCGCGCAAGGCGCTTTGATCGCCCGCTCAACAGGTATTCAAAGCACGGCTTAATGCAGATCCAAACGGTGCGCCATCGACACCGCTTCCGTTCGATTGGTCGCCCCCAATTTGCGCAGCACCGCTGACATATGTGCTTTGACAGTGGCCTCGGAAGTGCCCAGATCATGGGCAATTTGCTTATTCAACAAGCCAGCGGCCACCATCTGCAACACCTTGGCTTGCTGCGGCGTCAGCTCGGCCATGCGGGCAGCGACTTGGCGCTCTTGCTCGCTGATGCTGGGCGTGTGCTGGTCCAAAGCCTGCGGTAGAAACCAGGGTTCCCCATCGAGCACCGTACTGAGCGCTTGGCCAAGCGTGGCCAGATCGGAGGACTTCGGAATATAGCCAAACGCGCCATGCTCCATCGCGCGGCGCATCAATTGCGCATCTTCATGGCCCGAGACCATCACCACCGGCAATTGCGGGTGGCGCGCGCGGATATGTACCAGCGGATCAAAGCCGGAGCTGCCCGGCATGCTCAAATCCAATAACAGCAAGTCGGCATCGTGGTGAAGCTCAACCAGTTGGTAAAGCGCCTGGACATGGTCGGCCTCATGGATGACTGCCTCTGGCCAGGCCTTGAGCACAGCCGTGCGCAGCGCATCCCGAAACAGCGGATGGTCGTCGGCAATCAAAAACGTGGGCATAGATTCTCTTGTCTGTTATTGTCATGAAGCCATGCAAAAAGAGGCTTCGCAGCACACTTGACACCTGCGCAAAGTCTCAAAGCAGACCAGGCTGGCGGCCTTCACCAGTTGCGCATAGTCCATACGCTGGTGGCGCAGCAACCAGCGCCATGCTGTTGCCTATTGGCCGGCATGGCAAAGCGGCAAGCATGCCGCCAACATGCCCCAAGAAGGTGCGCTCGCGCGCAGGCCCAAGCATCATAACGGCTAGGCAGTTGGCCGCGCAATCGATTCTAATGACGACCACCCGCTGGATCGCCCTTAGCCGGTGTCTTGCAGTGCAGCCAATTCTGGGCGCCGCCTAGCCCCATTGCGCCCCCGACAGCGCAGAAAGCCAGGGCGGTCTTGGTGTGTCACATGGTGCTGCCAGCCCTCTACAGTGGCAGCTCAAACTGCGCGGCGCGAGCAAGAAAAAAAACCCACAAGACCTAAGCCTTGTGGGCTGTCAAAATGGCCATCGACGGCAATCTCCCCCTCAATGTGAGACTACCCATGCCGATTGGCCCACCAATGTTCTAAGAACGTGCTTACGATCTAAGCGCCTGTGCCCCATCTCCACGCAGTCGCGCAAGGCACAAAAAGAGGCAGCGCCAGGCGTCTGTTGCCGCGCATTGCATCCTTTTGGGCTTCAGCGCGGCTGCGTGGAGGTTGGGAACAGGCTCTAAGTGGTTCAGGTATTCAAACGCTCAACCACCAACGTATCAACGACAGCTGGATCGGCCAAAGTGCTGGTATCGCCCAGCTGGTCAGGCGCGTTTTCGGCAATCTTGCGCAAAATGCGGCGCATGATCTTGCCCGAGCGGGTTTTGGGCAAGGCGGGCGCCCATTGCAAATGGTCTGGTGTGGCGATCGGCCCAATGACCTTACGGACATGGGCGATCAGCTCTTTCTTGAGCTCGTCTGAGCCCTCCAAACCTGCCACCAAAGTGACGTATACGTAAATGCCCTGGCCTTTGAGGTCGTGCGGGTAGCCCACGGCTGCGGCTTCTGCCACTTTGTCGTGCGATACCAGCGCGCTCTCAAGCTCAGCCGTGCCAATGCGGTGGCCACTGACGTTGATGACATCGTCAACACGGCCAGTAATCCAGTAGTAGCCATCGGCGTCGCGGCGGCAGCCGTCACCGGTGAAGTACATGCCTGGATAGGCCTTGAAGTAGGTGTCAATAAAACGCTGGTGGTCACCAAACACGGTACGGGCCTGACCTGGCCAGGAATCTACGATGACGAGGTTGCCCTCTCCCTCTCCCTCTATGAATTTGCCCTCGGCATCCACCAAAGCGGGCTGGACACCAAAAAACGGTTTGCTGGCCGAGCCTGGCTTGAGATCGGTTGCGCCTGGCAGCGGCGTGATCATGAAGCCGCCTGTTTCGGTTTGCCACCAAGTGTCAACAATGGGCAGTTTACCGCCGCCGACCACGTCGTGGTACCAGCGCCATGCCTCGGGGTTGATCGGCTCGCCGACCGAGCCCAGCACGCGCAAGGAAGCGCGCGAGGTCTTTTTCACCCACTCATCGCCATCGCGCATCAACGCACGGATCGCGGTTGGCGCGGTGTAGAAAATCGTCACCTGGTGCTTGTCTACGACTTGCCAGAAGCGCGAGGCGTCGGGGTAGCTTGGCACGCCTTCAAACATCAGGGATGTCGCGCCATTGGCCAGCGGGCCGTATACGATGTAGCTGTGGCCGGTGACCCAGCCCACATCGGCCGTGCACCAGTAAATGTCTTCTTCGCGCAAGTCAAACACCGTCTCGTGGCTGAAACTGGCATGCACCAAATAACCTGCCGTGGAATGCACCACGCCTTTGGGTTTGCCGGTCGAGCCGGAGGTGTAGAGGATAAACAGCGGGTCTTCGGCCTGCATGCGCTCGGGCGCGCACTCGGCTGGCTCATTGGCTGTGACCTCGTGCAACCAGATATCGCGGCCGTCTTGCATGGCCACTGCACCCCCGGTGTGCTTGAGCACAATCACATTGGTCACAGTGTCCGTGCCTTCGGCTTGCAGCGCGGCATCGACGTTGGCCTTGAGCGGCACTTTGCGACCGGCACGCAGGCCTTCATCGGCGGTGATGATGACCTTGGCGTTGCTATCGCGCACCCGATCGGCCACTGAGCCTGGCGAGAAACCACCAAACACGACATTGTGGATCGCGCCAATACGCGCGCAGGCCAGCAAGGCCACTGCTGCATCCGGCACCATCGGCATATACACCGTCACACGGTCGCCTTTGCCAACGCCAAGTTTGCGCAAGGCGTTGCCTAATTTGCACACGCGCTCGTACAGCTGGCGGTAGGTGATTTTTTGCGCGGCTGCCTGCGGGTCATCGGGCTCCCACAGAATCGCGACTTTGTCGCCGCGCTTGTCCAGATGGCGGTCCAAGCAGTTGACGCTGACGTTGATTTCACCGTCAGCAAACCAACGTGTGTGGAAATTGTCGACATCAAAGCTGGTGTCTTTGATGATGGTGGGCTCTTTAAACCATTGCAAACGCTTGGCAATTTTCCCCCAGAATGCATTCGGGTCTTTGACAGACTCCTCGTACATCGCTTGGTACTGCTCGGGCGTAATGGTCGTGGGACCGGCCAGCGCTGGATTGACTGGGTACACATCTTTGCTCATGGTTGAGTCTCTCCCTAACATGATAAAAACAAACTAAAGCGCCAACGGGTGGTGCTGACACCACCCGCTGTTGAACCACTATGCATCAAATTGCACAGATCCAAGCCGTGGCTTGGACCTGCAACCCGCATGGATCAATGCGATGAGGCTTTGGCTGCTCCCAAACCAGTCTCGGAACGCACCAACTGCGCAGGGAATGCAGCACGGTCTTGAGCAGCACGGGCACTCTTGTCAGTGATCGAGAAGAACCAGATACCGACAAAGGCCAGTGTCATCGAGAACACCGTAGGTGAAGCATACGGGAATGGCGCAGAGCCAGCTGGATGATGAAATACCGCCTCCCACACCGAGGGCGACAGAATCGTCAGCACCACCGAGGAAATCAGGCCCAGGAAACCACCCACTACCGCCCCACGGGTGGTCATATCTTTCCACAAAATCGACAAGAACAACACCGGAAAGTTGGCAGAAGCGGCCACCGCAAAGGCCAGTGAGACCATGAATGCGATGTTTTGCTTTTCAAACACAATGCCCAGCAGCACAGCGACAATGCCCAGCACCACGGTGGTAATACGCGAGACTTTCAGCTCAGAGGCGCTATCGGCCTTGCCCTGTTTGAACACGGTCGCATACAGGTCATGCGAGACCGCTGATGCACCAGACAGTGTCAGGCCAGCGACCACCGCCAAAATCGTGGCAAACGCCACTGCCGAGATGAAGCCCAGGAACACGTTGCCGCCGACTGCCGAAGCCAAATGCACCGCAGCCATATTGCTGCCGCCCACCAAGGTGCCGGAGACCGCATCTAGGAACAGCGGGTTGGTGCTGACGAACACAATCGCGCCAAAACCAATGATGAAGGTCAGGATGTAGAAGTAACCAATCCAGGTCGTGGCCCAGAACACGGATTTACGCGCTTCCTTGGCGTTTGGCACGGTGAAGAAACGCATCAGCACGTGTGGCAAGCCAGCGGTACCAAACATCAAGGCCATACCAAAGCTGATCGCAGAAATCGGGTCTTTGATGAAGTTGCCAGGGCCCATGATGGAGTTCGATTGCTTCACTTCCACCGAAGCCTGGAACAAACGCTCGAAGCTAAAGCCGTAGCTTTTCATGACCATGAACGCCATGAAGCTGGCACCCGAGAGCAGCAAACAGGCCTTGATGATTTGCACCCAAGTCGTGGCGGTCATGCCGCCAAACAACACGTAGACCATCATCAAGATGCCCACAATCACCACTGCGTAAACGTAGTCCAGGCCAAACAGCAGTTTGATCAACTGCCCGGCACCAACCATTTGAGCGATCAGATAAAACGCCACCACGACCAGGGTACCCGAGGCTGCAAACGCACGGATTGGACCGGGGCGGAAGCGGTAACCGGCCACGTCGGCAAAAGTGAACTTGCCCAAGTTGCGCAGTTTTTCAGCCATCAGGAAAGTGATGATGGGCCAGCCCACTAAAAAGCCAATCGAGTAGATCAAGCCATCGTAGCCGTTGGCCATCACAGCCGCCGAAATCCCCAGAAATGACGCCGCGGACATATAGTCGCCCGCAATCGCCAAGCCGTTCTGGAAACCGGTAATGCCGCCGCCGGCCGTATAAAAGTCCGAGGCCGACTTGGTGCGGCCTGCGGCCCATTTGGTGATCCACAGCGTGCCAATCACAAAAGCGGCGAACATCGTGATCGCCGTCCAATTGGTGGCTTGTTTTTTCAACTCACCCAAGTCACCGCCAGCGGCAAACGCGCTGCCTGCGATCGCAGCAGTTGCCAGTGCCAAAATGGCCCCATAGGGAATAGTGCTGCGTGTTCTCATTGCTGTGCCTCCTTGAGGATTTGTTCTGTAATGGCATCGAACTCGGTATTGGCGCGGTAGACATAAATGCCAGTCACCACCACAGTGAACAGAATGACGCCCAAGCCAATGGGCATCCCCCAAGTAGTCACACCTGCCCCTATGGGCTTGGCCAGCAGCTCTTTGTCAAAAGCAATGAGGCCCACATAGCCGTAATACACAATCAACATCAAAATCGTAAGAACCCAAGCAAAGCGGTTGCGCACGCTGCGCAAGCGCTGGTACTTCGGGTTGCTTTGTATCCGCTGGATCACTTGATCCTGTGTAGCCGTCTGACTCATGTGTTGTCTCCTTAGTAGGACTCTGAACCACCTTGGCCACTGCGCAAAATACTCACTCACTCACGCAAGCAGCAGGCTATATTTTTCGATGCCTACAATTTAACGACAGCCCAGCAAAGCCACCAGACGACTTTAGTTGTAAGGGATGGTCCCTAAGGGGAAGTGCTAGGCAGCTGCGGCCTGAACTTTGCTCGTGCATCCATGGCAAGCAGGCATAGCGGCTTTCAATGGCCCGTGCCCAAGGTGCACAGCCTGCCCGGCCAACGCCCCTCAGCCCAGCGGCGGGCGTGGCGCGAGCACATGGAAAATGGTGCTCTTTCAATCCGGCAGGCAAGCGGTCGATTGCGCTGCACTCTAAGCCGCCCTAAAGCGCACCATCCAATCAACAGGAATGCAGGCCTCGCCAACGCATCAGCGCTTGACCAACGAGCCCAGGGTCCAGAAACTCTTGCTCCAAACGTCCTTTGGACCGTTGCTTGAGCCATTGGTACAAAGCTTGCTCGTCTGGCAGCAAATGGTTTGGCACATCTGGTGACTGCATTGGCTCGACCACGGCGCAATGCGCATGCGCATCAAAAACGGCTTGCTCCATTAACAAGCTTTGCAACTCTGGCAGGTGCTGCCTGGCTCGGCCCAACATGACCAGCCCCCAGGTGTCCATATCGCCCCAATAGGCCACGCGCCGACTCTTGAGCCAATGTGCTGAAAGCCAACTTACATTCAGGCCCGCACCAAGTATGGCAATGGTGTCCGACAACGGACGCGGCAGTTGGTGCAGCGCTTGTTCGTTTTCAACAACCAAGATATGCCCTGCAGGCAGTGCCCAGTCCTGCAGATCAGTGGATGCCAAACGCAGCCTTTTAAAGGGCAGCAAGCCCTCATCCAATGGCACAACCAGCAGCCAATGCTCGCGCTCCTCCAGCGCGCCTAAAAATGCCGCCAGCCCTTGGCGGGTGGCTTCGCCATCAAAACGCTGGTCGAGCAAGATTTTCAGCAGCGTTTCATGGCGTTCAAAGAACTTGGTATCGTTGCCGACCACCTGCAGCATGCGCAACGGCTTGCCAGCAGCGCAGCCGGGTGACAGCCGCATCGCCAGCTCGGCCGCCAGCATGACTTGCGCAGGCGCAAGGTCGCGCCACAAAGCCATGCGACGCAGCAGCAGCGTTCTGAATGCTGTATCCACCGCTGGCAGCACTTGTTGCAGCAGCGCGTATTCGCTGGCAACCACACTGTTCTGCGTGGCCGCAATCCAATCCGAGGGCTTGTCCAAAATCCATTGCTCGGGCAGATCCACTGGCGCGGCACCCGCGCGGTATTTCTTGCTGGCCCACTGCACGCGCCCCGGCCCCTGGCGGTCAATGCGCCGCCAGCGCTCCAAATGCTCTCTGAGCGCCGGGCTGGCCGCCGCAAAACTGGCGCTGTCAGGCGCGCCAATAGCTAGGCACACCGGCCAAGCATCAGGCCCGCCGAGCAAGCGGCTTTCACGCCAGTGCGGCTTGTGCCATTGGCGCGTCAGCTCAAGCGCCCATTGCTCGGGAGATTTCATGCTGAGCCAGACGCCTCACTGGTGGCTGCGACTGCTTGGGTATAGCGTTGCTGCAGTTTCTGACTGTAGTGGGCATCGAGCTGCTGCCAAGCAATCGAGGTCAACGTGGCCTGGCTGCCGAGGCGATGCACCAGCACGGCCGAGCGTGTGTGGTTGCGAAGCAGCCGCAGTTCTTTATTGGGCGTGACAAACAGCGCATGCAGGCCGAACTCACGCAAGGCCTGGATGATGCGGCCGGCCACGGCCTGCGAGCTTTTGGAGAAAGCCTCGTCAAGCACAATGGTGCCAAACAAAGGTCGTGCGCGGCCTTGCGGGCACAGCGCATAGCTCAGCGACGCGGTCAGCACATAGCTGGCAATGATTTCTTTCTCGCCGCCGCTGCCGCCTTGCGAGCCGGTGCGGCGCTCCAAAATTTCGTCGCTCTCCCGGTCATGCACATGTACCGAGAACTGCAGACGGTAACGCGCATCGAGCAATGCCTGCGCAGCCTTGGTGTTGCGACTGGTCGCATGCTCACGCAGCAACTCAACAATACCGCGCACCACTTGGTACAGGCTTTGCCCGCCATCGTCTCGCAGGCGCGCCGAACGCAGCTCAGCCAGTTGCGCATTGATGTCTTTCAAAACCGGTAAATTCACTTCCTGCGCATGCAGTTGCAGGTAGCGCCCGGCCTGAAAATCCACCTTTGCCATAGTCTGGTTGAGGTCATGCAGCCGGTCGCGTATTTCAGTGACCTGGCTTTGGATCGCGCTGAGCAGACGATTGACGCCCTGCTCTGACGACTGGTTCAAATAGTCTTGAAAACGCTGCTTTTTGTCTGGCAAGGCCTCCTCTTCCAATACGCGCAGCCGCTCCAGATACGCAGGGATCGCGCTGACCTCGCTGGTCTCTTCTTGCAAGGCTCCGCGGTCTTCTTTTCTGGCCTTGCCCATTTGGCTGACGATGCTGTTGTCCAAGCGGTGCAGCTTGCCTTGCTCGTCATGCAAGGCGCTGCGCTGGGTTTGAATGGCTTGGCGCTCAGACTCATCCAGTGTGTCGCAAGACAGCGGCAGGTATTGGCTAAAAAACACCTCGTCGAGCGCTTCTGCGCCTAGCGTATCCATGCTTTGCGTCTCACGTGCGCAGTAGCTGCTGCGGCGTTTTTCGGCTTGCGCAAGCCGCTCTTCCATTTTGCTTTTTTCAGCCAGGCTGGCTTTGAGCGCACCATCGATGGCACGCACCTGCTGCTCTGCCACAACCCACTGCTGCTTGGTTTTCCCGGCATGCGACTGCGGGTCTTGCAGCACCGCCAACTGGGTTTGCAAGCTGTCCAACTGCGCTTGCAATATGCTGGTATCCAGGTCGTCGAACTGCAATTGTTGCAAGCGTTGCCATAGTGTGCTGGCTGCCGCCAAGCTGGCTTGCTGACGCTCTGCTGCGAGCTTGTCCTCACGCTGCGCTTGCCACTGCGCCTGGGCTGCTTCAATGCGTTGCGCCAGGCTGTGCAAGCGATCGCGGTTGTCAAAGCCGGTCATCCAGTCGTCGCTCAGGCGCTTCTGGTCTTGCTTGTCGAAATGGCGTGCCCGGCCCGACATCAAGCCTTGCTGGGTCATCGCATGGGGCGTGTATTGCAGGGCTTCGGCACTGTCGACACAGTGCCGGTCCAGCTCGGCAAGCAAGCGCTGCACCGCAGGCGCACAAGCGTGTGCCTTGAAGTTGAGTTTGCGGCAAAATCCATCAGCCCAAAACTCCACCGCTGCTTCATTCGGCCTGGGTTCTGGCACTTCCAACAAGCGCACATGCACGCGGTTGTGGCGCTGGTTGACCCATTGCAGTGCAGCGCGCATGGCTTGCGCAGGCACCATGATGCGCAGCCGCTGGCTGCCTAGTGCCCGCTCAATCGCACCGCGCCAGTGCTGCTGCACTTTCTGCACCTCGACCAGCTCGGCCACAAATGGCAAATCCTCTGGCGCCAGCGCCAGGTGCGCGGCCAAATCGGCGCGGAACTGCTGGTCGTGCGGCGGGATATTAGAGCCTGGCCGCAGGCGAATCGCCTCCTGCTCGGCTTGCAATTGCGCCAGCGCCTGTTGGGCATTGCCAGCCAGCTGAATCGCTTGCTCCATCACTGCACGGTGGGCCTGTTGTTGTGCATCCAGCGTGGCCGATGCCTGTTGGGCCTGTTGCTGGTGCTGCTGCAAAGCCTGCGCGGTCATGGCCGCTGGCATGGACAAGGCCAAATTACTCGCCAGTTGCTGGTAGTCAGCCAATTGGCGCTTGCGTCCGGCCAGTAACAGTTGTTTATCGCGCATGCTTTCTTGCAATTGCTCGATGCTGCCGCCACCGGCCTGCAAATACAGTTGCAGCAGCACCTGCGCCTGCTTGCGGGCAGTATCCAAGGCATGTTGCTGGGCCTCAACACGCTCGTGCTGCACCTGCCACTGCGTATCCAACTCGGCTATGCGCTCGGCCCACAGCGTTTGGCCCTGGATGGCAAACCACAAAGGCAATTGCTTGACGCGTAGCAGCTGGGCGCTGATGCGCTCAGACTGCGTCTGGTAGCGCCGCGCCAGCTCACGCAAGGGCAACAGTGCCAGGTATTGGCTTTGCGCTAACTCCAGCTCGGCATGGATGAGCGCCAAGTCGTCAAAGCCGTTGGCCACTTCCAGAGCATCGCTGAAAGCAGCATGGTCATCAAGCACCAGCTCACGAAAGATGCCATCGATGCTATTGAGCTGCTTGAGGCCGGCGGCACGGTTGAGCAAGGTAAATGCATTGGGGCCGACTTCAAAATGGTTTTGCAGCTTCGCCAGATAGGCCGTTTTACTCGTCCATAGCTGCAGCCCCTCCGTTTCACGCGCGAGTTTGCTGAGCGCGCGCGCACCACCGCTGCGCCATTCCTCCAACCACAGCTCCAATGATTGCGATGGCCCCTGTGAAAAAAACCAACGCCGCTGCATGTCACTGGCCGACGAGCTGCTGCCATCAAACCAGAACAAGGCACCAATCACAACCTGCTCCGCCTCGCTTTTGACGATGCGCGCTGTGATACCCGTCACGGTCTTGCTCTGCCGGGCAATATGGGCACTGCTGCCATCCGTGCCCTGGCCGCTGACGCCACGCACATAAGAGACCAAGTCACGGTCGCTTTCATGCCCGCCGGTGGAGGCGAGGTTATAGCCTGGGCGCTCACACAGCAGCGTCATCAAGGCATCGACCACAGTGGTTTTACCACTGCCGGTCGCGCCAATGATCGCCGTATTGCCCACATCGATGCTGGCCATGTGCAGGCCCTCAAAACCGCCCCAGTTGTAGAGCGTTAACGCGTCCAGGGTATAGCTGTCGTGTGCCGGACTGGGCCCGCTCAATGGCGACGCTTGCTGCGTTGCGTGGCTTGGCATGTTGTTAGGCCTCCTGTGCCGTATCATCGCCATCGTCAGTGGACTGCCCAGCGCTAGAGGCTTGGGCGCTTAGATTTTTCAGATGCTGCAGCAAGGCCTGCAAATTCTCGGGATTGGCCAAGTGCACGATCATGGGCCGAATCCCAATATAGTCCTGCGCATCTAGCTCTGAGACCACGCCGTGCTTGCGCAGGGCTTCGAGCGCGGTCAACACGCGCTTGCGGTCTTGCATATCGCTGCCACTGCGGTCGATAAAGGTATCGAGTTGCAGCAGCAAATCGTCCACAGCCATACGCACGGCCACACCCACACCGCCTTGCTGCTCTTGCTGGATGAATTCACGCCGCAAAATGGCCAGCACCAGCGAATGTTCCAATGTCAAACGCTGGCGAAACATCAGCGGGTGCGCCCATTCGTCCTGTTCGGCATCGTCATTGAGAAAGTCCGGCAGCACGCTGGCAAACGCCAGGCCACGCAATTCATCGACCTTGGCCTCCAGGTCCAGCGGCTCCAGCAATTGGTTGATGCGCACTGTCTCGGTCGCAATGGTTTTGAACAAGCGCGGTTTAGTGCCGTGCTCCAGCCAGCCGTGTTTGAGCAATTCCTGCACCGCACGACGCAACGTCAGTGGTGTGCGCAGTAGCGGCTTTTCTAGGCTGTCCTGAGCCAATGCACCTGGCATTTCATCAAACTGCACCGATGCACCTCGCGGCTGCACCTTGTCCGCCGCTTGCGTGGCCAGTTGATCAAAAAAATCCAATCCAGTTTCAGAATCAGACGGCATTACAACTCCTCATTCATACCCACCACATCCTGCGCTGCCAAACGGGTCTTTGGCACTTGAAAGATCCAGGCCTGATCTCCATCGCTGGAGGTAATGGCTTCTCGCTCCTGCTCAGACACTTGCACGCCAGCCTGCCTGGCCATGGCCAACCACAGCGACAGGGTCTCCAGATCGTGTTCGTCCAGCGGCATTTGTTCGGCCAGTTGCGCCAGCGTCAACGGCGTATTTTGTTGCTGTAGCGTCTGCAGGGTTTGCTGCATCAGTGCCAACCGATCGAGTCCTTCAAAGGCAAGCCAAAACTCATCGGCAACCTGGTTCAAATCGGTATGCTGCGCGCCAAACAGCAACTCCAGCGGCGCGCCGTCATCGAGCGACTTGATGCGCAGCCGCTCAATCAGTGGCAGCGTGCCCAGCGCCACACCCGCAGGCGTCAGCGGTGCGGGCTGGCGGCGCAAGGCCAGGTGATTCCAGTCAAGCATGGCCGCTTGTTGCAGCACATCGTTGATGAGTTGACCCACACGGTGGTTCTCAACGGCCTGACCGCTTTTCATGAATTGGCTGACTTCGCGCTCACTGCGTGCACGTACCGCCTGCACGACCTTGGCTTCTTTGAGCAGCAGTTGCACCAGCAAGCGCAAGCCCGTGCGTTGTAAATCATCCAGTGCTTGTGTGGCTGCAGGATGCGCAAGAATCTGGATGATGCGCTGGCGCATCGCGTCGAGCTCGTTGTGGTTAGCAAGCTGCTCGTGGAAGTTTTCAAACACCCGCCCCTCTTGCGTATTCAGTAAGCTGGCATGGCCATCGAGCAGTTTGTCTACAACCTCGCCGCGATGCAGCTGCTCGCCAATGATGGCTTGGCGCAAAGTTTTATCCGCTTCACGCCATGAGTCCTCAACGCGGCGAAAATCCGCGCGCAAACCAATCGCCAAGCCATAAACCTCGCGAATGCTCTCAATGGCCTGCGCATCGCTGAGCACCGGTACATGGCCATCGCGCAGCTCCTGCATTTGCTGCTCCAATTCTTGGAGCTTGCGCTGGATGTACTGCTCGCGCTTGACTGGATCGGGGTCGAGCTGCGCGGCCAGGTTGTCAATCTCACGTTGCACAACAGCCAGGCGCGATGCCGTGGAGGTCATCATGCGTCCATCCAACTGGGCTAGAAAGCGCAAAGCAGTTTTTAGAGCATCAGTCTCAAACACACGCCCTTCGCGCTCAACAATCAGTGCACGTCGAACCCATTCGCGCAGCTCAAGGCGCGCCTGTCGGTCGATGTCTTGCGTCTCAATTTCGAAGTCGGGCTGATTGGCGTGCGCGGCCAGCACATCAGCCAACGCCTGCACAGCCTGGTCAAATGGCACACCATCGCGGCTGTACTCGAACAAAGATTCCAAGCAGCTGAGCATCAAAGGCGCCCGCCGAGATGCTAGCAGCAGCCACGCAGGGTGAGTGCGGCGAGCAGTCAGATAATTCTGCGTGCGTTGCAAAAGGATGGAGGACATGAGCACCCATTCTAGGCTTCAGTCGCCGTAGCTGTTGTGAGCTGTAGACCGCAATGCAAGCTTTAAGGTGCGCAGTGCGCACCTTAAAGCTTATTTACGATCTTAGAACCGAGCAGCGTAGCCCAGCCGCTTGTGGCACAACCAACCACGTTCAACGCTTGCGGCTTTTGCGTGCGCTGGCGTTGCGCGAGGTTTTGGCCGATGATTTCTTGGCCCCACCAGCGCGCCCGGAGCGCTCTGGCTGGAGCTCAGCACGGCGCTCTTGGCGGTTGCCTTGGCGCTCGCCAGAGCCGCTGGGGGCGGCCCCAGCGCGCTGGGCATCTGGCTTGCCATTTTTGCGCCCCGGCTTGGCTGCGCCGTTGGCAGCCCCGCCCTGTCTTGGCAGATCGTCCTGTGCAGGCACAAAGTCAATCTTGCGGGCATCCAGATCGACGCGGCTGACCTGAATGCGCATGCGTGTGCCCGCGCCATAACGCGTGCCAGTGCGCTCGCCGCGCAATTCCTGGCGTGCCTCGTCAAAACGGAAATATTCGCCGCCCAGCTCGGTGATGTGGATCAGCCCTTCCACATACATCGCATCCAGAGTGACGAACAAACCAAATGTGGTGACTGAGGTGACGGTGCCGGTAAACACTTCGCCCAAATGGCCGCGCATGTACTGGCATTTCAGCCAGGATTCGACATCGCGACTGGCTTCGTCGGCACGGCGCTCGTTGGCGCTGCAGTGCAGTCCCGCAGCTTCCCAAGCTTGCATTTCTTCAAAGTTCGACGGCGCTGCCGCTTTGCCGCGCTTCTTGCCTGTCTCTGCGGGTGCAGCGATCGCACGCTGCGGCGGTGCCACTTTGGCAGCGAGCTTTTTGCGAAAGGGGTCCGTCGACGCGTTGGCCAACGGAATATTGGGCAGTGTGTAATGGCCGCCCGTCAAAATGGCTTTGATGACGCGGTGCACCAGCAAATCCGGGTAGCGCCGAATCGGGCTGGTGAAGTGGGTGTAAGCCTCAAACGCCAGACCAAAGTGACCGCTGTTGTGCGGCGTATAGATCGCCTGCTGCATTGAGCGCAGCAGCATCGTGTGGATTTGCTGTGCATCGGAGCGGTCTTTGGTCGCCTCGGCAATCGCCTGGAAGTCTTCGGGCTTGGGGTCATCGCCAATCGTCATGCCAATGCCCAAGGCCTTCAAATACGCCCGCAAGACATTTTGCCGCTCAGGGGTTGGCCCTTCATGCACGCGGAAGATGCCAATGTGTTTGCTGTTCTGAATAAAGTCGGCTGCGCAAACGTTGGCCGCCAGCATGGCCTCCTCAATCAAGCGGTGGGCTTCGTTGCGGGTACGCGGCACGATTTGCGCAATGCGCCCGCTGTCGTCGCAAAGAATTTGCGTCTCGGTGGTCTCAAAGTCGACCGCGCCGCGCAATTTGCGTGCAGCCAGCAAGGCTTGGTAGACCGCGTTCAAGTGCATGAACTCGGGCAGCAGGCTGTCGTACTGCTGCGCCAGTGGGCCTCGGGTATTGGCCAGGATGTCCGCGACCTGGGTGTAGGTCATGCGGGCGTGGCTGTGCATCACCGCCGGATAAAACTGGTAGGCATGCACCTCGCCTTTGGCATTGACCAGCATGTCGCAGACCATACACAAACGGTCTACGCCCGGGTTGAGCGAGCACAAGCCGTTGGAGAGTTTCTCAGGCAGCATCGGGATGACACGGCGCGGGAAATAAATGCTGGTGGCGCGCTCAAACGCATCGACATCAATCGCCTCGCCCGATTTCACGTAGTGGCTGACATCGGCAATCGCCACCAATAAGCGCCAGCCTTTGCCTCGCCCTACTTTGGCGGGCTCGCAATAGACGGCATCGTCAAAATCGCGCGCGTCTTCGCCATCAATCGTCACCAGTGGCACATCGCGCAAATCAATGCGTCCTTTGCGCTCTGCGGGACGCACCTGCACGGGCAGTTTGGCTGCAGCTTTCTGACACGCCTCAGAGAAGGTGTGCGGCACATCGTATTTGCGCACCGCAATGTCAATCTCCATGCCGGCATCGTCAGCCTCGCCCAGGACTTCGATGATGCGGCCCACCGACTGGCCATGCAGGCTGGGGGGTTCGGTCAATTCGACCACCACGACCTGGCCCATTGTGGCATGTGCAACTGCCGCCTCAGGCACGATGATGTCTTGGCCGTAACGTCGGTCTTCAGGCGCGACCAGCCAAGTACCACTCTCTTGCAGCAGTCTGCCAATGATGGTTTTGGTGGGGCGCTCCAATATGTCCAGCACATGGCCTTCAGGGCGGCCTTTGCGATCCATGCGCACCACGCGCACGCTGACCCGATCGCGGTGCACCAGATGGCGCATTTCTTCTGGGGGGAGGTAGATGTCGTCGCCGCCCTCATCAGGGATGACAAATCCATGTCCTTCACGTCGGCCTTGTACAACGCCAACTATTTCTTGCATCAAATGTGATTTATTCAAAACAGATCCGTTTTTTGGATTACAATTGCTGTCTTTCCTGAAGTGCCCAGGTGGCGAAATTGGTAGACGCACTAGCTTCAGGTGCTAGCGGGGGCAACTCCGTGGAGGTTCGAGTCCTCTCCTGGGCACCAAGTTTAACGACAAAAGTCACTCTCTTGAGTGGCTTTTTTGTTTTTCGGCGGCGAAGAATATTTTTAAAAATATTTTGATGCCAAATGCAGTAAATGCTTTAAAAGCTGCAAATTCTCAGATAGAATTGCGTCTTTCCTGAAGTGCCCAGGTGGCGAAATTGGTAGACGCACTAGCTTCAGGTGCTAGCGGGGGCAACTCCGTGGAGGTTCGAGTCCTCTCCTGGGCACCAAGTTTAACGACAAAAGTCACTCTCTTGAGTGGCTTTTTTGTTTTTCGGCGGCGAAGAATATTTTTAAAAATATTTTGATGCCAAATGCAGTAAATGCTTTAAAAGCTGCAAATTCTCAGATAGAATTGCGTCTTTCCTGAAGTGCCCAGGTGGCGAAATTGGTAGACGCACTAGCTTCAGGTGCTAGCGGGGGCAACTCCGTGGAGGTTCGAGTCCTCTCCTGGGCACCACACATTCTCAAAAGCCGTTGCTATGCAACGGCTTTTTGTTTGCCTGGATTGTGATGTGTACCGCGCGCCTGCAGCCCCAGGCCATGCAATGCCTGCATACAGGTGATGCATCAAAGCCGCACTGCCTCGTGATATACAAGCAAGTGCTACAAGAGCAAGAGTCGGTTTTCCACTAGGAGTTGGCTATGCAATGGCATGTCTGGTTCACTTTTTTTATTGCGGCATGGGTGATTGCGATCTCGCCAGGCTCCGGCGCGGTGCTGTCAATGAGCCATGGCCTGAGCTACGGCTGGAAGCGCTCCAGTGCCACGGTGCTGGGCTTGCAGTTGGGCCTGGTGCTCGTGCTGGTAGTGGCTGGTGCCGGTGTTGGCTCGCTGCTGATCGCCTCGGAGATGGCTTTTTTGGCCGTCAAGGTCGTAGGCGCCTTGTATTTGATGTATTTGGGCATCAAGCAATGCCTGCAAAAGCCCTCTTCCGAGCAAGCAATTGAGACCTCTGAGGCGGCACTCACGGCGGACCCCAATGCCAGTAAACGCGGCGGCACGCTCAATTGGAAGCAGCGTGTGCTGACTGGTTTCTTCACCAACGCCACCAACCCCAAAGGCATTTTGTTCATGGTGGCGGTGCTGCCGCAGTTCATCGACCCGAACCGCTCCTTGCTGCTGCAATTGCTGATCCTGGGCGTGACCATGTGCGCCGTCGACACGGTGGTGATGAATGGCTATGCCGCCAGCGCCAGTCTGCTCAGCCGCTGGCTCAAAAGCTACAAGGCGCAACTGTGGCAAAACCGCATTTTTGGCGGCTTATTGGTCGCCATTGGCGCTGGATTGCTCACCGTCAAACGCGTGCAGGCCTGATACCCCCAACTGGCCTACACATCGCAGTCCTCACATGGGCTGCGCTCTAGAGCACCACACTGCTGCCTGACAGCAACCAAGGCCGTTGGCAAGCGCGGCACATTCCCGCGCTATTGATGAGCCGCTTCTGCAGCACGTTAGACCAAGCGAACGGCAGTGTTGCTTTTCGGACTACAGCGCAGATCCCGCCTACTTTACAAAGTGTTTACAAAGACGACAAACTAAAGCGCTGCTTATGCAGTGACATTGCATGGTTATTGCTCGCAAGCACATGGCAATCGCGCCCAGCTTGCCGAAAAAATTGGTCTTTCGTTTGTTTTCAGGCCCTGATTGGCAGGGCCGCATATGGGGCTTTTTGTTTATGAATACATCCATCTTGATGATTGAGGACGATGTGCGTCTGGCGCAGATGGTGTCTGAATATCTTGCGCAATCGGGCTTCGCTGTCACGCATGCGCCGGATGCGCGCGCAGGTCTTGAACGTCTCAGCCCTAACGCGGCCCAGCCTGCAGCCGAGTTGGTGGTGTTGGACTTGATGCTGCCTGACATGGATGGCCTGGATGTTTGCCGCCAAATTCGCACCATGCCAGCCCCCATCGCCTCACTGCCGATCCTTATGCTGACCGCCAAAGGCGATCCGATGGACCGCGTGATTGGCCTGGAGATTGGCGCAGACGACTACTTGCCCAAGCCGTTTGAGCCACGTGAGCTATTGGCTCGCATCCGTGCTTTATTGCGCCGTCAAAATACCGGTGCTGTGGCGGCTGATACCCAAGCGCATGATGTGATGCGCTTTGGCTCTTTGGAGATCGACCGCAGCGCCCGCGTTGTCACGGTCGCAGGGCAAGCCGCCGATTTGACATCCTACCAATTTGACTTGCTGGTGACACTGGCCGAGCGGGCTGGGCGGGTTCTGACACGCGACCAGATCATGGAAGCCGTGCGTGGCCGTGAGCTCGAAGCCTTTGACCGCTCAATCGATGTGCATATGGGCCGCATTCGCGCCGCCATTGAGAGCGATATCAAAAACCCACGCCGCATCCTTACCGTGCGCGGTGTGGGCTATGTGTTTGCCAAGCAGCAGGACTGAGGCTTTGGCCCCCTTGCCCATCCATTTTTTCAAATTCCAGCATGGCTTTTAGCAACCCCTTCTCCAAACGCATGTACCTGCGCATCTGGCTCGCAGTCGTAGTGTGTGTGGCCGTCTTGATGCTGGCTGTTGGCTGGGGTTGGAGTGTGGCCGAAGAGAGCAATGAGCGCGTACGTGTTGAAGTCCCCAGAGAGGTGGTGATTACACGCCTGGATCAGCCAGGAGCACCAGTAGTGCGGGGCATGTCCACCTTTGCCGCATCCAAAGAGCCCGGTTTTGCGATCAGAATTCGCACCGATGATGGCCAGGAGTTGCTCGCCAGATTTGCCCCCAGACCGAACAGGCCCTCGCCACGATCAAGGCATGATGAGGGCTGGATTTTTCTGCTGCTTCAGCCCCCATTTGGGTATTTATGGCTGTTGGGGCTGGTGTCGCTGGCCGTCATCATTGGCGTCTTTCCAATCATTCGCCACCTGATGAAGCGCCTAGAGAATCTGCGCCTTGGTGTGCAGCGCTTTGGCGAGGGCGATTTGTCAGTGCGTATCCCCGACAAAGGGCACGATGAAGTGGCCGAGTTGGCTGGCCAATTCAACGCGGCAGCTGAGCGCATCGAGACGTTGGTGCGCTCACACAAAGCCCTGCTGGCCAATGCCTCGCATGAGTTGCGCTCCCCATTGGCACGCATCCGCATGGGTTTGGAGTTGTCTGAAAATGGCCAACCATCGCCGGTTGCACGGCAAGAGATCCAGCGCAACATTGCCGAGTTAGACCAATTGATCGATGAGATTTTGCTGGCAAGCCGCCTGGACTTGGCCGAGGACACGCCCATTGTCTTGGAAATGATCGATCTGATTGGCTTGTGTGCCGAGGAGTCTGCGCGCATTGGCGCCGAACTCGATATCGCCATGCCAGGCGATGGCCAAGCGCAGCAAGTGCCTGATATGGAAGTCTACGGCGAAGCCAAACTGCTGCGCCGCGCCATTCGCAATTTGCTGGAGAATGCAGACCGCTACAGCCAAGGCCCCATTGACTTATTGCTGCAGCCCAACCAGCGCGCAATTGAGGTGCGCGTCAGTGACCGCGGCCCCGGCGTTCCGCATGCACTGCGTGAGCGGATTTTCGAGCCGTTTTACCGCGCCCCCGGCGCCAGCGAACGCTCTGGCGGCGTGGGCCTTGGCTTGTCGCTGGTCAAAACGATCGCGCTGCGCCATGGCGGCAGCGTCCATTGCGAGGCACGCGAAGGCGGTGGTGCGGTGTTCGTGCTCAGCTTGCCAAAAGCGGCGGAGACACTCAGCCAGCAGTCATAAGAACGTAGTTATGCATAGCCTTAGCGCAAGCCCATTGGGTGCTTGCGTGCATGCGGCAATTGCCAGGCAGGCGGCATGTGCGTGCGCCCATCAGGCACAATGCCACCAGCAGTGCACCAGGCCCAGCCTGTTGCAGCCCCTTTTTTCTTCTGGCTTTTTCTATGCATATTCTTGTGACTGGCGGCGCCGGCTATATTGGCGCGCACACCGTGGTGGAACTTCTGCAAGCGGGCCACCAGGTGCACGTCGTCGACAATCTGTGCAATAGCAGCGCACAGGCCCTGACCCGCATTGCCAGCATCTGCGGTACAACAGCAGGATTTACCCAAGCCGATATCCGCGATACCGCCACCATCACAGCCTTGCTGCAAACGCATGCCATCGATGCGGTCATCCATTTTGCGGGCCTCAAAGCCGTGGGAGAGAGCGTGCAGCAGGCGCTGCGTTACTATGACAACAATGTCGCAGGCAGTCTGAGTCTGCTCAAAGCCATGGATGCCGCGCAGGTGCGCAGTTTGGTCTTTAGCTCCTCGGCCACAGTGTACGGTCCATTGGCACCTGTCCCGTACCAAGAGCGCATGCCGCTGGGCATCGCCTCAAATCCGTATGGCTCCAGCAAAATCATGGTCGAACAGTGCCTGGCCGATCTGTGCGCGGCCGATGCGCGCTGGTCAGTCGCGGCCCTGCGCTATTTCAATCCAATTGGGGCCCACCCCAGTGGCTTGATTGGCGAAGACCCACAGGGGATTCCCAACAATTTGCTGCCCTTCATCACACAAGTGGCCGTGGGCCGCAGAAGCCATTTATCGATTTTTGGCGATGATTACGACACACCCGACGGCACTTGCTTGCGCGACTATTTGCATGTGGTCGATTTGGCCAAAGGCCACTTGGCTGCCTTGGCCAAACTGGCTGAATTGGCAGCAAGCGCCTCGACTGCGGGCAGTGGCCTCAAAGCCTGGAACTTGGGCACAGGGCGCGGTAGTTCGGTACTGGAGATCGTGCGGGCATTTGAGCAGGTCAACGGCATCACCATCCCCTACCAAATGGCACCGCGGCGCAGCGGCGACCTGCCGGCCTTTTGGGCCGATGCCAGCCTGGCTGCGCAGGAGCTGCAATGGCATGCCGAGCTGCCACTGGAGGCCATGGTCCGTGATGCCTGGCACTGGCAGTCCAACAATCCGCAAGGCTACGGCAGTTAAAAGCTGGGCTGCACACGCACCAGCACACGCCCAGCCCAGTGCCTAGGTGTTTAGTACCTGGTATGGCTTAGACGCGCCGGTCTGAAGGTTTTGGCTGCGCCAAAAAGCGCTCAACCAAACTGCCTTCGCGGTAATGTTTTTTCACCAGCCATGCATTGAGCTTGGTGCGCTCGCCGCCTCGCAGCTTGACCAGCGGTGGCCACACACTGGCATCGCCAGGCGTCCAGAGCAGTTTGGCAAACAAGGGCCTGCGCTTCCAGCCCGACTGCACGTGCAGCCAGTATGCCGTGTCCTCGGCACGCAGCAAGCACAAGCGCATGGCCGCATCGCCGCTGGACTGGCTTTGCAGCACATCTTGCGCAACCACATGGATGGTGTGGTAGCTGGGGTCGCCAATTTTCTGCGTCAAGGCCTCATAGCGCCCTTGCTGCTGCAATTGCGCCAGGTAATCTGCGGTCTCGCCAGTGATCGCTGCAGCTTCAAAGCGCTCAAGCCACTGGCGAATAAAAACGCTGCCTGGCAGCGCAGCCAGAAACCAGCTCTCCACCACTGGAAAAGCCGCCCGCGTGGTATAGCCTTCCAGGTAAAAGCCGACAAATTCGGCCTGCTCTTCGCGGCGCTCTCGCTCCACCCAGTCCAACGGCTGGGTCAAGATGATCGAGGCATCCAGCCACATGCCGCCATAGCGGTGCAGCAAGGCCAGTCGAATCCAGTCGGTCTGTTTGGCAATATTCAGGCGGCCCAATGATTCGGGCACGTTGGGCAAAAACTCAGCCACATTGCCCGGATGCAACACATGCACTTGGTAGCCGGGATTCAAACGCTGCCAACCGGCAATACAGCGCTGCACCACGTAAGGTGGCGTGGCTGCATGCCAATAGGTCCAGATCGTGCGCGGTATGGCGGGCTCGGCAGGCCATTGCGCATCGCCCAACACCACTTCCTGGGCTTTAGGCAGGGTTTGCAAACGGCTCTTGCGCATCAGCCACAACACCCCGGCCAGTGCGGCAAGCACCAAGACCAGCAGCAGCACCAGCACTACCCAGAAAACTCCACTCCACACTGTTTGCTCACTCATCGTGCCTCCTTGACCTGATCAGTCCCAGTCTGGGTCATCAAAAAGGTGCCAGCGATGCTGTCAGGCAAATACAAGCCACGCGCTATGTAGTCGTCCAGCCGCTTGCGATCAGGACCGCGCAACTTGATCAAAGGCACCACCGCGCCGCGCACAGGCATGAAAAACAGCTTGCGCTTGAGGGCGGCCCGATTCCATTTGGCTTGCACATGGTAGAGAAATGCACTTTGCTCGGCCTGCCACAAATCCAAACGGTAGGCGGCCTGGCCACTTTGCAAGACACGCTGCATCGTCACGTGAATAGCCAAATACAAAGGGCTGTCGATGCCTTGCACTGTGCGTTCGTAAATGCCTTGGGCCTTGAGCGCATCGACATAGATCTGTGCATCTTGCTCAATCACCTCACGCGTGAACTCTTGCTGTACATCCGCAATGAAAGCACTGCCGGCAGGCGCTGCCATGAACCAGCTCTCGACCACTGGAAACTGTGGCAAATGGGTAAAGCGCTGCAGATAAAAACCCACAAAATCACTGCCTGTGGCTGCTTGTTGCTGCACGACCCAATCGAGCGGCTGGGTCAAAATCGTGCTCGCATCCAACCAGAAGCCGCCATGCACACGCAGCAACTCCAGCCGCAACCAATCCGAGCGTTTTTGCACCGTCACACCTGCCAGCGCATCGGGCCACTGCGAGGCATGCTGGTGCACGCTATCGTCATTGAGAATTTCAATGCGCCAATCTGGGTGCAAGCGCCGCCAGCCATCAATACAGCGCTGCACCACCAGCGGCAAATCGCGACTATTCCAATACGCCCAGATGATACGCGGAATGGGCCCTGCCGTAGACGGTGTTGGCGGCTGGCCAAACACGTACTGCTGCGCAGCCGCCTGCTGGTAAGCGGGCAGTGCGGATGGAAACCATTGGCCCCAGGTCTTGACGGCGCCAGCCAGCACAAACTCTAAACGGGTGCGCAAGCCCAAACGGGATATAGGTGAATCAGCCATGGAGATGCTTGGTAGGCAGGCCCGACAGCGCTGAGCGGGCACGCCAATAGCGCGCCCACCAACCACGTTGCAGATACTGCTGCAGCAATTGCGCAGCAGTCAAAGGGCTGTTGTTTAGAAACGATTGCGCCAGCGCTACCTGAAGCGCTGCGGCACCTTCGGCGTGGCTGCGCATCAGAGCGCGCATGGCGCCCAAATAATTGCGGGCGACCAAATGGGCAATTGCAAAATGCACGGCAGGCGTGGCCAAAGATGGCTCGATCTGCGCTTGGCGCTGGTACAGCTGCGCAAAAGCATCCAATGCAGTACCTAAATCCAAGCCCTTCTGGCGGTTCATGCTGGCCAAAATACTGCCCGCACGCTGGCGATAGGCAACCCAAACCTCAGGCACATAGATAAAGCTGTGCACACGCAGCAGCAAGCAAGGCATGGTGGCCATGTCCTCAAAGGCCACGCCCACCGGAAAGCGCAAAGCCGGCTGGTCTGCGCTGGCCTGCCACAGCACCCGTTTGGAAATTTTCGACCATGCGTGCATTTGCCCGCTCAAAAACAGCCCCTCAAGTAAGGCGGCGCGGTCACTCACCAAGCCCATGCGGCCTGCAGCGGCGACAGGCGCGTGACGCAAGGCCTTGGGCACATCGAAACTAGCGCGGTGACGCTCACCGCGCAAACGGTGTTTGAGTTTTTCTTTGGCACGCCAGAGGCGAAAATCGCACAAAACCAGATCGGGCTGTTCATGCTGCACCACCCGCTGCAGCGCAGCGATTGCGCCAGGCTCCAGGCAGTCGTCCGAGTCTAAAAACCACAGGTATTGGCCGCGGGCATGCTCAATCAGCGTATTTCTGGCGGCACTCAGGCCTTGGTTGTGCGTGTGCGCAATCACTTGAATGGTGTCTGGCCACTGCTGGCACAACTGCTGGGCGAGCTGGGCAGAACCATCGGTGCTGGCATCATTGAGCAGCAACACTTCTATCTGAGCGGCTGCAGTTCCCTGTAGCTGCTGCACCTGCTGCATCACCGATTCCACACACTCGCGCAAATACGCCTCAACGTTGTAGACCGGCACCAGCACACTCAACCAAGGCACCGCGTGCCGCAAGGGCTGCTGGGCTGGTTGCGCGTCAGTGTCATGCAATGCGTAGAAGGATTCTGTCATCGATTCAGAATGGCTCGAATACTGCACCAGCCGGAGGCTCTGCACAAGGCATGCCCAGCAAGTTGGCAAACTCGCGCTCATAGGTCGCAGCCATTTGCTCAAAGCTGTAATGGTTCACTGCGTCGCTGCGCCCTTGCGTAGCCCATTGCTGTGCGGCGGGCGTGTCTTGCAAGGCACGCTGCAAAGCATCGGCCAAAGCCACTGCATTCTGCGGTGCCACCAACAAGCCATTGCGCCCATGCTCAATCACTTCCTGGATACCAGGCACCTGGCTGCCAACCACCACGCAACCGGCCGCCATGCCTTCAATCAAGGACAAGGGCATGCCTTCATAGCGGCTCGACAGCACACACACCTGGTTGCGCATCAACAAGCCTGGCACGCCGGGATGAAAGCCCATCAAGTGGACTTGCTCGCTCAGGCCCAAACTCTCGCTCAAACGCTCTGCGCGTTTGCGCAAATGGGCGCTGCCTCCACCTGGTAACCACAGCGGTGGTGTCAAACCACGGCTTTTCAAAATCGCCAGGGCTTCAATCAGTGTTTGGTGGTCTTTTTGATTGGCAAAACGCGCTGCCATCACAATGCCCGGCTCGCGCTCAGCCAAGGCAACGCCACCACCTAGCGCATAAGGTGCAAGCCGAATGCCATTGGAGATGGCGATGGTCTTTTCGGGCGGAAAGCCCAGCGCCAACAAACTGGCCTTGACCCCTTGCGAGCAACCAATGATGCGGTCGGTGCGCTGCGCCAACCACAGCGACTGCTTCAAGCGCCACCAGGTGTAGCGCTCGCGGCTGTTGTGCTCAACATGCACCAAGTGCTTAACCCCGGCCCACAAGCCTGCATATCGGCCCCAAATATGGTCACTGAAGCCATGTGCGACCAGGATATCAGGCTGCCACTGCAGGCACAATTGACGCAATTGCCACACAGTGGCCATATGCGGCCAATGCGTGACCACCTCAACATGCACGCCTTGCGCACTCAGCGCATGCACGCGTTGCATATCGGTTTGGGGTTTGCGACGCAGCACCAGCATGGCGTCAAACTCACCGCTTAACGCGTGCGCTTGCACCAAATCCAATGCAACCTGGGTGGCTCCAGAAAAGCCGCCAGTGACAAAATGCATGACCTTGGGTCGGCGAGGCTGCGCGCCAATCGGCAGGGTTGCCGCAGCATCTGCCATTACATCCCCCCCACCCATTGGCAGCGTGCACGCGCAAGCCAGCACCCGATGAATGGGTTGGCCTGGGTCATACAGCACACTGCGCTCGTCACGGCATTCCTGTCAGATGCCGTCAATGGCCGCGAAACACTTCGCCTGCGCGCAAATGGTAAGCGTTGCCGCAATAAGGGCAGCGCGCACTGCCGGTCTGAGCCACATCCAAAAAGACTCGGGGATGGGTGTCCCACAGCTTCATACCTGCTTTAGGGCTAGGGCAGAATACGCCGCCATTTTCATTGAGGTCTTTGGCCAGCAGCTCGATACTGGAAGGGGTGGACGTGGTTGCGTTGCTCATAATGTCATCAATAGTAAGGTCACTCAAACAGATCGGCCCCAAAGGATAACTCCAGCAAGCAAGCTTGTGAGGACAATCGGCCCATTGGCGAGATTGTAGAGGCCTATTGGTTCAGTCTGGGCGCCTTGTCTCTAAACCGTGCAATGCAGCCCAAAAAAGCACCAACATGAACAAATAACTCATCGTGCCGCTATTGTGCGCAAAAAAGACTTGGCTGAAACCAAACGTGATGTACATCAGGACAATAGCAGATCCGCACAAGCGCAGCCAGAGCACAGCGCTGGCTGCCTGGTCGGCAGTGGCCGCAGGCATTGGCTGCAAGTGCTGCCGTACACGCCTCATGCGCGCAGCCGAAGGCCAAAACAAAGCCAGCGGGATCGCATAGAACAGCAGCAGCATGGCCACGCCCAGACTGCCGCGCTTGGCCCACATATCCAGCACTTCATTGTGCGCATGGTCATAGTAAGTGGTCGAGACATCAAATAGCCCCGCATCCACCAAACGCGCTTTCTCTTGTTTGTAGCCAGCATCGCCCCAACCCAGCAGCGGCTTCTCCTGCCCCAAATACCAGGCCAGTCGCCAGTGCTCCAAGCGATGGCCAATTGACGAGCTGGCCTCACCCTGGCTTTGGTAGGCCGCCACCTCCGAGCCCATCAAATCAATGCGCTGCTTGATCGTTGCCGTATTGCTCAGCAAAGGCAGGGCCACCAGCAAGGCCATGGCAGCCAACATCCCAAGCAACTGGCGCTGGTGTGTGGCGCGGCACTCGCGCAGCACGGGCCAGCACAGCAGAGGCAACCACAGCAAAGCCAGCCAGCCACCGCGCGAGAGCGACAACACTGAGGCCTGCAGAGCCAACAGCACAGCAATCGCATACAGGCCCATCCAGCCCCAGCTGAAAGCGCGCACATGGCACATCAGCGCCAATGCCAGCATGGCGGCCAGCAGCAAGGCCAAATTGCCAAACTGGATGGCATTGGTATAGCCTGAGGCGCGATCCAGCCCCTGACCATAAACTTGCCACAAAGCAATCAGACCTGCACCAAGACAGCCGACCAGTAAGCCGCTGCGCAGCGCTTTGTAGGAAGGCGGGTAAGCGACGGCAAACAACAAGCATGGCAGCGCCAGCGCATATTTAGAGAATTTGTCCCAGCGCGCCGAACTGCCCTGGCCATCACTTTGCAGTACCCAGACCAGGCCCATCGCCAAGATGGTGGCTGCCAGTACCAACGTGTCGCGGTCAGGTCTGTGACGTGGCCAGCGGTGCAAACTCGCCAAGCTGGCCAGCAATAAAACCACAGCCCCCCATGAGTAGCCTGACGGCAGCCACAAGGCCAGCGCAGGCAGCATGAAGGCGGCGGTATTGCTCAGCGTGTTCCAGCACAGCGGCACGCCATGCCACTCACGCACCACAGACCTTGGCGCCAGAGCGTCAGCTGAAGAAAGAGAATTGAGCGGCATAGAACGAGCGTGTGTTAGCCGACACGGCGCTGAACGTCGTCGCTGAGCTGTTCGTAGTCATAACGCAGTGCGGCATAACGGAAAAAACTCTCCAAGGCTTTGAACAGGCAGTACAAAAAGCCTGCGCCGCCGCCCAGAAAGCCCAAACGCATGAAGTAATACCGGAAAAAGGCCATGCTGCCAGCGGCCAGACCGCGCAGCACACCACCGCGCTTGCCCTGGGCCTTGCGTTTGGTCGCGCCCAGCATTGCGTACTGCACCATTTTCGCCATCGAGGTGCTGACATCCGGGTTGGTGTAATGCACCAACAAGGTCTGAATGTCGTGGCGCGCCACCTCGCACTCGCGCAGCACTGCTTCTTCGTGAACCACGCCTTCAAAACGCTCGATCAAGCGCCTTGGAAAGAGCCGCTCCACACGCGTGCGCGACATGCTGGCTGGCAAGACACGCCCAAAAGCGACCAACTGCCAGCGAATGCGCCAAATGCTTTTCTGGTCATTGGCGGCCACAATGCGCAATATTTCATCGCGAAAATCGGGCGTGATAACCTCGTCGGCATCGAGAAAAAAGACAAAATCACCCGTGGAATGCGTGAGCAAATGGTTGCGCTGAACCGCAAAACCGCGCCACTCCGGGTAGATAAACACCTGCGCGCCCTTGGCACGGGCAATTTCAACGGTTTTATCGGAACTGCCAGCATCCACCACCACCACCTCATCAGCAAACGAAGCGCTGTCAATGCACTGGGCAATCCAGCGCTCTTCATTGAACGCCAAAATCGCCACAGTCAGGCGCGGCGCTGCCGCACTGGCGCCGTGCGCAGGCTCAGGCGCTGTTTGAGGGTGTTCGAAAGAAGAAGGCACGCGAAGGAATGCTTATGAATGTAGTGAAGGCCGTACTCTAATGCACGCCAACAGGATCGGGTTGACGCATCAATAAAAATGGTAAACCGATGGTGCAAACGGGCAATTATCCACCTCTGGGCATGGCAAGTTACATATTTCTGGCGTTAGCTGTTAGATTGTGTTGCTTCCGTGCTCTCTGGACGGCCCATCTGCCACTGCTTGAGCTTGCCGTCGACAAAAATCGCATCAACCCATGCGCCGCCCGGATCGGTCCAACGATGGCAAACTTCGCGGGCATTCAAGTCACCTTGGGGTTCACTGATTGAGCGCGTCATCTGCACAACTTGCAACAAACTCATGCCTTCTTTGAGGCGGGAATTGATCATGACTGCGCTTGAAATGAGGCCTTTGGGAGCGGTCGATGCGGCTTTGAGCACCTTCATCACACGCGTCAAATACAGCAACACCACAAATACAATGGCACCGAGCACCAGCATAAAGCCGCCCCAGCCACGGTTGGAGTAGCCCACCATCAGCAAAGCCACGGCAACGACCAGCGACAACAAAATTTTGATATTGGATTGCATGGGGTCCTATTCTATCGGCGCGCTCATGCAGTGCATGCAGCAAATACTTTAATTCGCAACGCAGCACCCAAGCTCAGCCCTGCTGAGCCGCTTTGGTAAACACCTGCTGCAACTGCAGCACTGCCTCTTGGCCACTGAGCACCGCAGCCTCCAGCGTGGCCGGGTATGGGCCGTCAATATAGTCACCACAGGCCAGTAAGGTAGGCCATGCCGCATCTATTGCCATGGCGGGACGCTGTACGCCGGCTATGCAGCGAAAGGTTGCGCGCTTTTCAACAATCGTGGCCACATGTTCAAAGCCAGCCGATGTGCTGCCGGCCCCCTGGGCTTGTAAGCGCGCTTGCAGGCGCTCGGCTTGCTGCAGGACAGCCTGGCTAAGCGCAGCCTTGTCACCGGCCATGGTACTGGCCACCCAGGCCGTGACCCCCGCATCGCCAGTCAAGCGCTGGCGGTCAAACACAAACTGCGCTGGCCCATCGCCAACGGCCAACATCGCCTTGGGCAGCGGTGGCTGATCGGCTGGCTGCAAAGACTGCAGAAACACTGTACCAATGGCCTCGTATTCAAGCTGCTGGGCGCGGCTCAACCAGGCCTCTATAGAGGCCGCTTGCGGCAAGTCCACTGAGACTGGCTGGCTGGCAGCAGCGCCAACCAATGCACCACCCTCTGCCTGCGCCAAGCGTGACAACAAGCGCACCGCCTCCCAAGCAGGACAGGCCAGCAGCACGGCATCAAAGCACTGGCCTTGGAGCTGCCAGGCCGCGGCCGATCCTCCGACCCGCTCGGGTGCCACCGGCTCCAAGCGGTCGATCCGCTGCCCCAATACCAATTGGGCGCCACGCTGCTGCAGCCACTGCCAGGCCGGCTGCGCCAGCACATCACCCAAAGGTTTGGCAGGCAGCAACATGTCGGCACTGCCCGGCGCACCAGCCAAGCTGTCTTGCAGCACGCGTAAAAATACCTGCGCGCTGGCTTGCTCAATCGGGGTATTCAAAGCAGCCACGCACAAGGGATCGACCCATTGCTGCACCAGCTCCTCTGGCAGTTGCTGGCACAGCTGTGTCACCGTCATGCTGCTGGGCGCCTGGAAGCCTTGGCGCTGCCACTGTCGCAGAGCGCGCAGCAACGCCCAGCGCGTCTGCCAGCGCCAGCCTCGGGCGCTCATAATGGCCCAGGCTCCCGCCAAGGGTTGCAGCGCAGCCGGCCAGTCAGGCAAAGCCAAACCATTGCCCGCTGCATCTCTCAAATCCAAAGGCACTCGCTGTAAACAGGCACTGGGATCTGCGCCCACGGTGCGCATCAGGTCCAATGAGGCGCGATAAGCCCCAATCAGAATGTGCTGGCCATTGTCCAGACTCAAACCCTGGGCCAATGCAGCGCCCGATCTGACCTTGACAGGCACGTTACGGGCCCGCCCGCCTGGCTCGCGGGCGGCCTCGTACAGGCTCACACGCATGCCGGCCTGCGTGGCCGCAACGGCTGCGGCCAGTCCAGCCCAGCCTGCACCAATGATGGCCACTTGAGGAGCAGCGCGCGTTGGACTCATGCCAGCCTGGGTCAGCGTGGGATGCGACCAAGCGCCTGCACTTGCCAAGCCAGCCAAAGTTTGCGCAGTGGCGTCAGCTGGATGCGTTGGTGCAACACCTGGAAGTTGCTGCGCTCGATCTCGCGCAGCAAGGTGCGGTAGATGCTGGCCATCATCAAACCGGGTTTTTGGCTGCGCAAATCCTGCTCGGGCAGCAATTGCAAAGCTTGGTCATACAAGCGGTGAGCGCGTTCGGCCTGGAATCGCATCAGCGCGACAAAGCGGTCTGAATACTCGCGTTTGGTGATTTCGTGGGCCTTGACGTTGAATTGCTGCAATTCGTTGACCGGCAGGTAGATCCGTCCGCGCAGCGCATCTTCGCCCACATCGCGAATGATGTTGGTGAGCTGAAACGCCAACCCCAGGGTCTGGGCGTACTGGCTGGTTTGCGGCTGGCTTTGGCCAAAGATCTGCGCCGAGACCTCCCCCACCACGCCCGCAACCAAATGGCAGTAACGCTGCAAGGCGACAAAATCCAGGTAACGGGTTTGCTGCAAGTCCATCTCGCAGCCTTCAATCACTGCCAGCAATTGCTTGGCTTCAATGCCAAAAGGTCCGGTAGCAGGCATCAAAGCCTGCATGACTGGGTGCGAGGCTTGGCCTGCGTAAGCTTTTGTGACCTCACTGCGCCACCAAGCCAGCTTGGTCGAGGCCACGCCCAGATCGCTGACCTCGTCAACCACATCATCGACTTCACGGCAAAAGACATAAAACGCCGTAATGGCATCACGGCGCTCTTGCGGCAAAAACCGAAAGGCATAATAAAAGCTGCTGCCAGATTCTGCGGCTTTTTGTTGGACATACTGCTGTGGGCTCATGGGCAGCGATTGTCCCATGAGCGGCTGCCTGCGCAGACAAAACTGCACAGGCAATGCGTCTTTACTTTGATCCTGCCCGCACAAACAGCCCGCCTGAGGCCACTGGTGCGCCTCACATCCACAGAAACGCCAATGCAGTCTGCGCAAAAAACAGATGCAGCCCATGCATCTGCATGCGCCAAACGGGCAACGCTGCAATGCGCTTTTTTGTGCCTTGCCCTTCGGGCTAGACCCCAAAGACACATTGCTTTGTTAAAAATCCTCGCCGGGCAGGTAGCCCAACTGCCGTTTTGCCCCGCAACGTCTCTTTTTGGGCTCCAACACGGTCTGCGTCGAAATTGTGAACAGCCTTTTAAGCCAGCAGGCCCACTTGTCGCAAGCGCGCCTGCAGCAGTTGCGCAAACTCGGCATAACCTTGGGCATTCGCATGGACTTGGTCTGAGCGCAGCCGCTCCTGCGCCAATACCTCAGACCAGGCGCCCGCGAGCAAAGGCACTCCCAACTGCTGAGCAAGCTCGGCATACATCGCGTGGTCTTTGAGCCAGCCGGTCGATGCCAGCAGGTTCACCTCCGGCACGCCGACCAACAGCACCTGGGCCTTGGCATCCAAGCAAGCGCGCACGATCGCCTCCACATTGGCCTTGGTCGCTTGTGTCGACTGCCTGCGCAAAAAATCATTGCCACCAATGCCCACAATGACCAATTCGGGCTGGTACTGCGCCAATAAGCTGGGCAAACGCGCCAAGGCCTGGGCCGAGGTATCGCCCGAAACGCCCGCATTGACCACATGCCAGCCCGTGCTGTCAGCCAGCAGGCTTGGAAAATCCTGCGCAGCTGCAGCCCCCACGCCTTGGGTCAGTGAATCGCCCAAAGCCAACACCGTCGCCCCGGCTGGCACAGGCTGGGCCACCAAGGCGCGCTCTGAACAAGCGCTCAAGGCCCATAATCCGCAGGCAGCCAATAGCCCTGCGCCCATGCGCTGCATGGTTTGGCGCCGCGTCCATGCACTCGTATGGCCTTGCCACTCTTGCTGTGTTGTCACCCGCCTCACCTTTCCATGTATTGAGATTGACGCCACCATCCTGCGCGCTTTAGAACGTGTTTACGATCTTTTTACAGACCGCGTTGGAGTCCAAAAGGATACGATGCGCGGCAAAAACCGCCATCGGGCTAGCTGCCCGANATCGGGCTAGCTGCCCGACGAGGATTTTTAACAAAGCAGCGTGCCTTTTGGGCTCCAACCCAGAGGGCAAGGCACAAAAAAACGCATTGCGGCGTTGCCCGTTTTGCTCATACAGACGTATGAGCTGCAGCAGGCGCCTTGCACTGCCTCTTTTTTGTGCCTTGCGCGACTGCAAAAAGATCGAAAACACGTTCTTATGCCACAATTTGTGGTTTCATCGATTTGTACGTGTATATGGTTAACGCCGACTCTACTGATATTTCTCCTTGGGACAGTGTGCGCCGCGCCAAGCGCATTGTCGTCAAAGTCGGCTCTAGCCTTGTCACCAACCAAGGCCAGGGGCTCGACGCCGAGGCCATTAGCGAATGGTCGCGCCAACTCAGCCAGATTGTGCATGGCGATGCACAGGGCCAAGGCAAGCGCGAGGTGATCATGGTCTCCTCCGGCGCGATTGCCGAAGGCATGAAGCGCATGGGCCTGAGCAAACGCCCCAAAGAGCTGCATGAGCTGCAAGCGGCAGCTGCCGTCGGCCAAATGGGCCTGGTGCAAATGTACGAATCCATGCTGCGCCACTACCAGTTGGGCAGCGCCCAAGTGCTGCTAACGCATGCCGACTTGGCCGATCGCGAGCGTTATTTGAATGCCCGCATCACCTTGCTCACTTTACTCAAGCGCGGCATTGTGCCGGTCATCAACGAAAACGACACCGTCGTCAACGACGAGATTCGCTTTGGTGACAACGACACGCTAGGCGCCTTGGTCGCCAATCTGGTCGTGGCCGATTTGCTGATCATTCTGACCGACCAGAATGGTTTCTACACCGCAGATCCGCGCAAAAATCCCGATGCCACGAAGGTCCACCTGGCCCAAGCCGGCGACGAGGCACTCGAAGCCATGGCCGGTGGCGCAGGCTCGAGCATTGGCACTGGAGGCATGCTGACCAAGATCATCGCCGCCAAGCGCGCTGCCCGCTCTGGCGCCTCAACCATCATTGCCTGGGGTCGGGAGCCCGATATCTTGCCGCGTCTGATGTCCGGTGAGCAAAACATTGGCTCCTTGCTGTATGCGCCAATGCACAAGCTGCAAGCGCGCAAGCAATGGATCGCCGACCACCTGCAATTGCATGGCTCTGTCGTGCTGGATGCTGGCGCGGCCAAAAAAATCAAATCCGAAGGAAAAAGCCTGCTGCCCGTTGGCATGACCGAGGTGAAAGGCAGCTTCACACGCGGCGAGGTGATAGCGATTGAGGACCCATCGGGCCACCAGATTGCACGCGGCCTAGCCAACTACAACGACCAGGAAGCGCGCAAGCTCTGCCGCCAATCCTCCGATGCCATTGAGTCGATTTTGGGCTATGTCGCAGAGCCCGAGATGGTTCACCGCGACAACTTGGTATTGATATGAAAAAACGCCTGCACAGAATTGGCTGTGCAGGCGTTTTGAAAGCGCTCTGAAGATCGGTGACAGCGAGTGCTTATTGCTCTGGCTCTGGCACTTGCGGCAGCAATTCATCAATGCCGTAGACCTGGGCCAGCGACTGCAATGTCACCGACATGCCTTGTACACCGGCAAAAGCGACCCCCAGGCTTTGCGTTTCACGATGCACGGCCAGCAATGCGGCCAGCGCAGAAGAGTCAAACTGCTTCAAGGCTGAGGCATCTACGGCGACTGTCTCGCCCGAGGCTTTGGCTTGTTTCAGTAAGGGCTCAATGTCTCGGACCCAGCCCACTACCTCATCACGCGTCAACCGAACTGGCAATTGCAAATTGAGCATATCGTTTTGAATGGAATCCAATGAACTGATATCGTAGCGGATAACGCTGCACAAAGGGCAAATACACGCACAGCCTGCCATGCCCTCTAGGCCACGCTCCTGCTGCGCCTGAATTACTTCACGTCACCCTTTTTCAAGGCGTCAATCAAACCTTCAATCCCTTTGGAGTTGACGATTGATTGGAATTGCGAGCGGTACGAATCCACAATCCAGGCACCCATCACATTGACGTTATAGACCTTCCAGCCATGGCCTTGGCCTGGCGTGCGCTGAAGACGGTAATCGAGCTTGATCGGCTGATCGCCACCACGCACTTCCGTGCGCACCAAGACGTCGTTTTCGTCAGTTTGTGCGCGCATCGGCAGCACCACCACTTTCAAATCACCAATCTGGTCCAATGAGCCGGCATAAGTGCGGATCAGCATGGCTTTGAACTCATTGATCACTTGCGTGCGTTGCTCCTGCGTGGCGTTGCGCCAAGCCGGACCCACAGCTGCTGCTGTCATGCGTGGAAAGTTGATGTGCGGCATGACCAGGCGGTCAACAGCCTCGCGTGCGGCATTCAGGTTGCCCGAGCGCACGCCGCTATTGTCATGGATTTCCTTGAGCACATCGCTGGTCACTTTCTCGACCAACTCGTTTGGCGCCATATCCTGGGCTTGCGCCAAGCCAGGCATGGCCATCACAAATGCACAGCCACTCAACGCAGCAGCAGCCAACCATCGGTTCATTTTTTGTATAAACATCGTGCAATTTCCCCAATTTCTAGCCGCCACGGTGTGGCGGCATGCAAGACTGTTGAACGTTATAGGAATCATTCATCAGCCAGTTAGTTCCCTCAACCAGCTCGGCAAAACGAGCTACCAACATCATTTGCCAATGGCAGGCTGGGGAGCCTCAGCGGCTGGTGCATCCTCCGGCTCATCCGGAATACGGCCAGCCTCAAGATCTTCCAGCGCTTCTTCTTCATCATAGTAATCGTCATCCAGCATGCCGCCATCGTCATCAGAGTCCAGGGCTTTGCGCTGGGCCAGGTAGAAATCGCGCATCATGATGTACGGATCGAGCGCAGCACTCTCAAGCAAGTCGGTCGTGCCTAGCAAATTGGCGCGCGAGTCAATCACGCGCAGCCCCGTCAAAGCATAACGATGGCTGTCAGGGTGCAGTTGCGCCAATGGGTTGCCGTAGTAATCGACCGGCCAAGCCACCGTATCACGCACAGTCGATGGGCCTAAGAACGGCAGCATCAAGTACGGGCCAGTCGCCACCCCCCAATGCCCCAAAGTCAGACCGAAGTCTGTCTTATAGCGCTCCAGGCGCATCTCGGTGGCTACATCGAGCAAGCCGCCCAAGCCAAAGGTCGAGTTCACTGCCACACGGAAAAAGCTGCTCATCGCAGCCTCACCCTTGAGCTGCAAGCTGTTGTTGACCAATGACCAGACATCACCGAGGTTACCAAAGAAGTTGCTCACCCCGGTTCTGGCAGGCGAAGGCACCACATCTTGGTAGCCACGGGCAATCGGCTGCATGATGTTGCGATCCAGCGCCATATTGAAGCTGTAGATGCTTCGGTTAAAGGACTCATATGGATCTTGTGGTGACTGGCCATAGCCCTGCTGCGAGCCAGTCGTGGAGCAAGCTGCCAGCAGTACAACAGCTGACACAGTAGCGGCGCCATGCTGTAGCAAGCGGCGCCCCAAAGCAGGGGCTGCTGGGCTAGTAGCGGTGTTCAAAGTGGGCGATTGGATAGTCATATGCATCATCTCAAGCATCTCTCAAGTTCTTAGTACCGCAACACACCAAGGAGCAACCATCTGCCCGGTACGCGTATTAATCGATACGGCCATCATTGCCTGCATTGTGGTCAGCTTCAGCACCGGCTTCCGAATTGGCCTTGGAGTCATTCGAGGCTTGGCTGAACATGAACGCCGAGATCAAGTTCTCCAACACAATTGCTGACTGGGTCGCAGAGATGGTATCGCCTTGAGCCAAGTTCTCATCTTCGTAGCCAGGCTCCAAACCCACATACTGATCTCCCAGCAAGCCACTGGTGAGGATTTTCAATGCACTGTCTTTGGAGAAAGCATATTGATCATCCAAATCCAACACCACTTTGGCGCGGTAGACATGGTCGTCGTAGGTGATGGACTGCACACGCCCGACCACCACACCGCTGCTGCGCACTGCGGCACGAGGCTTGAGTCCGCCAATATTATCGAAGTAGGCTGAGACCTGGTAGGTATTGGTGCGCCAGTTGGTTTGCAGCAAATTGGCCGCCTGCAGCGCCAAAAAAGTCAGCGCGGCAAACCCAATAATGACAAAAAAGCCGACCCAGATGTCTAGTTTTGATCGTTGCATTTTAATAATTCCCTACTTGTTCAAAAGCAAGCTGTATCACTGTCAGCCGCATCAAATGGTAAACATCACCGCGGTGAGCAAGAAGTCCAGCGCCAATACACTCAGCGAGGCAATCACCACAGTGCGGGTTGTGGCCTGCGACACCCCTTCCGGAGTGGGTTTGGCCACATAGCCTTGCAGCAGCGCGATGAAGGTCACGGCGACTCCAAACACGATACTTTTAATAAAGCCATTGCCAACATCGGCCACCAAGTCCACGCCCGATTGCATCTGACTCCAAAAGGCACCGGCATCTACGCCCAGCATCACCACCCCGACCAGCCAGCCGCCGATGATGCCCACTGCATTGAAAATCGCCGCCAAAATCGGCATCACAATCACGCCCGCCCAAAAACGCGGCGCCAAAATACGCTGCACGGGGTTGACCGCCATCATCTCCATCGCGCTGAGCTGCTCGCCTGCACGCATCAAACCAATCTCAGCGGTCAATGAAGTCCCTGCCCGCCCGGCAAACAACAGCGCAGCAACCACAGGCCCCAGCTCACGAATCAGGCTGAGGGTCACCATCAGCCCCAGCATTTCCGCTGAGCCAAAGCGCTGCAAGATATAAAACCCCTGCAAGCTCAGCACCAGGCCCACAAACAAGCCAGATACGGCAATCAAACTCAGCGAGCGATTGCCCAGGAAATAGATTTGATCCACCACCAGCGAGAAGCGCTTGAGCGACAACACACCCGGAAAGCACAGCAGCGCAAACAAACGCGTGCCCATGCCCCAGCTGGCCATCAACTGGCGCGTGCGAAAACCGACCTCTGAGGGATGCCACCACTTCATGCGGAATGCCTCCTGTTATGTGGCGCCTCTGACAAGAAATCTTGTGCCAAGGACTGACCGGGGTAATGGAATTTCACCGGGCCATCGAACGCACCTTGCACAAACTGCTGCACCAGTGGATCTTGGCTGTGGCGAATCTGCTCGGGCGTGCCCTGTTCGGCAATGGCGCCATTGGCCAAAATCACCACATGGTCGGCAATCGAGAACGTCTCATCCAGATCGTGCGAAACCAGCACACTGGTCGTGCCCAACGCATCGTTGAGGCGGCGAATCAGACGCGCGGTCGTGCCTAAGGCAATCGGATCCAGCCCGGCAAATGGCTCGTCATACATGATCAATTCAGGATCCAAAGCAATCGCCCGCGCCAGCGCGACGCGCCTGGCCATGCCGCCCGAGATCTCGCTGGGCAGCAAATCCCTGGCCCCGCGCAAGCCCACTGCATTGAGTTTCATCAAGACGATGGAGCGCAGCAAATCTTCCGGCAAACTGCTGTGTTCGCGTAGTGGGAAAGCAACGTTCTCAAACACCGTCATATCGGTAAACAAAGCACCGAACTGGAACAGCATGCCCATACGCCTGCGCAGCGCATACAGGCCTTTGGTGTTTTGCGCCCCAACATCGACGCCATCAAATAGCACCGTGCCTGGCGCCGGCCTATTTTGCCCACTGATCAAGCGCAGCAACGTGGTTTTACCACCACCCGATGCCCCCATGATCGCGGTCACTTTGCCAAGCGGAATTTGCAGCGACACGTCGCGCAATATAGGCCTGTCGCCGTAACCAAAATGAAGCCGGTTGATTTGCACCAAAGAGCGGGCACCATCCGGCTGGGATGAGTCAATAGTCATAGGTGAGGGATATCAACTTGCGCCCGCACTTGCGGCCGCACGCGCCTATTCAGGCATTTATTGGGAAGGCACGCAGACATGGCAGACAGCCACTGGCCAACACGACTGGCGGCCAGCATGCGCATCCCCTACAGCCAGGTGGGATCAACCAAGACAGCCCGCTCGAAGGCGCCATTCTACAGAAGCGGCTTGCGACACGCCCGACAAATACGAATTGACTGTTACTTAGCCAGCAAAGCCGCCAGCATCAAGATAAGCCTGCTCCTGCGCGGTAGTGGTGCGCAGCAACTGTGGATTGCGATGGGGAAAGCGGCCAAACTGCGCAATGATGTCGCGGTGCTCAATCGCAAAGGCGAGCGAATTGCTTTGCAGCTTTTCGCATAGCGCGACACAGTGCTCTTGGTCTGGCAGATTTTCTGCGTGCATCAAGGGCAAATAAAAGAACAGCCGCAATGGCGCTTGCACCTGCTGGTCTAAACCTGCCTCCAGGGCCAGGTGCGCGTAGTGCAGCGCCAAGGCATCGGTCGCGAACATATGGGCCGTGTCGCGAAAGCTGTTGCGTGGGTACTGGTCCAGCAACAAAATCAGCGCCAGCGCGGACAAGGGCTGCTGCAACCAGTCGTCATATTCGCGGCGAGCCGCAGCAAAATGCGCCTCCCAGAACGACTCACGCAGCAACGCATCGAATTGTTCGTCCTTGCTAAACCATTTCTCTGGCCCTGCAGCGAGCCAAAAATCCACCATGGCCTGTGCCTGTGCAGGCATTTGAGGCGGCCTCAGCGCAGCAGCGCTGGCGGCATTTGAAGTCGTAGTAGAAGAGATCATGGTTCTGATTGTGCTGCATCGCAAAAGACCAGACCCATGCACAGCCAATTTGCATTTTTCTGGTATTTGGCTATAATGCGCGGTTCGCTCTTTTCCAAAAGGCAATTTGGTGCAGCTTACTTGATGCGGGCTACAGAGGTGCAAACTTTTGGTGCGCTTTGAATCGGGGCGCTGCTATCAAATCTTAAGGGTAAGAAGGCTGGCTGATGGGCTGCAGCAATGCGACCATCAACTGGCTGCGAATCAGTATAGCTTTTGGCTGAAGGCGCCACTCATGGCGCCAATCTGCAAAAGCGTTTTCTCAAAAGGTAATTTCAATGTACGCAGTCGTAAAAACTGGTGGCAAACAATACCGTGTTGCTGCTGGCGAAAAAATTAAAGTAGAACAGATTGCTGCGGACGTAGGCCAGGAAATCGTGCTGGATCAAGTGCTTGCCATCGGCAGTGGCGCTGATCTGAAAATTGGCACGCCTTTGGTTTCCGGTGCCAGCGTCAAGGCAACTGTGGTCTCTCATGGCAAGCACGACAAAGTGCGCATCTTCAAGCTGCGTCGTCGTAAGCATTACGTGAAACACCAAGGCCATCGCCAGCGCTACACTGAGCTGCAAATCGGCGATATCGCTGCTTAATGCAGCAGCACGAAAGGTTTTAAAATGGCACAGAAAAAAGGCGGCGGCTCTACGCGCAACGGACGTGATTCCAAGCCAAAAATGCTGGGCGTGAAAGCCTACGGTGGCGAACTGGTAAGCGCAGGCTCCATCATCGTGCGCCAACGTGGCACACGTATGCACGCTGGCTCTAACGTCGGTATCGGTAAAGACCACACTCTCTACGCTTTGGTAGACGGTCACGTGGTGTTCCGCAACAAAGGCGCTTTGAACAAGCACACGGTTGAAGTGACTTCTGCCTAATTCAGGCAGAGCACATGGCAATCTGTGAATAAAAGCCCCGCTTGCGGGGCTTTTTGTTTGCGTCATGCCAAGCACTGCCTATTGCAGCGCTTGTGCAACACAGGTTTGATACAAGGACAGTCATTATGAAGTTTGTCGACGAAGCATATATTGATGTCGCAGCAGGCGACGGCGGCAACGGCTGCGCCTCGTTCAGACACGAGAAATACAAGGAATACGGCGGCCCCGATGGGGGCGATGGAGGCCGTGGCGGCCATATTTATGTAGTGGCTGACACCAACCTCAACACCTTGGTCGACTACCGCTATGCGCGGCGCCATGAAGCCAAGCGCGGCCAGCACGGCATGGGCTCAGACATGTTTGGCGCTGCTGGTGATGACTTGGTGCTGCGCATGCCTGTTGGCACCATCATCATCAATGCAGACACCGATGAGGTCATGATGGAGCTGCTCACACCGGGTGAGCAAGTGATTCTGGCCAAAGGCGGCGACGGCGGCTTTGGCAATATGCATTACAAAAGCTCGACCAACCGCGCGCCACGGCAGAAAACCATGGGCCGCGAAGGTGATCGTTTCAGCCTGAAGCTGGAATTGAAAGTCTTGGCCGATGTAGGGTTGCTAGGCATGCCCAATGCGGGTAAATCGACCTTTATCACGGCCGTCTCAAACGCGCGCCCCAAAGTGGCCGACTACCCGTTCACCACCTTGCACCCCAACCTGGGCGTGGTGCGCGTGGGTCCAGAGCAAAGTTTTGTAGTCGCCGATATTCCCGGCTTGATTGAAGGTGCCTCCGAAGGTGCTGGACTGGGCCACCAGTTCCTGCGCCACCTGCAGCGCACAGGTTTATTGCTGCATATTGTCGACGTCGCGCCATTTGATGACAGCATTGACCCTGTCGCACAAGCCAAAGCCATCATTGAAGAGCTGCGCAAATACGACGATGAATTGCATGGCAAACCACGCTGGCTGGTACTCAACAAAATTGACGTACTAGACGAAGAGCAGCGCAAGGACATTCGCAAACGCATGATCAAGGGCCTGAAATGGAAAGATCCGGTGTATGAGATTTCAGCGCTGGCGCGAGAAGGCTGCGAAACCTTGATTCGCGACATCTACCAATACTTGCATGCCCAGAAACCGCCAACTGAAGAAGAAGTGCTGGCGAGCTTTGATCCGCGCTTTGATCGCTAAAACGCCAAGAACCATTGCTAAATTCACATCAAAAAGCAGCAGCACCATCGGCTGCTGCTGCTTTTTTTTCACGATGCCACACCAGTACAACAGATACGACCAGGTTGTATAGCAACCGTATCAAAGGTGGTGTGAGCCGCTCTTAGAGCCTGTTGGATATGGGGCAATTACGCCCTTGCTTTGCGCCGCACGCCCAAAGCGCCCGCAATGGCCATCAATGCGGCCAATAAGCCAAGCATCCAAACACCGTCTACTGGCACTGGAGTCAGATTGCCTATCGGCGGTGTCAGCGCAGTCGGCACCCCCAAACCGCCTGGATCAACAATGCGGCCATTGGCCTCCAAATCGCTGTCGCCCAAGCCACCATCTTGAATCTGGAACTGGATCTGTTGTGCGCCGGTGCGTGTGAACGGAATGGTGTACCAATGCGCAGTCTGGTTGCCTGCGGTTGGGCCCCACTTCCAGTATTGGGCATTGGCAGGCACTGGCCCTGGCAAGTTCAAGGTCACTGTGACCGAGCTTCCCACAGCACATTCCTCCACCGCCCATTGCAGCAACTGGTAAGGAAACTGCACGTTGGCCGGTGACGTCACTGGCGCCACCATAGCTGGAGCACCACCGGTCGCTAGCGTACAGGTTCCACCACCTCCAGCCAAAGAGCCGCTGAGCACCTGGCGCGAGTCAGAGCCTGGCAGCTCGAACTCAAAATCTGCAATCGGCTCGGGTTCGGGCTCTATCGGCGATGTGTCGTCACTCCCCAAATTAAAGCCCACCAAGACCGGGTTGTGGTCACTGGCACGGTAAAAATCAGGCAAGTAATAGCCGCTCGCTTGTGCCAAGGTTTTGAAGTTGTAGTTGTAATCCAGCAATGTAGGCTCTTCAGCATTGACGGCCCACTCCAGCACCACGCCAATTTTGTCCTCCAAGCTTGCGCTGGTCAAAATATGGTCCAGTGAACCCCATAAACCGGCAAAGGAGTACGAATACGAGTCACCGCCTTGTTTTTGCAGCTGGTAGCCTGCAGTCTCCAAAATGCGAATCGGATCTTCTTGGCTATAGGAGTTAAAGTCCCCCGTCAGCACCGTATGCGCTTGCGCAAAGCCGGTGGGGTTTGACGCCAACCATGCACTGAGCTGCTGGGCTGCGAGCATCCGCGATGGATTATTAGCGCCTTGGCCATCCCCCTGATCTCGTTCACCATTGATGATCGAGCCTTTGGATTTAAAGTGGTTAACAGCCACAGTCACCAGGGCATCTGGATCGTCTTCCTCCAATGCCAAAATTCTGAAGGTTTGCGCCACCGGTACGCGGCTGCCATGCGCCGCAGTGAACGCATTATTCTCAGGCTTGCTCACATCAGGGGCAACGGCTTGCCCTTGGGGAGCCACGCGCTGCGTGTTGTAGATGAGGGCTACGGCAATGGCATCGGTGCCCAGGGCTTGCAAGGCACGCACACCATCGGTGACACCATTGGCTCCTACATAGGCATACACCCCAGTGCCTGCTTTTTCATTGAGCGCGGCCACCAGCGTAGCCAGCGAGCCATTGGCGTCAAAACCATCGTTCTGAATTTCATTGAGACCATAGACATCCGCGTCGATCGCCAACAACTGCGCCACCAATTTATCTAGCTGCCTCTGGTATTCATCGGTAAAGGTTTGTCCTTCGATGGTGACACTGGCATCAGCGCCACGCCCCTGATGCGAGATGTTGGTGCCGGGCACCGTGAACGTGGCATTGCTTCTCGTCACAAAAAAGTTCAACACGTTCACGCTAGCGACCGTGAGCGTGCTGCCTTGCATGGCTTGTTGCAAGGCAGCTGCCGTAGGCCGCTCGCTGCCAGTGAAGATGGGCGTTTGCGTGGGCTGAATGCGGTAGTCAATTTCATGCTCGGCTCGGTTGTCCTGAAACTGGTCTAGCAAACCGGTGATACACCTTGTCTGGTCGCCAGCGCGCAAGGAATTCGATGCGCTCAGCGGCTCTCCATTGCGGCCTAAGTGATAGGCTGGATTTTGTGCAGAAATGCCATCATCCAAAATAATGCGGTTGAGCTTGACTTGCTGCAAGTACGCCCGATTGAGCTCCACGCTAGGCGCGTTGTGCTCAGTGAATTGCGTCTGGCGCTGGTCAGCGCTGAGCACGATGTTGCCATAGCGGCCCAACGAGTAGGTATCGGTTACCACCAATGGCTGTTCATTGGCCGCGCATACCTCGACCACCATGCCTTCACGGCGTGCCCAGACATTTTCACTCGCCACCGGCAGCGTAATGGTTTCAGGTGTAGGCAAGGTTTCTGCTGCGCCAATCTCGACCTGCCGGATATTGCTCAACTGCGTTTGTCCTCTGAACTCTGTCACCGTGCCAATCAGCGTCACCCGCTTGCCAACCATTTGGGCATCCACGCCAGGCGGGAGTGCATTGCCGTAATAAATGAAAATACCTTCAGAGGTCTGGGCATTGGCATCGCGCTCTGCCTCCTGCAAGGCAAAGCCACTCATGCCAGGCAAGAAGGCCGTAGCAATCGCAGATACCTTGACGGTTTGGTTCAGCAAAGGACTGGTGGCAGCGCCGCCTTGAATCGCTGAAATGCGCGTGATGGTCTCTGGATCCAACGGTGGTGGGTTGCCTGTGCCGTCGTCCAGATCGGCACAATCGGGCGCATTGCTGACCACCAAAGCGGCAGGAGCGCGAGAGGGGCTTGTTGCGGCACGCCCAGTCCAGTTGCTCTGCGTGGCAATCGCCGCCATCAGCTGCTCGGCAGTGCCATTGGTCAAACCGGTGTAGTCTTGCGCCGCCTGTTGGTTGCGCAATGCCAGGGCGGTCTGGCCATTGACCAAACCTGCAGGCAGCGCCGATGTATTGCTATTGATTGCATTCGCATCCCAAGCGCCGGAGGGCACGTAGTTCAAGCCAAAAATCAGCTTTGGCTGTGTGTTGCTGCCTTGGTAGGCAATCACCGAGTCGCCTGCGGCCGCAATATTGAACTGCCCCGCCTGCGTTGCTGAACCGGCATCGGCTGGGACCACTATGGGACTATTGCCGTCGGCGTTGAAACTGATCACCTCGCCTGCAGCAACATCACGCGCCGCCAGCCACGTCACCACCCCTTCACCTGACCTAAAGCCGCCAGCGCTGAGCCAACCGTTGTCGGTGAACTGGATCTGCGTGCCGGCCTTGGCATGGCACAGCAGCACAAAAGAAAGCGGTTTGGTGCCTGCCGAGCTGATCGACACCAACCCTAGCTGAGCGGCTGCCACAGCCGAAGGAGCGGCTTGGCTCAGGCCTGCCAGAGACAGTGCTGCAACCAAGCCAAGCGCTCGGTACGTGTGCACGCCCACTGAGGCGCATAGCTTGAGCGGCCTGCGCCACGCAGACAGTGCCTGCTGCTGTGGCAAGGGGGAATATTCATAAGACATGGTGGCTATCCATCGCGTTGGTGAAAATGCGATTTGTAGTAGCCTTGTATTGACAGCACGTGCAAGTTGTATGACAGCCCTGTCATAAACCAGCGATCCAATAGCGCAATCGCCGTGGAACATACGACAGGCCTGGCATTGGCTTTGAAGCATCACAAAGAGAACAATTGTCTTTGGAGCCCTATCCGCGCACGACCTAAGCGCACGATCCAAGCGTATGTCCAGCCAAGCATGTACCACTCATGCCGCACCAAAGCGCCGCAAAAGCCAATCCCCCGCAAGCGCGATGGCTGGCGGGGGATTGGCGTACTCAGCCGAAGTCGGGGCTTAGTTGCGTGTGCGGCGGCGAGCTCTCGCTGCGCCAATACCTGCCAGCACAGCACCCAACGCACCGAGCATCCATGGGCTATCCACAGGCACAGGCGTCAGCGAGCCGGTTGGTGGCACCACAGCCGCAGGCACACCCAATCCACCTGGATCGACAATGCGGCCATTGGCTTCTAAATCGCTATCACCCAAACCACCGTCTTGGATCGTGAACTGGATTTGTTGCTCACCGGTTTGTGTGAAAGGAATCGTGTACCAATGCGCTGTCTCGTTGTCAGTCGTTGGGCCGTACTTCCAGTACTTGGCATTCGCAGGCACTGGCTCAGGCAGGTTGAGAGTCACCGTCACACTGCTGCCGGTGGCACAGCCCTCCAGCTCCCAGGCCAGCAACTGGTATGGGAACTGCACATTGGCTGGCCAAGTGCTTGGCATGGCTGCAGCAGGCGCACCACCTTCGGCGGGCACACAGCTGCCACCGCCGCCAGCCAGCGAGCCGCTGAGCACCGCACCATTGCTGGCACCTGGCACATCGAATTCGAAGTCTGCAATCGGCTCTGGCTCCACAGGCCCAACACCGCCACGGCCCAGCTTCAAGCCGACCAGGATTGGATTGTGGTCACTGGCACGGTAGTAGTCAGCGCTGTAGTAGCTGGTGGTTTGTTCAAGTGTCTTGTAGTTGTAGTTGTAGTCCAGCACAGTGGGCTCTTCCGCGTTCACGGACCACTCCACAACCCCACCAATCTTCTCTGCCAGGCTGGCACTGGTGAAAATATGATCCAACGAGCCCCACAAGCCATCAAAGGAGTAGGAGTACACATCGCCGTCTTGTTTTTGCAGTTGGTAACCTGCACTCTCCAAAATGCGAATTGGATCTTCTTTGCTATACGAGTTAAAGTCGCCGGTCAGCACTGTGTGCGCCTGCTCAAACCCGGTTGGGTTCGTGGCCAGCCATGCGCTGAGCTGCTGGGCAGCAACCATCCGCGATGGATTGTTGGCACCCTGACCATCACCTTGGTCAGTCTCACCATTGATCACCGAGCCTTTGGATTTAAAGTGGTTCACAGCCACGGTCACCAAGGCATCTGGGTCGTCCTGCTCCAGTGCCAACACCTGGAAGGTTTGCGCAACAGGCACGCGGTTGCCGTGGGCAGCCGTGAATGCACTGTATTGTGATTGCCTCACATCAGGCGCTACTGCCTGGCCTTGCGGTGCGACACGCTGGGTGTTGTAGATGATGGCCACCGTAATGGCATCTGTGCCCAAGGCTTGCAGCGCGCGCGCGCCATCGGTGATGCCATTGGCACCTGCATACGCATAGGTACCAGCACCTGCCTTGGCATTGAGCGCGGCCACCAAAGTCGCCAATGAGCCATTGGCAGCGAAGCCGTCGTTCTGGATTTCATTGAGGCCATAAATATCGGCATCCAAAGCCAGCAACTGCTCGACCAGTTTGTCCAGCTGACGCTGGTATTCGTCAGTGAATGCTTGCTCAGAAATGCTGATGCGGGCTTCTGCGCCACGGCCTTCATGCGAGGTGCTGGTGCCAGGCACCGTGAACGTCGCAGGATCTAGCGTGACAAAAAAGTTCAGCACATTCACGCTGGCCACTTTGAGGTTGCTACCCTGCACCGCTTGCTGCAATGCGGCTGCCGTTGGCCGCTGTGCACCGGTGAACATCGCCTTTTGCGTGGGCTGGATGCGGTAGTCAATTTCATGCACCGCCTTGTTCTTGTCGGTGAATTGGTCCAGCAAACCGGTAATACAAGAGGTCTGATCGCCACCGCGCAAGGTATTGGATGCACTCAAAAGCGCGCCATTGCGCCCCAGGTGCTCGGCTGGATTCTGAGCCGAAATGCCATCGTCCAAAATAATCCGGCTGAGCTTGACCTGCTGCAAATAGGCCTTGTTGTTCTCAAGGTTGGGCGCACTATGCTCGGTGAATTGGACCTGGCGCTGGCCTGCGCTCAAAACGATGTTGCCATAACGGCCAAGCTCATAACTGTCGGTCACCACCAATGGCTGGGCATCCGCCCCGCACACCTGCACCACCATGCCTTCACGTTGCTCCCAGACGTCTGAACTCGCCACTGGCAGCGTGATGGTTTCAGGCGTTGGCAGTGCTTCTGGCTCGCCAATCACCAACTGGGCAATGCCGCTGAGCTGGGTTTGGCCTCGGTACTCCGAAACCTTCGCATTGAACGTGACACGTTTGCCAACCAAGTCTGCACTCACCCCCTGTGGAGGCGTATTGCCGTAATAAACAAAAATACCTTCTGAAGTGGCGGGATTGCCATCGCGGTCTGCATCGGCCTCTTGCAAGGCAAAACCACCGATGCCGGGCACAAACGCCGTCACCACCGCTGAGACCTTGACGGTACTGCCATCCATGGGGCTAGCCGCACCCGTGCCTTGGATGGCGGAGATGCGCGTGATCGTGTCTGGATCATTGGGCTGCGTCGTTTGCTCTTCCTCGGCGCAATCGGCGGCATTGGTGACTGTCAAAGCAGTTGCTGCAAGAGATGGGTCACCGCCTGGACGCGACGCCCAGTTGTTCTTGTCGGCAATAGCCGCCACCAACTCAGCGGCTGTGCCAGTACGCAAGGCACCAGTGTAGTCTTGCGCATGCTGTCCACTGCGCTGTTGCAGTGCAACAGCTGATTGGCCATTGGTCAGCGCTGCAGGCAATGAAGAGGTATTGGAGCTGCTGGCATCGGCATCCCATGCACCTGATGGCACATGGTTAAGACCAAAGATGAAAGCGGGCTGCTCAAGCGTGCCTTGGTAGACCAGCACCGAATCGCTCCCAGCCACATTGAATGTCTTCGGCGCGGTCACTGTGCCTGCATCGGCAGGCTCGACGGCTGGCGAGCCGGTGTTGCCAGCGCGCAGCGTAATCACTTCACCTGCGGCAACATCTCTGGCCGCCGTCCAAGTGGCCACGCCTTCACCAGATCGGAATACGCCTGTGCTGGTCCAACCATTGTCGGTGAAGTGGATGGTCGTGCCGGCTTTGGCATTGCACATCAGCACAAAAGAGATTGGATCAGGATCAGTAGAGTTCACCGAAACCAAACCCAACTGCCCAGGCGCAATCGCCGAAGGCGCAGCATGGCTGACACCCGCCATGCACAGCGCAGCAGCCAAAGCAACGGCCCGGTAGCTAGGCGCACTGATGGCGCCGCGAGACTTCAATGCGCTGCGCTGCGCAAACGAAGCGCGCGTCGTTTGCAACGAGGAGAATTCAAATGACATGGTGGCTATCCATCGCGTGAGTGAAAACGCGATTTATAGCGATGCAATCTGACAGCAATTCAACAATTAAATGACAATTTGACAACAATCCCAAGGCATTCCTCTCCGCCTCGATGCCACGCTATTGCGATTCAAGCGCGCAGTCGCTCCTGTATGCACAGCTGCGACATTGCATTTGCTTACACAATTGGTGTCAGTAGATCGTCAACAGGCTCTTAGGAGATTCACCAAAGCAAGGTAGAGCTGCTCACCGGCGCTCCTCAAGCCATTGCCACATCGCAAAGAAAAAGGCGGGTCATTGAGCCGCCTTGACACATTACTTCGGTGTACCGTCTGAGGCTTTGCGATTGAGCAATGCATACAACAGGATCGCACCAAAAGTGGCAGTACCAATGCCTGCCATCGCAAAGCCACCGAAATGCAGTGTGAAGTCACCAGTGCCCAGGATCAAGGTGATCGCGGCCACAATCAGATTCTTGTTTTGCGAAAAATCGACCTTGTTATCGACCCAAATTTTTGCACCAGCAATCGCGATCAAGCCAAATACCACAATCGAGACGCCGCCCATGACCGGCACAGGAATGGCGCGGATGACCTCACCAAACTTGGGCGAAAAGCCCAGCAATACCGCCACCACGGCAGCCACCAAGAAAATGGCGGTGGAGTAAATGCGGGTGGCCGCCATCACGCCAATGTTCTCTGCATAGGTGGTCACGCCAGTACCACCGGCACTGCCGCTGACCATGGTGGCCACACCGTCACCAATGAACGCACGGCCCATGTACTGGTCAATATTGCGCCCAGTCATTGCAGTCACCGCTTTGATATGGCCCAGGTTCTCTGCCACCAAAATAATCGCCACCGGCGCAATCAGCAGCATGGCACGGCTGTCAAACACAGGTGCCGTGAAGCTTGGCAAGCCAAACCAAGCGGCGTTGGCAATGCCTGAGAAATCCACGGGTTTGCCCAAACCCAGACCATTGGTCAACGCGATATAGCATATCGAGGCCACAATCAGGCCAATCAGAATCAGCAAACGCTGCACCATGCCCCGCGTGAACACCGCTACCAAGGCCACGCACACAAAAGTCAGCGCCTGCATCCAGGCTTCAAAGTTGTTGCTGGCCATGTTCTTGACCGGAATGGCCGCCAAATTCAAACCGATCACCGCCACAATAGCGCCCGTCACCACCGGTGGCATCAGCCGCTCAATCCAATCCGTGCCAATGGCGCTGACAATAAAACCAATCAAGGTGTAGATCAACCCGCACGCAATAATGCCGCCCAAGGCAGGGCCAATATTGGCATTGAGCCCCGGCCCTGCATAACCGGTGGCAGCCACCACGACGGCAATAAAGGCAAAGCTCGAGCCCAGATAACTGGGCACTTTGCCGCCGGTAATCAGGAAAAAGATCAAGGTGCCAATGCCGCTCATCAACACGGCGATATTGGGGTCAAAACCCATCAAGATCGGCGCCAGAATGGTCGAGCCAAACATGGCCACCACATGCTGCACGCCCATGATGCCAGTTTGCGGCCAAGGCAGCCGCTCGTCAGGAGCGATCACACCTCCATTGTCCAGTGCTTGTGATGATTTTTTTGTCCATTGAAACATGCGGGCCTCTTACCAAAACGGGTCGATTGCAGGGGTAATTTTTTGCACCGCGAGAATACACGCATCTGCTGCGAATGTGCACCATTTTGCGAACCAAATGGACAAAATATACGCAATAGATTGACGTTTAACACCCCCAACATCCAGCTCGTTCGGGGCTGGCAAAGATCGATAAGCTCAAAGCAGGTGCCCAGTCTTCAAAAAAACTGGCGCAAGCCCCACCTGCTTTTCAAGGCGCCGCCAAAGGCACTCATAGAAACAACGAGAAAAGCACGAGTTCCATGGGCGGCACAAGACAGACTCACCGCAAGTCAGTACAGCGGCTTCCCAGCGGCTTCCTATTGCTGGGCGCGCTCAGAGCCTGTTCACCACTGGATTCAGTGACCGACCTTGCTTGAAATAGGCCTGCAGATTCTCGATTGCCAGCTCCAGCATTGCTCGGCGTGTGGCTGCTGTGGCGCTGCCCAGATGGGGGCTCAGCAGCAGATTGGGCGCTTGCAGCAATTGGGGGGGTATTTGCGGCTCGCCCTCAAACACATCCAAGCCCGCACCCGCAATGCGCCCTTGTTGCAAGGCCTCTGCCAGAGCCAAGTCATCGACAACACCGCCGCGCGCGGTATTGATCACAATGGCGCTGGGCTTCATCAACGCCAGCTCGCGCCGCCCAATCAGGTGGTGGGTATCGGCGTTATAAGGCAGCTGCAACACCACAAAGTCAGCACGGGCCAGCAGCTCATCCAAAGGCAGGTATTGCGCGCCGTATTCGGCTTGCTGCGCTGCGCTCAAAGGGGTGCGCTGGGTATAGAGCACCTCCATATCAAAACCGGCAGCACGGCGCGCAATTTGCCGGCCAATACCGCCCAACCCCACAATCCCCAGTGTGCGGTGGTGCACATCCAGCCCCAATAGCGGGGCGATGGGTTGGCGCCATAAGCCTTGCCGAATAAAGGCATCGGCAGCAGCCAATTGCCGTGCTGCGCCCAACAGCAATGCAAATGCATGGTCAGCGGTCGGATGCTCGACCACGCCCGGAGTATTGCTCAACTGCACACCAGCGCGCTGGCATGCAGCCACGTCCATGTGGTTGGTGCCCACGCCCACGCTGGCAATCATGCGCAAGTGGGGTGCAGCGCTCAAATCGGCGGCCTGCACGCTGGTGAAAACACTGATCAGTGCAGCATCGGCTTGCGCCAAGCAGGCCTGCCATTCGGCCGCCTGCCAGGCCCTGTCAGATGGCGCAAGCATAGGCTGCGCCCAGCTTTGCAGGTCTGACAGCAGGTCTTGGGGCAAGGGCAGCGCAATGGCTATTTTGGGTTTCATCACAATCCTTACAAAGGCAATTCTGGCGCTCCAGCAAGCCAAAGGTTTGCGCTTGCGACCAGGCTCAAGGGTGGTGTTGGCAGCGCTTAGGCGCGTTTTTGTGCCTGCGGTGTGGGGCTGCTTGTCGGCTCCTGAGCCACAGACCACAGCAGCCATTTCTGGCGCCGCGCTTCATCGGCTTGTTCGGCTTGGCGCTCTTTGACATGGCCGTAACCACGAACCGATTCTGGCAAGGTCGCAATTTGCACAGCCAGATCGAGATTGCCAGCGTGCAGCTCGGCCAGAATGCGCTCTATGTCTTGCTCGTATTGCTGCAACAAGCGCTGCTCCAGTGCCCGCTCGGCACTCCAGCGAAACGGATCGAGCCAAGTGCCACGCAGACCGCGCAATTTGGCCAAGGTTTTAAAGACCTGCATCATCCAGGCCCCGACAGCGCTTTTTTGCACGGCGCCGGTGGTTGTATTACGCCGCGCAAACGGCCCCGATCCAAGGTAAAACTGCAGGCGAAAGCCGCTTTCAAACTGCTCCTCCAAGGCGCGCTGAAAATCGGGGTGGGCATACAAACGTGCCACCTCCCACTCGTCCTTCACCGCCAGTACGCGGTGGTAGTTATGTGCAACAGCGGCAGTCAAACGGCCTTGGTCCGAGACGGCCTGCTCAGCCAGGCGCACACGCTCCAACAAGGCCAGATAACGCGTTTGCAAAGCGGGCTTGCCATACTCTTGCAAATGCTGTTGGCGATGGGCCATGATTTCTTGGGCGCTTTTGTTCTTGCGCGGCACGAACTGCAACACTTTGGCTGGGCTGCGCGCCTTCGCCAATCGCTCGACCTGCGGCAAATCCACGGCGGCGCGGCGCCCCCACAGAAACGCTTCTTTGTTCATCGCAATCGCCACTCCATTGAGCTCAATCGCCCGCTCAATGGCGGCATAGCTCAAAGGGATTTGACCTAGCTGCCAGGCAGCGCCCAGCATGAACATATTGGCGGCGATCGGATCGCCCATCAATTCCTGCGCCAGGCGCTGGCCCTCTAAGAGCAGCAAACGCTCGCCCACACGTGCCCGCAGCTCATCCATCAATTGCGCAGTATTGACGCTCCAGTCAGGGTTGCGCGCAAAGGCTGCTGTCGGAATCAAATCGCTGCACACCACGGCTGCGCCATGCGCAGGCTCAATGGCCGCGAGCGAATCGTCAGAGCATGCGACCAGTAAATCACAGCCAATCAAGGACTGGGCTTCGCCTGCGGCAATGCGCGTGGCATGCAACATCTGTGGCTGAGGCGCCCAGCGCACATGCGAATGCACTGCCCCATACTTTTGCGCCAGGCCGGTAACATCCAGGTTGGAGCTGAAAAACCCATCCAGATGGGCGGCCATCGCCAGCGTCTGGCCAATCGTCACCACACCCGTGCCGCCAATGCCAGCAATCAATACGCTATGGGTTTGGGTCAGCACAGGCCACTGGGGCTCGGGCACGTCCCCCTGCCAGGCCAGCGTCGTGCCAGTTGCCGCGCGCTCTGGTGACTGGCCGCTGGCACGCTTTTTCAGGACTGCCCCTTCAACGCTGACAAAGCTGGGGCAAAAACCTTCGGTGCAAGTGAAGTCCTTATTGCAACTGCTTTGGTTGATGCGGCGCTTGCGGCCCAGCTCGGTCTCCAGCGGCTCAATCGACATGCAATTGGACACCTTGCCACAATCGCCACAGCCTTCACACACCGCTGGATTGATAAAGCTACGCCGATTCGGATCAGCCCATTTGCCGCGCTTGCGCAGGCGCCTGCGCTCAGTCGCACAGGGCTGGTCATACAGAATCACCGACACGTTCGGGTACTGGCGAAACTCCAGCTGCACGGCCTCCAGCTCGCTGCGGTCATACACCTGCACACCTGCCGGCAAGGCCATGCCCTGGTACTTCTCGACCTCGTCGGTGACCACGGCCATTTTCTTCACCCCTTCGGCTGCCAAACCGGCCAGGATTTGCAGCGGCGACAGGCCCGTCTCCACCGACTGCCCGCCCGTCATAGAGACAAAACCGTTGTAGAGAATCTTGTAGGTCATCGGCACGCCAGCCGCAATCGCCTGGCGCACGGCCAAGAAGCCCGAATGCGAGAACGTGCCATCGCCCAAGTTGGCAAACACATGGGGCTCACTGGTAAACGGCTGCTGACCCAGCCACATCACGCCTTCGGCCCCCATGTGCGAGACTGTGGTGGTGGTCAGCGGATCGGCCAGCATGGCCATGGTATGGCAGCCAATTCCGGCCAGCGCCCGGCTGCCTGCGGGCACGCGGGTCGAGCGGTTGTGTGGACAGCCAGAGCAAAAACTTGGGGCGCGTTGGGGTTTATTCATGACTGGCTCTCCAATGGGGTGGTGGCAGCAAATGCAGCGGCTGGCAGGTGGGCTTGCAAAGCACGGCGCAGCACCTGGGCAACCAAGGGCGGCGAAACCTCGCCATAATCGGGAAAGGCCATCGCGCTGCGCAGCGGATCAAACACGCTGCCATCAAAGTACTTGCCCACCAACTGCGGTGCCTGCGCCTGGCCGTACAAAATAGTGCGCAATTGGTCTTCGAGAATGGGGCGTTTTTCCTCGACCACCACAACCGTATCCAAGCCTGCGGCGAACTCGCGCACGATCTGCGGATCCAGCGGCCAAATCATGCCCACCTTGAGCAAGCGTATGCCCCAGTCCTGCAGATGCTGCTCACTCCAGCCCATTTGAGCCAGCGCTTGCAGCAGGTCTTGCCAGGCTTTGCCAGCGGCCACAATGCCCACCTTGGCTGCCGCCGGGTGCACGGTAATGCGATTGAGGCCATTGCATTGCGCATAAGCAAGTGCCGCATGAATTTTGTGCACATACAAACGCTGCTCTTGCGGCAGCGCCATATCCACCGCGCGAATGTGTACGCCATGCCCTTGTGCGTCCGCAGGCATGGCTGGCTGGGCTGGGGTGTGAATCTGCGGCGCATCGACGCTCACGCACACCGAGCCACCGCCTTCGACCACGTCAGTGACCACCTTCAAAGCCACCCAGCAGCCGCTGTAGCGGCTCATGGCGATGCCATGCAAACCATAGTCCAGCAGCTCCTGGGTGTTGGACGGATACAAGATGGGAATGCCCACGGCCATGAAGATCGGATCGGAGAAGTTCGCCACCGTCGAGCTTTTGGCGCCATGGTCATCACCCGCCAGGCAAATCACCCCACCGCGCGGCGCAGTGCCCGCCAAATTGGCGTGGCGCAGGGCATCGCCTGAACGGTCGACCCCAGGTCCTTTGCCATACCAAATACCGAATACACCATCGACTTGTGCCCCAGCGAAGTTGCCCACTTGCTGGCTGCCCCAAATCGCAGTCGCTGCCAAGTCCTCGTTCAGGCCGGCGCGAAACACCACATTGGCTTTTTTCAGCTGCGCCTCAGCCGCCCACAACTCCATGTCGTAGCGCCCCATTGGCGAGCCTCGGTAGCCCGAAATATAGCCTGCGGTATTCCAGCCCATCGCCGCATCCCGCGCGCGCTGCTGCAGCGGCAGCCGCACCAGCGCTTGCATGCCCGTCAAATACACCCAGTCGTTTTGCACCTCGTATTTATCATCCAGCGTCGTGGCACGACGCGCCAGCGTGTCGGTCATTGTCATCTCCTTGGGGCGCACAGTTTTGCGTTGTTATCAGGGCATTTTGGAGGCCCTTGTGCATTGCGTCCAATGAATTAATTGCCTAAGATCAATGCAATAAACGCAACAAAACCCCAGAAAAACCCGCATGCTCCCTAAGATCAAAGACCTGCAGCACCTGCTTTTTTTGGCCGAAGAAAAGCACTTTGCCAAAGCCGCGCAACGGGCTTTTTTGTCGCAATCGGCATTTAGCCGCAGCATTGCAGGCCTCGAAGCGGAGCTGGGTCTGAAGCTGTTTGACCGCGCCTCCCGCCATGTGCACATCACCACCGATGGTGCCCGCATCTTGAAACTGGCGCGCCACCTGCTGGCCTCAGCAGCCAACCTCAGCCGCGAAGCCGAGTTGCTGCGCTGCGGCGAGGCGGGCGATATCGCCATCGGCTCTGGTCCCTACACCAGCAACTTGCTGACCGTGCCGGTGATTGCCGCGGCCCGCCAGCGCCTGCACCATGTGCGTTTTCGGCTCGAGGTTGACCATACCGCCGCCCTGCTGCAAAAGCTCGAAGACGAAGAGATCCATCTGTTTCTCTCAGACATCCAAGAAATACCGATGCAAGGGCCTTGGTCGGTGGAGCCGCTGGGCTGCTACACCAGCAGCGTGCTGTGCAGGCGCGGTCACCCGCTGGCCAAGCGCCGGCAGCTGCCGTTGAGCGTTTTGCATGACATGGATTTGGCCTCGGTGCATATTCCCCGCCCGATCCGCCGCAACCTGGCCAATGCACTAGGCTACGCGCTGCCCGAGCAAGTGCCGATCGCCTTTGAGTGCGAAAGCGTGGCGGCCTTGCGCGACTTTGTGCTGAGCAGCGATGCCGTGCTGCTGGCCCCACCCGAGTTATTCCATCACGAGCTGCATGCAGGCCTGCTTGAGACACTGAGCATTACCCCTTGGCGCCTGCCGCATCACAATCCTTTGCGGGTGGATTTGGGCATGGTGTGGTTTGCCGAACGCACCCCGACCTCGGCCATGCGCACGCTGATGGAGCTGGTGCGCCAAGAGTCACAACAGCGCCTCTCACAAGGTTTAAAGGCCTATCGCGCACCGGCTTAAGCACCGCCTGACAAGCATCTGCTGGCTAGGGAAAACCTGCACGTTTGAGACCACCAGATTGTCTAGCACTTGACATTCTTGGGCCATGCCTCGGCCCTAGAGTTCAGGCACAAGGAGAGGGCTGGCATGCCATTGAACCAGCCCGAGCAATCACGATGACACAACCGACTCAACCGCAGCCCGACACCACGGCCTACGACCCCGCCCGCCGCTCGAAAATCGTCAAACACGGCCTAGAACGCGCACCGCACCGCTGGCAACTGCGCACCACCGGCCTGGACGATGCCGCCATCCAACAGCCTTTCGTGGGCGTAGTCCACACCTATGGCGAAGTCAGTCCCTGCTCCCAGTCCTTGCTGCCGCAAGTGCAGGCTGCGAAGCTCGGTATTGAAGTGGGCGGTGGCACTGCCCGCGAATTCTCCACCGTCTCGGTCTCCGATGTGCTGTCCCAGCAGCACGATGGCATGCGCTACAGCCTGATGTCGCGCGAAATCATTGCCGACTCGGTCGAAGTGGTGATGAAAGCCCAGTCCTACGACGCCCTGGTCGGCATTGGCGCCTGCGACAAAACCATTCCCGGCCTGCTCATGGCCATGGTGCGCATGAATGTCCCCAGCCTCTTTTTGCATGGCGGCCAAATGTTGGTGGGCTGGCACCAGGGCGAGCAGGTCAATCCGCTGCGCATGTTTGAAGGCGTGGGCCGCGTGCACGCTGGCGAGATCAGTGCAGCGCAATTGGAAGACATGGGCCGCAATATCGTCACCACCTCAGGCGCCTGTCCTGGCCAATTCTCCTCGGGCACCGCCGGCAGCATCGCCGAAGTGCTGGGCTTTAGCCCCTTAGGCTCTTCTGGCATTCCAGCGGCCTTCTCCCAGCGCCAAGCCGTCGCTCGCCGCGCCGCTGAGCAGCTGATGGCCAATGTGCTGCGCGATGGCCGGCCGCTGCCACGCGACTTGGTCACCCGCAAAGGGCTGGAGAATGCCGTGGCCGTGGTCGCAGCCACGGGTGGCTCCACCAATGCCACACTGCACTTGCCCGCACTGGCCCATGAAGCCGGCCTCTCATTCACCTTGGCCGATATGCAAGAGGTGCTGCAGCGCACGCCCACCTTGGCCAGCCTGATGCCAGGCGGGCCGCATGTGCCTTATGAGCTGCATCGCATTGGCGGCATTCCGGTGGTCCTCAAAGCCTTGCTAGACGGTGACTTTTTGCATGGGGACGTCCCCACTCTCGACGGGCGCTTGCTGCAGGATGCGCTGCGTGATGTGGCCGCACCAGACGGCACGATTGTGCGCGCCCACACCGATCCGTTCCGCGCCAGCGGCGGTCTGGTCGTGCTGCGCGGCAATCTCGCACCCGACGGCGCGGTGATCAAAATCGCCGGACTGACACGGCTTGAGTTGGAAGGCCCGGCGCGCGTCTTCGAAAGCGAGGCCGATGCCCTGCAAGCCATCAGTGCGCGGGCGTACGAAGAAGGCGATGTACTGGTGATTCGCAACGAAGGCCCACACGGCGGACCGGGCATGCGCGAAATGCTCTCCGTGACCTCGGCCATCGTCGGCCAAGGCCGTGGACAAACGGTGGCCTTGGTCACCGATGGACGCTTCTCAGGCGGCACCCGCGGTTTGTGCGTTGGCCATGTCTCGCCCGAGGCCTCGCAAGGCGGGCCACTGGCCCTGGTACGCAATGGCGACCGCATCCGCATTGATGCCAGCCAGGGCAGCTTGGCCCTGCTGGTGGACGAGTCCGAGCTGGCACGCCGCAAAGCCGCTTGGAGCGCACGCCAGCGCCCCGAGCCTTTGAGCGGCGTGGATGAAAAATACGCCCGCTTGGTCGGCCAAGCCGATCGCGGTGCGGTCACGCACTCTGGCGCAGCCGGCACCTCCACACCGGTCTAAGCGCTGAGCCTTTTAGCGCATGGGGACGGGCCGTGGCCAAGCCCCCATGCGGCTGCTGGTGCGGGGCCGATCCCACTGCCTCACGCGGCAGAACTGCGACTTTTTTGCCTAACGCCGCAACAGACGGCATTTACTTCACAATCATTGGAGACATACCATGACAGCCTCAACCTTGGAGTCCCGTGCGTCCGCCGCCCCGCTGGACACCACCATGCGCAAAATCATCCGGCGCATTGTGCCCCTGCTGTTCGTCTGTTATGTGATGAACTTTTTGGACCGCATCAACATCGGCTTTGCCCAGCTGCAGATGAAGCAGGACCTGGCCTTTTCAGATGCCATTTACGGCCTTGGTGCGGGCTTGTTTTTTATTGGTTATTTTTTCTTTGAAGTCCCCAGCAACGTGCTGCTGGAGAAAATTGGCGCACGCAAAACCATGCTGCGCATCATGGTGCTGTGGGGTCTGGCCTCAGCGGCGACGATGTTTGTGCAAACCCCGATGCACTTCTACATCGTGCGTTTTTTGCTGGGCGTGTTTGAAGCAGGCTTCTTCCCCGGCATTATTTTGTACCTGACCTTTTGGACCCCAGCGGCCTACCGGGCCCGAGTGCTGGCCCTGTTTATGAGCGCACTGGTGGTCTCCGGCATCATCGCCGGGCCTGTGTCAGGCTGGATTTTGCAATCCATGGATGGCTACGCCGGTCTGCGCGGCTGGCAGTGGATGTTTGTCATCGAAGGCCTGCCAAGCTGCCTGCTGGGCTTGATCGTGTACTTTTACCTGGACGACAAACCCAAAGACGCCCAATGGCTGAGTGCGGCAGAAAAGCGGGCGGTGATCGACACCATTGCCGCTGAAAACATGGCCAGCTCAGGCGGCCAGGCACAGCAGCCGACTTTGCGCAGCGCCTTCAGCCAGCCCTTGGTGTATTTGTTTGCCTTCGTCTATTTTGCGATTTTGGCCGGTGGCTACATCATTGCCTTTTGGCTGCCGATGACGATTCGCGAACTGGGCGTGTCGAACTACCTGCACATTGGCCTGTACTCTGCCATTCCTTACACCGTCGCGGGCTTGGCCATGATTGTCTTGGGCAAAAGCTCCGACCGCCTCAATGAACGGCGCTGGCACGTGGCCTTGCCCGCCTGTTTGGGTGTAATAGCCTTGGTGGTCCTGCCCATGGCCAGCAAGCAGTTCGCCATTTCACTGGCCTTGTTGGCCGTGGCCACGGCCGGTTTGTACTCCTCGCTGCCGCCTTTTTGGACCTATGCCACCACCACATTGTCACGCGCAGAATCGGCCGCAGGCATCGCCATCATTGCCAGCGTAGGCAACCTGGCCGGTTTTCTCAGCCCCTTCGTGATTGGCAAAATCCGCACCGAAACTGGCAGCGCCACGATGGGCATTTATTTGATGGCCACGATAGTTGTGCTGGGGGTTTTCGCGCTGCTGCTGGGCACTAGACAACGCGCGGCGCAATCGGCGTTGCAAGGTGCTGCGGCATGAGCGCCATCAGCCAAAAAACCGTGCGCGCCAACGGCCTGGACTTTGCCTATCTGGAAGCTGGCACAGGCCCACTGGTGTTGCTGCTGCACGGTTTTCCCGACAATGCCTGGACCTGGCAGGCACAAATAACTGCGCTGGCCAACCAAGGCTGGCGCGTGGTGGCACCTTGGCTGCGCGGCTACGCGCCGAGCCAAATACCCAGCCAGCCCTATTACGACCGCATCACCCTGGCCAAAGATGTGCGCGAATTGATCGGCGCACTCAACCACGGCCAGCCCGCCCATATCATTGCTCAGGACTGGGGCGCGGCGATTACTTACGGGGTGCTGGCCATGTACCCGCAGGCGGTGCGCAGCGCCGTCGTGATGGCCATCCCGCATGTCAACGCAGCGCTGGGCGATGCGCTCAGCCCGGTGCAAATACAGCGCGCTTTTCATTGGTGGTTTTTTCAAATCGATGGCATGGCCGAGCACGCCGTGCCACTCAATGACTACGCCTTCATTGATTTTCTCTGGCGCGACTGGTCCCCCAAACACCAGGAACATGCGCATCTGGCGCACATCAAGCGCATGCTGGCCGAGCCGGGTTGCTTGTCTGCCTGCGTCGGGTATTACCGTGCCTTGCTGCGCAGCGACTACCGCGACCCCGCCCACGCAGCCCTGTGGCACCAGCTGGATGCACCGATTGCCACGACCACCTTGGCGGTGTGCGGTGCAGACGATGTGCGCGCCGAGGTGATGTCCCAACAAGCCGGATTTTTTTGTGGCACCTACCGCTACCAGGAAGTCCCAGGCACGGGCCACTTTCTGCACCGTGAAGCCCCCGAGGCCGTCAATGCGCTACTTCTCGACTGGCTGGCTGAACACGCCCATACCGCCCCTGCCCAAGCCGTCATTTAACCCTTTGGAGCCTATCTCATGACCTCTACCCCACACACTGACATGCCCAGCGGGCTCATCCCAGGCTTTGAACGCCGCACACTGCTTGGCGCTGACGAAGTCCCCATCGATGTGCTCATAGGCGGCCAAGGCCCAGCCTTGCTGCTGCTACACGGCTGCCCACAAACACGGCTGTGCTGGAGCGAAGTGGCCCAGCAGTTGGCCACACAATTCACCATTGTGCTGCCTGATCTGCGTGGCTATGGCCGCTCTGGCAAGCCCGCCGGCAATGCCGACCACAGCAACTACGCCAAACGCACCATGGCGCTGGACCAAATAGCGGTGATGCAAGCCCTAGGCTATAGCCGCTTTTTGCTCGCCGGCCATGACCGCGGCGGCCGAGTCGCCTATCGGCTGGCGCTGGACCACCCCGAGGCCGTGGCCGCCATCGCGGTATTGGATATCGTCCCCACTCTGGATGTGTGGAACGCGCTCAACAGCACCAGTGCCATCCGCATGTGGCATTGGTCCTTGTTTGCGCAAGACGGCGGTCTGCCAGAGGCCTTGCTGGCCGGCAATCCGGAGTTTTTTGTGGATTGGGGACATCAATACCAATCCGCGCCCGGCTTTGAATTTCCCGCCGCCCACATGGCCGACTACCGCGCTGCGATCCGCGATCCGGCCTGCGTGCATGCGATGTGTGAGGACTACCGCGCGGGCTGGCACCTGGACAAACTGCACGACGCACAAGATCTGGGCCAGCGCTTTATTCAGGCGCCGTTGCTGGCCTTATGGGGCGAGCACGGTAATATCGCCAAAGCCGAGCCGGTGCGCATCTGGCGTCAATGGGCCCACCACGTGCAAGGCAAGGCATTGCCTGGCGGGCATTTTTTACCCGAAGAAGCAGCCGATGCCGTGGCCGCTGAGCTGCGAAATTTTTTCAGTGCAGTGGCCTAACAGCGGCCTCACGCGATCTCTATAAAAAGAAAGGTTGCCCCTATGCAAGCCCCTAAAGCCCTGGCTTTTGATGTGTTTGGCACCGTCGTTGATTGGCGCAGCAGCATTGCGCAGCAAGCCAGCGGTTTTGTCGCCCAGCACCTGCCACACATCAGCCCAGAACAATTTGCCGATGGCTGGCGTGCGCTCTACCAACCGGCGATGGCTGCCTGCCGCAGTGGCGCACGTGATTTTGTGGCGCTGGATACCTTGCACCACGAAATGCTGCAGTTGCTGCTAGCACAGCACGGCCTGCCAGCGGCACTGCAGCACTCTGCGGAAGTGGCCGAGCTGGCACTGGCATGGCGGCAATTGCAGCCCTGGCCAGACGTGCCACAAGGCTTGGCACAACTGCGCCAACTGCTGCCTGTGGTCACCTTGTCCAATGCCAATGTGGCTTTGATGGTGGCCATGAACCGCTTCAACGGCTTGCAATGGGACGCGGTATTGGGCGCTGAGGTGTCACAGCACTACAAGCCCGCCCCTCAGGCTTATTTGCGTACCGCCGAGTTGCTGCATCTTCAACCGGGCGAGCTGTGCCTGGTGGCCTGCCACCACAGCGACTTGGCAGCAGCGCGCGACTGCGGCCTGCAAACAGCCTATGTGGCACGCCCCAATGAATACGGTGGCGCCCCCGCGCCCGACCGCGCTGCCGAGCAGGTCTGGGACTTCCATGCCAACAGCTTTGGGGAGTTGGCAGAGCAGCTGGCTGCCGTGCTGTAAGCGGCCTGCCGGCTCTGCCGCCACGAGCGCTGCAGATGCCCCTATGATGCGGTTTTCAAAGGGCAATCTCGCGTACCCATGGCCTATACCAAGTTTGATTTACTGCAATGGATGGAGCCAGAGCTCAGTCGCGCCTTTGTGGCCAAGCTGCGCAAACGTCTATACCGTCCTGGGCAATTGATTTACCAGCAAGGCTCGCCAGGCACAGAAATGTTTCGCCTGGTATCCGGCCATGTGCGCATCTCGGTGTTGCGCCCAGACGGCAAGCACATCACCTACACCCTGTTTGAGCCTGGTGATTGCTTTGGCCAGACCAGCTTGGTCGACCATGAGCCGCGCCCACAAACGACCGAAGCCAGCACGGCTGTCGAGGTGGGTGTTTTGAGCCGCAGCGCCTTTGTGCAGCTCAGCACAGAATTCCCTAGCTTTGACCGCACCATCATGCGCTTGCTGTCCGCGCAGTTGAGGGTGGTCTCGCACAGCTACGAAGGCGCCAGCCTGGATGCAGTCACCGTGCGGGTTGCGCGGCAGATTTTAGCGGTGCATCGCGGCTTGCCCTCTAACGGCGCCGCTACCCGTGCAGCGGGCAGTGCCTCTAGCGCCAGCAGCACGGTGCGTTTGTCGCAATCCGAGCTGGCCGCGATGGTTGGGGCCTCGCGCCAGTCGGTCAACAAAGTCTTGCAAGCGTTTCGCCAGCATGGCTGGATTCGCATTGACTACGGCGGCATTACCGTTTTGGATGCGGCTGGTATTCAGCAGGCCTGCAACAGCCAATAGCACCAGGCACTAAACTTGGCACTAAGCGTGCACCACGCATTGGACGCAAAAAAACGCCCGCATGGGCGTTTTTTATCGCACGCAGGCCGTCACACTCGCACAGCCAAGCCGTGGCCGCCTATTTCTCTGCGAATGCCCGCTCCACTACAAATTCGCCTGGCGTCGAGGTATTGCCTTCAATGAAGCCACGGTGCTCGAACAGATTTTTCAAATCAAACAACATGGCAGGGCTGCCGCAAATCATGATGCGGTCTTCTGCGCGGTTGATGGCGGGCAAGCCCAAATCGGTGAACAATTTGCCATTCTCAATCAAGGTCGTAATACGGCCTTGGTTGCGGAAATCTTCACGCGTCACGGTGGGGTAGTAATGCAGGCGGCCTTTGACAAACTCACCCAAAAACTCGTGCTCTGGCAAGGTGTGGTTAATCAGTTCCTGGTATGCCAGCTCATTCACAAAACGCGTGCCATGCACCAGAATGACTTGCTCAAAACGCTCATAGGTTTCAGGGTCGCGAATCGTGCTCAAGAACGGCGCCAAGCCAGTACCAGTTGAGAGCAGGTACAAGCGTTTGCCTGGTAACAAATAGTCCAACAGCAACGTGCCTGTGGGCTTCTTGCCCACCAGCAATGTATCGCCCACCTGGATGTGCTGCAAGCGCGAGGTCAAGGGGCCGTCCGGAACCTTGATGGAGAAAAACTCCAAATGCTCTTCGTAATTGGCACTGGCAATACTGTAGGCGCGCAACAAGGGCTTGCCATTGACCGGCAGTCCAATCATCGTAAAGTGGCCGTTGGAGAAACGCAGTGAAGGATCACGCGTGGTTTTGAAACTGAATAAGGTGTCGTTCCAGTGGTGGATGGAGAGAATCTTCTCTTCGTTGAATGCAGCCATGTTGCGCTTCCAGTAATTGATACACGATGGGCCTGCTGCAGCACGCAGGCATTCACTTTTTTCCACACGCAGGCCGTTAAGCCAAAAACGTGCAACGCAAAAGTGGCGATTTTCCCTGTTTTTTTAAAACTTCAGGTTATATGCTGCTTTCATCGCGAGAAATGCAATGCACAAGCGCAGCAAAGCGGTCCTGATCGCAAGACCACTGTGCTGCACCACGAGTGCAAATCCAAGTGATGGTTTATGCGTTGGTGCTCAGCCAAGTTGCTTGGCGGCGCTCAATCGCATCGATGTACAAGGCGGCCACATCGCAACCGGTTTGATTGAAAATCTCCTGAAACCCGGTGGGGCTGGTGACATTGATTTCAGTGACAAAATCCCCAATCACATCAAGGCCAATCAAGAGCAAGCCACGCGCGGCCAAACGTGCACCAATCGCCTCGGCAATCTGCACATCGCGCGCGCTCAGCAGCTGGGCTACGGCTTTGCCGCCCACGGCCATATTGCCGCGGATTTCGTTGCCTTGCGGAATGCGTGCCAGTGCATACGGCACGACCTGGCCATCAATGATCAAAATGCGCTTATCGCCCTGCTTGATCGCCGGAATGTAGCGCTGCACCATCACCGAGGTGCGGCCATGGTCATTGAGGGTTTCAATGATGCTGCCCAGATTCATACCGTCAGCCCCCACCCGGAAAATGCCCATGCCGCCCATGCCATCAAGGGGTTTGAGAATGATGTCGCCATGCTCGGCATGGAAGGCGCGGATACGCTCTGGATCACGCGTGACCAAGGTCGGGCCAATCCACTCTGGGAACTCCAAAATATCTAGTTTCTCAGGATGGTCACGCAGCGCAGCAGGCTTGTTAAACACCTTGGCGCCTTCGCGCTCGGCCTGGCTGAGCAAATGGGTGGTGTAGAAGAACTCGCTGTCAAACGGCGGGTCTTTGCGCATCAGCACCGCATCAAAGTCCGCCAAGGCCAGTGTGTGCACTTGCTGCAGCTGCCACCAAGCCTCTGTGGCGCTGCCAGCGGCATATGCGGCCATATCGACCTCAGGCAACGCAATCGTTTCCACCTGTGCGGTCACACGGCCGCCCTGCAACCAGAAAATATCGCTTGGCACGCAGACCGAGACCTCATGGCCGCGACGCTGTGCCTCGCGCATCATCACGTACGTCGTGTCTTTGTAGATCTTGAAGCTCGCCAGGGGATCCACCACAAATAACAGTTTCATAAACGCTTTTCTTTGACTATTCAACCTCTGCACAAGCAGCAATAGACGCCAGTCTACTGCCTGCCACATTGCAGCGACAAGCAACGCACAGCTGTAAGACAATTACCTCAGAGCCTGCTGGCAGGCTTTTCCAAGTCGTCATGGCGTCCCAAAAGATGCCATGCATGGCGCTTTTTATCTGAAAAAAGCAAACCTCACTGTATGCAGGTCTTCATGGCACACTCGGCGTCTGTTGCGCGCAGACAAGCCAATCCATGGCCAGGCCCTGAAGAAACAAAGTGTTCATAATAGGTATGCAGGACATCTTAGAACGTGTTCATCCTCTCAATGCAGCCGCAGAAGCTGATGAACAGGCTCTTACGCTTTGAACTTTCATGGTGCAGCCCAGCACAGACCCAATATGTTTCCAGATACCAAAACCGAAATTGCCCACGCCGCAGCTGCTTTGATTGTCGAAGAAGGCATGGAGAGCGGTCCGGCAAAAAAACACGCGCTCAAGCAGCTCGGCCTGCGCGCCAATACGCCGCTGCCAGACAACCAACTTATTGAAGAGGCCGTGCGCGAATACATTGCCATTTTCAAAGCCGAGGAACAACCGATCGAGCTACAAGCGCTGCGCCAAATTGCACAGCACTGGATGCTGCAGCTCGCAGACTTCAAACCGCTGGTGGGCGGCGCAGTCTGGAGCGGCACGGCCACGCGCCATAGCAATATCCATTTGCAGCTTTTTTGTGATGACAGCAAGGCCTTGCCAATTGTTTTGCTCAATCAGGGTCTGCATTTTGAGGTCGAAGAAGCCACAGGCATATCAGGGATATCGACGGAAGTTCTGGTGCTGGAGGAGCGCACCAAGCACCCACAGCTCGAAGCTACGGTCTTGATTTGTCTGTGGAATAACAGCGAAGCGGCGCTTCGAGGCGCGCTGCAAGCCGATGCCGATGGACGCCCGCCGCGGGGCGCACTGCCTGCACTGCAAGCGCGCATGGCAGAATATGCCGCACCATGAAGAATGTGGCCCCCCCCTCCCACCCCCCACTCACACCGATCAACTCCCTTGCATCTCTGCACATGCCGCGCAGGCGCTGGCTCGCTTGGGCTTTGGCGGGCGCAAGCTTTGCAGCACTGGCGACCACCCGCAGCTGGGCAGTCGAGCCCCTGAGCACAGAAAACACCGCCAGCGACAAATCCAATGACCCTCTGTGGGACTTGGTTCTGCCAACACCTGATGGCGGCCAACTGGTGCTGGCAGAGCATGCCGGCAAACCGCTGATCGTCAACTTCTGGGCGACCTGGTGCGCGCCGTGCGTAGAAGAGCTGCCGCTGCTCAACGCCTTTCATGCCAAAGACAATGGCTGGGCCACGATTGGCATTGCCGTTGACACCCCTGCCAATGTAGAGCGCTTTGTGCAGCGCTTTGCGCTGGCCTTCCCCATTGGGATTGCAGGCACGGCGGGCTTGCGCTTGTCCCAGGAGCTGGGCAATACCAGCGGCTTGCCCTATACCCTTGTGGTAGACAAGAAAGGCATGATTCGTGACCGTAAAATTGGTCAAATCACTGCCGACGACTTGGCCAATTGGGAGCTGCTTGCCTAACATCCCGTAGAATGCGCCTCCTGCGCAGCAGAGTCACTATGCGGTCAACGCATGTGGCCCACTTCGTGCTCCCAAAAAGCAGGCCAATCTGCGGATTGCATGCAAAACAGCACAAATGCGGCCAATAGTCGGCTTTTTTTGCGAATAGGGACTGTCGAAGTGATAAAGCAGTGTTTTGATTGCTGCAAACACAAAAACACTCACAATCACACACATTGAAAACAATTGGCGTAAAATAAGAAAAGTTAGGGGCAGTTGCCCTTTTATTTCTTCAATATCGCCATATTTCTGGAGCTAGACCAGCATGGATCTCAGGAAACTCAAAACCCTGATTGACCTCGTTTCCGAATCAAACGTGACCGAGCTCGAAATCACCGAAGCCGAAGGCAAAGTGCGCATCGTCAAAGGTGGCGCAGCTCCCGTCTATGGACAAGCCCCCGTCGCGCTGGCCCCCACCCTGGTCGCCGCTCCCCAAGCCGTGCAAACCACGATCGAGCCAGCCACAGCCAGCAATGCAGCTACAGCAGCAGGTGCGGCCATTACCGCACCGATGGTGGGCACGTTCTACCGCTCGCCCAACCCATCGGCAGACCCATTTGCCGAAGTTGGCATGCAAGTCAAAGAAGGCCAGACCGTATGCATCATTGAGGCCATGAAAATCCTCAACGAAATTGAAGCCGACCGCTCAGGCACCATCAAGCAGATTCTCGTCGACAACGGCCAGGCTGTTGAATACGGCCAGCCGCTGTTCATCATTGAGTAATCTTGAGTAATCGGCTGTTGGCGCTGCGCCACTGCTACGCTGCGACCGCCGCAAGGCACATGAGGCTCTCCCATGTTTAAAAAAATTCTCATCGCCAACCGTGGCGAGATTGCACTTCGTGTTCAGCGCGCCTGCCGTGAGCTGGGCATCAAATCGGTGATGGTTTACTCTGAAGCCGATCGCGACGCGAAGTACATTCGCTTGGCCGACGAGGCCATTTGTATTGGCCCCGCATCCGCTGGGGCGAGCTATTTGAAAATGCCCTCGATCATCTCAGCGGCGGAAGTCTCCGATGCTGAAGCGATCCACCCAGGCTACGGTTTTCTGAGTGAAAACGCGGACTTTGCCGAGCGCGTCGAGCGCAGCGGCTTTGCCTTTATTGGCCCCACTGCCGACTCGATCCGCATCATGGGCGATAAAGTCTCGGCCAAACAAGCCATGATCAAGGCTGGCGTGCCCTGCGTGCCTGGCTCAGAAGGCGAGCTCTCGGATAACCCCGCAGAGATGCAAGCCACTGCGCGTGCGATTGGCTACCCGGTCATCATCAAAGCCGCAGGCGGCGGCGGCGGCCGAGGCATGCGCGTGGTGCACACTGAGGCAGCGCTGGTGAACGCGGTACAAATGACCAAAAGCGAAGCGCAAGCGGCCTTTGGCAATCCGGCCGTGTACATGGAGAAATTCCTAGAAAACCCGCGCCACATTGAAATCCAAATTCTGGCCGATACCCACGGCAATGCCGTGTACCTGGGCGAGCGCGATTGCTCGATGCAACGCCGCCACCAAAAAGTCATTGAAGAGGCACCAGCTTTCGGCATTGAGCGTCGTTTGATCGAAAAAATCGGCGAACGCTGTGCAACTGCATGCAAACGCATTGGTTACCGCGGTGCTGGCACATTCGAGTTTTTGTATGAAAACGGCGAGTTCTACTTCATTGAAATGAATACCCGTGTGCAGGTCGAGCACCCAGTGACCGAGATGATCACCGGCATCGACATTGTGAAAAACCAGATTCTGATTGCCGCTGGCCACAAACTGCCTTTTGCACAACGCGACATTGAAATTCGTGGCCACGCCATCGAATGCCGTGTCAACGCCGAAGATCCTTACAAGTTCACACCATCGCCTGGCAAGATCACCACATGGCATGCGCCGGGTGGTCCAGGTGTGCGGGTGGACTCGCACATGTACTCTGGCTACACCGTGCCGCCCAACTACGACTCCATGATTGGCAAGGTAATTACACACGGCGACACACGCGAAGAGGCCTTGGCCCGCATGAACGGCGCCTTGTTGGAAACCGTGGTCGAAGGGATTAAAACCAACATCCCATTGCACCGTGATTTGATGGTCGATGCCAAGTTTGCAGCTGGCGGCACCAACATCCACTACCTTGAAAAGTGGCTCGAGCAGCGCCACAATCGCGCGTAAACGGCACCTCCCACCACTGCAAAGCGCAGTATTTTCCCTTCAGGCGGCAAGTCGGATGCACCCCATCCCTTGCCGCTTCAGCATGAAAGCCCCCCAATGTTTGCCCTGACCATTTTGTGCCCGCAAGACAATGTTGATATCGTCAGCGAAGCACTTGAAGCATTGGATGCCTTGAGCGTCTCGGTAGAAGATGCCGATGCGCAAACCGCCGACGAACAAGCCTTGTTTGGTGAGCCAGGCATGGAGCCCGAGCGCCTGGCATGGAACCGCAGCGTCATCACCGCCTTGTTTGCCGAACAGCAAAAAGCCCACGAAGCCCAGCAAATCCTGACCGTGCAAGATTTTTATGCGGGCTGCCACACGCAGTCACTGCAAGAGGTTCCTGACCAAGACTGGGTCACACTGACACAGTCGCAATTCACAGCCGTAGAAATCACGCCTGAATTTTGGATTGTGCCCAGCTGGCATGAAGTCCCAGCCCAGGCCAAGGTCACGATTGAACTCGACCCAGGCATGGCCTTTGGCACCGGCACCCACCCCACCACACGCATGTGCTTGCGTTGGTTGGCAGAGCAAAACGCCGCCGCGCAAGCATTGCACAACAAATCGGTACTCGATTACGGCTGCGGCTCTGGCATTTTGGCTATTGCTGCGGCCAAATTTGGCGCCGCCCCCGTTGATGCCGTCGACATTGACGAAGCGGCGATTGCTGCGACCGCCAACAATGCCGAGAAAAACCACGTTGCGCTGCGCAGTGGCATGCCCGACATCATCTCTGACCAATACCATGTGGTGCTGGCCAACATTTTGGCCAACCCACTGCAGGTCCTGGCCCCCCTGCTGTGCAACCAGGTCGCGCCCGGTGGCCATTTGGTCTTGGCTGGCATTTTGGAGCGCCAAGCCGAGCTGCTCAAAGCCGCCTACGCACCTTGGCTGCAGCTGGAGGTGCACGACAGCGAAGACGGCTGGATTTTGATGGTCGCGCGCAAAGCTGCTTAAGTACACAGCCGCAGCTGCTGCAAACTGATGGCCGTGCAGCAGCCGCAAGCCTGCGCTGCTGTGCTGCCGCAGCGCTTACTCCCACCACAGCAAGGATGCGGCACAATAGCACGGTCCCCATCGGCCCCGAGTCTATTTGCATCCATCCTCAATGACGATGACTTCCAGCACGAGCTTCATCACACAATGTCCGCGTTGTGCCACCAAGTTCAAGGTCACCCAAGAGCAGCTGAGCGTCTCAGAAGGCTGGGTGCGCTGTGGTCGCTGCCAGCATATCTTTGATGCCAACAACCATCTGAGCGAGGGGCCAGGCAGCCCAGCTCAGACCGGAGCGCCGCCGGAATCAGCAGCCCTGCCCGAGCCATCGACTTCGGCCATTGAGTCAGACAAGGCCGACACGGCATCCGCTGCCCCAGAGCAGAGCGCCGAGCCGCTCAGCCCATACCCCGCCGATGCGCAGGAAAGCGCCCCTCGCCCCAGCGAGCGCTGGCTCAAAGAGCTCTCTGACACCTTCTCCCCCACATCGCCTACAGCGGGCTTGGCCATCGCAGCAGCCAGTGCCATCACCGCCCCAGCCAGCAAAGCGCCTGGCCAGCCTGGCGCCAACGAGCACGCTGAGGAAACACCGAACGAGCCAGGCAAAGCGACCGAGGGCGAGCCCGACGGCCTGGCTACAGAGATCCCAGGCCCAGCGCAAACCAGCAGCAGCAGCACCAGTACGCCACGGTCTGCAGCGGATATACCGACAGAGCCCAGCGCGCCTGCTGCTGAGCCAGATCAGGCTGAAAGCGACAGCGACAAGGACAGCAACATCTCCCGCTTCCATGATGAGCTGACGCAATGGCAAAACAAGCAAAACCCACGCCCTGCGTCCGAGCCGCAATTGCCCAAGTCGGCAGCAGCCAGTGCCTTCACCGATGGCCATGCCAGCCCTGTACTGACCCACGCCAGCGGCACGCCAGCGCCAGAGCGCCAGCACAGTCAAGACAAGCACCCAGCCCCAACTGGCGCCACGACCACCGAGTCCGCCGCCAGCCCTACCACAACCGAAGCGGCAGTTGAGCCAGACACCCCAGAGCAGGCAGCCAGCACAGCCGCCGGAGCCAGCGATGCCCCAGAAACCGATGAAGCGCGCGCCGCACGTGAAGAAGAAGAGCGGCTAGAGCGTTACCGGGCCGAATTCAGCGAAACCCAGGAGCTACGCTTTATGCGCGAGGCCGACCAAAAAGCCTTTTGGCGCCGGCCCATCGTGCGCTTGTGCATGGCAGTGCTGGCCTTGCTGCTGCTGACACTGCTGGCGGCGCAATGGGCCTATGTACAGCGCGACTCGATTGCGGCGCTGTCGCCACAATGGAAAGCCCGCATGCAGCAAGCCTGCACTTGGGCCAACTGCCGCATTGTGCCCTTGCAATCGATAGATGACCTGGTGCTCGATGGCTCGACGTTCCAGCACGTTGGCGGCAATCGCTACATCCTGTCATGGACGCTGCGCAATCGCAGCAAGCGCTGGATAGAGACCCCCGCCCTGTCACTGAGCCTGCGCAACGAAGCGGGCCAGACGCTGGTGCGACGCACCATCACCACGGCCGATATAGCACAGTCACCGCCCGAGCTGCCCCCTGCGGGTGCCTGGAAGGTTGAGCAACACATGGAGCTGAGCGACTATGCCAAGGCCATCACCGGCTACCAGTTGCAGATCTTTTATCCGCATGCAGCCCCATGAACCACAGCAAGCCGCCCAAGCCTCTCAGCTGAGAACTTGAGGCAGGCGCACCACACAGCACACGTTCTGTGGCCTCTGCGCAGCTCGCCGAGCTGGCCGCCACGCTCTGCCAATTTTGAAATGTAAAAGGACTTGACCATGGCCGTATTGATTTGTGGCTCCGTAGCGTTTGACACCATCATGAATTTTGATGGCCGCTTTGCCCAGCAAATTATGCCCAACCAGCTGCATATTCTGAACGTCTCGTTCCTGGTGAATACGCTGCGCAAAGACTTTGGCGGCTGCGCTGGCAACATCGCCTACGGCCTGCAACTGCTGGGCGGGCGGGCCGTGCCCATGGCCGCAGTCGGTCAGGACGGAGGCGACTACCTGGCCCGTCTGGACCAATTGGGCATTGACCGCAGCAAAATCCTGCAGCTGAGCGACAGCTTTACTGCGCAGTGCATGATCATGACCGACCAGGACAATAACCAGATCACCGCCTTCCACCCCGGTGCGATGTCACTGGCGCACCAGAACGCCATTGATGGCCTGCCTGCAGATATCAAGTTGGCCATCATCTCGCCAGACGGGCGCGATGCCATGCTGGAACATGCACAACAGCTGACCGAACAAAACATTCCATGGGTATTTGACCCAGGCCAGGGCCTGCCGATGTTCGATGGCGCGGAGCTGCTGCGCTTTGTCGAGCAGGCCAGCTGGGTCACCGTGAACGATTATGAAGGTCAAATGCTGCTGGAGCGTACCGGCCTGTCGTTCGAAGAGCTGTCACGCAAAGTCAAAGGCCTGGTTGTGACCTTGGGCGCCGAAGGGTGTGACATCTGGATCGACGGCCAAAAAGAGCATATTCCTGCGTTGCGCGTCGAAGCAGCACTCGACCCAACCGGCTGCGGCGACGCCTGGCGCTCGGCCCTGCTGTACGGCCTGGAGCGCGGCTGGAGCCTGGCGCAATGCGCTCGCTTAGGCAACGCCGTGGCGGCACGCAAAATCGCCATCCGTGGCCCACAAAACTACACGCTCGAAGGCCTCGATATCGCATCGTTTGCCGCCTAAGCCAGCGCTCGACCACGCGCGCCAATCAGCCGCGCCAGCGCCGATGCTACTCGGCACTGGCTGCGCCCACACTCCCCTACCCATCAGCCCACACCATGCATATCCATATCCTCGGCATTTGCGGTACTTTCATGGCCGGCGTCGCTGCGCTGGCCAAAGCCAGCGGCCACACCGTCACCGGCTGCGACGCACAGGTCTACCCGCCCATGAGCGACCAACTGCGCGCGCTGGGCATTGAATTGATTGAGGGCTATGGCGCAGACCAAGCCAGCATTGGCGCCGATTGCTTTGTCGTGGGCAATGTGGTGAGCCGTGCCCGCCTGGCCGATGGCTGCGCCCGCTACCCACTGATGGAAGCCATTCTGAATCAGGGCCTGCCCTATACCAGCGGGCCGCAATGGCTGTCCGAGCACGTGCTGCCTGGGCGCCATGTGCTGGCCGTGGCGGGCACCCACGGCAAAACCACCACCAGCTCGATGCTGGCCTGGATTTTGGAAGCCAATGGCCAGAACCCCGGTTTTTTGATTGGCGGCATTCCGCAGAACTTTGGTATTTCAGCGCGCTTGGGCAGGCCGGTGCAAGCCGAGCGCCCCAGCTACTTTGTCATCGAAGCCGACGAGTACGACACGGCCTTCTTCGACAAACGCAGCAAGTTCGTGCATTACCGCCCACGCACGCTGGTGCTGAACAACCTGGAATTCGACCACGCCGATATTTTTGAGAACCTGGCGGCGATTGAGCGCCAGTTCAACCACGTCATTCGCACGGTCCCCGGCCAAGGCCGCGTCATCAGCAATGCCGAAGACGCCAACCTGGACCGCGTACTGGAGCAAGGTTTGTGGAGTGAGCTGCGCGGCTTTGGCCATGCCAATACTGGCGCTTTGGCAGACAAAACCTTCAGCGCCAGCGGCACGGACCAGCACTTCAGCGTGCATTACGCCGGGCAGGTCGTCGGCGAGGTGCAATGGGCCTTGAGCGGGCGCCACAACCAGCTCAATGCCTTGGCCGCAATCGCCGCGGCCGAACATATTGGCGTCGCACCCGCACAAGCGGCCACTGCGCTGTCCCGCTTTGAGAACGTGCGCCGCCGCATGGAGCTGCGCGGCAGCGTGAGCGGCGTGCAGGTCTACGACGATTTTGCCCACCACCCAACAGCCATTGCCACCACACTGGAAGGCCTGCGCCGCACACTGCCCGCTGGCGGGCGCATCCTGGCCGTGTTTGAGCCGCGCAGCAACACAATGAAGCTGGGCACCATGGCCGCGCAACTGCCTGCCGCACTGGCCAGTGCGGATGCGGTTTACGCTTACACCTACCAGCTGGGCTGGGATGTCGCCGGTGCCTTGGCGCCACTGGGCGACAAAGCCCACAGCTTCGAGCAACTGGATGCGCTGGTACAACGCCTTGCGCAAGACAGCCAGCCAGGCGACCACATCGTCTGCATGAGCAATGGCAGCTTTGGCGGCATCCATGCGCAATTGCTGGCCGCGCTGCACAATCAGCACCAAGGCAATACCTGAGTGGCCTACGCGCAGATGTCGCAGCACTGCCACGCCGCGTTTGGTCAGCACGGCATAGAGCCGTTATAGTGCAGCCATCTTTTCACGCACCGAGTCCCCATGCCTTTGACTTTGCAACAACTGGCGCCACAGCTTCAAAAGGGCTTGGCGCCGCTGTACCTGCTGCACGGCGATGAACCGCTGCTGGAGCAAGAGGCGCTGGATGCCATTCGCAGCGCTGCCCGCGCGCAGGGCTTTCTTGAGCGCACCGCCTTTGTTGGCGCCGCCACGCAATTCGACTGGTCGGCCGTGCAAGCGGCCAGCGCCAGCCAAAGCCTGTTTGCCGACAAGCAAATCGTTGAAATTCGCCTGCCCACTGGCAAACCGGGCAAAGACGGCGCTGCGGTCTTGCTCAAACTGGCCGAACAAGCGGCCCAAGACACCAGCGCGCAAGACAATTTGCTCATCGTCTTGCTGCCACGCGCCGACCGCACCATGCAACAAACCCCGTGGTTTGCTGCAATGGAGCGCGCTGGCATCAGCTTGCGCATCGACCCGATTGCCCGGCGTGACATGCCCGCTTGGCTGGCCCAGCGCCTCAAAGCCCAAGACCAGCATGTGGCCGCCGGTGACGAAGGCCTGCATGCGTTGGCTTTTTTCGCCGATTGCGTTGAAGGCAATCTGATGGCCGCGCACCAGGAGGTGCAAAAACTCGGCCTGCTCTACCCGGCCGGTCTCATCACGCAAGCGCAGATCGAAGCGAGCGTGCTCAACGTCGCCCGCTACAGCATCAACGACTTGTCAGAGGCCATTTTGCTGGGCCAGTCGCTGCGCAGCCAAAAAGTGCTGGACGGCTTGCTCGCCGAAGGCGAAGCGCCGGTGCGGCTGCACAGCGTCCTCAGCGCCGATGTGCTGAGCCTGTACTTTGCCAAACGCGCGATCGACGAAGGCCTGCCGCTGCCCCAGGCGCTGCGGCAAGCGCGTGTCTGGGGCCCGAAAGAAAAATTGTTTGAACGCCTGCTGCCACGCCTGCGCCTGCCGCTTGTGTCGCGGCTGGTGCAATCGGCCCATATTGTCGATGGCATTAATAAAGGCTTGAAATTCCCTGCCTGGCCCCAAGATGCCCCCAGCGCCTTGCAACGCTTGGTCATGCAAATGTGCCGCGCTGCGCAAGCGCCTCTCTCTCGCCGCTAAGGACGCCGCCGCTGCGCCGCCCTGGCCTTCACCGGCTTGGCCTGCCAGTATCCCGCTCTTGGCTGCTGCCTCCTGTCTCCCGTACTGCGGGGTTTGCGTATCCAGCCCTCTGGTGCTTGGTCACACTCCTCTCCTACAATTAAACGGTTTTATTTCTGAGGACACCTATGGTTCCGCACCTCGTTACCGCGCTGACTGGCCCTATCAGCGAACTTGAGCAACGTATTCTCGAATCCATGCCCGCTGTCGAGCGCTGGTTCCGCCTCGAATGGATGGAGCACACGCCGCCGTTTTACAGCTCGGTCGATGTGCGCAACGCAGGCTTCAAGGTCGCACCAGTGGACACCAACCTGTTCCCTGGCGGCTGGAACAACCTGACCCCAGAAATGCTGCCACTGGCCGTACAAGCGGCGATGGCGGCGATTGAAAAAATCTGCCCAGAAGCACGCAACTTGCTGCTGGTGCCTGAAAACCACACGCGCAACCAGTTCTACCTGATGAACGTCGCAACGCTGGCACGCATCTTCCGCGCCGCCGGAATGAATGTGCGCATTGGCTCGATCAGCCCGGAAATCACCGAGGACACGGCCATCACCTTGCCCAATGGCGAAGAACTGGTGCTTGAGCCAGTGAACCGCAGCCAGTACCGCCTGGGGGTCAAAAACTTCGATCCGTGTACGATCTTGCTCAACAACGACCTGTCGGCTGGCGCACCTGGCATTTTGGAAGACATCAACGAGCAATTCCTGCTGCCACCGCTGCACGCAGGCTGGAACGTGCGCCGCAAAACGCACCATTTCAAAGCCTACGAAGAAGTCGCCAAACGCTTTGGCAAAATGCTGGGCATCGACCCCTGGCTGATCAACCCGATCTTCGGCCACGCCAATAAAGTCGACTTTGCCGAAGGCAATGGCATCGAAGCGCTGCAGGAAAGCACCCACAGCGTGCTGACCAAAGTGCGCAAAAAATACAAGGAATACGGCATCAACGACAAACCGTATGTGGCCATCAAGGCCGACAACGGCACCTATGGCATGGGCGTGATGATGGTCTCAGACGCAGCCGAATTGGCCAGCCTGAACCGCCGCACGAAAAACAAAATGTCGGTGATCAAAGATGGCCAGCAAGTGAGCGACCTGATCATCCAGGAAGGCGTGCCAACGATTGAGAACATCGCAGGCGCCACCGCCGAGCCAGTGGTCTACATGATGGACCGCTACGTGGTCGGCGGCTTCTACCGCAGCCACGCCAGCAAAGGCGCAGACGAAAACCTCAACGCCCCAGGCGCGACCTTCATGCCACTGGCCTTCGAGCCTGAGCACGTGATGGACGCGCAAGGCCATCCCGGCGAGCTGCTGCCCAACCGCTTCTACATGTACGGCGTGATTGGCCGCTTGGCCATGCTGGCAGCCAGCTACGAGCTGGAGCAAACCAACCCTGAAGCAGAAGTGTATTAACTCTGAGGCGAAAGAACATGATTCTTGTGACTGGCGGCGCGGGCTTTATTGGCGCCAACTTTGTGCTCGACTGGATTGCCCAAGTGGGCGAGCCGGTAGTGACTCTGGACAAACTCACCTACGCAGGCAACCGGGCCAACCTGGCAGCCCTTGAAGGCGATGGCCGCCACACTTTTTTGCAAGGCGACATCACCGATGGCGCCTTGCTGGAGCAGTTGCTGGCCCAGCACCAGCCACGCGCCATCGTGCATTTCGCCGCCGAAAGCCATGTGGACCGCTCCATCCATGGCCCGGAAGACTTCATCCAGACCAATGTGATTGGCACCTTCCGCCTGCTTGAAGCGGCCCGCAGTTACTGGAATGGTCTGCAAGACCAAGCCAAAGCGGCCTTTCGCTTCCTGCATGTCTCCACTGACGAGGTTTACGGCTCGCTGGCACCTGAGGCGCCCGCATTTACCGAGCAGCACGCCTACGAGCCCAATAGCCCATACAGCGCCAGCAAGGCCGCCAGCGACCACCTGGTGCGCGCCTGGTTCCACACCTATGGGCTGCCGGTGCTCACCACCAATTGCAGCAACAACTATGGCCCGCTGCATTTCCCTGAAAAGCTGATCCCGCTGGTCATCACCAACGCCTTGGCCGGCAAGCCACTGCCCATTTATGGCGATGGCCAGCAAATCCGCGACTGGTTGTTTGTCAAAGACCACTGCAGCGGCATTCGCCGCGTGCTCGAAGCCGGTCAATTGGGCGAAACCTACAACATCGGCGGCCACAACGAAATGGCCAACATCGACATTGTCAAACGCATCTGCGCACTGCTCGACGAGCTGCGCCCCCGCGCCGACGGCCAAGGCTACGCCACGCAAATCACCTTCGTCAAAGACCGCCCCGGCCACGACCGGCGCTATGCCATTGATGCCAGCCGCATGCAAAACGAACTGGGCTGGCAACCTGCCGAGACCTTTGACAGCGGCATTCGCAAAACCGTGCAGTGGTATTTGGACAATGCTGCCTGGGTTGAGAACGTGCAAAGCGGCGCTTACCGCGACTGGGTGCAAAAGCAGTACGCGTAAACACGTTCTGAAACACCAACGTTTGCGAACCCGCTGAACTTCAAGCACCACTAGAGCACTGTATGCCCAAGCCCAATCAACGCTCCGCTAAACTCCGTTGTTTCAATGCACTCTGCAGTCTGGCACTAGTGGGCAGTTTGCTTGCATTGTTGTTTTTGGGTTGGCATTGGGCGGCCGCCTCAATGGCCGCACTCGCATTGGCAGGTGTTGTTGCGCCGGTGGCTGTGACAGCCGACAGTGCGCTCGCCATCATGCAAGAAAGTGTGCTGGCCATACTGGATTGGTCTGCTGGCTATCGTGCAATGCATCACGGCAGCGGTATCGGCGGTTTTTAGCTGAAAACAACGCGCGCGACCGAACTACAGAGGCCATGATGAAAGGCCCAATGCCCCTGCACCTGCCAGTGTGGAAGGCAGCGCAGTTAGACTCAGGTTTGGACCGACAGGAGCTTCCAATGAAAATACTATTACTCGGAAAAAACGGCCAAGTGGGCTGGGAACTGCAACGCAGCCTCAGTGTATTGGGAGAGGTGGTTGCGCCTGAGCGCGGCGATCCAGTACTCAATGGGGATTTGGCCAATCTGGAGTCGCTGCGCGCCACCGTGGCGCAGGTCGCACCGCAGGCCATTGTCAATGCCGCCGCCTACACCGCCGTCGACAAAGCCCAGAGTGAGCCCGAGCTGGCCCACACCATCAACGCACTGGCCTCCGAAGTGCTGGCCGAAGAAGCCGTCAAGCTGGACGCCTGGCTGGTGCACTACAGCACCGACTACGTGTTCGATGGCAGCGGCCAAACACCGTGGAGCGAGAGCGATGCCACAGGCCCTTTGTCGATCTACGGCCAATCCAAGCTCGATGGCGAAAAACGCATCAGTGCCAGCGGCGCCAAGCACCTGGTATTTCGCACCAGTTGGGTCTATGGCGCGCACGGCAATAATTTTCTGAAAACCATGCTGCGCTTGGGCGCAGAGCGTCCTGAGCTGCGCATCGTCGCTGACCAGATTGGTGCGCCCACCGGCGCTGAATTGCTGGCGGACGCCACAGCGCAAGCCTTGCGCCAGGCTTTGGTGGGCAGTCCGGCGCTCAGTGGCATTTACCACTTGGCCGCCAGCGGGGAAACCGATTGGTGCCAGTACGCGCAGTTCGTGTTTGAGCAAGCGCGCTTGTGGCTGCCAGAGCAAGCCTTTGCCCGCACGCAAGCGATCACCTCGGCCGAATACCCAACGCCTGCCGCACGCCCACACAACTCGCGCCTGAACACCGAGCTGTTTCAAAACACCTTTGGCCTGCGCTTGCCCGCGTGGCAAGAAGGCGTGGCCCGTGTGGTGCAAGAGTTGCTCAAGCGCTAAGCGCGTTGTGATAGCGCGAAATCTGCACACTCCTCTCGCACGCCAGAAGAAGCCCCCACAGGGGCTTTTTTTATGGCTGGCGCACAGCAAGCGCCTGCTACGCAACACCAGCCGCTTCCATCTTTCCAGATAGTCCAGCGACGGCATGCGGCAATGGCCTCATACGAGGTGCACAGGCCCTACCTTGACGCATCTGGGCACGCGTGGGCACGTGCGCGCGCGGCGGGATGATTGGCAAGATCAGCCGCTCAATGGGACATACCACGTATTGTGAGCAATGCATTGTGCGGTACTTGGGCCTAGACCACGTCGATGCACGCATCACCTGAACCGACCTGCTTGCAATAGCCCATGTGTGCAACCAAGACCCAATACATGGCCCATATCACCATCGACTGGCAAACCACGCCCAAGCTCAACACCGTCCTGACCACCGAGTGCCGCTCCAAGCGCTAACGTGGTTATGAGAACCTGTTGGACCGCGACTTCACCAGCTACCGCACCTTGTGTGCAGCGGACGACAACAGCGGCTATGACGCGCCCCTCCAGGATGACTACAACCACAAAGCCGCACGCCACAGCTTTTGAACCAGCCTGAGCGCACGCTTTTAAACATTCAAGCCAAGCGCTGCCTCTTAGAGACTGTTCTTCAGCACCGCTTGTGCAGACCCGGCCCTGCTGCCACTATGATCATGGCTTGGAGCCTGCCAATGCCCGCACACCAACACGCGCATGTGTCAGCCTCCCTCCCCTTAGATTCGCCACGACCGCCTATGCACACCGCCGACAAACACCCCATCATCGCCATTGCCACTGCTTCAGGACGGGGGGCGGTTGGCATCGTGCGTATCTCTGGCCGTAATTTGCGTGCTTGGGCGCAGCAGTGGCTAGGCCAAGAACTCAAAGCCAGGCATGCCCACTACCTGCCGTTTCCTGATGCAACAGGACGCGCCATCGACCAAGGTTTGGCGCTGTTTTTCCCAGCACCACACTCCTACACCGGCGAAGACGTATTGGAGCTGCAAGCCCACGGCGGCCCCATCGTGCTGCAAATGCTTGTGGCACGTGCCATGGAAACGGCCAGCGCGCAACAAGACAACACCGCTGCCAACACACAAGCATGGCTGCCCAACTTGCGCTTGGCCGAACCGGGCGAATTCACGCGCCGCGCCTTTTTGAACGACAAGCTCGATTTGGCCCAGGCCGAAGCCGTGGCCGACCTGATTGATGCCAGCACCGAAAGCGCTGCCCGCAGCGCCAGCTTGTCACTGAGCGGTGCATTCTCTGAAGCCATTCACACGCTGCGTGATGGCTTTACCCATTTGCGCATGCTGGTCGAAGCCACGCTGGACTTTCCTGAAGAGGACATTGATTTTCTGGAAGCTGCCAATGCCCGTGGCCAACTGGCGGATTTACGCGCCCAACTCACCACCATCGGCCAGCGCGCCCGCCAAGGCGCACTGCTGCGCGACGGCATGCACATCGTCATTGCGGGCCAGCCCAATGCCGGCAAAAGCTCGCTGCTCAACGCACTGGCCGGCGCGGAGTTGGCCATCGTCACACCGATTGCAGGCACGACCCGCGACAAGGTCGAGCAAACCATCCAGATTGAAGGCGTGCCGCTGCACATCATCGACACCGCCGGCCTGCGCGAGACCGACGATGTGGTCGAGCAAATCGGCGTGCAACGCGCCTGGGAAGCGGTGGACAAAGCCAATGTCGTGCTGTTCTTGCACGACAGCGCCCAAGCCAACAACAGCGCCTACCAAGCCGGTGACGCAGCCATTCTGGCGCAGCTACAAGCACGCCTGCCTGGCCATGTGCCAGTTGTGGATGTGTGGAATAAATCCGATCTGACCGGCACAGATGTTGCGGCTGTTGCAGCGGCTGAAGGTGCTGCGCTACACATCTCGGCCAAAACCGGCCAAGGCCTGGACGCGCTACGCCAGCAGCTGCTGCAACTGGCCGGGCATGAAACCGTCACCGAAGACATTTTCACCGCCCGTGCTCGCCACCTGCAAGCACTGGCCGAAGTGGACGAGCACCTGGGCAATGCCGAAGCCCATATCGACAGCCCCGCCCCGGCTTTGGATTTGCTGGCCGAAGAGCTGCGCCTGGCGCAATTGGCGCTGAACCGCATCACCGGCGAGTTCAGCGCCGATGATTTGCTGGGGGTGATTTTTTCAAGCTTTTGTATTGGCAAATGATGCGCGTCTAAAGCGCGCCTCACTCACACATCAATCGCCTGCGCAGAACCGACCTGGTTGCGCAACTCAAACTTCTGGATCTTGCCGGTGCTGGTTTTTGGCAAACTGCCAAACACCACGGCACGCGGCACTTTGAAGCCAGCCAAGTGCTTTTTGCAGTGCTGCACAATGTCTTCTGGTGTCACGTCAGCACCCTCTTTGAGCTCAACAAACGCACACGGAGTCTCGCCCCATTTGGCATCCGGCTTGGCCACTACGGCAGCGGCCAGCACTGCCGGGTGGCGGTAAAGCGCATCTTCGACTTCAATGGATGAAATATTCTCACCGCCAGAGATGATGATGTCTTTGCTGCGGTCCTTGATTTTGATGTAGCCATCTGGGTATTGCACGGCCAAGTCACCGGAGTGGAACCAGCCGCCAGCAAAGGCTTTGTCGGTGGCTGCCGGGTTTTTCAAATAGCCTTTCATCGCGATATTGCCGCGGAACATGATCTCGCCCATGGTTTCACCATCCCATGGCACAGGCTGCATGGTCTCGGGGTTGAGCACCTGGGCGTCTTGCTCCATGTGGTAGCGCACCCCCTGGCGGGCATTCAATTGGGCACGCTCGCCGATGTCCAGGTTTTGCCAGGAGTCGTGCTTGGCACAGACAGTGGCCGGGCCATACACCTCGGTCAAGCCGTAGACATGGGTCAGATCAAAGCCCATTTCTTCCATGCCTTCAATCATCGAAGCCGGTGGCGCTGCGCCAGCGACCATGGCCTTGACACCGGTTGGCAAGCCTTCTTTGAGCGCAGCCGGCGCATTGACCAGCATGCCGTGCACAATCGGCGCGCCACAGTAATGTGTGACGCCATGGTCACGAATGGCATTGAATACAGCGGTCGCTTCAACACGGCGCAAGCACACATTCACACCTGCGCGCGCAGCCACCGTCCACGGAAAGCACCAGCCATTGCAGTGGAACATCGGCAAAGTCCACAGGTAAACCGAGTGCTTGGGCATGTCCCATTCAAGAATGGCAGAAATGGCATTGATCGCCGCCCCACGGTGGTGATAGACCACGCCCTTGGGGTCGCCGGTCGTGCCGCTGGTGTAGTTCAAGGCAATCGCATCCCACTCATCGGCTGGGCGCTGCCAGTCAAACTGTGCATCGCCATCGGCCAGAAATTCTTCGTAATCCAACGCGCCTTCGAGCTGCACCGGCGCCGGTCCGTACAACTCGTCTTGCACGCTGATGATGGTTTGCAAATGCTGGGTTTTGCGCAGCGGCAATGCCTGGGCGATCAAACCTGCAAACTCAGGATCGACAACCAGCACTTTGGCCTCGCCGTGGTCGAGCATGAAGGCAATGGTTTCTGGATCGAGCCGAGTATTGAGTGCGTTCAGTACAGCGCCAGCCATGGGGACACCAAAATGCGCTTCGACCATCGGCGGTGTATTGGGCAGGATCACCGCGACCGTGTCATTTTTCTGCACGCCAACACGTTGCAACGCACTGGCCAGTTGGCGACAGCGCTGGTAGGTCTCTTGCCAGTTGCGGCGCAACTGGCCATGCACGACGGCCAATTGCGTAGGATAGACCTCAGCGCTGCGGCGAATAAAGTCCAAAGGTGTGATCGCAGAGAAATTCGCTGCATTGCGATCCAAATGTTGGGTGTACGCATTCATCGTGCCTGGCTCCAGATTTTTTAAAATAGGGGGAAAAATGGCCTCAGTTGTA
>NZ_SSWX01000049.1 GCF_004803635.1 Lampropedia aestuarii | reverse complement strand
CAGCAGGCGGTTGCCGTCTCAGGCGAATAGGGTGTGGCCAAAGGCATCGGTTTTGGCGATGCGCCGCCCAAAGGCGTCGTATTGGTAGGTAAAGCGTTGGGTGCTGGGCGCGTCGGTGTTGCCGCTGCGGGTGACGATGGCCGCTTGCAGCTGGTGCTCCACATCCCAGATGGATTCGGAGAAATATAATTATATTGTTCTTAATGGCTAATTAAGCCACGAAGGTATTTTTATGTCAAAATTTTCAACCGATTTGGCTATTTCTTCTATATTTTTTTTTAGATCTGACAGTTCTGGGTCTGTGCAAAAAACCATCACTTCTTTTTTGATGGATCTGGCAAATAAAGTTAAATAACTAGAGCATTCTATGTAAGCTTTAATAGCCTCACTTTCCAATGAAGGATTGTTTTGATATGCTAAATTAAGCTCATTAAAAATGAAACCATATTCTTCTGTGTTGTTCAGAGATAAAGGTGGTGTGGCGTATGTTGAAAATTCTGCCGGATTAACCATTGACTCATGGTCTTCGTCGGAGCTTTCAACTTTAATGACATCATCGCAATTAAGGATTGCTAATGTTGGAGGAAATACTTGATATTGACCTAGGTCATAAACAATCGCAATTCTTGCAATATCGTTATCATTGATAATGATGCTTTTTATTTTTTTTATCACTATTTCTTTTAGAGAGGTTATTAAATCATTTTCTTTCATTTCTTTTTTCTGCAGCAAAAAAAGTTACGCCATTTTTCATTTGGCCTTTTAAGTCTTCTAATCCTTCCAAGAATTCCTCTTGGTTTTTTGAATTAATGAGTTTGTCATAAACCTTAGTCTTGTAGTCTATCCCGTGCACTCCTTCTCCTTTATGTGCGGTGCTTATTTCAGCGGGCAGCCTATCAGCTCCTATTTCAGGTAGCCATACGCCATTGCTGGCATCATTTATATCTAATCCTAAAATATTCATTTTGTCCCTTAATGCAACCATTTTTGGGTCTTTCGAGTTTGACATAACGATATGGTGTGCACGATGACGGTCGCTTGGTCTCCCTTCACCACATTTTGTCAAATTCGCAGCAAGAATTCTTGCATCCGATGTTGTGTCTAAGCCTAGCGGATCAATCCATCCAGTAGGACTAGGGGCGTATAAAAATAAATTACTTCCTCCTAGGGATTTATCGGATCTTGAGTAATGAAGCGCCCGCAGTCCGGATTGTAATATCTTCCTCGGTTGTAGTGGGAACCTCTCAAAACCCAGCCACAGTCAAGATGGTTTAAATTACAACCATGATCACACCACGCAGCGCCTCCAAGTTCGACCTCTTCGCCCAGGCAGGGCGCCATCGCCAGCTTGAAGAGGTGGGCGATCCACTACAAGTGATCGCCAAGCACATCGACTTCAATGAGCTAGCGGCCTTGGGGAACCTCTCATAACTCTAAAAAATCGAATTAATCGTTTGCAACACATTGATTTATTTGATGCAAATTTTTCAGGATTGAGGTTTTGAGAGGTTCCCCGAGGTGATTGCCTGCTACGTGAATTATTTTAATAAAAGAGTTTCAACGGATTCATTCAGAAAAAATTCTAATTCATTTAATAATTTAGATTCGTCTACATGTTTTCTGGCTCCCTGCATATTATTATTTAAAACTATTAATGCATATGCAAAAGATTTTGGTGTTTTGCTTTCCTTGGGCGTTTAGTTAATGAGTACTGCAAAGCATTCCTCCCATTTTTTTGCTACCCGGTGATCAGGAAGATTTCCATTTCTAAGCATTTCAGAAAAATCAACTGATGCACTCACGAAATTTTCATAAACGGTTGAATTCATTTGATGGAAATGGTGATTGAAATAAATTTATTCTAATGACGATCAAGAAAAGACTTGTAAATTTCCGGTGGGTTTAGGATTTTTGCGGAACTATTCTCCATTTCAATTGATTCATCATACTCTGAAGATGAGATGAATAATGTAAGGTTCTTTCTAGGATTTTCGAAAAAACCTCCTTCATCCAGACTTTTTAGGGCATTTATCATGCAGTTGTGTACATATATTTTGAATTCTTCGAATTTATTGGAGGCACTTGCTTGGGTTGATGCTTCGCTTAATTGGATGGATATTTTTGAGAATTTTTCGTCATATAAGGATTCGTATGCCCATTCTGCACTGCTCCACTTATAAGCGATCAGTTCTTGCTCATCATCAACTTCATCATCTTTTATTTTTTTTTCATACATCTCTAATGAATTCGCAGCGGGTAGAATGGTGTAGCAATCATTATCTGTGTATAATATGAAGGCATATATATTCTCATTTTGATGATTATTTTTTAGCTGAGATAACGTATATTTTGTGGCTTCGATAATGTCATTGACAAGATTGTTGTAAAAATTATCCATAAAATCCTTTTCAATATTTTTAGTCGAAAAAAACTTCTCGACCGATTTTTTGTAATTCAGCAAACATGGCTAATTTTCCACATTCGCTTTTTGGGTTGATTCCTTTTCTTTTTAAACGTCCGTCCGCTTCCTCTAGTTTTTGTGCAACCTTTCCTGCATTTTTTTTAGAGTGCCCCTTGTTTGGTGCCCACATCAATGCACCAATATCATTAACAGGATCTATTCCATATGCATCAACAATTGCCCTGCTTCTTTCTAGAGCTAGTTTGATCTGAGGTCGAGAATCAAAATCCCCTTTAAATATAATATGATGCCCGTGAGGGTTATTCATATCGATCGGCTTAATGATGCCTGCGGCGATTAATTTTTGCCCCCAGTTACAGAGACCGCTCGGATCTATCCACAAAATAGGGTTTGGCGCATATTGATAAAATTAGCTCCACCCCATAACCCAATCGGATCCTGACTCACAAACCGCCCACAGTCAGGATCATAGTACCTAAACCGGTTGTAGTGCAGCCCTGTTTCTGCATCGTAATACTGGCCTTGGAAGCGCAGATTTTGGCTCAGCTGCTGCTCTTGGGCGAGCTGGTGTGGTTTTTTTCTTTGTGGGGCTTGCTCAGGCAGCCACTCTTCTTGCAGCGTATTGCCCCAGGCTTTGTAGGTGGCGCTCCAGTGTATTTCGCCGCTCTCGCCTGTGAGTTCACGGGGCGTGCCGATTTGGTCGTTGTGGTAGTAGCGTACTTGCCAGGTTTTGGGCTCTGGCTCGACCACGTTGGCGGCCATGGTTGGCCTGGGCTTGGGCGGCTTGCTGGGCCAGCGCCTGGATGTGGCGTTGCTGGCTGAGCATGCGCTGCATGAAGGCTTCTTTGGCTTGGCGTGGGCTCCAGTCTTCGTCTTCTGTGGCGTCGTTGGCTGCGGCCGTAGTCGCGTGAGGCGTTTTTTCCTCTTGGTCTTGCCCATCCACCAACTGCGCCAGTGGCGCAAAGCTGTTGGGCTCGTACAGGTACAGGGTGGTGCGGCTGCCGCGCTGCTCGCTTAGCAGGCGGTTGCCGTCCCAGGCGAATAGTGTGTGGCCAAAGGCATCGGTTTTGGCGATGC
>NZ_SSWX01000048.1 GCF_004803635.1 Lampropedia aestuarii | reverse complement strand
TCAGCTCGGAGTCGGTCAAGGCCTTCGGGCACCCGAGTGATACCATACCTATACGCGGTACGCGGTCTGCGGCTTTTATTGCTATTTCTGTCATGGAGGCTACCTGATGGGTGCTGGATTGGTCTATAGTTATTTGCGGTTTTCAGACCCAAAGCAATCTGCTGGAGGGTCCGTCGACCGGCAGCTCGCTTATGCATCGCGTTGGGCTGCAGAACATGGGCTTGAGCTCGATACAAAGCTGGACCTGCGCGACGAGGGCCTATCCGCATACCATCAGAAGCACATAACATCAGGCGCACTAGGAGCCTTCCTCCGCGCGGTGGAAGATGGCCTGGTGCCAGATGGATCAGTGCTTATTGTCGAGGGGCTGGACCGCTTATCACGCGCCGAGCCAATTCAAGCACAAGCGCAATTAGCCCAGATTGTAAATGCGGGCATCACAGTAGTCACCGCTAGCGATGGAAAGTCCTACAGCCGCCAACGGCTGAAAGACAATCCAATGGACCTTGTTTACAGCCTGCTAGTGATGATTCGTGCGCACGAAGAGTCGGACACAAAGAGCAAACGCGTCAAGGCCAGCATACGGCGATTGTGCGAAAAATGGATTGATGGCAGCTACAGAGGCGCGGTCCAGCAAGGCCGAGACCCTTCCTGGCTGGATCAAGCAGAGGCTGGCTGGACTATCAATGAAGAGGCTGCGGCTTCTGTACGGCGTGTGATTGAGCTCTACAAAGCTGGCTTTGGAGCGAAGAGAATTGTGCAAGCACTGGATGCCGAAGGGCTGCGGATGTACACGCAGGCAAAAGCCAACCAGACCACCCAAATCTACCGGCTTATCAAATTGCCCCAACTCGCAGGACATAAACCTGTCAGCGTCGACGGCGAAGAGTTTCTGCTGCGCGACTATTACCCTGCGCTAATTGATGACGCAGCATGGGATGAGCTGCAACGTGTTTCGTCTCAGCAGGGCCGCAGACGCGTTAAGGGCGACCTGCCCCACGTCATCACCGGCATTGGCATCACCTTCTGCGGTTACTGCGGCCGCCCGATGGCTGGCCAAAACCTGATGACCAAACCACGCTTGCCAGATGGCCGGGTGCGCGATGGCTACCGGCGCTTGCTTTGCGCCTCTGCAGCGGCCTACGGTGGTGGCTGTGCTGTGCCTGGCTCAACCAGCGTCGCGCCAGTTGAGCGCGCCATCATGGATTACTGCTCTGACATCATCAACCTGCAGTCCCTATATGGCGCCGACCGCTCAGCCGCACCGCGCAAACGAGCACAGCAGGCCCGCAAGGCTGTTGATACGATCAAAAAGCAGCTGGACAAGATCACCGAGGCAATGCTGGCCAGCGAGGACGAAGGCACGCCGCTGGTGTTTGCCCGCAAAGCGCGTGAGATTGAAGCCTGCCTACAGGCCGCAGAGCGTGAAGCAGAAGAGGCAGAACGCGAGCTTGCCAGCACATCGCGCAAAGACCTAAGCAACGAGAATGAAGAATGGTTGCGCCTGGCCATAGGCGTTGAAAACCAAGAGGTCGAGGCAAGGCTTCAAGCACGGCAGTTGGTCGCCGACACCTTCGAGCGCATCGAGGTGTGGCACCATGGGATGGAGCCAGATCCCGATGCGAGCGAGCGGGATTACTGCATTGACCTCTTGCTCATGGCCAAGGGGGGCCAAGCTCGTACTCTCAGGATTGACCGAGCTGGCAATTGGATTGCGGGTCTAGAGCATGAAGTTGAGGTGCGGGCCGCTCATAGCAATTAAATTCACTCCACACGCACATCAAAGTGCGCCTCTTCCACCGTTCCAAGGTGCAGGAAACCCGCCTGAAACACCTTGTCAAAGGTATTGTTAAATTGCCCAGCAAGCTTCACTTCAGCCTTCTTCAAAGTTACGTCGCCGCCCTCGTTCGCATCCTGAAAAATCTCAAACGCATCCAACATAACGGAAGTTACAAGAAAAATTTTCTAAAACGACAGCATGAATTTGCTTTCGCCTTACTCTTTATTGTGCACACCGATATTGGAAAAGTATTTGAGGGCATCAGTTAATTTCAGCATACTGAATTCTTTTAAGAATTACAAATTTCCTTCAAACCTTCATCAAGTGACAAATTCGTAGCCAAGGATAAAAAAGGGATCTGTGCCATAAAAAAATCTGGCTAAGCATGCAACATAAAAAGCCCTATACAGGGCTGCAAAGATCGTTTTACAAGAAACGTTTCCTTCTAATAAAGAAGTACGAAAGCGACAAAGCAAAAAAAGTTAGAATAATTGTGCCAAAAGATCCAACTGGAACGGGGGCAATGCTATTGCTATCTGGCCCACCTATACCACCATCAGTTTTATTGCTTGCCCTAATATTAGAAATAAACACACCGCTATCGTAAAAACTATCATTTGTATTGGCTATTGCTATAACTGCAGTATGGACGCTTAAGCTAGGATCCACAGGGGCTGTCAGAAGCATATTTTTGGTAAATCCGTTATATTCTATTTTATAATTACCTGAACCCAAAGGATTATCAACAAAATTAGAAGATGCATTATTCCCAATCAAATCACCATTTGGAAAATATGCATGATTCACTCCATCAACAAAAAAACCAAAAATATCGGTAATAGATTGAGTTGGAAACTCCTCACTACCAAATACAAAATTCATTTGCAATGAGCGAGATGTTGAATTAGAGAACACAAAGTCAAAGCTAATAACATTTTGATTATATGTAGATCCGCCACTTAAACCTGAGAGCAGCGAGTTTCCCCCTGTTGGCGGAAAAGGGATATTTAAACCTTGAGCGCTCCAATCGTTAACGGTATTAGTGAGGGGGAAATTAGCCACCCCAGTTGTTAACAAGACACCATCCCCGATTGACACATTTGGCCCAAGTCCAGTTGAATCAGACAAATTGAAATTTGAGTAGAACGCACTCTGCGCCAAATTACCAGGCTCGGCCCTGCCAATAAAAGATGCAGATCCTGGCACTACAACTATTCCAGAACCATTTCCAATGAGACGTGTCAGAATCTGTTCGGCAGGATCTGGCACGCTGCTCTCAATTAGAGCAAGGTCAATCGCGCTTGCTGCAGTAGAAACTAATGACAGTGACACCAAAATTGCCCCACCGACGATAGAGCGAGTACTCTTTAACATTTTTGCCCCTATAAAAAAAATAGTTCTCCAAATATTACACACAATCACATTCAGCATAAAAAGGAAACCTCTCGCGCTCCGCTGAAGTCGCGAATTCCTTGCTTGCAACTCATTGATTTAACAGATGCGAATTTTTCGAGATTGAAGTTTTGAGAGGCTCCAGGAAGCATCAATTCCGACAAATTCTGTCGGAATTGATGTCAAGAGCGAAATTATGGAGTCCATTACTTCCCCCTGCAGCCAAGCGCCTCAGCGCTGATAGGGCTCCGTATGACGAAAAAAAGGCCAAAGTGCAGTATTTCTACCTCGGCCAAGCCTCCCGCATCAATCCAAGGTCTGCGATGCACTGGTCAGCGACTGCTGCCATGCGTTGATATTCTGTTCCGCACTGAGCGAATACGACACTTGCGGCATCTGCGTAGCTACGGACGGCCTGCTCGGATAGCTGGGACAGCTGCAAGCGCTGGGTTGCGATTGTGTCGCGCAGCCGGTCAGCAGCACGCCGAGAGCCAGCAATGTCAGCTTGCAGCTTTGCGATTGTTTGAGCGTGGTTTTCTTGAGCATCTGCCCGATCCTTTTCCCATTGTTTCGTTTGATTGAGCGCGGCTTGATTGGCCTTGGCCACGGCCTGCGCGTGATCTGCATTGATCTGAGCTATGCGGGCTTCATACCGCTGCATCTGCTCTGCCTTGGCTTTGCTGGTCAGCCAGTGGCCGCCTGCAAGCCCCAGCGCCAGGGCTGCGGCGGCGGTGATTGCGTACGCCTTCATTGCACCAGCCCCGCGCTGAAGTGCCCATCACGCCCCCACTCTGCGCACAGCTCGGCAGTCGTGCCGCGCCGGTTCACAAGCCCATTCAGCCGCACACGCTGGCCGTTAACCGTGCCAAACACCCAGCGCGGCATTTCAGCGCACGCCCCGGCCAGATCGCCCGCATTTGCTTTGCGCAGCAGTGTGCTGCTCACCAACGACGCATCGCCCAGGTTGTAGAGCATGTCGATGA
>NZ_SSWX01000047.1 GCF_004803635.1 Lampropedia aestuarii | reverse complement strand
CCTGTGCAGCTTTTTAGTGGGTCAATACAGCGGTAGGCAGGCGTGGGCCAGATTGCGGCTCACGCCTGTTTGCTCAGCCACGAGCAAACGCTAGTCAGTAGATGGGTCTATGGCTGCTTACTGGATTTTCGCCCCCAATGCCTCGACGGTGGCTTTGGCGTCTTTGAAATCCTTTCTAAAAAAGACATCGAAGTCCGTCATCGACATGGCTTTGGGCTCAGCCCCTTGGGCAAGAATGGCTTGCTGAATGCTGGGGTCCGCCAGCAACTGATTGACTTGCGTGTTCAACTCTAGCGCAATCGATTCAGGCAAATGTTTGGGGCCAAACAAGCCAAACCAAGTGCTGTTGTCAAAGTTTTGCAGGCCCAACTCGGCCACGGTGGGAACATCGGGCAAGGAGGAGCTGCGCTGTGCCGATGTCACGGCCAGCGGGCGCAGCTTGCCGGCTTTGATTTGCGCCATCGCAGAAGGCACAGTGGACATCAGCAAATCCACATGGCCTGAGACGGTATCGAGCAGCGCCGGGCTAGAGCCTTTGTAGGGCACGTGGTTCAAGGCAATGCCAGCGGCCTTCTCAAACATTACGCCATTGATGTGCAAACCTGTGCCAAGGCCAGGGGTGCCATAGGTGATCTGACCCGGTGCTGCTTTGGCTGCGGCAATGACGTCGTCTAAAGTCTTGAAGCGGCCATCCGCAGCGGTCGCAATCAGCAATGGGGCGTAGGCGACATGGGCCACCGGCGTCAGGTCTTTTTCTGGATTCCAAGGAAGGCCGCTGTAGAGGTAATAGCCCAGCACGAGATTGTCTTTTTGGCCCATCACAATGTCATAGCCAGTTGGCTGGGCCCGCACGGCTTCACTGATGCCAATCGTGCCGCCCGCGCCTGGCCGATTGTCGATAATGACCGTCCATTGGTTTTTCTCGCTCAGCTTTTGCGCCAACAGGCGCGACAAAATGTCGGTGCCACCGCCTGGTGGAAACGGCACAATCAAGCGCACGGGCTTACTTCCTGGGTAGTTCGTGGTGGCCGGCGGTGTTTGTGCCAACGCGGCCATGCTCAGTGCGGCCAGCAATGCGCAGGCGGCGCCTATTTTTCTCATCATTGGGTGTGTCTCCTAAAAAAAAAGAGCCAAGGCAAGCCCTGCACTTCTGCTGTGCTGCGCGCGCGGCCTCAACCATCGGCCCCCATCCCAGCCACGGCTGGTTGACAGGGCTTGCTTGGCGTTAATAATTAGCACTGACCCCATAAAAAATGGGATTCAGGCAATGGCAGTGGCATGGGAGCCGAGACTGACTAAAATCAGCTTTTTAAAGCTCAGCTTTTGACCACAAAGGGGTCGCGTTCGTCGTCCGAAAAATCGATCATCACGTTCTTGGTATGAAGAAATTCAGCCAATCCCGCTTCGCCACGTTCACGGCCAAAACCGCTTTCTTTGGTGCCGCCAAATGGCGCTTGAGCGGCACTGACGCGGTAGGTATTGACCCACACCGTACCGGCCTTGATCGCACGTGTCATGCGCATGGTGCGCGACAGGCTGCTGGTCCATACGCCCGAGGCCAAGCCATAGCGTGTGCCATTGGCAATGCGCACCGCATCTTCTTCGCTGTCAAAAGGAATAATGCTGAGCACAGGACCGAAGACCTCTTCTTGGGCAATCTCCATCGCGTTGTCCACATCGGCAAAGATGGTGGGCTGCACAAAAAAGCCTTGTTCCAAGCCAGCGCCTGAAGCCCTGGCGCCGCCAGTGACCAGTCGCGCGCCCTCTTTGGTGGCTTGGTCAATGCGCTCAATGATGCGCTTAAACTGGGGTTCATTGGCCACTGTGCCCATCTCGGTGGCCAGATCCAGCGGATTGCCCAGCCGAATATTTTGTGCGCGCTGCTTCAGCGCTTCAACCACTTGGGGATAGATCGAGCGTTGCACCAAGAGTCGAGATCCAGCAATGCAGGTTTGCCCCGTTGCCGCAAAAATGCCTGCCAGCGCCCCCACGATGGCGCGCTTGAGATCAGCGTCTTCAAAAATGATGTTCGGGGACTTGCCACCCAGCTCCAGCGTAACAGGCACGAGGTTTTGGCCTGCCGTCGCGGCAATGCTTTTGCCCACTTCAGGACTGCCGGTGAAGCTGATGCGATCGATGTTGCGGCTGCCCACCAGCGCCTTGCCAACCCGGTAGTCGCCAGTCACCACGTTAATCACCCCTTTGGGAAAGCCCGCCTGCTCCACCAGTTTACAAAACTCCAGCGTCGTTGCAGACGCATGCTCTGAGGGTTTCACCACCACCGTATTGCCTGCTGCCAAAGCGGGCGCGAGTTTATTGGAGAGCAAGAGCAATGGTGAATTCCAAGGCGTGATCAAGGCCACGACCCCCAGAGGCTCATTGCTCACATAGTCAAACACATCGCGCTGGTCCAGGGGAATGACCTGCCCCCACAGCTTGTCCGCATAGCCGGCATAAAACCGGTATTGACGTGCTGCCAAGCCCATCTGAATGCGTGTTTCACGAATCACCTTGCCGTTGTCGGTGGACTCCAAGCGGCTCAGCTCATCTGCGGAAGCGTCCATCAGGTCCGCCAGTCGAAACAGCAATCGGCTGCGCTCCAAGCCGGTCGTCTGCCGCCAGCCATGCTCGAACGCATGGCGCGCTGCCGCAATCGCCTCGGCCACCTGCGCATCACTGGCTTGCGGAATCGTGGTCCACATGGTGCCTGTGTAAGGGTTGATGGCCTCAAAGCGTTCGCTGGTCTGGGCCCAATCGCCTGCAATAAACAATCCGTTCTTCATAGTATCTTCCATAGTCATTTGTGATGTGAGATTTAGCGTGAGCGCTTGTCGCTGTCGGCTGCGTCTTTGCGCACCACAGCAAGCAGGCTTTCAGAAGAGTTCCAGACATGCTGCTCGGCCAGTTCGCTGGCAGTTTTGGCATCCTTGTGGCGAATCGCTGCCACAATCTGGCGCTTTTCCTCCACACTGGCGCTCGCCCTGGGGCTGTGCGAGAGCGAGAGTCGGCGCAGCCGAGCCAGGCGGTTTCTTTGCGCGGCCAGGTAGCTGGCCATCAGCTCATTGCCTGCGGCCTCTAGCAGCACTTCGTAAAACGATTCAATCGCCTCGATCTGCGCCTCCACATCCGCTGCTGCTTGGGCTTTGGTCATCGCGACCAGCGTGACTTCCAATGCATCGATTTGCTCAGCCGTAGCTCTATGCGCAGACAGGGCGGCAACGCGGCCTTCAATCGCAGCGCGCATCTCAAAAATCTGGCGCACGCCATCCTCATCGATGACGGCAACAGTTGGGCCTTTGTATGGTTCTTTGGTGATCCAGCCTTCCGCTTCCAATTGCCCAAGGCTTTCGCGCACCACCGATCGGCTCACCCCCAGCAAGTCACACAGGGTTCGCTCTACCAGCCTGGCACCAGGCGGCAATTGCCCGCCAATAATGGCTTGCCTGAGTTTCTCCAGAGCCAGCTGCCGCAACGTGGGGTGCGCGCGCTCAATGGCCATTGCGTCACGAAGGCTGTCAGCGGGGCTCGATGGGGCATCGTCGTTGGGTGTCTGTGTCGTAGTCATTGGCTGTTTGAAAAGTGCTTAATTTTAGATTGTCTGATGGTATACCAACATACAATTTAATTCAAGCCTGATTTTTATGGCTTCTCAAAACGTCCATAGCCAATATTTCTTTGCGCCAAACTGCACAGCCCAAGCACAGAACTGCGCGGCAGCGCGACTGCAAGCGCTGATACTTCAAACCACTGGAAGCACGTGCACNATGAGCACAAGGCAAATCAGAGCGAAATACACGCTGGAGTTCAAGCTGGAGGCAGTGAGGCAGGCATGCACAAGTGGTGTCACAGCAGCCGCATAAGCATTGAACATTCCCAAAGGGTCATTGGTCAACTGGGTGCGTCTGGACTGCAAAGATGAGCTGAAGGGCAGTCTGCAGCAATCCAAGGCGAGCACGCCAACGGTCACGGCGGAGCAGATAGAAATCACGCGTTTGAGAGCCGAGAACGCACGCCTTCGAACCGGTCAAGGCAACATGTACCCAAACATGTTGAGGAGATACTGGTATGACACGAATATGGAGAGGATTCACGCCCGAGCAGCGTTTACAGCTTGGGCGTATGTGCAAAGCGGGCAGTAGCATTACGGATATCGGTATTGCGCTCAGCAAGCCGCCCGGAACTATCCATGCTCATCTAGCGCTCAAGGGTGGTATTTGTCCTTTACAGCGTCAGCCCACAAGCGTGGTGTACCGAATTTACAGGGAGTTGGAGCTCAATTTACGCA
>NZ_SSWX01000046.1 GCF_004803635.1 Lampropedia aestuarii | reverse complement strand
TTAGTGGGTCAATACAATGGCACAAAGGGATTGGGTGCTTCAAGCGCAAACCCAAACCGAGAGCTTTGCAAGGTCTACTACTTTCATACCGACCAGGTCGGAATGCCTGAAGAGTTAACCAATGCCGATGGGCAACTAGTCTGGCAAGCCAGCTACACGACCTGGGGCGCAACGGTGGCTGAAGAGTGGCAAGTCAAAACACTGGCGAACCAAGAGCCGATTGAGCAAGGTGACAAGCCAGAGGGTGAGCAGAACCTGCGTTTCCAAGGCCAGTACCTGGATCGCAGCACGGGCCTGCACTACAACACCTTCCGCTACTATGATGCGGATATGGGGCGGTTTATCTGCCCTGATCCGATTGGTCTGCAAGGCGGCATCAACCTTGCAACCTATGCGCCGAATCCGCTTTCTTGGATTGATCCTTGGGGGTGGGCTTGTCAACGGCCTGGAGGCTACCGAACTAACGATGTTGATAAACATGTTAATTTGAGTCCAGGAGTTAATAGAGCCCCTGGCCATACTAATACTGCTGCAGATAATAGAGTTCAGTCTCATCACGCAATTCAGCAAGAATGGGCGAAAAGAAATGTTCCTGGTTATGATCCAAACGCAGCTCCAGCGATTCTGTTACCGAGTTCGTCCGGCATGTCGCACGCACAAATTTCAGCTGCGCAACGAGCGTTTAGAAGAAATAATGGTTTTGGAACAGACATTAGGACTGAGTTCAATGAGGCTGCAAGAAAAATGAGGGCTGCTGGTGTTCCTGAGGCACAGGTGCGCAGAGTGATTAACCAGAGTTATAAGTATTTTGATCAGTTAGGAGCTTTTTGATGATTGAGAGAGACGAGTTGATGAAGCGATTTCAGATTAACAATCCTGCTAGATCTTCTGAAGTTGATGATGTTTCTTCGAAAATTTTTATACCTAATGATTACTTGAGTTTTTTGAGGGTATCTAATGGATTGAGTTCTCTGGGGCGAATTTCGTTGCTAGAGGTAGAGGATTTATTTGAGAGAAATGTAGATTATGAGGTTGGTGAATATTTGCCAGGGTATCTTATGATCGGTGATGATGGTGGTGGTGTGGCTATACTTATGGATAAGCATGGGCTAATTTTTGAAAACGATATGGGGACAATGATGCAAGAAACTATGGTTAAATCTGCTGAATCATTAGAGCAGCTGTTGATTGATTTTAATGGCCTAACAGTATCGGAAAGATAAAGTGTTTCTTGTTGGATCAACTTCTATAACTTTACGATTGAGTGCGTGGAGTTAAAGTGCGGCCCTTGATACATCATTGCAAAATTTTATTGTACTATCTGTACCGTCTTTGGTTAATTGGATTGGGTTGGTGTATGTAGTGCTCTGAGGTAACGGGCTCTTGGACAGCACTGCTGATAATTATCTGGCGAAAACATGCTCTCTTATTTAGAGAGAATCGCGAGGTAATGATGTATGGCAATAGAAGGAGTGTGATGTTGATCTTGGCTCTCTCGCTCTGTTGAAATGACAAGATCTGGCGATATTGGTGAAATATAAGGAATGGCCCGATTGATGGTGCTGTAACTTATTTGGCTAATAGAGATGCTTTATCTCTTGGGGAGACTATCAAGTTTGCCTTTAAAGCTGCAACCTATCATCCAGATAGAAAAAATCCAATCTGTTGGTATTTTCTGCTCGTTTGATTGCATCATTTTGCATATGTTGCTTTAAAGTCAATAACGAATTATTGAATTGCGATCATATAGTAAGCGTGACGGGTGCTTCTTGGTTTAATCGTGTATGAAAACAAGATGTAGAGTTATGAAGGGCTGCGTTCGTCTAGTGGACATTGATTTGAAATTTGTAAACAATAAGGCGGTTATTTTTTAATAAAATTTCCAAAATAACTCTCATGAAAAAAGCAAAAGAAACCTTAGTCTCTTTTTGGGATGAAATGCACAAATGGGAAGTTCGCACGCACGAACGTTATAAGCCTGAAAATGGTGGTCCAGAGGCTAATAGAGAGGTTGCAAAAAGTGAATTGATCAAAATATATGACGATTTTTTGACTGAAAAAGAGAGAAAAACGGGACGTTTGGCAGGGCCTGATGCAGGCTATCCTCCTGAGTATGATCCGATCAATGAATCGGTGATTGATATTGTTGAAGAATCGAATAAAGTTATTTTTGAGACAAAGTGGAAGCACCCAGTCTCAGATTTTTTTGATGAGCGACATAAGTTTACGCTGAAAAAAAGTATCGGGGGTGTGGAGGCTAGATAAAAAGGAAATATTTAATGGTGAGAAAAATAAATGGGTCAATGTTGTATTTTGAAATGACATTTATGGGGTAATTTTTGATGAATAACTGTGTTGGTGGCTTTGAGGTTTTTATGACCGAGGAAGATGAAGGGGGTTTTTCTGAGGTCATTAAGAATGAAGTGCCAAGTACTCTCTTCATTGATTGTTATCCATGGCCCGATCCAGAACTTTCTCCGCGAATTAGAGATTCAATCAGTCAGTGCAATGATCGACTTAATTCTGCTGCGGCAATATGGAATACGGATATATATTCGAAGAGTGAATATGTTAAAAAATCCATACATAGGCCAGTTTCTGATCGGGAAGAGTATGATCCTAGTGCGATGGGTGCTGGTTTGCTTCAATTCCTTCATTCAAGGGAGGCAGGTTATTCTCCGGGGGGGCTGATGAATGCTAGCATTGGATATTCGTATGATAAGGCCGATGAGGCTACGGACGAATTTGTGAAGAAGATTTTAAAGCTATGTAAGAAAACTGCAAGAAAATTATACGTGATTGATCCAAAAACCGGTGTGGTTGGTGAAAAGCCGCATTCTCGTTTCTTCGCCTGGCCCGATGCTATTGCGAAATACGATCAGGTGAATGGTATGTATTTGACTAATAATACAATGGCTTATTTCACATCTAAAAAGTAGCCCTCACAAGTTATTTTTATCAAATGCCGGTTGGTCAAAACCTGATCGTGCAGGAAATTGAATCACGCCATTTGTGGTGCCCATCCACGAGCGCAGGGTGGCTACGTGCAAGACAAGCTGGTGCGGGTGTTTTAAGACAAACGCTTCTACTATGACAGCCACGACCGGCTAATAGAAAAGCGCAGCGACAAACACACCATCCAGCGATTTGTCTGGGACGAAGAAAACCGCCTCAAAGCCGTCTACACCACGCGCAGACCCTTTACCGAACACGAAAACACCCAAAGCACACACTTCCGCTACGACGCGCTAGGCAGACGCATCGTCAAGCAAGATGCATTTGGCACAACGGTCTTTATCTGGGAAGGCATGCGCCTAATCGAAGAGCGCCGGGGCAGCCAAATCACCAGCTACGTGTATGAGCCGGGCAGCTACGTACCACTGGCTCGCCTGGATGCCAGCGGTGATGCGACCGAGCAAGGCGGCCTGGGCACCCAGGCAGATCCCGCTGCAGCAGCACCATCCGCACAGCAACTGGAGAATGAAGCACGGATTGCCGAGGCACTCAAAGGCTTTGAGCCCACACCACACAGTGGGACAGGCATTGCAGCCAATGATGCGGAAGCGCAATACTGGGCCTCACTGGAGCAGCCTGATCCGCGCTATATGCAAGAGGCCTCACTCGGCAATGGCACAACGGGGTTGGACGCTTCAAGTGCAAGCTCAAACCCAGAACTATGTAAGGTCTACTACTTCCATACCGACCAAGTCGGTATGCCTGAAGAATTAACCAATGCCGATGGGCAGCTCGTTTGGCAAGCCAGCTACACCACTTGGGGTGCAACAGTAGCTGAAGAGTGGCAAGTCAAAACGCTGGCCAACCAAGAGCCGATTGAACAAGGTGACAAGCCCGAAGGTGAGCAGAACCTGCGTTTCCAAGGCCAGTACCTGGATCGCAGCACAGGCCTGCACTACAACACCTTCCGCTACTATGATGCGGATATGGGGCGGTTTATCTGCCCTGATCCGATTGGTCTGCAAGGCGGCATCAACCTTGCAACCTATGCGCCGAATCCGCTTTCTTGGATTGATCCTTGGGGGTGGAGTTGTGGCAAAACAAAACCAATAAAATTCAAGCGATGGAAACGAGGCGATGCAATTGATAAACCATTGCCAGATGGTCGCACTCCGACTTGGGATGTTGTACGATCTAGATATTGGAAAAATAGGGCTGATGCCATTCAAAAGTCTGGAAGCAATGAGTATGAAGGACAGCTCGGACAAATGAGAAATGGCAAAGCACCAGTAGACGCTAATGGGAATCCTATGGAGTTGCATCATCATAATCCTCAGCGTAATGGAGGCAGGGATGTTAATAATCCAGGAAATTTAAGGGAAGTAACTCGCGAGCAGCATGCTGAGTTGGATCCATATAGAAACTTAGGGAGCTAAAATGAATCACATTAAACAAATAAGAGAATTTGTCGAGGGAGGGCTTTCTCCTGAGAAATTGGAAGGTATTTTTTATACAAGCAAAGAACTTGAAGAGAATCTCAAGAGTGTAGAGATTTCAGGAAGAACCTCTGGGGAAGGCTTATATATTTACATTGCTGCAAAAAACTTTAAGAAAATTTTAGATTTGTATATCATTCAGAAGGCACTTTCTGAATACCTTGATTTAATTGGTGAGAGTTATGTTTTTTCAAATAAATATATCAATCTTCTGGATACGCTTGCAGTAGCTCAGCCGAAGTGGTTGAATATACCGGGTGATTATGCGTTGAAAATGTTTGATGAATATTCTTCTGTAAGTGAATCTGTTAGCATTAAAAAGTGGCTTAAGGATGAAATTAAAAAACGGTTCAAATTTTCCAGTAAGCCTCCAAAGTGGCTGCAAGATGCTATTTGGCCTGTGAAAAATGAAACTCCTCTAACATTTATAAAGCAAGAGAAGACAGATGCGCTGCATGACGATGGATATATTTATGAGTTTGTTGATGAAAAAACGGGGCTCAAGGAGGTTATTATTCAAACTGCGTAATTTCAATGTGGAAATTTTATTATCGGAGTCCCTGAGGATTGATGGTTGATTTATTCGGGGTCTAAGAATTTTTTGATGTGTGATTATTTGATTTTTAATAGTTTTTTATTTGGAGCTGCGAACACTACCTGGCAAACTGAAGGGTAATCCCCCCGCAAAACCATCATTTTG
>NZ_SSWX01000045.1:3882-6139 GCF_004803635.1 Lampropedia aestuarii | reverse complement strand
GTCCTGATCTTAGAATTTATTCTTTGGTTAGGATGCAAGGCAGCAATGCCAAACGCTCATGCAACAGAATAGAAAGAAGTGTGTAGGCCTTTTGGTAGCAATACTGAAAGCTTACAGGTTTACTTCAATTCCGCTAAGTGAGTGAGTTTAACAAGATCGAACTAAAGAGTTTGATCCTGGCTCAGATTGAACGCTGGCGGCATGCTTTACACATGCAAGTCGAACGGCAGCATGGGCTTCGGCCTGATGGCGAGTGGCGAACGGGTGAGTAATACATCGGAACATGCCTCGTTGTGGGGGACAACTACTCGAAAGAGTAGCTAATACCGCATAAGATCTACGGATGAAAGCAGGGGACCTTCGGGCCTTGCGCAATGAGAGTGGCCGATGGCAGATTAGGTAGTTGGTGAGGTAAAGGCTCACCAAGCCTGCGATCTGTAGCTGGTCTGAGAGGACGACCAGCCACACTGGGACTGAGACACGGCCCAGACTCCTACGGGAGGCAGCAGTGGGGAATTTTGGACAATGGGCGCAAGCCTGATCCAGCAATGCCGCGTGCAGGACGAAGGCCTTCGGGTTNGATCTGTAGCTGGTCTGAGAGGACGACCAGCCACACTGGGACTGAGACACGGCCCAGACTCCTACGGGAGGCAGCAGTGGGGAATTTTGGACAATGGGCGCAAGCCTGATCCAGCAATGCCGCGTGCAGGACGAAGGCCTTCGGGTTGTAAACTGCTTTTGTACAGAACGAAAAGCTTTGGGTTAATACCCTGGAGCCATGACGGTACTGTAAGAATAAGCACCGGCTAACTACGTGCCAGCAGCCGCGGTAATACGTAGGGTGCAAGCGTTAATCGGAATTACTGGGCGTAAAGCGTGCGCAGGCGGCTATGCAAGACTGATGTGAAATCCCCGGGCTCAACCTGGGAACTGCATTAGTGACTGCATAGCTGGAGTGCGGCAGAGGGGGATGGAATTCCGCGTGTAGCAGTGAAATGCGTAGATATGCGGAGGAACACCGATGGCGAAGGCAATCCCCTGGGCCTGCACTGACGCTCATGCACGAAAGCGTGGGGAGCAAACAGGATTAGATACCCTGGTAGTCCACGCCCTAAACGATGTCAACTGGTTGTTGGGAATTTATTTTCTCAGTAACGAAGCTAACGCGTGAAGTTGACCGCCTGGGGAGTACGGTCGCAAGACTAAAACTCAAAGGAATTGACGGGGACCCGCACAAGCGGTGGATGATGTGGTTTAATTCGATGCAACGCGAAAAACCTTACCCACCTTTGACATGTACGGAAGTTGCCAGAGATGGCTTCGTGCTCGAAAGAGAGCCGTAACACAGGTGCTGCATGGCTGTCGTCAGCTCGTGTCGTGAGATGTTGGGTTAAGTCCCGCAACGAGCGCAACCCTTGTCATTAGTTGCCATCATTAAGTTGGGCACTCTAATGAGACTGCCGGTGATAAACCGGAGGAAGGTGGGGATGACGTCAAGTCCTCATGGCCCTTATAGGTGGGGCTACACACGTCATACAATGGCTGGTACAAAGGGTTGCCAACCCGCGAGGGGGAGCTAATCCCATAAAGCCAGTCGTAGTCCGGATCGCAGTCTGCAACTCGACTGCGTGAAGTCGGAATCGCTAGTAATCGTGGATCAGAATGTCACGGTGAATACGTTCCCGGGTCTTGTACACACCGCCCGTCACACCATGGGAGCGGGTTCTGCCAGAAGTAGGTAGCTTAACCGTAAGGAGGGCGCTTACCACGGCAGGGCTCGTGACTGGGGTGAAGTCGTAACAAGGTAGCCGTACCGGAAGGTGCGGCTGGATCACCTCCTTTCTGGAAAAACAGGCAAGACATCTTGCCAAACGTCCACACTTATCGGTTGTTGGAAATAAGAGGTTGCAGATTGAGAATAATGTTTGTTATTCCTGGNGTAAGGAGGGCGCTTACCACGGCAGGGCTCGTGACTGGGGTGAAGTCGTAACAAGGTAGCCGTACCGGAAGGTGCGGCTGGATCACCTCCTTTCTGGAAAAACAGGCAAGACATCTTGCCAAACGTCCACACTTATCGGTTGTTGGAAATAAGAGGTTGCAGACTGAGAATAAAGTTATTTGTTCTTGCTCTGTAATTCTTGGGTCTGTAGCTCAGCTGGTTAGAGCACTGTGTTGATAACGCAGGGGTCGTTGGTTCGAGCCCAACTAGACCCACCAAATACTCCAACGGTCAATCGATCGAAGCATTGGGATAGTT
>NZ_SSWX01000045.1:0-3877 GCF_004803635.1 Lampropedia aestuarii | reverse complement strand
GCACTGTGTTGATAACGCAGGGGTCGTTGGTTCGAGCCCAACTAGACCCACCAAATACTCCAACGTTAGAGGTTGAAGTGATTGGCTAGAAGCAAGTGATGCAAGGCGCGTATGACGAAGCATACTTAAGTATGTGAGGAAGTAGCAACGCAGCAGCACGCAGCTTATTGCCGATCAGCGGGGGATTAGCTCAGCTGGGAGAGCACCTGCTTTGCAAGCAGGGGGTCGTCGGTTCGATCCCGTCATCCTCCACCAATCACTCCTTATCGAGTTTGTCTACTTTGCCAATGCAGTGCTTGAAAGTGCTGTACNCGGTTCGATCCCGTCATCCTCCACCAATCACTTCTTATCATGTCTGTCTTCTTTTGCGATTGCAGTGCTTGAAAGTGCTGTAGAATGCGCGACTTCGCTAAATACCAAAGAGGCTTTGAGTGGTTTTTACTGCTTTTGAGGCTTTTTTGTTGTTTGTCGACATAGTTTGATAAATACGGCTGTTCTTTAAAAAATCATAGAGNTTTTGCGATTGCAGTGCTTGAAAGTGCTGTAGAATGCGCGACTTCGCTAAATACCAAAGAGGCTTTGAGCGGTTTTTACTGCTTTTGAGGCTTTTTTGTTGTTTGTCGACATAGTTTGATAAATACGGCTGTTCTTTAAAAATTCATAGAGTCGAAATCAATATTGCTGGTGGAAAGCAAATATCTGCGGATGTTTGCACCGTGCCGCCAGCANTCGAAATCAATATTGCTGGTGGAAAGCAAATGCCTGCGGATGTTTGCACCGTGCCACCAGTGATAGTTTTGATTGCGTCAATAACGAACATTCAAATTTACTTTGAATGCTTTATGTAATTGACAATTGTTCTCAGCTTTTTTATTGTGATTTATCACGATGAGAAAGTTAATAGATCAAGCGTAAATTACGGCAATAACGCGTTAGATAAGTTTGCTTGACTGCAATGGAAGTCTTTGTTTTTAACAGAGGCCAAAGTTATAGGGTCAAGTGACTAAGAGCATGTGGTGGATGCCTTGGCGATTACAGGCGATGAAAGACGTGATAGCCTGCGAAAAGCTTCGGGGAGCTGGCAAATGAGCTTTGATCCGAAGATGTCTGAATGGGGAAACCCACCCTTAGGGGTATCCTTAACTGAATACATAGGTTAAGGAAGCGAACCTGGAGAACTGAAACATCTAAGTACCCAGAGGAAAAGAAATCAACCGAGATTCCGAAAGTAGTGGCGAGCGAAATCGGATCAGCCTTCTAGTGATAGCTTGAAAGATAACAGAATACCTTGGAAACGGTAACCATAGTGGGTGATAGTCCCGTATGTGAAAATTTTGAGTGGTACTAGGCTAGAGATAAGTAGGGCGGGACACGAGAAATCCTGTTTGAATATGGGGGGACCATCCTCCAAGGCTAAATACTCGTAATCGACCGATAGTGAACAAGTACCGTGAGGGAAAGGCGAAAAGAACCCCGGGAGGGGAGTGAAATAGATCCTGAAACCGCATGCTTACAAAAAGTAGGAGCCCTTAGGGGTGACTGCGTACCTTTTGTATAATGGGTCAGCGACTTACATTCAGTGGCAAGGTTAACCGAGTAGGGGAGCCGAAGAGAAATCGAGTCCGAATAGGGCGAACAGTCGCTGGGTGTAGACCCGAAACCAAGTGATCTATCCATGGCCAGGTTGAAGGTGCCGTAACAGGTACTGGAGGACCGAACCGACTAATGTTGCAAAATTAGCGGATGAGCTGTGGATAGGGGTGAAAGGCTAAACAAACTTGGAAATAGCTGGTTCTCTCCGAAAACTATTTAGGTAGTGCCTCAAGTATTACCTGCGGGGGTAGAGCACTGTTTTGGCTAGGGGGTCATGGCGACTTACCAAACCAAGGCAAACTCCGAATACTGCAGAGTACAGCTTGGGAGACAGAGCACCGGGTGCTAACGTCCGGACTCAAGAGGGAAACAACCCAGACCGCCAGCTAAGGTCCCTAAAACGGGCTAAGTGGGAAACGAGGTGGGAAGGCATAGACAGTCAGGATGTTGGCTTAGAAGCAGCCATCATTTAAAGAAAGCGTAATAGCTCACTGATCGAGTCGTCCTGCGCGGAAGATGTAACGGGGCTAAGCCAGTTACCGAAGCTGCGGATGCACAGTTTATCTGTGCGTGGTAGGAGAGCGTTCTGTAGGCCTGAGAAGGTGAATCGTAAGGTTTGCTGGAGGTATCAGAAGTGCGAATGCTGACATGAGTAGCGTTAAAGGGGGTGAAAAGCCCCCTCGCCGTAAGCGCAAGGTTTCCTACGCAACGTTCATCGGCGTAGGGTGAGTCGGCCCCTAAGGCGAGGCAGAGATGCGTAGCTGATGGGAAACAGGTTAATATTCCTGTACCGACTGCAAGTGCGATGTGGGGACGGATCTTAATAGGTTATCCACCGGTTGGAAGTGGTGGTTTAGACAGAAGTAGGCGTGTGTTAGGCAAATCCGGCACACATATACCGAGGCTGTCGATCGAGAAGGCTTGCCTTTGAAGTAACTGAACGGGGTCCCAGGAAAAGCCACTAAGCTTCAGCTTGCAGCGACCGTACCGCAAACCGACACTGGTGCGCGAGATGAGTATTCTAAGGCGCTTGAGAGAACTCTGGAGAAGGAACTCGGCAAATTGACACCGTAACTTCGGGAGAAGGTGTGCCCTAGTAGTGTGATGAGAACATCTGAGCATGAACGGGTTGCAAAAAATTGGTGGCTGCGACTGTTTATTAAAAACACAGCACTCTGCAAACACGAAAGTGGACGTATAGGGTGTGACGCCTGCCCGGTGCTGGAAGATTAAATGATGGGGTGCAAGCTCTTGATTGAAGTCCCAGTAAACGGCGGCCGTAACTATAACGGTCCTAAGGTAGCGAAATTCCTTGTCGGGTAAGTTCCGACCTGCACGAATGGCGTAACGATGGCCACACTGTCTCCTCCAGAGACTCAGCGAAGTTGAAATGTTTGTGATGATGCAATCTCCCCGCGGAAAGACGGAAAGACCCCATGAACCTTTACTGTAGCTTTGTATGGGATTTTGAACAGATCTGTGTAGGATAGGTGGGAGGCTTTGAAGTGGCGATGCTAGTTGCCATGGAGCCGTCCTTGAAATACCACCCTGGTGTGTTTGAGATTCTAACCTGCGCCCTTGAATCAGGGCGGGGGACAGTGCATGGTAGGCAGTTTGACTGGGGCGGTCTCCTCCCAAAGTGTAACGGAGGAGTTCGAAGGTACGCTAATTACGGTCGGACATCGTGATAATAGTGCATAGGCATAAGCGTGCTTGACTGTGAGACTGACAAGTCGAACAGGTACGAAAGTAGGACTAAGTGATCCGGTGGTTCTGTATGGAAGGGCCATCGCTCAACGGATAAAAGGTACTCTGGGGATAACAGGCTGATACCGCCCAAGAGTTCATATCGACGGCGGTGTTTGGCACCTCGATGTCGGCTCATCTCATCCTGGGGCTGAAGTCGGTCCCAAGGGTATGGCTGTTCGCCATTTAAAGAGGTACGTGAGCTGGGTTTAAAACGTCGTGAGACAGTTTGGTCCCTATCTTCCGTGGGCGCTGCAGATTTGAGGGAACCTGTTCCTAGTACGAGAGGACCGGAATGGACACACCTCTGGTGTACCGGTTGTCACGCCAGTGGCATCGCCGGGTAGCTAAGTGTGGACGAGATAACCGCTGAAAGCATCTAAGCGGGAAACTCATCTCAAGATTAGATCTGCCGGGGCCTTGAGCCCCCTGAAGGGTCGTTGAAGACTACGACGTTGATAGGTTGGGTGTGCAAGTGCAGTAATGCATTGAGCTAACCAATACTAATTGCCCGTGAGGCTTGACCCTATAACTTTGG
>NZ_SSWX01000044.1 GCF_004803635.1 Lampropedia aestuarii | reverse complement strand
GTTTGCCGATGCGTTTTTCAATCAGGTTGCCGTGGGTGTCGTAGCGGTAGCGTTTGTCTTCAAAAACTTCAATGCGGTTGTGGCGTACCAGCCCGCCGCTGGCCTGCGCAGTAGGCGTGGTGGCCTCAGAGGCGGGCTGCATGTTATGGGCCGGGTCAAAGGCGAAGTGCTCGCTCAGCTGCGGCTGGCTGGCGCTCAGTAGGCGGCCAATGCGGTCGTAGTGGTAGTGGGTGTGGCCGTGGCGTTTGTCTTGCTGGCTAAGCAGGTTGCCGGCTCGGTCGTAGTGGTAGGCGCGTGAGATGACGGTGGCCGCTTGCGGTTGGTGGCGGGTATCGCCCAAGGGCTCCCAGGCCCAAGAGGGGGTGGGTGTCTGGTGGTCTGCGCCGTGGCCCGTCTGCGGGGCTCTTTGGCCTTGCGCTGTGGGGCTGCGCCAGGTGGCCTGCTGCACCAGGCGGCCCAACGCGTCGTGCCCGTAGCGACTGGTCAGTGCGCCTTGGGTGCGCAGTACCTCGCGGTGCAGGGCGTCGCGCTCAAAGTCGCAGATAAGGTGGCCGTCGACATGGATTTGGTGCAGGTGGCCCGCGCCGTAGTGCAGCCAGTGGATGTTGCGGCCATCGGGCAGGCTGGTTTGGATGCGGTTGCCCAGGGCGTCGTAGCGGTGCTGCAAGAGGCTGTGCAGGCCTTGGCCGATGCGCTCTTCTTGGCGCAGTTGGCCCAGGAGGTCATACGCTAAATGGGTGCGGCTGCCGCTGTCATTGGCAGCGTGGAGCAGGCGGCCCATGGCGTCGTAGGTGTAGCGGGTGCTGCGCACTTGGGGCTGTAGGGTGCCAGGTGTGCTAGGGGCCGCAGAGGGGTTTGTGTCGCGGCCGTTGGGTGGTTCGTTGGCCTGTCCTCCAAGCACGTGGCCGCTGACTTGCTTGTGGATGAGGCGGCCCATGGCATCGCGCTCGTAGCGGGTCTCAATCGCAGCGCCCGGCAGTGGTTCTGCGCTGTAGTCGGGACTTTCGAGTGTGCGCAGGCCCCAGGGGTCTTCAAGGGTGGGGGGGATGTGCTGCGTGGTGAGCGGGGGCTGGGTGTTTTGCAGCAGCTGCTCTCGCGCTTGGGGGCTGAGGGTGCCTTGTTCGAGTTTGTGCAGTAAGAGGGCGGTGGGGTCGTATTGGTAGCGGGTGTGGCGCCCGTCAAAGCCGGTCTCGTGGCTGAGGCGCGAGAGCGTGTCGTAGCCAAAGTCGTAGCGGGCGTTGTTTTCGTTGATGAGGGTGCTGAGGCGGCGCAGTGCGTCGTATTCGTAGCGCAGCTCGCCGCCTTGGGCGTTGCGCCGCAGGGTGGGCAGGCCGTCGATGGCCAGGGTGTATTCGGTGTGCGCGCCCAGCGGGTCGATGTAGGCAAGCATCCGCCCTGCGCTGTCGTAGTGCATTTGCTCGATGCTGCCATCGGGGTGGCGCACTTGCAGCAGGCGCCCTGCTGCGTCGTGTGTGTAGTGGGTGGTTTGTTCTAGGGCGTCGGTGATGCTGGCCAGGTGCCCCCAGTCGTTGTAGTGGTAGCGGGTGCTTTGGCCTGAGCAGTCGGTGTAGTGGATGAGTTGGGCTGCGGCGTTGTAGGCCAGGTGTTTGGTTTTGCCCAGGGCGTCGGTGATGGTGGTGGGCAGGCCACGGCTGTCATGGGTGTAGTGGGTGGTTTTGCCCAGGGCGTCGGTGAGGCTGTGCAGGTTGCCGCGTGCGTCGTATTGGTAGTAGGTGGTGGCACCGTCGGCGGTGGTGAGGCTGGCCACTTGGCCGCTGGCGGTGTCGTAGGCGATGGTGGTGTGCGTGCCATCGGCGAGGCTGATGTGGGTGGGGCGGCCTTGCAGGTCGAGTTGGTAGCGGGTGGTGCGGCCTGCTTCGTCGGTGACGGCCAGGAGGTTGCCAAAGGCGTCGAGTTCGCGCTGCAGTTGCCCGCCGAGTTCGTCTTGGTGGCCGGTGTAGTGGCGCTCTGCGTCATGAAACCAGGTTTTGCGGCTGGCGAGTTGGCCGCCTGCGCCGCTGTGGGTGACGGTGGTGGCGCCGCTGCTGTAGTGCAGTTGCCATTGTTGGCCGTCGTTGCTCCAGTTGCGCAGGACTTGGCCGCTGGGCTCGTAGCGGTCGTATTCGTATTCAGAGACGAGGCCCGCTGCGTCACGGTGCATCACCATGATGTGGTTGCGCCAGCCAAATTCGCGCACGGTGTGGCCGAGCATGTTGTGCACGGCGATGAGGTCGCCCTGGTCGCTGTAGTGGTAGCGCACGAGGGTGCGCGGGCCCTCTGCCAGCGGTGTAGGGGTTGGGCCTGTGGGGGCTTGGGCGTCGCTGGTTTGCACGATGCGCACAAGGCGCAGGCCCCGGTCATGGCCGGGCAGGCAGGGCTCGGTTGGGCTGCCCAGGGCTTGGAATTCCAGGCGCAGTTGGCGCCCGGCGCTGTCGGTCAGGCCATTGGGCACGAGCAGGGCTGGGGCGTCTTCGAGGTCAAAGTCGCCCGGTTGGAGGTTGTTGGGCCAGGGGCCGTAGTGCAGTTGGATGCGGTTGCTGTTGGCGTCTTCTAGCGCATGCAGGGTGTAGATGGGGGCGGTGGCGCGTTGGTAGATGCTGGCATTGGGGCCCAGGCCAATGGGCTGCAGGTGCATGCGCAGTTGGCCGTTGTTGAAGACGAGGGTGTAGGCGGTGCCGGATTCGCTGCGCTCTAGGCTGAATTGTTCAAAGCGGGAGTAGTGGCTCTCTCCGGGCGGGACTTCGGGCAGTGGGATGCGTCTGCCTTGTTCATCGATTAGGAGTAGGCCGTCTTTGGTGCGCTGCAGTTGCAGGGCAAATGGGGTGCTCCAGCCTTGGCCGAGCCAGCCAATGCTGGGGTTTTTCGAGACGTAGGTGCGCTGCCAGGGCAGCGGCAAGGGGGCGGGCAGGTCAAAGTCGAGCTCTTGGGGGCCAGAGAGGACTTTGCAGCCGTAGGCGGTGTTGATGGGCCGCCCTGCCATGTTGCAGCCTAAGAGGCAGCTGGCAGCAGCGCTGGTGCCGCGTGTGCCACCGGCTGTTTCTGGTTTGTCGCTGCTTCTTCCTGTGTTGCTGGGGTCTTTATTGGCGGCAACAGGCGGGGGCGGGGTGTCAGTTTTGCTGGGGGTTTCTGGGGTTTTCCTGGGCCGTGTTTTGCCGTTCATGGCGTCGGAGATGCGCTCAAATAAGCCACCGCCAAAGTTGCCTGCTTTGCCGCCTGATTTGGCCAGGGTGGCTATTTTGCTCAGACCTTTGTCGCCCAAGACGGCCACGCCGATTTGGCCAGCCATTTCTGCGGCTTGTTGCTCGACTGCGGCTTGTACTTCGCCGAGTTGCGCGGCCAGGGGCTTGTCGGACTGGAGCATCTCCAGCAGGGCGTCGGCCATGTCGCAGGCCATGTCGGCAAAGGTTTCTTTGATCCAGTCTGTGATCGCATCTACGATGGCTTGCCGTTTGTCAGGGTCGGTGAGTAGATCGTAGGCGGCCATGGCGCCGTCAAGGGCTGCTTTGGCGCTGTCCGCCACGCTTTGCCCGGCAGCGTCGAGGGCCCCAAGGGGGTCATCCCAGACGGCTTGCGCCGCCCCGCCAATTTTTCCGCCGACCCATTTCACGCCGTCCCATATAGCACCTGCGGTGCTTTTAATGCCTTCCCAGATGCTGTTGGGCAGGGCTTTGGCCCATGCGGCATTGGAGGCATTGCGTGCGTCTTGGTAGTTGCTGAAAAAAGCCATCGGGCCAGCCAAGAGTTCTTGGTAGACACGGTCTGCAAAGAGCATGGCCATGTTTTGTAGGTTGGCCAGGCCTTGCTCTTGGCTGCTGGCGATGACGCCACAATTGATTGCCGCTGGCAATGGCGGGCTGGGCCAGCTAGATGGGGGCAGTGGAATAATTTTGCCGGCGTTGCCATGTACGCATTGCTGGCTGCCTTCTACGGGATTGCTTTGCGCGTTTTCCTCGGGGATGAATTGGGTGCCTTTGCTGGGGTCTTGCGCGATGGATCTGCGTAAAAACAAAGGGTGACCGCTTTCGGCAAAGACGCTCACGGTAGGCGCCAGCACCACCATGAATGAGACAGCCGGTATGGAGGGCACCATTCTGTTCGCTAAGGGCGTGGCAGCAAAGCCTGGCGAGACTGGCGCAGCAAAGTGGTTTGGGCGCCACTGCGCATCAATGAGTACTTTGGGGCTGCTCATGAGGAGCTCGTTTCAGTGTGGCCTGGTAAGGTGGCTCGGTTTGCTTTGCCTGGATAGGCCACTGTTTGGTATTCGTCAAAGCCATGGGTTTGCGATACCAAGGTGCACCAGCGCACCGTCACATGGCGTTGGTCTAAGTCCAGCACCACGGTGTCTAAGTTCATGCTGTAGGCCTCGGACGGTTGGCCGTTTTTAACAGGCACCACAAGGACGTCGTATTCGGGGAGGCTGAAGCTGAGTTGCCCATCCTCGGTGGGGAATAAGCCCAGGGTGTATACACGTTCGCCGCCGAGCAGCCACGGTCTTGCGAGTTGGTCTGCGGGCGCGGTGTTCCAAAAGGCCAAGTCCATGTCCAATGGAATATTCGGGGCGACCTGGTCTTGCCATTGCTGGTCATAGGTGCCCGCGTATTGCAAGCGTTCGGCCTGCAAGCCATCCAGAGGAGAAAAGCTGGCGGGCTGGCCTGGTTTGCCCCACACAGGATCGATATCTTGTGCTTGCAAGAGTTGAGGGGCAGGGTACTGCAGGCTGGTGTCAGGTTGATCGGGGCCTAAAAAACCACGCCCAAAGGGGTTGGGCAAATAGAGATCGCGTTCTTTCAGGCGTTCATGCTGGGAGCCACCCCCATAGGTGTTGCTATAGCTCAGATTAACGGCGCTGGCGGGCTGTATGTCAGTGAGTTGCCAGCCACCGAGCAGCGTATGTTCCCAATGCCTTGGCCCTGTGATTTGAATCACTTTGTCGAGGTGATCGGCGATTTTTAATCTGGCAATCCAACGCTCTGTCGGTGTATTTGCTGCAGGCTTGGCATGGCCGATGACGAGCACATCGGTGGCGGGCTTGTAGGGCAGAATGTCAGAGGGGTAGGCTAAAGCGGGGTGGTCGCTGAAATGGGCGTGCTCTGCTTTTTCATACACGTCATTGACGATAAAGGGCGCTTGCTTGGTCAGTGGCAGCAACTGGCCATTGTGCGTGAGCTTGAAGCTGGCTTTGATGAAAATACAGTCATACAAGTGGCCGTTGTAGAACTTTTGTTCAGTGGCTTGGGCTTGAAACGGGGTGATGTTGACGACGTATGGCATGGGCGTGAATCAGTTCAAATCAATTTTTTTGCTGTCCACATCCACGATCGTTGTGCCGTCAATAAGCACTTTATTGGCTTCAATACTGATGGTGTTGTTCTCACCATCCAATACGATTTTGGTGCCGCCCGATTGCAGCACAATATTTTTAGGCGCAGAGATAGTGATGGTTTCGCCGGCGGTGATGGTGGTGCTTTTGCCTGAGTGCATGGTGGTTGACTCTCCCACGGTCACTTTTTTCATCTTGCCGATGTTTTCAATATTGACAAAGCCCACATTGGTCATCCACGCAGCGCCCACATTGAGGTTGTAGGCTCCCCCAATGTTGGTCATTTGCATCATGCCGACAGTCTTGAGGCTAGTCAGGCCAATCAACTCTTGTTTATTGGCCCCTACTTTGAGGTTTTGGTTTACACCGATAGTCACTTTTTCATTCAGACCCACGGACTCTGTGCGGTTGATTCCAATCGAGATTTTTTCGCTCAAATCCACACGTTCTTTGCGATTTTGGTGGATGGTGATGGTCTCATCCTGATCCACCTCTTCGGTGCGCCAGCCATGCACGGTGATTTTCTCGTTGCGGTCGACCACTTCGGTACGGTCGCGGTGGATGGTGTTGAATTCGTCGCGGTCAATTTCTTTGCGCCGGTCGTTGCCTACCCATTTGCTTTCGTCGTTTTCCACCTCGGTGAGCTGGTCTTTTTGCGCGTGCAGCCACAGCTGCTCTTGGCCTTTGGCGTCTTCAAAGCGGATGGCGTTGGCGTCGCCCACTCCGTCGCGCAGGCCGTCACCGGCTGCGCCGCCGTGGGTGGAGCGGGTTAAGAAGCCCGATTGGGTTTTGTTGGCAGGCAGCCCCCAGGGCGGCATTTGCTCGGCGTTGTAGAC
>NZ_SSWX01000043.1 GCF_004803635.1 Lampropedia aestuarii | reverse complement strand
GCGAGTTCGAATCCCGCCGCTCCGACCAAAACCTTTTAAAAAGCCTGTTGAATTTATTCAACAGGCTTTTTTCTTGTCTTGAGCAAAGTCAGGTGACTTGGCGGTTAAGTCGTTGTAGTGGGCCGCATGGCTGTGCAGCCCGGAGTCCAACTTGGAATGAGATCGCCCAGTCAGATGGCGGGCAGCGTGGATCAGGTGACAAGCCGATCGCGGTGGCGGTGTGGGTGAAACAAGGAATAACAATGAATGTGCAGCAAGAGCGGCTGTTGGCGATGTTGGAGTACACCAAGCAAACGGCATTGCTTAAAAAGAATCCAGCCCTCCATATCAACCAGCATAAAGATTTCTCTAGCCACGAGAGCCAACTCACCAGCCTGCCGGGGGTGTCGGTCAATATACAAGAGGGCGATGACGAGGTTTGGTTGCGTGTTGAGCGTCTACAGCCCACCCCTCCCCCCGAGCCGCTGGACAAGCATTTGGCCGCTTGGCTGGAGTTCGCCGCCAATCCTGCCCACGAGCCCACGCTCAAGCCGTCGCTGAGCGAGCTGCAACTGATCAACTTGGGCTTGTACGAGCAGATGGAGCCCTCCACCTGCATGCAGGACACATCGTGTGTGCAGTGGCCGGTTGTCTCACTGGATGACTATGAAGCCCAGTTGGCGGCGCAGGATCTGCCTGCATTGAGCAGCTTGCTAAAAACGTATTTGAACCAGCAGTGGCAGCCTTGGATTGAGCGTGAGAAAGGCGTGCGTAAAAGCATTGCGCTGTACTCTGAGCTGTTCATGCTGTCGCAGAAAATGCAGGGCAATCTGGTCGACGCTGCGTTGGAGTTGGTCTGGGGCATGGGGGTGGCAGTGCAAAAGCAGGGCACTGCCAGCTTGACTTACCCCTTGTTGACGCAGGCTGTGGAGCTGAGGCTTGATGACAAGACGATGGCGCTGGAGGTGAGGCCCAATAGCCACGACAGCCGCTTGGAGCTGGATATTTACGCCGCACAAGACAACCATGGCGTGGCCAAACTGGAGGCGGTGGGCAAGCAGTTTCTGGAGCTGCAACCCAGTATCAATCCGTTTGAGCTTGGCAGCTATGCGCCTTTGCTGCGCTCGGCGGCATCCATGCTTGACGCGTCTGGCAGCTATTGGCCTGACCATGCGGCCACGGATGAGCGCACGTTGCCCAAGCCGACAGAGAGCTTGTGCGTGACCGATACCTGGGCTTTGCTGGCGCGTCCTCGTGCGAGCAATTTGCTGGTGCAGGATTTGGCGCGTTTTGAAGCCGTGGTGGCCAGTGGTGATTCCGAGCAGGTGCTGCCTGGTGCTTTGCAAGCGCTGTTTTTGGACCCAGCGACTGAGAACATCGATGTGGCGCTGCCCCATTTTCGAGGCTTGTCCACCGTCTCGGGCAGCAGCCATGCCAGCGCCAAGCCCTCGGAGCTGTATTTCCCCAAGCCCTACAACGACGAGCAGGTTCAAATCATCCAGATGTTGGAAGTGCATGATGGTGTCGTCGTGCAAGGCCCACCAGGCACGGGCAAGACCCATACGATCGCGAATGTGATTTGCCACTATTTGGCCTCTGGCAAACGCGTGCTGGTGACGTCGATGAAAGACCCGGCTTTGGCAGTGTTGCAGGAGAAGCTGCCAGAGCCCATTCGCCCGTTGGCTGTGAGTTTGCTCAGCAGCGAAGCCGATGGCATGCGCCAATTTGATTTTGCCATCAGCAAGATCGCTGCCGAGGTCACGCGCATTGACCGCCATGCGTATGGCCGTGAGATTGAGCAGCTCTCTTTACAAATCGATGCGACCCATGCAAGCCTTGCCAGGATCGACCAAGATATTGCGGTTTGGGCGCGCCTGAACCTCGACAAAATCGACTTGGATGGCCAGTTGCTCAGCCCGGTGGAGGTCGCCGAAGAGGTGGCTTTGCACAGGCAGGACTGCGACTGGTTTCCTGATACCCTGACGATTGAGGCCCGGCATCAAGCGCAATTTGGCAATGACAGCATCGTGGCATTGCGCGCGGCGCGCCAGGCGGTGGGTGATGATTTGGTGTATCTGGGCAAGCCATTGCCGGCATTAACGGGTTTTCCTGCGCCAGCGCGTTTGCTGCAAGTGCATGGCGATTTACAGCAGTTGGCACAACTGCAGTCCCAGGTGGCCAGCGGTCACATGCCGCGACTGTCTGTTGGAGCTGATGGGATGGCGCAGGTGGCAGATGCGCTGCACAACCTGGAGCAGCTGCGTGCGCTGATGGGGGCCATTGCCGGTGCTTTTGAGCCATGGCTGGCGAATTTTCAGCTCTACCTGCGCAAGCCCGAACACCAGGATATTCTGGGGCTGTTCTTTGCACTCCGAGACGAAGTGCAGGCCGCGTTGCAGCAGCGTCAGCTGTTTTTGGCGCGCCCGGTGTCGGTGCCAGCACAAACAGAAAACAATGCGGTGGTTGTGGAGGCGGTTCAGAACCTGTCGCAGGGCAAAAAACCGTTTGGTTTGGCAGGTTTGTTTGGCAAGTCGGCTGAGAAAAAAATTCTGGATGCGATCACCATCGTCAGTGCACCCGCTGCCAGCGCTGATGATTGGCGGCATGTCTATGCCTTTTTGATGTACGCCAAAGAGGCCAGGGCTTTGGTGGCTCGCTGGAATGCACTTGCGCCTGAAATGGGTTTGCCGACGCTGGAGAATGCTGTCTCCAGCCTGCTCAAAGCGGGCGAGATCGTGCAGCTTATGGCGCAGCTGCAGCACCATATTGCCCAAGAGCAATCGGTCAGTGCGCAAGTCAAAGCGCTGATTCCAGGCTGGCAAAAGGCTGGCCAAGTGCCGATGAATCCTTATATGGTGGATGAGGCGGCGGCGATCTTGTCTGCGCATGTCACCCAACACCGCCTGGCCCAGACGTGGCAGGTGAAAGAAGATATTCTCCGCAGCCTGGATGGCTCAGACGGTGCGATCACGCAGCAGATCCGCCACTTTCTGACCAGCACGCTGGGCTCGGCTGAGGTCACGGATGAGCAGATGCAGCAGCAATGGTCTGATTGCTTGCAAGAGCTGCGCAGACTGCATGGTCTGGTCGACCATTGGCAAGTAATCCAAACCGTGACGGACTTGATTCGTGCCAGTGGGGCGGTGCATTGGGCCAGCCAGCTCGAGCAGCAGCCGTTCTCAGGCACGGTGGACTTGCTGCTGCCAGACAATTGGGCCAACGTGTGGCGTATCAACCGACTGGGCCATTATGTCGATCAGATCGATGGCCGTAAGGAGCTCAAGCGCTTGTCCAGGCAGCGTGGCGAGCAAGAGGCTGATTTGTCGAATCTCTACCAGCAAGCAATCACTGCGCGTACCTGGTTGAAGTTGGCCGAGAATGCGACGCCAGATGTGCGGGCAGCATTGGAAGCCTACCGCACTGCGATCAAGAAAATTGGCAAGGGCACTGGCATTCGCGCTGGCCGTTTTCGCCAGGATGCGCGCCAGGCTTCAGAACGTGCGAACAAGGCCATTCCTTGTTGGATCATGCCGCATTACCGCATCTCGGAATCCTTGCCTGCACAGCTGGGCGCGTTTGATTTGGTCATCATTGACGAAGCCTCGCAGTCCGATCTGACTGCGCTGCCAGCAATTTTGCGCGCCAAGAAGGTGTTGATTGTGGGGGATGACCAGCAGGTCTCGCCCGATGGCGTGGGCCTTGAAGAAGAGAAGGTTAAAAACTTGGTTGGGCGCTTTTTGCACAACCAGGTTGATATCTTTCGCCCGCAGATGACGCCTGACCGCTCGATGTACGACTTGTTCAAGGTGGTTTTTGCCAATAGCGCCGTGATGTTGCGCGAGCATTTCCGCAGCGTGCCGCCGATCATCGAGTATTCCAAGCGCGAGTTTTACAAACATGAGCTCAAACCGCTGCGCATGCCAACGCGCTCTGAGCGCCTGGACCCACCGCTGGTGGATGTGTATGTCGAAGACGGCTTTCGCAGCAAGGAAATCAACTTGCCAGAAGCACGCTTTATCGTCAACGAAATCAAAGACATTGTGGCCAACCCTGCGATGGCTGGGCGTAGCATTGGCGTGGTCTCGCTGATTGGCAGTGAGCAGGCCTTGCGCATCATGCAAATGCTCGGTGACGAGTTGGGTGAGCAGCTGGTCACGCAATTCAACATCACTTGCGGCGATGCGCGCACCTTCCAGGGCAAAGAGCGTGACATCATGTTCTTGTCGATGATTGCAGCTCCTGGCAACGCCCACGCACAAACGCAGGCAGCCACGGCGCAGCGCTTTAACGTTGCGGCCTCACGTGCGCGTGATCGCATGTACCTGGTGCGCAGTATCCGCGGCGAAGAGCTGAGCCAGGCTGATGTGCTGCGCGCCAAGCTGATTCAGCATTTCCAGGCGCCGTTTTTGCAGAATGAGCAAGACCTCAGCAGCAACCGCAGCAAATGCGAATCGGGCTTTGAGCGCGAAGTCTTCGACATTCTGACCAGCAAAGGCTACCGCGTGATACCGCAGGTGCCGGTAGGCTCGTACCGGATCGACATGGTGGTCGAAGGCGACAATGACAGCCGGCTGGCGATTGAGTGCGATGGCGATCGCTACCATGGGCCAGAGCAATGGGATGCCGATATGCGTCGCCAGCGTATTTTGGAGCGTGCAGGCTGGCGCTTTTGGCGCTGTTTTGCATCGACCTTTGTGTTGCACAAAGAGCAGGTGGTGGCAGAGTTGATTGCCACGCTGGCTGAGTTGGATATTCAGCCCAGCGCTGCCGATACGCCAGTGTCCAGCATCCATGTCGAATCACGCACAGTGCGAATGGGTGTCGAGGCTGCAGTGGCTGCTGTGCAGACCGATAAAACGGCTATGTCCGATGCGGACGAGCAGGTTGCGTGATGCATCACTGGTGGTTGTGGCGCTGATGTTGACGTTGACGTTAATCAGAGTGCGCCTTGCTTGGGCGCACTGACGCACTGCTGGCGTCAGCATGGGCCCTGGTTGTTGCGACGGGGTGCAGCCCATGACGATCTGGGGAAGGTCTGCACAACTGCCTGTTGTGGCCTGAGGGTGGTCTTGAGCGATTTGCTGCGTAAGTCGTTTTCATCCATGGCGACCGCTATGGCCTTCAAAAGGCGCCTTGCAGCCCATATCGATACCGCCCTCCCAGTAACGTGGCCTTTGCAGAGTTGCCCTAGGCCAGCGATCTTGTATGTTGGCAGATAGCGCATGTGCAGGCGTTGGCCAGCGATTGTTGGCTACCAGAAGCTAGCAATTGCCAGCTCAAGTGCTACTGCGGTAATCAGCGCTGTTGAGGGATTGGACCTGATGGATGGCCCTGATCAATACCCCCAGTAGCCGCCCCATGGACTAAAGTCAAAGTAGTTCTGCTCCATCGACGCGGTCATCATTTGCTCGTCTGCGAGATTTTGCTGAAACACCATTTGCTGGTATTTGGAGTAAGCGGCTTGATTGCCAGAATAGACGCATTGGCAAACAATAGGATCGGCATACACGTAGACGACCTTGTTATCGACATTTTGTTTGACCAGCTTATTGGCTGGCAAGCTCTTCAAGGCCGCTTGTTGTGCAGGAGTCGTGGCAGATTTAGAGACGAATCCAGCTGCTTCAAGCAAATTTTCTTTGCTTGCAACGACTTGGGGTGCTGATTGACAGCCAGCCAAAATTACAGTGATACACAGTGCGGAAATGGCCAAAATTTTCATAACTACCTCGAATCTTTAATCGTTGATGAACAGGATCTAAGCGCATGAATGCTACTGGCTGCACATGCGTACTGCGCAATACAGCGTCAGAGATTCGATTTGTATCTTACACAATTAATTGTTGTGATTGCGCCTCATTTACATTGCACGTGCGAACGCCGCTATAGGAGCAGGGCTGGGCGTGCTTTGTTGGCTGTGCTAAATCGCTTTGTTATGCGTGTGCAGCACCTCTGAGCATGCTGCTATTTTGGCTTTGACGCAGTGGTCGCGAGATGTGTACTCTCATCTGCTGCCATGCTTGGGCAAACAAAAAGCCCTGCGCACAGGCCAATGCGAGGCGGGCTTGGTAGGCGTTGTTGCAATAAAAAAAAGCCGCACATAAACCGTGCGGCTTTATATACCAATGAATTGATGTTTCTGCCATGTGGCTAAGAAACCATATTTCATTGGTAGGCGCGATTGGATTCGAACCAACGACCCCCACCATGTCAAGGTGGTGCTCTAACCAACTGAGCTACGCGCCTGAAGAAGCGAAGGCCGCATTGTATAGGTGTTTTGGCATGCTTGGCAGCAATTTTGCAAAGCAATTGAAAATACTTTTGCGAAGCGCCTGTGGCAATGCTGGTTTAAGCGAGGTAGATTGCTTGTAATTCAGGGGTGAGCCGCAAGGGGTAATCCCCCCACAAAACCATCATTTTGAGAAGTAGAGATATC
>NZ_SSWX01000042.1 GCF_004803635.1 Lampropedia aestuarii | reverse complement strand
GTCTACAACGCCGAGCAAATGCCGCCCTGGGAGCTGCCAAAGCATAAAACGCAAACAGGCTTTCAGACCAACTGGAGCAAAGGCGGCGGCGGCAAACACATGCTGCGCTTTGAAGACTTCAAAGGCACAGAACACATCGAGCTCTCCACAGACCATGGCAACACCCATTTGCACATGGGCTACCTCATGAACCAAAGCTCCATTGCACAACGCAGCTATGGTTTTGAGTTACGCACCAACGAGTGGGGAGCCATCCGTGCCGATAAAGGGCTCCTGATCACCACCTATTCGCAGGACTTCACCCAAAAAATTGCGCACGACAGCCCTGACGGCTTCATGGAACTGGGCTCCTCATTAGCCGCGACAGAATCGTTAATGCAAGAAGCCAACAATGCCTTGCAAATGATGGACAGCGCCATCACCGCATTGAACGACCTCAAAGCCAGCCATGTCGAGCAAATGGCCGACGGCGTCTTCCAATCCGTAGGCAAAACAGCCGCGGCAGCCTCTATCGCCAAAGCCGCACAAGCGCTCGCAGACTTTGCCGCCGGGGGCGCTGCAAACCCCGAAACCGTCCTGCCTCAAAACACCGACCCCGCCATGCAGCAGGCACGCGCGCTGCAAGAGCTCTCCAAAGACATCAGCAAACCCGTGGTGTCCATCGTGAGCCCGGAGGGCCAGTCCCTGATCAGCCCCAAACCCATCGTCATCAGCTCGGGGCAAAGTGTCTCTGCGCACGCACAAGACAACATCACCCTATCGGCCAATGCCCAGCTGACGCAGCTGGCAAAAACCGGCATGCTCACCCATGTCAGCAGCGGCGGACAACGCAATACCGTTGGCGAAGGCGATATCGCCTCTGAAGCCCTCAGCGGCCACATGAACCTGACCGCCCAGCAAAATATCACCATGGCGTCTTTGGATGCCGATGCCAGCCTCATCGCCAGCGAAAACGTCAACATCCAGTCCGAAGAAGACTCGGTGCTGATCAAAGCGGGCAAGCACATTCGGCTAGAAGCAGGGCAGAGTATCACCTTCGCCGTCGGGGGCTCCATCATCACCATGACGGCCGAAGGCAATATTGTGATTGCCGGCAGCGGTGAAGGCGTAATCCAATTTAATGAAGACCTAACCCATCAAGCCAAGAATATCTTATTGAATTGTTAGGCTTTCTGCGATGGCTCTGACGGATTATATTATAAATATTGATTTCTAGAATTATTTCGGGTTAAGCATTCGGTCTACTTGATTAAATTATTTCTTGCAATTAAAAATGGATGTTAATTGAATTTACATGCCAGATACTTATTATATTATTTGCACATAGTTATGTGATTTATATGGGATTTTGAAAATATCTCCTTGTGCTCAAAGACGATGAATAATGTCAAAAAAGATCGAAATAAAGATTTTCTTAGTTATATATTCTACTCATTGATTGGAGTGTGTTGTTTTTCTTTTATTTTATGGAGGGGGCCTCCAGAAAAAACCACTGCAAAATATGAACTTTTAAAAGAAACATATTTTTTCTATCCATTTATGTGGTTTTGGATTATCGTGATGTTGCTTTTTATAATTATTTGCTTAAGAGGGTATTATTTAAGCGATAGAGTTTCCTAAAATAAATATTTAATTATTATGGGTGTTGCTGGACTTCAATTTCATTGCTAGCTCATCATGAGTGATAAGGAAAGTCAAAGTCAATCGTAAAACACAGGCGCTCTCATTAATTCTTTTGTGTATTTTATGCTTCTTTTTTTATTTATCTTATGTGGAGAGGGCTTCATGTGCAGATGGTTTTGGCTTATCAGGTCATGCTAAATAATAAATATATATTATCCAACATGTCTTTTTGCTATTGTAGATTTTTCTTTTGTTGCATTCAAAACCCAAGAGATATTTACCTTAAAAAGTAATACTTTTAAAATTATCAAAATATTGAATCAATAATGAAACTAGAGGCTAGTGGTTTGCTTAATAAAAATTATATTAAAATTCATTTTCACAATAATTTTTATATTTTATTTAATTTTTAATTTGCCATATGGATTGATTGCATCACACTTATTGATTATTGTATTTTTAAAATTTCTTAGTGGCTAATGCAAAGTTTTTTTTGGTAGCGTGATTGATGATTTTGAAATAATGTTGCGAACCGTGAGTTATGCATCAGCCTTAAATTCCCTGGTTGGTTTTCATGGTCTCTTTAAATTTTAAATTCATAAGCCATTGAAATCATTTTTTTACCTTTTTCGTTCATGGCGGCGGCTATGCTTTTCAAAAGACGCTTTGTGGCTCATATTTGATAGCGCACTCATCCTAGTAACGAGACTTTTGCAGAGTTTCACTAGAATTATTGGTGATAATTAATCTCCGTTGAGGAAATCTCCAGAGTCTTTTATCTCAATATATTTTTACTTTAATGGGGCTTTAATGGGTATTCAAGATAAGAAGAAATATTCAAAGTCTGTATACGTGCGCTCGGCGATTGTAACAATAATACTGGCTTTGATATGTGTTTATCTGGTATGGAGAGGGCCTCCTGCAGAGATGGGTTTGGCTCGGCAGATGCTTTTAAAAAACAGTTATGTTTATTATCCATTATTCTCTTTTGCTATTATTTTTTTTGTTTGGCTCACATTCGAGAATTTGAAAAATGCCTTTTCCAAAAAAAAATCTTATTTTTTGGATTAAATTTTAATGGCTGTTTGTTTTGTGAAGATCATGAGGTTTTGAGTGATGTGCTTTTTAATTCGTTTAAATTAGTGGTTGTTTGAAGTGTATTTTTAAAATCTAATACCAATTAAGTCATGAGGTTACAAATGGTTTTATTGGGCCTCAGGATTTTTTGAAATTCCTTAACTTGATATAAATAGAAAATATGAAATACCTAATTAATGAAGGAATTTTAGAAATTCCAGATAATTTGATTGATAGATCTGTAAATATGCTGGTAACTCAAGATGGAAAAGAGGTTTCTTACACTATCAGCAGAGATAAACTGCAGACCGCAGAACCTTTGACGGCATTCATAGATCGTCAATTGAGTGACCTTTCAAGGCAAGTCAGTAAATTTGTTGAGAGTGAGCGCATTGAAATCAACTTCAAAAAAAGTGCGCAGACCGGATATCAAATTACGAGCTCATTTAAACAAAATGGCCGTGAGTATCACCAAAAACAAATGGTGCTTGTGCTCAAAGATCAGGAGTCGGTCTTGGTCGTAACGGGTACGTCTTTTGAGCCTTGGTCTTCAAAAAATATGGCTGCATGGCAGTCCTTGTTGAAAAACTCAGAGCTGCATTAAACGAAGACAAACACGATGACAACACCTAACCTCTCTGGTGCCGCGGCGGCAAGACTGTTGGATCCCATAGCTCACAGCAATGCGCACGCTCGCTTTTGGGCGCAAGTGGCAGCTGGAATGGTGGGCGGCATCGTGGCTGGCGCACTGGCCGGAGCTGCTGCAGCTGCTATTGTTAGCACTGCAGGCTTGGCTGCGCCCTTGTTCACAATCGCAGGTCTTACGCTCACTGCAGCAGGGGGGATTACTGGCGTTACAAGCATTGTCGCGGGTTTTTTTGGGAGTAGAGTAGCCCAAAGCCTCATTGACCGAGCTCTACCTGAGTCCTTCACGATTACCGGAAAAATCATCAATGCATCCACTAATGTGTTTGTCAATAGCCGCTTTACCGGCGCTGCCCGTGCAAGCCCTGATAACCCAATTGATCAAGTCTACTGCAGCAGACATACACCACAAATTTTGATTGCAGAAGGCGCTGAAACGGTCTTTGTGAATCAAGCAGTCTTTGCACGCAAGGGTGATGCCGTAGAGTGCGGGGCTATTATTCAAGAGGGATCCCCCAATGTTTTTGTAGGGGATCCAAAAGCCAGAGTGCGAAACGTGGCGGATGAGGTACCTTGGATCTCGCAGGTTTTGGGCACCATCATAGGCTTGACTGAAGGCATTAGGGGGTTGCTCAAGTGTATTGGCAAACTTCCTGGCACCCTCAAATCCGCTACGCCTTGTATCGTAAAATATCTCTCTGAGCAAACTCTTGAATCGATCCTAGGCGCTATTTTCAACCCCGTCCACATCGCCACCGGCATCAAATTCCTCACTGGCGACGTAGACACCGACATAGAGCTGCCCGGCCCACTGCCGCTGCACTGGCGCCGCCGCTACAACAGCCTCGATACCCGCCAAACCACCGTGCATGGCCAAGGCTGGGGGGGCGACTTTGGTGTGCAGTTGCACATTGCCGCCAATGGCTTCGTGACCTACACCGACGAGCAAGGGCGTGACATCTACTGGGATGCGTTAGAGCCCGGTTACTCGCAAGAAAACGTGGCCGAAGGCTACATCCTCTACCACACCGAAGATGGGCAATACGCACTGCAAAGTGCCGATGGCCTGTACCGCCTCTTTGAGCCCCTCGACCAAGACCCCGATTCAAGTGCCGCTGTAGCGCCCATTCGCCCGGGAGCCCAGCGCCTCATACGCATAGAAGACGAGCACGGCAACTACATTGCCTTGCGCTACCACAGCGGCTTTGAAATCCGCAACATCACAGACACCACCGGCCGCCTTTTGGAGCTGGCCTACACCCAGCCAGCCCAAGCCCATGGCCGCAGGCTGGCCAGCATCACACTCACCAAAGGCGCTGAAGGCGAATCCATCGGCCAGTTGGTGCGCTACCAATACCACGCCAGCGGCCAGCTCGCCCGCGTGCTCAACCGTGAAGGCACCATCACCCGAGAATTTGCCTACAACACAGAGCAACTGATGACCCTGCACCGCAATGCAGACGGCTACAGCTGCCATTACGAATGGGGAGCCTTTGCCGACCACCCGCGCGTGACTCGCCATTGGACCAACCAAGGCGATGACTTCCGGCTCGAACACCACCTGCACAGCGCCGCACAAGCCCACAGCAACGGCCTAACCCCTGCGGCTGACAAACCCAGCGGGGGGCGCACCTGGGTCTATGACGCACTCGGGCGCAAATATTGTTTTGATTGGGATGCGGACTACAACCTCCTTCAAAGCACCGATGCCTTGGGCCACACCCTCACCCAACACTGGAACGCGTTGCGCCAACGCACCGCCCTGATCGACCCCCAAGGCCACACCACCCGCTACGCCTACGACCCGCACGGCAACGAAAGCGCCGTCACCGATGCGCTAGGGCGCACCACCCACACCACTTGGCTCGGCTTTCGGGCCCTGCCGCTGTCCATCCGCTACCCCGATGGCAGCAGCGAACACTATGCCTACGACCAGCGCTACAACCTCATTGCCCATACCGACGCGCTGGGCCAACGCACCGAATGGGGCTACAACGACCGGGGCCTGCCCATCATCAGCACCGATGCCAAAGGCGGCGTACAGCGCTACGCTTGGACAGCCCGCGCACAATTGGCGCAGTTCACCGATTGCTCAGGCCAAAGCACCCACTACCAATACGACCCCAACGGGCACCTGCACACCGTCACCGACGCCGCTGGCCACACCCACCGCTACGTGCACAGCCTCAGCGGCCTGCTGCACTCACTCGAATTGCCAGACGGGGCCCACCACCAGTTTCGCTACAGCAAAGCCGGCTCCCTCATTGGGCGCTTAGACCCCTACGGACGCCCGACCGAATTCAAGCGCGATGTCAACGGCCAACTGCGGCAGCACACCGACGCGCAAGGCCGCCAAATTCACCTGGACTACGACAAAGCCCACCGCCTGCACACCCTCGTCAATGAAAACGGCCAAGCCTTTCGCTTTGGCTACGACGCCGCTGACCGCCTCATTGAAGAGCAACGCATCGGCGGCACCCGGGTCGAAGTCGACTACAACGCCAGTGGCTGGCCCGTGGCCATCACCTACCACCCCCGCGAAGGCAGCGATGCAGAGGCGGACAGCCCCGCCGTCAACCGCCCGCCATCGGCCCCACGGCGCATTGCATTGGTGCGCGATGCGGCTGGGCGCCTGCTCGAAAAACGCACCCACCACTACCATTACCACTACCGCTACGACGATGCAGACCAACTGCTGCAAGCCCAAGTGCATGCGGTGCACTACCTCGATGAACAAGACCTGCAAGAGCTCGCGCAGGGCCCTGCCCACAAGCGCGCACAAGAGTCCAGCCGCACGCAGCCCAGCGGCACGCAGGCGCCCCAGCACGCCATCAACCCATGGCGCCTGCAACTGCTGCACAACACCGAATTTGTCTACGACCGGCAAGGGCGCTTAATCAAAGAAACCAGCCAAGACCTGCTCAGCGGCCACACACACACCCTCGAACACCAACACGACGCCCTAGGCAACCGCACCCAAACCACCCTGCCTGCCCTGCCCCAAGGCCACCCGCAAGCGGCGCACAAACGGGCGCTGAACTACCTGTACTACGGCTCAGGCCACCTGCACCAAATCAACTTCAGCCTAGCGCCTGGCGCTCACCCCCCCTCCCAGCCAGACCACACGCAAACACCACTAGGCGCGGACGCCAGCGCGGCGCACACCATGGCCGTGCACCAGCTCATCTGCGACCTCGAGCGCGACGCACTCCACCAAGAAGTGGCCCGCAGCCAAGGCCACCTCAACACCCGCATCCAACGCGATGCCATGGGCAGGCGCACCGCCGCCTGGAGCCGCTCCAGCACCTTCGATAACGGCCTGCTTGCGCAAGACGCCAACTGGCAAAACGCCCTGCACACCCTGCAAACGGCCCAGCCCATCGAGCACAAAGAACTCACCGGCCTACTCAAAACCTGGCAATACGACAAAACCGGCGAGCTGCGCCTGGCTCAGCACAGCCTACAAGGCGCGCGCGGCCATCAATACGACGCCACAGGCCGCATCGAGCACAGCCAACGGCTGCGCACCGCTGGCAGCACCGGCACCTTGGCGCAAGCGGCCAATGAACGCTTTGACTACGACCCTGCAGGCAACCTGCAAGACCCTGCCCTGGCCCAAGCGGCTCGCGCCCCCAACCAACCCGCCCAGCGCGGCTACGTGCAAGACAACTTGGTGCGCGTGTTTGAAGACAAGCGCTACAACTACGACGGCCACGACCGCCTCATTGAAAAACGCAGCGGCAAACACAGCATTCAGCGCTTTGTGTGGGACGAAGAAAGCCGCCTCAAAGCCGTACACACCACCCGCCGCCCAGGCACCGAGCACGAAAACACCCAAAGCACGC
>NZ_SSWX01000041.1 GCF_004803635.1 Lampropedia aestuarii | reverse complement strand
CGAACTATCTATAAAACCCTGGTCGATTCAGGCTCGAACCAGACGGTAAGCGAACCTCGCGCCTTCAATGCCTGGTTGTATTCTTTCCAGTTCTTTGTTTGGTATTTGCGCGTTGACCAGTTTGATTCACTCATCCTCAGAGCCTACTACTGTTCTCGGCTCGAATTTTGCGACAAAGCCATTTCGATTAGTACTCGCTCGCCTCACTCATCCGCTTGGCTTACCCCAGCCTCCTTGAGGCTATATGCGAAAAAGCCGATCACACTGAAAAACCAACATCAAATTTCACAAACCCCCTTAAAAATTTAACAATAATATTTCAATCAAAAAACTCAGAAACGATATTATTAATTTTTTCTATTCTTTCATTATAATTATTCTCAGCCCAAACAAGCGCCGATCCAACCAATGGCAGATTAATATCCACATATTTAATATTCGGATTACTATAATAATCTGACGCACGCTTAGTCATAAAAAAAATACCAAAATCAGAAGCAACTGCAGACAAACCCTCACGAACCGTTTTTATTGTTCGCCCTGGAAATAATTGCTGACCACTTGGAGTTAACAACGGGAAATGGAAGTCCACCCATTCTTTCCCGGAAACACCAACCGGTGCCTGAAGCATTGTTTCTCCAGCGAGCTCCTCGAAATCGATCAATTCTCTATCTGCGAGAGGATGATTAGCATTTAAGCAAATCACACGCGAATCACGCATTAAAACCTGTCCAGCCTGAAGCCCAGGCATGCCGATTGGCAATCTACATAAACTCACATCCACCGCGCCACTCAATATAGAAGTAAATTGATTATCATAATGCAACTCCACAAACTCCAGAGAAACACCAGGATATTTTTCATTAAATTTATTAACAAATAACTGATGTAAACCATAGAATCCACCCCCCATAAAACCAAGGCGAATGCTTTCTTTTTTTGCTGAGAATCTCATCTCAATGATTGATTTTTTAATCTGCGCAAGTGGAATTTGAATTTTTCTCCTGAATTCCTCACCATTTTCTGTCAATGCAACGCGTCGACTATTTCGATCAAGAAGTGTGCAGCCTAGATCAGCCTCCAACTTGCGCAAGTGATCTGACACAAGCGACTGACTCATCCCTAAGCGTTCTGCAGCGCGCCGAAAATGCAGTTCTTCACTCAATGCGATGAAGACTTCCAAGCTTCGAATGTTCATCTCTCTGATCCTTTGGTTTTGTTGATTGATCTGAATATCCGATCAATCAAGCATTTTTTTCGTGTTGATCTTTTATGCCTTCCAGCTATATTTGCCTAGCACCAGAATGACCTGGACTAAATGGAAGCAAAGACCGCAATGATTGATGCAATAAATGTCGAATTCCCGGTGGATGGAGATTTCATCAGAGGCACACTGTATTTACCAGAATCAACTAAAAAAATTCCTGCAGTAGCCCTTGCCCACGGATGGGCAATGGTAGCCGGAGGCGATTTAGAAGACTATGCATTACAGGTGGCTACCCGAGGTATTGCGGCACTCAGTTTTGATTATAGAAATCTCGGAAAAAGTGATGGTAAACCACGGCAACATCTTGATCCTCATAGGCAAGTAGAAGATTTCAAAGCCGCTATTTCCTTTTTACGAACACAAAAAACTATCAATCCGGATCAAATTGGTATTTGGGGTTCCAGCTACGGTGGTGGCCATGTACTGACTGTAGCAGCTACCGATCCGCGAGTTCGCTGCGTGGTCTCCCAGGTTCCAACTATTAGCAGTTGGCGTGCAGCCACCTCCAAACTAAATTCCGAGGAGTTGACAGATCAGTGCCAACGTTTTATCAGAGAAAGAGAATCCAGCTTTGCAGGAGCACCTTTATCTTTGCAAAAAACCATAGGCATTAACCCTAGCGAGGTAGTCACATACCCTGATAAGGATTCCTATGACTATATGTCCAGTCAAGGTGCACGTTGCCCTGAATGGAAGGATTACACGACTTTATCATCTCTAGAATTGGCCAGAAATTACGAGCCTGGTGCCTATATTTATAGGATAAAAAATACACCGACTCTGATGATTATAGCCAGTCGCGACACCACCACTCCACACGAGTTACAACGCGATGCATTTGCAGCAATGACCTGTCCAAAGGAGCTGATTGAAATTGAAGGCGGTCATTATGTTGTTTATCAAGAAGCGCTTGATAAAACCAGTAATTTAGCAGCAGATTGGTTTAAAAAACATCTATGCAAATAAAAAAATGAAACCAACAATCAACTAGGAGACAAAATGACAAATCAAACACATCAAGGTCACAGCAGGGGTAAATCCTTGCGAGCCGCTGCCATAGGCAATGCGCTGGAGTGGTTCGACTGGACGCTGTACGGCATCTTCTCGGTCTATCTAGCGCGCAATCTGTTTGACAAAGCAGATCCACGCTCTGCACTTTTATCCACGCTTGCCGTGTTCGCTGTGGGCTTTATTGCACGTCCGGTCGGCGGGTTTGTATTTGGTAAATTGGGAGACCGCTATGGTCGCAAGGCCGTATTGGTAACCACCATGATCTTGCTGGCCATCTGCAGCGCAGGTATTGGCTTAATTCCCAGCTATTCTTCGATTGGCATTGGCGCGTCCATCCTGCTGGTCATACTGCGCTTGCTGCAAGGTCTGGCACACGGCGGAGAAACCGGCGTTTCCTACACTTATGTGGCTGAAATTGCCCCGAAAGAAAAGCGTGGCTTGTGGTCTAGCACCGTGTTTATCAGTGTGACCCTGGGGGTGATGGCCGCAACAGCTACTGCCGCCACACTGACCAGCATGCTGGGCAAAGAGGCCATGGACGACTACGGCTGGCGTATTGGCTTCTATATTGGCGGCATCTTAGGCATTTACGCCCTATTCTTGCGTCGCAGCGCGCAAGAATCCCAAGTGTTCGAGCACAAGAAGGCTGCGCCTGCCAAGCCTTTGACAAAACGCGAAATTCTCATCATTGCGCGCAACATCATCATGCTTTCGGCAGCATCTAACGTGACCTACTATACCTGGGTTACTTTTGCACCTTCCACCGCCATCGCCAAGGGCATGGATGCTTCTGGTGCCTATTGGGCCAGCTTGGCTGCGCAAGTACTGTGCCTAATTTGGTTGCCCGTATGCGGCTGGATGGCTGACAAGTTTGGCCGTAAGCCAATCGTGTTTGCTTGGGGCTTAGCTGTGATTGTGTTGAGCTACCCCATCTCCGCGATGGTCACTCAAGAGCCGATGACATTGTTCTTTGCACAGGTCTTGGGCTTGGGTGCCTGGGCGTTGATTGCTTCCATCTACCCTGCCATCGTGTCCGAACAAGTCCCTACCCAAGCGCGTGCTCAAGGTGTGGGTTTTGTGTCCTCACTGTCGGTGGCAATTTTTGGTGGTACCGCACCCTACATCAACACTTACTTGGCAGGTAGCGGCTATGAGTTCCTGTACATAGGTTACCTGATGTGTCTGGGTCTGATGGCCATTATCGCCAGCATCATCATCAAAGAAACCGCTCGTATCGATTTGGCAGATATTCGTTAAAGCACGGTTCGCAAGGGGGCTCAATTCCCCCCTCCACTCAATGCTGTGCAAAGGCATGGCGCCGTGTGCGTCCAGACTTTGCCGCAGCAGCAGGCATGCTTGGCATGTCAAGCTTTCCACTACCAAACTATGTTAGATAACCCTATCCAACTCGACGGCAAGATTGCCGTAGTCACAGGCGCCTCAGGCGGCATTGGCAGAGCAATTGTTCAAAGATTGCGCGCTCAAGGCGCCACAGTCATCCCTACTGACGTACAAGTCCCCGTCGATGCTGACGCCCTGTTCTATCAACTGGACGTCACCGATACGCAAGCCATTGAAGCACTCGCCCAGTATGTGCACACCACCTACGGCCGTCTTGATATCTGGGTGAACAACGCTGGTATGCTGGCGCGCTCCGATGCGCTGGATTTGGATGAGTCCATGTGGGACAAAACTTTGAACATTAACTTACGCGCCAGTGTGTTTGGCTGTCAGGCAGCAGCCCAAGTCATGAAAGCCGGTGGTGGTGGTGCGCTCGTGAATTTGTCCAGCTACGCCGGTCTTAAGGCGCGCCCCAACTGCATTGACTATGCCTCGGCCAAAGCCGCTATTCATCACGCGACCAAATGCCTATCGTTGGAATTCGGCCCACACAACATCCGCGTCAATGCCATTGCCCCTGGTTATATCGACACCCCGATGAGCGCATGGATGCATGCCGACGCTGCGATCAAAGCCGAATACCTCAAAAAAACCTCCGTAGGTCGCCTGGGTAATCCCGACGAAATTGCCTTGGGTGTGCTGTATCTGGTCAGCCCCATGGCCTCTTACGTCACCGGCCACACCTTGGTGATTGATGGCGGTGTCATGAACAGCTAACACGCTGTGCTATTGCATAACGGCTAACCAGTTGCTCCTATGTTTGGAGTCAGCAGCCTCGTCAGTTTCTAAAACCGTTGATTTTGGAGCACCTATGAGCAATTTTTGGCACGATAAACACATTTTGGTCACTGGCGCTGCGCAAGGACAGGGACTCACTGAAGCGAAGGCGCTGTATTCCTTGGGTGCCAACATCATTGCGATTGATCTCGCTGCGCCTGACCAGCCTGTCTGGAACGATTTGATCCACCACTGTCATGCAGAGCCACAACGGTTGATGGTTCGTGCACAGGATGTTTCAGATGCCAATGCGTGGTCTGAGCTTGCAGATGCGCTAAAAAAGCAAAGTATTCAGTTGCACGGCCTTGTTAACAACGCAGGCATCACTCTTAGAAAAACAGTGAATCAAACTTCACCAGAGGAGTGGCGCCGCATTCTCTCGGTCAATCTGGATGGCGCTTTTTTGGCCATCCACTACTTGTCACCTTCTATGCGTGCTGGTGGCTCGATCGTCAACATATCCTCCACAGCTGGACTCACTGGATATTTCAGTGCCGCTTATACCGCCAGCAAATGGGCATTGCGTGGATTAACTCGCTGCGCTGCACAAGAGTTGGCAGACCGTCATATTCGCGTAAATACCATCTGTCCTGGTTTGGTTGAAACGCCCATGATCCACAAAGCCAACGCCGTTCACAATGCAGAGCAGGCCAAAATATTCCACGAAGGCAATCGCCAAGCAACGCTTTTGTCGCGAGGTGCCGAACCTAGTGAGATTGCCAATGTAGTGATTTTTCTGCTGTCTCCGGACTCGTCATTTATCAATGCAGCAGATATTCCCGTCGATGGTGGAATGACCGGGGGCGGCATCTACTGGCGCATTGGCAAGATGACAGGCAATCTTTGATAGTTGAATCGCCCCGAATTTCGACTAACGCCACGATGCGCCTTGTGCACAGGCAGTACTGCACAGACCAAGGACCTTGTGGCACTCAGCAAAACGGCTTATTTTTCAACTCTGCAATCACATAGTCGACAAAGCATAGAATGCGCGCCGCTAAGGCGGTGTTGTGGTAGTACACCGCCTTAGCGGCTGGCGCATATCCAACCTGGTGCCAGCAAAAAGCACGATCAACGCGCCGGTGCCCATGCGTCATGAAGTCCGATAAACACACGATGCCTAGGTCTGGCAGCGCCATTTGACTGAGTGTTTCGCCACTGGACGAAGCGATACTAGGCACGATCCGCACCAGATTGCCTTCGGCATCGTGCAAAGGCCAGTCATTCAAAGTGTCGGGCTGCGTGAATCCAAGCAGGCGATGCTGGGCCAACTCGCTGGCTTTGGTGAGGCTGCCAGAGCGCTCCAAGTACACAGGGCTGGCCAACATGCGCACGCGACTCACGCCCACTTGCCGTGCATGCAGTGTCGAGTCCTTCAAGGCACCAATGCGAAACGCCACATCCGTTCGTTTTCCAACAAGTCGGTCACACCTTCATTCGAATTGAGCTCCAACTGCACGTCTGGATACCGCATGCTAAAACCGTCGAGCAAAGGCACGATCACATGCCGCATAAAAGGCGTTGCCGCATCGACTCTGAGGCGTCCAGCTGGCTTGGCCCTGCGTGCACCGATTTGTTCCTCCGCCTGATCAACAGAGTTGATGATGCTGCGCGCCTGCAGCAAGAACTCAGCGCCCTCTTCGGTCAAATGCAGCCTGCGCGTAGTGCGCCGCAAGTGACCTGGTCACACTGCAGTCCTTCACTCTTGATGAGCACCACTGCAATGGAATCCTCCGCCGTACTATTGGCATTGGCCACCGGGGCTTTTGCCATAGGCACCACCGAATTTACCCCGATGGGCTTGCTGACAGTGATCGCCAATGGCGTCGATGTCGATATTCCCGCCGCAGGCCTCTTGGTCTCCGCGTATGCCATGGGCGTGATGGTCGGCGCGCCGGTCATGACCTTGTTATTCAGCCGTTTTGGCAAACGCAATGCGCTGATGGCCTTGATGGTGCTGTTCACCATTGGCAACCTGCTGTCGGCCTTGGCGCCCAGCTTCACGACATTGCTGCTATCGCGCTTGGTCACCAGCCTCAACCACGGTGCATTTTTCGGCATTGGCGCTGTCGTCGCGGCCAGCGGCGTGCCGATTGCCACTTGGCTGGGGCTACAACTCGGCTGGCGTCTTGCGTTTGGTGCGACTGCCGCACTAGGCCTGCTAACTATCGCAGCGCTGTGGCTGACCTTGCCCAAAGGCGCACCAGGCACACGCCCTAATGTGCGCAGCGAGCTGAAAGTACTGATGGCGCGTGATGTGCTGATCGCGATGGGCACCACCGTCTTCGGTGCAGGCGCGATGTTCACGCTCTACACCTATGTGACGCCGCTGCTGGAAGACATGACCAATGCCAGCCCTGATTTCGTGACCTTTGCGCTGGTACTGATCGGTATTGGCTTCACGATGGGCAATAGCCTGGGCGGCAAACAGGCGGACTGGTCGCTGGAGGGCGCAACCCAGCTGATTCTGGCTGCGCTGGCCCTCATCATGCTAGTGCTGCCGCTGGCCTTTCAAAGCCATATCGGTGCAGCGATTGCACTGGTGATTTGGGGCGCCGCCTCTTTTGCCAATCGTGCCACCCGTGCAAATTCGGGTGATGCAAGCGGCGCACAAAGCGCCGGGCCTGGCCTCATCTGTGAATGTCGACGCCTTCAACCTAGGCAATGCTCTGGGCGCCGCCTTGGGCGGCTTTGCACTCAGCCAAGGCTGGGGCTATAGCTCGATACCGCTGGTTGGTGCGGCACTCGCAACGGCAAGTTTGGGTTTAGTTGGCTGGGCCGAGCCACACGCCGCTACGCATCAACGTCCACTGCTTCTATCTAAACAAACCTTCAGGAGCCTCTCTATGAATACCGTTCCTTCCTTTGGTGTTGGCACTTTCCGCTTGAAAGGCCAAACCGCCATTGACTCTGTGCGCAATGCGCTTGACGTGGGTTACCGCGCTGTCGATACCGCCCAGATTTACGACAACCAAGCCGATGTGGGCCAAGCGATTGCGCAAAGCTGCATTGCTCGCTCTGCGCTGTTTCTCACCACCAAAATCTGGACCGCCAACTATGCACAAACGCAACTGGTGGCCAGCTTGCGTGACAGTCTGCACAAACTGCGCACTGACTACGTGGATTTGACACTGATCCATTGGCCAGCTCCGGGCAATGGCGGCGCATAAGAGGAGACCTTGAACGCCTTGGCCTTGGCCTAAGCCAAAGCGCAAGGCCTGACGCGCCACGGCACCGCCGATCAGATCCGCTGGTTTGAAGCCAGCCCA
>NZ_SSWX01000040.1 GCF_004803635.1 Lampropedia aestuarii | reverse complement strand
TTTGCGTTTGTGCATGGCTTGCCACGGGCATGCACACAGCAGCCAAGGCAGCAAAAGCAGAAAAAGCAGAAAAAGTGCTACCTATGCAGACATTTTTCACCAGTAGCAGGCTTCTTGCCATACCGCTAGTCAAGGTCTGTATCAGCAGATGGCAGCGCAATAGAAGAGGCCAGCTGTGGAGCCATCGGTATCTGTTGTGGTGCATGGCGTGCTTTCGTCGAAAAATTAAAATGTGTTAATTTGATAACACCAGACAGCCACTGTCTATCCCTGAGATCAGGGATTTTTACTTTGCAGTCAAGCTGTGTATCGACCAGCCATTGCGTTGGGCGTTGGATCGTGCCAAGGGTGGAGGGCTGGAGGTGGCGAGAGAGACCTCGGCTGCCCGTGAGGTGGCTTGCCGCCTTAGAGCCTGTTCAAAGTCTTGACACAGACCGCGTTGGAGCCCAAAACAGTGTGCCTTTTGGACTCCAGCCCGAAGGGCAAGGTACAAAAAAACGCATTGCGGCCTTGCCTGTTTTGCTCATATAGACGTATGCGCTGCGACAGGCGCCTTGCACTGCCTATTTTTTGTGCCTTGCGTGACTGCAAAAAGACCGTAAATACGTCCTCAGGCCTTGGTAATCACATACACCTTGGTCACTTGTTCATCGACCTCCCAGTGGCCAGTCCAGCCATCTGGGATAATAAAATGTTGACCCACGCTAAAAGCGTGCACCGTGCCGTCTGGGTCGACTAAACGGCAGCTGCCTTGCACGATGTAGCAAAATTCCACATATCCAACCACGTTGGAGCGAAACGAGCCAGCCGTTGCCTGCCAAGTGCCTGAGCTGACTTTGCCGTCCAGGCCCTCAAACACCTGCATGGTCTGGTACTGGGTCTCGCCCTGAATGGGGCGGCTGGGCTTGCCCAAGACAGGATTGACCAGCTCAGTCGCTGGCCAATGGATGATGGAGACGGGTGGGGTAGTGTTATTGGGCATGCTTTGGAATGTCAATGATCGAACAGGCGCCATTATCTAAGCCTCAACAGGCTAGTGAGCGCATAACCCCAGGCACGCCGTCTGCTGCGGAGATTACACTGCAGCAGCTGCCGTGGCCCGGCGCCCATGCTGCGCTGCACGGTCATAGCGCCCCAGTCCCAAACCTTCGGTACTGATACCAGGTGTTTTGCCACTGACCACATCGGCCAACACCCGCGCCGAGCCGCAAGCCATGGTCCAGCCCAAAGTACCGTGGCCGGTATTCAAGTACAGATTGCGCAGGCGGGTTGCGCCAATGACGGGCGTGCCATCCGGCGTCATCGGGCGCAAGCCAGTCCAGAAACTGGCCTGGGCCAGATCACCGCCGGGAAACAAATCCTGCACCACCATCTCCAAAGTGGCACGGCGGCGTGGGTCCAGGCGCAAGTCATAACCGCCCAGCTCCGCCATGCCACCCACGCGAAGGCGTTTGTCAAAGCGGGTCAGTGCGATTTTGTAGGTTTCATCCAGCACCGTCGATTGCGGGGCCAGACTCTCGTCGAGCAATGGCAAAGTCAGCGAATAGCCTTTGACTGGGTAGACTGGCAGGCGCAAATCCAGCGGTGCCAGCATCTGGCGAGAGTAACTGCCCAGGGCCAGCACATAGCGGTCAGCGGTGACTACCTGACCGTCGACGATCACGCCTGTCACCTCATCACCGGCGTGGGCGATGGCTTCAATGCTTTGACCAAAACGGAACTCCACACCCAGTGCCTGGCATTGCTGGGCCAGTAGCTCGGTGAACATCTGGCAGTCGCCGGTTTCGTCGTTGGGCAGGTGCAGGCCACCAGTCAAGCGGCCACTGGCATGGGCCAAGCCAGGCTCGACACGCACCAATTCTTCGGGTGTCAGCAAGGCATGTGGCACGCCGCATTCGCGCAGAACCGCAATATCGCGCTGCACCGCATCGAGCTGGGCCTGGTTGCGAAAGACTTGCAGTGTGCCTTTGCTGCGCTGTTCGTAGGCAATACCGGTCTCGGCACGCAATTCACGCAAACAGTCGCGGCTGTATTCGGCCACGCGGGTCATGCGCTCTTTGTTGATGGCATAGCGGGCGCTATTGCATTGGCTCAGCATCTGGGCGAGCCATTGCAGCTGAAACAGGCTGCCATCCAGGCGCAACGCCAAAGGCGCGTGCTTCTGGAACATCCAGCGCAGCGCCTTCAGCGGAATACCAGGCGCGGCCCAAGGGGTGGAGTAGCCAGGCGAGACCTGGCCTGCGTTGGCAAAACTGGTCTCTTGCGCAGCACTGGGTTGGCGATCCACCACCACCACTTGCGCGCCTGCGCGGGCCAAATAGTAAGCCGAGCTGGTGCCAATCACGCCAGCGCCCAGTACCAAGACTTTCATTGCTTATCCCCTGGAATAAAAATAATTCCATCACTTTATGATTTTTAATAAAGTGATATTCACTTTTAAAATGGCTGCTGGCAGTGAAAAAAATGATTTATACAAGCCGCACAGGCCCTAGGAAGTGAAATGCACCCACTGGACAAGACTGACCGCAAAATTTTGAGCATCCTGCAAAAAGATGGCCGCATCGCGATGACCGAGCTGGCCGAGCGTGTCGGCCTGTCGGCTTCACCTTGTACCGAGCGGGTGCGCCGGCTGGAGCGCGACAAGATCATCACCGGCTACCACGCGCATGTGTCGGCCGAGGCGCTTGGCAAAACGCTGTTGGTGTTTGTGGAGATCAAACTTTCGTCCAAGTCCGACGACATCTTCTCCAAAGCCCGCCAATCGCTGCTGCTGGTGCGCGATGTGGTCGAGTGCCATCTGGTCTCGGGCAGTTTCGACTACCTGGTCAAAGCACGCCTTGGCGGCATGCGCGAATACCGTCGGCTGCTGGGCGACATTCTCAAACAGCTGCCGGTGCCGGCCGAGTCGCACAGCTATGTGGTGATGGAGGAGATCAAGGAGTCGCTGGAGTTGGTGCTGGACAGGTGATAACAAGCGCTGTGTCGGCAATTGGAGAACTGCAGTGCATGGTTGAAGCTGGCAGGCATCGCTGCTTCTGACAGGTGATTGGTTGCACAAACCGCTCAGCAGTTGGGTTAAGCTCAAGCCTGCATGCACAGGCTCTTAGCCACAGACAGTCTCGTTGGCTATCGCATGCGGAAATTTGCGCTAGCGAATAGCCGTATTGCGCCACATTGGTTTTCTTCATTGCCTGAAGCGGTCCTACACACTATGAAACTGATTGCCCAAGCCATTTTGTCCCGGCAGCAAGGCGCTCATCAAGAGCGCCTCAGTACCTTGCAAGTGATCGTGCTGGATGCTGCGGCGCACGAATCCTTTCTCCAGCACGTCGTCACCTTGCAGATAGCCCATTTGATCGACGGTGTGGCCGAGCAAGTAGATGACAGCACATTGACGCCTATGCCGGTGGCTTTGCCGCAAGCGCAGCAGCGGGCGATGGTCTATTTGCACAAACGGTTGGCCGCGGGCGACACGTTGGTGTCGCAGCACGGCTTTGACGCGGCGGTGCAGGCGGCTGGTGTGCTTGCTGCACCGCAGGGTGCGCAGAGCGCCGAGGCATTGAACTTGTTGCCAGAATCGACGCTGCAAACCAAGGCGATTGCGGCCTTGTGCGCCAAGCTCGATAGCCAAGTATGGCGGCGTTTGCCTAGCGAGCAGCAAGGGCGTTTGATCTGGCGTTTGTCCGAGTTGGCCGATCCTGCAAGGGCGGGGGCAGGGCAGCAGCAGTTGTATGCGCAGGTGCCACGCTTGGTGACGCTGCTTGGCAGTGGCGATGATTTGCTGGATTACTGCCTGGCGGCCTTGATCGGCAAACTCGGTGATACAGGTGCGGCTGTGGCCATGCAGGCCTTGTCTGAGCGTGGCCGCAGCGCCGCTACGCGGGATATGGCTAGGCAAGCCTGGTTGGCGCTGCAGCCAAGTCCTGCCGATGAGTCTGTCGCTGCGGTTGCAATAGCCGATCCGCAAAGCCTGCTGCAAGCCGACGAACAAGCCCAGCAAGACCCGAAGTTGGCACTCACTGTGCGCGAATTGTTAGCCCATGCCGAGCTTGGTGAGCACAGCTGGCCAGCGATCAAGCGGATATACAAACGGGCGCAGTGGCGCCACGACCATGCATTGCTGGCGGTGTTGCACGCACGCTTTGATGGCGACAGTGATTGGCGTATGGATGGCGAGGTGCAACGCGCCACGCTGCTCTATATGCGGCTGCGTGGTTGGCGGCATCTGAGGCGCTTGGCAGCTGCGGAGCACAGCCAGGCTCCGGCGCTGGCAGTCGCTTTGCTGCAGCAATTGGATCGTGCATGCGCAGCCCCGCAGACCAAAGCAACCCATCGCGTGCCAGAAACCTACTGGTTGCTTGCACACAAACTCTTGCTGCCTCGCTGGCCAGGATTGGTTGCTTCGCCGCGCGCCTGGCGTTGGCGTTTGGAAGAGTCTTTGAATTTTGCCGAGCTGCCTGCGCAACGCGTCGAGGGTTTGGCAGCCATGTGGGATGCGCATCCGCAGCATCTGCTGGCCTTGGTCGCACAGGGCCAGTCGCGTGTGCTGCTGTGGTCGCTGACCCGTGCCTTGCGCGACCAAACCGATTATTTGCGCGCCCAAGCTGCCTCCGCCATCACGCCGCTGTTGCGCCATGCCTACGCGCCAGCGGCTGCATTGGGCCTGGAGCTGGCGCAGCGCCAGATGGCTTCAACACGTGATCCATCCAAGCTGCACCCATGGCTGCAGGCCTTGGCGCAATGCCCGGATGGGCCAGCCGCGGATTTTCTCAGCCAATGGCTGACGCAGAACCGCTCCAGCGCCGCTGCTGACGCCGAGTTGGTAGCCAGTTTGCTGGTATCGCCTGCAGCCGTGCTGCGCACCCAGGGCGTGGCGCTGCTGGTATTTGCCAATGGCGCAGCGGTGTCCATGGCCTTGCTTGCCGTATTGCCCACACTGGATGAGCCGCAGCAGACGGTAGACGCGATTCGCGACAACCTGGTTTCGCTGTGGACCCCACAAGGGCCGTTGGCGCGTGAGGCAGGCACGGTGCCAGCATTGCCGCTGCACCGCTTGCTCACGCACTCGCTTGCCCCTTTGGTCGAAATTGCCACCGCCTGGCTATTGGTGCACCCAGCCGGTTTGGCCAGTTTGCCGCCCAGCACGCTGCGCGCCTTGCTGGCATCGGACGAGCCTGTGCGCGTGGCCTGTGGCATCCGTTTGATGGACAGCTTGCCCGATCAGGTGCTGGCCGAGCAGGCCGAGGTGCTGGCCGATTTTGCCGTATCCATCCATCCCGAATTGCGCCAGGCTGTCGCACCGCTGATTGGCCGATTGGCCGCTAACGCGCCGAGCAATACGCGCATTGCCGACGTCTTGCACGACCATTTGTTCCGCGCTGAAGCGGCCAGTGGCGTGCATGCCGATGTACTGGCCTTGTTGACCGGGCCGCTGGCCGCTGTCGCACCTGCACGCGACCCATCAGGCGTTTGGCGTGCATTGCAGGCCCGCACCAATGGTGCGCAGCGCTACGGTGCCTGGGCACTGCAGGCTTTGGGCAATGGCGCGTATACGCTGCGCCAATGGGCGACCTTGGCCCGCCATGCTGATGCCCAGGTGCGCAGCCGCAGCCGCAATACGTTGGATGCATTGCTGGAGCCCATTGCTCAGCTGACGCCTGAACAGGCCGAACAACTGCTGCCATTGGCCGATGCCAAACTGGCCGATACCCAGCGTTACGCGCAAAGCCTGTTTGGCGAGCGCCTGCCAGATGCCGCGTTGACGCCCGAATTGCTGATTGCCTGGGTCGACCACCCACAAGCCTGGGTGCAGGCCTTGGGCCGCCAACGCCTGACACAGCACATGAGCGCACCCGAGGCCAGTTTGTGCCTGACGCGGCTGGCCCAACACCCATCGACCAGCGTGCAATTGTTTGTCACCCAGTGGCTGCTCAGCCTGCCCGATGAACCAGTGGCGCAGCGCGCTGCGCGTTTGCAGGAGCTGGCGCCTTATTTTTTGGCGGTGCTGAGCCAGGTGCACCGCGCCCGTGCCAGCAAAACGCGCGTGCTGCGTTTTTTACGCAGCCAGACCGAGTCAGAGGCCACAGCTGCCGTCGTTGCAGGCATTTTTGCGCGCCAAGTGGTCAGTGCCAGCTTGCTGGACCAGCCCGATTACGTTGCCGGTCTACGCGATATTGTGGCGCGCCACCCGCAACTGGCGCAGAGCTTTATGCAGCCCGTGCGCTATGAAGAGCGGTCTGCAGCGCGCGCCACTGCAGCCAATAGGCCGTCCAAGACGGCAAGCGTCTGAGAAAGAGGGGGGATCGATGCAATTCCAATACCAATACTACGGCGCAACTGAAGTCAGCGACACCGCTGCGGCGCAAAGTTTTTCGTTTGCGCCCGACTTGCTCAGGCCGCCAGTGCGTTTTGACGGCACACTCAAGCAAGATGGCATGGGCTTTTTGCAAGTGCGCGAGGCGCTCAGCGCCTTGCACAGCGTGGTCGTCAGTGATATGCGCACACGCGGGCGTGACACCAGTGCCTACCGCCAATGGCTGGAAGAGCATGAGCCACAACTGCTGGCGCGCTTTATGGCTGATACCGGTCAATTGCAGCAGCGCACAGAAGAAGTGTCCACCGAATTGCAAGCACTGCGTGCCAAGAAAGCGCAACTGCTGGGGCCGTTCTACAAAGCGCAGCGCCAGTATTTTGATTGGCTCTACCAGCACAACCGCGACCTGTGGTTTGTGCTGGACCCGGTGATTACCGTGCACCCTGACCGCTTGCTGTTTGAGGCTTTCAGCCAGGACGAGTCCAGCTACTGCGCTGTCAGTATCCAGCATGAAGCCTTCGATCATGCCGGCGAGCGGGTTTGCGGTACAACCAACATCGACTACTCGGCCAGCTTGTACGAAGAGTTTCAGAAAATCCGCAACTACAAAAGGACCCGGCTGCAACTCGATCCCGCAGGCTTTGATGTGACCGTTGGAGATGACCCAGGGCTGCGCGAGGAAAAAATAGAGGTGCCCGACAGCTGGCTGCGAGGTTTTTTGCAGGTCTCCAGTGCGATGGCATTGCCAGCCACTGTCGTTGAGCTGCACCCTATGGACTTGTTTAATGTCTGTGCGCAGCTGCGAAGCCAGCGCGAAAAACACGGCCCGCGTTCGCTGCGCTTTGAGTTCCCAGCCGGGGCAGCGCCGCAGCTGGTGTTTGAGCCTTGGGAGAAGCGTTTGCAAACCAAGCGCGCACGCGTGGTCGACAACGGCACGCGGGCACCTGCCTCGATTCGCATATGGGGCCGGCGCCGTTTGTTGACCTTGGAGCGTTTGATCGCGCAAGCCAATAGCGTGCGCGTGCATTTGCTGGGCAGTGGCATGCCCAGCTTTTGGGTGGTTCAAATGGGCCAGGTCACGGTCACGCTGGGCCTGTCGGGCTGGAGCGCCAATGACTGGTCCAGCAGCGCCCGCTTTCATTTGCTGGCACCGCAGGCCCGTGTCAGCGATGCAGAGGCCCAAGCTGTCGCTGCGGCCTTGCAGTCGTGCTGGCAGGCCAGTGCGGCGGACTTGGCAGCAAGCACCGGTTTAAGCCAGCCGCAAGTGCATGCAGCGATGTCCCGCTGGCTGCATGCCGGCCGTGCGATTTACGATTTGGCCAGTACGCGCTACGCCTGGCGCGAGCTGCTGCGTGAGCCCTTGACGGCGGCACAATGGCAAGCGCCAGTTTCCCAGGAAGAGGCTGCAGCACTGGAGCTGCTGCGCAAACAACAGGTGGCCGTGTCCCAGCTGGAGTTTGCCCAAGGCCAGATACGCATTGCCGGTCGCATTGCGCAGCCCGATGGCAAGCGCTGGTTTGAGCCACAACTGCAGCTCACGGCTGATGAGCAAGTCAGCAGCGCCAGCTGCAACTGCAATTGCTTTCAACAGCACCGCCTCAGCCGGGGGCCATGCGAGCATATTCTGGCGCTGCGCCTGACGGCGCAGCCGGAGTTGGACAAGGGCCAGCGCGCGTCTGCAGAACAACAAACCTTGGCAAAGGAAGCACCATGAAATTGCATGCCACCTGCTTATGCACTACACTTTGGCGCTTCGGAGCAACGCGCAGGCTCTTGCAATCCGGGCGGTGTTTCGCCGCCCATGCTCTCTGCCGTTCTATGCACCACGGGCGCCGTTTTCACTGTGCCACCCCAGTCATGGTGTCGCGCTTCCTCAGTGGCTTGCCACAAGCGAAGCTGCGACACCATGACGGGGTGGCGTCGAGCGAACAGCTCCCGTCCCGTGAGCCCGATGGGCTCTTCGACGAGAAGCGTGTTGCTCCGAATTTCTTTTTGCATGGCACCGGCACCAGCCCGGTACGCCAGCCGCTCCAGTTGCAGGCCCGTTGCCTGATGCTGCGCAGCCCATCATGCAGCCAAGCACAGGGGGCTTTCGCATGAGCACTCCACAACCGAGCCGCGCGCAAATCTACGAACGCATCAAAGCTTCGAGCAAACAAGAAGTCGTACTCGAAGAAATGCAGCGCATGGGCTTTTGGCCCAAGGACGCAGGCCAGCCGCAACCAGCTGCCGAGCTGATCCAGCGTGAAGGCGAACTGCAACGCGAATTGCAGACACTGCGCAACCAGTTTGCCGCACGCAAAGACCCCGAGCGGGCGCTGCGTGAAATGCGCAAACAGCGCATGCAAGCAGCACGCACGCAACGCGAGGCCACCAAACGCAAGCAGGCTCAGCAGCGCCACGACAAGGCGCTGGCATGGCATCGCGAGCGCGCCACGCACATTGGCTATCTGGGGCCCGGTATTTCAGCGGGCTTGCAGACGCCTGCGCAAGACGAGGCGGCAGTTAAGAGCACCTCTGAACGCCAGCGCAGAGGCCCGGATATGGCACGCTTGGCACGCCATGGCCTGCCTGAACTCACCAGCGGCGCGCAATTGGCAGAGGCCATGGGCGTGAGCGTGGCCGAGCTGCGATTTTTGAGTTTTCACCGCGAAGTGGCGCGCAGTCACCATTACCACTCGTTCACGTTGCCCAAGAAAACCGGCGGCGAGCGCCTGATCTCTGCGCCCATGCCGCGCTTAAAACGTGCGCAGTACTGGGTGCTGGACCAGGTGCTGGCGAAAATCCCTGCCCATGATGCCGCCCATGGTTTCTTGGCTGGCCGCTCTATCATCAGCAATGCCCAGCCGCATACCGGGCAGGACGTGGTCATCAACCTCGATGTCAAGGATTTTTTCCCCAGCATAGCGTTTGGCCGCATCAAGGGTGTATTTAGGCAACTCGGCTATGGCGAGAGCGTGGCCAGCGTGTTGGCCTTGCTGTGCAGCGAAAACCGCGCCCAGGCCTGGTTGGTCGATGGCGAGCGCCTGTTTGTTGGTGGCAAGGCACGCGAGCGTGTGCTGCCGCAAGGCGCGCCCACCAGCCCAATGCTCACCAATTTGCTGTGTCGGCGTTTGGATCGCCGCTTGCAGGGTCTGGCGGCGCAGCTGGGTTTTGCCTATACCCGTTATGCCGATGATTTGACGTTTTCGGCGTCTGGTGAGGCCGCGCAAGAGCGCGTTGGTGCGCTACTGCGCCGCGTGCGCTGGATTCTGCGGGACGAAGGTTTTACGCCGCACCCAGACAAAGAGCGCGTGATGCGCAAAGGCCGGCGCCAGGAGGTCACTGGCCTGGTCGTCAATGGCGCGGCGCCTAGCGTATCCAGACAAACGCGCAGACAGCTGCGGGCGGCGCTGCACCAGGCAACGCAGGCAGGTTCTGCCAGTGCGGCCGTTGCGCCGCACTGGCAAGGCCAAGCGGTACAGCCGTCGCAATTGCTGGGCTTGGCGCAATTTGTGCACCAGGTCGATGCCAAACAAGGCCAGGCCTTGTTGGCCAGCGCTCAACAACTGGCGGCTGTGCCTGGCGCACGCGTCAACCAGGACTTGGCCGATGCGGCAGCGCGAGACCGGCGTGCGGCCACCAGGCCGCTGCCATTCAGGCAAGCGGCCGCTGCAGCCCAGGCGCCGGTGCGGGCCAATGGCCAAGCCTGGTGGCAGCCCGAGGAAAAAGCCGCCCCGGTTCTGGAACATACCGACCAACAACGCAAAGAGCAACGCCAGCAACTGCGCCGCGAGGCCGCCGCAGCCCAAACGCCAGATGCCGCGTGGGGCCGTGCTGAACCACACAATCGCTCGGCTGAGCGCAATAGTTCACAAGAACCAGCAAGCCATGTGGCACCAAACCGCGCAAGCAGCAGAGCGAATAAAGGCAAGCCTGCGACGCCTCGCAGCTTGCCAAGGCTGGGCATGCACATCCTGCTGGGGATTGCGCAAGGCATGAGCCTGAACAAGCCCCTGATCACGGTCTTTGCGCTTGCATTGGCTATCACGCTCTACTACATGAAAAAGCAGCGCTGGGGAATTTTTATTGGCCTGGTGCTGGTGGTCTCATGGCTGGTCATTGGCTTTACCGCCTATTGAGTGTTATGCGCTTAGTGCAGCCTAACGGCTGAACCAGCCGCAGCTGTGGACTTGCCAGCGCGGCTCCAGAATAACAGCGCATGGCGTTGGGTTGCTCTACCAGGATTTTTGGGTGTGGTGTCCGTCCCCTCTAAGAGCCTGTTGACCATCTCTACGCAGTCGCGCAAGGCACCTAAAAGAGGCAGGGCAAGGCACCTGTTGCAGCGCATACATCGTTAGGCGCAACACGCGCAACACGCGCAAAGCGGGCAAAGCAGCAAAGCGCTGTTTGCCGCGCCTTGCCTGAATGCCGATCAGTAGGAGCGCACACGTTTAACGGCCGATTGTTTAACGGCTTGTTGGCCTTTTTCGTCTGACCACACCCGCGCCAAGCAGCAAGGCCGCTGCATTGAGCATGGCCAGCGCCATCGCTCCTAAAGAGGGCACTGGTGTAGGGGCCATTGGTGCCACGGCCACTGCGGGCAGAACCACCAGGTCGAATGCCTG
>NZ_SSWX01000004.1 GCF_004803635.1 Lampropedia aestuarii | reverse complement strand
CCCCCTGTGCCATTCGGCCAGGGGGTTTTGCTTTGCGCGATCGATTGCTAATTTGATCGACTGCTAGCAGGCAAATTATTAATCTGATGTCAAAAACCTAGTTGGTTTCAGATTTCACATTCTTTGAGTGCACAGATTCGACTTAGCGGTTAAAGTCAAAGCTATTTCTTTTATTAACAGGAACGAGACATGGCCTTGCAGTATCCAGATACCCGCTTATTAATCAATAACACATGGCACGATGCAGCCGATGGTCGCACGATCGATGTGATCAACCCGGCCACAGGCAAAGCGGTGGGTAAGGTTGCCCATGCAAACAAACAGGATTTGGATGCTGCGCTGGCCGCTGCGCAAAAAGGCTTTGAGGTATGGCGTAGGACCTCAGTGGTCGAGCGTCAACGGATCATGCGCGAGGCCGCAGCGCTGCTGCGCCAACGTGCCGATGAGATCGCGACGATCATGACGATTGAGCAAGGCAAACCAGTTGCAGAAGCCAAGGCTGAAGTGCTCAATTGCGCGAATATGACGGAGTGGTTTGCTGATGAAGGCCGCCGTGTTTATGGCCGCATCGTGCCAGGCGGCAATCTTGCCAGCCACCAAATGGTGATCAAGCAGCCCATTGGTCCAGTGGCTGCGTTCACACCTTGGAACTTCCCACTTAACCAAGTCACACGCAAACTGGGGCCTGCATTGGCAACAGGCTGCTCGTTCCTCTGTAAAGCACCTGAAGAGACCCCCGCATCGCCAGCAGCGTTCCTGCAATGCTTTGTCGATGCAGGCATTCCTGAGGGTGTGATCGGTTTGGTTTATGGTGACCCTGCCGAAATTTCCGAGTACCTGATCACCAGCCCAGTGATTCGTTTTGTCACGTTCACTGGCTCTACGCCTGTGGGTAAGCAATTGGCAGCCAAAGCTGGCGAGCACATGAAGAAAGTGGTGATGGAACTGGGCGGGCATGCCCCGGTGATCGTCGCAGAAGATGCCGATGTTGAACAGGCTGTCAAAGCCATTGGCATGGCCAAATACCGCAATGCTGGTCAAATCTGTATCGCACCCACACGCTTTTTGGTGCACGAGTCTTTAACCAAAGCCTTCCAGGACGCCTATGTCAGCTACTCAGAAAGTCTGAAGGTGGGTGATGGCTTGGCAGCAGAGACCAAGATTGGCCCTCTGGCCAACGAACGCCGCTTGTTTGCCATGGAGAAAATCATTGCCGATGTCAAAACCAAAGGGGGTGATATCGTCACTGGTGGCCACCGAGTTGGCGAGGTTGGCAACTTTTTTGCCCCAACCTTGGTGGTTGATCCGGCCAAGGATTCGATGCTGTTCAATGAAGAGCCGTTTGGCCCGATTGCTGGCCTGCGCAGCTTCAAACAGCTGGATGAAGCCATCCAGGAAGCCAACCGTTTGAGCTTTGGTCTCTCGGCTTACGCGTTCACGCGTTCATTTAAGAATGTTCACACCTTGGCAGAGCAGGTTGAAACTGGCATGTTGTGGATCAACCAGCCTGCCACCCCATCGGCTGAATTCCCGTTCGGTGGTGTGAAAGATTCTGGCTTGGGTACCGAAGGCGGTCATGAGGCTTTGGAAGAGCATTTGATCAGCAAGGCTGTTGCGGTCACTGGTATTTAATAGGGCAGGTTTATGTGCTTGATCACGTTCTAAGCGGGTAGGCTCGTGTGATGGGCGCTGACCCAATCTGTGAATAATGCATACAAAGCGCCACCGGTGTACCGCCGGTGGCGTTGTCACATCTGCCATTCGATTTTCGGCTTCTGGTGAAGCGTTTTGCAGCTTGTTCTAAGATAGTGGGTTTATACAAAGATCAAAGGGAGAATCTATGGGTGAGCGCGTATTGGTGATTTTGGGCCACCCAGCAGGCGATAGTTTGTGCGCCAGTTTGGCTAAGGCCTATGTGGCTGGCGCGCAATCGGCAGGGCGCGAAGTACGCTGCCTGGAAGTAGGGAGTTTAGACTTTGATCCCATCTTGCACCACGGCTACCGCCAAGTGCAGCCATTGGAGCCGGACTTGTTGCAGGCCCAAGAGTCGATGACCTGGGCCAATCACATCGTGCTGGTCTACCCCACCTGGTGGGGCGGCATGCCAGCGATTCTTAAAGGGTTTTTTGATCGTGTATTTTTGCCAGGTTTTGCTTATCAATACCGTAAAAATTCACCATTTTGGGATAAATTGCTCAAGGGTAAGACGGCGCAATTGCTGGTTACGATGGACACGCCGCCGTGGTATTACCGGCTGATCAATCGCGCGCCAGGACACAACCAAACCCGCCGTACGATTTTGGAGTTCACCGGCATCAAGGTGAAGAAAATCACTACCTTTAGCCCGGTACGGTATGCCGATGAAGCGAAAAAGGCCAACTGGCTTGCCAAGGCCCAGCGCTTGGGACGCAATGGCTAATGCGGTTATTGCGCGCAGCTTCTTGGGGCAGGTCCTGTGATAAGCAATACACTCTTGGCCTTGTGTCTGGCATGTCCATATGCAGACCTTGGCCCCTTGATTGAAAGAAACGCGACCCATGGCTTTGAATGCCACCATTTATAAAGCACATCTGCATATCGCAGACAACGACCGCCATTACTATGGCAGCCACCAGCTGACGGTGGCCAAGCATCCGTCCGAAACCGATGAGCGCCTGATGTTGCGTTTGCTGGCATTTGCTTTGCACGCCAATGCCGATGAACGGCTGGCACTGACGAAAGGCTTGAGCGATGTGGAAGAGCCTGCGCTATGGGAAAAAGACCTGACTGGCGCAATTGATATGTGGATTGAGCTGGGCCTGCCTGAAGAGCGGCGCATCCTCAAAGCCTGTGGCAAGGCCGGCCAAGTCTGGATCTATGCCTATGGCCGTACCCAAAGTATGTGGTGGAAAGCGGTGGAGTCTAAAGTCGCCAAGGCGCGCAATTTACATGTGCTGTCCGTGGATGTGCAAGAGAGCCAAGCGCTTGCCCAATTGGCGCAAAGAAGCATGGAACTGAACTTCAATGTGCAAGATGGCACGGTCTATATCAATAGTGCGCAAGGCGATGTGGCTGTGACACTTTCCACATTGCGTGCGCAGGACTGAGCGTCTGGGCACAGCAAGGTAGTTGTGTGATTGATAACGGCCATGTAAAGCAAAAGGCAGATGCTGAACATCTGCCTTGTGTGTGAAGTCTGAGGGCTGCCGCTAAAGCCGCGCTGCGCCGCAGGCGAGCAGACTATGTTGTCCTAGGCTTAGCCTTGCAGGCGCTCGAGTGCCTCACGGTATTTGGCTGCGGTATTGTCGATCACTTCACGCGGCAGGCGCGGTGCTGGTGGCGTTTTGCCCCAAGGCTGGCCGTTGATACGCACTTGCTCTAACCAGTCGCGCACAAACTGCTTGTCATAGCTCGGAGGGTTGTCGCCGGCACGGAAGGCCGCTTCATAGCCTTCAATCGGCCAGTAGCGTGAGCTGTCGGGGGTCAGAACCTCGTCCATCAGTGTCAAGGTGCCGTCGGCATCCAGACCAAATTCAAACTTGGTGTCGGCAATGATCATGCCTTTGGTTTGGGCAAATTCGGCGGCTTTTTTGTACAGTGCAATGCTGATTTCGCGAATCTGGTTGGCCAATTCTGGGCCGACGATTTCGACGGTTTTCTCAAAGCTGATGTTCTCGTCATGCTCACCCACTTCTGCCTTGGCTGCAGGCGTGTAGATTGGCTCTGGCAAACGCGCAGCATTGCTCAAACCCGCAGGCAGGGGGACGCCGCAAACCGATTGGCTTTCTTGGTATTCCTTCCAACCGCTGCCTGCCAAATAGCCTCGCACCACGGCTTCAATCGCAATGGGCTTGAGGCGTTTGACCAGCATTGAGCGGCCTTGGATTTGCGCTTTCTCTTCAGCGCTGGAAACGGCCGACTCTGGCGCGTCGCCAGTCAGGTGGTTGGGGCAAATGCCGCCCAGCTTGTCAAACCAGAACAAGGCCATTTGCGTGAGCAAAACGCCTTTGCCAGGAATTGGCTCACCCATGATGACGTCGAATGCAGAAATACGATCGCTGGCCACCATCAGGATGCGGTCATCGCCTACGGCGTAGTTATCGCGAACTTTACCGCGTGCCAGCAGCGGCAGCGAAGAGATAGAAGAGGTGTGCAGAGCAGAGGTCATGGAGATGAGAAACACTAATCAAATATGCGCCCATACAGGCGCGGTATACAGGCGCATTGAGCATGCGCACACAAGGCCAATGCCCCGACCCTGCCGGAGTGACAAAGGCAAACGGCTGCATTATTGCCCATTTGAGCCATGCAGCCGTCTATTATCCGTCAACAGGCCGCAGGCAGCACGGCGCACGTGCAATCCAGCCCTGTACGTGGAGCATCTGTGCGTTGCAGCCTTGCTGAACGCACGCTGGATGCTTAATACGCGTAAACGCCGCGTTTGGTTTTGCGGCCCAAATAGCCTGCTGCTACCAACTCACGCAATAGCGGCGCTGGGCGGTATTTGCTGTCGCCAAACTCTTCCAAGTACACCTCCATCACGGCCAGGCAGACATCCAGACCAATCAGGTCCGCCAGTGCCAGCGGCCCAATCGGGTGGTTGGCTCCCAGTTTCATCGCCTCATCAATCGCTTCGGCCTCGGCCACGCCTTCGGCCAGCACAAAAAAGGCCTCGTTGATCATGGGCACCAGAATGCGGTTGACGACAAAGCCAGGGGCGTTTTTGACGGGAACAGGTGTTTTGGAGAGTTTTTGCGCCAGCTCAGCGACGGTGTCGTTGGTCGCATCGCTGGTTTGCAGGCCCCGAATCACTTCGACCAAGGCCATCAGCGGCACTGGGTTGAAGAAGTGCATGCCGATGAAGTTCTCTGGACGCGCGGTTTGCGCAGCCAGTTTGGTGATCGAGATGGACGAGGTGTTGGACGCCAAGATCGTGCCTGGCTTCACTGCGGCTTCGATTTGCTTGAGAATTTTGATTTTCAAATCGTAGTTCTCGGTGGCCGCTTCAATGACCAGGTCCGCTGCTTGCAGGTCGGCGTAATCGGTCGAGCCTTTGATGCGGCCCAGGATATCGGCTTTGTCACTCTCGCTGATTTTTTCTTTTTTGACCAGGCGGTCCAAGCTGCCGCTGACGGTGCTGATGCCCTTGCTGACGGCGGCCTCAGAAATATCGATCAGGATTGCTTGCAGACCTGCACCTGCAACCGCTTGGGCAATGCCATTGCCCATAGTGCCTGCGCCAATGACTCCGACTGTGTGAATACTCATGATTGGGTGGGTGTTGAAATTAAAAACAACAAGGTCTCGCTCAGGGACTTTGCCGTGCATGCGCACGCGCAGACCGCCCATGGCGCCGCCTTATGGAAGACACATCTCAATTGTCTCCTTGCGCTTTTGCGCAGCCAAGCGTAGAGAGCAGTCTGTGAAAAGACCGCAAACACGTTCTTTGCCACTTTACACTATCGGCATCTGGCCATGCGTTGCCATGGCGACTATCTCTGCCGTTTTCATCACATTTGCCATGCCCACACCGTCTAGCGCATTGAATGTTTCTGAATTTTTGCGCGAGCATATCCGCACTGTGGCTGATTGGCCCAGCGCAGGCGTGCAATTTCGTGACATCACGCCACTGCTGCAAAATCCACAAGTTTTTCGCGTCTTGATCGATGCCTTTGTGCACCACTACATGGATCCGACATTGCGCCCAGACGTGGTTGCAGGCTTGGATGCACGCGGCTTCATTATTGGAGCAGTGGTGGCTTATGAGCTGAACGTAGGCTTTGTGCCGATTCGCAAAAAAGGCAAACTGCCCTTTACCACCGTGCAAGAAACGTACGAGTTGGAATACGGCAGTGCTACCGTGGAATTGCACACCGATGCGGTCACACGCGGCCAACGCGTACTGTTGATTGACGACTTGATCGCCACCGGTGGCACGATGATTGCCGGGGTCAAATTGCTCGAGCGCTTGGGTGCCGTGGTGACGGAGTGCGCCGTGATAGTCGATTTGCCTGAGCTCGGAGGTTCCGCGCGACTCAAAGCATTGGGCAAACCGTTGCTGACCTTGGTGGATTTTGAGGGCCACTGAGGGCCACTGAAGGCCACTCAAAGGTGAGGCATTGCCCTCATTGTCATTGGTTGCCAATACGGCGATGACCGAAGGTCAAATTTGGCCTGTCGATGAGCGCAGCGTCACACTGCGCTGAGGGCTTTATGGCAGCGCCGCCCCTTTAGGCCAGAACGTCCACAAATACAAATCTTGTTTGACGCGGCCAGCCAGATCACCGGCTTCATGGCCCCAGCCCGCAAAATAGTCAGCCCGTACCGCGCCAATGATCGCGCTGCCGGTGTCTTGCGCCAGCACCAGCTTTTGCACATTCAAAGTCGGCCCTGCAGTCATCATCCACACCGGCGTGCCGTAAGGAATGCTGCGGCGGTCTACCGCAATGGAGCGCCCTGGTGTCAGCGGTACGCCTTGCGCGCCACGCGGGCCGACATTCTGGTCTTGTGGGGCAATCGCTTCTTCTTTGAAAAAGACATAGCGCGGATTGCTCCACAGCATCTCCTTGACGCGCGCCGGGTTGGCATCGACCCAGGCTTTGATGCCTGGCCAGCTGGCATCGCGGATCAGGCGTCGATCGAGCAGCCAGCGGCCAATGCTTTTGTACGGGTGGTTGTTGGTTGCGGCATAGGCCACGCGCACCTGGCGCACGCTGCCGTCAGGCTCTTGCAGGTTGACCCGGCCAGAGCCCTGGATATGCAAGACCATCGCATCGACAGGATCGTTGAGCCAGGCAATTTCTTTGCCGCGCAAGGCCGTGGCAGCACTGGGGTGGCCCGATTCAATCTGCTCGCGGCTAAACCATGTGCCTTGACCAGAGTAACCAGATGGCATCGCAAACAGCGGCACGTTAAAGCCATCGACTGGTTGGCGCTTGCCATCCATGACCGGCTCGTAGTAGGAGGTCAGCATGCCAATGTCCTTGCCCGCTGTGGAGCGGACCAGATAGGGCTGCAGGGCCCGGCGCATCCAGGCGCGGCGGGTCGCATCGTCAGCAATTTGCAGGCCCGCGACTTCTGTGCAGACTTTGCGCCAGCTGGGATGGGGTTTTTCACAGCTGAGCAACCAGGCGTGCCAAGCATCGGTGAGATCGTCTTGTTCAAAGCCTGGTAAATCACTCCAAGGCACAGGTGTCCATAGCGCATTTTCGCGCTGGAAACTCGGCCCAATCGGATGCGGCATCAAGACTGGCAGCGCACTGGGGGTGACGATGGCGCCATTGTCAGGTACGTCCGTGCTGGGAGACTGGGGGGGACTAGAGCAAGCGGCGATGAATGCGGCGGCAAAGACAGCCAGTGCGCAGCGGATCAAAGAGTGGGACATGTTTTCAAAAAAGACTAAGTGCTTTAATCATGCCAGTGTTGCAGATCCTCAAGGTTTCTGGCCTTAGGTGGCACCGGGCATTTGTTTCAAAATTCACAAGATCAGATAAAACGTGGTTGGTACAGCAGATCGCTTGAGACCGCGCTCAGACTGCAACAGGCAGTTGTGCTGAATTTCCCTTAGAACGTAAACACGTTCTAAGGGCCTCAAGCCAAAACGTCTGCTCTACAACGCCGCTGCTGGCTGCTTTGCTGACAACGGTTTGCATGGCTGGTGCGTTGAGATGCCGTGGTTGCGCTTGCAGTGCTGCGGTGGCAGGATTGACACACGCCAGTGTTGTCTTTGCTGTAGCCTGCGTTGCTCTCGCATGGCATTATCCACACTTGTGGATCGTAATCTATGTGCAATGGATTGACTGAGAGAAAACTTGTTACGAGTCGCTAGACTCAAAAAGGAGAACCAAGATGGCATTTTTAACTTCTAAGCGTTTGAGCAAGTTGCAACGCCCATTGCTGCTGCTGACAGCAGCGTCAGTGTTTGCGCTTGCGGGTTGTGCCAATATGAGCGAATCGCAGCGCAGTACGGCCACAGGCGTGGGCGTGGGCACTGCAGCTGGTGCGGTTATTGGTGCGATCGCCGGTGATGGCAAAGGTGCAGCCATCGGCGCGACCTTGGGTGGACTGGGCGGTTATGTGTGGTCACAGCGCATGGAGCGCCAAAAAGCCGATATGGAAAATGCGATGGCCAGCAGCGGCGTGGTGGTCACACAAACCCAAGACAACCGCTTGAAGCTGGATATTCCAAGCGATATTTCGTTTGATACAGGTCGCTCCGACATCAAATCGCAGTTCGCGCCGCTGCTTGACCAGTTTGCCAATAGCTTGCGCAACAACCCAAATACCGATGTGGTGATCGTTGGCCACACTGACAATACTGGCACCGATGCGATTAATAATCCGCTGTCTGTGAACCGCGCAGCCAGTACACGCCAGTACCTGGCCTCTCGCGGGGTGAATGCCAGCCGCATTCAAATTGATGGCCGTGGCTCTTACCAGCCGGTGGCCAGCAATGCCACGGCCGATGGGCGTGCACGCAATCGCCGAGTGGAAATTTTCGTTGGCGAGCCGTCACAAGCGCGTTAAGCGGTGACGGCATTGTGCTGGCGCTGACCGTCAAAAACCTGCCTTTTGGCAGGTTTTTTTGTACCTTGCATAGCCCCTTGCACAGCCCTTGGGCGGCGCTGTGAGCCGCTTGCTTTAGGCCACTTGTTACGCCCAGTTGTTATTCCAGCGCTGCGGGCTTGGCGGCCCGCGTGGAGCTGCGCTCCACAATCGGGTCACTCCAGGAGCCTCTGATAAGAAACTCTTGGGCCGCGGCTTCTGCCAGTGGCTTGCTGAAGAAAAACTGTGCCAGGAACGTGCCAGCGCCAATGGCGGGGTTGATGGCCGTGGCCACTAAAGAGGCGGTCATCGCATCCAGCTCTGGCACGACCACGGCGGTGATGTTTTGGGTTTCCTGCAGGATGTTGGCGCTGCCTTCGAGTACGACACCCGCATTCACGCCTTTCATTTGCAAATTATTGGTCGAGGCGACACCGGTCGCCAAATGGATGTCGCCGCGCACAAAATCAAACGCAAAGCCTTCGCTGAAGATATCGCGAAAGTCCAGTGTCAGCCTTCTGGGCAGCGCCTGCAAGCTCATTACGCCCAGCAGCCTGCCAGCGCCCGCATTGACTTTGAGGAACTGGCCTTTGGCGACATCCAGGCTGAAGTCACCATTCAGGGATGGAATATCCAAGTGCAATGGCGAGCCGTGCCAGGACAGTCGGCCATTGAGCTTGCCATTGCCTGCGGAGAGCACACCGGGCATGCCCATGCGTGCGAGCAAGCGGCCTGCATCGAGCATCTCCAGCGTGAATTGCATGTCCATTTTTTTGCGCCCGCTCAGCAGGTGGTAGATGCCATTGTGGGTCCGCACGTCCTGCCAACTGCCTTTGGCCGTCAAACGTGCTTCAGGCACTTCAATGGTCAAGTAGTTGATGATCCATTCGCTGGGATGGCCATTGACGACACGGTTCATGGCTTGCATGGCCACTTTGCCCCAGTCGCGGTTGGCAAACAATAGCCGGCCGATTTCAATGTCCACCGTAGGCAGATGGCGCACATTCGCAAGCGCTGAGGACTCGGCCTGCGTATCTGTGGTGTCCAGCCCTTCCAGGGCCGGGGGCGTGTCTGCCTCGGCTGCAGCGCCAGGGGCTTGTGCATCGTCCTGGCCGAAATGGGCCGGCAGCTCTAAGTAGTCGATATTGCCCCGCAGCAAGCCGGTGCCCTCTAAATACTGGGGGTGGTATTCCAATGTGCCTTGCGTTTCAGTGGCTTTGAAATGCGTGGTCCAAATTGAGGCATTGCTGCTAATGCCTTGATAGGCTTGGATTTGTGCATCGTGCAGGCGCAGCTTGCCCCATTGCAGCAGATCAAAGTGGCCATACCACACGTCGGGCATGAGTTGCTCGATCCAGCTCTGGCTGTCGCTGTCGGGTGAGGCTGCTGCATGCTTGGTCTGCGTGCTCTGCGCTTGCATCAGCCAAGGCAGCCACTCGGCAGCATCCCACTGGTCTTTTGCGACAATGGCCTGCACTCGGGTGTCTCCTGGTGCAGCGGCGAAGGTGTTGGGGATAAAGCCAGGCAGGCGTTTTTCATCTGCACTGAATTGGCCGATCAGGAGCTGACCGGACAGCACGGCCAGCTCGGGAGTGGCCACAGTGGTGGACTGTGGTTGCCTTGAGTCGGCAGCTTGTGGGTCGCTTGCCGCTGGTGCTGCGCGCAATTGGTAGCGTGCATCGATGCGCTCGCCCAGTGTGAGTTGAATCTGCTCAAGACCGGTGCTGTCAGGGCTGCTATGGCTCAGGCGCAGTGGTTGTGCTGCATCGGCTGCTTTGTCCAATGGGTAGGGCAAGCTGCTGGCCAAGCCTTGCAAGGAGCTGTCAAACGAGACAAAAGGCCGCTGGCCAATCGTGTTGACTTGCAGCGTGTAATTGGTTTGGCCACTCAGCGCGGCCAGCCATTGGTCGGCGCGTGCGCTGCCCAGTGCTTGCTGGGCATATTGCTGCAGGCCTTGTGCACTCAATTGGCCTTGCGCGTCGATGCGCACTTGTGTGGGCGCGCCGTTGACGTGGTCTGCCATGGCCACATCCAGCGTGACCGGTCCGCCCAAAGCCTGGGCTTGAATGCCATTGGCTGCAAAGCCCTTGTCGGTAAAGCGCACACGGCCTTGTACAGCGCTGAGCCTTGGCACCTGGGGCCACCATTGCAGTGCGTTGTCCTTGAGTTGCACATCACCAGTCACCTGTATCTGATTGGCTTGTGCGGACTCCAGCGGAATGTCCAGCTGCAGGCGGAATGCGGCATTGCCTGTGCCTTGCAAGTTGTCCATTGCATGGTCGGTCATACGCGCTACCGGGGTGCTGCTTAGAACCCGCAGTTGATCGGCCAGCGGCCCAGCGGCGCGCACATCTACGCCCACTTGCGCATGCATCAAGTCATCAATCCAAGCCTTGCCGTTGCTCACCCGCACCTTGGGAGCAGCTTGCAATTGTGCCGATTGCACGGCCAGGTCCATGCGGTTGCCAATAAATTCCAGACGCGCATTGACGCCCTGCAAATCAGGCCAGCTCAGTGCGGGTGTGACAGATCCCAACAGGTAATGGGGCACATAACGAAACTGGACTTGCTCTAAGTCGGCACTGATGCGAAACAATTCGCGCGGCGGTGTGGCTGCTTCAGTCTGGTTGCTGGCTGGGGTCTTGCCCGGCTCAGCGGCTGTGGCGGGGTAGCGCTGCGTGGCTGGGTCACGCGCGCGCGCATCAAACGGGAAGTGCGTCAGATCACCACGCACCTCAAATTCTGCGCGTTTGGCCCGCCCGCCCAGAATGGCCTCTTGCACATAATGGCGTACATCAGCTGGAATGCTGTGGGGCAGGTAACGCCAGACGGCTGTTGCGTCAGCACGTGCCAATTCGGCATTCAAGTCCAAAAAGCCGGGCAATGCATGGGCAGGCCGGCCTGTTTGCTCTGTGAGGGTTTGGATTTCGGCCGGGCTGGACGTGCGCCACAAGATGGTGGCCGAACCTGCCGCATCTGGGGTGGCCAGTTCTGGTAGCTCGATCTTGACGGCAACACCGCCATCCTGGGCCAGCGTCCATTGCAGTTCGGTGCGCAAGCGGTCAATCTCGATTGGGCCTGCGTCAAAAACGGTCGGCAGTTGCACGCTGCCGTTGTCGATTTGCAGCGCAGCGCTGCCGCCTGCCGGGCTACTGTCGATTTGGCCACTGAGGTTGTGGATGCCCAATGGCACAGCTGTCGTATTGCTGGTGGATGTATGAGCCGCGCCGATACTCAGTTGCTTCAAGCGGGCCGAGACAGTCCATGGCCAAGTTGGGCCAGCTGCTGCATCGCGCTCTTGGGCGGGCTTCTCAGGGGCTTGCCAGCCGATGTGAATGTCTTGCAATTGGCCTGATGGTTGCCAGTTGGCCAACTGTTGCTGCCATTGACCGAGCCGCTGCGCGGTGGCCATGGGCCAAGTGCTTGCGGCTACATTGTCTTCTAGGTTCGCCTCTTGTGGCGCTGCTGAGGTGCTGCCAAAACTGGCTTGCAGTAGTGCGCTGAGGGCACCCAGATCCAAGCCTGGACTGGTCAGGGAGGCGGCGAGCACCTCTATGCCTTGCTCGGGCCAAGCCATACCAGGCTGTGCCTTTGTTCCGGTGTGGCTGGGCCGTGCGGCGCTGGTGAGTGCCAACTGCAGCGCTTCACTGCGCCACGTGCTTGTGCCAGTCTTGAATTGGCTCGGTTGCAGTTCGAGTTGCCAGCGCGTTCGTGGCAGAGCTGAAACTGGGCTGAGGCCTTGCGTTTGCAGCGAGCCAGCTAAGCGCATTTGCGTCAACTCCAGAGGGGTCTGCTCGTTCAATGGCCACAGCAGCTTGTCTGCATCGATCTCAAATGTGGCTGGACGTAGGTCGCCATTTGTGAGTTGGCCTTGTGAGCGCAGGCTCAGCAAGCCTTGTTGGATTGTTGGCCAAGCTTGCAGCGTTGGGAACTGCACTAGCAGTTGAGAGAGGGCGGCCAGATCCAGCTGCTCCAGCTTCAAACGCCAGCTGCCTGAGGCGCTAGACAAGGCAGGCCAGCCTTCGGCCCAACGCCCCCAGTCCTGGCCCTCCAGTTGCAGCTCCACTGGTGCGGCCATCAACTGCGGTGCTTGCATTTGCAGCTCCAGCCGGTGGAGGTCGCGTAGTGGGGAGTAGCTCAGCTCAAGATCTATCTGGCTAATTTGCCAACTGGATTCTGTTTCTTGGGTGGACTCGGTGGGAGAGGGGCTTGTGCTGTGCCATTGCACGCTGCCGTTGGCGATGCGAATCGAGGGCTGTTCGAGCAGCCATTGCCACGTTTGAGCCAGAGCAGCGTGGTCCGCTGTGGGGGCGTTGGTGCTTGTGGGGGTGGCACTTGCTGGCGCTGCTTGGTCGAGTGCGCCGCGCCATTGCAGCTGCGGCTGATCAATCAGGATATTGCCCAGTGGCTGGCCGCGCAGCAACTGCCAAGACAAGCCCAACTGGGCTTTGGCCATTGAGACCTGCCATGGTGCCTGGGCACGAGTGATGCGGGCGTTCTGAATTTCAAGCACCGGCAAGCCATTGGGGCTATGGCTGGCTTGCAAGGCCTCGATCTGAATCTCTAGTCCGGTCTTTTGCTGCAAATACGCAACCAATTCGGGACGCCACTCGTCCAGTCGTGGCACTACCCAGGCGTACAACACCCCGATGCAGATGAGGACCAAGATCACCAGCGCCAAGACAAGGCGCCACAGCCATCGCAGGGCCGTGCGAATAGGGCGGTGTGTCTGTGGTGGGGCGGTGAGCTGGGATGAAGGCATCACGCACCATTATCCTTGTGCAGACAGCCGTCTTGCGCAGCGCAGCGCGCAATATGTGTCACTGTCCTGCGGTGGTAACCAATTGGTGACAAATAAAGTGTCAGGAGCGTGGGGGTTATTGCCATTCTCTTAATGGAGCTGTAGACGCCTTTGTGTGTGACTGCGCAACTGCGCGCACCCATAGCGATCGCCACAGCCCGAGCCGGCCTTGCAGCCAAGGCCGAGTGCCAAGGCAATGCCAACGCGGTCTGCGACAAGATCGCAAACAGGTTCTTAACCGTTTCTTTAGGTTGGGTATCGTTAGCGCGCATTCCATGGTGTGCGTGACTGCGACAAAATCAATGATTACGCGATTCTTCCTTGTATTTGGCCACAGGCACCAGGCCCTGGCTAGAGGCATGATGGGCTTTGGCTCATTGGAGTCGGGAAAGTTTCCTTTTACTGCTTTGTGTTGGCCCTGCAAGATGTTGTCCTCTTCTACAGAATGTTCTGATAGTTCGTTTGACCGGACTTGGGTGCATGCGGCTGAGTATTCACGCTATTACCAGCGCGTACAGCGTCGCTATGCTGATGAGCTGGCTTTGCTGCCAGAGGGGGCCGTTAACCGGGCATCGATGGAGCAGGCGTTGCAAGCCTTGCTCTTGCAGCATGGGCTGAGCGCGGCGCTGAGGATTTTGCGGCAACTGGTGATGAGTCGCCTGATTGAGCGCGATGTGCAGCTGTTTGTTCCGATGCAAGAGGTAACTCTGGCCATGACCGAGCTGGCTGAGCTGGCGTTGGACCAGGCCTGTGCACACGGCCATGCACAATTGCAGCAGCGCTATGGCGCGCCGCTTGACGAACAGGGCCAGCCAGTGCAGTTCTGGGTGATTGGCATGGGCAAGCTGGGCGCCAGAGAGCTCAACGTCTCAAGCGACATTGACCTCATTTATGTGTTCGAGAGCGACGGTGAGACCAGCGGCAATGCTTCAGGCCGAGGCATTGTCAGCAACCAAGAGTATTTTGCGCAACTGGTGCGGCATATCCAAGTGGTTGTGGGTGACACCACCGAGCATGGCTTTGTATTTCGCATGGATTTGGCGCTGCGACCCCATGGCAAGTCTGGGCCTGCTGCGATCTCGCTGGGAGCGCTCAACCAGTACTTCTTAATGCATGGCCGGGAGTGGGAGCGCTTTGCCTGGCTCAAGAGCCGTGTGGTTGCACCTGCGGCTGTGGTGCGCAGCAGCAACGTGCAGAAATTGCGCGAGGCCGTGCTGCCGTTTGTGTTTCGCCGTTATCTGGATTATTCGGTGTTTGATGCGCTGCGTGATTTGCACCGCCAAATTCGTGAACACGCCAATATCCGTTGTGCAGGCCGCCCGGAGCGGGCCAATGACGTGAAAATTTCGCGTGGCGGCATTCGAGAAATTGAATTCACCGTGCAGTTGCTGCAAGTTGTGCGGGGCGGCAACTTCCCTGAGCTGCGTTGCCGGCCCACATTAGAGGCTTTGAGCCGTCTGGCAAGGGCGGACTTGATGCCGGAGGCCACTGCACAAAAATTGCACGATGCGTACGTTTTTTTGCGCCAGACCGAGCACCGTATTCAATACTTGGATGACCAGCAAACCCATGTGCTGCCGACGGCAGACGAGGATTTGCACTGGATTGCCCTGACCATGCAGTTTGACGATGTGTGTGGTTTTTTGCGTGCCTTGGACCAGCACCGTGAATTGGTAGCGCAAGAATTTGATGCCTTGCTGGGCAGCTCAAAAAGCCCCACCTGCCACAAAGGCAAGTGCAGCAAATCGCCCTCGCACCCCGCGTCGTTTGAGAAGCTGCTTGAGCAAGTGCCGCCTGCGATGGTCGAAAAACTGGACAAGTGGCCCGAGCTGACACGCTTTCAGGCGCTGCGCGAGGATGCGATGGCGCGTGTTTTGACGCTGTTACATACCACGGCGCAGAAGTTGGGTCGAGACGAAATTTCAGAGGCCTCCGCAACGGGTTTTTGTGAATGGATGGAGTCTTTGCTGGGGCGTGACAGCTATTTTGCGCTGTTGATTGAGCGGCCTGCGATCTTCTCTCGCTTGCTTAATTTGCTCGGTGCGACAAAATGGCCTTTGCGCTATATGCGCAGACACCCAGGTGTGGTCGATGAGCTCGCCAGCGGCAGCATGCTGTATGAGCGCTTTGACGCCCTGGCGTTTGCTGAGGAGTTGACGCTGCGCTACGAGGCCTTGAACCACACCCGTGAGGACGATGACGAAAACTTGATGAATGTGCTGCGCCGTGGCCAGCATGCCGAGACCTTTCGCACCTTGGCACGTGATGTGGAGAGAAAAATCAGCGTTGAAGACGTTGCCGATGATTTGAGCGCCCTGGCCGATACGATTTTGCTCACAACGACCCAGTGGTGCTGGTCGCGCTTGCGCAAGCGCCATCGTGAATTGCCTGAATTTGCCATCATTGGCTATGGCAAGCTGGGTGGCAAAGAGCTCGGTTACGGCAGCGACCTGGATATTGTCTTTGTCTATGATGACGACCATGACGATGCCCCCGAGGTCTATGCCAGCCTGGTGCGCAAGCTGATCACTTGGTTGACAGCCAAAACGGCCGAGGGCGACTTGTACGAAATTGATACCGCCCTGCGCCCCAATGGCAATTCCGGCTTGCTGGTGACCAGCTTCAAGGCCTATGCCGACTACCAACAGCAACGCGGCAGTAATACGGCCTGGACCTGGGAGCACCAAGCGATGACACGGGCACGTTTTGTCATGGGTTCTGAGCATTTGCGCGCCCAGTTCGACAAAGTGCGCGAGGCGGTGATTCAAGCGCCGCGTGATAAGGCGGCACTCAGGCAAGAAATCTGGGCTATGCGTGTGCGCATGCGCCAGGCGCATGCGGTCGCGCCCGATCGTTTTGATCTCAAACACAGTCCGGGTGGCATGATCGACATTGAATTTGCCACGCAGTTCTTGGTCTTGGCCTATTCAGGTGCGCATCCTGAGCTGCTGCGCAATGCGGGCAACATTGCGCTCTTGCGCATTGCGCAAGAGCTGCAATTGCTGCCAGACGGTGTGGGTACGGCGGCCGCCGATGCGTACCGTGAAATGCGGCGCCTGCAGCACATTGCCCGTTTGAATGAAGACAATGGCCAAATTGCGATGGCGCAGGCAAATGCATTGAAAGAAGCGGGTTTGGCGCTGTGGGCTGCGCTAGAGCACAGCTGAATCCAGGCGCAGGCCTTTAATAAATCGGCGGCTCACCCGGTGGGCGTGATTTGAAGCGCTTGTGCACCCAAAAATATTGGGTGGGCATGGTGCGAATCCATGCTTCGACCTCTTGGCTCATGCGGGTTGTGTCGTGCACCACATCGTCTGTCGGGAAGTCCTGCCAGTGCGGCAGCAGTTCAATTTCATAGCCGTTTTTGGTCACCCGTGACAGCAAAGGCACAACTCTTGCATGGCCCATTTCGGCAAAGCGTGACAAGGACGAGACGGTGGCAGCCTGTATGCCGAAAAAGGGCACAAAAATGGACTCACGTTCGCCAAAGTTCATGTCTGGCAATAAAAACAGGCCGCCGCCTGCGCGCAAAGCTTTGATGATGGGGCGCAATCCCTCGGCACGATTGAATAGCAGCACCTCTCCAAAACGCGCCCGGCGCTCCTTGATCCAGGCATCGAGGACGGGGTTGGGCTGCTTGGTGTAGATGCTGACGGCAGTGCGTGTACTGCCCAGCGCCATAGCCACGCCGGCTGCGTCCAAACCATAAAAGTGAGGCGCGAGCAAAATCATGGGGCTTGGATTGTCGAGCTCTTGCAGCGCGCCTGTCAGGCGCAGGCGTTTGTTGATTTTTTCAGGCTTTGAGGTCCACAGCCAGCTGCGGTCCAGCCATGTTTGGCAGAAATAAATGAAAGTTTGCTGCGCCCACTGCTCGCGCGTGGCTTCGTCTAGCTCAGGAAAGCACAGGCGCAAGTTTGTCAAGGCGATTTCGCGTCTTGGCTTGGCAGTTTTGAATAGTATTTTGCCAAGCAAAGAGCCAAGGCCGCGTAACAGTGGCAAAGGCAGTAGCGCCAACCCGTGCATCAGCGCAATGACTGCACGTCCGGTCAGTTTGTGGGCAGCCATCCGAGCTTTCGAGTATTTGAGAGGTAAGTGAACAGTTGGGACAGAGGCAGCGGTGCGCAACACGCAACGCACAAGTATGCATTGCAGCGCAGGCCAATTGTGTGTGGCCGGGATTTTGAACCAAACTACGCACTTTGTCTGTTTCAAGACTGAACAAAGAGCGTTTTATGAGGGAATTAATCACGAAAAGGCTTTGCAGGGCAGGTATTGGCCGCGGCATTGCATCGCGGATACCAGCGTTCAGAGCCTGCACCTCGTCTCGACGCAGGCTGTGTTGCAGCCCAAAAGCAGAAGCGGCACAACCCGCAGTCGGGTTAAATGTCCAGCGAGGGGTTTTCAAACAGAGGGACTGCGAACCTCAACACCAAAAGAAGCTGTAAGACGCAAAAAGCGCATGGCGGCGCTGCCCATTTTGCGCATGCAGACATATGGGCTGCTACAGCTGTCTTGGGCAAGCAGTCAGGAAGACTCTAAATCTGCCAGGCTTTTGGGGTGGGGGTAATTTTGCGGCATTCCTCTGGGGACTTTGTAGCGGCCATATCCCCACATATATTGTTCCGGGCAAGTGCGTATTTGCTCTTCGACTGCGTGGTTGATCAGATGGATCAACTCGCGTTGCCCTGCTGTGGGATCGAGCTCTAATACCTGTAGATAGAGTTGATAGCCTTGACCAATTGCTTTGCGCTCACAGCGTGCCATGATGACTTGCGGTTTGGTTTGTGCAATCATGCGTGCTGCAATCGTCATGGTGTAGGCTGGTTTGCCGAAAAAAGGTGCCCACTCGCCCATGCCCCAAGGCGGCACCTGGTCTGGCAGCATACCCACCGAGCCACCATTACGCAGACTTTTGAGCATGGCGCGCACGCCGCTCATATCGGTCGGGACGGCTTCTTGGCCATTGCGATTGCGCACCGATTTGAGCATTTTGGCCAAAGCCGGTTGGCGTGCAGGACGGTACAGTACGGTTAAAGGCCCACGCGCATCACCCCAATACTGCGCAACAGTTTGTGAGGCCAGCTCAAAACAGCCCATATGCGGTGTGATGAACAACACGCCTTGCTGCGATTGAGAGGCACGGTCAAGCAGTTCGCGCGTGGCCTGGTCCATATCCACGTGCACGGCAGGGCCACACCAGACCTTGGGGAGTTCTGCAACCATGCGACCGGCGTGGCCAATGGCTGGGCGTACTTGGGCAAATGTAAAGCCTGCTTGCTTGGCGTTGTTGATGAAGCGTTTACGGTACGTGGGCGAGAGGAGAAAGACAAGCCAGCCGAGCAGCCCTCCCAGCGCTTGCAGCAAGGCACTGGGAAACACAGAAAAAAAACGCAGTATTAAGAACATTGGTGAAAAGGGATAGAATTTGGCTACAGTCGCTGAGTTAAAGAGCAACTTGCAGGGCGACTCTAAACATATCTGCTAAAGCGTTCGCCAGAGCTTCTTTTGTTAGGTGGTTTCGGGCAACGCCTCTAAACAGTACTTAATGGAAGGAGCTTTTTTTCGTGGCTAACGATTATTTATTCACTTCGGAATCCGTTTCTGAGGGGCATCCAGACAAGGTGGCCGACCAGATCTCGGACGCTATTTTAGATGCCTTGCTTCGCCAGGACCCCATGAGCCGCGTTGCGGCAGAAACTTTAACAAATACGGGTTTGGTCGTTTTGGCCGGCGAGATCACCTCCGGCGGCACGGTGGACTATATCCAAGTTGCGCGTGACACCATCAAGCGCATTGGTTACGACAATACCGAGTACGGTATCGACTACAAAGGCTGTGCGGTGTTGGTGGCCTATGACAAGCAAAGCCAGGAAATTGCCCAAGGCGTTGACCGAGCCAGTGACGACGAGCTCAATATTGGCGCGGGCGATCAGGGTTTGATGTTTGGCTATGCCTGCGATGAAACCCCGGAATTGATGCCTGCTGCGATCTATTACGCGCACCGCTTGGTCGAACGCCAAAGCCAATTGCGCCGTGATGGACGGTTGCCATTTTTACGTCCTGATGCCAAAAGCCAAGTGACCTTGCGCTACGTGGACGGCAAACCCCACAGCGTGGACACGGTGGTGCTGTCCACGCAACACAGCCCTGACCAAAGCGAATCCGCGACCAAACTCAAGTCCAGCTTCATTGAGGCAGTGGTTGAAGAGATCATCAAGCCGGTATTGCCAAAAGAATGGCTGCAAAACACCAAGTATTTGGTGAACCCGACTGGCCGTTTTGTGATTGGCGGGCCGCAAGGCGATGCCGGTCTGACAGGGCGAAAAATCATTGTTGATACCTATGGTGGCGCTTGCCCGCACGGCGGCGGTGCTTTCAGTGGTAAGGACCCAACCAAAGTGGACCGCTCTGCGGCATACGCAGCGCGTTATGTGGCCAAGAACATTGTGGCTGCTGGCCTGGCCAGACAAGCGCAGATTCAGCTCTCTTACGCCATTGGTGTGGCCAAGCCGATCAACATCACTGTCTATACCGAAGGCACGGGCGTGATTCCTGACGAGCAAATTGCACAATTGGTGCAGCAGCATTTTGATTTGCGTCCACGCGGCATCATTGAGATGCTGGATTTGCGCCGTCCGATCTATGAGAAAACAGCCGCCTATGGCCACTTCGGCCGTGACGAGCCTGAATTCACTTGGGAGGCGACAGACAAAGCGCAGTTGTTGCGTGCTGCGGCAGGCTTGAAGGACTGAGCATCACCGCCAATTTGGGCTGCGCGCAGGCGCAGTCCAGAAAAGTTACATTTCACGCGACTTGACTGCAGGCAATCATGGTTTTCGAGCTTTTGACAGCAGGGCTATTCTGAATAAAATGATTGAAAATCAGGGTGTTTTGTTAGCATAAGCGACAAGAAACAATTGGATGCTAATGAAACGCTTTGTCTGTTAAAAGTTGGTGAACTTTTGGGATGCATGGCTGTCATACCCACTGTATTTGAGAAATACATGAATTTTCGGTTGCGAGGCTTTTAGGCCATGCCTGATTGACGACTCCTTGGGTGCTTCTCCTCCCTCACTCTCTATCTTCACCCTAGGTAGCCTCGCAGCCTTTTCTTTTTGCTTCTCATCCTGCGCGCATCGGTGTCGATAGCGCGTTTTTTTTGTGCCCTAGAGAAGGCGCTGCACAGACCCTTATATCTTGGATCTTGCTCGTCTGTTCAACGCAGCGGATGATCGCGTGGCAAAATGCCCCGCTGAGAGTGGCGCTCTGACTGTGTAGCGTGGGGCGCTATGATTTACCCTTGATTTGCGTGTGAGCGAGCGCGTTCTTCTCTTTGCCAATTGCATGAGCATTCATACCGATAGCTGGGCAACTGATGTGCCAGCACCGCCACCGCGCGTGATGAGCGCGGATGCCACCTCGTCAAGAGAAGAGGCGTTGGAGCGGGCGCTGCGCCCCAAAGCCCTGCAAGAATATGTCGGGCAGGCCAAGGCCAGGGAGCAGTTGGAGATCTTTATTGGCGCGGCGCGCAAGCGCGGCGAGGCGCTTGACCATGTATTGCTGTTTGGCCCGCCAGGCCTTGGCAAAACAACGCTCTCGCATATTGTTGCCACCGAGTTGGGCGTGAACCTGCGCCAAACCAGCGGTCCGGTGCTCGAGAAGCCGCGTGATTTGGCAGCCTTGCTCACCAATCTGGAGCGCAACGATGTGTTGTTTATCGATGAGATCCACCGCTTGTCGCCGGTGGTCGAGGAGATTCTGTATCCGGCGCTGGAGGATTACCAGATCGACATCATGATCGGTGAAGGGCCTGCAGCGCGTTCGATCAAACTCGATTTGCAGCCCTTTACCTTGGTGGGCGCGACCACCCGTGCCGGCATGCTGACCAACCCGCTGCGCGACCGTTTCGGCATTGTCGCGCGGCTGGAGTTTTATTCGCCTGAAGAGCTGGCATTGATTGTGACGCGCAGTGCGGGCTTGTTGGCGGCGCCCATTGATGCCGATGCCAGCCTTGAAGTGGCCAAGCGCTCACGCGGCACGCCGCGTATTGCCAATCGCTTGTTGCGCCGCATCAGGGACTATGCGGATGTCAAGGGCGATGGCCGCATTACGCTGCAGATGGCACAAAAAGCACTGGCGCTATTGGATGTAGATCCTGTCGGTTTTGATGTCATGGACCGCAAATTGTTGGAGGCAGTGTTGCACCGTTTTGACGGTGGCCCGGTCGGCTTGGACAACGTCGCTGCCAGCATTGGTGAGGAGCGCGATACGATCGAAGACGTGATCGAGCCCTATTTGATTCAGCAAGGCTTTTTGCAGCGTACACCACGCGGGCGCATTGCCACGGCAGCAGCCTATCGGCATTTTGGTTTGATGCCGCCGCAGTCAAAAGCGACAGACTTGTTTGACTAAACTGGCGGGCGCGCAAACAATCAAGAGGCTGCACAGAGCCTGTTCTTGGGCATGAAGAAAACGGTTGATTCGATATATGGAAAAAAAATACCAATTTGAGCGTTTGGATGTACTGGCCTTTGCCAAAGCGCAGGGCGTGATTGAGCAGTCCATGACTTTGGCTGAGATGCCGCGTTTGGCCCTGGAGGCCGCTGCAGGCACTGAGGCAAGCCGCATCGAGGTCGATTGGCGTGCGGCGGGCGTGATGCGCAGTGATGCAGCGACAGGCGATGTGCCGTGGCTATTGTGCGAGGCCCAAGTCGAGCTGCCCATGCAATGCCAGCGTTGTTTGCAGCCAGTGGATGTGGCCGTCGAAACCAGCCAATGGTTTCGCTTTGTTGCGACTGAAGAAGAGGCCGATAAGGAAGACGAGGAGGCACTCGAAGATGTGATGTCTTTGGAAGAGCCCCTGAATGTGCTGCGTCTGGTAGAGGATGATTTGCTGATGGCTCTGCCATCGGTGGTGATGCATGAAGACTGCCAGCCACCGGTGGTGCTGCAAGCGCGCACGCCAGACTTTACGCTCACACGCAGCGGCAGGCCCAATCCGTTTGCCAAGCTGGCTGAGCTGGCGGTCACGCGGCTGGCAAAAGGTGGCGAAAAAGCGGATTAATGGGTGCTGATCAGCGCTTTGGTGTGCTGGCTATTGCATGTTTTGCCATGCATGGCATATAATCGTTAGCTTTTGCGCAAAAAGAGCCCTGCATTTTTGGCTTGTAGCTTAGCTTTTGGGGCGGCTAGCCGGCAGCGTTTTTGATGCCTTTGCGTTGTTGTATTTGCCAGTTTGTCCATTGAATGGCGTAGATTTGGTGAATTCAACTGAGAATTTTTTATTGTGGCGCAGATTGTTATCCTGCGCATTTGACTTTCAGGAGCCCATCATGGCAGTTCAGCAAAACAAAAAATCGCCATCCAAGCGTGGCATGCACCGTTCACACAATGCCTTGACAACTCCAGGCATTGCGATTGAGTCCACCACAGGTGAAGTGCACCTGCGTCACCACATCACTCCAGATGGCTTCTACCGTGGCCGTCGCGTGTTGAAAAACAAATCTGCTGAAGTTTAAGTTTGACGCGTGCCAGCGCCTGCAGCTATTGCACGGCGCTGCGGCCATGAACGGGCGTGCAGAGCCTGCTGGCAGTGTGCTGGCAGCTTTGCGTGCTTGAGGTCGCGCTGGCGCACAAGTGAAGTCTGACACTTTGTCAAACACTGCTATTACGATTGCCGTCGACTGCATGGGCGGGGATGCCGGGCCTCAGGTCACGGTGCCAGCTTGTTTGAGTTTGCTTGGCAAGCATGCCCATTTGCGCATGCTGTTGGTGGGGCATCAGGATGCCTTGCAATCTGCGGCCAGTCATGAGCGCGTTGAAATCGTCCACACTGACGAAGTGGTGGCGATGGATGATCCTGTCGAAGTGGCGATGCGCCATAAGAAGCAGTCGTCGATGCGTTTGACCATTGAGGCCGTGAAGGCCGGGCGCGCGCAAGCAGCAGTCTCTGCTGGCAATACCGGTGCTTTGATGGCCATTGCGCGCTATGTGCTCAAAACCATGGATGGTATTGAGCGCCCTGCAATTGCCTACCCAATGCCCAATGTGACTGGCGGTGCCACCACAGTGCTGGATCTGGGGGCCAATGTCGATTGCACTGAGCACCATCTGCTGCAGTTCGCCGTGCTCGGCTCAGCGCTGGATATGGCGCTGAAGGCACGTGACAACCCAACAGTGGGTCTGCTCAATATTGGCTCTGAGGCGATCAAGGGTAATGAGATGATCAAGCGCGCTGCAGAACTGCTGCGCGAGGCAGGTCAAAAATCCTTGATCAACTACTTTGGCAATGTCGAGGGCAATGACATCTTCAAAGGCACAACGGATATCGTCGTGTGCGATGGATTCGTTGGCAACGTCACGCTCAAGGCCTCTGAAGGGCTCGCTTCCATGGTCTCCAACGTCCTTAAGGAAGAGTTCTCGCGCAATGCCTTGACCAAGCTGGCCGCGATTGCTGCCATGCCTGTCTTGAATGCCTTCAAAAAGCGCCTGGACCACCGCCGCCACAATGGTGCTGCGCTGCTTGGTCTGCGTGGGCTGGTGTTTAAAAGCCATGGCTCTGCTGATCAACTGGCGTTTGAGTGCGCGTTGATGAAGGCGGTGGATGCGTCAGAGAATCAGTTGCTGCAGAAAATACAAACGCGTGTGCAACAAGCCAGCGTGTTGTTCTGATTGGCATGACGACTCCATCGGGCTACTGGATTTTGATGGGCTTATGCGGGCAGTGGCTCTGCATGCGCATCAAATGATTGATGGATCGCTTTCCCTATGCAAATCTATTCAAAAATAACAGGTACTGGCAGTTATTTGCCGCCTAACAAGGTAGACAACCAGACTTTGGCTGCGCAATTGGCCAAAGAAGGCGTGGAGACATCAGACCAATGGATTGTGGAGCGCACCGGTATCCATGCGCGCCATTTTGCCGAACGTGATGTGCCAAGCAGCGAGCTGGGTTTGCATGCGGCAACGCGCGCGCTCGAAGCCGCAGGCAAGCAGGCGCAAGACATTGACTTGATCATTGTTGCGACCTCGACGCCCGATATGGTGTTTCCATCGACGGCAACCATTTTGCAAAACAAGCTGGGCGTGCACGGCTGCCCAGCATTTGATGTGCAGGCGGTTTGCAGTGGCTTTATTTATGCGCTGACCGTGGCCGATGCGATGATCCGTGCCGGTACTGCCAAAACGGCCTTGGTCGTTGGCGCTGAAGTATTTAGCCGCATTTTGAACTTCAAGGACAGAACCACCTGCGTGTTGTTCGGTGACGGTGCGGGCGCCGTGGTCTTGGAGGCTTCTGAGACACCAGGCGTGCTGTCCAGCGATATCCATGCCGATGGCCGCTACCGCGACATTCTGTGTGTGCCGGGCAACGTGTATGGCGGTGAGATCATCGGTGATCCTACTTTGAAAATGGATGGCCAGGCGGTCTTTAAACTCGCCGTTGGCCTGCTCGACAAGGCCGCGCGTGCTGCTTTGGAAAAAGCCGGGCTGCAGTTGGAGGACATCGATTGGCTGGTGCCACACCAGGCTAATATCCGCATCATGCAGAGCACGGCGCGCAAATTGCATGTGCCTGCCGAGCGCGTGGTCGTGACCGTCGATCAGCATGGCAATACCTCGGCCGCGTCGATTCCGCTGGCGCTGGACCATGCGGTGCGCAATGGCCAAATTCAACCAGGTCAACGCGTCTTGATGGAAGGCGTGGGCGGCGGCTTCACCTGGGGCGCCGTGGTCGTGCAAATGTAATTTGCCGCGTGGCATGGGCAATGCCGCTCGATCTCTCAATCACTAATCACAATCATGACGACATTTGCTTTTGTTTTTCCAGGCCAAGGCTCGCAATCCGTGGGCATGTTGGATGCGTGGGAGCAGCACCCTGTGGTGGTGCAGACCCTGCAAGAAGCTTCAGACGCTTTGCACGAAGACGTGGCGAAATTGATTCATGAAGGCCCGAAAGAAGCCCTGGCGCTGACCACCAACACCCAGCCTGTGATGCTGGTCGCTGGTGTGGCCGCATGGCGTGTCTGGCAAGCCGAAGTGGGCACCCAGCCCGTGGCCTTGGCCGGTCACTCGCTGGGCGAGTATTCGGCACTGGTTGCCGCGGGTGTGTTGACACTGGCCCAAGCCGCGCCATTGGTGCGCTTGCGCGCAGCTGCGATGCAAGAAGCCGTGCCGGTGGGTGTCGGTGCAATGGCCGCTGTGCTGGCCTTGCCGGCTGAGCAGGTCAAAGCCATTTGTGTGCAAGTCACCGAGCAATTGCGTGCCCAAGGCACACAAGAGGTGGTCGAAGCCGTGAACTTCAACGACCCAGGTCAAACCGTGATTGCCGGCACCAAATTGGGCGTGGAAACTGCTGCCACTGAGCTGAAAGCGGCAGGTGCCAAGCGCGTGTTGCCATTGCCCGTCTCGGCGCCATTCCATTCCAGCTTGATGAAGCCAGCTGCAGAAAAACTGCGTGTGGCACTCGAAGCTTTGGATTTGGCTGCGCCACAGATCCCGGTGATCAACAACATCGACGTGTTGGTGCAGCAAGAGCCTGCCGCTATTCGCGATGCACTGTACCGCCAAGCCTTTGGCCCGGTGCGTTGGGTCGAGTGCGTGCAAGCCATGCAGCAACAAGGCGTCACCCATGTGGTCGAATGCGGTCCTGGCAAAGTCCTGGCGGGCATGACCAAACGCATTGCAGCGCAGCTGGAAGCAGCCTCTATTTATGATTTAGCTTCTTTGCAAGCAACCAAGGAATTACTGGCATGACAACAAGCACCCAGATTGCGCTGGTCACCGGCGCCTCCCGCGGCATTGGCGCTGCGATTGCCAAAGAATTGACCGCGCAAGGCTATACCGTAATCGGTACTGCCACGACTGAAGCGGGCGCGGAAAAAATCACTGCTGCATTGGGCGGAGCCTCCAAAGGCGCGGTGCTGAATGTGAACGATGTTGGCGCAGGTGAAGCCTTGATCGAGAGCATCGTTAAAGAGCATGGCGCCTTGCACGTGCTGGTCAACAATGCAGGCATTACCCGCGATACCTTGGCCATGCGCATGAAGGACGACGATTGGGATGCGGTGCTGGACACCAACCTCAATGCCGTTTTTCGTATCAGCCGCGCCGCGATCAAGCCGATGATGAAGCAGCGTTATGGCCGCATCATCAGCATCACCAGCGTGGTCGGTGCAATGGGCAACGCAGGCCAGGCCAATTACGCAGCGGCCAAAGCCGGAGTGGCTGGCATGACACGCGCCTTGGCGCGTGAGCTCGGCAGCCGTGGTATTACCGTCAACTGCATTGCCCCTGGCTTTATTGCTACGGACATGACAGAGGCGCTGCCAGAGGCCCAGCACGCCGCTTTGAAAACCCAAATTCCTTTGGGCCGCCTAGGGGCTCCAGAGGATATCGCTGCGGCGACTGTGTACTTGGCTTCGGCCGGTGCAGGGTATGTCACAGGACAGGAATTACACGTCAACGGTGGCATGTTGATGTAAAGTACACCATGGGCTTGCATGGCCGTGCCACGATATGGCCTGCAATTCTGTGTGTTCATCGGTGGCTTTTGAGCTGCTATAACCCTATGCCGCATTGCCCGGGCGGTCAGTTTTTCTCACAAGTGCTGTGAGAGCGACTAAAATTCCGGGTTCATTGACTACCCTCAGAGGGACCATACATGAGCGATATCGAAGCACGCGTTAAGAAAATCATTGCAGAGCAGCTGGGCGTTGAAGAGTCCCAGGTGACCAATGAAAAGTCATTCGTGACTGATCTGGGCGCGGATTCCCTGGACACCGTGGAACTGGTCATGGCATTGGAAGACGAATTTGAAATCGAAATTCCAGACGAGGACGCTGAGAAAATCACGACCGTCCAAGCTGCCATTGATTACGCCAATTCCAACCACAAGGCCTGATTGGTTGCCTGTCCTAGGCAGCAGCTGCGCCTCTTCTTCGGCGCCATCTCCGATGTGAGCGGCGCTATTTACAATTGAAAGATTGCACCGCATGAGTCGACGCAGAGTCGTTGTCACAGGTCTGGGATGTGTCAGTCCTGTCGGCAATACCGTATCTGAGGCTTGGTCCAATGTCTTGGCTGGAAAGTCAGGGATTGGCCCGATCACAAGATTTGATGTTTCTGATTTCTCCGCCAAGATTGCCGGAGAAGTGAGAAACCTTGATATCAGCCCATATATCAATGCCAAAGAAGCACGCTCCATGGATACCTTTATCCATTACGGTATCGTTGCTGCACACCAGGCATACGCTGACGCAGGTTTGCCGGCCAAAGACGCACTCTCCGAAGAGTTGGCTGAGCGCTGCGGCGTAGTCATCGGCTCAGGCATTGGGGGCTTGCCACTGATTGAATCCAATCACGGCGAATTCATGAATCGTGGCGCACGCCGCATTTCTCCATTCTTTGTCCCATCGACCATCATCAACCTGGTGGCTGGTCAAGTCTCGATCCGTCTGGGCCTCAAAGGTCCGAACCTGTCGCTGGTGACAGCCTGTACAACAGGCCTGCACAGCATTGGTGAAGCCGGACGTCTGATTGAGTACGGTGATGCGGATGTGATCCTTGCCGGTGGCGCCGAATCAACCGTATGCCCATTGGGCGTTGGTGGCTTCGCTGCGATGAAGGCATTGTCCACACGCAACGACGATCCAGAGGCCGCTTCCCGTCCATGGGACAGAGACCGCGATGGATTTGTGCTGGGCGAAGGCGCAGGTGTGATGGTGCTCGAAGAGTACGAACACGCCAAAGCACGTGGTGCGCGCATTTATGCCGAATTGGCCGGTTTTGGCATGAGTGCCGATGCCAGCCACATCACTGCTCCGAATATTGATGGCCCACGCCGCTCAATGCTCAACGCATTGCGCAATGCCGGCGTCAATGCCGATCAGGTCAATTACCTCAACGCGCACGGCACCTCCACGCCACTGGGCGATGTCAACGAAAGCAATGCCATCAAGGCCGCTTTGGGTGACCACGCCAAGAACATCGTGGTGAGCTCGACCAAGTCGATGACCGGTCACTTGCTCGGTGGCGCGGGTGGTTTGGAGAGCGTCTTCACTGTGATGGCGCTCTACGACCAGAAAATTCCGCCCACGATCAACTTGCACAATCCCGATCCTGAATGTGATCTGGACTACTGCGCCAACACCGCCCGTGATGCGAAGCTCGATGTTGCTGTGAAAAACAACTTCGGTTTCGGCGGCACCAACGGCACTTTGGTGTTCAAGCGCGTTTAAGCCTGTATGGCCCATAGACCGTGCTTTGTTATTCGGGCACGGGCCATGGGCGCGTTTGCATGCTGGGTATAGCCCATGCTGCATGACACGCCAACTGCCTTCCAATTCCCCGTCTCACGCAGCGTGAGAGCGGGGTTTTTTGTGGCTGTTGTTTGCTTGGCTGCGGCGCTTGTGATTGTCTGCTGGAGCTGGTCTGTGTGGCCAACTGGATTTGTTTGGCAGCGCATGGTGTCAGTAGCGGCCACGTGTGTATGGGCGCTTGCCAGTGTTCATGCGTTCAGGCAATGGCAATGTTCTGCGAGCGGGCGCTTGCAATGGCAGCGCCATGGATGGGCATGGCAAGATGCAGCAGGGCAGCCACCACAAGCCAGCCATGTTCATACACTCGATTGTGTCTGGGATGGTCAATCGTTTCTTGTACTGCGCCTGCAATGGATGCAGCCACAGACAGCACAAGGCGCGCAGCAGCCGCGCGTGCATTGGTTATGGCTTGAGCAGCGCATGTCCCCAGAGCTGTGGGGTGATATACGGCGTGCTGTGCTGTATTGGAGGCAGCGATCGCAGCACTAAATTCCGCGTGTTTGCGCTTTCCTGTACTATTGCTTGCAGAACTGTTTAAGGATTTTGATATCCAACACTGTTAGGGCAAATTCCACGTATTCTTTGCTGCTGGACTGAAAGCCAATCGCCCAAGGCTGCTGTCAGACCAAAGCATGAACTTGTGTAAAGTACCTCTCAGTTGATGCATCAGCCTGAGCTGACAGATCTTTTTGAATTCCAATAAAGCATTGGCCAGTGGTGCACATCCATGTGTGGTGGGTGTAGCGAGCTGCTTACAACAACAACGATATTTCGCATGACAGATACAACTCAGGCAAATCCGGACGATCAAAGCGATTTGCGTCTTGTAGAGCGTACTTTGGCGGGTGAACAAAGAGCGTTTGAGCTGTTGGTGGTCAAATACCAACGGCGAATCGAACGTTTGATTGGGCGCATGGTGCGCGATAGCGACATAGTCGAAGACATTGCACAGGAAACCTTTATCCGTGCTTATCGGGCTCTGCACCAATTTCGTGGCGACGCGCAGTTCTATACATGGCTATATCGGATTGCAGTCAACACCGCGAAGAAGACGCTGAGCGACATGAAGCGCAATCCGACTATTTCGGAAAGTGCACTGCGGAGTCGGGATGACGATGACGAAAATTCTACAAATTTAATGGAACTTACTTCAGAGGAAACACCCGAAACAGTATTAGCAGCCAAAGAAGTGGCGCAGGCCGTCAATGCGGCCATGGAAGATTTGCCTGAGGATTTAAGGCAAGCCGTTACATTGCGTGAGATCGATGGCCTCAGTTATGAGGCGATTGCTGAAGCCATGGATTGTCCAATCGGCACTGTGCGATCTCGCATTTTTCGTGCACGCGAGGCCATCTCTGCACGGGTTAAGCCTTTGCTGGAAAAGCGCACAGGCAAACGTTGGTAAACGTTCGTGAGCTGCTGCGGCAGCCCTTTTGAGTCCATATTGGTGATTGAAATTGACGTGACTTCTTGCTAGGAGTTTCGCAAGCACATTTGAGGTTTATTATGCAGACGCAGCATCTCTCTTCTACATCCTCCCTTCAGGGAGCTGCCGGCTTGCAAGACGGAACAGACAATATCAACGTGCTGTTGTCTGCTCTGGCCGATGGTGAATTGTCAGAGCACGAGTTTGAGCAGCTCATGCAGCACTGGGACGCCCATGAGGCACAAACGGGCTTGTCCGCGCAGGTCTACCAAGTCTGGGAGCAATACCATGTCGTCGGTCAGAGCATGCGTGTGCCAGAGCTGAATCCGGCGGCCAACAATAGCATGGCCTTTTTATATGCTTTCCGTGAGCGATTGGCGGTTGAGCAAATGCAAAGCACACCGCAGTCGAGCGTGAATGAGTTTCTGCAGCCAGCTCCTGTGGTGTCGCCAGTCGAAGTCGCAACGCATGGCAAAGCGGCCAATGCCTCGGTGTTCCGCTGGAAAATGGTAGCTGGTTTTGCGTCCCTGGCGGCGGTGGCTGCGATTGGGTGGAATACGGTGGCAGATTTGTCAGGCCGCAGCCAAGGCCAGTCAATGCAGCTGGCCTCCAACGCAGAAGTGCCTGCGGTGTTGGCGGCCGCTGCTCAAGACGCTGCTGCTGTCCCTGAGGCCGTGCAAGAGGTATTGCCCTCACGCAGTGTGCTGGCGGTGGCCAATCGTGCCGCGACTCCAACCTTTAGTCGCGATACCGATGGTGTGACTGGCATTGTGATCCGTGACCCTAAACTCGATGAGATTTTGAATCGCCAGTACGGCAGCTCAGTGGCCATGCAAAGTCCTGGTCCCTTTGTTCGCAATGCCAGTGTCAATGGTGTGATTAGCCATTGAGCCGAAGCGGCAGCGCGATGCCGCTGCATAGAGCGGGCATCGCAGCAATCGATGCATCAACAAGAGCCTGGTACCACCAGGCTCTTTTACGTTTGAATCATGCAACAACGCCATGAAAAAAATCACGTGAGTAAAATATTTGGCAAGTTGTGTGTTATGCAGGGAACAAATTTGTGCTTTCGGCTTCTTACGAGCAATTGCTAAAAAAGCGAGAAACAAACATCGATCGACCATGATTGGTAAGACTCAAACTAGGAATGATGTGATGAAGAAGAAGGATTTAACAATGGCGAACAAGACTCCATTGCATGCGCGTCAATGGTTAACTGCGAGTGCTGCGGCTTTGGCTTTGGCAGGTGTGGGTGTCGTGGCTCTTTCCCCTTCGGACAGCCAAGCGCAGTCCGGTAACGCAATCGCCACCGCCACTATTGGCCCGGCCAATGCTACGCCAGCGGCGCAGCCGATAGTCAAAGGTTTGCCGGACTTCACCGAATTGGTCGAGCATGTCGGCCCCTCGGTGGTCAATATCCGAACCACCGAGCGTGTGACCCAGCGTGGGGGGCGCAATCGTGGTGGCGCAATGGATGAAGAGATGATGGAGTTTTTCCGTCAGTTTGGTCTGCCTGTACCAGGAGTTCCGCGTCAGCATCAGGGGCCTGGCAATGCGCCAGCGGAGCCTCAGTCACGCACCGTTCCCAGCGGTGTTGGCTCGGGCTTTATTCTGAGTAAAGACGGCTATATTTTGACGAACCACCACGTGGTCGCTGGCGCTGAAGATGTGATCGTGACTTTGACGGATCGCAGGGAATTCAATGCCAAAGTGATTGGCTCGGATGAGCGCACCGATGTGGCCTTGATCAAGATTGAGGCAGATGATTTGTCGCCTGTCAAAATTGGCAACGTCGACCAACTCAAGGTCGGTGGTTGGGTGATGGCCATTGGCTCGCCGTTTGGTCTGGAAAATACGGTCACAGCGGGTATTGTCAGCGCCAAGCAGCGCGATACCGGCAGCTATTTGCCTTTCATTCAAACCGATGTCGCCGTCAACCCTGGCAACTCCGGTGGCCCGCTGTTGAACATGAATGGTGAAGTCGTGGGGATCAACAGCCAGATCTATTCACGCTCTGGCGGCTTCATGGGCATTTCCTTCGCCATTCCGATTGATGAGGCCATCAAGGTCAGCGACCAACTCAAAGACAAGGGCCGCGTTGTGCGTGGCCGCATTGGTGTGCGCATCGGTCCCGTTAACCCTGATGTGGCCGAGTCGCTGGGCTTAGAGCGCCGCAACAACGGTGCCTTGGTCTCGTCTGTGGAGCGAGATTCGCCTGCAGCCAAGGCTGGTATTCAAGCGGGAGACATCATCACAGGCTTTAATGGCAAGGTGCTGGAGAGCGTCTCTGATTTGCCCCGTTTGGTGGGCAGTACCACGCCAGGCAGCAAAGGCACTTTGCAAGTGTTCCGCCATGGCAAGAGCATCGATGTGCCCATTGTGGTCGAAGAGATTCCAGACGATGGCACGCAAGCTGCTGATGCCAAAGGTGGTGCTGAAGGAGGCGCTGCACAGGAGCAAGCCAAGGCCAATGAATTCGGTTTAGCCGTGCAAGCTGTGTCAGAGGCTGACGCCAAAAGCTTGGGCGTGCGAGGCGGTGTGCGTGTGGTGAGCGTTGAAGGCGCTGCCGCACAGGCGGGTATTCGAGCCGGTGACGTGATCTTGGCGGTGGGCCAGCGCGAAGTCTTGGACGTCAAGGCTTTCAACGATGCAATGGCCAAGTCCAATGCCAAACGCCCAGTCAGCGTCTTGGTTCACCGTGACGACTTTGCACAATACGTGTTGATTCGCCCTGAGAAGTAAGCTGAGAAATAAGCCTTTGGCTTGTTAACAACAACACCGACGCATGCGTCGGTGTTGTTGTTTGGGGGCTTGGCTGTTGGGTGGCACCACGTCGATTAATCAAGACGCAAGCCTGGTATGCGCCAGGCTAATCGCGGGTGACGCGCACAATCTCTTCGAGGCTGGTGATCTTGGCCTCAACCAAACGCTCGCCGTCTTCGCGCATCAAATGCATGCCCCCGGCCAGCGCATGTTCTCGAATCACCGACTCCGGCGCGCCACTGTGGATGTCTTCACGAATCGCATCGTCGACCACCAGCATTTCAAACACGCCGGTACGGCCTTGGTAGCCATTCTGGTTGCAGCTCTCGCACCCCTGGCCACCACAGTGCTTGCAGTATTTGCGCACCAAGCGCTGGGCCAGCACGCCGAGCAAGGACGAGGACAGCAAGAATGGCTCCACTCCCATGTCAACCAAACGCGTGACGGCGCTGGAGGCGTCATTGGTGTGCAGCGTGGCTAATACCAAGTGGCCGGTGAGCGAGGCTTGAATGGCGATTTGGGCGGTTTCAAAGTCGCGAATCTCACCAATCATGATGACATCGGGGTCTTGGCGCAAAATGGCCCGTAAAGCAGTGGCAAAGCTCAAATCGATCTTGCTGTTGACCTGGGTTTGGCCCACGCCTGAGAGCTCGTATTCGATCGGGTCCTCCACCGTCATGATGTTTTGCTGGCGTGCATCCAGACGGTGCAGCGCCGCATACAAGGTGGTGGTCTTGCCAGAACCGGTAGGCCCTGTGACCAGCAAGATGCCGTGGGGCTGGTGAATCAGCTTGTCAAAGCGCTGCAAGGTCGCACCTTGCATGCCAACAGCTTCAAGGCTCAGCCGCCCTTCGCTTTTATCCAGCAAACGCAATACGGCACGCTCGCCATGTGCACTGGGCAGGGTAGAGACACGCACATCGATTGCCCGCGTGCCCAAACGCAGCGCAATGCGGCCATCTTGTGGCAGGCGTTTTTCGGCAATGTCCAAATCAGCCATGATTTTCAGGCGCGAAATCAAGGCGCTGTGCAAAGCCCGGTTGGGCTGCACAATCTCGCGCAAGCTGCCATCCACCCGCAGACGCACGCTGGAGTGGCGCTCGTACGGCTCAATATGGATATCGCTGGCACCATCTCTGGCCGCTTGGGTCAGCAAGGCGTTCAGCATGCGGATGATGGGCGCATCATCGGCCGATTCCAGTAAGTCTTCCACGGCAGGCAGCTCTTGCATCATGCGCGTCAGATCAGCGACGCCCTCGACCTCGCTGACCACCAGCGCGGCGCTGGAATCACCGCCTGAATACGCAGTGCTGATGCGCTGCGCCAAGGAGGGCGCATCCAGTATCTGGGTCTCCTGCACCTCGAAGTTGCGCAGTACCTCGCTCAATGCGCTGGCATTGGGCACAGGGCCATGCCAGAGGGTCAGCTTGGCGCCATCGTCCTCAAGCAGCAACTGGGCGGTGCGCGAGAACGCATAAGGCAGAGGGTAATGCACAGATGCCATCAGTTCTCTACCCAGCCGGAGGACTCGCCGGTGCGCAAATCGCTGGCATCGACACCGCTATTGCCCCATCTAGTGCGTTCTTCTTGAGGGTAGCGCGAGAGCTCGGCCAGTGGCGGGCGGCGGCGTTTGCTGTTGGCTTGGCGTTCTTTGTCAGACAGTGCTGCACGCGAGAGTTCGGGCAATTGTGGCGCGCTAGGTACACTGTCAAGCAGCAAGTGGCGGCCTGGCTGCACAGTGCCCTGGTCTTGACGCATCATGTTGTAGCGCTCCATCGCCAAGGCGTCGGTGCCAGCGGCGTCGTAGACCACGGTCGGGCGTAGAAACACCATCAAATTGACCTTTTCACGCGAGCGACTTTCGCTGCGAAACGCGTTGCCCAGCAGCGGAATATCGCCTAACAGTGGCACTTTTTCCTGGTTTTGTGCGTAGCGGTCTTCCAGCAAGCCGCCCAGCACAATGATGCCCCCGTCATCGACCAGTACATTGGTCTCAATCAGGCGTTTGGAGGTCGTTGGGCCATTGGTACTATTGAGCGTGCCAGCAACCACATCCGATACCTCTTGCACTACGGCCAGCTTGACCGAGCCGTGCTCATTGATTTGTGGCTTCACACGCAAAGATATACCGACATCCTGACGCTCGATGGTCGTGAATGGGTTGACGCTGCCATTCAAGGAGTTATTGCCGGTGTACTGGCCGGTTGGAAATGGCACGTTGGAGCCAATTAAGATCCGCGCCTCTTCATTGTCCAGCGTCAAAATATTGGGTGTGGACAAGACGTTGGCATCACCAGTGCCTTCTAAGAAGCGCGCTAAAAATCCCAGCACAAAGGTGCCGCCGTAATTGTGAGCGGCGCCAAAATTGATGCCGTTGCCAATCGAGCTGGAGCTAGGAGCGCTGACGCCAGGAGGCAAGGGCTTGCCACTGGCCAATGCTGCCGCTGAGATTGCCAGGTCAATAATGTTGCCTGTGCCTGAGTAATTGGTGCCAATCGCCCCGACATTGGAGCTGCCGCTATTGCCAAAGCCTGCTTGCCATTGAATGCCGAACTCGGCGGCCTTATCGGCGCGCACCTCTACCACCATGCTTTCAATCAGCACTTGAGCACGGCGGCTGTCGAGCTTGTCGATGACCGGGCGCAATTGCCGGTACAAAGCATCCGGTGCAGTGATGATCAAGGAGTTGGTTGATGGGTCTGCTTGGATAATGCCGCCAGTCGATGGTGCTTGGACTTGGCCCAGGTCGCCGCTGGATTCACCAAAATTGCTGCCAGAAGAACTCAGGCCACTGCTGTTACCTGTGCTGCTGCTGTCATTGCCGAAGCTGCTGGTACTCGTGCTGATGCCCGTGCTGCCAGTGCCTATGCCGCCGGCACCCGCGCCAGCAGCACCGCTGCCAATATTGCCTGCTGCAATCGCCGCGCGCAATGTCTGCGCCAGTTGCGTGGCATTGGCGTTCTTTAAGAACACCACATGCATATTGCCAAACTCGGACGAGCTGCCAGGCGCAGGGGCGCGGTCGAGTTGGCTGACCAGGCTGCGAATTTGCGACACTCTGGCCGGGTTGGCCGCGCGCACTATGACGGCATTGCTACGTACATCGGCCAGGATTGTCGTGCGAAAGCTTTGGCCGCTAGCCGCTTGTCCAGCATTGCCGCCAGGAGCGGCAGCACCAACGGCCGAGTTGTCACCGCCCACCAAGCGAGTGAGCAAGGGCACGATTTCGCTGGCAATCGCGTAATGCAGCGGAATGATCTCGATGTCGCTGGCCTCTGAGACGTCCAGTGCCGCAATGATCTTGGCCATGCGCGCGAGGTTGTCGGCGTAGTCGGTGATGACCAGCGAGTTCGTCGCTGGGTTGACGTTGATGGTGTTATTGGGACTAATCAGTGGGCGCAATGTGGGAATCAGGTTGGACGCGTTTTCGTAGTTGAGGCGAAAAATCTGCGTGACAATCTGCCCGCCTTGCGGCGCTCTTTTGGGGAAGGCGCCTTCAGACACATACACACTGCCGCTTTGCAGCTTGGCATCGGCCTCGGGCAGGACTTTGTACAGGCCTGCAGCCTCGACCATCGTAAAGCCTTGCAGGCGCAACGCGACGAGGAATTGGTCAAACGCGCTTTGGGGCGAGACCGGACCTTCTGTGACCAGGTTGATCGTGCCGCGCACACGCGGATCCACCACTACGTTGCGCCCGGTGATGGTGGCCATAGTGCGGGCCACGGCTTCGATTTCGGCATTCTCGAAGTTCAGTGTAATGGGCTCACCGCGCTGCACACTGGAAGGGTTAGGGGCGCTGTTCTGCGCAGGTTGTGCGATCGCTGCACCACTGCTGGCCTGCACCAGCAACAGCGCTGCCAGTGCGGTATTGGCCAGCATGGGCCGCCATGCTGCAGTGGCTGGGCCAGCGGCCCTTGAGCGACGCTGGCGTGGGAGCGGGACAGACATTGGCATGGATGAGTTCGAATCTGGAAAAAACATGCAAGCAATCAGCAGTGACTAGGGAGTCACCAGGTTATAGACTCAAGATAGCGCGATCACCCTGCCGGCGACCCAGCAGACTGAGTAAGTTCGATAAAGCGGGTAAATGTTCCGGCGCTGCAGTAGCTTCGCCATGAAAGCGCAAATGCTGGCCTTGCCACTGGCCTTGGCCGGTCAAAAGCAGGGGGCCTTGCTCCGTTTTCAATTCAAGCTCTACCCTGTCACCGCCCTGCATGATAAGTCGATAGCTTCCCATTGGGCGAATTGTGGTCAAGCGCGAGCTGGTGTTGCGCAAGGCCGCCTCAATCGAGCCTTGCATTGTGGTGCGTCCTTGCACCCACTGCAGGCGGTAATGGTCGAATTTCAATGACAGTTGCCCATCGAGCTGCAGTGTATTCCAAGGCGCACCCAGGCCCTGCAGCAAGCTCGCCGGCCATTGGCTTTGGTGCTGGTTGACAGCTACGTCAACGCGCTGCCAGCCCAGCCGCAGCTGCACTTGAGCTGGCTGGCTGGCACAGCAATCGGGCAAGATGTCCACATTCGCGCCCAGCCAAGCCGGGCGAATACGCCATTGCATGCGCCCAGGCAGGGCCATTTGGTCGCGGCTATTGCGCCCGCCGGTCAAGCTGACCAGGGCGGAGCCACTCCAGACCGAGCCTTGGGCAGACAGCAGCTGCACTTGGCCTTGGCTGGCCCAGGCAATGCCTGAGACCAGCCAGCGCGCTGGCGCAAACCACAGCGTTGCAACCAACAGGCCGATCACCGCCCCCAGCACAGCCCAGCGGCCCATGCGTGGCTGTGGCGTGCGCTGGCGGCGTTGGGTGGCGGGCTGGTCGCTGCCACGTCGTCCAAGATAAATCTTCATAGCGCTAGCATGCAGCGTCTGTGGCTGCAGCAAAGAGGCTGGAATTGGCTGATCCGCATGGGCTTAACGGGCGGCATCGATTGGCAAAGCCAGCACCACCTGGCCGCTCCACAAGGCGGTGTTGGCCGCGCCTGCTGCTGGCGTGCCACCATTGGCTGCGCGGCTGAGCTGTACTTGCGCGGCTTGGGCTCTGGTACTTTCACGCACTTGCTGCAACCATTGCAATAACTGCGGTGCAGCGACGTTTTGAAAGCGCACCGTCACGCGGTCGCCGACCAGGGGAATCGGGGTTTTGGTGTCGAGCAAACGCTGCGCACTGGTCTCAATCGCTTTGGCCATGGCCGTGGGCGAGGCCGCGCCGCCCGCCGTGCTGCTGGCCAGCTCGGCTTGCATTTGCAGCGCGTATTGGCGCATCGCCTGCATTTGTTGCACCTGGCGCTCCAGCGCCTGGCTGCTGCTGGCATAGCTGGTATAGACGCGCCAAGCCGGCGCAATCGCCACCAGCCAGACCACAGCCAGCAGTACCACGCTGGTTGCGATTGCGACCAGCGTGCGTTCGCGTTTTTGCAGGCTCTGCCACTTGGCACTGAGCTGCGCTTGCGCGGCGCGCCAAGAAGAAGGAGGAGAATGTCGTGCGTTCATGCTGAAAAAGAAGAGGGCCTGTACTGCGCCTGCCTTAGGGGATGAGCTGGGGATTGGCCGACTCAAGAATGAGCGCGCCGTCTTCCCAATGCGAGAGAATGCCCTGCGATTGCAGCGTGCCTTGCCACTCGGTCACTGCGGCTTGGTCGGGCGCCAGGCCCAGCAGGCTCAGGCGGGCATCGTCATAGCGGATTTCGGTGGGTTGCACCGCCGTCGGCAGCCGGCTGCCCACCTGCGCTGCCAGCACATCGAATGAGGCCGGGGTCAGGCTGCCGCTGGCTTGCTGCAGGCGTTGTAGTTGCTGGCGCATTTGCAGTGGCGCATCGACTACGACAGGCACTTGCGGAAACGTGGTGGTGAACAAGGTATTGATCTGCGCGCGCTGCGCAGCCAGCGCTTGTTTGGCTTGCCAGGCCCAGGCATTCAAACCAATGATATTGAGCGCGACGAATGCGGCCAAGCCCCAGCGCAGCCAGCGCCACTGCGGCGCGCGCAGCAAGGCTTGCACGCTGGCGCTGGCGCCCTGGGCGAGTTTGTCGCGGTTGGTATTGGCAAATTGGAATTGCGCCAGGTTCCATTCACTTTGGCCAGCCAGCAGCAGGCGCTGGCTGGTTTGTGTGAGTTCGGCCGAGCGGCCCAGGCGTTGCTGGGCCAGCTGGTAGACCGCGGGCTCGGCCAGCAAGGGTGTATCTGGCGCGGCATAGGCCACGGCATCCAGGGACTGCAGGTTGGCGCTCAATGGCAGTGCCAAAACCGGGTTGAGTGAGTCTTGCACACTGGCGCCGGTGATGACCAGCCAGGGCGCTTCTTCGGAGCCAATCGCAAACCAGCTGGTGGGGGCATCAGCACTGCTGGGGCAAAACGCGGGTGTGATGCGCTGCACCACCAAACCCTGGTTGGCCAAGACCTGCAGCCAGTGCTGTAAATAGCTGGTGCGGCAGGCCGCAACCCAGCATGCCTGGCCTGCCACGGCGTCAGGCGCGAGCGCCAAATGCAGATTGCCAGGGTCTTCTAGCAACTGGTCTTCAAGCAAGCCCTGCAACACGGCGCGCACGCGTGGCCGGTCTTTGAGCGACATCGCCGGCAGTACCACCCGGTGCCAAGAGACCTCTTGCACGGGCAATACCAAGGTGACGACCGTGCCTTTGCCAGGTTTGGGAAGCAAGGCGGCGCTGCTGCTGCCGCCATGGCTGAGGGTTTGGCCGTCGACGCTTTGGGCAAACGCCAGCGGACCGTTGGCATCGGTGCTGCGAGAGGGAACTTCAATGAATAAGAAGGGCATGTGCGCTTTCGGGAATGCCCGCTATTGTAGAAGCACGAATCCGAGGTTCTTTGAGATGGTGATGGTAGAGGAAGCGCGGCGGGCTTTGGGGCACGCGGCTCAATCACGCAGGCCAGCATCAAAGCATGAGTTTGTGACGGTAGTGTGACATTGGTCGGCTAGGCAAAGCCCCGGCGCATCACCAGCGCATCCACGAGTCCCATCTTAGCGTGAACTGGTAAAAAAATTAATTGGGGCGAATGCCGATGCGCTCAATCTGAGGTCCCCAAGTCTGGCGTTCGTGGTCGATGCGATGGGCAAAGTCGCTGGCGCTTTCATGCAAAGGAATTGAGCCATTGGCTTGCATGATCGATGCAAAGCGCGGATTGGCCAGCGCCTTGGCAATTGCGGTGTTGAGCGTATTGACCACCACATCGGAGGTGTCGGCCGGCGCTACCACCCCCAACCACACGGCACTCTCATAACCAGGAAAGCCAGCTTGCTCCATGGTCGGTGCCGCAGCGAAAGTACTGCTATTGACGCAGGGGCTAACGGCCAGCACTTTGAGCTTGTTGTCGCGCACCATCGCCTCGACCAAGGCTGTGCCTGCAAAATAGACCTGCGTGTCGCCTGCGACCGTCGAGGTCAGCGCATCAGGGCCGGTTTTAAAGGGAATGTGCTCGACCTCTAAACCGGCTTGGTTGCGCCAGACTTCGAACAGCACATGGGGTGGGCTGCCATTGCCTGAGCTGGCGTAGTTGAGCTTGCCAGGCTCAGCCTTGGCCTTGGCCACCAGCTCTGGCACGCTGTGAACGCCTAGCTGCGGGTTGACCACCAGCGCCATTGGCAAAATAGCAATCGGGCTGACGGGCTTCAGGTCCGCGCTGGGACTGTATGTCAGGTGCGGGAAGACATAAGGATTCCAGACCGCATGGGCATTGGTGATGATGGCCAACGTATGGCCGTCGGCCTTGGCGTCTTTGAGCTGTTGCATCGCCACCATGCCGCCTGCACCGGGGCGGTTGTCGACGACCACCGTTTGGCCCAGGCTTTGGCGCAGGTTGTCAGCCAAAGGGCGCGCAAAAATATCAGGCAATGAACCTGGCCCGCCATTGACCAGCAAGGTGATGGTCTTGTTCGGAAAAGTCCGGGCCGCCTCGCTGGCTTCGGACTGTGCATAGGCGGGGGCATTGAACATGGTCACTGCCGCCACTGCCAATAAGCAGCAGTCCAAAGAGGCAGCGGCCTTGCTAGTCGCCCTATCGGCTACAAGGGCCTTGGTCTGATGCAATACACTCGCAGACCAAGCGGAGTCGTTGCCCAAACGGTGCGTGCGGCAAGCAAAGGGCCGCATCTGCTGGTCTGCACTGATAAACATGAGGCAAAGACTCCTGGTGGTTGGATTTTGAATGAATGTAAATAAATGATACGCAAAATCATTCCTGTTGGCGCGCAGAAGCAATGTAAAGTTGCTGCCCAGGGGCAAGCAAATGGCATGCCTGCTGCATGCCATTTATTGGCCGGTCTGGGTTTAGGGCTGAGTGTGGCCGTCGCGGCGGTGTTTCTCACCCTACCAAGCCGGGCGCAAGCGCAAGCCAGTGTTGCCCAGGCGCCAATCGTGTTTCCGTCCAGCGTGCAACAAGGCTCGATGGTGATTGGCCGGGTGCCACCAGGCAGCCAGGTGCGTTATGGCGACCGCACGTTGCGCACGACCGGCTATGGCACGGTGGTGTTTGGCGTGGGGCGCAATGAGGCCGGCCCCGCGGTGGTGCAGATTCGTACGCCCGATGGTGTTCAGCACACGGCCCAAGTGCAGGTGACGGCGCGTGACTGGCCGGTCGAGCGTGTCAATGGCGTGCCGCCGCAAACCGCCAGCCCTAAAGGCGAGATTGCCGAGCGCATCAAGCGTGAGCAAGCGCAGGTGACGGCTGCGCGCAGCCGCGATGATGACCGCGCCGATTTTGCGCAAAAATTCATCTGGCCGGTGCAGGGCCGCATCAGTGGCCGTTTTGGCAATGCACGTGTCTATAACGGCCAGCCCAGCCCGGCTGGTCACTCGGGCATGGACATTGCCGCGCCTACCGGTACGGCCGTGAAGGCGCCAGCGGCTGGCATCGTCACCTTTGCGAACCCGAACCTGTACTTGACAGGTGGTACCTTGCTGCTTGACCACGGTTTTGGCATCAGCTCGAATTTTCTGCACCTCTCGCGCATTGATGTCAAAGTCGGCGACCGGGTTGAACAGGGCCAGGAGATTGCTGCCGTCGGCGCCACTGGGCGAGTGACAGGGCCGCATCTGCACTGGGGCATGAACTGGTTTGATGTGCGCATCGACCCATTGCTGGTGCTGGAGCGTCAATAATTCACAGCAGCAACCGCTGCTTGCGGTAGGATTTGCTCCATTGATGTGGGCAAACAGGAGAAATACATGCGACGTTTTGGATGGTTGGTGGCGCTGGGTTTGGCGCTGGCGCTCAGCGGCTGTGGTTATAACGACTACCAGCGCCTGGATGAAAAATCCAAGGCTGCCTGGAGCGAGGTCGTCAACCAATACCAGCGCCGCGCCGACTTGATCCCCAACCTGGAGGCGGTGGTTGAGCGGCAAGCCAATTTTGAGCGCAATACCCTCACGGACGTGATCGAGGCCAGAGCCAAGGCCACCTCGATCCAGGTCACGCCTGAGACCTTGAACAATCCCGAGGCCTTGGCCGCTTACCAGCAGGCCCAAAGCCAACTGGGCGGTGCCTTGTCGCGCCTGATGGCAGTGGCTGAAGCCTATCCGCAATTGCAGGCCAACCAGGCTTTCAGAGACTTGGCCGTGAGCCTGGAAGGCACGGAAAACCGCATCACGGTTGCGCGCAACCAGTACATCCAAACCGTGCAGGAATACAACGTGCTGCGCCGCAGCTTCCCCACGAACCTGACTGGCATGGTCATGGGCTACCAAGAAAAGCCGGCCTTCACTGTGGCCAATGAGGCGGAAATCTCCACCGCCCCGCGCATTGGCATGCCGGCCAATACCGCGACCGAAGGTCGTCCAGCCAACCGCTGATTGAGAGGGGCTGTGATGGCGTTGAACTTGCGTGGCCAGCGGCCAGCTCTGGCGCTGACAGGCCAGAGCTGGGCCAGTTGGCGTAGCCTCTGCCTGGGCCTCTTGCTGGTTGTGCTTGGCAGTTTGGGCTGGGCACAAAAAGGCCTGCCTCCGGTGCCGGCTTTGACTGCCCAGCTGATGGACCAGACCGGCACGCTGTCGCCTGCGCAGCGCCAGCAAATTACCGCCAAGCTCGAAGCGATTGAGCGCCAGTATGGCTCGCAGGTGGTGGTGCTGATGGTCAATAGCACGGCGCCTGAAGACATCGCGGCCTATGCCAACCGCGTTGCCAGCAGCTGGAAAATTGGCCGCAAAGACGCTGGTGATGGCTTGCTTTTCATCATCGCCAAAAACGACCGCAGCCTGCGTTTGGAGGTTGCGCGTGGCCTGGAAGGCACGATTCCCGATATTGTGGCTGGCCGCATCATTCAAAACATCGTCGTGCCGCAGCTGCGCAGTGGCGATTTTGCTGCGGCGATTGAAGCCGGGCTGACTGCGATTGAAGCGCGGCTCGCTGGCGATGAAAGCCTGCCTGCACCCGCGCCAGTGGCGCCTGCCACGCCTGACAATAGTGGCTGGTCCAGCACGCTCGACAATTTGTTCCCGATCCTGTTTTTTGCCGTGCCGGTGGTGTGCTCTTTGTTGGCACGGGCCATTGGGCGGCCTTTGACGATGCTGCTGATTGGCAGCGGTGTGGGCGTGGGCACGTTTTTCACCACGGGGTCTTGGCTGCAAGCGCTGGTGTTTGCTGCGGTGGCTGCCTTTATTGCGCTATGCGCATCAGGCGGCGGCGGAATCAGCTCGGGCGGCTCGGGCCGCTCGGGCAGGTCAGGGGGCTGGAGCTCGGGCAGCTCTTCGGGCCGCTCCTCTGGCGGCGGCTTTCGCTCTGGTGGTGGCGGCAGCTTTGGCGGTGGGGGCGCATCGGGCAAATGGTAGAGCCAAGTCACAAGCAAGCATCCCAGGGCCGGGCACAACGCACCTGGCTGCAGCGCTGGCAGCGCCGTATCGGCCAGCGCTGGTACGCACTGACTCAGCCGCGCCTGATGCAGGCCGCGATGCAACAGGAGCTGGCGGCACAAATTATTGCCAGCGAAGCGCAGCACCAAGGCCAAATTGCCGTCTACGTCGAGCGTGAGCTGCCTGGCCATTACGTGCTCGCTGACCAAACCGCACGTGAGCGCGCCGTCGTGTTGTTTGGTAAATTGGGCGTGTGGGACACCGAGTTCAACAACGGCGTGCTGATTTACCTGTTGGAAGCTGAACACGCCATTGAAATCGTTGCGGACCGCGGCGTGCTGGCTTGCACGCACGAGGCCGATTGGGCGGCGATTGCCGACAAACTAGGCCAGTTGCTGCAAACAGGCCAGGTGGCCCTGGGCTTGCAACTGGCCATTGCCGAAGTCAGCGCTTTGCTGCGCCTGCATTTCCCGCGTGCAGCCGATGCGCCGGCAGGTTTGGGCAATGAGGTGCCCGATCTGCCTGGCGCATGGGATTGAGTCGCCGATTCAAGGCCTGCGTTTAGACTCTCGTTTGGCCTAAATCCAGGCCCATTTGCCAAAAATCGGCCTCTAGTCTGGAGGCCTTGGCGAAAATCGCCACGGCGTCGGCCCAGCGCGCAGGTGCCATCACCCGTTCGGCCAACTGGTGCAGGTGCAAGGCCGAATGGCGCGCGGCTTCTTGAAACCCGGCGCTGGCGTATTCGCTGATCCATTCGCGGTACGGGTGATCAGGGTTGGCGGCTACAGCTGGAGCCAAGCGCAAGCCAATTTCGGCGTAGCCCATCAAGCAGGGCGAGAGCGCAATCAGCAAATCGAGCAGATCGCCGCGCTGGCCGCAGTCCAGCACATAGCGGGTATAGGCAATTGTTGCCGAGTGCTCGGGCGCAGCCTCTAAATCGGCTTGGCTCAGGCCCCAACGCTGGCACAGCCGCACATGCAAATGCATCTCGCCCAAGATGGTGTTCAACCCCGCTTGGATGGTATGCATGTCTGAGAGCTGCGGGCTTTTATAAATTGCCAGCGCATAGGCGCGTGCATATTGAATCAGGAATAAATAATCCTGCTCCAGGTACTGGCGAAACACCGCCTGGGGCAGCGTGCCTGCCTCCATTTGGCGGATAAAGTCGTGGTCCACATAGCTTTGCCATTCGGTCTGGGCAGCGGCTTTGAGGCGGTCAAAAAATGGGGTGGTATCGGCCATAAAAGGTACCTTTTCTTTAAGCTGCTACTTGGTAGGCTTGGTCGAAAAACGCCAGCTCAAGACCAATCGCACGTTGGAAAAAATCATGCGCCAGCGCTGCATTGCCAGGACCCACACGGTCGAGTTCGCTGCGCAGGAATGCCACGAATTCATTGAAGAACGGGTTGTCGTGCAACGTCACCCACTCGGTATAGACAAAGCTCTCTGGCAATTGTGCCGGTGCACGCGTGGCCCAGTCTTGGTAGAGCCATTCGGCCACATTGAGCACTGCCAGAATCGCCGTGTAGTCGCGGCTGGCAGCGGCTTCGCGCATGATCGCTGAGAAGCCCTTGGTGGATGTGGCGTCCGGTGTTTGCTGGCGCTGCGCTTCAGTCACGCCCAAGGCTTCAAAGGCGCGCAAAAAATAGGTGTTTTCATCACCAGACACCATGCCGGCAAAACGGCCAAAGCGCAGGCGCGCTTCAAACGTGTCGGCGGTGGCAATTGCACCGCCCAGCAAGGTCAGGAAGCTGTCCAGAAAACGGTGGTCCTGAATCAGGTACTGCTTCATCACTGCATCAGGCACCGTGCCTGTGAACAGCTCTTGCACAAAGCGGTGTCCGACGGCCTGCTCCCACTGGGTCAGATTGGCTTGGCGTAATTGCTCAGTAAAGCGCTGGGCAGTCGAAGATGCGGCATCGGTCATGGTTGGCTCCTAGTGTCTTGCAATGAAAGAGGGCGAACCTGAGCGGAAGCGGTGAGGGCAAGCTGGCGTGCACATCGATTGTGAGCGCAGTGCTTTGGCAAGAGGGCCGGCGCACAGCACGGTCATGCAAGCAAAAATCCCGNGTGAGCGCAGTGCTTTGGCAAGAGGGCCGGCGCACAGCACGGTCATGCAAGCAAAAATCCCGTCCCTTCGCCGGCATGATCCGGATCAGGTTCTAAGAGCCTGTTCACAGTCTCCACGCAGACCGCGTTGGCGCCCAAAAGGATACGATGCGCGGCAAAAACCGCAGTCGGGCTATCTGCCCGGCGAGGATTTTTAACAAGGCAGCGTGCCTTTTGGGCGCCAACCCGAAGGGCAAGGCACAAAAAAGCGCATGACTGCGTTGCCCGTTTTGCTCATACAGACGTATGAGCTGCAACAGGCGTCTTGTACTGCCACTTTTTTGTGCCTTGCGCGACTGCGTCGAGACTTTGAACAGGCTCTAAGGGTCACTGTGCTGCCTGGCATCTTGCGCGTGGCGTAACAGTCTCTCAGCCCCTGGGCGGGACTCCCCTCGGTGTGGCCGCGTGAACGCAGGCGTCTTGGCAACCACAGCGGCGATCATACAGCGCTTTGGTGGGCGTGCTCGACGGTGGGGCGGGTAGCCAAGGTGACTGATGCCACAACCGCTTGCCGCTACGATGGATTCCTGCATTAAAAAGCTGGGCACTCAGGCGCTATGCGCGGTGCTGGCACGATCGTTTGAACGGAATACCCCACCATGAGCTTGCGCAATACCTTGGACTTTCTTCTCTATGACTGGCTGCAGGTGCAGCAGTTGTCTGAGCGTAGCCGCTATGCCGACCACGGCCGCGAGACCTTTGATGCGGTGTTGGATACCTGCGAGCGCATTGCTGCCGACAAATTTGCACCTTTTAACCGTTTGGTTGATACCCAGGAGCCGCATTTTGACGGTGAGAAAGTCGTGCTGCCGCAAGCGACCTACGATGCCCGCCAAGCCTATGCCGACTCGGGCATGCTCAGCGCTGCGCAGGACTATGCACTGGGCGGCATGCAGCTGCCGTTTGTCGTTGAGTCGGCCGCCAACACCTTTTTTGCCAAGGCCTCGATCAGCATTGGCTCCAATATGCTGACCACCGGCAATGCCAATCTATTGATGGCCCATGGCACGCCGCTGCAGCAGCAGGTGTTTGCGCACAACGAATTCAATGGCCGCTTTACCGGCACCATGTGTTTGTCCGAGCCGCAGGCTGGTTCATCGCTGAGCGATGTGGCCACCCGCGCCGTGCCCGATGGCGCAGATTTCGAAGCCGATCCGCTGGGCGCACGCTACCGCCTGCGAGGCAACAAAATGTGGATTTCCTCGGGCGATCATGAACTGTCCGAGAACATCGTGCACCTGGTCTTGGCCAAAGTGCCTGATGCATCGGGCAAGCTGGTGCCTGGCGTCAAAGGCATTTCCTTGTTCATCGTGCCCAAAAAACTGGTCGATAGCCAAGGCCAGTTGACCGGCGAGCGCAATGATGTGGCCTTGGCCGGTTTGAACCACAAACTCGGCTGGCGCGGCACCACCAACACCTTGCTCAACTTCGGCGAAGGCCAGTACCCGGTGCGCGGCAGCGCCGGCGCCATCGGCTATTTGGTCGGCCAGGTCGGGGACGGCCTGCGTTGCATGTTCCACATGATGAACGAAGCCCGCATTGCGATTGGCATGGCCGCAACCATGCTGGGCCAGGCCGGTTATGAGGCCAGCTTGGAATACGCCAAAAACCGTCCACAAGGCAGGCCGCTGGGCGCTGGCGGCAAAGACGCTGCTGCCCCGCAGGTCGCCATTTTTGGCCATGCCGATGTGCGCCGCATGCTGCTGGCGCAAAAAACCTATTGCGAAGGCGCGCTGGCGCTGAATTTGTTGGCCGCGCGTTTGGTTGATGAGCAGCATACGGGTGGCGAGGGCAGTGCCGCCGAAGCCAAGCTGCTCTTGGAAGTGCTGACGCCGATTGCCAAAAGCTGGCCCAGCGAATGGTGCCTGGAGGCCAACTCGCTGGCCATTCAAATCCATGGCGGTTATGGCTATACGCGTGACTTTCCGGTAGAGCAGTACTGGCGCGACAACCGCCTTAATATGATCCATGAAGGCACGCACGGCATCCAGGCCAATGATTTGCTGGGCCGCAAAGTGCGCATGCAAGACGGAGCTGGCCTGAAACTGCTGACGCAACGCATTGAGGCCACCGCGGCCCAAGCCCAGCAACAGCCGGAATTGGCCGGCTTGGCCCAGCAGTTGCAAGCGGCCTGGCAAGTCGTGCTCAGCACCACCGAGCAGGCCTGGCAATGGGGCGATGCCAACCGCACGCTGGCCAATGCCGTGCCGTATATGCAAGGCTTTGGCCATGTGGTGCTGGCCTGGATCTGGCTGGATGTGGCCAGTGCGGTGGTGGCGTCAAGCGGCGCAGCGCTGGACGCCAAAGCGCAAGGGCGGCTGGCCTGCGCACAATTTTTCTTCCGTTATGAGCTGCCTAAGATTGGCGCTTGGCTACAAGTGGTACAAACGGGTGACACAACTTGTGTAGATCTCATAGACGAAGGATTTTGAATACCATGAGCACCCTCAAACACATCGTGATGTGGAAACTGCTGGACCAGGCCGAAGGCGCTGACAAAGCCACCAATCTGCGATTGATGAAAGACAAACTGCTGGCTTGTGCCCAGCTCTCGCCCGGCACCTTGCGCTTTGAAGTGGTGACCGGCGCAGAAGCCCAGGCCCAAGGCCTGGAAGCGACCTACGACATCGTGCTGTTTAGCGAGTTCACCGACAAGGCCGCCTTGGATGCGTACGCCGACCACCCCCAGCATGTGGCCTTGAAAGGCTTTATTGGCGCGATTCGCGAAGCGCGCCAGTGCATGGACTGGGTGTCCTAAATACGCAAGTGCAGGGCTTGCCCAAGCAAACAGCCAAGTGGCAAGCCCGGCCAGACAGATCAACAACACCAGGAGACACACCCTATGACACACCGCCGCATCCAGCAATTGTTTGACCTCTCTGGCAAGACTGCCTTGGTGACCGGAGGCTCGCGTGGCCTGGGTCTGCAAATGGCCCACGCGCTGGGCGAAGCTGGTGCCAAAGTGCTGCTGAGCTCGCGCAAAGCCGCCGACTTGGAAGAAGCGGCGGCCGAGCTCAAAGCCGCTGGCATCGACGCCCAGTGGCTGGCCGCCGATGCTGCCAACCCGCAAGACATTGCGCGTTTGGCCGAGCACGCGAACAAGCAGCTCGGCCAGATCGATATTCTGGTCAACAACGCTGGCGCCACCTGGGGCGCGCCCGCTGAAGACCACCCGCTGGAAGCCTGGGACAAGGTGATGAACCTCAACATCCGAGGGTACTTCCTGCTGAGCCAGCACGTGGCCAAACACGGCATGATTGCGCGCCAATCGGGCAGCATCATCAACCTGGCATCGATTGCAGGTCTGGGCGGCAACCCGCCCGAGATGCAAACCATTGCCTACAACACCTCCAAGGGCGCAGTCCTCAATTTCACCCGCGCCCTGGCGACTGAATGGGGCCATTACGGCATCCGTGTCAATGCCATTTGTCCCGGCTTTTTCCCCAGCAAAATGACCCTGGGTACACTCAAGGCCATGGGGGGTGGTGACGCTGTGGCAGCAAAAGCCCCGCTTAAACGCCTGGGCGACGACGAGGATTTGAAAGGCATTACGCTGCTGTTTGCTTCCGATGCGGGCAAGCACATTACCGGTCAACATCTGGCCGTTGATGGCGGTGTCAGCGTGCTCTCGGGTGGCTAAGCCCTGTAGCAGCGGCTGCGCACCGTTGGCAGGCTGTACAGTCGCTGTTTTCCATTTTTAAGAGAGTTCCACCATGAGCACTGTGCGCGGATTTACCGTTCCTTTTATCGACCACCTGGGCATTGAGTTTGTGTCCTACGGCCAAGGCCGCTCGCACTTGCGCTTGACGCCGCGGCCTGAGCACAACAACGCGTATGACATGGCACATGGCGGCGTGGTGATGACCTTGCTCGATGTGACCATGGCCTTTGCTGCGCTGGAGCCTGAGCAGCCCGATATGGGCGCGATCACCGTGGAGATGAAAACCAGTTTCATGCGCCCCTCGCGTGGCACCTTGAACGGCCATGGCGTGGTCTTGCAGCGCACTAAAAAGCTGGTGTTCATTGAGGCCTCTATCATCGCCGATGACGGAGAAATTTGCGCCAAGGCCAGTGGCACTTTTGTCATCAAGCAGCGTCCAGCCCAAGCATGAGTACCGCGACAACCACTCCACAGCAGCAAGGTGCGCTTGTGACAGGCACCGGTGTGTATCTCGACCATTTGGCCGTCGTCTGCCAGGATTTGCAGCAAGGCGTGACCTGGCTGGAATCGGTGCTCGGCGTGCGCGCCACGCCCGGCGGCCAGCATCCGCGCATGGCCACGCACAATGCGCTGCTGCGCCTGGGCGAAGGTCTGTATCTGGAAGTCATCGCCCCGCAAGCCGGTGTGCCGCTACCAGCCCAGCCGCGCTGGTTTGCGCTGGACAATTTGCAGCCAGGCAGCCTGCCGCATTTGGCGATGTGGGTGCTGCGCAATGAAGGCGCGCCGGGCATTGCCGCGCGCGTTGAGCAAGCCAGCGAAGCCCTAGGGCCGGTGCAAACCATGAGTCGTGGCGAGCGCCAGTGGCAAATCACCATTCCCAGCGATGGCTCGATCCCCGTTGATGGTGCTGGCCCCGCTTTGATTGAATGGCAGGCTGGGCCTGCGCATCCAGCGCAGACACTGCCCGAGCAAGGCCTGTCGCTGCAGCGTCTGCGCATTGGCCACCCGCAGCCCGAGCGCCTGCAGCGCTTGGCCGACAGCTTGCAGTGGCGCTATGCACAGGCTGGGCCAGAGATCGTGTTTGTGCAGACGCTAAGTCCGAGCGTGAGCGCCGAGATCATGACCCCGTCGGGTCTGCGTGTGCTGCCTGGACGAGGCTGACAGGGCGTGCGCGCCAGCCATGCGATGGCCGTGTATGCATTGGATCTTATTTGTGTTTTTATAAGGAGACAGCGATGACCAAGAACCACCAAATCGTGCTGGACAACCGCCCTAAAGGCGAAGCCACGGCCGCTAACTTCAAACTGGTCGAGACCGATATTGCGCCCTTGCAAGACGGCCAGGTGCTGGTGCGCCACCACTACCTGAGTCTGGACCCGTATATGCGCGGGCGCATGAATGACTCCAAAAGCTATGCGGCGTCCCAGCCGCTGGGCGAGGTCATGATTGGCGGCACCGTCGGCGAAGTGGTCGAGAGCCGCCACCCCGATTATGCCGCTGGCGACCAGGTCGTGGGCATGGGCGGCTGGCAGAACTACAGCGTTGTGACGGCCACGCAACCGGGCGTGCTGCGCAAGGTCGATACGACGCATGTGCCGCTGTCGGCTTATTTGGGCGCGGTCGGCATGCCGGGCGTGACCGCTTATTACGGACTGGTGCACATCATCGACCCTAAACCGGGTCAGACTGTCACGGTCACCGCCGCGTCGGGCGCAGTCGGCAGTGCCTATGCGGCATTGGCCAAAGCACGTGGTTGCCGTGTAGTTGGCATTGCCGGCGGCCCTGACAAGTGCCGCTATGCAGTCGAGGAATTGGGCTTTGATGCCTGTCTGGATTACCGCGAGTACAACCAGGATACTTATGCGTTGGCTAAAGCCTTGAAAGAAGCCTGCCCAGATGGCATTGATGGCCATTTTGAGAACGTGGGTGGCTGGATCATGGATGCGGTCATGCTGCGCGCCAATGCGTTTTCCCGCATGGCCGTGTGCGGCATGATTGCTGGCTACGATGGCCAGCCGCTGTCGATGGCTAACCCGGCCTTGATCCTGATCAACCGCATGCGCGTTGAAGGCTTTATTGTCAGCGAGCACATGCAGGTCTGGCCTGCTGCCCTCAAAGAGCTGGGCAGTTTGGTGGCCAGCGGCAAGCTGCGCGCGCGTGAGTCGGTCGCAGAAGGTTTGTCTGCCGCGCCCGAAGCCTTTTTGGGCATGCTCAAAGGCCAGAACTTTGGCAAGCAATTGGTCAAGTTGGTCTGACAAGCGTTGGGCGATCTCGCACCAGAGATCGCCAACACTTAGAACGTGTTTACGATCTTTTTACAGACCGCGTTGGAGCCCAAAAGGATACGATGCGCGGCAAAAACCGCAGTCGGGCTAGCTGCCCGGCGAGGATTTTTAACAAAGCAGCGTGCCTTTTGGGCTCCAACCCAGAGGGCAAGGCACAAAAAAGCGCATTGCGGCGTTGCCCGTTTTGTTCATACAGACGTATGAGCGGCAACAGGCGCCTTGCACTGCCACTTTTTTGTGCCTTGCGCGACTGCAAAAAGATCGTAAACACGTTCTTAAACAATAACAGCCAGGAGACAAGCAGTGATTCAAACATTTGCAGGAAAAACAGCGGTATTGACCGGCGCAGGTTCAGGTTTTGGTTTGGAGTGCGCGCGCATTGGCGCCGCGCGCGGCATGCATTTGGTGCTGGTCGATGTGCAGCAAGACGCGCTGGACCGTGCGGTGGCCGAGCTCAAGCCCATGGTGGACAAGTACCAGGGCCAGATCATTGCGCGCGTGGTCGATGTCTCGAATGCCGAGGCGATGGCGCAGCTGGCGCAAGATGTGCAGCAGCAATTGGGCGCGCCGCATTTTGTTTTCAACAACGCCGGTGTGTCCGCTGGTGGTCTGGTGTGGGAGAGCACGCCAGCCGAGTGGGCCTGGGTGATGGGTGTGAACGTGATGGGCGTGGTGCACGGCGTGCATTACTTCACCCCGATGATGCTGGCAGCAGCCAAAACCGATCCGAACTGGCAAGGCCATATCGTCAACACCGCCAGCATGGCCGGTTTGCTGACGCCGCCGAATATGGGCATTTACAACGTCAGCAAGCATGCGGTCGTGGCTTTGACCGAAACCTTGTACCAAGACTTGAAGCTGGTCAGCGACCAAATCTCGGCCAGCGTGCTATGCCCGTTCTTCGTGCCGACTGGCATCGCCAATAGCGAGCGCAACCGCCCTGGCAATTTGGCCGAGCAAAAACCCACACAAAGCCAGCTGGTGGGCGATGCGATGGGCAAAAAAGCCGTGCAATCGGGCAAGGTCACCGCCGCAGAAGTCGCACAGAAAGTCTTTGATGCGATTGAGTCCGACCAGTTCTACATCTACAGCCACCCGCAAGCCTTGGGCTCGGTGCAGCAACGCCTCGAAGATGTGGTGCAAGGCCGCAACCCCAGCGATCCATTTGCGCACAAGCCAGAGTTGCGTGAACAGCTGATTGCGCAGTTGCGCGCAGCCTGATGCACGGATAGTTGGCTAAAGACAAAGCCAACAACCAAAGTTCGTACAGAGCCAGCCCCTTACCAGCGCTGGCTTTTTTCTTGAATAGGCGCTGAGAGCGCCAGCGCGCGCTTGCACGAATCGGCAGTCGCTTGTTGCGTTATGAAACAGGATAATCCTTCTAGGTGGTGCAGGCTCTAAGATCGTAAACACGTTCTTATAGGATGCGCAGGTTTTCGTGCGAAACATACGCTGAAAACCTGTGTCAACTGTTGCGCCAGCATAGGCGATTTCTTTTCAATCAGACTGTGGTGCGATGAAGCAATTACCGGATCTAGAGGCCTGGGCCATTTTTGCCCGCGTGGTGCAGTTGGGCTCGTTTTCCAAAGCCTCACAAGACTTGGGCGTGGCGCAAGCGACGATCTCCAAGGCGATTTCACGCTTGGAGGCGCGTTTGAAAACGGCCTTGTTTCACCGCACCTCTCGGCAGCTGACGTTGACTGAGAGTGGCCAGATTGCGCTTGAGCGGGCTGAACGGATCTTGCTGGAGGGCCAGACCGTCGAGCAAGAAATGACCGAGCAGTCGAGCCGTTTGCGTGGGCCGATTCGCATCACGATGCCCATGTCCTTTGGCATTGCCTGTGTGGCCCCGCTGCTGCCTGATTTCATGCGTGAGCACCCTGAGGTCAGCCTGGACATCCAGTTCAGCGACCAGCAGGTTGACCTGGTGGGCAACCGACTGGATTTGGCCTTGCGCATCTCACAGTTACAGGATTCGAGCTTGCTGGCGCGCAAGCTGGCCACGGTGCGCATTTTGCTGGTGGGCTCGCCAGCTTATTTCAAGCAGCATGGTGAGCCTGCACACCCCTCGGACTTGTCTGAACACCAAGTGATGCTGTATTCGCAAACGGGGGCGGCCGTGCCCTGGCGTTTTAGCCATGCGGACAAGGGCGAGGCCACGGTGTTTGTGCCAGGCATGATGCTGGTCAATAACGCCGAGGCCCTCAATCCCGCGTTGGAGGCGGGCCTGGGCGTGGCTTTGCAGCCTGAGTTCATGGTGTGGCAGGCCTTGCGCGATGGCCGCTTACGCACTGCGATGGACGATTGGCAAGTCAGCGCGATCGCGCTGCATCTGGTCACCCCGCCTAGCCGCAGCCGCCCCGCCCGCGTTACCGCCTTGATGGATTATCTGGCCCTGCGGCTCTCAGGCGCGCCTTGGTCTTACCAGGCTTAGCGTAGCTTTTGCAGCAGCTCGCGCAGCTGGGCTTTGTCGAGAATTTCGGTCATCACCACTGGCTCTTGTCCGGGCACATGCAAGGCATAGGTCGGCACGCCAGAGCGCCCCAGTGCGGTCAAGGCTTGCGTGATCTCGGGGTTTTGACGAGTCCAGTCGGCGCGCAGCAATTGCACATCGGCGGCTGCAAAATCGGCCAATACCTCGGCATCAGCCAAGGTGGTGGCTTTGTTGTATTGGCAGGTGATGCACCAGGACGCGGTGAAGTCCACAAACACGGGGCGTTTGGCGGCCAGACTTTGCGTTTGGGCCTGGGCACTCCAGGGCTGCCACAGGTCTTGCTGGCTGCTGGCTTGCTCCAGCGCCGCCGGTGGGTTGGTGATCGCCTCGACAAAAAAGCGCCCGCTCCAGAAGCCCACACTCAGCGGCAGAGCCAGTGCCAGCCACCAAACCGCATGCAAGGTCCAGGCACGCGTGCTGGCCGGGCGTTTGCCGAGCAGCCAGCAAATGAAGCTCAGCGCCCACAGCACCGCCAACCAGGCAAACACGCCATTGATGCCGACTTGGTGGGCCAACACCCATAGCAGCCAGACCACGGTGGCAAACATCGGGAAGGCCATGGCCAGGCGGAAGGTGTCCATCCAGGCACCAGGTCTGGGCAGGCGATTGATCAGCTGTGGGAACCACACCAAGGCCATCATCGGCAAGGCCATGCCCATACCCATGATGACAAAAATGCTGATGGCCGCGGCAAACGGAAAGCCCAAAGCTGCACCCAAGGCTGCGCCCATGAACGGACCGGTGCAGGGCGAGGCGACCAGTGCCGCCAGCACCCCGGAGCCAAAAGCTGCCGAGCTGCCCTCACCTTGGCCGCCATGGCGCAGGCGCTGGGGCAGCCACACGCCAAATTGCACCAGACCGGCCAGGGCCAAGCCCATCACGCTGAACAGCAAGGCCATGGCGGCGACAAACCATGGCGACTGCAGCTGAAACCCCCAGCCCAGCTGGGTACCCAGACCGCGCAGCACCAATACGGCTGCGCCCAGCGCTGCAAACGACAGCACGACGCCTGCGCCATAGGCCCAGGCACTGCGCTGGCGTTGCGCTGGCCGGTGGCTGTGCTGGGCGATCGACAAGGCTTTGATGGCCAAAATCGGGAACACGCAAGGCATCAGGTTCAGAATCAGTCCGCCCACAAAGGCAAACAGCAGCATCCAGCCCCATTCCCGCCAGCTCCAGTCGCTGGCCATGGGGGCGCTGGCTGCTCCCGCAGCGTCTGCGCTCTGAGCGGCATGGGCTTGGGCATTCTCAGTCAGCGCTTGCAGCAAAGCCGGGCTAGGCTGGGCTTGTGTTGCGCCAGTCCAGCCGGTGGTGATTGGCACCACCAGCTCCCAGCCGATGGCCTCGTCCACTGCGGGCACATTGTGCTCCGGCGTCAGGCCTGCGCTGCTGCGCTGGTGTGGCGCAGCAGGGTCCCAGGTGCCGCCTTCGCTTTGCGAGAGGCGTGTGACAAGCACATTCAAGCGCTGGTCGCTTGGACTGGCGCTGCGGTCGGCAGAGAGGGGCGCCTGGGCAATCCAGGCGCCATCTTCCCAGCGCTGCTGCCAATCCTGTTTGGCGCGTGCGCCGTGTTGCAGCACGGCTGGTGTGTCGACAAACAACTCCAGCTCTTGCCCGTGCAGTACATTGGGCAAGCCTTCAAGGCGCACAGTGAGCTGGTCGCCCTGGGCCGCGGCGTAGCTGCCTGTACCCGCTTGGGCAATCAGCACAGGGCGGTCCAACCAAGCATTTTGGAAGGCGGGTGTTTGCAAGGCCGTAGACAGTTCAACGGGCAGCGTCAGTAAAAAGTCGCCAAATTCTGGAATGCATTCGAGCTTGCAGACCAGCCAGTTGGCTTGCAATCCGATTGTCACTTCATTCGATTGTGCGAACGGATTGCCAGAAGGCGCAGGCGCCCAGTCGGCAGGAATCGTCACCGCCACTGGCAACAAGCGCAGGCCTTCGTAGCCATAATTGGCCAATTGGCCAATACGCAGCTTCAATGGGGTTGGCCATTGAATGTCACTGGCGAGCCAGCCGTCTGGCAGTTGCCATTGCAGCTCGGTGGGCAGGCCAGAGTCGCCCGGATTTTTCCAATAGGTATGCCAGCCATCGGCATGCTCTAGCAATAAGCCCAGATAGATGGTGTCACCGGCATGGATGCCATCAGGAGCCAGCGCCACCAATTCCGCACGCACTTGCGGCGTTTGCACGACGCTGCGCTCGCTATGGCCGATGCTGCTGGAGTTGCCGGCGTTGGAGAACAGGCCTTGTGCCCAAGCGGGCGAGGCTGCGATTGGCCCACACAGCACAACCAATAAGAGTAGCAGAGGGACCCAATGTGCGAAGATGGCTTGCCCGAGGCGCATGGCGCGCTGCGGCAGACTGGCGGTGTGTGGGCGATTCACTGCAGTGAACATAGTCAAACGGTCCAAAAAACAGTCACGTGCTTAGGCTGAACTTGAGCGTTTCGGACTGTGTCGCCTCTCGTGCTTGAGGGCGGTAGAAAAGGGGGAAGCAGGGCCTTGCTGCCGGCTTGCGTTGGGCACTGCGCATGCACAGGTCAATCGTGTGCAATCTGCGCATCTGCGCTCAAGCGGCGGCTGCCTGGGCAGCAGCGATTATGAGAGATTGATGTGCAATAGGTTCCTGCAACACTGCAGTGCCCTTGTGGCAGCGTGCGTTATTGCAAGTGATGGATTGATGGTTGTGCAGCACTGGCAGCAGGCCTGCATAATACAGGCATGACCGATCCCGTCTCTTCTATGACTGCTTGGCCCCATTGGCGTTGGGAGGCCTTGAGTACACGCGATTTTCAAGCGCGTGCTGGCTCAGATTTACTGCAACGTACAGTGGCGGTGTTGCCGCTGGGTGCCACCGAGCAGCACGGGCCGCATTTGCCGCTGTGCGTGGATACGGCGATCACCGACGGCATCATCGACGCCATGCATACGCAGTGGCAGGCACAAGCGGCTGCAGTGCGCCCGCCGCTATTGGTGCTGCCCACACAAAGCATTGGTTTTAGCCCTGAACATACCAGTTTTGCCGGCACCTTGAGTTTGTCGGCCAGCACCGTGCTGGCGCTGTGGAATGACATTGGTGCAGGCATTGCCGCCAGCGGCGTGCGCCGCGTATTGCTGTTCAACAGCCATGGCGGCAATGTCAGTGTGATGGACATGGTGGCGCGCCAATTGCGTCAGCAGCACGGCTTGTTGACCTATGGCAGCAGCTGGTTTAATTTGCCGCGCAGTGCCGAGATTGCGGCTTTGTCCAATGCCCACGAAGACCGGTTTGGCGTGCATGCAGGTGAAGATGAAACGGCCATCATGCGCTATCTGTCCCCTGAGTTGGTGGCCATGGAGTATGCGCAGGATTTTCGCTCGATGTCTGAGCAGCGCGCCGCCCAGTTTGCGCTGCTGGGCAACGGCAAGAGCGCCAAAATGGGCTGGATGATGCAGGACTATAACCCGCAAGGCGCAGCTGGCAATGCGAGGGCTGCAACGGCCGACAAAGGCCAGTTGCTGGTGGAGCATGCGGGCCAGCAATTGCTCCAACTCATTGACGAGATCAGCCAGCAGCCCTGGCCGCTGTGAGACGGCCGTCCCAAGCCCTGCTTATTGCGCAGCCAGCTTAGAAAAATCGGGCTTGCGCTTTTCCATAAAGGCCGCAAACGCTTCCTGGGCGGCTGGGCCTTGGAGCATCTCGCCAAAAATCAGGGCTTCTTCGCGGATGCGCGCAATCACCGCAGCCTGGCTGTCTTGCTTAAGCAAACGCTTGGTAGCGATCAGCGATGCCAAAGGTTTGGCAGCCAGCTTGGTGGCTTGGGCTTGCACATGGTCGTTGGCCTCAGTGGGGGGCACGATGCGGTTGACCAGGCCCATGTCCAGCGCGGCCTCGGCAAAAAACGGCTCGCCCAGCAGCAGTGCTTCGCTGGCGCGTTGGTGGCCCAGGAGTTTGGGCAGCAGCAGGGATGAGCCAGCTTCTGGGCACAGGCCCAGATTCACAAACGGCAGCGAGAATGCGGCGTTGTCGCCCGCATAGACCAGATCGCAGTGCAGCAACAAGGTTGTGCCAATACCTACAGCGGGGCCGCAGACGGCAGCCAGTACCGGTTTGGGGAAGCGGGCGATTTCCTCCATGAAGCGAAATACCGGCTTGTCCTGTGAGACCTTGCTGGGTGTTTGGAAGTCGGCAATGTCATTGCCTGCGCTGAACACGTTCGCATCGCCTTGAATCACGACCACACGCACAGCGCTATCCGTACTGGCTTGGGCCAGCGCATCGGCCATTGCGCCATACATGGTTTGGGTGAAGGCGTTTTTCTTTTCCACACGGTTCAAAGTGAGGGTCAGAATGCCTTTGTCTACATGGGCTAAAACGCCTTCCACTTCTGGGTAACTCGAGCGCATGGGGGTTCCTTGTTGAGCAAATAGGGGACGACTACTCTTTGAAGTAGGCCAGTTGGTGGGTGGTGGCCAAGACGCTGCCGTCCTGGCTCCAGATTTGGCCGCTTTGGTCGGCGTAGTTGTCGCGGAATTCCTGGCCTTTGGCCTGTGCCAGCAGGTAGCCTGTGCCTGTGCTGTCGAGCATGGCTTGATTGGCATGGAAGTAAATCGTCATGGACACCGTGCCCGCTGGCACTCGCAAGGCGCGTTTGAGCCAGATGCGTGGATAAAACACGTCACAGGCAGCGGTCAGGCTGCAGTAGTCCAATGCGCGCGGCGCCGCATGGCGCACCCACAGGCGAGAGGTGCTGTCACTGTGTTCCTGGCCATCCCATTGCGAAGGAATAGCGCCGGTGAGCGGAATCATGTCAAATTGCTCAAACCATGGCGGCACGCCGGCAAAGCGCAGCGGTGTGATGCCCGCGGCCGGCCCACCTGTTAGTGGGGCTGGAATGTCCGAGCCTGCCCAGGTGGCTTTGCGCGCCGTGGTCAGCACCGTGGCGGTGGTGGCAATGCACTCCTGGCCGTCTTCCAGCACCCATTGCTCGACGATCCAGTGTTGGCTGGAGCGGTTGGTGCGCACCGGCTTGGCGACGATGCGAAATGGCCCATCGGGCACAGCGCCGGCGTAGTTGACCGTCAGGGCCGTGGGCTCGCCCAAGCGCTCTGGGTGTTGCAGCACGGCATTGAGTAAGACGGCGGCAGTAATACCACCAAACGGCCCGATCATATTGCGGTAGGCGGGGGTGGTGCGGCCATGGAAGTTGCCGAGCTCGTCGCGGCTCAAGGCGATAGCGTCATCAAAAGAGTGCACGGAAGCAGTCATGCGTGTCGATTCCGATAAAAGGGTGGCGGGGGCAGCCAGTGGCGCAAAGCGGTGCTGGCCCAGTCAGCTGCGCAATAGCGGCGCGGTGCACCACCCAGCATAGGCCAGCACTGGGTGCTGGATTGGCACATCGGCGACTGCCGCTGGTGTTGCGTGCAGCCGCTTTAGCAAGGCTTAGGCCAGAGCGTGGCTGGTTTTCAGCACCGTATTGGCGTTGGCTTGCAGGCGTTTGAAGGCGGTTTCGACCTCGGGCATCAGGCGCGTGAAATAGAATTTCGCGGTCTCCAGTTTGGCCGGGTAGATCGGGTCGGTCTTGCCATCGGCGATTGCGGCAAGCGCCACTTGTGCAGCCTGCGCCCACAGCCAGCCAAACGTCAGGTGGCCAACGATGCGCAGGTAGTCGACGGCGGCAACGCCCACTTCGTCGGGGTTGCGCATGGCTTTGCCCCCCAGTGCCTGGGTCAGCTCGGTCAGGCGCTCGCCCAGGTTTTGCAGCGGCAGCAGGAACTCGATCAGCTTGGGCTCCTGGCTGTGCTCCTTGCCCCAGGCGCCAATTTGTTTGCCAAACGCGGTCAAGGCCTTGCCCTGGTCGCCCAGGACCTTGCGGCCCAGCAAATCCAGCGCTTGTACGGCGTTTGTGCCTTCGTAAATCAGGTTGATGCGGGCATCGCGCACCAGTTGCTCCATACCGGTTTCCTGGATATAGCCGTGGCCTCCAAAGACTTGTTGGCAGCCGATCGTGGCACTCAAGCCGTTATCGGTCAAAAAGGCTTTGACTACCGGGGTCAATAACGCCAGTTGTGACAGGGCTTGTTGGCGTTGTTCCGCATCGGCGCTGTGGTGCGCTTGGTCCAGCAGCAGACCGCAGTAGCTGCCCAGCATGCGACCGCCCTCGGCATAGGCTTTGGCGCTCATCAACTGGTGGCGCACATCGGGGTGGACAATGATCGGATCGGCTGGCAGCTCAGGCGCTTTGGGGCCTGACAGGCTGCGCATTTGCAGGCGCTCCTTGGCATAGGCCAAGGCGTTTTGGAAGGCTATCTCAGTCAAGCCCAGCGACTGGTTGCCAACGCCGAGGCGGGCCCCGTTCATCATCACAAACATGGCCATCAGGCCTTTGTGCGGCTCACCGACCAGGTGGCCGATTGCGCCGTCCAACGTCAGCTGGGCGGTGGCATTGCCGTGGATGCCCATTTTATGCTCCAGGCCGGTGCAGAATATCGGGTTGCGCTCGCCCAGCTCGCCATTCGCATCGAGCTTGAACTTGGAGACCACGAACAGGCTGATGCCTTTGCTGCCAGCTGGCGCATCGGGCAAGCGTGCCAGCACCAGATGGACGATGTTCTCAGCCATGTCGTGCTCGCCGGCGCTGATGAAAATTTTGTTGCCAGTGAGCGCGTAACTGCCATCGGCTTGCGGCTCGGCCTTGGTGCGCAGCAGGCCCAGGTCGGTGCCGCAATGCGGCTCGGTCAGGCACATCGTGCCAGTCCACTGGCCACTGGTGAGCTTGGGCAAGTACAAGGCTTTGAGGCTGTCGCTGCCATGGGCGTGCAAGGCCTCATACGCACCGTGCGACAGGCCGGGGTACATGGTCCAGGCCTGGTTGGCGCTGTTGAGCATCTCAAACACGCACTGGTTGATCACAAATGGCAGGCCTTGGCCGCCGTATTCCGGCTCGCAGGCCAGCGCAGGCCAGCCTGCTTCGACATACTGCGCATAGGCCTCCTTGAAGCCATCTGGAGTTGTGACACTGTGGTTGGTGCGGTCGAGTTGGCAGCCTTGCAGATCACCGACGCTATTGGTGGGCGCGAGCACCTCAGAGGCAAATTTGCCCGCCTCTTCGAGCACCGCATTGAAGGTGTCTTGGTCAAATTCGGCATAGCGTGGCAACTGCTGCAAGTGCTTGGTCACTCCCAGCCATTCGTGCAAAACAAACTGCATATCACGAATGGGCGGGCTGTATGTCAATGGCATGTGCGTCTCCTAGGTGGTTATATGGCTGCCAAGGCAGTTTGTTGGTCAGTTAGCGGTCAAAGGCGAAATTGGCTATCCCAGCGCCTAGGGCGCTTTGGTGGTGTAGGCGTCCAATAAGCGTTGCAATGCGGCTTCTGCGTACGCATGTGCTTTGGGACTTTGTAGAAAGCGTTTGTCGTAATGCAAGACCAGAATCAGGCCGTGGATTTCAAATACCATTTGTTGGGCCTCAATATCACGGCGCAACTGCCCTTCCGCTTGGCTTTGTGAGACTGCGCGTTGCACTGCGCTCATCCAGGTGCGCACGGATTGTTTGAGTGCATCGCGCACTGGGCCTGGGCGGTCGTCAAAGTCGACGGCGCCGCTGATGAAAATGCCCGAGTCGGCGGTTGAGGCGATGCGCTGCATCCACAGCCGCACCATGCGCTCCAGGCGTGGCAAGCCGCGTGGCTCTTTCAATGCAGGCCAAAACACTTCGTCTTGAAAGTTTTGGTGGTAGTGCGCCACTACCGCAATTTGCAATTCCTCGCGTGAACCAAAGTGCGCAAAAACGCCCGATTTGCTCATGCCGGCCTCGTCTGCCAAGCCACCAATTGAGAGGCCTTCCAAGCCTACTTGGGCAACCAAACGCATCGCGGCATTGAGGATGGCATGGCGGGTTTGCTGCCTTTTATTGGGCAGGCTGACTTTGTCTGGCACGACAGCAGATGACTCGGGGGCGTGGTCAAGCATGGGTTGTTTTAAATAGAACGATCGTGCTATTTTATGTCCTGGCATGGGTTTGGCAAGCCTTTCCGAAGCGGTTTTACATGGGGTTCGCCCTAGTGAGCTTGTGCAAAACGTTGGTTGCTAGGATGCGCGCGGTAATGGGATGGGCTAACCAGGCATTTTTTGAATGCCATAGACTGCTCTCAATGGGCGGAAAATGGCAGCGAAGCAGCCTGCCCAAGGCAATGCAGTGTGCTCAAACGAGCACAAATGGTTTGGACAGCGCCTACAAAGAAATGCATGGGCAATCAAGCGTTTGAGCAGATCCAGTCTGGATGAGCAGTTGCGCTAGATTGGCAAAGCCTTGTCTAGATCCACCGACTCAAGCCTGCAAAGAGCCCTTGTATTGACGCACTGAAGTAAGACCCTACACTTGTGTGATTTGCCGCCCATTACAGGAATTTGTATGCTATTTCCCAATGCCCATGTTCAAGCACCGCATCACCTCGCCCCTGCAGAATCCATTGCAACCATGCAACAGCAGCTCAGCCAACTTCGGCAGGGTCAGCTCAGTGCCAGCCATTTGAGTGAATGGGCGCGGGCGCAAACGGCGCTGCTTCAGAGTTTACCGCCACAGTTTGACCAGGTCTTGCAGGATTTGCTCAACCGTTTGGAGGCAGGCGCGCTGTTTACTGAGGAGAGCTGTTCTTTCAGTCAGCGCGACATTATCAATAGTTTGCAATTGTGGCTGGATAAAGCGAGCGATCGCCTAGAGAATTCGTGACAATTACGCTTGTGATTGGGGTGAACTTTTCAGGCAAAGGCCTCTCGGAACCATGGAATGCGCAATGCTCGCTCTTTTCTGCGCAGGTCGCTTGCATCTTGCCGATTGAGCGGGGCTGTTGAAAGGCTTCGTTTGACTGTTTTGATTCTGAGATCAACTCAAGTTGTTTTGATATTTGTCTATTTATTTGAGACCGTAAATTCTGGTTGTCGATCAACGATACCAACCACCACCACCAACTTAGGCACCGGATTATTGTGTGGTGGATGATGCTATATCGCGGTGCCATTAAAAGGTAATACTATGAAATCGTTTAATAAAATTTTGGCCGTGGTGGCAGTTTCTATGAGCACATTGGCCGGTGTCTCGGCCCAAGCAGCACAGCCTTGGACCGGTGATCAGCCAAGGTTTGGTGATTTTTCTGATGCCAACACTGGTGCAGTCAACCGCGCTGACGTCCAAGCCCAGGCGCGCCAAGCGATTGCCAACAATACGTTCAGCGACGCAAAAGATAACCGTGTGGTGGTCAATCCACAAGCCAGTGAGGCATCTCGTGCACAAGTGCATGCACAAGCGGTTGAGGCAATGCAAAACAACAGCATCGCCGTGGGTGAATGAGCCTTAACGACTGCATGCAAGGTGGCTTTGAGCGTCTCATTGGTTGAGCGCGCTTGAGCCCGCTTGTGGTGTGCATGTTGATTGTAAAAGTGCATTGAGTTATCGATTCTCGATAGCCAATAGCACCAACCCAGGCGCCGGCTTGGTGGATGGCGAGACATCACGGTGCCAATGAAAGGTAATACTATGAAATCATTTAATAAAGTTTTGGCAGTGGTGGCAGTTTCTATGACTGCACTGGTGGGCGTTTCTGCCCAGACTGCACAACCTTGGTCTGGTGAGCAGCCGAGGTTTGAAGATTTTTCTTACGCCAATACCGGCTCAGTGAACCGTGCTGATGTCCAAGCCCAGGCACGTCAAGCCATTGCGAACAATTCATTCAGCGACGCAAAAGACAACCGGGTGGTGATCAATCCTCAAGCGACTCAGACTACCCGCACGCAAGTGCATGCTGAGGCTGTTGATGCAATGCAAAACAACCGTATCAAAGTCGGAGATTAACCCCGAACTATTTGGTATGCGTTCTCTTTGATTGTTTCTATTTTCGAGACTATTTGGATTAATTTTAGGTATTTATCTATTGTTTTTGGAATAGTACATTGTAGTCATCGATCAAACGATACCAACCACCACCAGCTCAGGCACCGGAAATGTGTGTGGTGGACGATGCAACATTACGGTGCCATTGAAAGGTAATACTATGAAATCGTTTAATAAAGTTTTGGCAGTGGTCGCAGTTTCTATGACTGCATTGGTAGGTGTCTCGGCTCAAGCGGCACAACCATGGTCTGGAGAACAGCCAACGTTCGCTAATTTTTCTGATGCCAATACTGGTACAGTGAACCGTGCTGATGTGCAAGCCCAGGCACGTGAAGCCATTGCCAACAATACGTTCAGCGACGCTAAAAATAACCGTGTTGTGATCAATCCTCAAGCCAGTCAAACCACTCGTGCAGAAGTGCATGCCCAAGCGGTTGAAGCCATGCAAAACAACACTATTGCAGTGGGTGAGTGAGCCTTGGGCGATGGCGTGTAGCGGTGAGTTCGCTAGGGCTAAGCTATAGCTAGCGGTGGTGTTCACCGAATCAAGTGTCCTGTAGGTGCGTTTGAGGCAGTTGGCCTCAGTGCATGCTACAGGACACTTTTTTATGGTCTATGGCAGTGCGCATATCGGCAAAGGCCACGCTTGGCAAGCCGATCTGAACCAGTACGACGCGCTGCCCTCGGAGCCTGTCCATAAGCTCCGCGCAGTGAGAAATATGCAGCCTTGTAACAGCTGGTGCAGGCGTCTCGATCAAGATGGCCGTTAAGCTTGATCAACAGGTCCAAATAAATCAGCCAGCGCCAAGCCTGGCTCAGGCGCACGCATGAATGTTTCACCAACCAAAAATGCATGTACACCAGCATCACGCATCGTTTGCACATCCTGCTGCGTACCAATGCCTGATTCGGTGATCAGCAGGCGATCGGCTGGAATATTCTTTTTCAAGCTCAACGTGGTGTTCAGCGAAGTTTCAAACGTTCTCAGGTTGCGGTTGTTGATACCTAGCAGAGGGGATTTGAGGTGGCGCAGCGCACGGTCCAGTTCTGCCTGGTCGTGCACTTCAATCAAGACCGCCATGTCCAAAGATGTGGCAATGGCTTCCATCTCGGCCATCAAGCCATCGTCCAGTGCTGCAACAATCAGTAAAACGGCATCGGCGCCCATCGCGCGCGATTCATAGATATGGTAGGGCGCGACCATAAAGTCTTTGCGCAATACCGGCAGGTCGACACTGGCGCGAGCCTGCTTGAGATAATCGATACTGCCTTGGAAGAATTGCTTGTCAGTCAAAACGGACAGGCATGCTGCCGATGTCTTGCCATCACCTTCGGCATAGCTTTGGGCGATATCGGAGGGGAAAAATTCTTGGCGCAGTAAACCTTTGCTGGGGCTGGCTTTCTTGACTTCGGCAATCACCGCGGCCTGGCCTTTGGCGATTTTGTTGCGCAGCGCGCCAGCGAAATCGCGCGTCAGAATGCGGCTTTCTGCATCGGCGCGAATGGCAGTAAGCGGTATTTTTCTTTGCGCTGCGGCAATTTCCTCATGCTTGACGGCAATGATTTTTTCCAAAATATCGGACACGGCTGACCCTAACAACAGACAATTCAAAGGTAAGGATGGGAGTGCTTGCGCACGAAGTGGTTGAGTGCAAACGCTCCAAAGGCCCATGTGCATGCGTGCACACAGCGCCATCATAGGCCTGATTATCCTTGACGTCTGCTCGGTTGAATCCATCCTGGCACCGGAACGTGTTTACGATTGGCTTGTAAAGCCACACAATAGGGTGGGCGAGCGGTGTGCATGGTGGCAGCCAACACCGCGCCATTGTTAAAAATTATTTCTAGGCGGATCGCAGGCCTGCACTTTTGGCTGCACATAGTAATCTGATGGATCTGATCACCTGACCGGCCTACATTGAACAGGCCTACCAGAGGCACTCTCCGGTGATGTGCGTGTGAGCACCACCCAGTTGAACATGAATCAAGTAATAATGACGAAAGGAATGCTATGCGTTATGGATGGAAGACGATACTGACCGTGGCTTGTTGCAGTGCTTTGGCGGCCTGCGCCAGCAACAATGGCAATACGCCTGCCGACGGTCGGCAAGACCAATCGGTCAGCAACACAAGTACATCAGCAATCGCTATGAATGATGCAAGCACTTTGCAGGCCTACCACTGGCAGCTTGAAGCCGTCAGCGGCGCTGACCAAGCCTGGTATGACAGTGGCAAAGCGGCACTGAAGGCGCCTGTGCAATGGACGTTTCATGGCAAAGAGCAGACAGTGTCTGTGCGCGGCCTGTGCAATGCCGTGAACGCCGCCTACAGCACCACTGGCCAAAACATCAGCTTCAAGTCGGGCTTTCGCACGATGATGGCGTGTGAGGATAGCCGTTTGATGGGTTTGGAAGACCGTATGGCCTCCGAGCTGGAAAGCGTCAAGACCTGGCAGCTCAGTGGCAACGCGGCTGCGCCACGCTTGGTATTGACCTTTGCCAATGGCAGCCAATGGTCGTTCAAAGGCGTGCCAACCAATGAGACACGTTTTGGCAGCGCCGCCGAGCAGATTTTTCTGGAAGTGGCACCTAATACCCGCAGCTGCAATGACGGTGTGCGCACGCGCCAGTGTTTGGAGGTGCGGCGCGTCTCGTTCGATGAAAACGGTCTGCGCCAGGGTGCAGGCCCATGGGAATTGTTCTATGACGAGATAGAGGGCTTTAAACACGACCCTTCGCTGCGCACGGTCTTGCGCGTCAACCGTTATGAGCGCAAGAACCCGCCAGCAGATGCATCAGGCTATGTCTATGTGCTGGATATGCAGGTTAGCGCTGAGATTGCCCGTTAAAATAGCAACTTAGCTGGCCCGGTGGGTCAGATGCACTGCTTGCCAGAGGTTGATCCTCTGGCATATTTTTGTACGCATTGCGCGTTATGCGTTATGAATTGATCTTTGTGCCGCACCCCTGCATACATAGGCGATATCTGCACACAAAAAGCAGTTTGCGAACCTTCTTTTACCATTCGTTTTTTGTTTTATCTGCAAGGAGGCAGCACCATGTCCACGTCCGAACAACACCAACGCATTGCCAGCGGCCAAGGTTTTATTGCCGCTTTGGACCAAAGCGGTGGCAGCACCCCTAAAGCGTTGAAGCTGTATGGCATTGAAGAAAATGAGTACAGCGGCGATGCGCAAATGTTTGACCTGGTGCACCAGATGCGCACGCGCATCGTCAGCAGCCCTGCGTTTGATGGCAAGCGCGTGTTGGGTGCGATCCTGTTTGAGATGACTTTGGAGCGTGAATTCAACGGCAAAAGTGCAGCCCAGTATCTGTGGGACGACAAAGGCGTTGTGCCTTTCCTGAAAATCGACAAAGGCCTGCACGACGAGGCCAATGGCGTGCAGTTGATGAAGCCTATCCCAGGCCTGGCCGATTTGCTGGCCCGTGCCAAAGCCAAAGGTGTGTTTGGCACCAAAGAGCGCTCTGTCATCAAAGCCAATAATGCAGCCGGCATTGCTGCAGTGCTGGACCAGCAGTTTGAACTCGGTCAGCAGGTACTGGACGCCGGTCTGGTGCCTATCATTGAGCCAGAAGTGGACATCAAGGCCGCTGACAAAGAAGCCATCGAAGTTGAATTGAAAAAAGGTTTGCTGGCGCGCCTGGACAAAGTCAATCCAGCCACCCCCGTAATTCTGAAGTTGACTCTGCCAGAGGTCGATGGCTATTTTGACGAACTGGTCGCTCACCCCAGCGTGTTAAAAGTTGTGGCCTTGTCGGGTGGCTATAGCCGCGAGCAAGCCAACATCAAACTGGCCAAAAACAAAGGCGTGATCGCCAGTTTCAGCCGTGCTTTGACCGAAGGTTTATCGGCCAAGCAAAGCGATGCAGAGTTCAACCAAGCGCTGGACGCATCGATTGAGTCGATCTACCAAGCATCGATTGCCTAATACAGCCGCTGCGCGCTGACACAAACAAGCTGCCCTCTGGTTACAGTGGGCGGCTTTTTTTATGGGACAGGGCAACTTCAGGGTATTTACTGGGAACGCGGCATTCAGTTTGTACTCAAGCCATAGTTGGGATTCATAGAGTGGCGGCCTGCTCGATAAGGTGCTCGCAGCTATGAGTCCAAGCAACCAATCAATTGAATTGAGGAGAACAGCAATGACCCAGATCACCCGACGCGCAGCATTGCTGCTCAGCGCAGCCTGCATGGCTTTGAGCAGCACCGTGCTGATGGCACAAACCTACCCGTCTAAACCCATTGAATGGGTTGTGCCGTATCCCGCTGGCGGTGGCACGGACGTGGTTGCACGTACTTTGGCCGAAGCCATGAGCCAGAGTTTGGCGCAACCCATTATCGTGAGCAACAAACCCGGCGCAGCTACCAATATTGGCGCAGATTACACTGCCAGAGCCAAGCCGGATGGCTACACGCTGTTGTCGGCCGATACGGCGACCTTGGCCGCCAATCCTTTTCTCTACACCAAGCTGTCTTACGACGCCCAAAAGGATCTGGCTCCAGTCGGATTGAGCGCGCGTTTTCCTTTGATTCTGGTGGTCAATCCCAAGGTGCCGGCTGGTAACTGGGAGGAGTTTTTGGCTTGGGCCAAAACCCAGGATGGGGCCAACTTCGCCTCACCAGGCGCGGGCAGTCCGCACCATTTGGCCACGGAATTGCTGCGTTTGCAGGCGGGCCTGACATTGACCCATGTGCCTTACCGCGGCGCGGCGCCTGCAGTGCAAGACGTGGTGGGCGGTCAAGTGCCGTTCATGTTTGTGGACACAGCCATTGGCCAGCAGTTCATCAATACCGGCCGGCTCAAACCGATTGGCGTGGCCAGCGCGCAGCGCGTGAAGAATTTTGAGAGCATTGCTACTTTGCAAGAGCAAGGCCTGGATGGTTTTGAGGCGTATGCTTGGCAAGGCGTGGCTGTGCCAGCCAAAACACCGCAAGCGATTGTGGATCAACTCAACACCGCGCTGGTGGATACGCTCAACAGCCCAGAGGTTCAGGAAAAATTGATTTCAATGGGCTTGGAGCTCACCCCTAGTACCGCTGCGCAAATGCTCGAATACAGCCAAGCTGAGCGGGCCAAATGGGGCGAGGTCATCCAACGCGTGGGCATCAAGCTTGATTGAGTCAGTGGCCTGCTGTGCCAGGTGTGTCGCGCAGCGATAGTGCTATTGATGCGCGATGCCAGCCAAGTCCCAGTTCAACCATGATTAGCAGGCCATCGTCGCGCCATGCTGCCCAGCAAATTGCTCGTTGAGCGCATGTGTCAGTAGGCTGGGCACTTTGCCCGTGGAGGCTTGCGCTTCATCGAAGCGACAAGCCCATCAAAAATTTCTCGTTCTAGGCCCAGTGGCAAGGCCATTTTGTAACTATATGTGCTATCTTTGGGTGGGCGGATGCTTTTTTGATTTCGCCCAAACTCTTGCCGTGATGCGATAGTTACTGAATGGCTCGTGCGGTTGGCTACCGTTTATACGGTTCAATACTGCTGCGCATTACCTTTTAAGATTGGTGTTTTTTGCGCAATCTGATAAATCCGAATAACCCTACCCCTAGCGTTAATGAGATAACAGACCATTCTCCAAGTGTTGGAACAGGAGTTGTTGTTGGAGGTAAGGGCGGGGTGTTTTTTACATTGAATGCGACTAAGGACTGGTGCGGTTGATCAGTTGTCTTCAAGAAACTAATATCATATTTTTTCGAGCGATAGCTTGTAGGTAAACCAACAAGCGACTGATGCATAGCTGCATGAATTTCTTTAGTCGTATCGTGAAAAAGTTGGCCATAATAGGTGATTTCATCAGTGCCGCTAGCTTTTACATTTCCATTGTTTGCATCGATACTATTAATATCCCCATTGTAATCATTTCCCAGCTCCCAAACAGCGTATTGAAAAGCCCGCCTTTTTAGATAGTGGACATTTAAGTCATTGTAATTTTCATAATAATTATCGAAAAGCCAATGCATAGCGGCAATGCCAGCTTCTCCTGGGTTTGGTGACCCTAAAAAAACGTTAATGTCTGCTTTCCCCTCAAAGCTAAATGTGCCACCATTCCCGTAACCTGGCGATGTTTTGTCCATGCATACTAAATACTGAGGATTTTGACTGTATGAGGTTCCATCTGCATATTTTAGGTCATCGGATTTCCATGTAAGAATCTCTTTGTCATAAACAGTGAGTGTTCCCGTGACTGTGTCCGCCCAAGCTCCTGCAGTAATACACAAGGAGAGCGGCAGTAAGCATAAATATTTGTACATTTGCATCCAATAATTAGTGATTTATATTTCATTTAATCACGAATTTTACATTTGTGTCAACGATTTGCTGCATCCGCATAGCAATGGTGAATTCCCCAGCTTCAGATTCAGTGATCCCACTGCTGGCCGTATTCGGGCAGAAGGGATGTTCATTAAGGGCCGCTAACGCGGTCTGGATACGCCGTTGTAGAGCTTGGTTGTAGCAGCGTTGCATGGCTTCTTTGGCATGCAACCGCAAGCTGCGATTGCCGTGCCGCATAGCTTGCCAGGCCGTACCTGGGGCAAAGGCTGTGGTTCGTTCAAGTTGCTATGGCGCTCGTTGTCTATCCACCACCGTCGGTGCCTTGCGCGGCCTGCATAAATAGAGGAGTCGGCCCTTAAAGGCCTTGCAGCAACCAAGGGCCATGCGGGGGCAATTGTGCGCTGCTGGCATGGTGCATTGGCAGGTGGTAGCGAGCTGCGACGCGCTCGCCTGTGGTGGTGTTCGTGGCTCTAAGCGGCCGCTTGCAGCGCCGCTTGGACAATGGGCAGCAGAGCCAGATTCATCAGTCCTGCGAGGATCATCACCAAACCGGCGACCGTGCCTTCTTCCTGACCCAGCTCTTGGGCTCGGGCTACGCCAGCACCGTGTGCACCCATGCCAAATGAGGCACCTTTGGCAATGCCTGAGTTCAGGCGCAAATAGCGCAGCAAGCCATTGCCCAAGGCTGCGCCGCACAGACCGGTGATGATGACAAAAGCCGAGGTCAGATCAGGCAGGCCGCCGAGCTTGTCCGAGACGGTCACAGCAAACGGTGTTGTGACCGAGCGGGGCATCAGGCTCAGCTGCAAGGAGGGCGGCAAGTCCAGTTCGCGGGCCAGCAGCCATGCTGTCAGCAGCGAAACCACGCTGCCGACAAACGCGCCTAGGACCATCACGGCCCAGTATTTGCGCAGCAAGGCGCGGTGTTCGTAAATCGGCACGGCAAAAGCGACGGTGACCGGCCCCAGCATCAGCAGCAGCCAGTGCGTGGCTTGCAGGTAGTCGCGGTAGCTGACATGCAGACTCAGCATGATCACCATCAAGACCAGTGGCGACACCAGCAGTGGCGAGCAATACCAGCGCTTGGTTTTCAAATAGTAGTGGCGTGCGATGGCATAGACGGCCAGCGTCAGGCCCGACCACAAGAGGATGTGACTCAGCATATTCAGGCCTCTGTGCTGCTATGGCGCAATTGGCGGTGGCGCAGGCGTTGCATGGCTTTGCGATGGCGCACCAGGCGCAAATACCATTCAATGCTCAGGGCGGTGCAGGCCATCACGGTCAAAGTGCCCAACACAATGATGGCAAACAGCTTCACGCCAACCCAGCCTAGCAACTCCTGGTGGTCGAGCACGACCAGCACAGCGGGAATAAAAAACAGCAACATGTGCTTGATCAGCCAGTGAGCACCCGCTTGCACGCGTTTGAGATGAATGCGGTTGTTGACCAGCAGCAGCCACAGGCCGGCCATGCCGAACACATTGCCCAGCTGCGGCACACCTAAGCCAGCGGCCAATTGCGCGGCCAGCCACCAAATGCCAATCAACAGGCCGATTTGAAACCAGGTTGAGCGGCCAATGGCTTGCGCCATCTCGCAGGGGCGAAGCTGGCAAAATTCTTTGGCGTTGGAGATCCAGTGCTGCACGGTTTGGCGACTGGAGGCTAGGGAAATTTGTTGCATTGCACAACGATACGCCTTTGCTTGTAATTCTCAAAAGGAATATTATTCATAATATCTATTCAATTTTGGAATTCAAAAAAATCATGCGTACCCGTTTACTCGAGATGCTGGTGCAAGTCGTGCGCACTGGCAGCTTTACCGCAGCGGCCCAGCTCACGCATGCGACCCAGTCAACGGTCAGCAAGGCGGTCCAGCAACTCGAACAAGAGCTGGGCGTGGTGTTGTTAGAACGCCAAGTCACGCCGATCAAGCCAACGGCCGCGGGTGAGATTGTGCTGGCCCATGCGCACAGTGTGCTCGATGATTTGCAACGCATGCAAAACGAGTTGGACCAGTTACAGGGTTTGCAGCGTGGTGTGCTGCGGCTGGGTTTGCCGCCAATTGGCAGTGCCAATTTGTTTGCGCCGCTGTTTGTGACTTACCGCAAGCGTTTTCCGAACATTGAGATCCACCTGGAAGAGCATGGCAGCCGCCATTTGGAGCAATTGCTGCTTGCTGGCGAGATTGAGCTGGCCGCTACCCTGCTGCCGGTGTCTGAGGCTTTGCAGACGCAGTTCGTGTTCCAAAGCCGCTTGATGGCAGTCGTGGCCTTGGACCATCCGCTGGCCCATCGCAGCGAAATTGCATTGGCCGAATTGGCCGATACGCCGTTTATCTTTTTTGAAGCAGGTTTTGCCTTGAATGCGCAATTGCAGCATGCGTGCCGTTTGCAGGGCTTTGAGCCGCAAGAAGCCACCCACAGCGGCCAGATTGACTTTGTCGTGGCCTTGGTGGCAGCCGGTTATGGCGTGGCGTTTTTGCCTGAGGTCATGGTGCCCAACCGCCAGCAGGCCCAAATCCGCTTTGTGCCTTTGGTGCCGGCCGAAGGCACGGTGTGGCAGTTGACGCTGGCTTGGCCGCGCAACCGCCAGTTATCGCCAGCGGCGCAGCAATGGCTGCAGCTGGCGCAAGAGCAGCTGGCTTAATGCGCTGCTGGGCTACGGCTCTTCTTGGCTGGCTTTTTATGGCTTGGCGGCAGTGGCGCAGCCAAAGTCGCCATGGGTGCAGCATGTTCAATGATGCCGCCGCCCAAGCACACATCGCCGTCGTACAGCACAGCCGACTGACCGGGCGTGACGGCCCATTGTGGCTGCTCAAACGACAAGTCAAAACGTGCACTATCGCCCGCAGACGCTGTCAGCGTGCAGGCCGAATCGCTTTGGCGGTAGCGGGTTTTGGCACCGTATTGGCCAGCGGCTGGGGCGTGACCGGCAATCCAGCTCGCTTGGCCAGCATTGAGCGTGGGTGACAGCAAGGCAGGGTGGTCATGGCCTTGCACGACTTGCAAGGTGTTGCGCGGCAAGTCTTTAACCGCAACAAACCAGGGCTGGTGTTCGCCACCGCCGCGTGGCTCCCCCTTGGTTTTGACGCCGCCAATGCCCAGGCCTTGGCGTTGGCCCAAGGTATAGAACGACAGCCCAACGTGGTTGCCAATCTTTCGGCCTTGTTCGTCGACAATGGCGCCGGGTTGGTGGGCGATATAGCGATTGAGGAAATCTCTGAATGGCCGCTCGCCAATAAAGCAAATGCCCGTGGAGTCTTTTTTCTTGGCATTGGGCAGACCGATTTCTTCAGCAATGCGGCGCACTTCGGTTTTGTGGATCTCACCGACCGGGAACAGCGTTTTTGACAGCTGCGCCTGCGACAGGCGGTGCAGAAAATAGCTTTGGTCTTTGCTCGGGTCCAGGCCTTTGAGCAATTCATGCAGGCCGGTTGCTGTATTCAGGCGCGCGCGCGCATAGTGGCCAGTGGCGATGCGCTCGGCGCCCAAGCGCATTGCATGGTCCAAAAAGGCTTTGAACTTGATCTCGGCATTGCACAGCACATCGGGGTTGGGCGTGCGGCCAGCCTGGTATTCGCGCAGAAACTCGGCGAACACGCGGTCTTTGTATTCAGCGGCGAAATTGACGTGCTCAATCTCAATGCCGATCACATCGGCCACGGCTGCTGCATCCAGAAAGTCCTGGCGGCTGGAGCAAAACTCGCTGTCGTCGTCATCTTCCCAGTTCTTCATGAAGATGCCCACGACCTCGTGCCCGGCCTGTTTCAAAAGCCAAGCACTGACGGCGGAGTCGACGCCGCCACTCAAACCTACTACGATGCGCTGTTTCTGTGTCATAGGGCGAAATTATGCGCCTTGGCGCTGTTTTTTGCAGCCAAAGCGCGCAATTGTCCACCTGTCTGCACGCTTTGCATCGGTTCTTAAGACTCCGCTATTGCGTTCTCTAAGGCTACGTGCAGCATGCCCGGCATCAGGTCATGGGCCCAGGGCCAGGCTTTGATCCAGCTGAAATACCAGGCGGGCAAAGCGCGGTAATACGGGTAGGGCAGCCAGCGCACCTGCGTGGCTTGGCCTAGCCATTGTTTGAGCAAAAACGGCGCATGGTTGCCGCTGACGCCCCAGTGCATCGCTGGGATGCGGTAATGCCCGGTTTTCCAGAGGCCGGTCGGGCTTTGTGTGGCCGCCACCGTCCAGGCCGGCACCGTGTCAAACATGATGTGCGCTTGTGGGAAGCGGGCGGCAATGGTTTGCAGCAAGGCCCTCACCTCGGCTTCTGTGAAATACATCAGCATGCCTTGGGCGCTGACAAACAGCGGGGCGTTGAACGGAATTTCATCGAGCCAGGCGGTATCACGCGCATCGCCCCGCCAATGGCGCAGGCGCTCGGTCGGCTGGATGTATTGCTCGCGAAAGTCCATGGCTTGGGGCAGGTCGACACAGAGCCAGTTGACGCAACCATTGTCCAGGCGCAGGCATTGTGTCTCCAGCCCGCAGGCCAGCTCGACAACCCAAGCGTTCGGATGCTGGGCCAGCCATGCAGACATCACCTGGTCAAATACCAGCGCCCTGGCCGCATGCGAGGAGTCAGGTGGGCCAAAATGCCGCTGAAACGGGTAGTCAATCGCTTGGTAAATGCGCTCTGCATGCGGGTCATGGAAAAATGCATCCTCGCGTACCGATTCACAGGCACGGTTGTGCAGTGTCCACAACATGGTTTCAGAGACCGTGTTCAAGGGAATGCGTGCCATAGTGCCTCCGGCGCAGAAACGGGGCTCAGAACCTGTGGGCTACAGGCATCAGCGGGCTGAGCGGTGGTGCAGACTGATTATAGGGACAGCATTGGAGTGTCTTTTTTTACCGTTGTCTGATCGCTGGTGCGATCAACCGGTCCCATGAGGCACCAAGAGAGCGTGGCTCCGATGCTTGCTGGCGCACTCCTCAGTGCTGTATGCGGTTGGCATCAATGGGGTTTGTTCAAGAGTATGGATCTTTGAGATCACTCTATCGAGGCCAGCGCCCAGCGCAGAATTGGCTGTTGACCCCAGTGCGTGGAATGGATTCTGTTCTGGAAACGTGCTTGTGTTGGGGCTTGTGCGCAGGGAACGGCTGCGATCTAGAGCGAACGCGCGCGCTGGCTTGGCGTGGATGCCAGAAGGTTGGCTCAAACCAACGCCCACCAAGGCGGCCTCTGCGTGTACGTTGGACAATAAAACACCCTGCCAGCAAAGCATGCGGGCAGGGTGTTTGCGCATCGAGACGGGGGTGTTATTGGGGGTGTTATTGCGTGGCAGTGTGGTCCACGATCATGTTTGTTTGCCAGCAATCGGCATTGTCAGCAGGCGCACCGCATAAGCGATAGCCGGTGGCATACCAGGCTTTGCCCCCATTGCGGTAGCGGTTGTCGGATTCGCGTGCGTCGTCTTGCCAGACTTCTTCTTGAAGCAAGGTGTCCCAGTTGTTTTGCGTCATGGCGCTGGTGTTCTGGCCAAACTGGGTGCCGGTCAGGCCTGGAGCAATCTCTGCGCCTGGTGTGAGTTGGCGCATCAACAAGGCGGCATCGCGCACGGCGGCGACGTAGCTGGTGGTGCTGCCGGTGTCGGCGATTTCATGGTTTGGGCTGACCACCACCACGCCTGCTGGCGTGAGGTCGCGCAAGTCGTAGTCGTTCACGTCCAGGCCTTGACCGCGCAGCCACATGCCCCAGTAAAACTCGGCAAACTCGGGCACGCCGGAGTTTTTATAGCCCATGTCACGGGTTAAGTAGACCAAGGAGCGGTACGGGTCATCGGCCAGAGTAGCCAAGCCCAGGCTGGTGGGCAATTGCGCAGGCGTGATGGTTGCGCCATTTGCATCGCGCAACCACACGTAGTTATTGGCCTGCATTTGGCTCCAGAAGCTGCTGAGGTCGGGGTTGTCACTGAAGTTGGCTGCGACGCGCACAAACACAGGCAGATCTGGTCCGCCATCTTTGAGCTCCCACAGGGTGGTGAAGGTGTGGTGGCCATCGGTCAGGTAAAGCTGGCCGTTCGGGCCGACCACCACGGTTTTCAGTTTGCTGGCGTCGACATTGGCTTCGCTCACGGTGCAGGAAAACCCAGTGCCATTGATCAAAGACACTGAGCGAGCGACATAGTCGGTTGCACTGTTGCGGCCAGTGTCTTCGCAGTAGTCTTGCGCGCGCTTGAGTTCTGTGCGCTCTATCTGACGCGTGTAGTTGGTTGTGCCCTCTGCGAAACGGTTCAGGTCTGGCTGTTTGCGGGCCAAGTGGTAGTAAATCTGGTCGTAGCCGACTGCAGGCTGCGTTGGGTGCAGGTCACGCAGTTTGACTTGGAGGAAGCTGCCGGCCTGCAGTACAAAATTCTCTGACACCACCACTTCAATTGCACAGGCTTGATTGGCTGTCAAGACCAGTCCGCTTTTGCAGGCCACTGCCTCATTGGTGTCGTTGGGGGTGAACAAGCGCATGGTGTCTGTGCCGTCTTTCAGGCCCAGGCTGGTGATGCGCAGCGCCTGGCCGGTCGTGTTGCGCACGAGTAAACGTTCACTGATCTGGGTATTCAATGCGAGGCTGGCTGGGCTGGCTTGCAAGTCCAGTGTGCGCTGCACCATTTCTGCTTGTGTGCTGTCAGGTTGGCTTAAGCCGAGACCGACCACAGCCGCCAGTACGGGCAGGCTCAGCCAATGGCTGGGACCTTTGCGTTTGCCCAGCAACACGGCCAAGCCAATGGCCAGCACACTTAAAAGCAAGGCCAGCGGACCCAGTGGCACGGGCGCAGCAGATACCGGACTCATGATGGACACGAAATCCACCACCAGCGAGGGCGTTGTTTGGGCATAGGCTGCAGGCGTGGCTGCAGCTGAAAACGCCAGAACGGCGGCTGGCATCAAATGGCGGGACATAGGTGTTGGGCTGTAGAGAATGTAACAGGCCGTCACACTATGGAGTTATTTTGACAACATCATGACACGAGCGCGAAAATGCCAAATCTTTGCAATGTTTGGCTGGCGACGTCTCGCAGCCCAGCTCGATACCGCCCCATTCCAGCAGCAAGGGTTTTGCAGGGCGTGTGTTCAAGGGCTGGCATGGGTGTTTGCTTGGCCGCCTTGTGGGCCCGCAATTGACAAACAATGCAAATGTTGCCTGCGCTAGGCCAGCTTTCTGTGATGGCCGGGGCACAATGGATCGCTCGGCTCCACCGGATGGCTATGACTAACCCGGAACTTCACTTGCATATTTCACATCGAAGTGGGATTCTCAGACACAATGTCCAACAACACAATCAGGCGGGCATTACTGCCAGTCCATCTGTGGACTGTGCGTGCGCCCGTTCATTAGCAGCCTATATTTATGCGAGACCCTGACGATACATTGTTGCCATCCCTGCCCCCCACGTTTGAGTTGGGCGAAACGGTGCCGGAGTTGGCTGCACGCATCGAACAAACTGTGCGCCCAAATATGGTGCAGTCGATCAGGGCATTCAGTCCAGCCGACTTGCAGGCGGTAGCGCAGTTGTGGGGGCAGCATTTTCTGTATGCAGAGCTGGAAGAAGCGACAACCAAACAACGCATTCTTGAGGAAATATCCAACCAGTTCTTGCTGTCGACCTATTTTGGCCGCAACCTGGATGCGCTCTACGACTGCTTGACCAGCACCATTTTGAAAGCGGGTCAGCAGCCGGGCTTTTTGCTGGTGCTGGAACACATTCCGATCAGCGTCAAGTTTGACAAGGAAATGCGTGAGCAGCTGCTGGATATCTTCCGCGATGCAGCAGATTTTTGGGCCGAGCGCAAAGTCCCGTTTCGCTGTTTTTATTCTTTCTTTTAAATTCCGGGGCGGACCGCGCCGCGGGCTACTGGTGTGCGTTTGGGCCGCTGCCATCGAGTGTCTATGAGTGAGCGAATACTGATCGTTGAGGACGAGCCTGCAATTGCGCAAACCCTTGCCTATGCACTCAAGGCCGAGGGCTTTGAGACGCAGTGGGAGTCGCTAGGTCAAGCGGCCCTGGCTGCTTTGCAGCAAGACCTGCAGGCCAGTGCTGCTGCTCCTGTGTTTGCGCTGGTGGTGCTTGATGTCGGTCTGCCCGATATCAGTGGCTTTGATTTATGCCGCACGATTCGCAGGCAATCCGATGTGCCGGTGCTGTTCTTGACCGCCCGCAGCGATGAGGTTGACCGCATTGTTGGGCTGGAAATTGGCGCAGATGACTATGTCTCCAAACCATTCAGCCCGCGCGAGGTGGCATCGCGCGTGCGTGCGATTTTGCGGCGCACCAACAAACGCAGTGCCAAAGAGCAGCCAACGCTGCAGCCCGCCAGCGAGGCCTTGTTCAGCACCACCGCGAAGGCTGTGCAGCAAGCGCCGTTCACGCACGATAAAGAGGGCTTGCGCATTGCGTTCCATGGCCAATGGCTGAGCCTGACTCGCTATGAATACCGGCTCTTGGCCACTTTACTGGCACGGCCTGGGCGCGTTTTCAGCCGCAGCCAGTTGATGGAGCAGGTTTGGACTGACGCTGAGGAGAGCTTGGAGCGCACGGTGGATGCCCATATCAAAACGCTGCGCGGCAAGCTGCGCAGCGTCGAGGCTGCAGCGGCAGTGGCGCTCGATCCGATTGAAACCCATCGCGGCATGGGCTACAGCATCCGTCTATGAGCTTTGCAATTCGGCTGTTCGTCGGGTATTTTTTAATCGTCGGCTTGGCTGCATGGTTTATTTTGAGTTTTTTCTCGCGCGAGGTAGAGCCCGGTGTGCGCCAAGGCGCGGAAGACGCATTGGTCGACAGTGCGAATTTGCTCGCAGAGATCATTGCGCCGCAATTGGCTTATGGCTCGCTGGCACAAGGTGATTTGCTGCGTGCGGTCAGCAGCGCCAAAGTGAGGCCCTTGGCGGCCAGTATCCACGGCAACCTCAAAGACAGTGTCGATTTGCGGCTCTACATCACCGATGCCAAAGGCATTGTTGTGTTCGACTCCGAGTTCCAGGACGTTGGCAAGGACTACAGCCGCTGGCGCGATGTGTATCTGGCGCTGCGCGGTGAATACGGCGCGCGCAGCACCCGCGATATTGCCGACGATGAAAACAGCTCGGTGATGTTTGTCGCCGCACCCATTCTCTATTCTGGCCAGGTGATTGGTGTGCTGTCGCTGGGCAAGCCGACCCGCACAGTGCTGCGCTATGCCAATAATGCCCGCCAGCGGGTGCGCGAGTTGGGCCTGATTTTGTTGCTGGCCTCGGGTGCGATTGGTTTGCTGTTTACCGTGTGGCTGAGCCACTCGGTCAACCAGTTGCGCAATTACGCCCGCAAGGTGGCAGATGGCGAGCCCGCGCAATTGCCCACCTCGGGTGGCAGGCAACTGACGGAGCTGGCCTGGGCGCTGGAGAATATGCGCGAAAAACTCGAAGGCAAGCAGTATGTTGAGCAGTATGTGCAAAGCCTTACACACGAGATGAAAAGCCCGTTGACGGCCATTCGTGCCAGTGCAGAGTTGCTGCCAGGCGCGCCCGAGGCTGTGCAACTGGAATTTGTTGACACCATTTTGGAGCAGACCCAGCGCTTGCAATTGGTGATTGATCGACTTTTGGTGCTGGCGCGCGTCGAGCAATTGCAGCAACCGGCCTCGGCCAGTGTGTTGGGCACACAAGCCTGGGTGGAGTCGGTTGTGGCATCACGCGCCAGCCGTGCCCAAGGCCGGTCGATTGCTGTGCGTGTACTAGTGCAGCCCCAAGCCCAGCATGCGGCTGTGCAGGGCGACCCGTTCTTGCTGCAGCAAGCGCTGGGCAACTTGCTGGATAACGCGCTGGACTTCTCGCCCACCAGCAGCACGGTGCAGATTGAGATTGCGCTGGAGCAGTCGCCCGCTGCGGGCATGCGCCAAATCATCCGTATCCGCGATGAAGGCGCAGGCGTGCCAGACTATGCGCTGGGTCATTTGTTTGAGCGTTTTTATTCTTTGCCCAGACCAGAGACCGGACAAAAAAGCACGGGCTTGGGTCTGGCCTTTGTGCGTGAGGTGATGCGCATCCATCAGGGTGAAGTCAGCCTGGCCAACCGCACAGACGGCCCGGGCGCGCAAGCGCAGTTGGTGCTGCCCGTGGTGTTTGTCCAGCAGGCCAAAGAGGGGGCGGTGCAATCGGCTGAAAACAAGCCCTAGTTCAGGGCTTGAGCCAGCGTGTGAAACTCCAGATTTGTGCGCGCAGCAAAAAGTAATAGGCCAGCAGCTCAAAGCCTTCTTCAACCACTTGGGCGTTGCTCCAGTCATGGCCAAAACTGCCAAGCTTGCCTTCGGCCGCCGTGCCTATTGCCGCGCTGATCAGCATGCACAGGCCATAGGCCCAAGGCAGCAAGGCAATGCGCTGCCAAGCGCAGCGCAGCAAGCCCAATGGCTTGGCCAGTGCGATCAACAGCAATGCGATGGCCAGGATGCCAAAGCCGATGGCGGCAATCGCTGGGCGGTATGGCAGCAACTGCGAGCTGAAGTACGGCCCACTGATGGGGCCAAAGCCCGCAGGCGTTAAAAAGACCGCACCCCAGGACAGCTCACGCCCCAGCATCAATAGCCACACCAAGCTGATGCCCAGCCAGAAATTGCGCTGCACATGCTGGCGCCTGAGAACCGCCATTAGCAGCGAAGCCAGCATGCCCACGCCAAGCACCACATTTTGAAGCACTTCAAAGAACCCGTTTTCCCAGCCCACATGCACTGGCAGTCGACGGCAAAGCAAAAACAAGATGGGGATGAAAATCAAACCCGTGACCAGCTGCGTGGTTTGCAGAATGCGGCTGATACGCAGCGTTTTGCTGTCGGGCGCCTGGGGTATCCAAGGCATAGCCTGGGCTGAAGCGTCTTTCGAATGCACTTTGTCTCTCTTCACTGAATCGCCCCAGCGCCGCTGTGTGGTGGACACTGTAGGAGCGTTAAATCGACAATTGTATGTCTGCGATGCGCTATAGCGAGGCCTGTGCGTAACGCAATGCGTATGGCCCTTGTGCCAGGCAGTGCCAGGCTTGTTTCCAGTTTGAAGGCGTTGATGATGTGTTTTGCACTATGTGCCGCCCTCGGTTTCAAACGATTGTGGCTGGTTTTTTGCGTTGGAAGATTTTGATCAGGCTCTTAGAGCCGCGCGACTTAGCGCTGTGTCAACCCTGAAAAAAACAATGGGTATTTGTATTTTGAAACAATAGCGGCATCTGTTGTCAACCCCCTGATGACACAGCACTGTTTATGCGCCAGATGCGCCTTGTTTTTAAGACTCTAAGGAGAGAGACAATGACACTAACGATGAAAAAGCTAGGCTCGTTCTTTGCGGCCTTGTTTCTTGTGAGCTTGATGTTTGTTCACATTGATGCGGAAGCTCGCCGCATGGGCGGTGGCGGCTCAGTAGGTCGCCAGTCCAGCAACGTAACACAACAGCGTCAAGCCACGCCACCAGCTGCGGCCAATAATCCTGCAGCCAATGCCCAAGCGCGTCCACGCAGCCCGATGATGGGCATGTTGGGTGGTCTGGCTGCTGGTTTGGGTCTGGCCTGGTTGGCCAGCTCCCTGGGTCTGGGTGAAGAGTTTGGCAATATTTTGATGCTGCTCTTGCTGGGCCTGGTGGCGATGACGGTGATTGGCTTCATCATGCGCTCACGTAACCGCAATGCGACCCAAGGGGCATTTGCTGGTGGCAAAGCTGGCAATGCCAACCCATTCAGTGCGATGGGCGGCAACAACAATGCGACCAACCGCTCGGCCCAAGGCTATAGCCCGATGAATGTCGGCAACGACTCATCAGCGCGCCCATTCGACCAGGCCGGCGGCTCGATGATCGGCTCTGCGCTGAGCGGCACGCAAAGCTGGGGTGTGCCACAAGGCTTTGATACCGAAGGTTTCTTGACGGCAGCCAAACGCAATTTTGTGAGTTTGCAAAAAGCCTGGGACGATAGCGACCTGACCTCGCTGCGCGCAATGATGACCGATGAGATGCTGGTGGAAATTCGCCAGCAACTTGCCGAGCGCGATGCTGCCAATAGCGGACGTCCAAACCACACGGCCGTGATCACTTTGGATGCCAAGCTGCTGGGCATTGAAGAGCTCAACGATGTGTATATGGCCAGTGTCGAGTTCTCGGGCATGATCAGCGAAGATGCGATGGCTGGTCCCGCACCATTCCGTGAAGTCTGGAACATGACCAAGCCACGCAACGGTGGCTCGGGCTGGTTGGTTGCCGGTTTGCAAGCCTTGCAATAAGCACTTGGGTGGCATTGCGCCAGCCTGGCGTGGTGCCTCTACCACTTATCAAGCCCATTCATCTTGGGCAGGATTGAAATTCAGAGACAATGGGGACTATGGCAACACAGTCCCCATTCTCATTTTTTAGCAACCTCGCCTCCAGTCTTGGCAAAAGCATGGCTTTGCCCCCTTGGTTGGTTGAGGAAATTCAACGCCGTATGGTGCTTTTGGCCAACCATGTTTTGCAGCAAGAGCCCCAGGCGCAAGCGCGCTTGAAAACGCAGCAAGGCAAGAGCGTGTACATCAGCTGGCGCCAGTTCAATGCCCAGGTGCGCATTACGCCGGCTGGCTTGCTTGATCTGGACAGCGCCCACAGCAGCAGTGACTTGCTGCTCGAAGTCTCTGAGCCGTCGGTGTCGCAGTTGCTCAAAGGTGCGGTCAACGGCACCAAACCGCCGATTCGCATCGCCGGTGATGTGGCGCTGGCCGGTGAGCTCAACTGGGTCATTGACAATGTGCGCTGGGATTTGGAAGACGATTTGGCCCGCATTATTGGCGATGTACCAGCCCATAAACTCTGCCAAGTGGGCAGCAAGCTGGCCCAAGAGCTGCGCCGTTTTGCCCAAGGTGCGGTCGCCAAAGTCGATGGCTTGAGTGCCGCACGGGCAACTGACGCGCCTGCAGGCACAAGCGCTTATGCTGACAGCGCAGCAGACGATGCCGCAGCAGCTCCGAGGACCGACACGCCTGGCCGCAGCGCTTCATAAGTTAAGGAGCGGGGCCGATGTCAAAGTTTTTGCGTGGTTGGGTGATTCTCTGGACAGTATTTCGCTACGGTTTGGATGAAATGGTCTTGACCAACTTCCGCCATCCCAGTGTGGCGTTTGTTGTGCGTGTTTTGACTTTTGGGCGTAACCTGAGCGCGCCGCGTGGCGTGCGTTTGCGTGAAGCTCTGGAGCATTTGGGCCCGATTTTCATCAAATTTGGCCAGGTGCTCTCTACCCGCAGAGATTTGCTGCCGCCTGATATTGCGCACGAGCTGGCGTTTTTGCAAGACCGTGTGCCGCCGTTTGACAGCCAGATGGCTGTTGACATCATTGAGAAAGAGTTTGGCAAACCGCTTGCGCAAATTTTCACCACGTTTGAGCGCACGCCAGTAGCCAGTGCTTCGATCGCCCAGGTGCACTTTGCCACCTTGACCGACAAGCATGGCCAGCACCATGAGGTGGCGGTAAAGGTGCTGCGCCCAGGCATGCTCAAGGTCATTGAAAAAGACCTGGCGCTGATGCACATGATGGCCAATTGGCTGGAGAAGTTGTCATCGGACGGCAAGCGGCTCAAACCTCGCGAAGTGGTTGGCGAGTTTGACATGTACTTGCACGATGAGCTGGACCTGATGCGCGAGGCCGCCAATGCCGCTCAGCTGCGCCGCAATATGGAAGGCCTCGACTTGGTGCTGATTCCCGAGATCTTCTGGGATTTTTGCCACACCAGGGTGATGGTGATGCAGCGCATGAAGGGGGTGCCCATCAGCCAGGTCGAGTTGTTGCGTGAGCAAGGCGTGGATTTGCCGCGCCTGGCCCGTGATGGCGTGACGATCTTTTTCACGCAGGTGTTCCGCGATGGCTTTTTCCATGGCGATATGCACCCAGGCAATATCCTGGTGAGTACCGATCCACGCAGTTTTGGGCGTTATATCTCGCTGGATTTTGGCATCGTTGGCTCCTTGACGGACTTCGACAAAGAGTATTTGGCGCAGAATTTCATGGCGTTTTTCCGCCGTGATTACAAGCGCATTGCCGAGTTGCATGTGGAAAGCGGCTGGGTGCCAGCGAACACGCGGGTTGCTGAGTTGGAAGCGGCGATCCGCACGGTCTGCGAACCGTATTTTGACCGGCCCTTGAAAGAGATTTCGCTGGGTTTTGTGCTGATGCGCTTGTTCCAGACATCACGCCGTTTTCAGGTGGAAATTCAACCCCAGTTGGTGCTGCTCCAAAAAACCTTGCTCAATATCGAGGGCTTGGGTCGCCAGTTGGATCCCGAGTTGGATTTGTGGAGCACCGCCAAGCCCTTTCTTGAGAAGTGGATGGTCGATCAAGTTGGCCCCAAACGTTTATGGGCGGAGCTGCGCAACGAAGCGCCGCGCTATGCGCAGATCTTTCCTGCTTTGCCACGCTTGGTGAAAGACTTTTTAGAGCAGGGCAGCCGTGACAAGGACCTGGATCTCAAACGTTTGATTGCAGAGCAAAAGCGCACCAACAAGCTTTTGCAGACTTTGATTTACGGTGCGATCGGGGTCATCGTCGGTGTTTTAGTGCTGCAGCTGTATCTGCGGTTTGCGTTTTTTGCTTAAAACGGTCAAAAATTTACTGATAATGCGCGGTCTGCGTTCTAATAACGGGTTGCGAGCTGCAAACTAGTGCTTTGCGCAGAGTGATTAAAGGTGGTCGGAATACAAGGCTGTGCAAGCTTTTGCGTGCACCAAGCGGTATCCGGCCTTTTTCTTGCTTCAGGGTTGTGCTGTCAACCGCTTGGGGAATTGCTCCATATGCTGATCACCTTCATCATTATTTATCTTTTAGTGTCTGTCGCGATTGGTTTATGGGCTGGGCGCCGGGTGCACAATGCCACTGACTACGCTTTGGCGGGGCGGAACTTGCCGGTCTCCATGGTGGCGATTGTCACGTTTGCCACCTGGTTTGGTTCGGAGTTGGTGCTTGGGGTCTCGGCAGAGTTCATCGAGGGCGGTCTGGCCGCTGTAGTCAAAGATCCGTTTGGTGCTGGCTTGTGTCTAGTCTTGGTGGGCATGTTCTTTGCCCGCAAGCTCTACCAGAAGACTCTGCTGACGCTGGCGGACTATTACCGCCAGCGTTTTGGCAAAACAATTGAAGTGGTTTGCTCGCTGATTATTATCTTCAGCTATCTGGGTTGGGTGGCAGCGCAGATTACTGCGCTGGGGCTGGTTTTCAACATGCTTTCACAAGGCGCGATTGATTTTCGCAGCGGCATGTATATCGGCACCGCTGTGGTATTGGTCTACACCATGTATGGCGGCATGTGGTCGGTGGCTCTGACCGACACGATCCAGATGATTGTGATCGTTGTGGGCTTGCTGGCCGTTGCTTGGTTTGCTGCTGACCTGGCCGGCGGTGCAGGGCGCGTGATTGAATATGCGGCGGTTGAGGGTAAATTCAAAATGTTCCCGGCCTTTGATGATGGCAAGGCCTGGATGTTTTTTATTGCCTCGTTGATCACCATGATGCTGGGCTCGATTCCGCAGCAGGACGTGTTCCAGCGTGTGATGGCAGCCAATAATGCAGATGCTGCAGCGCGCGGTCCGATCATTGGCGGCACTTTCTACATCTTGTTTGGTTTTGTGCCGATGTTCATCGTGACAGCGGCCGTGCTGATCATGCCAGAGCAGGCGTTGCGCATTCTGGCTGAAGACTCGCAGTATTTGTTGCCTACGCTGGTGCTGCAGCACATGCCGTTCATTTTGCAAGTGGCATTTTTTGGTGCCTTGTTGTCGGCGATTACCTCGACCACGTCGGCAACCCTGCTGGCACCATCGACCACCTTTGTGGAGAACATTCTGCGCAACATCTACCCGCAGATGAGCGATGCTCAAACGCTGCGGGCGATGCGGATTTCAGTGCCTGTCTTTACTTTGATGGTGCTGGTCTATGCGGTCACAATGGAAGGCAAAACCATTTATGAATTGGTGGCCGAGGCCTACCAAGTGCCTTTGGTTGGCGCTTTTGTGCCCTTGGTGTTTGGTTTGTATTGGAAAAAAGCCACGACCCAAGGCGCCGTTGCTTCGGTGGTATTTGGTATTGCCGTGTGGGCATTCTTCTCGCTGTGGGGCGATTTTTCCGAGCACTTCCCGCCGCAGCTGGTCGGTGTCTTTGCCGCAGCGATAGCGATGGTAGTGGGTTCATTAATCCCTCAGTTCATCGCAGACGCCAAGGTTGCGCCGCATGAGCTCGAGCCTGCCAGCACCACCCAAGCTGCTTAAACGGCCATAAGTCCACCCGTTCACAAGCCCTTGCTGACAAAATAGCAAGGGCTTTTTGAATGTCAATTACCGTATTTGTGTTGTCAAATCACATCTGGCTGGGGCCGGATGGCATCTGCACATCACCTGGCTTTATGCAATGCTGCGCCGTTTGCGTGCGTCGCGGCTGCGTCTGGCCAGCGTGCTGGCTGCAATTTGGATCGTCTTCAAAGCCAACTCAGAGTCTCGCGTGAGCATCTCACGGAACTTCAAAACTGTCAGCACCCAGGCTTTGCCTGGTGCCATGCTTTGCGCCGTGGCCTGCCGCAGCATATTGCCTAAGAAGCTCGCCTCACCAAACACAGCTCCTGGCCCAACCAGGCCCATGCGCAATTGGCCTTGCGCATTTTCATAGTGGATTGCGATTTTTCCGCTTTCTAAAAAGTACAAACTCGATTCCTCACGACCGCGTTGGAACACGATTTGACTCTCGCCCAATGAGACAGGGCTGAGGAAGTTGGCCAAGCTGGCCCATTGGCCGGCAGACAAATTGGGTACCTGTAGTTGCGGGTCTGCGGGGACGGCAAACGCTTCAATCAAGCCATTCATAGTAGTCATGGTATGCAGTGTAGATGAGGTCAGCGGAGACCGAGCAATGAAGGATTATCACTGGATGGCCAACGCAGTCAATGCGCCGCACTGGGGGATGGCGTCTGCATGCTGACTCATAAACTAAATCAGATTTAACGCAAGTGCGCTAGCCTTTTCGGATAAATCGCATGGCCTTTCATCAGGAACTCCAATGGCTGTGCGTTACGATGCACTCCTTTTGACGACTTGAGCGCAGCGGCAGGCTTGCTTGGCCATTTGGAATGGGCTTGCCTGTGGCTGCGAAGAGAGGTATGCACAATTCGCTTTTCAACGAACAACGCTGGATGACTCAGGCCATGGGCACCTGCCTAAAAGCCCAACTCGCCAAACAGGGACAGACGCTGCGCCGGGTTGCAGCAATCGCCTTTCTGGCAGCCATGGGCTCGGGCTGGGCGCAAACGCCGTCGACCTTCAATCCCACTGATGCCGAGACGGTGGCATTCACGGAAATAGCGTTTGGTTTGCAGCATCCCTGGGCCGTGGCATTCTTGCCCAATGGCGAGTACTTGGTGGCGCAGCAAGAGGGCGTGATGCGCGTTGTCGATGCCAATGGCCGTGTTGGGGCGCCAATTCTCGGCATTCCTGAGGTGGCTTTCAGTGGGCAAGGCGGCCTGCTGGATGTGGTGCTAGACCGTGATTTTGACGCCAATCGGCAATTGTATTTTTGCTTTGCCAAGGCCGATGCCAGCAGCGGCGGCAACCGCACAACAACCGCTTTGGCGTCTGCCAAACTGAACGAGCGGCAAGACCGGTTGGAGCAGGTGCAAACCCTGTTCCAGCAATCGCCTAGCGTGCGCAGCGACCAGCACTTTGGTTGTCGTATTGCCCAAGCACACGACAACTCTTTGTTTCTGACCTTGGGTGAGCGTTTTATTGCACGTGATCAGGCGCAACGCACGACCAACCATTTGGGCTCGATAGTGCGTTTGCAAACCGATGGCAGTGCGTATCGCGACAATCCGTTTTTTGATAAACGCGGCGGTTTGCCCGAGACATGGAGTTGGGGCCATCGCAATCCTTTGGGTGCGGTGATCACGCCCGATGGCGAGCTGTGGACGCACGAAGCCGGCCCGCAGGGCGGCGATGAAATCAACCATATCCGTGGCGGTGGCAATTACGGTTGGCCAATCATGACCTATGGCCACCACGTTGGCGCGCGCAAATCCTCTGGCCAAGGCATGGAGGCCCCAGTCCATTATTGGCGTGATGAAATTGCACCATCGGGACTAACCTATCTCAGCAGCGACCGCTATGGTCCAGATTGGCAAAATAGCTTTTTTCTTGGCTCCATGGCGCATGGTGCATTGATTCGTCTGAAAATTGACAATGACAAAGTCATTGAAGAAGACTGGTTGACGGTCGCTCCTGGCCATGGCGTGCGTGATGTGCGCCAAGGCCCGGATGGCTTCTTGTATGTGCTTATTGATGGCGAAGATGGCCGTTTGCTGCGTATTGAGCCGCCAGAATTGCCTCAAGCACAAGCGCCGGTGCAAGCCAGTGGTGATGCCGATGCCAAGACCGATGCCTCAACACCGGCTGTTGGCGATGCCGGGATCCAACCCGAACCTGCAGAGCCTGCACCTGCAGTCATCAGCCCAGACACACCCGGTGCCGCTCCAGTGATGGACGAGCCAGCAGCCGAACCCAGCGCAGCGCCAGCCGTGCTGGAGCCGTCCCCCTCAGAGTCCACTGCTGAGCAGGCAGCAGCGGCCGAGTCTGGCCCTGAGGCCAGCGCTCAATAAAACATGCGTGCACCGCAGAGCTGATCCTTTGTGGCAGCTCTGGTCTGCGTGTAGTGCGTGTGAAAGCGTTACAAATGTGGCAGTTGGCATGTAAAGGTCCCGAGCTGGCTGCACACACAGGCGCTTGCTAGTACACTCTTTTGAATAAGCAGCACAACGCGCTGGGGCCAATCGCATGGCGTGTTGCTGCATGACAGAACCTGAGAGATCGATCGCCGCTGTGAACGCCCAAACCGAACACCTGACCCTTGAGGGCGCTGCAGGCGCCATCGAAGCACTGAAAGACCCTGCTGGCTTGGACGGCCAGCCTCCGCTTGGGGCAGCCATCATTGCCCATCCCCATCCCTTGTTTGCTGGAACGATGAATAACAAAGTCGTGCAAACCTTGGCGCGTGCTGCGGTGGCTACCGGTTGGGATGCCTACCGCTTTAACTTCAGAGGCGTGGGCCAGTCTGCTGGCGAGCATGACCACGGCATTGGTGAGTCAGAAGATTTGCTCAAAGTGATTGAGCAAGTGGCGCCGCAAGGGCCTTTGATCTTGGCTGGCTTTTCATTTGGTACCTATGTCACCAGCCGCGTGCTGGCGCAGCTGCATGCCCAGCGTGATATTCGTGCGGTGGTGTTTGTTGGCACGGCAGCCAGCCGCTTCAAGGTAGAGCCGATCCCGCAGGAATTGCATAGCCGCAGCTTGGCGGTACATGGCGAGCTCGATGACACCGTGCCTTTGGCGCCCGTGATGGATTGGGCCAGGGAACAATCTTTGCCCTTGACTGTCATTCCCGGTGGCGAGCACTTTTTCCATGGCCGACAGGTCCAGCTCAAAGAGTTGGTGGTGCGCCATATCGCTGGTGTTCAGGCTGCAGCTGCCCTAGCTTGAAGCAAGGCAGATTGTGTGCTGCGCCAAATCCCATTTTTGTTTATTTTGTTTGCTATTAAAAAGTTGAAAACCATGAAGTTATTGCGAATGGCTTGGATCCGTGCGGCCGCGCTGGTGGCCGCATCTGTGGTGGCTGTGGCCGCCCATGCTCAATGGCCTTCGCCGCCCGAGATCGCGGCAAGAAACTACCTACTGCTCGATGTGACGGCCAATCAGGTGCTGGCTGCCAAAGACATTGACGCTCCGGTTGAGCAAGCCTCTTTGACCAAATTGATGACGGCCTACATCGTTTTTGACGCGCTGCGTGCGCGCAAAATCACGTTGGAGCAAACTCTGCCGGTCAGTGAGAGAGCGTGGAAAATGCCAGGCTCGCGCATGTTCATCGACCCGAAGATGCAGGTGCCAGTGGACGACTTGTTGCGTGGCGTGATTGTGCAATCGGGCAACGATGCGACGGTTGCACTGGCCGAAGGCGTTGGAGGCTCTGTAGAGCACTTTGTTCAACTGATGAACAACCAAGCCAAAGCTTTGGGCATGAACAATACCCAGTATATGAATCCCGAGGGTTTGACCACCCCAGGGCATTTGACGACTGCGCGCGATCTGGCCACATTGGCCACCAGTCTGATGCGCGAGTTTCCTGAGTACATGCACTACTACTCGACCAAGGAGTACCGCTATCCCGGCACCCCTGCTGCCAACAGCAGCAACCGCAATTTGCTGCTGTTCCGCGATCCGACAGTGGATGGCCTGAAAACCGGCTACACCGAAGCGGCAGGTTATTGCCTGGTCTCGACTGCCCAACGTGAAGTCCCTAATATGGGCAATCGCCGCCTGCTGTCGATTGTGCTGGGCGCCGCCAGTGAGAATGCCCGCGCGAACGAAAGCCAAAAACTGCTCAACTGGGGCTATACCGCGTTTGATTCAGTTAAATTGTTTGATGCAGGCCAGCCTATGGAAACACCACAGTTGTGGAAAGGTGCACAAGACACGGCCAAGATTGGCAGCCACAGCGCGGTCTACCTGACTTTGCCTGCAGGAATGGCCGGTCAGGTGCGCACTGTGATTGAGCGTGCCGATCCATTGATGGCGCCGCTGCAGCTCGACCAGTCGGTGGGCATGCTGAAGGTCTCGGTCGGTGACCAACTGCTCAAAGAAGTGCCTGTGGTTGCATTGGAGACAGTGGAAGAGGCTGGCTTCTTTGGTCGCATGTGGGATTCGATGCGTCTGTGGATTAAGTAAGCCGACATGAGCAGCGCCTTGTAGCGCACATTAAAAAACGCGCCTTAGGGCGCGTTTTTTAATGTGCTGCATATTCTCAATCGGGGGCACTAAACGTACCAGTGCGCCTACGCGGCTTAGTTGAGTTGGGTGCTGCCGCTGCTGCGTGATGATGCGCCCGAGCGTGTCAGTGCTTGTTGCAAGGCAGCGGCAGCTTGCCCGGTAGAGACGTTCACGCTGCTGGATGTGGCGGGTGAGAGCTGCACGCGCGATGCAGCGTTGGGGCTGGCCGCTGAGACGGCGCTGGAGAGAACCAAGGCGGAAAAGAGTACGACGCTATGGGCATCAAAAGTAAAACGGTTGACTTTACGCTGCATACCTGCCTCCATGATTAAAGAATAGTGAGTAAGAAACGTTCCAGCTGAATAAGTGCCTACGATTTCCGACTGTTACAGCAGAGAACAATAGCAATAAGATCAGTGCGCTGGTTGAATGATCTGTGAAAATGCGTGTGAAATTAAAGCATGTCACTGCGACATATTCGTGACAAAGGCCAGTGTATTGCGGTATGCGTTCCTTCCCAATACGGGTTTAATCCTAGCCGTATGTGCTTTAAGAACGTGTTTATGATCTTTTTACAGACCGCGTTGGAGCCCAAAAGGATGCAATGCGCGGCAAAAACCGCAGTCGGGCTCTCTGCCCGGCGAGGATTTTTAACAAAGCAGCGTGCCTTTTGGGTTTCAACCCGAAGGGCAAGGCACAAAAAAGCGCATTGCGGCGTTGCCCGTTTTGCTCATACAGACGTATGAGCGGCAACAGGCGCCTTGCACTGCCTCTTTTTTGTGCCTTGCGCGACTGCAAAAAGATCATAAACACGTTCTAAGAGCCTGTTCATACCGCTGATTCCTTGGGTTTGTGCCGTTCATCAACGAAACAAACTCCACACCAGCCAACCAGCCAAGCCCCACATCATCAAGGCAATCGCAGCATCAAGCCACACCCACAGTTTGCTGCTGTGCATGCGTGCACCTAACCAATAGGCACAGCTTCCAAGCAGTAAAAACCAGGCTATGGAGCCTGCCATAGCGCCCCAACCAAACCAATGGCTGGCGCTGCCGTAGGCTAGGGAGGCCGTGCCGACCAGCACCGTGGTATCGAGCCAGGCGTGGGGGTTGAGCCAGGAGAATGCCAATGCAGTGCCAATGGCCTGCTTGCGCGTGATAGCCGACTGGCTGACGGCAGCCGCATGGCCAGGCTGCGAGGCCATTGGTGTATGGCGCCAGCCATGCAGGGCCCTTGTGGCGGCTTGGCTGCCATACAGGCCCAGAAACAATGCTCCTGCGCCAATAAAAGCGCCGTACACCTTGTCAGGCAAGCCACCAACGGCAGCAAAACCATAAACACCAGCGGCAATCAGTACGATGTCGGTGGCAATACACAGCACGACGGTTAAAACGAGGTGCTGGCGTGTCAGGCCCATGCGCAGCACGTGGGCATTTTGCGGCCCAATCGCCATGATCAAGGACATGCTCAACGCCATGCCGGAAAAGAAAACAGGAAGTGATTGCATGGTTTACGGTGAATTGGAAATGTGCTGAAGGCAGGCACCTGTAGCTGCTACGGCTGGCTGTATGGGGGGCGACGCTGTTGGCGCGCATTGTGGCCAAGTGGCCTAAAATGAAAAGATAATTTAATAAATATCAACTTGGTTAAAAAATACTGTGATTGATCAGCGGCAAGCCGACGCTTTTTTAGCCATTGCGCAACACCGCAGTTTTGCCGGTGCGGCAGAGCAACTGTGCATATCTCTGGCCGCCGTGTCCTTGCGAATTCGTGCGATGGAGGCGGCTTTGGGCCAGCGCCTGGTGGTGCGCGGCAAGCACGCCCACATGACGCCGGCGGGTCAAGTCGTGTTGGCGCATCTCAAGCAGGTGCAATTGATGCAGGCCGATGTACTGGCGCAGTTGGCCGCTGGCAGTGGTGGCGCCTCGCAGTGGCGCAGTCTGGCCGTGGCAGTCAATGCCGATTCGCTGGCGACTTGGTTTTTGCCTGGCGTACAAGCGGCGATGCAGCGCCATCAGTTGGTGCTGGACATTGCGATGGATGACCAGGATTTCACCCATGCGGCGTTGAAATCGGGCGATGTCTCTGGCTGCGTCTCGACGCTGGCTGAGCCTTTGCGTGGCTGTGTGGCCCAGCCACTTGGCATGATGCGCTACCATGCGGTGGCCAATGCGCAGGTGGTGCAGGCATTGCGCCGCGGCCCTTCGGGCCGGCTGACACGCCAATCGGTGCGCCAAGTGCCAGCCATTATTTTCAATCGCAAAGACGGTTTGCTCGAGGCTTTTTTACGCCAGCAACTGGGCCCGGGCGTGGGCAACGACTACCCCAAGCATTTCATTCCCTCGACCGAAGCCTATGACGCGGCGATTGAGCAGGGCTGGGGTTGGGGCATGGTCAGCAGTTTGCAATTGGCCAAGCGCAGTGCTGAGCGCCCCGTCTTGCTGGACCTCGTCGAGCATGCGGTGCTGGATGTGCCATTGTATTGGCACCATTGGGAACGCGAAGCGCCTGCTGCTAAGCGTTTGAGCACTGCAGTGGTCGAGGCTGCAAGGCAGGTTTTATTGCCGATGCCGCTTGGCGAGAAGTAGCAGACAGGCTGCTTAAGTGGGCGACAAAATGCCTGCGGCCAAGAGCCCAAACACCATTAAGCCCAGTGCGATGCGGTAAGCCACGAACACCAAATAGCTGTGGTGTGAGATCCACTTCAGAAACACCACAATCACTGCATAGCCGCTGATGAATGCAATGGCCGTAGCCAGCAAAGTAGGGCCTGCGGCCACGGCTGAGTCTCCCCAACTTTTAAACAACTGGTAAAAACCGGAGGCAATGACGGCGGGGATTGCCAGCAAAAAAGAATAGCGCGCTGCCGCTTCGCGGCTGTAGCCTAGTAGCAAACCGCCTGTGATGGTGCCGCCTGAGCGCGAAACGCCCGGAATCAGAGCCATCGCCTGGGCTAGCCCAAAGACGACCGCATGGCGCCAGGTCAGTTGGTCAATGGAGCGTGTTTTGGACCCTTTGAAGTCCGCAAAAGCCAGCACCAACGCAAACACAATCAGCATCGTCGCGGTGATGTAGAGGTTGCGCAACACGGACTCGATGGCACTGTGAAACAGCAAGCCCAGTACAACAATTGGGATGGTGCCCAGAATAATGAACCAGCCCATGCGGGCATCGGTATTTTGCTTGGCAAGGGGTTGACCTAGGCCGCTCAGCCATGCCGAGCAGATGCGCCAGAGGTCTTTGCGGAAGTAAATCAATACAGCCGCTTCCGTGCCTAACTGGGTGATCGCGGTGAAGGCCGCACCGGGATCACCGCCGGATGGCAGTAGGGGGCCGAGGATACGCAAATGCGCACTGGAAGATACTGGTAAAAACTCGGTAAGACCTTGAACCAGACCCAAAATAATCGCTTCAAACCAACTCATGATGACGGTGCAGACAAAAAGCTAAAGTTGACGCAGCGACTATCATGCGTCATTGAGAATGAATGCAGCCTGAACACGCGCAAGGCCGTGGCCGCTTTGGTGCAGGGATTGTCGCACGCGTATGGTGCTGATCCAGCCCGCGTTGTGAGCGATCTGTGGTGCAGATGTATGCTGGCGTTACAAGCCATTGGGTAGCGCCAAAAAGCATAGCAGCCCTGTAGGGTTTCTTGGGTTTTCTCAAAATTGTTCACAAATGTGCGCTGATACCCAAGCGTTGTCCTGGTGTTTGAACAAGCCACAGTGGGGCATTGGGCTTTGTCAGCACACCCTTGATTAGCAGCGACAATGCAGGCCATGAGCTTTCCAATTCTTCAGAACGATACATTTCTACGTGCTTGCCGCAGGCAGGCGACCGAATACACGCCGATGTGGATGATGCGCCAAGCGGGGCGCTACTTGCCTGAGTACAAGGCCACGCGTGCACAAGCGGGCAGCTTTATGGGCTTGGCCACGAATGTGGACTTTGCCACCGAAGTGACGCTGCAGCCTTTGGCCCGTTATCCCCTGGATGCGGCGATCTTGTTCTCCGATATTCTGACTGTGCCCGATGCGATGGGTTTGGGGCTGCATTTTGTCGAAGGTGAGGGCCCGCGCTTTGAGCGCACCGCTGATGATGAAGCCAGCATTGGGCAATTGCACGTGCCTGATATGGACAAGCTGCGCTATGTATTTGATGCCGTCACCTCGATTCGCCATGCCCTGCAAGGCCGCGTGCCTCTGATTGGCTTTTCTGGCAGTCCTTGGACGCTGGCCTGCTATATGGTCGAAGGCGGCGGCAGCAGCGATTACCGCAAGGTGAAATCCTTGATGTACGCACGCCCAGACCTGATGCACCAGATGCTGGCGATCAATGCCGATACGGTGGCGGTCTACCTGAATGCGCAAATCGATGCAGGCGCGCAAGCCGTGATGGTGTTTGACAGCTGGGGGGGTGTGCTGGCTGATAGCCACTTTCGTGCATTCAGCCTGCAGTACACCGCGCGTGTCCTGGCCCAGCTCAAACGCACTGGTCCAGATGGTCAGGATGTGCCGCGCATTGTCTTCACCAAGGGCGGTGCGCTGTGGTTGCAAGACATGGGCCAGCTCGACTGTGAAGTGCTGGGTTTGGATTGGACAGCCAATTTGCAAGCTGCCAGAAGTTTGGTGGGCGGCGCACCTGGCACGCCGGGCAAGGCCTTGCAGGGCAATCTGGACCCGAACGTGCTGTTTGCGTCTGAGGCGGTGATTGAGCAAGAGGTGCAGCGTGTGCTTGACGATTTTGGCCAACCGCACACCGATGCCAGCTGTGTCGGCCCCACTCATATTTTCAATCTGGGCCATGGCATCAGCCAATTCACGCCGCCCGAGCATGTGGCAGGTTTTGTCGATGCGGTACACCGCTTGTCCCGGCAAATGCGTGGCAAGTCGATGTAATGCAAGTTGGTTGCGGCCTTGCATGGATTGAGAGCCATGTGGGCCGCAAGTTATGCACACCGATCCGCACAAGCAAGGCCAGGCAAGGCCTAGACAGCGATAGTCGCTTGCAAACACCGTATTGGAAGATGATTCGTGTAAGTTATTGATTTGTATGGGTTTGACCGTCTTTTGTAAAATGTTGCTTGCGCGCTAAGTGCTTGAGAAATCAGGCTTCTGCCCACAATACCCCATGCTTTTCCACAAACTTATCCACATGGAACGGGCAGAATGGCTGAAATCTTTAATAAATCATATGCTTGTTTGCCTGTTGAGGCTTGTATGTCCTGTGTTTTGGTGCCTTCGTGCATGTGGTATGCGGTAGGCGCTGTCTGATATACACAGTCGGTTTTTTTTGCATTGGGCTTGTCTGCTTGAACTTGTTTTTACTGGAATTTATTTATAAGTGTTTGATATAAATAAGTTTTATAGTTTTTATTGATGCGCTGCAATATGGAAAAGGTCTATAAAAAACAAGATGTTCAATCGATATTCACAAAGTTATCCACAGGGTTGGCAGGCCTGTCTATTGGCTGGCTCTGCAACGCTAGTCAGGATGCAGTGTGAGCGGCAAGCGCTGGAGATTGGGCAGATGACCAGCAAGCGAGGCTGGTGCAGCGGGTCGGTCAGGCCTGACGGTTCATTCGGGAGCCGCGCATGCCGATAGTCGCCGTGGCCGTTGACGCGCCTTTTCATAGCGGCATTGGCCATTTGCTCAGCTACCACAGCGAATGTGCGATTGCGCCTGGCAGCTTGGTGCGCGTGCCATTGGGCAAGCGCGACGTGTTGGGGGTGGTGTGGTCGTCAGAGGCGGATGACCCGGCGCACAGCCCCGAGCGAGCGCTCAAAGACGTGTTGCAAGTGCTCGATGCGTCCACGCCCTTGTCAGCGGATTGGCGGGGGCTGATGGAATTCACCGCGCGCTACTACCAACGCAGTTTGGGCGAAGTCGCGCTGATGGCCTTGCCTTCGGCCCTGCAAGATCACACCGCGACACAATGGCAGCAGCGGCTAGACAAATTGGCCAACGGCCCTAAAAAATCCCGCACACGCAAGAAAGCCGCCAGCGCGGCAGACACCAACGCTGCGCCCATAGCGGTTGACGCGGCAGCGCCAGTGGTGAGTCTGGACTCCAAGCCACTTGGCAAACCGGCTTTGACGGCGCAGCAGCAGCAGGCGTTAGAAGCCATTGGCAGCCAAGCCGGTGGTGTGCATTTGCTGCATGGGGCCACCGGCAGCGGCAAGACCGAGGTGTATTTGCAGCTGGCAGAGCGCATCCTGGCGGCTGACCCACAGGCGCAAGTCTTGTTCATGGTGCCGGAGATCAATTTGGCGCCGCAGTGGCAAGCCTTGATACAGGCGCGTTTTGCACCGTGGTTTGGAGCCGAGTGCGTAGCCATCATGCACAGCGGCTTGACGCCGGTGCAGCGTTTGCATGAATGGGTGGCCGTGCACCAGGGCCGCAAACGACTGGTTCTGGGCACGCGCTTGGCCGTACTCGGCAGTTTTGCCAAGCTGGCGATGGTCGTGATCGATGAGGAGCATGACCCCAGCTACAAGCAGCAAGAAGGTGCGCGCTACAACGCCCGCGATCTGGCGGTCTGGCGCGGCAAGCAACTGGGTATCCCAGTGGTGTTGGGCTCGGCCACGCCTTCCCTGGAGAGCTGGTACAACAGCCGCAGCGCGACAGCGCAAAGCCCGGCGGGCAATTACCAGCGCGTCAGCATGCCAGAGCGCATTGGCGGTGGTGCTTTGGCCAGCCTGCGCTTAGTGGACATGAGCGCGTATCCGCGTGAGACGGTATTGGCGCCCAGCCTGCTCAAAGCGATGCAAGAGCGCATCACCGCCGGTGAGCAATGCATGGTCTTGCTCAACCGGCGTGGTTATGCACCAGTGCTCGGCTGTGGCTCGTGCGGCTGGAAAAGTGATTGCCCGCATTGCTCGGCCCACCAGGTTGTACACAAGTCCGATCGCAGTTTGCGCTGCCACCATTGCGGCTGGAGCACCCGTGTGCCCCACCATTGCCCGCGCTGCGGCAGTGTGGATTTGGCCCCGATTGGACGCGGCACCGAACAACTGCAGGAATTGCTGCAAGAGCAGCTGGGCAGTCTGGTGCTCGATGATGGCCGCATTCCCCAGGTGCTGCGCATTGATGCCGACTCCACGCGCCTCAAAGGCGCGCTGCAAGAAAGTCTCGCGCAGGTGCACCGCGGTGATGTGGACATCGTCGTGGGCACGCAGATGATTGCCAAAGGCCATGATTTCCGCCGCATTGGCCTGGTTGCCGTGGTGCAACCCGACGGGGCTTTGTATTCCAGCGATTTCCGCGCGCCTGAGCGGCTCTTTGCGCTGCTGATGCAGGCCTCTGGCCGGGCTGGGCGCGATGCCGAGTACATGCAAGGCAGTGCTTCGACACCCGAGTTGTGGCTGCAAACCCGCGAGCCCCAGCATGTGCTGTATGCGGCCTTGGCCAAGCAGGACTACCCAGGCTTTGCGGCCGTGCAATTGCGCGAGCGTGAACAAGCGGGCATGCCGCCGTTTTGTTACCAGGCGCTGCTGCGCGCCGATGCCAAAACCCAAGAAGATGCGCAAGCCTTTTTGCGCCAAGTCGCGCAACTGGCCAGAGCCGCCAGCTTGCCTGGGCAGGATTGGGTCACGGTCTACCCGCCCGTGCCCTTGACGATCCAGCGGGTCGCGAATGCCGAGCGGGCCCAGGTGTTGCTGGAGTCGACTTCGCGCAAAGCCTTGCAAGCGTATTTGACGGCCTTGCAACCACTGCTGCATCAGGCCCGTGCACAAGCGCCCAAGGGCTTGCTGCGCTGGTTGGTCGATGTGGACCCGATGGCGATTTAAATGGGGAAATAGCACTGCTGCGCTGGCAGCAAAGGGCTGGCACTTTTACAATGGGCACATGAATTTATCTTTTGCCAATGCCCCCAGCTCTTTTGCGATGCGCAATGCCGCTTCGCCAGCACTTCGTGCAACCCAGCCCGCCGCAGGCTTTGCCCTTGCACCACTGGCAAATGTAGGCGCCACTGAGGATAGACTGGCAATCGCGCAGCAGATTTTATTGGCGCCGTTTGGTTTGGACGAACGCCACCTGCACCAGGCACTGGCCCACATCCGCAAACGCCAGGTCGACGATGCCGATCTGTATTTCCAGTACACCCGCCATGAAGGCTGGAGCCTGGAAGAAGGCATTGTCAAAACCGGCTCGTTCAGCATTGACCAGGGTGTTGGCGTACGGGCGGTGACCGGTGAGAAAACCGCATTTGCCTATTCGGACGATATTTCTGAGGCCTCACTGATGGATGCAGCCAGCGCCGTGCGTGCCATTGGTGCTGGCACAGCCACTGGCCGCAAAGCCAAAGTGGGCGCCCGCACTGTGGCGCCTAGCCGCGCGCTCTACCCGAGCCTGGACCCTATTGACACTTTGTCGAGTCAGGAAAAAGTCGATTTGCTGGGCAAAGTGGAGCAATTGGCACGCGCCAAAGACCCACGCGTGGCCCAGGTGATGGCGGGCCTGGCCAGTGAATGGGATGTGGTGTTGGTCGCGCGTGCCGACGGCACGCTGGCTGCCGATGTACGCCCCTTGGTGCGTTTGTCTGTGACCGTGATTGTTCAGCAAAACGGCCGCCGTGAAGTGGGCTCGTCAGGCGGCGGCGGGCGCTTCGGCTTGGCTTATTTTGACGATGCCTTGGTCGAAGAGTATGTACAAGACGCTGTCAGCGCGGCGCTGACCAACCTCGATTCGCGCCCAGCGCCTGCTGGCGAGATGACCGTGGTGTTGGGGCCAGGCTGGCCAGGTGTGTTGCTGCACGAAGCAGTCGGGCATGGCCTGGAGGGTGACTTCAACCGCAAAGGCGCCAGCGCCTTCAGCGGTCGGATTGGCCAGCGTGTTGCCGCCAAAGGTGTGACAGTGCTGGATGACGGCACCTTGGCCGACCGCCGTGGTTCCTTGAATATCGACGATGAAGGCCATCCTTCACAGCGCAATGTCTTGATTGAAGACGGTATTTTGGTGGGTTACATCCAGGATGCAATGAATGCGCGCTTGATGAACACTGCGCCGACCGGCAATGGCCGGCGTGAGAGCTATGCACACCTTCCGATGCCGCGTATGACCAACACCTATATGTTGGGCGGCCAGTACGAACCGGCAGAAGTGGTGGCCAGCATCGAGCGCGGTATTTATGCGACCAATTTTGGCGGCGGCCAGGTCGACATCACTTCTGGCAAGTTTGTCTTCAGTGCCAGCCAAGCGTGGTGGGTCGAAAAAGGCAAACTGCTGTATCCAGTCAAAGGCGCGACGATTGTCGGCAACGGCCCTGAGGCGCTCAAGCAGGTCAGCATGATTGGCAATGACCTGCAACTCGACAGCGGCGTCGGTGTTTGTGGCAAAGAAGGCCAAAGCGTGCCAGTAGGCGTGGGCCAGCCGACCTTCCGTATCGAAGGCCTGACTGTTGGAGGCACGGCTTAAGAACCTGTTTACGATCTTTTCGCAGACCGCGTTGGAGTCCAAAAGGATACGGTGCGCGGCAAGAATCGCCGTCGGGCTATCTGCAAGGCGAGGACTGCGAACAAAGCAGCGTGCCTTTTGGACGCCAGCCCGAAGGACAAAAAACGCATTGCGGCATTGCCTCTTTGTGTGCCTTGCGCGACTGCGAAAAGATCGTAAACAGGCTCTACGCTGCCAATCAGATCACACGTGTGGGCCGCACAGGCCCGCCACCATTCAAATGAATTTTTCAGACAGTGAGCGCGACTCCTTGCTGCGCTTGATGCGTTGGCGGCGTGATGTCCGGCATTTTCAAACCCAGCCGGTTGCGCCCGATTTGCAGGCCCGCTTGTATGACGCGATGGAGCTGGCACCCTCGGTTGGCAATGCGCGACCTTGGCGGGTATTGCAGGTCGATAGTGCCAGCAAGCGCCAAGCGGTGCACGGCATTTTCCTGCAAGCCAACGCCCTGGCCTTGGCCAGTCAAGCGCCTGAGCGCCAGCGCCAATACCTGCAGCTCAAACTCGAAGGCATTCAAACGGCCCCCTTGCAGTTGGCGGTGTTCACCGACACGCAGCCGACTCAAGGCCATGGTTTGGGTCGCCACTCTCTGCCACAGAGCTTGGAACACAGCACGGCGATGGCGGTACACAACCTCAATTTGATGGCCAGAGCCTGTGGTTTGGGCGTGGGCATGGTGACTATTTTGGACCCCCAAGCCATGCAGCAGTTGTTTGAGGTGCCGGCGCAATGGCGTTTTTGCCTGTATCTGTGCATCGGTTGGCCGCAAGCACATGATGATCTGCCACTGCTGCACCGCCAAGCTTGGCAAGAGAATACACACCGACCCTGGCAGCGTTGTTGAGGCCAAGCGCCGGTTCACCATCTCGACGCAGCCGCGTTCAAGCCCAAAGGATACGGTGCGCTGCAACAGGTGCTTTGCGCAGCCTTTTTAGTGCACCTTGCGCGACTGTGAAAAGATCGAAACACGCGCCAAGGCACAGGTGCATGTTCTGTGTTGGCGGGGCGTGTTACAGCGCATAATGGCCCGATGTCTGAGAAAAATGCCTCTATCCTGGTTGTGGATGACGAGCCGGATCTGCGCCTGCTGTACGAACTCACCTTAGCGCGTGAGGGCTACCGCATTGAGACGGCCGAGACAGTGGCGCAAGCCATGCACAAATTGCAGCAGCGTTTTGACGTGGTGCTGACCGATATGCGCCTGCCTGATGGTCTGGGCATGGAGTTGCTGCTGGCGTTGCAGGCGCAAGGCCGGCCCGAACGCTGCATTGTCGCCACCGCGTACGGTTCGGCCGAGAATGCCGTTGAGGCCTTGCGTGCGGGCGCTTTTGATTACCTCAGTAAACCGGTGGAATTGAAACAATTGCGCAGCGTGATTGCCTCTGCCATTCAAGACCTGCCAGCAACTGCTGCGGTGGCCCCAGTCGCGGCTGCGCAGCACCAGCCAATGCCCGTCAATGCCGAGCAGAACACTGCACCGCTGCGTAAAAACGCGCTTGCCACGGCTGGTGCGGCTGGACGTGACAAAGGCGTTAAAGCGTTAAATGATCTGGTCGGGCAGTCGGCAGTCATGCAAGCAGTCAAAGAGCGCATCAGCAAAGTGGCCCGCAGCATGGCCCCCGTGCACATCCATGGTGAGTCGGGCACCGGCAAGGAGTTAGTGGCCAGGGCTTTGCATGCCAATAGCCAACGCGCCGATGGGCCGATGGTGGCGGTCAATTGCGGCGCCATTCCTGAGAATTTACTGGAGGCCGAATTTTTTGGCGCTAAAAAAGGCGCGTATACGGGTGCCAGCCAAGACCGTCAGGGCTTTTTCCAGGCCGCCAAAGGCGGCACCTTGTTTCTCGATGAGATTGGTGACTTGCCGCTGGCCATGCAAACCAAGTTGCTCAGGGCGATTCAGGAGCGCAGCGTCAGGCCTCTGGGCGCGACGCAAGAGGAGGTGGTCGATGTCCGCCTTGTCAGTGCGACCCACCGCGATCTGGCTGCTGAAGTTGAGCAAGGGCGCTTTCGCCAGGACCTGTACTACCGCTTGAATGTGATTGAGCTGCGCATCCCTGCGTTGCGTGAGCGGCGGGAGGATTTGCCGGCCTTGCTGCAAGCGCTGCTGGCGCGGTTAAGCAAGGAGTCGGGCTTTGAGGGCTTGCACATCGATCCAGCTTTCATGTATGCGATGATGCAGCGCAATTTTCCCGGTAATGTGCGTGAGTTAGAGAATTTGCTGCACCGTGCCGTCGCCCTGAGCGAGGACGGGGTGTTGCGCCTGGACTATATTGCCGATTGCATGGACGGCCCTATCGATGCGACGGCGACCGCGCCCCACCAGCCGGCGTTGGCAGCGACACGGCCCGCTCCAACGGCTGCACCTGCGCCTCGCCCGCAGCATGCAGGTGCACCGGTTTTTGGTTTGCCTGGGGCCAGCTCGGCCACGGCCTACCCATCGCGCTATACCGTGGCGGTGCCGCTGCCAAGCGCAACCCCAGCGCCGCTGTTTGCCAGTACAGGCAGTGAGCGCCGCACCGCGGATGGACTGGACTTGCGCCCGGCATCGGCTACAGCCGCGTCAGATGAGAGCCGGGATTTGCCGCAGGACTTGCAAGCATGGCTCGACGAGCAAGAGCGCGGCGTGTTGATTCGCGCCCTCAAGGCGGCCAATTACAACCGCACGGCGGCAGCCGCTATGCTGGGCCTGAATTTGCGGCAAATACGCTACCGCATTGAGCGCTTGAATATTCCGACTGAGCCGGAGACGCGCTGATGAACCCACAAGACAGCTTATTGGCCGGCGCCGCTGGCATGGCTGCAACGCCAGGCGCGCTGAGCCAAGGCCGCTATCTGTCTGCCCGTTGGTGTGCTTCACCCAATTGCAACCAGCGGCCTGCCCAGGCCGTGGTGGATTTGATCGTTGTGCATTCGATCAGTTTGCCGCCTGGGGTGTTTGAGGGAGATGCGATAGAGCGCTTGTTTACCAACCGCCTCGATTGGGACACGCACCCTTACTTTGACACCATACGGGGGCTGGAGGTTTCGGCCCATTTTCTGATCCGCCGAGATGGCCAGGTGGTGCAATTTGTCAATACCGATGCACGTGCCTGGCATGCTGGCGTGTCCTATTACGCAGGACGCAGTGCCAGAAATGATGACTCGATTGGCATCGAACTCGAAGGGCTCGAAGGTGGCCTATTCACGCCTGCGCAATACGCTGCGTTAAGCACTTTGTGCAGCGCACTGCGCCAGCACTACCCGATTGCCGATATCGCTGGCCATGAAGATATTGCCCCGGGCCGCAAACACGATCCGGGGGCTGGTTTTGATTGGCGGCAATTGCGCCAGCGCTTGCAGTGGCCTGCAGCCATGTTTCCGCTGAGGGTACGCTAATCAGCCCCAACCATGGTGGCGTTGCCCATTGCGCTCATACGGAGGTATGACCTGCAACAGGCTCTTAGTGCATGGGGCCGTTGGCCTGGCTGAGGGGCATTACAACTCGCGCACCAGGCGAAAGCCCCACATATTGGATTTCAACTCCAGCGAATAGTAAGCGCTGCGGTAAGCGATCCGCTCGTTTTGAGGCATATAGTTCCAGCCCCCACCGCGCAAGACGGGGAACTGGGCGACGCCTGCGGTGCGGGGATTTTGGTTGACAGGGCCTGTGGCGTAAGAGTCTTCCCAGGCGTCGGAGACCCACTCGCGGGCATTGCCAGTCATATCGTACAAGCCCCATGGGTTGGGCAGGAAGCTGCCTACCGATGCGGTGTAGGGGGTGCCATCATTGCACTGTGCGGTGACAAAGCCAAAGCCAGTGGCGGCATCGGTCGAGAGGTCGTAGATGGCCGCATAGCGACAACCTTCCTCGATGGAGTCGCCCCAGAAATACGGCGTTTCCGTGCCTGCACGCGCTGCATATTCCCATTCTGCTTCGCTAGGCAGACGGTAGGTGGCGCCAGTCTTGGCCGACAGCCACTGCGCATAAGCCATCGCATCGCCGCGGGTGACGCACAACACGGGCTCATTCTTGTCTTGCGCAAAGCCAGGGTAGCGCCAGCTCCATGTTGGGACGTCCATGGTGTAGTTGGGATCGTCCATGGCCGGAAAGCCTGGAAAGCCCAGGCAGCCGCGGCTCACCTGGTAGCCGCTGTCGTTCAAGAATGTCTCAAAATCAGCGACTGTGACCTCGGTACTGGCCATGGCAAACGCTTGCTCGATCATGACTGGGCGGCGCGGGATCTCCCAGGCGGCCCGATAAGCATCGACATTGAGAGCGGCATGTTCTTGCTCTGTTCCGCCGATCCAAAACTGTCCTGCAGGCAGCACCACAAGCTGGCTCGACAAGAGCTCAGGCGCATCTTGAAAGTGGGTCAGTGGCCTGAAATTGCGTGCGTCTACAGGATTGACAACGGCTGTGATGGGCGGCAACACTTGGCTGCCGCCTTCTGCGAGCAGTTGCAGCTTCCAAAGCCAGGCCGTCATGTCTGCGCGCAGATACCGGGTTTGTAATTGGCCATCGGTTAAGGCGCCGCTTTCGGCCAATTCGCAAGGGCTTTCCTGCATCGCAGCAGCTTGTAGTGCGAGTTGTTCAGCGTTGTCGGCCAGCTCTTGTTGTTGCGTCACAAGTGCTGCCTGACGCAGCAAGCCTGCTTGCTGCTGGATCGAGCCATAGGTGCTGGCGCAGTAACCGTCTGGCCATTGCACGGTTTGAGCCGCCGCATTCAGGGTGGCGCGCAATTGGTGGAATTCAGCAAGATCGGTAGGCGTTTCTTCGTGGCTTGAATGGCATGCGGTTAAAGCTCCCCCAACGCCGGCGATAGCCAGTGCAGCCAATATCTTGTGACTTTTTTGATGTGGCATGAATAGCAATCCTTGGTGAAATAAAAATGATGAATGAACAGATAAAAATTTTTAGGGAAGCGCTGCAAACCAGATCGTTCAAGGCCGCGTTCAAGCCTCTACAGGGCGTTTTGTAAAGCGTCCCTGGCAGGCAGCCGCCGCGCGCGTTCAACACCTTGCGATTGCAAGCGCAGCAGCGCCAGCACTTGTAATCTCTTCATCATCTCTACGCAGCGGCGTTCAAAAGCCCCACAAGGATGCAAGGCGCGGCAAAAACCGCAGTCGGGCTATCTGCCCGGTGAGGATTTTTAACAAAGCAGCGTGCCTTTTGGGCTCCAACCTTGTGCCTTGCGCGACTGCATGGAGATGGTGAACAGGCCTCTTAGATGCCCTGTTGTCGGAATGTTCCGTTGGGGCAGAACCGTTTGCAGTGCGCCAAGCCAGTACCATTGGTGGTACGCATTGAAGGCAATCGTCAACAATAATTGATGGTTATTGCGGACGCTTGGTCTGCTGATGTTTTGTAGGATGGTGGATTTGATGATTGGAGCAAGCTCAATGAAAAAAACTTTTAAATTCGGCTCGGTGGTGTTGGCCTTGGCGGCCATGTCTTTTACCTCCGCACAAGCGCAGCAAAATGCGAATGCTTCGCATGGCTCGCACAGCAGTGCCAGCACCGCAACCGCTGCTGCACAGGCACCCAACAATGCGCGCGAGGCGTTGGACCAGTCGATGGGCCGAATGCATGACGACATGATGCGAGGCATTGCCCATGATGACGCCGATGTCGCGTTTGCCGCTGGCATGCTGGCCCACCATGATGGCGCGGTAGAAATGGCGCGCATCCAATTGCAATATGGCAAAGACCCGGCGATGCGCCAATTGGCCGAGGACATCATCCGTGCCCAGGAAGGCGAGATGATTGTGCTCAAAGACTGGTTGGCCAAGCGCGGTTTGGGGGCCGATGGCCATCCAGTCAAGCAGGCCAATGCGCACGCAGGCCATTGAGCACTGATGCTGGAGGCGCCCCAACTGCGCTGGCGAGCCATGGCTGCAGCCGATCTCAGCCGGGTTATGCGCCTTGAGCAGCTCAGCCACAGCCATCCTTGGAGCGAGGGCAATTTTCGCGACAGCTTGAACACGCCTGGCTTTTACATGCCCATGCTGTTGCAAGATGCGCGTTTGCTCGGCTATCTGGTGGCTATGGCAGGCTTTGAAGAAGTGCATTTGCTCAATGTCACGGTGGAGCCAGCAGCGCGAGGCCAAGGCCTGGGCCGTTTGCTGATGCAGGCTCTGCAAGTGTGGGCGCAGCAGCAAGCGGCTCAGCACATCTGGCTGGAAGTGCGGCAAAGCAATGCGGCCGCAGAGGCCTTGTACCGCAGCTGCGGCTATGAGTTTGTAAGCCTGCGCAAGAACTACTACCCGTTGAATGCCGAGCAGCGCGAACATGCGATCGTGATGCATAAAGCACTGCCTAGTGCAGAGCGCCTCGCTGGCGCTGATTGAGCGTGGAAAAGCCTGCTGCCGCACCCGCTTGCCTGCGCTGTGGCGCATTGGTGCTTCTACAATGGTGCTTTCGCTCATCTTGGATTCCATGCAGACGCTGACCCAGTCCCTTGACCCCAGACGCCTTTCCATGCTCAAAGCCATGGGGGTGGAGTTATGGTGGATCAAAGCCGCCAAGTCTGTTGATGTTGCCGCTCCAGCGCTCGCGCCTGCGGTGCAGGAGGCGGTCAAAGCGGCCCCAGCTAAAGCGGCCCCAGCTGCAGCGTTTGAGCCTGGTGCCAGCCAGCCGCCTATTGCCCAGCGGGCAGAACCTGTGCCGCTTGTGGCTCCCCCTGAGACCCCTGGCGCCGAGGCTGCGCCCGTGGCGTCGCGAGCTGCGGCACCGGCTAGGGCGCGTGTGGGTGGGCTTGCCGCGCTAGCGCCTGCGACCTCTGCAAGTGCGCCGCCCGTGCTATGGACCATGCCTGTGCCCTGGAAGGTCCAGCAGGAAAACGAGGATGCGTCGCCTCCAGCATTGGCGGCGACTGCGTCTGGCTTGCTGTTGCTAGTCGATGATTTGCAGGCTTTGGGCGATGCACAGCCGGCTGCCATGCAGTTGCTGGAGAATATGGTGCGCGCGATGGGTTTGTTGCACAGCCCTGCGCTGCGGCTGAGTTGGGCCAAACGGCAGCAGCACAGTGGTGCTGAAGCGGCGACACCCCAGCAAGATGTGCCCAGCGCCAGCGTGCAGCAGCTGCTTGCTAATGCCAGCCCGCGTGCCGTGTTGGTGATGGGGCGCGATGCAGCGCAGCATTGGCTGGGCCGTACTGAGCCCTTGGGCGTATTGCGCCAATCGGACCACCAGGTCCACGGTGTGCCGGTGGTGGTGAGCTTCAGCCCCGCTTATTTGCTGCGCGCCACCCATGCCAAGCGCCAGGCTTGGGCTGATTTGCAGCGCGTGATGGCTTTGCTGGCACCAACAGCAAGTTCTTAGAGCCTGTGCAAAGTCTCCACGCAGACCGCGTTGGAGCCCAAAAGGCCACTTGCTTTGTTAAATATTCTCGCCGAGCAGATAGCCCGACTGCGGTCGCTGCCGTACACCGTATCCTCTTGGGCTCCAACGCGGTCTGCGAATAGATCGTAAACACGTTCTTAGAGTGCTGAAGGTGGTTGTTGATGCGCGTGCTGGGCATGCAGACGGTCGTGGCTGTTTTTTAATGCTGGAAATATGTGCAACAAGTCCTTGTCTTAGCACATAGAACGGTGCAAATGCCCTCTCTGGGTGCGATAATCCGCCACTGTTAACCGAAGTTGTCAGGCGTGAGCCGCAGCGAATTTAAACACATCAGCTGTGCACCGCACTAGCGAACAGCCATTGTTTGTGAAAGAAATGACCGATGGAAGCACCTCCGAGTTGGTAGCTTTCAGGCCCAGGCGGACGTTCTGTGAGAGCGCAGGTCTGAGGGCTGAAAGCGCCCCCACCTAATAGCCTCAATCACACAGAATCCATTTTTAGGGAGTATGTTGCATGCTGAATGTATTCATCCTCGTCAACGGCCGCCTCGTACAAAAAGACATTGAAACACTGCACGATCTCGCCCAGGTCCAGCCTGTTTGGGTGGACATGGTCTCTCCGACAGAAGAGGAAAAGTTTTGGGTCAAGCAGCATTTCTCGCTGCTGATTCCTGATGATGTTGTCGATGATGACATTGAAGAATCCGCCCGCTTCTACGAAGAAGACAACGGCGAGCTGCATATTCGCAGCGATTTCTTGATTGATGACGACAAGCCGCGGTATGTGCGCGTGGCCTACATCATGAACTTGCAAAATCCGACCTTGCGCAGCCACAACATCCTGTTCTCGATTCGCGAGGACGATGTGCCAGTATTTCGCTTGTTCCGTTTGCGCGCGCGCCGCATTCCCGGCCTGATTGGTGACTGCAAAGAGGTGTTGCTCAATCTCTTTGATACCGATGCGGAGTATGCGGCTGACTCGCTGGAGTGGATTTATGACGAGCTTGACTCGGCCAGCCAAGCGATTCTCTCTGGCGCCTTGAGCGACGAGCAAGCCAGTGAAGTCCTGGGCAGCATTGCGCGTTATGAAGATTTGAACGGCAAGATCCGCCGCAATATGATGGACACGCGCCGCGCTGTCAGCTTTTTGATGCGCAGCAAAATCCTCAATGCCGAGCAGTTTGAAGATGCGCGCCAGATTCTGCGCGACATCGAATCGCTGGACAGCCACACCGCTTTCCTGTTCGACAAGATCAACTTCTTGCTGGATGCAACGGTGGGTTTCATCAACATCAACCAGAGTAAGATCATCAAGTTGTTCTCGGTGGCCAGCGTCGCTTTGCTGCCGCCTACCTTGATTGCCAGCGTTTACGGCATGAACTTCGAGGTCATGCCTGAATTGACCTGGAAATACGGCTACCCGTATGCGATTGTGTTGATGATTGCCAGCGCCGCCATTCCCATGATTTACTTCCGCCACAAAGGTTGGCTCAAGTAAGGCGGGTGGAGTCGGCAACGTTTGGCATCTCTGGCGTGCGGCCTGAGCCTGGTGGGTTGGCTGCGCGCGTAGCCGCTATCATGGCTGGTTCCTTTTCATATTGATTCACACTCTGCCCTATGTCTGCTGGCCTTAATCTTGCCCAAACCCAAGCCGTCCACCATATCCATGGGCCCTCCTTGGTGTTGGCCGGCGCCGGCTCTGGCAAAACCCGTGTGATCACGCAAAAAATTGCGCATTTGATCGACAAAGGCTTGGCGCCCAGCCGTATCGCTGCGATTACCTTCACGAACAAGGCCGCAGCCGAGATGCGAGAGCGCGCCAAAGGGCTGATAGGTGGCAAGGCGGTCAAAGAGGTGATTATTTGCACCTTTCACTCGCTGGGTGTGCGCATGGTGCGTGAGGACGGCGAAGTGCTGGGCCTCAAAGCCAAGTTCAGTATTCTGGACAGCGACGATGTGCTGTCCATCATCAAAGAATGCGGTGGCACGACCGACTCAGCGTTGGCCAAGCAATGGCAGTGGACGATTAGCCGCTGGAAAAATGAAGGCCTCAATGCTGACGAGGCGTTGAAAGTGGCCCAAAGCGATGTGGAAAAAGTTGCTGCTTTGGTGATGGCGCGCTATGAAGAGCGGCTGACGGCCTACCAGAGTGTTGACTTTGATGATTTGGTGGGCCTGCCGCTGCAATTGCTGCGCCACCACCAAGAGGTGCGTGAAAAATGGCAGGCCCGTTTGGGCCATGTCTTGGTCGATGAGTACCAAGACACCAATGCGACCCAATACGAGCTGCTCAAGCTGCTCGTGGGCGAGCGCGGCCACTTCACTGCCGTGGGCGATGACGACCAGTCGATTTACGGCTGGCGTGGTGCGACGCTGGACAATTTGAAGAAATTGCCGGTTGACTTCCCCAACCTGAACATCATCAAGCTGGAGCAAAACTACCGCTCGACCAGTGCGATTTTGCGAGCGGCCAATCATGTGATTGGCCCCAACCCGAAGCTGTTTCCAAAAACCCTGTATTCCGAGCTGGGCGAGGGCGAGCCGGTGCGGGTGCTGGACTGTGACTCCGAGGAGCATGAGGCCGAGCGGGTGGTCGCGCGTTTGATGTCACTGCGCGCTGGTAACCCGATGCCAGAGTGGCGCGACTTTGCGATTCTGTACCGTGCGAATCACCAGGCCAAACCGCTGGAGAAGGCCTTGCGCAAAGCACAGATTCCGTACAAGGTCTCGGGTGGTACGAGCTTTTTTGACCGCTCTGAAATCAAAGACCTGTGCGGCTGGTTTCGGTTGTGGAGCAATGAAAATGATGACCCGGCCTTTTTGCGCGCAGTGACCTCGCCGCGCCGTGGCATTGGCCACCAGACGCTGGCGCAGTTGGGTGATTTTGCCGGGCAGATGAAAATCAGCCTGTTTGCTGCGCTGTTTAGCCCGATGCTGCCCACCCGCTTGAGTGCGCGAGCCTTGGGCGGGCTCAATGAATTTGGCCGATTGCTCAATGACTTGCACTACCGGGCCAGCCACGCCATTGGCAGCGAAGCGGCGCGGCAGTTTTTGACCGACTGGCTCGAAGAAATCAATTTTGAGAATTACCTGCTTGATAGTTCCGACTCACCGACGATTGCCGCCACGCGCTGGGGCAATGTGATGGAGTTTTGCGACTGGATGGCCCAGCGTGCCGGAGGCGATGTTGACCCTTCGGAAGGCGCTGGAGGCATCGTGACTGAGGCCAAAAGCCTGCTTGAAGTGGCGCAGACCATTGCGTTGTTGTCGACCCTGACCGAGCGCGAAAAAGACCATGACGTTGTGACCTTGTCGACCTTGCATGCATCCAAAGGTTTGGAGTGGCCACATGTGGTGCTCGCTGGGGTCAACGAAGGCATCTTGCCGTTTCAGCAAGGCGATGAAACGCCGATCGACAATAGCCGCATTGAGGAAGAGCGCCGTCTGATGTATGTAGGCATTACGCGGGCCCAGCGTACCTTGGCGGTGAGCTGGGCGCGCCGGCGCAAAAAAGGCCGTGATTGGGTGGCAGGCAAGCCCAGCCGGTTTATTGGTGAGATGAAGCTGGCAGCTGAAACGGCCAAGGAAGACCCGCGCGCCAAGCTGCGTGCGCTGCGAGAGGAGTTTGCCCGCAAAGCCGCCGCCAACGAGCAAACCTCTCTGTAAATAGCAAATACCGCTTGCACACCAACGGCGCTCAATCGCCAGGTCGGCTGCGCGCACCTATTTGTCGTCTGGCAGCGGAATATCGAGGGGGAAGTCGACCGTGGTTTGGGATTTTTTCTGCCGTGTACTGCGCGCATCGCCCAGCCAGCTGATGTCACAGATGTCGATATTGTGCTTGCCTTTGGCATGCTCAATCAAAAATTCCTCGACTTGTACCTGAGGCTCATCGCTCAATGACAGCGATGGGTCCAGACGGATCATCACCGAGACGGAGTCGACCTGGTTGTTGACAGGATTGATCCAGACCTTGTATTGATTGGTCATCGCACCTGCTCGCACCATGGCTTCTGCCAGCAGGCTGCGAATTTGGGCCTTGCACAGCTGCCAGCGCACACTGGTCAGTGTGCTTTCTTGGTTCAGCGGAGTGGTCACGCTGCCATCATGGTTGATGATGGCGACTGGCTTAGGGGCGTCACCGGAGCGCTGCAATAGCGATCTCAGTGCCTGTGGGACAGAATCTTTCCACGACATGGTATGACTATAAGCAGGTTGTAATGGCAGGCAAGCAGAAGCAGCCCGCATGGTTGGTAGTGCGTGCTGGAAATGTTTATACACGCAAACCAGCCAATGGTATTGAGCAATGGTTGCGCGGATGTCTCTGAAATGCCTTTTATTCGTCAATTAAATGTTAATTAACGATTGATGCCAATTCTCACATGTTCATGCCCTGTTGTACAGCCATAGGAAGGCACTTGCTCAACTACTCATTTGAGCTGTCTTGCATGAGTTTGCGTACCAGGTCGCTGGAAAAGCCCCGCCCTAACATGAAGCGCAATTGTTTGGCTTGGAGTTTGTGCCGCTGCGGCCATGCCAATTCTTGGCCTCTGAGGTGGCCAAATTTGCTCTGCCACACCTGTTTGGCCCGTTCCCATTCGCTGTCCTCTAGCGCAGCCAGCGTATCGCTGATCAAATCTTTCTCAATGCCTTTGGCCATCAGCTCTTGGCGTATGCGGGCATTGCCAAAGCGCGCCGACTTTTGCCGTGTCATGGCCTCGGCTGCGCGCACATCGCTGAGAAAGCCCTTGGCCTGCATCGTATCGAGTACCTCCTGCAGCTGTTGTTCACTGTCAGCGTGCGCAGCGAGCTTGCGCTGCAGCTCCATGCGGCTGTACTCGCGCCGCGACAGGGCTTGCAAGGCGCGCTGAGATAATGAGGGGGCCTGGCGTGTGCGGGCCGCCTTGGCGTCAGGCGGCGCAGTGCCAGGCTGCTGCGTGGTCAGCTGGGCTGGGGCTGCTGAGCCCCAGCGGCGCTCATCCCTTTGCATTATTCATCCAGCATGACGCCGTCTTCGTCGACGCCGTCTGGGCGCTCGATGAGAGCAGTAGATACCACGCCCAAGTTGGCGCGTACTTTGTTTTCAATCTCGCGTGCCAACTCTGGATTCTCTTTCAAAAACTCTTTGGCGTTATCACGGCCCTGGCCAATTTTTTCACCGCCGTAAGAATACCAGGCACCGGCTTTTTCGACGATCCTACCGGCCACGCCCATGTCGATGATTTCTCCTTCACGCGAAATGCCGCTGCCAAACATGATGTCAAACTGGGCCGTTTTGAACGGCGGCGCCACTTTGTTTTTGACCACTTTGACTTTGGTTTCGTTGCCCAAGACCTCATCGCCTTTTTTGATCGAACCCGTGCGGCGGATGTCCAGGCGCACCGAGGCGTAGAACTTCAGTGCATTACCACCGGTGGTGGTTTCAGGGCTGCCAAACATCACACCGATTTTCATACGGATTTGGTTGATGAAGATCACCATGCAATTGGTTTTCTTGATGGTGGCGGTGAGTTTGCGCAGCGCCTGGCTCATCAGGCGCGCTTGCAGGCCGGGCAATGAATCGCCCATATCCCCTTCAATTTCGGCTTTGGGCGTCAGGGCCGCGACCGAGTCCACAACCACCAAGTCGACTGCGCCAGAGCGCACCAGGCTATCGACCACTTCTAGCGCTTGCTCGCCCGTGTCGGGCTGGGAGATCAACAGCTCTTTGACATCGACGCCCAATTTGCCAGCGTACTGCACATCCAGTGCATGTTCGGCATCCACAAACGCACAAGTGCCGCCCAGTTTCTGCATCTCGGCAATGACCTGCAGCGTCAGCGTGGTTTTACCGGATGATTCTGGACCGTAGATCTCGATCACACGACCCTTTGGCAGACCGCCCACGCCCAAGGCCACATCCAGTCCCAGCGAGCCGGTGGAGACTACTTGGATGTCTTGGGTGAGTTCTTCCTCGCCCAATCGCATGATCGTGCCTTTGCCAAATTGCTTTTCAATTTGGGCCAATGCGGCTTGCAGAGCTTTGGCTTTTTCGCTGTTGGCGACGGTTGCATTCATGGTCTTACTCCTAGTGTGAGGACTATGCGTCCCGCAAGATGGTGGATCGGTGTTGTTGACTGCCAAGTTGGCAGGCGGCGCTGTGTGATGCGCTGCAATGGAAGCCAGTGTAAAGGCTTATATTTTTAAAAACCATTACTTAATAGTCAGTTTGGTTGACTATATGGCCAATCCTTGGCCTTCCTTGCCTATGATGCAGGTCATGCAAGACCATTTCACTTCAGCCGCTTGGGAAGAGTCGGTTCTCACCAGTGGTGTTATCCCTGCCGACGATATCTGGCGGCAAACGCATCTTGGGCGTTTGCTTGGCCACGCGATGCGATGTTTTGATGAACGCGTGCTGCACCTGATGGCACATGATATTGAGGTGCCTCTGGCGCTGTCCAATTTGGCTGCGCGCAACAAAGTGACGGCCGCGCATATCCACATCACGCGCCACTTGTCGCTGCGTGGTGATCGGATTGTGACGCTGGCGCAGCGCGCGGGGATGAGCAAGCAGGCGATGGCTGGCTTGGTTGACCAGTGTGAGGCCTGGGACTTGGTGCGCAGAGAGCCCGACCCGATGGATGGCCGGGCGATTCGGGTGGTTTTTACAGAGGTTGGTCTGCTGTGGCTCAATGCATTCAAGCGCTCCGTTGCCCAGGCTGAGCTGGAGTTTCAGGAGGCCGTTGGCAAGGATGTGGCCGTGGTGGTACAGATCGGCCTTGAGAGTTATGCGGGTGGGGCTTGAGGCCTGTGTGCCGGACTTGTGTGTGACTAGGCGGCCGCGCCCAGAGTGTGCTCGTACAAAATCACAGTACCTACGGCAATCAGCACCAAGCCACCGGCTATTTCGGCGCGCTTGCCAAACACAGTGCCCAAGGCTTTGCCAGCCATGATGCCGATGGTGACCATCGCAAAGGTGCACAGGCCAATGACCAGTGCCGCCATCATGATATTGACGTCGACAAAGGCCAAGCCAACACCGACAGCCATCGCGTCAATGCTGGTGGCCAGACCGGTGAGCGCCGTGGACCATAGCGAGCGTTCTTTGGGTTCTGGCTCGGTAGTGGATGGCGCCTGCGTGAGTGCGCCCCAGATCGCATGTATGCCCAGGCCGCCCAATAATACAAAGGCGAGCCAATGGTCGTAGTGGTCGATTTGTTCGGCTGCCAAAGAGCCAAGCAGCCAGCCAAGCAGGGGGGTAATGGCTTCAACCACACCAAAAATGGCACCAATTTTGAGCGCCTGGATAATACCGGGGCGGTTGAGGCCAGCACCTTTGGCAATGGCAGCAGCAAATGCATCAGTAGACATGGCCATACCGAGCATGATCAGAGCAGGGGGATTCATGGGGACATAGTCAATGATCGGTCTACACAGTCAGCCACGTGTAGCCGATCGTGCCTACAAGTGACTCACTGGTCTCGCCTGGCCGATCAAGGCTGCAACCGCCACAGTCGTTCGACTGAGAATGTTGACGGTGGCGCATCCGTTGGATGGCAACGATGCTGCATGAGTGCAGACGCCGCGGATGCTGGCTACTCCCCAAAGAAGAGCCGCGATTGTAAGAGCGATTGGCTGTGATTGCCAAACGATAGCGGCACGGTGATCAGGGTCTTCATGGCACTGCAGTGGCGTGTATGGCACAACCCGCACAAATAACGGGCACAAAAAAGCCAGCGCGAAGCTGGCTTTTTTTGAATAGTTGGCTTTGACTGTGCAGCAAGTGCTGCACTGCATCAGCCCTGAATTACTTCAGTTTGACTTCTTTGTATTCCACGTGTTTACGTGCTTTTGGGTCAAACTTCATGAAAGACAACTTATCAGGAGTTGTTTTTTTGTTTTTGGAAGTGGTGTAGAAGTGACCAGTACCAGCTGTAGATTCCAGCTTGATTTTGTCGCGACCGCCTTTGGATGCCATGGTGTTTCTCCTTCAGTCAATTAAGCCTGGCCACGAGCGCGCAGGTCAGCCAGCACGGATTCGATGCCGTTTTTGTCGATCAAACGCAGAGCAGCGCTAGAGACGCGCAGACGCACCCAACGGTTTTCGCTCTCAACCCAGAAACGCTTGTACTGCAGGTTAGGCAGAAAACGACGTTTTGTTTTGTTGTTAGCGTGGGAGACGTTGTTCCCCACTTGCGGGCGCTTGCCCGTGACATCACATACGCGAGCCATGGTAGTTTCCTTTTATATGCGGCAGGAGCAATTCCTATGCGCTCTGCCTCACCTCGCCAGATTCAGGGTGGCGGTATCCCTTGCAGACAGTCCTTCAAAAAACAAGGCGCAAACAATGCTGTTATTGCCAGTCCTTTTTATCTGCATGCGGAAAAGGCCGAAATTATACCTGATTTTTGCAGATGCGCAATATTTAAGCAGTCTGCGCCGCCACCAGCCTTTTTAAGCATGCAGCGCAAGGTGGCATTCAGCGGGCTTGTTCCATGAAGTTGCGCAGCATCGCATGGCCGTGTTCGGTCAGAATCGATTCGGGGTGGAACTGCACACCCTCGATCGCAAGGGTTTTGTGGCGCACACCCATGATTTCACCATCGTCGGTCCAGGCGGTGACCTCTAGCTGTTCGGGCAGGCTATCGCGTGCAATCGACAGCGAGTGGTAGCGGTTTACAGTGAATTGCTTGGGCAGATTGGCAAACACGCCTTGCTGTGTGGTTGTGATGACGCTGGTTTTGCCATGCATCAACTCTTGCGCGCGAACAATGTGCGCGCCAAATGCCGCGCCAATGCTTTGGTGGCCAAGGCATACGCCCAAGATTGGAATTTGGCCTGCAAAGTGGCGAATCGCCTCGACCGAGATGCCTGCATGCTCGGGTGAGGAGGGGCCGGGCGAGATCACCAAGCGGTCAGGTGCTAGCGCTTGCACTTCTTCAATGCTGATCTCATCGTTGCGATGCACGGCTACGGTCGCGCCCAGCTCGCCAAAATATTGGACGATGTTGTAGGTGAAGCTGTCGTAGTTGTCGATCATCAGGATATTCATGGCCATCAGTCCTTGTGTTCAATATCTAAGCATCTTGGCGCATCAGCGCTGGATGTGCTGTCAAATATGGCAGCAAAAGTGTGGGTGTCGTGTGTTGCTGAGCTGCCAAGAGCGGCGCCATGACAGGGCCGCATCATGGCCTATACAGGCGCGCCAAGTCCTTGCCGTGTGTAAACAAGGGCGTATTACTGAATCAGTGGGGACGCTCAGTGGCAGCAAAACAGTCTCCTAGGTCGAGAAAGCCGCCGTGCCGGAAGAGCGAGTGGGAGTGTGCCTTGCTGCGCCGGTTTGGCGGCAAGGATGCGGCGCACAGCCGCAGCGACATGCCGCTTCTATAAGAAGCGCCACCAACGAAACGTCGACGTCGCGAAACACAGCATGTGAAGAAAATTCTGCAATGTGCCGGGTGCATAGCCCCAGCAGAAAATAATGCGTTTGATTATAGCGGTATGGCAGGCTGGCTGTCGATCTTGATCCTTGGCCATCTGTGCTGGCTGGAGGCTTCTGGTGTGTTGTCCACAGCCCAAAGAAAAGGCCCTGTGGCATTTGCCATAGGGCCTTGTTCGCTCCCGTTGGTGGATGGGCGCTCAAGCCCACCAGACGCTTAGAAGTTCAGCGCGCGCTTATCCACTGCCAGTGCCGCTTCTTTGGTCACTTCGGACAAAGTCGGGTGGGCGTGGCAGATGCGGGCGATGTCTTCGCTGCTGGCTTTGAATTCCATCGCCACAACGGCTTCGGAGATCAATTCGCTGGCTTGTGGGCCGACGATGTGCACACCCAGAATTTCGTCTGTAGCTGCATCAGCAATCACTTTGACCAAACCGGTGGTGTCGCCCAAAGCGCGCGCACGGCCGTTGGCCAGGAATGGGAAGCTGCCGGCCTTGTATTTGACGCCGTCGGCTTTGAGTTGCTGCTCAGTGCGGCCCACCCATGCGATTTCTGGGCTGGTGTAGATCACGTAAGGCACGGTGCCAAAGTTCACGTGGCCGTGTTGGCCCACGATGCGCTCGGCCACTGCCACTCCTTCTTCCTCGGCTTTGTGTGCCAGCATCGGGCCACGTACCACGTCACCCACCGCCCAGATGCCTGGTACGCTGGTGCGGCAGTCGCCGTCAACGACCACTGCGCCGCGCTCGTCGAGCTGCACGCCGACGGCTTCAGGTTTCAGGCCATTGGTGTTGGCAGTGCGGCCAATCGACACGATCAGCTTGTCGGCCTTGAGCGTTTGCTCTTCGCCTTTGGCGTTGGTGTAGTGGATGGTCACGCTGTTTTTGGCAGTCTTGACTTCACCGACCTTGGCGCCCAGCTCGATTTTCAGGCCTTGCTTGTCAAAGGCTTTTTTGGCTTCTTTGGCCACCGCTTCGTCAGCAGCTGGCAGGAAGGTTGGCAGGCCTTCCAGAATCGTCACTTCTGAGCCCAGGCGGCGCCAGACCGAGCCCAGCTCCAGGCCGATCACACCAGAGCCAATGATGGCCAGGCTCTTCGGTGCGCTGGTGATGTCCAGTGCGCCATCGTTGGACAGCACGACTTGCTCGTCAAACGGCAGGTTCGGCAGTGCACGGGCGTTCGAGCCGGTCGCGATGATGACTTGTTTGCCCACCAGCGTCTCAGGCTTGTCGCCTTCAACGGCCACTTCAAAGCCGCCTTCAACGGCTTTGCTGAACGAGGCCAGGCCATTGAAGAAGGTCACTTTGTTCTTTTTGAACAGGTACAAAATGCCTTCGTTGTTTTGCTTCACCACCTGGTTTTTGCGCTCGAGCATTTTGCCAATGTCAATGCTCAGTTTGCCAGTGGAGATGCCGTGCTCAGCAAAGTGGTGGCCAGCGTGCTCGAAATGCTCAGATGATTGCAGCAGCGCTTTGGATGGGATGCAGCCGACGTTGGTGCAAGTGCCGCCAGGAGCGGGTTTGCCGTCTTTGGTTTTCCAGGCATCGATACAGGCCACGCTCAGACCCAGTTGGGCAGCGCGGATGGCGGCGATGTAGCCACCAGGGCCAGCACCGATCACGACGAGATCAAAATTTTTACTCATACAATTCTCCAGAAGTAGGGGCCATGCTTGTTATTGCCTGGGCCATGCGCAAAGCGCGCCCGCAACCAGAGGCTGTGAGGCGCGCTTGGACTCAATCAGGCAAATGCATGGATAACAGCCAATGCAGTGGACCTGCTTGAATTACAGGTCGAACAACAGACGTGCTGGATCTTCCAGAGCGTCTTTCATGGCCACCAGTGCCAGCACGGCTTCGCGGCCGTCGATGATGCGGTGGTCGTAGGACATGGCCAGGTAGTTCATTGGGCGAACCACCACTTGGCCGTTCTCAACCACAGCGCGGTCTTTGGTCGCATGCACGCCCAAAATAGCCGACTGAGGTGGGTTGATGATTGGAGTGGACATCATCGAGCCGAACACGCCACCGTTGGAGATGGAGAAGGTGCCGCCGGACATTTCTTCGATGCTCAGTTTGCCGTCTTTGGCTTTGGCGCCAAATTCTGCAATTTTCTTCTCGATGTCAGCAAAGCTCAGTTGGTCGGCATCACGCAGGATTGGCACCACCAAACCGCGTGGCGAGCCCACAGCGATACCGATGTCGAAGTAACCGTGGTAGATGATGTCATTGCCATCGACCGAAGCGTTCACGACTGGGTATTGCTTCAGTGCGTGCACCGCTGCTTTGACGAAGAAGCTCATGAAGCCCAGCTTGACGCCGTGTTGCTTCTCGAATTTCTCTTGGTATTTTTTGCGCAGCGCCATGACTGGGGCCATGTTGACTTCGTTGAAGGTAGTCAGGATGGCGTTGGTGGATTGCGATTGCAGCAGACGCTCGGCAACGCGCGCGCGCAGACGGGTCATTGGCACGCGTTGTTCTGGACGCTCGCCAGCAATGGCTTGCACCACAGGGGCAGCAGGTTTCGCGGCAGCTGGAGTAGCAGCCAATGCATCGCCTTTGGTGACGCGGCCGTCTTTACCTGAACCTGCCACGTCAGCGGCAGCGATGTTTTTCTCAGCCAGGATTTTGGCAGCAGCTGGCATGGCGATGCCGGCTTTGCTGTTGGATGCTGGTGCAGCGGCAGCCACAGGAGCGGCAGCAGGTGCTGGAGCAGCAGCTGCTTCGGCAGGAGCTGCTGCAGCTTGTGCAGCGCTGTCGATTTTGGCGATGACTTGGCCAGACACCACGGTGGCGCCGTCGGCTTCTACGATTTCAGTCAGCACGCCAGCCGATGGAGCTGGCACTTCGAGCACGACTTTGTCGGTTTCGATTTCGATCAGGATTTCGTCAGCGGCTACGGCTTCACCGGCTTTTTTCTTCCACTGCAACAGAGTGGCTTCAGCAACGGATTCAGACAGTTCTGGGACTTTGACTTCAAAGATGGCCATGGTGGTGACTCACGATCTTTATAAAGGAAAATTGAAAATAGGGTGTAGGCACAGTAATCGTCTTTGGCCAACAAGGCCCGGGTCGCAACCCGTGGCCATAGTTGGGTCAGATGATTACTTGGTCAGAACAAAGCCCTTGAGCTTTGCGAAAGCGGCGTTGACCAGGGCTTTTTGCTGCTCCTGGTGCAGGTGTGCGTAGCCCACCGCAGGGGATGCGGAAGCGGCACGACCGGCGTAGCCCAACTTCTGACCGTCGAGCATGTTTTCGTGAATGTAGTGTTGCACGAAGAACCATGCGCCTTGGTTTTGTGGCTCGTCCTGGCACCAAACGATGTCTTTTGCGTTGGCAAAGCGTTTGATCTCTGCGGCAAAAGCCTTGTGTGGGAACGGGTAGAGCTGCTCAACGCGGATGATGGCCACGTCGTCACCGCCCAATTCCTCGCGTTTTTTCACCAAGTCGTAGTACACCTTGCCAGAGCAGGCGATCACGCGTTTGACCTTGTCTGCATTGGCCAGCACCGCATCGTTTTGCTCGCCGATCACAGTGCGGAATGCGCCTTCTGTGAATTCGGAGATAGGCGATGTGGCGTCTTTGTTACGCAGCAAGGACTTGGGCGTAAAGATGATCAGCGGAATACGCAGCGGACGCACCACTTGGCGGCGCAGCAGATGGAAGATCTGGCTGGCAGTTGTTGGTTGCACCACTTGCATATTGGTATCGGCTGACAGCTGCATGAAGCGCTCGATACGGGCCGAGCTGTGCTCCGGGCCTTGGCCTTCGTAGCCGTGTGGCAGCATCAGAGTCAAACCGTTGAGGCGACCCCATTTCACTTCGCCAGAAGCGATGAACTGGTCGACCACGACTTGCGCGCCGTTCAAGAAGTCACCGAACTGGGCTTCCCAGATCACCAGGCTGTGCGGGTCGTTGGACGCGTAGCCGTATTCAAAGCCCAGCACCGCTTCTTCAGACAGGATCGAGTCGATCACGTAGTAAGGCGCTTGGTTCTCTGCAATGTTTTGCAGTGGAATGTAGACGCCTTCGTTGTAGACCTCACGCTTTTGGTCATGGATGACCGAGTGGCGGTGGCTGAAGGTACCGCGGCCGCTGTCCTCACCGGACAAACGGATCGGGTAGCCACTGGCTACCAGCGAGGCAAATGCCATCGACTCGCCCATGCCCCAGTCCACTGGAATCTCACCACGGCCCATCGCGGCGCGGTCAGAGTAGACTTTTTTGACCAGCTGGTGCGGAGTCACATCAGCAGGCAGGGTGGTCAGGCGCTCAGCCAGGCGCTTCCACTCGGACAGAGGAATAGCGGTTTCGCCTTCGTCAGTCCATTTGCGGTTCAGGTATGGGGACCAATCGACTGCGTATTGGCGTTTGAAGTTGGTCAGCACTGGATCAACCGTGTGCTTGCCTTCTTCCATCGCCGCGCGATAGGCCTTGGACATCTCGTCAGGACCATCGGCTGGTAAAACACCTTGTTGCACCAGTTTGTCCGCGTAGAGTTTGCGCGTGCCTGGGTGTTGGCCGATTTTTTTGTACATCAGCGGCTGAGTCAGCGCCGGTGTGTCTTGTTCGTTGTGGCCCAGTTTGCGGTAGCAAATGATGTCCACCACCACGTCACGGCCAAAAGCCATGCGGTATTCCAGTGCCAGATCGGTTGCCAGCACCACGGCTTCTGGGTCATCGGCGTTGACGTGCAACACCGGTGCCTCGATCATTTTGACCACGTCGGTACAGTAGTACGTCGAGCGTGTATCGCGTGGATCCGAGGTGGTAAAGCCGATCTGGTTGTTGATCACAAAGTGAACGGTACCGCCGGTGCTGTAACCGCGGGTTTGCGACATTGCCAGGGTTTCCTGCACCACGCCTTGACCTGCAATCGCGGCATCGCCGTGCACCAGCACTGGCAACACTTGTTTGCCTTGTGGATCGTTGCGGCGGTCCATGCGTGAGCGCACAGAGCCTTCCACCACCGGGTTGACGATTTCCAGGTGCGATGGGTTAAAGGCCAGCGACAGGTGGATTGGGCCACCTGGGGTGGGCACGTCCGAGCTGAAACCTTGGTGGTACTTCACGTCACCGGCAGGCAGGTCTTCAGGCGCTGTGTGCTCGAATTCAGCAAACAGGTCTTTAGGCATTTTGCCCAGGGTGTTGACCAGAACGTTCAGGCGCCCGCGGTGGGCCATGCCGATCACTACTTCTTGCACACCTGCTTGGCCGGCTGAGTTGATCAGCGCGTCCATGGCGACAATGAAGCTCTCGCCGCCTTCGAGGGAGAAGCGCTTCTGACCCACGTATTTGGTGTGCAAAAAGCGCTCCAAGCCCTCGGCTGCGGTCAAGCGACCCAGCACGTGGATTTTTTCCTCGGCACTCAGGCGAGGGTTGGTGCGCGCGCTTTCGAGTTTTTCTTGCCACCAGCGCTTTTCAGTCTGGTCGGTGATGTACATGTACTCCGCACCGATGGTGGTGGTGTACGTTTCACGCAGTGCATTGAGCAACTCGCGCAGAGGCATCGAGTCCTTGCCGAAAAACGTATTGCTGGTGTTGAATACGGTTTCCATGTCGGCACTGGTCAGGCCGTAGAAGGCTGGATCCAGCTCAGGAATATTGGGGCGTTGTACGCGTTTGAGCGGGTCCAGATCAGCCCAGCGCTGACCGACGTTGCGGTAAGCGGCAATCAGCTGTTGCACTGCCGTGCGCTTGCGGCCCAGTTCGGTGTCGGCACCACTGGCAACGACGACCTGTGTGTGGCCTTGGCGAGCGCGCTCAGCAAAAGCGTTGATCACGGGTTGGTGCGCAATATCGCGACCCAATGAGCCGTCCACGCCTGGGGTGTTCTGCAGAGCGTCGAAATATTCGCGCCAGCTGTCAGTGACGCTATTGGGGTCAGCCAAGTAACTCTCATACATTTCTTCAACGTATGGAGCATTGCTGCCGAAAAGATAAGTATTGCCCTGGTATTGTGTATACAGGGAAGATGAATCACTCATGATCCGCAGAACCTCCGCACTTCTTCAAAGTGCATTAGCTGGTTTAGTAACAACCTCCCGCGACACGGCTGAACCGATTGGCGGATGCGACAGTGGCCGTTGGAGGGCGCCTGAAAGTATCCATTGTGCCACTTGCCTCCTTATAGTGGCGAATGAATTGCCTAATATGCAGTTGGGTACAAGGATATTTGCAAGGCTTTTGTCTTAATCACAACATCCGAAATGGATTTGCGCATGGGCCAATCGGTGTATTCCCTTGTATCCAGTACATTAGCTCTCAGCACGATGGGGCTTGGTGCCGGGAACCTCTTTCAATGTCTCAATACCAATGCATCCGGTGGTCGGCGCAGCTCCTTGCCTGAGGTCCGTGCCTTGATCGATTCGATTGAATTCTGAAGTGAGAGCGTATGGATCAAAATTCCCTGCAAAGTCGCACGTTTTTAGCCATTTTGATTGGTGTGACGATTGCTTTTTTTGTGGTTTTGCGGCCTTTTTATGGCGCCATTTTTTGGGCGGCTACTTTGGCGGTTTTGTTTTGGCCTGTGCACCAGCGTATCTTGGCCAAGATGCCCACCAAACGCAGTGTGGCCTCTTTGGTCACGCTGAGCATTTGCGTGCTGGTCGTGATTATTCCGCTGTTGGTGATTGTGACGACTTTGATCAAAGAGCTGCTGCAGTTCTATGCGCGCATGAGCCATGAAGAAAACACGCTGCAAACCTATTACTCCCAGATTTTGGGGGTGATTCCTGATAACGTTTGGTACTTGCTGGACCGTGTGGGGTTGGGTACATTCGCAGAAATTCAGCCCAAGCTGTTGGGCGCGGCCAATGCAGTCTTGAAGTTTTTCTCGACACAGGCGCTGTCGTTTGGTCAAAACACCCTGCAGTTTGGTCTGGCCTTTGTGCTGATGCTGTATCTGATGTTCTTTTTCTTCAGAGATGGTGCCACTTTGACCGCGATGCTGCGCCACACGATCCCTTTGGATAGGCGCTACTCGGGGCAGTTGGCCAGCAAGTTCAGTGCGGTGGTCAAGGCCACCGTCAAAGGCAATATTGCGGTGGCGGCCGTGCAAGGCGCTTTAGGTGGCCTGATGTTTTGGGCGATGGGCATCCAAGGCCCGGTCTTGTGGGGTGTGGTGATGGCTGTGCTTTCGCTGTTGCCAGCCGTCGGTGCCAGCTTGGTCTGGGGGCCTGTGGCGATCTACTTTCTGACCACTGGCGCTATCCTCAAAGGCACGCTCATGATTGTGGTGGGGGTCGGGGTAATTGGCCTTGTTGACAATATCTTGCGTCCCATTTTGGTTGGCAAAGAGACCAAAATGCCGGATTACCTGGTTCTGCTGTCGACGCTGGGTGGTATCTCTTTGTTTGGTTTGACGGGCTTTATTGCAGGGCCGGTGATTGCTGCGCTGTTCATGTCGGTGTGGGCGATTTTTGTTGCCAAGAAAGACGAAGGCAGCCTCGGTCGCTGAGGCGGCGCGAGCTTTGCTGGCTTGCCGTGCCGCTGTGCAAATAACGCGTTGAGCATGGATTGGCGTGTCTTTCTGACTCAGAGCCTGTGCATCTCCACGCCGCCGCGTTGCAAGTCCAAAAGGATGCAATGCGCTGCATTAGGCGCCTTGCACAGCCGCTTTTTTTGTGGCTTGCGCGACTGCGCGGAGATGGTGAACAGGCGCGCACAAGAGTGCTGCAGCGACCGGCCCTGTCTGCTGGGGCTATCGGGGACAAAAAACCTATTGCTTGCTGAAATCAGGCAAAATGCGCGGTTGTTTTGTTTTTTGTGCATGCAAACACGGGGCAGGCTCTTGTCGACAATGCGCAAAAAGATGGCTTGAAGCTGTTGATCATGCGCACTGCGTCCTTTAGGGAGGTGCAGTGTCGGGCCTGGGAGTCGGGCTAATTCGACACCGGCCAAGAGTGGCGAGATACAAGATGGATTCTGAAGTGGCGCTTTACGACTGGAGCCCCGTGCTGCATTTATTGCTGGTGGGCGGTCTGATTGCAGTGGTGCCTTTGGTGTGGGTGTGGCGGCGCAACCATAAGAAGGGCATGCAGGGGGTGATTCATGCGCTGGCATTGATGACCTTGGTGCTGACGCTTGATTTGGTCATGTTTGGTGCTTTCACGCGCCTGACCGACTCGGGCCTGGGATGTCCGGACTGGCCTGGCTGCTATGGCAAAGCCAGCCCAATGGGGGCGCATCAGGAAATCAGCGCGGCCCAGCAAGCCCAGCCTTCGGGGCCGGTGACACATCAAAAAGCCTGGATCGAGATGGTCCATCGGTATTTGGCAACGGCCGTCGGGGCTTTGATTGTGGCGATTGCGGTGCTCAGTTGGTGGTGCTGGCGTCGTTTTCACCAGGGCGTCAAACGCCTCACCATCAACCAGCCATCAACCGCACCCCCAGTGCTTGCTCCGCTGTCCCCCGCTTGGGCAATCTTTACCTTGTTCTGGGTGTGTTTGCAGGGCGCTTTTGGGGCCTGGACGGTCACGATGAAGTTGTTTCCAGCCATCGTGACCATGCATTTGCTCGGCGGCATGGTGTTGCTGATCTTGCTGTGTGTGCAAGTCGAGCGCTGGCGTCAAATCACTGCGCAGGTCGCAGCCAGGGCTGTGCCTTGGGGATTGCGGTGTTTGATTGGTGTGGTGTTTGCTGTGCTGCTGGTGCAAATTGCACTGGGCGGCTGGGTCAGTACCAATTACGCGGTGCTGGCCTGCACCACGTTTCCGGATTGCAATGGCTTTTGGTGGCCTGAGATGCAACTGCGCCAGGGTTTTACGTTATGGCGTGAGCTGGGCATGCAAGCCGATGGCAGTTTTTTAGAGTTTTCCGCCTTGGTGGGGATTCATTTCGTGCATCGGCTCTTTGCGATTGTGGTGTTTGTACTGGGCGCTGTGTTGACCTGGAGACTGCTTCAGGAAATTGGCAGACTGCGCGTGTTGGGGCAGTTCCTTGGCGGCTTGCTGCTTTTGCAGCTGCTCACGGGCTTGTCGAACGTGGTGTTGGACTGGCCTTTGATTGCTGCGGTGTTGCACACTGGTGGCGCGGCGGCTTTGGTGATTGTGCTGACGCAGCTGTGGAGCAATACGCGGGCGATGCCAACCACCGAAGTTACACCTTTGTTTACTGAGATCAATCGCTCCGAGCGCATTGACACCAACCGCGTCGCGGCACCGCGCAAAGAGAAGGAAGTGCTATGAATCAGGCCGCTGTACGGGTCGCAGAACGCTCAAAATGGTCGCAGTTCTGGGTGCTGTCTAAACCACGTGTGGTGCAGATGATTGTGTTTTGCGCCCTGATCGGCATGGTCCTGGCAGTGCCCACGGTGCCAACGGCTGCGCAATTGCAATTGATGGTCGTGGCATGCCTGGGGATTTGGCTGGTGGCTTCTGCGGCTGCTGCGTTTAACTGCTTGGTGGAAAAAGCCATTGATGCACGCATGAACCGCACTTCTTGGCGGCCGACTGCGCGTGGTGAGTTGTCTGACTGGCAAGCCTTGTTATTTTCAGCCGCGTTGTGTTCAGCTGGCTGCTGGCTGTTGTGGTGGTATGTCAATCCGCTGACCATGTGGCTCACTTTTGCCACTTTTGTCGGCTACGCAGTGATTTACACCGTGATCTTAAAGCCTTTGACGCCGCAAAACATCGTCATTGGCGGCGCTTCTGGTGCCATGCCGCCGGTGCTGGGCTGGGCTGCGATGCGCGGCGATTTGGCTCCAGATGCCTGGGTGCTGTTTCTGATCATTTTCCTGTGGACGCCGCCGCACTTTTGGGCACTGGCGTTGTACCGGGTGGAGGACTATCGCAAGTCAGGACTGCCGATGCTGCCAGTGACCCATGGCATGCAATTCACGTCCTTGCAGGTCTTTTTGTATACCTTGGTGTTGTTTGCCACCTGTTTACTGCCGGTTGTATATGGCATGAGCGGTTGGTTTTACCTGGTTGTGGCGGTGGTGTTGAGCGGCATTTTCTGCCTGTATGGCTGGGCGCTGTGGCGCAATTACTCCGATGCCCTGGCCAGACGCACCTTCCGCTGGTCCTTATGGCATTTGGCCGGCGTGTTTGCGGCCTTGTTGGTTGACCATTTCCTGGCCATGGCCGGCTGGGCCTAAACACCGAAGAGCCTGTGCAGCCTCTCGACGCAGCACGCGTTGGAGCCCACAAAGCAAGGCAGCGCTTTTCCAGCCCTGCGCGACTGGACTGCGTGAAGATGGTGGGCAGGCTTTAAGTACAGGGGCGTTGGCCGAGATCGCGCCTGGCCAGTAGCCACTCAGCGATCGAGGCGAATGCCTTGCTCTCGAATGATCGCACCCAAGCTGGCGCTGTCGGCAGCAATGCGCTGGCGCAGCGCCTGGGCACTGGTGTCTGAGACTACCCAGCCTTGCTCCAGTAACTGCTGTTGCGTGTGTGGCTGGGCCAGTACAGTGGCAATGGCGGTGGCCAGCCTGGCTTGGATTGCCTCGGGCATATTGGCAGGAGCTGCGACGGCATTCCAGACCTCCAAATTCAAGCCTGCAACACCCAGCTCAGCCAGCGTGGGCAAATCTCCGGTCAAGACACTGCGTGTTGCCGAGCTGATGCCAATCAAAGCCAGCTTGCCTGCCTTGTGCTGTGCCAAGGCCATCGCAGGCGGCAGCAGCGACATCTGGATCTCGCCCCCGATCAGTGCCTGCATCGCCTGCGGGTTGCCTTGGTAGGGCACGTGAACGGCGTCAATGCCGGTGCGGCTTTTGACCAGCTCCATGCCCAGATGCGCAACGGTGCCAAGACCGGGAGAGCCGTAATTCCAATCCTGCCCTGCGGTTTTGGCCTTGTCTATAAACGCTTGACCAGACAAACCTTGGGCCAAATCTGGATGCACTGCCAGCACATACGGGGCAGAGGCGATCAGCGCAATCGGGCTGAAATCGGTCAGTGGATCAAAGCCCAGTTGTGGATTGAGGAGCTTGGCAATCGTCATATTGCCATTGATCATCACGCTGATCGTGTGCTGGTCAGTCGCGCGCGCCAGGGCTGCCGCAGCAATATTACCGCTGGCACCTGCGCGGTTGTCGACGACAAACGGCTGCTTGCCTATGGTTTTGCCCAGCTGCTCTGCTAACAGCCGCGCTGTCAGGTCTGGCGATGAGCCGCCAGGAAAGCCAACCAATACATGCACTGGCCGCGTGGGCCAAGCGCTGTCTTGGTCTTGGGCGGTGGTTTGCGCCCAGTTGGTGCTGGAGTAGGCCAGCAAGCCTGCGGCGCTGGCTTGCAGAAAATGGCGGCGATCAAGTGCGGGGTAAGTGGCCATGGCGGTGTGAGGTGAGAAAGTCAGCGCAGGCCCATTGTCTCAGCTGGTGCCCAGGTTAGTTGATGGGTGGGCCGTCAAACGGTTGGTTCGCGCATAAAAAAACGCGTTGGTGGCCATAGGTAGACCATCAACACGTTGTTGGCTTGCATGCAAGGAGCATGCACGTTGCTTAAGCGGCTGCTGCAGACATGCTCTTTTTCATTTTCTTCATTGCTGCGACTTCAATCTGGCGAATGCGCTCTGCGCTGACGCCGTATTCGTCAGCCAACTCATGCAAGGTCATGCCACCAGAGCCGTCGTCGTTCACATTCAGCCAACGCTCGCTGACAATGCGGCGGCTGCGGTCATCCAGCGCATCTAAGGCCATTTGAATGCCGTCGGTAGCCATGTAGTTGCGCTCGCGTGTCTCAATCACTTGCGTGGGCTCGCTGGCGTTGTCGCTCAAGTAAGCAATGGGGGCGATATAGCTGCTGTCTTCGTCGCTAGGCGTAGGGTCCAGCATCACATCGCCACCCGACATGCGGGTTTCCATTTCAATGACTTCTTCGCGTTTGACATTGAGCTGTTTGGCAACCTGGTCAATTTCCTGCTCGCTGAGCGTGGCGCGGTAAATCTCGCCATCGGTCATTGCATGGGTGCTTTTGAGCTCCTGCTTCAAAGAGCGCAGATTAAAAAACAGCTTGCGCTGGGCTTTGGTGGTCGCTACTTTGACCATGCGCCAGTTTTTCAGAATGTACTCATGCATCTCTGCCTTGATCCAGTGCAGCGCGTAGCTGACCAGGCGCACGCCTTGGTCGGGGTCAAAACGCTTGACTGCCTTCATCAGGCCGACGTTGCCCTCTTGAATCAGATCGCCTTGCGGCAGGCCATAGCCCATGTACTGGCGCGATACTGCCACGACCACGCGCAGGTGGGACATGACCAGACGCCCTGCGGCGTCGACGTCATTGTGTTCGCGCAGTTGCTGCGCATAGCGTTGTTCTTCTTCAGGGGTCAGCATCGGCATGCGGTTCACGGCCGTGATGTACGCATCCAGATTGCCCAGCGCAGGAATTGCCGGCCACTTGGTAGCGGTGGCAGCAATTGCGTTTGTAGCGGTTGCATTGGTCATCGTCGTAATCCTTTCGTGCCATCGCCTTGAGCTGCACAATCTGCCCAAGGACAACAATATATTAGCACTCTCTTGGATAGAGTGCTAAGGCCAAAGTTCCCCACTTATGCAGGGTGTGGGTTTACACGATGCGGCCGCGCAATGCGGCCTGATGCTGCTGAAGCCGCCGCCAGGCCAGCCATGCACTTTTTATTGAGCTGCAATGGCTTTCCAGCCAGGCTAGAGGGCTGCTGCAGTGCAAGGTTCAATGCGAGCGGATCATCGTGCCATATGGCGTATCGGTGAGGATTTCCAGCAGCATCGCGTGCGGAACGCGGCCATCAACAATATGCACCGAGTTCACGCCGCTCTTGGCTGCATCGAGCGCACCTGCGATTTTAGGCAGCATACCGCCGGAGATCGTACCGTCTTCAAACAAGGTGTCGATTTCACGCGCCGACAGATTGGTGAGCAGCTTGCCTTGCTTGTCCAGCACACCCGGTGTATTGGTCAGCAGCATCAGTTTTTCGGCGCGCAAGATGGTCGCCAGCTTGCTGGCCACCACGTCGGCATTGATGTTGTAGCTTTCGTTTTGATCGCCGTAGCCAATCGGGCTGATGACCGGGATAAAAGCATCGTCTTGCAGGGCTTTGACGACACTGGGGTCAATACTCAGAATATCGCCTACTTGGCCAATGTCGTGCAAGATGCTGGGATCTTTGAGGTCGGTCATCTTGAGCTTTTGGGCTCGGATGAACGCGCCATCGCGGCCAGTCAGGCCAACAGCTTTGCCGCCAGCCTGGTTGATCAAGCCGACGATGTCTTGCTGCACTTCACCTGCCAGCACCCATTCGACCACCTCCATGGTTTCCGCATCGGTCACGCGCATGCCTTGGATGAATTGGCCGGTTTTGCCCAAGCGCTTGAGCGCAGATTCAATCTGCGGGCCACCGCCGTGCACCACCACCGGGTTGATGCCCACCAATTTGAGCAGTACCACATCCTCGGCAAAAGCGGCCTGCAAAGCAGGCTCGGTCATCGCATTGCCGCCGTATTTGATGACCATGGTTTTGCCATGGAATTGGCGGATATAGGGCAGCGCCTGCGCCAGGATATGGGCTTTGTCGGCGGGGGCAATAGTAAGAGGTTCAGTCATGGTGGTTTGCCGGGTGTGGATTGCAAAAAAAGCACCTGCATTGTGCATGAAATGGCGCTGCTGCCAAGCCAAGCTCGGGCTTGGAGTTGCATTCTGAGGACTATTTGTCAGGGGGGCTGTCGGCGTCGCTATGCGAGTTGCTCCAGCGCAGAAAAATAGGCACTTTGAAACGAATAATGCTGATGTAGGCGTAGGTGTAGAGCGCAGCGAAACCGGCGCAAAACAGCATCAACACCCAAGTGTTATGCCAGAACAGCACGGCTGGCAGTACGGTCAGTAGGGTATAGCCCCATAAATAGGGAGAAGTGCGGTTGTTGCGCATCAGCATGTCACGTGCTTCGTCCTCGTCAAATACACGGTGCACGATGCGGCGGTAAATCAGCTGGTGGATGTGCAGCGCATCGGCATCACCGGGTGAGCCGCCGCGCACCCATTTGCGGTAGATCGAGAACAAGGTTTCCCAGACTGGGTAAATCAGCAGCAGCAGAGGAAACCAGGGCGAGACTGAGGGGTGGCGCTGCACCAGCACAATCGAGCCAATTGACAGCACGCAGCCCCACAAATAGGCGCCGCCATCACCAGCAAAAATCCGTCCGAGTGGGTAGTTCCACAGCATGAAACCTGCATTGGCAGCTGCAGTGATTAGGAAAATCACCGCCATCGAACGGTCGCCCACTTGGATGCTGACGTGCGCCAGTGCCAGTGCGATGATGATGGCCACCATACAGGCCAGTCCGTTGTAGCCATCGATGATGTTAAAGGCGTGGGGCAGGCCGGCAATGGCCACGAGTGCCAGCGCTATGCCAAGCCAGGGCCATAAGAAGGGCGTGCCGTCGATCCAGTCAATGCCCAGGCGCGGCACGGACACATCAAGAAAGTAGACCGCAAGGGCGGCAGTGGTGAAGGTAAGCAAAAAACGCCAGCGCACTGTCAGGCGCTGCGTGAGGTCATCGATTAACCCCCCCAGCACGGCCGGCACCATGCACAGGCCCCAGTAAATCACCCACCAGCCCAAGCGCAGATTGGCTGGATCGCCGTGGTAGCTGCTCAGCAGCGCCATCGTGGCGGCCGAGCCCATGCCGGCGGCCATGGCCACGCCGCCAATGCGCGGTATATCGCCCTTGTGCTGGCGCTGGGGCATGTCTTTGGGGTAGCGCCGAGCATGGCGGCGCGCCATGCGCCTGAGCAAGGCGCAGACGATGAACGAGACAAAAAAAGCAATTACACATGGCCACAGCATGGATGCATCCGTTTCTTTTTATAAGTTATAGCGCGCTGCGCTGTGAGGCGCTGGGGTGGCGTTTGGCCCAGCGAAAGCTGGGCAAATGCCATAACAACCAAAGACTGCGAAGATGCCACAACAAATGCCGCCATTGGCGCCTGCTGGCGCGCTGTGCTGCATGCGCCAGTGTGGTGTTTGCGCGCGCCAAGACGCCGATACCACGCCGCACACGCAGGCTCAGGTCGACATCTTCGCAGTACATGTGGAATTGCTCGTTAAAGCCGCCTAGTTGTTGCCAATCTGGCGCACGCAGCACCATGCACGCACCGCTGACCCAGTCTACCCGCTGCTCTGTGCGCTTGAAGACCCGCCTTAGTAACAGTTTGCTAAAGCTGGGCAGTTCACGCTCATTGTCTTGGCGCTGGCCGTCCGAGCCTACCAACGTGGGGTAAGCCAAGCCCGCTGCAGGGTCATTGAGTGCGTCGCACAAGGCCGTCAGTGGCGCAGCGTCCAGTAATCGCAGGTCGGGATTCAGAATGCAGACATGTGTAGCAGAGTCAGCGGCTGGCTTGCCTTCGGCGTAACGGGCAAAGGCTTGGTTGTGGTTGCTGCCAAAGCCCTTGGGGGCGGTGTTTTGAATCACCAATAGGTCAAAACTGCTGGGGCTGCGCTGCTGGAGCTGGTGGGCAAGTTCAGGCTCATCAATATTCAATGTCACAATCACGCAGCGCAAGCAGGGCTCGGCCCTGGTTTGCAATTGTTCTAACAATTCCAGGATCAGACTGCCATGCCCATGGCTAACAATAGAGGCCACCACATGCGCTGCGCGCCCTGCTGGATTGGGCTGCGGTGCTGGAGCATCAATGGGAAGCGGGCTATGCATGCAGTCGTGTGGATGAAAATACAATCACAGTGAGCCAGCGCGCAGCGCCTGCTCAGTTGATGTGTGTGGCATTGGCCACGGTTTGAGAAAAGACAATGACACTTTCAAAAGACGAAATGCACGTGTACCTGCGCCATATTGACGAGGGGGAACGCACCTCGTTGTCCACCTTGGTGGGCAAGATTGGGCCAGGCGCACGCGTGCTCGACGTTGGTTGCGGCAGCGGCGCTCTGGGCCAGTATCTTAGTGCCCAAAAACAGTGTGTCGTTGATGGGGTCACATTCAATGAGGCCGAGGCGGCGCTGGCAAGGGCGCATTATCGCCATGTCGAGGTCGCCAACCTAGAGCAAACTGCGCTCAGCAGCCTTTTTGGTGCAAATCGCTACGACTTTATCGTTTGCGCTGACATTTTGGAGCATTTGCGGGAGCCGCAAAACATGTTGCGGGACATGCAGTCTTTGCTCACTGAGCAGGGGCAGTTGCTGATCTCCATTCCCAATAGCACCTATGCCGGTCTGGTGGCCGAGTTGATGCAGGGCGAGTTTTTGTACCGCCAGGAAGGCTTGCTGGATGCGACCCATGTGCGGCATTTCACGCGTAAATCCTTGCTGCGCATGTTGCAAGACTGTGGCTGGCAAGTCGAGAGTTTCGAGACGATCGAGCGGCATTTGCAAGAGTCAGAGTTCAAGCTGCAGTTTGACTTGCTGCCGCCTGCCGTAGCCCGCCATTTGCTCGCTGGTGAAGATGCGCTGACCTACCAGTTCATTGTGGCCGCTGCCGTGCATGCCGCCGCTAGCGAACCAGTGGATAACAGCCGCTTTTTGAGTCAGCGCCCAGCAGACGCTGCTCCGGCGCAAGCCATGTATTCCAGCCAGTTGTACTGGGACGATGGCCAGGGCTATTCGGAAGAACACAAGCGTGTTGTGCCCGGTGCGATTGGGGCTGCGCGCCAAACACTGCGCTTTGACTTGCCCAGCGATTTGAGCGGCTTGGTACAGCTGAAGTTTGACCCTGCTGACCGCGCCGGAATTTTGTATTTGTACCGCCTCAGTGTGCTCAATGCCGACGGCATCGTGTGGCAGTGGCAGGTCGAGCAAGATGGTGCAGGCGCATTGCTGCGATTGGCCGCAACCCATCAAATGGCCTGGGGTGGGGCTTTGCTGGGCGGCGCGCCTGTGGCGCCGGCGTTGTTAACAGGCGATGATCCGTGGATCAAGCTGCCGATTGAGGCCGCACAGCTGCAGCAAGCGCTGCTTGCTGGCTCCGTATCGGTGGAGGTTGAGCTGGGTTGGCCGATGTCGGCCGACTACATCAGCTTGCTACACACCGTGGGGCCGATGCAGGCCGAGCAACAATACCTGCGTGAGCAAAGCGCTGCGCAGGTGCGGCGCATTGCCGAGGTCAGCCAAGACCATGAGAAGCTGGCACTTGAGCATGCTGAATTGCACCGTTTGCATGCCGAGTTGCACCGTCTCAATCATGAAGGAAAGGACAAGATCGAAGCCTTGCAAGCGGAGAACCGCTACCTGTTCTCTGACCGCGAGCAACAGCAGGCGCTAGCCCAGGCGCAGTTGGCCGATCTGCACCAGCAATTGCGTGGCATGGCTGACCACCTGAGCAATATGCGCAATTCCCGTGTATTTCGCTATACGCGCCCGCTGGTGCATTTGCGCGACGTGGTCAAAGGCCGTGTGAAGTTCGCTGGCGGTCCAACCAGTCCGGCTGCGCCTGCCGCAACTGATGCGGTCAGCCCAACAGCCGATGGCTTGCCAGACTCGCAGATGCACAGCATGCCGGTGGCGATTCCCGAGCCTATGAGCGATACGGTGGACATCATTGTGCCGGTCTACAAAGGCCTGGCTGACACCCAGCTGTGTGTGGACTCGGTGCTGGCCAGTGAAGTCGGTGTGCCTTACCGCCTGATCGTCATCAATGACTGCTCACCCGAGCCTGAGGTGACAGAGTGGCTGCGCAAGCGGGCTGCCCACGAGCCGCGCATCATCTTGCTGGAGAATGAAGAAAACCTGGGTTTTGTAGGCACGGTCAACCGCGGTATGCGCCACTCGGACGCGCACGACGTGTTGCTGCTCAATAGCGATACCGAGGTTGCCAATGACTGGTTGGCGCGTTTGCGCAATGCCGCCTACCGCTTGGCCAAAGTGGGCTCGGTCACACCGTTTTCCAGCAACGCGACGATTTGCAGCTACCCGGTGTTTTGCAAGGCCAATCCTTTGCCTGAAGGCTACAGCACGGCGCAAATGGATGCCTTGTTTGCACAAACCAATCCGGGCCAAAGCGTCGAAGTGCCAACCGGTGTGGGTTTTTGCATGTACATCCGCCGCGACTGCCTGCAAGCCGTAGGCTTGTTTGATGAGGAAAGCTTTGGCAAAGGCTACGGTGAAGAAAACGATTTCTGCCAACGCGCACTGCAGCAAGGCTGGCCAAACCTGCATGCGCTAGATACCTATGTGCTGCACACCGCCGGTGTCAGCTTTGGCGAGAGCAAAAGCGCACGCGAACAAGCGGCAATGGAAACCCTGCGCAGAATGCACCCCAGCTATGAAAGCCAGGTGCATGCGTTCTTGCAGCGCGATCCGGCCAAAGAAGCGCGTTTGGCGGTCGACTGGCAGCGTTGGACCGCCCAAGGCACGCGCCCTGTGATCCTGGCGATTCACCACCAGCGCGGCGGTGGCACCGAGCAGCATGTGCTGGAGTTGGCGCATACCCTCAAAGACCAGGCCGTTTTTCTGTCATTGCGGCCTATTTCTGGTCACCAGGTGCTGCTGCAAGTGATCGAGCACGATGCCAAAACCCAGCGCTCACAGCTGTCTGGCAGTTGGTCCGTGGTGTTCGATACCGTGCACGAGCGTGCCAAGCTCTTGCAATTGCTGCAGGACATGGGCGTGTGCCATGTGCACTACCACCACCTGCTGGGCCACGACAAACTGGCCTGGGAGTTGCCGCAGTTGCTGGGTGTCGGCTATGACTTCACCACGCACGACTTCTACAGCTTCTGCACCAATATCACGATGACCGGCCGCAAAGGCCATTACGACGTCGATGCCCACACGGGCGAGTGCTGTGCAGGCGTGCATCCGACGCCGATCCCCCCTGTCGAAGAGTCGATCCAGGACTGGCGCATCCGCAACCGCATGCTGCTCGAAGGCGCACGCTTTGTGCTGGCGCCAGGGCTGGATGCGGCTGAGCGCATCCATGCCTTCGCCCCCGAGGCCAAGCTGCGCTTTGCGCCGCATACCGACATCGATGTGGACACATTGCCAGCGCCGCAGCCCCGAGTATTGGCGCCCCAGCAGCCGCTGCGCATTGCTGTGCTGGGCGCGATCAGCGTGATCAAAGGCGCCGATGTGCTGGAGCAAGCAGCGCTGTTGGCCAAAAAACAAGGCCTGCCGCTGGAATTCCATCTGATCGGCTTCGCTTACCGCCATTTGCAAACCGCACCGGCCAGCGCCTTGAAGGTGCATGGCCAGTATGACGAGCGCGATCTGCCCGCCATTTTGCAACGCATTGCACCCGACTTGATCTGGTTGCCCGCGCAGTGGCCGGAAACTTATAGCTATACGCTCAGCGCTGCTTTACAGGCAGGCTTGCCCGTGGCCGTACCCGATATTGGCGCGTTTGCCGCCCGTGTGGCTGGACGTAGCTGGAGCTGGGTCTTGCCGTGGAATGCCAGTGCTCAGCAATGGCTTGACGCCTTTATGCAGATGCGCGAGCAGCATTTTGAAGCGGGTACATCGCCACAGCCGCCGGAGATGCCTGCCCAATTGGGCCAGCGCGAGCAAGCTTGGGGCGGCTGGAGTTATGCTGACGACTACCTGCCTGTGTTGCCAACGCGTGAAGCGCAGGCCCAGGCCCAGGCCACTGCAGCGCATGCCGTGGCCCATCTGTTTGCAATCGCAGAGCCGCGCTCTGTGACACAGCAAGCGGTCGATGGCCTGCGTGGCCAGGTCTTGCAGCAGTTGGTGCGTTTGCGCTCGATGCCGGTGATGCGCTCGGTGGTGCAGGCTATTCCGCCCCAGGTGCAGTCACGGGTTAAAAGCTGGCTGCAGCGCTAAAGAACCTGTTGACGATCTTTTGCCAGTCGCGCAAGGGGGGGTGTCGTGCCCTTCGGGTTGCAGCCCGAAAGGCACGCTGCTGTGTTTAAAATCCCCGCCTGGCAGATAGTCCGACTGCGGCTTTTGTTTGGGGCGCTTGGCGATTTATGGTTTGGCCAAGGCGTGGCTCAAAGCGGCAAACTCTTCGAGCTTGCGTTGTGCTGCGCCGCTGTCAATCGCCTGGCGCGCCAGTGTGATGCCGTGGCCGATATCGCTTGCCACATTGGCCGCATACAAGGCCGCCGCTGAGTTGAGCAGCACAATATCGCGCGCCGGTCCAGGCAGGCCTTGGAGCACATCGCGCAGCATTTGCTGCGATTGTTCCGGTGATTCGGCGCGTATCGCACGGGTGCTGGCCATCGACATGCCAAAGTCTTCCGGATGGATTTCGTACTCGCGCACCTTGCCATCCTTGAGCTCGCCCACCAGCGTGGCTGCGCCCAGGCTGATTTCATCCAGGCCGTCCTTGCCATAGACCACCAGCGCATGCTGGGCGCCCAGGCGTTCCAACACGCGGATTTGAATACCGACCAAGTCGGCGTGGAACACGCCCATCAGAATATTGGGCGCGCCAGCTGGATTGGTGAGCGGCCCCAAGATGTTGAAAATGCTGCGCACGCCCATTTCCTTGCGAATGGCCGCCACGTTTTTCATCGCCGGGTGGTGGTTGGGCGCAAACATGAAACCAATGCCGCAGCGCTCAATCGAGGTAGCAATCGCCTCTGGAGCAAGGTTGATATTGACGCCCAAGGCCTCCATCACATCGGCGCTGCCGCTTTTGCTGGAGACGCTGCGCCCGCCGTGCTTGCTGATTTTGGCACCCGCTGCGGCAGCGACAAACACAGAACAGGTCGAGATATTGAAAGTATGGGCGCCATCACCACCGGTGCCCACAATGTCGACCATGTGCGCGGTGTTGTGTGGGGTGACTTTGAGCGACAGCTCCCGCATCACGGAAGCTGCGGCCGTGATCTCGCCAATTGTTTCCTTTTTCACCCGCAAGCCGGTGATGATGGCCGCAGTCATCAAGGGCGAGATCTCGCCTTGCATGATCAAACGCATCAAATGCAGCATCTCATCATGGAAAATTTCGCGGTGTTCGATGGTGCGCTGTAGCGCTTCTTGCGGGGTAATGGACATAAAGTGGTAAAAGCTGGCGGCAGCTGACAGACTGCATTCGCAGTAGCAATGACAAAAGGGTCAAATATACACCCCATCAAAAAGCAATGCGGGTAAATGCCACGTGAAAGTCTGCCCCTGCGCTGGTGACTGTTCAGCACGGCGCAGCTCGCTGTGTGTGATCATGCCTCAAAAAAGCCCCACATCGGTGAGGCTGGGGCGCTTGCGCAAGCCGCGCGCATGCGCAGGTGATTCAGCGCCAGTGCAAGGCAGCTGCTGACATGCACTGTACCCTTTGGAGCTCTAGCGCGGTCTGCGCCGAGATGATGAACAGGCTCTTAGCAATGGACTTTCAATCGCCACTGCCAGCATCACTTGCGCTGAATGCGTGTGATGTTGTTGCTCTCGGCGTTGGCGCCCTGGCCTTTGTTGACCACGTAGACGGAGCCATTCGGACCCACGCTGATGTGGTTAGGCATAGGGCCTGCGTCCAGGTTGGCGACGATCTCGCCATTGCTATTGAGCACAGTGACCGTGTTGGCACCGCGGTTGGCGGTGTAGGCCAGTTTGCTCACCGGATCAAACGCCACGTTCAAGCTGCCAGCGCCCACCAGAACCGTGTTGAGGGTTTGGCCAGAGTCGGCGTCGATGATGGCGACATTGTCCGAGCCTTGCGAAGACACGAAAATGCGGTTCGTGCTGGCGTCATAAGCGATGCCAGAGCTGGAGTTCACGCCCGCCACAGGAAATACTTTTGCCACGGAGTCGTCCGCGGTGTTGATGACCGCGACCTCACCGGTGCCACTGACCACAAACAGCTTGCCAGACGCAGCATCCAAGGCCAGGCTCATCGAACCAAATGGGCGTGCGTTAGGGCCGCGGATGCTCGATTGGGGCTCAATCGTGCCAATTTTCTCCAGCGTGGTGGTGCTGAACACTTCGATATTGGGCGTAAAGGCCGTAGACACATAGGCCTTGCCTTGTTGGCTGTCGATGGCCACATCACGGCCGTGGCCGACCTCGCCAGGGGCGAATTGCTTGATCAAGGCCAGGTCCGTTTGTCGGTACACTGCAATGGTATTTTGGCGTGTATTGGTGACCCACACGGTGCCGTTGGCGTCATCGACAGCAATGCCATACACAGCAAACACACCACCTGGCTGCTCCTGGCCATCAGGACCTTTGCGCGCTGGCGCTTGGATCGGGGTCACGGCTTGCAGAACTTGCAGTGTGTCAGGGCTGACCTTGACCAATTGCGACTCTTTGACTGGTGGACGACCGACCGCTGCAGCGGCGAACACCACATTGTTTTTGGGGCTGTAAGCCGATTGGTACAGGCCTGTGACGAGTTTTTGGTTGACGATGCTGAACTGGTCTTCACCACTCAAGGCAATTTGCGGCGAGATTTTCAATGGGAACACTTGCGCCGCGTTCGGATTGGTGGCGCTGACGACCACCGAGTGCCGACCAGGCTCTGCGCCGGCAGGAATGGCGGTTTCGGTGGTGAATTTGCCTTCGGCATCGGCGACCACGGCTTGCGGCAAAATCGCGATGCCTTCATAGAAGAATTGCACTTCTTGGCCTGGCTTGAAATTGCTGCCGGCCAGCTTCACTGGATTGCCTGCATACACGGCAGGGGCATCTACCACACGGACTTGGCCAGTGAACGAGTCATCGGCTTTGGAGAATTGCGGGCCACTGCCTGTGGATGCACAAGCTGCCAGCATTGCAGCTGCTGCAAAGCTAACGCTCAAACGAGTCAGTGAAGGGGTGAAGAAGCGGTTTTTATACATGCGCAATTCCAAGCAATAGTGGAGGTGAAGAGGTGAGGTGAACAGCCACACAGTGGCAGCCAGCGGCCATGCAACGCAAAGCCAGTTGGACTGCATTGCGTCAAAAATGTAAATAATATCAAAAATAATTCTCATTAAGTATTTGTGAGGCTTGTTTCAGGCGTTTGGTTTGTAATGGTTTTGTAAAGTTGGCTCAGGTGTTCGCGCCTGCTCATCAGCTCCGTGCAGCTGCGTTGAGGCCCAAAAGGACGGGGTGCGCGACCAAAAACGCAGTTGAGCTGCTTGCCTGGCGAGGATTTTCAACAAAGTAGTGCGCCTTCTGGCACTTCCGCCTCAAACACCCAAAGAAGCTGCAAGGCACAAAAAAGCGCAGTGCGGCGTTGCCCGTTATGCTCATACAGACGGATGAGCGCCAACAGGCGCTTTACACGGCCTTTTTGTTGTGCCTTATGCGACTGCGCGGAGATGATGAACAGGCTCTTAAGAGTGGGTGCTACGCTTTCCTGGCAACACGCCACGCCAGGTTCAACGCAAGTGCACGCGTTCGACAGCCGTGGTCTTATCGCGGTCGCAAGCTTGGTTTGAGCACGTTTTTGGGAAACAATACTTGACAGTGGATGGACCGCTTGCCGCTTGCGTTTGCTTGCAAGCGCTGATGGTTTGGCGCTGCTGCGCCAGGCACAGTCGCCGCGCTTGTTGTATTTTTTTGTATGGTTCTTGTTGTAATTCGCTAAATGTCTGCATTAATGAGATTGATCCAGCAGCTGCCATTTCTGGCGTGGTGGCGGCCCACGCCTATACAGTTGCGTCAGGACGTGTTTGCCGGGCTGACCGTGGGCTTGATGCTGGTGCCGCAAGCGATTGCGTACGCCGGCTTGGCTGGCATGCCACTGGAGACAGGCTTGTATGCCGCGATCTTGCCGCTGTTGGTGGTGACCTTGCTGGCATCGTCGCCGCGCCTGGGGGTTGGCCCCACCGCGCTGAGTGCGCTGATGATTGCTGCGGCACTGGCGCCGATGGCCGTAGTTGGTTCGCCCCAGTGGGTCTCGCTGGCCATTTGGTTGGCCTTGCTCGCTGGGCTGATTCAAATCATTCTGGGCGCAGCGCGACTCGATTGGTTGCTCAATGTGGTCACGATGCCGGTGTTGAGCGGCTTTACCCAGGCAGCGGCGATTTTGATCATGGCGTCTCAGGTGCCAGCGTTGACCGGCTTGTCCTGGGATGCCTGGATGTCGATCCACTCATTGCCCAGTGCCTGGGCGATGCTGCAGTCAGTGGATTTGCGTGCCTTGCTGTTTGGCGCGGTTGGCATTGCGGCATTCATTTACACGCGCCGCTTTGGCGCCACCATTCCCTGGGCTGCCCTGATTTTGGCCTTAGCTGCGGCCATCAGTGCGCTGACCGGTTACGCGGCCAGCGGAAGCGCGGTGATTGGCGAATTGCAAGTGCAGCTGCATGGCTTGCAACTGCCCGCCTGGCCTGGCCTGCACGTGCTGGGGCAATTGCTGGTGCCAGCCTTGGTGATTGCCTTGATGAGCTTTGTCGAAGTGGCGACCTCGGCCAAAACCGAGCACAGCCTGGCGGGCACGCAATGGCGGCCCGCGCAGGATTTGGTCGCGCAAGGCGTGGGCAAGGTTGTCTCAGGCCTGTCTGGCAGTTTCTCCACCAGTGCGTCACTGTCGCGATCGGCGGTGATGCATTACGCTGGCGCGGCCACTGGCTGGGCCAATGTGTTTGCTGCTGGTTTGGTGTTCGCGGCCGCTATGTGGCTGACGCCGCTGCTCAAACACGTGCCCCTGTCATTGCTGGCGTCGCTGGTCGTGGTGTCGGTCGTGGGCTTGATCAAGCCGCGTGCCTTTCTCAAATTTTGGGAGTTTTCGCGGGTCGAGGCCGGCATTGCCTTGTTGACCATGGTGGTGACGTTGGCGTCTGCGCCGCGTATTTACTGGGGCGTGCTGGCCGGCTTGCTGGCCAATTTGGCCTACTTTATGCACCAGCGCCTGCACCCACGCATCATTGAGGTGGGCGAGTACCCTGAAGATGGCAGGCTGCGTGATCGTTTCCTGTGGCAGTTGCCGCCTTTGTCCGAGCAAGTGCTTGCATTGCGGCTCGATGCTGGCCTGGACTTTGCCACTGCCAGCGCGCTGGAGCGCCGTGTCGTGGCCAGCTGGGATGCTTTTCCGCACATGCACAGCATTTGTCTGGTGGCTTCAGGCATCAACAATATTGATGCCACCGGTTTGGAGACGCTCTACCTGCTGCGGGCGATGGCGAAGAAGCGCAACGGTTGCTTGTACCTGAGTGGGATGAAGCTGCCGCTAGAGCGGCGCTTGGCCAAGGCCGGCTTGCTCGATGACAAAGCCCACGTCCAAGTTTGTGTGACCGAACTTGAGACCGTGCAGCGCTTGCGCCAACTGACACCGGTGCAGCCAGAGAACCAAGGCCAGGTGGCCTCTCTTGCTTGATGAGGCGTTAGAGCGGCTAACATAACCCTTGATACGTCGAAAGCAAAACCTTGTCGTACTACCCGTACTGCCTGCGGTTTTGCGCCTAGTCGCAAGCGCAAACCTTCGGTTTGCTGGGTTTCTGTTTGCTTGGTTCTGTTAGCGGCTCTTAGGAGGAGCGTTGGCTGGAGTCAATGTCCTCTACCACCACGGCCAGTGCATTGGTAGAGATAATGACCTCAATCAATGACAATAGCAGGGAGATCATCAGCGACAAAATGCTGATGCCAAACAGCCATTTGCCAATGGCCTGAGACTCTAAAAACAGCGCAAACATGGCGACCGCGCACAGTAAAAAACTCAAGACTCCAAAGCCTTGCATATACTGAATCAGGCTGATGCGCCTGCGCAAACCAGGGATTTGCCGGTGCACCAGCGGGGTGTCGTGCTGCGGCGATGCGTGCAATTGCCGAATCACTTGGGCCAAGACCAAAAACCGGTTGGTATAGGCCAACAGCAGCAAAGAGATGGCCGGAAACAGCAAAGCAGGGGTGGTGATGTCCATGGGGTCATCATAGGTTGGTTCAATGCTGTTGCAGTATAAAAGAAGAGAGGGCTGCAGCGCTTTACCAAGAATGCACAAGTGGCAATGAACCAAGAACAGGAAAAGAACTCGGAGTGATTTATGAAACCATCGCTGTTGTTGACCCCTGCGCATATGTTCACCCGTTGGGGGGTCCGGGTTTTTACATTGACAGCCCTTAGCGCTGCCTTGGCCTGGAGCACAGGCGTTTCTGCGCAGACTAGGCCTGCGCAGCAGTTGCCATCGCTGGGCGAGATTGATGGCTTTACCGTTGGCGATGAGCGCCGCATTGGTGACCAGATCGCCAGCCAACTCTACCGCGATCCCGACTATATTGATGACCCGGTTCTGCAAGAATATGTCGAGAGCATTTGGTTTTCACTGATGGATGCAGCGCGCGAACGCGGCGCCTTGGGTGACTCGCTGGACCAGCAGTTTGCCTGGCACGTGTTTTTGGGCAAAGACCGCAGCATCAACGCGTTTGCGCTGCCAGGCGGCTATTTTGGTCTGCATTTGGGTTTGATCAATGCGGTCGACTCCAAGGATGAGTTGGCCTCGGTCATGGCACACGAGATATCGCACGTGACGCAGCGGCATATCTCGCGCATGGTGGCGCAAAATGCGCGCCAGACACCGCTGGTGATTGCCAGCATGATCTTGGGAGCCATTGCTGTGAGTCAAAGCCCGGATGCAGCGCAAGCCGTGATTGCTGGCGGGCAGGCGCTGGCGATTCAAAACAGCCTGGATTTCTCGCGCTCAATGGAGCAGGAGGCTGACCGGATTGGTCTGGGTTTGATGGCTCCAGCGGGTTTTGATCCCAATGGTTTTGTTGGGATGTTCAATAAACTCAACCAGGCCAGCAGCCTCAATGACCGGGGCCAGTATCCGTATTTGCGCACCCACCCCTTGTCCACGCAGCGTATGTCCGATATGCAGGCCAGGCTGGGACAGGAGGGGCGCAATGTGCAGGTGCAACGCACCATGGAGCATGCGATGGTGGTGGCACGTTCGCGCCATTTCTCTTTGGGGCGGGTCGATTTCTTGCGCTCAGCCGTGCAAGCTGGCCTAGAGGCACAAGCCAATCGCAATAATTTTTCAGCCGCGGACCAAGCCGGGCGTTTGTATGGTGCGGCGATTGCATCTGGCCAATTGCGCGAGTTTGCGCAGGCGCGTGGGTTTGTCGACTCCTTGCTGCAGACGACCCAAGGCGATAGCCAGGCCCACCGTTTGGCCGTGCTGCTGAATTTGGAGTTGGCGCTGTCAGCCAAAGACGCCAGTTGGGCGCGCGAGGCCGATGCCTTGGTCGATCGCCAGGCCAGGTTGCGGCCAGAGCTTTTTCTGCGTACCCAATATGCGGTTGATATGCAGCCAGATGCGCGCGCAGGTCAGGACTTGACCAGCCAATGGCAAGGCTGGCTCACGGACCATCCCAGCGATGCGGGAGCGTGGCAGCAATTGAGCCGTTTATGGACGGCGCAGAACCAGCCACTGCGCGCCATCCGTGCCGATGCTGAAGCGCAAGTGGCGCGGCTCGATTATCCAGCTGCGATTGACCGCCTCAAAGCGGGCCAGAACATGGTGCGCCAGCTAGGCAGCCAGGCCGATCATGTCGATGCATCGATCATTGACAGCCGTTTGACGGCCGTCACCTTGCTGCAGCGTCAACGGGAAGAAGGGCTCAAGTCGCTTCAATAAGCGCGAATAGATTCCAACTGCCATGAGTAGTCGTCAATAAGGCCGCATCTGCGGCCTTATTGCATGGTGTTATTGGACGCGGCACTTGGTGCTATGGCGGCCAAAGCCATGTTGAGTGTGGCTACACAACCCTTGATACGTCTTAGCAAAACCTTGTCGTACTACCTGTACTGCCTGCGGTTTTACGCCTAGTCGCAACCGCAAACCTTCGGTTTTCTGGGTCGTGTTAGTCGCTCTTACTGAGCAAAAATCTTGCCTGGATTGAGGATGTTTTTAGGATCCAGCGCCTGCTTGATGCTGCGCATGACAGCCACTGCGCCATCGCCCGTTTCCTGCACCAGATAATCCATTTTGTGGATGCCAATGCCATGCTCGCCGGTGCAGGTACCGCCCATTTCAATCGCACGCGAGACCAGTGCCAGGCTCAGCGCTTCGCCACGTTGGCGCTCGTCTTCATCGTCTGGGTTGATCAGGTAGCCGAAATGGAAGTTGCCATCGCCGACGTGGCCCACGAGGAAGTAGGTAATGCCAGAGGCTTGGGCTTCGGCGACCGAGGCCAGCAAGCAGTCCGCCAAACGGCTGATAGGCACGCAGGTATCTGTGGTGATCACGCGGCAGCCAGGGCGCGATTGCACGCCGGCAAAATAGGCATTGTGGCGCGCGGTCCACAGGCGCGTGCGTTCCTCGGGCGTATGGGCCCATTCAAACGCCTGGCCTTCGTATTCAGCGGCAATCTCTTGCACGGTTTCGGCCTGCTCTTTGACCGAGGCTGGCGAGCCGTGGAATTCCATCAGCAGCATGGGCTCTTCACGCAGCGTCAGCTTGCTGTATTGATTGACCAAACCCACGGTTGGGCCATCGAGCAATTCGACGCGCGCAATCGGCACGCCCAATTGGATCGTCGTGATCACGGTGCGCACGGCTTGCTCAATGCTGGGGAATGAGCAGATGGCAGCGGAAACTGCTTCTGGGAGCGGGTAGAGTTTGAGCGTGATCTGGGTAAAAATGCCCAGCGTGCCTTCGCTGCCGACAAACAGGCGTGTCAGGTCATAGCCAGCGGCCGATTTTTTGGCGCGTGTGCCGGTGTGAATGGTTTCACCACTGGCCAGCACCACCTCTAGCGCCAAAACGTTTTCGCGCAGGGTGCCGTAGCGCACGGCATTCGTGCCCGAGGCGCGGGTCGCTGTCATGCCGCCGACGCTGGCGTCTGCGCCTGGATCGATTGGGAAGAACAAACCCTGGTGCTTGAGCGCTTCGTTGAGTTGCTTGCGGGTGATGCCAGGCTCTACGGTGACTGTCAAGTCATCGGCATCAATCGCGATGATCTTGTTCATGCGGCTCACATCAATGCTGATGCCGCCTTGAACCGCCAGCAAATGGCCTTCCAGCGAAGAACCTGCGCCGTAAGCAATCACCGGGGTGTTGTGCTCATTGGCCAGACGCACGGCGTCGGCCACGTCTTTGGCGCTTTCGGCAAAGACGACGGCGTCTGGTGGTGGCGCTTGGATCGAGCCTTCGTCGCGGCCGTGTTGTTCCCGCACCGCCAAGGCGGTAGAGACTTGCGCACCAAAGCGCTCTTGAAGGGCTTGCAGCAGCAAAGGGCTGGCTGTGCGTTGTGTAGAAGTGGTGGAGTTCATCGTCAGTCGCAAGTGGGGAGTGGCCCTGCGCCTGGAATCTGCTTGGGCTGTGCGATAGGCTCTTTGTGAGCAGGCAGAATAGGCGCGGCGCGTAAAAGACGCATTATCGGCGTCTTCGCGGGCACTTCCAAGCCTCAGCAGCATTTAACAATAAGATTGGCACATGCGCTGGCCATGGGGCCTGCGTTTCAGGCTGTTGCGCAGGATGCGCCAGAGTGTTCGTCTCAATGAGACAGCGGGAGCTTGAAAACAATGGGAAAATGCACTGGCGAGCCAGTACAACTTGCCTGACTTGCGCCAAGCAGCCATGACCATCGCGGCTGCATTTTCTTGTGTGAAGATGTGAACTTCTGCACCCAGTTCGGCTCACATCGCTCGTTAACCCGTGGTGCTGACATCGTGCAGCCCTTTGCGCTGTATATCCTAAACAATCAGGAGTGTTCTGTGTCTCTCAATCGTCGTCATTTTTCTCTCTCCGCAGTGGCATTGGGCGCTGCTGGCTCGATCGCTGTTACTCCTAGCTGGGCACAGAGCAATGTTCCGGTAGAAGGCGAGCAATACATCAAGATGGCGCAGCCCGTGAACCTGGGCACGCCGGCGGGCAAGGTCGAAGTGCTGGAATTCTTCTGGTATTCCTGCCCCCACTGCAACACCTTTGAGCCCATGTTCAACAAATGGAAGCAAGTGCAGCCCGACGATGTGATCGTGCGCCGCGTTCCAGTGGCATTCCAGCAAAACGGCAACTTCATCCCGCAGCAAAAGCTGTACTACACGCTCGAAGCCATGGATCTGCTCGACAAGGTGCATCCAGCAGTATTCAATGCCATTCATAACGAGCGCAAGCGCCTTACCTCGGATGATGCAGTTTTTGCATGGATCGGCACCCAAGGTGTTGATGTGGAAGAGTTCAAGAAAAACTACAACTCGTTCTCGGTGGCCAGTGCCGTGCGCCGTGCATCGCAGCTGCAAGACGAGTACCGTGTTGAAGGCGTGCCATCTCTGGGTGTAGCCGGCAAGTACTACACCGACGGCCCACGCGCGCGCAACCTGGCCAATGCCTTGCAAGTGGTCGAGTACCTGATCGAGGAAGAGCGCAAAGCCGGTGGTGCCAAGTAAGGACATCTATTGCTTAGAGCCTGTGCTCAATCTCCACGCAGCTGCCTCGAGATTGTGAGCAGGCCCTTCATGCTGGAGTTCAACCCTGTGGCTGTGGGCCGTAGGAAGCTGCAATCCAGCATGTGCTGACGACAAAGGCCAAGGTTGTGATGACCCTGGCCTTTTTTCTTGTGCGCACTATGCCTTGAGGGTGGGGGCTAGCCCATTGCGCAGCGCTTGGCTCAATGATCTCATGCCCTATGGCCTTTTGGGCGGTAGTGCAAATCCGGCCGATGCACGTATTGCAACCAGGCACTTCTATCAGATGAGTCGATGGCAGCAGTTCATGGCAGCCTCGCCTGAATTGTGATCAATTAACAGCCTGTTCAAAATTTCGACGCAGACTGCGTTGGACCACATAAGGCAGGCGGTTTGATTCAAAATCCCCGCGCCGCAGCTAGCCCGCTTGCATCCTTTGGCTATTGTCAAAGCTTGATTGATTCGCTCAATTAAAGATATTTCAGTAACTTCTGAAATGTAAAATTTAGTAGCCAAATCAAAGGATGGTAGCAATGACCCAAGACAATCGCCACTGCGCCTCGCAGCCTCCAGCCAACAGCAAACGCCGGTTTCTGCTCGATCTCGTTGCTCTCAGCACCACGGTGGGCTTAGCCGGTACAGCGCAGGCCGCCTTGCCCGGTAGTGCTGATTTTCAACCCAAGCGCCGCCAAGGCATGGAAGGCAAACGTTTTGGCATGCTGGTGGATATGCGCAAATGCATTGGTTGCCAAGCCTGTACCGTCAGCTGTTCGGTAGAAAACCAGCCCCCGATAGGCCAGTTCCGCACGACCGTGCTGCAATACGAAGTCGATCAATCGGATGGTAGTGCGCCGGCCATGGTCAGCTTGCCACGGCTTTGCAACCATTGTGACGAGCCGCCTTGTGTGCCGGTGTGCCCCGTGCAGGCGACATTCCAGCGCACGGACGGCATTGTGCTGGTCGACAACGAGCGCTGCGTTGGCTGTGGCTATTGCGTGCAAGCCTGTCCTTATGACGCGCGGTTTATCAACCATGAGACACAGACGGCAGACAAATGCACCTTCTGTGAACACCGCCTAGAAGCAGGTTTGCTGCCCGCTTGTGTGGAGAGTTGTGTGGGTGGTGCGCGCGTCATCGGTGATTTGAATGATCCCAATAGCGAGATCAATCAGCGCATCCATGCACAGCAAAAAGATATCAAGGTGCTCAAGCCAGGCATGAATACCCAGCCGCATGTGTTCTACATCGGCTTGCCTGATGAATTCGTCAATGGGGTGGACGGCCAGGCCACTGTGCGTCTGGTTGCCGAGCATTAAGGAGAATAAGATGCAGATCACCGAACTTCTCACACCCTATTACGAGGTCGCCTGGTTGCCCTGGGCTGTCCAGTATTTCTTTCTGGCTGGGGTCGCCACAGGCGCCGCACTGCTAGTGGCCTATTGCACTTGGGGCCCCGCTCACAGTACACGCCAGAGCCTGCTGCCTGCCCTGGTGTTTACGCTGGCCATCAGTGCCATCGCGGCGCCCGTGTCCTTGTTGGCCGACTTGCACCAACCAGCACGTTTCTGGCATTTTTATGCCCATTTCACGCCTTGGTCCTGGATGTCGCTTGGCGCCTTGCTATTGCCTGTATTCGTTGGCTTGTCCGTGGCCATGTGTGCCAGTTGGTGGTTGGGCAAAAGCTCTTGGATGCGCGCGCTTTCCCCACTGCTGGTGTTATCGGCCTTGTCGATCTCCATTTATACCGGTGCAGAAATCATGACGGTGCGTTCGCGCCCTTTATGGAGCACCTTGTGGGTGCCTATCAATTTGATGCTGACAGGCTGGCTGGCAACGGTAGGCGTGGCCTTTGTGCTCCAGCGTTTTATGCCCGCCAGCCTGCGTCCTGACCTGCAAGCCTTACAGGCCCTGCGCCGAGTGGGCTTGACGGTGGCTGCCGCTTTAGTGCTGGTGGCGCTCGCTTGGGCTTTGTCCGGGATCGCAGGTTTCAATTCTTCCTACGATGCCGCCTTGCGCCTTTGGCATAACTTCCCAGTCTGGCGCACGACCATGGTGGGCTCTGCACTGTTTGGAGCCATCATTGTCGGTGCTTTGTGGCGCGGTCGCCATCGTTTAGGTGCGTGGGGCTATTCGCTGGTGTTGGGCATCGGGCTGGCTGCCAGCGCCTGGGCTTTCCGCTGGGCCCTGTTCATGGGGGTACAAGGTGTGCCTAAGTACGGCGCAGGGCTGTATTTGTATTACATGCCTTTGGGGGGCGACGGCTTACTCGGCATGGTGGGCATGGCTGGTCTGTGTGTTGCTTTGGTGGCGATGCTCAGTTGGGCCTTAGAGGCATTTCCCACACGCAGCCAACACCATGGCAGCGCTGCGGCGCTGAGCTAAGCCCGTTACTTCTGTCGCTGCCAAACGGCTAACAACACGCCTATCTCGCATAGCACCTGACTTGAAAGAGCAGACCATGACTGATAAAAAAAACCATCCCACTCCTGACAACAACCGCCCTGATGGCGCACGCCGGCGCATGCTCTTGCGTGGCGGCGCAGTGGCGGGAGGACTGGCTGCTTTTGCTGCTGGCTATGGTGAGACTGTGGTCAAAGGTGCCAAAGGCCTGATCGCTGGTACCTCTGGCACAAGCACCAAAAGCGCCACACGTGGCAATTCGCTCACGCCCGAGTTTCGCATTGATCCGGTCACCGGTGCGCTAGCCACTCAGCCAGGTCAAGTGGTGAGCCCATCAAGCTGCCTGGGCTGCTGGACCCAGTGTGGTGTGCGCTTGCGCATCGATACCGAGCACAACCAAATCATCCGTATTGCCGGCAACCCCTACCACCCATTGGCAACAACACAACCTGCAGCCATGGAAACACCCGTGCGTGAGGTGTATGCGATGCTAGGCGGTGACAACGGATTGGAAGGCCGCGCTACCAGCTGTGCGCGTGGCTCTGCCATGTTGGAGCATCAAACGGCGGCACACCGCGTGCTCACACCACTCAAGCGTGTTGGCCCAAGGGGCTCTGGCCAGTGGCAGAGCATCTCCCTGGAGCAATTGGTGCAGGAAATTTGCGCCGGTGGTGATCTGTTTGGCGAAGGCCATGTTGACGGTTTGCGATCGATTCGTGATGTGGAGACACTGATCGACCCAGACAATCCGGAATACGGGCCCAAAGCCAACCAACTGCTGGTGACCGACGCCGCCAACGAAGGCCGCACCCCATTGATTAACCGATTTGCAAAACAAGCTTTCGGCACGGTCAATGTCTCCAATCACGGCTCGTACTGTGGGCAAACATACCGCGTAGGCACAGGCGCTGCCTTGGGGGATCTTGTCGGCATGCCACATGGCAAACCTGACTGGAAAAATTCCCGTTTCGGTCTCTTTATTGGGACGTCACCTGCGCAATCGGGCAACCCGTTTCAGCGTGTAGGGCGTGAATTGGCCCAAGCACGTTCACGCGACGAGAATACTTACCAATATGTGGTCGTCTCCCCGATGTTGCCCACCTCGTCAAGCCATGCCTCAGGCAACAACAACCGTTGGCTGCCCATCCAGCCGGGCACTGATTTGGCACTGGCCATGGGGCTGATTCGCTGGATCATCGACAACCAGCGCTACGACGCCAAGTTTCTTGCCCAGCCCGGCCCTGCGGCCATGCTGGCCGCAGGAGAGGCCTCATGGAGCAATGCAAGCCACCTGCTCATTAATGACCCGAATCACCCGCGTTACGGCCAGTTTCTGCGTGGCGCTGATCTGGGCTTGCCGATGCCCGCGCCTGTCGATGACAAAACGCCGGCACAAGACGTGTTCATCGTACAGAGCCTGGATGGCTCGCTCGTGCCCCATACGCTGGCCCAGCCTGCTCAATTGCTGGTGGAGCGTGAGTTCTCCTTGCCTCAGGGCGCGGATGCAAGCGATGCCGCCGCGCCGGTTGCTATTTGCTCGGCTTTTGTCAAGTTGCGCGATGAAGCACATCGCAAAACGTTGCAGGAATATGCCGAGCTGTGCGGCGTACCTGTGCAAGAAATAGAGAATTTGGCGCGCGAATTCACCAGCCACGGCAAGCTGGCTGTGGCCAATTCCCATGGCGGCACCATGAGCGGCGCAGGCTTTTATACCGCTTACGCGATTGCCATGCTCAATAACCTGATTGGCAACTTGAATGTCCGCGGCGGCTGGATCATGGACGCAGGGCCGTTCGGGCCATTTGGGCCTGGGCCTCGCTACAACTTTGCGCAGTTCAAAGGAGCAGTCAAACCAACTGGTGTAGCACTATCGCGCACACGGTTTCCTTATGAAAAAACCAGCGAATTCCAACGCAAAAAAACCGCTGGTGAGAATCCCTACCCCGCCAAGGCCCCTTGGTATCCAGCCGCCGGTGGTCTCTCCAGCGAGATGCTGGCTTCGGGCATGGCGGGCTACCCCTATCCGGTCAAGGCTTGGATCAACCACATGAGTAACCCGATTTACTCCATCTGTGGGTTCGAAAATGCGCTGGCTGACTCCCTCAAGGACCCCAAAAAACTGCCGCTGTTTATTTCTGTTGACCCGTTTATCAATGAAACCTCGGCACTGGCCGACTACATCGTGCCGGACACGGTGACATATGAAAGCTGGGGCATTGGGGCGCCTTGGGCCGATGTTGTGGCCAAAAGCAGCACGGTGCGCTGGCCCGCAGTGGATGCTGCGACCAGCAAAACGGCCGACGGTCAAACCGTGAGTTTTGAGACATTCATATTCGCCGTGGCCAAAGAGCTGAACCTGCCGGGATTTGGTAAAAATGCCATGAGCACTAAAGACGGAGAGCTGCTCGATCTGGAAAGTCCGGAGGACTTTTACCTGCGCGGCATGTGCAATATCGCCTACCAAGCCGGCAAGCCCGTGCCTGAGGCCAGCGATGACGACATTGCGATCACCGGCCTGACACGTTGGATGCCAGCGGTGCAACAACGGGTGAAACCCGAGGAAGTCAGACGCGTTGCCATGGTCATGAGCCGCGGTGGGCGTTTTGACAAAACAGACGATGCCTGGGCAGGCGATCACCTCAAATTGCAAGCCCAGTTTCCGGTCACCTTCTGGCACGAAGGCTTGTCTGGCATGCGCCACTCCATGACCGGCGAACGCTACAGCGGTTGCCCTACTTGGTACCCAACACGGCTGGCAAACGGCCAAGCGATGCGTGAGGTATTCAACGAGCAGGACTGGCCTATGAGTATGACTTCTTACAAGTCCAACCTCATGAGCTCGATGTCGATTGCGGCGTCAAGACTGCGGCAGGTGCACCCACACAACCCTATCAGCGTGAACAAGGAAGATGCCGCCAAACTCGGGGTGGCCAACGGCGACCCGATTGAGCTCACAACGCCTGGAGGCAAACTCAACGGTGTGGCTTTGGTGCGCGCAGGCATTGCACCAGGCGCCATTGCGATTGAACACGGTTATGGCCATACCCAGCTGGGCACAGTGTCACACCGCATCGACGGCCAGCCCACACCTGCCAATCCACAGCACGGTCAAGGCGTCAACCTCAATAAACTGGGGTTTGCCGACCCGACTCGGCCAGCAAAAGACAACGTCTGGATTGATTGGGTCTCGGGTGCCGTAGTCAGACAAGGCCTGCCGGTACGAGTGAGAAAAATATAAGGCATGGCCAACCCTGCAGACAGCCAGGCTGCTGTGTGTGTAGCCAGTCCACTAACTGCATGGGGGTGTGAGAGCCCATGCGAACTTGCCATGCGAAAACGCAAGGCGAGATGAAAAAGTGGCCAGTGCTGGCGCCCAATGGGTTCGATGAGGGAGTATGAATCTGTGGGCGCCTCGCTGAACGCAGCCAGAATCTGCTGCGTCCAGAGGCAAACAGGTCTTGAGGCAGACATGGCGGGCCGATCGCCTCGAACAGGGCTTTGGGAATCGCCACTTTTTCGCCTCTGAGACGCTTTGCACAGGCGAACGAGGTGGCCCACAACCCCTTGCCTAGAGCAGCAAACACCACCCTGGATACGCCGTTGTAAAACCTGGCCGTACCTGTCGTAACCCCTGCGGTTTAGCGCCTGGGCTTCAACCGCACCCCTTCGGTTGGTCCGGTGGAGTCAGCAGCCTGAATCGACCGCGCACGCAGTTGCAACAAGGCAGTGGCTGCCGTGCACTGGCGGCCAGTCGCTGCGGTGTTTGACTCAGCCCTCCCACTCCCACAATCCCCACTCGCACCGACCGTCCACAACGCCATTGGAAGATGCCCAGTAGCCCCCTTGGTTCGTCCAAGCGGTCGGCATCACAAATGCTGGCTGAGCCAGGTCAAAGCGCACAGTCTGATGGCCTTGAATGGGTCAGCACGCCTGATATTTTGTTGAACATTGACATTCTTTCCACAAATTCTCTGCCAAGGCAACATAGGGTAATTAGGGATTAACTATTAATCGTTATGAAATCATGATTCAACTGTTGATTCATATATTTACTATTGTTCAACCAAAATAGTGCGTTTCGATTCAGTTGCTGCACCACATCAGAACCTCACTTGGCAAAGTCGAATCCATAAGATGAATGATGTCAAAATCATAAGCAAAAACAATTGTTTATGTATTTGACGCGAGGGCCTGAAGCTGCAACGAAAGTGGTTTTTATCGGCGATAGAGGGCTTGCATGTCGATCGCATGAATTCCCCATGGCATAAATTTTGCGATCGCTGTTCAGTGGAAGTGTGTAAGTGTTCAACAACTTTAGCGGTTAAAGATGGCCATTTTTGCGGTGGTATCTCAGATCGCCTGTAGGTTGTTGAACGTCTTATGCCATCGGTTACCACGTGTTCAACTCAGGAGACATTTGATCCATGAAAAAAACAACACCAATGCTTTTAACGGCCCTGTCCGTTGCTGTTCTTTCCGCATGCGGAGGCGGCAGTGATGATGGCGGCGTTGACATACCCGGCAAAGCCAGTTGTCAATGGGATACCAGCGTCCAGCTTAGCTATGAAGAGCGGCGCCTGGAGACACCGCTGCCGTTCACAGGGGCCAATGTGGTCGGGCAGAATCAGGCCCCGTTCGCCACACGCATTATTGAAGGCGCCGGATTCGAGGACTTTGCACCTGAATTTGCCAAAAAACTGTGCAATGACTTGGGTGAAACCGAAGCGGCAGATTTTGATGCGGCATTGGAGCTGGTGAAAGCCAGCGGTACGCAGCTGTGGCGTGCAGCCGTGGACCGGGTGCAGGGTGCGCGACAACTCAAAGCCACCGAAACCTTGCCGCGCAGCGATGATCGGATGCTGTACTGGACCCGTACGCAGATGACCAAGATCTTGCGCCAATGGGCGCCAGAATGGGCACCGACGGCAGAGCAGCAAGAGGCCTTGCAATGGGAGTTTGAGCGTGCCTCCAGGGGCCAAACCGATATTGACTTTCCTGAGGGCACCAACGTGCGCCGCATGTTGGTCAGTGGCTTTGATGTTTTCACTCTGGGTGTGCCAGGTGTGCCTAACACCGGCTTGCGTAACGGCAACCCTTCAGGGGCGACGGCGCTGGAGATGGACGGGCAGGTCATCCCACTGTCTGATGGCTCGAAAATGTATGTCCAAGCATATATTTTGCCAGTCTCCTACGGCCCCTTTATCAAAGGGATGCAGGAGGACACGGTCGGGCCTTGGATGAAACCAGGTCCCAAGCAACTGGACGCCTCAATCAGCATGAGCCAGGGCGGTCGGAACATTTTCTGGCTTGAGGAATACAACGGCCGCTTTCATGGCTCTTCTGCAGGCAACGACGGCCAAGTTTTCTGCCCATCGGGCACTCGTCTGCCGCAGGTCATGCTGCCCTTGGGAACGCTCACTACGCCAGGCGCAGCCCCCATTTCAGAGGTTGGTTCAGGTTGCAATACGGTCACGCCAGAGCGCTGGTATGGCATCGATACCGCTTCACAATGGATAAAAGACAATCCGCCCCAATTCAGCAAGGCCACATTGCCGCATGAAATGATGCTGCTGGCCAATACGCAAGCAGGCGTGACCCGTCCATTGGGTGCAACCAGCGAGGGCACCGAAGGTTTTGATGTGACGTGGCATACCAATTACAACTATTTTCCAGATTGCGCCAGCACCATCACTGCAACCCAGCCTTGGCATGGCATTGTGAACAAGATGCCAGCGCCTGAAACGGTTCAGGACCCTGATCCTTCATGGTGCTCACGCAGTGGCGGTGGCGGTGACTATCTCTCTAATGAGTCCGCTTACCGCAATACCTTGCTGAGGGACTTGATGGGGCGTGACATTCCTGCTGGCCATATCCATATTCCAGTGATGAACTATTATTTCGATGGCAATCCTGAAGCGGGTGGGGGAGTGCGCGATGACAACGCCATTACTGATGAGAAATTTGAGGGCTATCGCACAGCCATCGTGGCACAAGGGCGAAACCTGCTGAAAGTGGTCGGCGAGAGTCTGATCAAGTAAATTGGGAGCCAACCTGCAATGGCCAGCGCCATTTTGGGTTGGCCAACGCTATCCATTAGGAGTATTGAAAATGAAAAAATTGATTGCGATCGCTGCGTTGGCAGCTGCTACTTTCGTTTCAGCGCAACCCAGCATGTACTACTGGTTTGTCAATGAAAAAACCGGCGAGAAGGTGTGTGAGAGCGAATTGCCAGGCGCCGATTGGAAAAAGGTAGACGAGACGATTTACCAGGATTTCGAGTGCAAAAATAAACTGTAAGCAAACTAACCACTAAAGCGTGATAGGCGCTTTAGTGGTGCATCCGCGCGCAGGCGCGCAATCTCACCGGCAGTTGCCTCAGCCTTTTAAAGTCGGCTTTTTCACCGATTGCGTCGCCAGCCAGCATAGCACCGAGCCAGCACATACCATCGCCGCGCCCTGCCAAAATGCCTGCGATAGCGGCGTGCGCAGCAAAGCGGCGGCCAAAGCGGCGGAGAGCACCGGAATGAAGTAGGACGCACCCGCCAAAATGGTGACGTTGCCATGCAAAATACCCACGTTCCAGGCCGCATAACCAAAGCCCATCGCACCAGCTGCCAGCGCCAGGTAGAGGGTAGAGCGCAGGTTGAAGTTCAGCGTACCGCCGCCATCCATCAGCAAGTATTTGGCCCACAGTACCAGTGCAACCAGCATGAAAAAAAGTGTCACGCCATTTTTGCCGTTGGCCATGCGGGCCGTTACGGTGCAATAGGCGGCCCAGATCAAGGCGCCAGCCAATGCCAGGCCGTAGCTGAGTGGGTTGTCCTGGAGATTGGCCCACATCCCTGGCAAATCGAAGCCTTGTTCACCACCCAGAATCCAGCCAATGCCAGCCATGGACAGAGCAAAGCCGGGGAAGATCAGCGCATTGCTGCGTTGCTGGTTGAAAATAATCGCAGCCACCATCGTTAAGGTCGGCCATAGGTAGTTGACCATGCCCACTTCGATGGCCTGTCTGCTGGTGCGAGCATAGCCAATCGACAGCGCCAGGCACAACTCGTAGGCCACAAACAGCAGACTGCCCCAGATCAGATAGGCGCGGGAGAATTCGCGCACCTTGGTCATCCCAACGGAGCACACCAGAAACACCGAGGCCACGGAGTAAATCAGCGCCGCTCCGCCTACTGCGCCAAAACTTTCGCTGACACCGCGAATCAGGCCGACTATGGAGCTCCACAGCAAAATGGCGATCAGACCGATGAGGGTCGCTTTGTTCTTGTGCATGGCGCAGTTGGTATGGTTGTGTGCATGATTCAAGCGCAGTCGAGTCAAGCCCAACCGGCTCTCGCCTTGGCTCGACAGGCTGGCGTTGGCAGGACTTTAGCGCAGGTGGCTGATGCAGGTGGTGGTGAGTTCAGTTTATTGACCGTGCACTTAGGTCGATACCAGGCCGATACCATGCCCGTCAACCTCAGACACGTGGTAGCTGCCCAATGGCTGTCGTGATGTCGCCTTGGCAAAGGCGTTGGCGGTTGCAATACCAGCGCGAAACCTGCGTGAGAGGCGCAACGCAAGGTGTGGGCCAAGCCATTGGCCTGCGCAATCACAGCTTCGATTGCTGCAGCGCGGCCTTGCGCTTGGCTGCGCGCATACATCCCGCTGACGGGCTAAGTGTCACAGGTTTTGCCCAGCTGGGCAGGGCAGGTGAGCCAGTGCATAAGACTGGGCATCTCATAGCGATTGTGGGCGAGCAGGCCCATTGCGAGCTTTAACTGCCACTGGACAGCAAGCGCGTGTTTGGGTCGTTGGCGTCAATCGCTGCAGCGGCTCGCGCACCGGTGGGAGAGACGGGCGTGCTGCGCCCCTGTGAGGAGGTTTTTTGTGGGCATGGGCCATTGTGAAGCGGGCCACTTTGCATCTGGCGCAGATTGCCCGCTGGTGCTGCATTGCCTGGCGGTATCGATGCCACACCAGCGGGGTGCTTTGGCGCTTGTGACGCAAGCGCTCGTGCTCTTGGCATGCGCTTTGGCAGCTTGGTGGTGAGTTGCCCGAGCTTTGTCAGCATTGCGATAGCCCGGCCAGCCCAGCCCAGCCTTTTAGCAAGCGTGTTACTCGGCCTGCGCTTCAGTCAAGCGCAGGTATTTCTCATACGCCTGTCTGTATTCCGCACTCTCAAAGCTAGGGGTGCTGTTGCTGCGGCTGAATTCATCCATCCCCGCTTTTCTCCAGTTGTCCAAATCGGCTTGAACTTGCGCCCTCGTTAACGGGGCTTGGGCCTTGGGCTGGGCCTGTGCCTGGGCGCGGTAGCTGGCGCCCGGGCGCAGTTGCAAGTAGCGCTCGAAGGCTTGCTGGTACTCAGGACTGGCCATGTCAGGTCCGCTTTCCTGGCGATACAGTGCAGCAAGACCTGACTGCTGCCAGGCCAGCAAATCGGCCTGGACTTCGGCACGGCTAAGACCTGTGTTGGATGATTGTGCGCTGGCGCTGGCTGATGCCAAGGCGAGCAGTAGCATGGCGGTATAGAGTGGTTTGGATAGCATGGGTTGTCCTTGACGTTCAAAGGGGTTGAAGGCGAAGGATTGCAATGTAGTGCTTGGCCACCCACAGGTCGATGACTCGGCCATTACGTTTCTGTCATCTTTGGCCATGCCCGTGTGTATCGCGCGGCGGCATCGGTTGCTGAGCAGGCGCGCGATGCGCTTGGTTGCGACGCGCAAGTGGGCAAGCGCCGGGCATGGATTGGCTCGCTGGGCTTGCGGCAGCTACTGGCCTTGTGCTGGCGGTCGTGTCTTATGCGCGCAGTGCACGAACGCGCGCACCAGGGCGCTTTCCTGCCGCTCGGCCAAGCACACCACATGGGCGTATGTGCGAACGTGCGCACCATGGATGCGTACCGAGCGCAGGCCTGGGCCCGGGACAAACTCGACCTCAGAGACGGCCGCCAGGCCGACGTTTTGTAGCACCGCTTCGCGGATGATCTCCCGACTGGCGATTTCCATGACTACCTGCGGTGACACACCGGCGGTTTGCAGCGCGCGCTCTAGCGCTGTGCGGGTGGTCGAGCCGGGCTCGCGCAGAATCAGTCGCTCGCCTTCTAGTTCGGCCAGCGTGATGCTGCGCCGCTGTGCGAAGCGGTGTTGTGCTGAGCAGATGATTGCGACTCCGTGTTCGCTATAAGGCCATGACACAAACCGCTCATCATGCGCGAGTTGCGCCAGTACGCCGACATCGGCACGGTAGTCCGCGAGCCGCTCCAGTACTTCTTGCGAGTTGCCGGTGCTGACTGAGACCTTGATGCCAGGGTACTGCTGGTGGAACGATACCAGCATGCGGGTGACATGCGAGGGGCCGACTGCGGCGACCCGCAGGTGCCCACTGCGCAACTGACCGGACTCACGCAGCAACTGCACCGCCTCGCCCTCTAAGCCAAATATCTGACGCGACAGCGCCAGCAAGCGCTCGCCCATCTCAGTCGGTACCGCACGGCGTCCGACGCGGTGAAACAGCTCAACGTTGTACAGCGTCTCAAGCTGGGCGACTTGGGTGGTGACCGTGGGCTGGCTGACATGCAGGCTTTTGGCCGCAGCGGTGAAGTTGCCGTTGGTCGCTACGGCATGGAAGGAGCGCAATTGGGTCAGTCGCATCGTGGGCTGCCAATGGAGTTTTAAAACTATAGATTTTATATATAGTTAATTGAAAAAACTTGTATGCAATGAATTGATTGTTGGGCTTGTGATGACATGGAACTGTCAAATTGGTCTCACATACTGCCTCCATCCCAATTGCTAAAGGCTGCGCTGCCATGGTAGTCAAGCCCATTTTTTTTTTATGAACTCCATCGTTTTGAGTGCGCAATCTGTCAGCCGCCGCTTCGGCAGCCATAGGGCCTTGCGCGATGTGTCATTGCAAGTGCGGCGTGGCGAGCGCGTGGCTTTGTTGGGCGCCTCCGGCTCTGGCAAGTCCACATTGATTCGTTGCCTGTGCGGTTTGGAGACCACCGATGCCGATGGCGGTCGCATCGAAGCGTTCGGGCAGCTGTTGCAAACCAATGGCCGTGTGAGCCCGGAGATTCGAGCGCTGCGCAGACGTATTGGCGTGATTTTTCAGCAGTTCAACTTGGTGGGCCGACTGAGCGTGATGCACAACGTCATGACTGGCTTGGCTGGTGAGGCTCCCCTATGGCGGGCGCTGGCTGGAGCCTACCGGCTTGAAGACCGCGCCCGTGCACTGGATGCCCTGAGTGGCATTGGACTGGCGCAGCAGGCATTCCAACGTGCCTCAACGTTGTCGGGTGGCCAACAACAGCGTGCTGCGATTGCCCGCGTGTTGGTCCAAGGTGCTGAATTGGTACTGGCCGACGAGCCAGTAGCGTCACTGGATCCGCAATCGACACACCGTGTGATGGAGCATCTGGCGGCACTCAACCGCGATGCCGGTATGACGCTGGTTGTGAGCTTGCACCATGTGGCACTGGCGCAGCGCTATTGCGACCGCGTGGTAGCGCTGCGTGACGGGGCATTGGTGTTCGACGGCGCCTCCAGTGCCCTCACGCCGGCCTTTCTACAACAGCTGTATGGCACTGCCGCGGCAGATCTCTTGCACGAACCTGGCACGGACCTGCCGCACACCACGGCCCATCCGATGGCGCTCGCTGCATGACGGTACGCGCGTCTTTGTCGCTTTACTCTGCCTGACAGCAGACTTTTAACTTGACGGAAACACCCATGTTCAAGCTCCGCACTCTTGCTACTGCCGCTTTGGCGGTCTTTGCAGCCTGCGCTCAAGCGCAGCAGATCAACTTCGGCATTATTGCCACTGACTCCGCCTCTGCCCAGCGTGAGCGCTGGGAGCCGTTTTTCCAGGATATGGAGAAGAAAACCGGTCTTACGATCACCTCTTTTTACGCGCCTGACTATGCGGGCGTGATCGAGGCCATGCGCTTTAACAAGATTCAAGTAGCTTGGTATGGCAACAAAGCGGCGATGGAGGCCGTCGACCGGGCCAATGGTGAAGTGTTTGCCCAGGTCATGTATGCAGACGGTAGCTTTGGCTACAAGAGCCTGTTGATCACACGTGACGACAGCCAGCTGCAATCTTGGGATGATGTGCTCAAGCATGCCAAGTCGCTGAATTTCGGCCTTGGTGACCCGAACTCCACCTCTGGTTTCTTGGTGCCCAGTTTCTACTTGTTTTCTCAGAACAAGGTGGACTACCGCACGGCCTTCAAGACCGCCCGCAGTGCGAGCCACGGTGCCAATATCCAAGCTGTGTTGGCCAAGCAAGTCGATGTAGCCATCAACAATACCGAAGAAATCGACAAGCTCAAAGCCGCCAAGCCTGAGCTGGCCAAGCAACTCAGAGTGCTGTGGGAGAGCCCGCTGATCCCTAGTGATCCATTTGTTTGGCGCACCGATTTGGATCCGGCGGTGAAAGCCACAATAAAGAACTTTGTTGTGAACTACGCCAAGACGGATGAGCAGGAAAAGGCCATTCTTCAGAATATTTACAGTTATGGAGGTTTTCGCGCCTCAAACAACGACCAGTTAATCCCCATTCGCCAGTTGGAGCTGCACAAAGAGCGCAGCAAGATTGAGCATGACACTGGGCTTGCAGCTGCAGAGCGTACCAAGCAGCTCACCGAGATTGACGCCAAACTGGCGGAGCTCAAGCCATGAGTGGTCCGGTTTTTCAAGGCCAGGTTCCTAGCCATAGCGCCCTTGAGCAGTTGCAGGCCCGTGCAGCATCACAGCGCCAGGGCTGGCCGCACTATTTTGGCTGGGCGGTAGTGCTGATTGTGCTGGTATGGGCTTGGCGCGGCGCAGAGATCAGACCCCATGACCTGTGGCGTGACGCAGGCAATATCGGCACTTACGCCAGCGATTTTTTTCCGCCTGACTTCAAGGACTGGCGCTTGTATGCCAAAGAAATGGTGGTCACGGTGCACATTGCGATCTGGGGCACCGTACTGGCTTTGGTGGCTGCCGTGCCTGCAGGGCTGCTGTGCGCCTCCAACGTGGCCCCAGCTTGGGTTTACCAGCCGATGCGCCGGCTGATGGATGCCTGTCGTGCCATTAACGAAATGGTGTTTGCCATGCTGTTCATTGTGGCTGTTGGTCTTGGTCCTTTCGCTGGTGTACTGGCGCTGGCCATTCACACCACGGGTACGCTGGCTAAGCTGTTTTCCGAGGCCGTGGAGGCCATCGATCCACGCCCTGTGGAAGGCATCCGGGCAACCGGTGCACACCGCTTGGTGGAAGTGGTGCATGGTGTCATTCCGCAAGTGCTGCCATTGTGGCTGAGCTTCACGCTGTACCGCTTCGAGTCCAATGTGCGTTCAGCCTCGGTCGTGGGCATGGTGGGCGCTGGTGGCATCGGCGTGGTTCTCTATGAGGTGATCCGCAGCTTTCAGTATGGCCAAACCGCCGCTGTGCTGCTGATCCTGGTCGTCACGGTTTCGCTGATCGATCTGGTCTCTGCCAATGTACGCAAACGCTTTATCTAAGCACCTGTTTACGCGCTTTGCGCAGACCGCGTTGGAGCCAAAAAAGACATGGTGTGCGGCAAATCTGCCGTCGGGCTACCAGTCCGGCGAGGGCTTTTCACAAAGCAGCGTGCTTGGTGTGTCTTGCGCGTCTGCGAGTACATCGTAAACAGGCTCTCAGGCTTGCAACGGGCGCTGAGCTGCCCGTGTAGTTTCTCTCAAGGTAATTTTCAAATGGCCAATTTAAAACGCATGCTGCAGGCCAATGGGCGCAGCTATGCCTGCATGGGTGCCAGTAACGCACGCGTGACCCTGCCCATGACCGACTCTGATGAGCGCGCCAGCTTGCCTGGCGTGGCCCAGGTACTTACGCGCGCGCAGCGCTTAGGGCTACCTACCGACCGTTTTGGCAGTTCAGTGGTGCAAGGCGACCATCTGACTGTGATTGGTAGCGGCGCGGCCGAGCATGGTCGCAACGCGTTGGATGTGCCACTGCGCTCGCACGGCAGCCTGTGCAAGCACAAGAGACGGCGCCTTTTGCACTGTCCATCACAGGCCAGTTTGGCCAATCGGCGGTTGCGCAACTCCGATGTATTCGATCTATTATTTACCCACGCTGGTGCAAGCGGGGAGCTGCAATGACCCACACCTATTTCAATCCTGTGCACAGTCTGTATGGCGCAGGCGTGTTGGCGCGCTTGCCATCGCTGGTTGCGGGCCGTCGCACTACGCTGGTGACTTTCCCGCAAGCGCGCGAGCTGGGACTGGTGGCGCGCATGGAAGAGCTGCTGGGCGATACGCTGGTTGAGGTGATTGACGATGTGCGCGCTAACCCAGACGTGCGTGAGCTGCGTGCGCAATACGAAGCCTTCTGGTCACAGCCCGAGCGCACCGAGTTGGTGGTTGCATTGGGTGGTGGCAGCGCCATCGATACCGCCAAGGTGCTGATGGTGGGCAGTGCCGATGGTGCTTTTGCGACCCTTATCAAGGCCTTGGAAGCGGGGCAGGGCTTCACGCCCGTTTCTACCAAGCCGCTGATTGCGATTCCGACCACCGCAGGCACTGGCAGCGAGGTGACACCTTGGGCTACGGTCTGGGACCAGCAGGCCCAGAAGAAGTACTCCTTGCACCTGCCGCAAACCTGGCCTGACTTTGCGCTGATCGACCCGCAGCTGATGCTGACGTTGCCTGCCTCGGTCACGTTGCACAGCGGCCTGGATGCACTCTCCCATGCCCTGGAGGCGATCTGGAACGTCAATGCCAACCCTGTCTCCGACACCTTTGCGGTGGCTGCAGTCCACGAAGTCTTGGCCACGCTGCCAGCGTTGATGGGGGCGTTGGGCGAGCTGGATTTGCGCGCCCGCATGGCCTTGGCCGCGCTCAAGGCGGGAATGGCATTCTCCAACACCCGTACCGCGCTGGCGCACTCTATCTCTTACGAGATGACGTTGCGTTACGGGCTGCCACACGGGATTGCCTGTGCATTCCCTCTGCCGCTGGTGCTGGCTTGCGCCGTGGGGCACGATGCCAGGCGCGATGCCGTGCTGGAGCAGGCGCTGGGGCCGCTCAATGCTGCGCCAGCTAGGCTGGCTGCCTTTCTCCAAAGCCTGGGAGTGCCCACCCAGTTCGCCGATTACGGGGTCAGCCAGATTGAGGCCCAGCAGATGCTGGAGCATGCCTTGACTGGGCCTCGCGGTCGTAATTTCATCGGCGCAGTTGCTCAAGCCATGACCGCTTGAGGCACCTGTCCATAGATTGCTTATTCATGAACTATTCCAACCCTAGCCATTTTGACCTGTTGGTGGTCGGTGCCGGCATCGTCGGCTTGGCCCATGCTTACACCGCTGCTCGGCGCGGATTGAAAGTCTGCGTGCTGGAGCGTGACGCTGCATGCGTAGGCGCCTCGATTCGCAATTTCGGTTTTGTGACTGTGACCGGTCAGGCCGCAGGCGACACCTGGCGCCGCGCTAGGCGCGCACGCCAGGTGTGGGGCGAGATCGCGCCACAGGCCGGAATCCCGGTTTTGCACCACGGACTCTATCTGAGGGCTTGTAGGCCGCAGGCCCACGCAGTGCTTGAAGCGTTTATGCGCACCGAAATGGGCGCTGATTGCGAGCTATTGGATACCGACGAGGCCGCACGCCGTGCGCCTGCCTTGCAACTGGCCCGCGCGCAAAGCGTGCTTTACAGCCCACATGAGATGCGGGTTGAGTCTCGCAGCGCCATCGCTCAGTTGACACGCTGGTTGGCTGAGGTCCATGGCGTCGTATTTCGTTTTGGCGAGGCCGTGCTGGAAGTGGCTACACCGCGCGTGCGCACAGCGCGCGCTACCTTATATGCAGATCGCGTGGTGGTCTGCACGAATACCGAGCTGCATGGCTTGTTCGCCGAACGGTTGGCGCCCCATGCGCTGCGCCTGTGCCAATTGCAGATGCTGCGCGTGCAACCGGAGCCAGGCTTTCGGCTGCCAGGCTCGGTCATGGGTGATTTGAGCCTGGTGCGCTACCACGGCTATAGCCAATTGCCTGAGGCTGCGCCGCTGCTTGAGCAAATTCGCCGCGAGGATGCGCAATCGCTCCAGCATGGCATCCACTTGATCGTGGTGCAAAGCGCTGACGGATCGTTGGTGGTGGGGGATTCGCACCACTACGGCGCAGTGTTGGAGCCTTTTGCCAACGAGCAGGTGGACGCGCTGATCTTGCGCCATCTGCGCGAGACGCTGCAGCTGCGCGAGGCCACGGTCACGCAGCGCTGGGTTGGCACCTATCCCTCTTCAGCCGACACCGACTGTTTGATTGACAGGCCCGATGCTGCCACGCGGGTGGTGCTTGTCACCAGCGGCACTGGCGCAAGCACCGCATTCGGCATCGCCGAGGACGTGTTTGGCGCATGGTAATTCTTTTTCCTTCCTTTTGATTGTTCACACATGACGCGTATCGCCCCTCTGGCCTCCCCCGCCGTTTACACCCAAGCTGATCGTTTGAGTGCGGTCGTTTTCGATTGGGCTGGCACTATTTTGGATTTTGGCTCTTGCGCCCCCATGGGCGCCTTTGTGCGGCTGTTCGAGCAGTTCGGCATCACCCTCAGCATTGCGCAAGCGCGTGGGCCGATGGGACTGGCCAAATGGGACCACATCAGGGCCCTTGGCAGTCTGCCAGAGGTGACGGCGCAGTGGCAGGCCAAGTACGGCCGCCCTGTGACAGACGCTGATGTCGACCGACTCTACGACGTGTTCACGCCCTTGAATGCTGCTGTAGTGCCGGATTTTGCCGACTTCATACCTGGTGCACTCGAGGCGGTTGCAGCGATTCGCGCACGTGGCCTCAAAGTGGGATCGACCACTGGCTATAACCGAGCCATCATGGAGGTGGTCGCAGCGATTGCCGCCAAAGGCGGCTATGTGCCCGACAACCTGGTTTGTGCCGGCGATTTGGCCACCGGGCGACCTTCGCCATTGATGATGTGGCGCTGTTTCGCTGAATTGGGGATTTGTCACCCAGCCACCGTGGTCAAGGTGGATGACACGGAGTTTGGCATTCAAGAGGGGCTCAATGCAGGGACGTGGACGGTGGGCGTCTCGGTGAGCGGCAACGCCATGGGATTGTCGCTGGCTGAGTGGCAGGCGTTGACACCGGACGAGCAGGCCGCGCGTCGCGCGACAGCCGAGGCCAAGCTGCGCGGTGCCGGTGCCCACTACGTGGTCGACTCGGTCGCTGAACTGGGCCCTGTGCTGGACAGCATCGCTGCGCGACTGGCGGCAGGGGAGCTGGTGCATTAAGCGCCTCGAAGGCGAGCGAACCCACAACCTCAGCGGTGGCGATGCCATGGCGGCTTGAGAGCCGGCCTAGTGCGGTCTATCGATTGCATAACGCTGCATTGCGATGCACGAAGGGGCTGCTTTTGCCCATTCGTGCATTTTTATTTTCCCGGGCCAGCCAGGTTGGTAGCGGCGGCGCTCACCAATCCAGCGTGTAAGCCAAACCGAAAGTGCGGCCCTGGGCATTGGGGATAGGCGGCCTGCCACTGGCCTGCATCATCAGCGCCTGGTAGTTGCGGTTTGTCAGGTTGTGGATGCTGCCCTCCAGGCGGCCTTGGGGCAATTCAATGCTGGCGATCAGGTCGAACAAGGTATAGCCGTCTGTTCTGCGGCCATTGCCATCATTGAGTGCAGCCGTGTAATTGGCCAATTGCAGAGCCTGCAGGCGCACACTGTAGTTGGATTGCTGGTAGGTCGTGAATAGGGTCGTCTTGGCCGGGGAAATGCGGGTTGCCGGCAGATGAATCCACTGGCCGTTTTGCTGGGTTTGGCCTTTTGTCCAAGCATAGGAGCCGCCGAGTGACCAGCGGGTGTTGACGTACCAGTTGAGGCTGCCCTCGACACCGCGCACCCGCTCCTTCTGGCTGATCAGGCGCAGCGCCCGCTCTTCAGCATCGTAGAACTGGGTCACATCCGAGGTGTTGAGGTAGGCGGCCACCTGGGCCTGCACCGGATACCAGTCGCCACGCCAACCGATTTCATAACTGTCGACCTTGAGTGCTTGTGTATTGAGGTTATGGATGTTGTAGTCGCTGCTGACGTCGCGCAAAAAACGCTGGATATCGGGCAATGAAAAACCTTGGCTGAAATTGGCAAAGACATTTTGCTGCTCGTTCAGCTGGTAGACCGCGCCGAGGTTGTAGAGCGTGGCGTCGTACTTGAGTGTGCCGCCGGGCAGGATCGCGCGGTTGCCAGTCAGTACGATCTCGCCATAGGCGATGCTGTCTTGGACCTTGCTTTGAATCCACTCTTGGCGAATGCCGCCGCGCAGCGTCCACGGGCCCCATTCCCAGGCGGTTTGTGCGAACAGCGCACGCGTGCTTGTTTTCAGATCTGGGCCGAGCTCGTAGATGATGCCCGTTCTGTTGTAATTGAGGCCATCTACTGCATAGTGGTGGGCGCGTTGGCGGCCCACTTCCTGGCTTAAGTCAGCGCCCCATACCAGGTTGCCAGTGGCCGCGCCAATGGCTGGCAAGGCGGTGTCAATCGCCGTGCGTATGCCGTAGACGGTGGTGCTGCTGTCGGTGGCTGCAATGCCTGCAAGACCGCGGGCCACATCGGGGAAGAACAGGGCTTCGGACTTGCGCCAGTAACTCTCGATGTTCAGGCCTTGGCCAAAGAAATCCTGGTCAGTGAAATTGAGGTTGATTGCGCGGTTCTGGGTTGCCGGCTGGTCGTCCAGTCGCAGGCCTCTTACCGCCACTGCTTCATCGGGGTTATTTGGATCTTTGGTATAGGCGGTGTTTTGTTTGTCACGGTAATTTTGCAGCCCCAGGGTGAGGCGCTTGCTGTCATCGAGCTGGTAACCGAAGCGGCCCTGCAAATCGTAGGTGTCGGTGTCCATGTTCGAGCCCTGAGAGGTGTCCTGCGCTATGCGCCTGCCGCGGCCATCGAACTGGTCATTGCGCTGCGTGTAGGCGCCAGAGACGTACCAGTCGAGCGGCCCTTTGCGGCCCGTGGCGCTTTGAAAGCCTTCGTAGGCGAAGCCGCTGCCTTTGAAACGGTTACTGGCCGTAGTGCCCAGTTTGCTGGTGAACGCCAGCTCTTGCCCTTGGTTGCGTTTGGTAATGATGTTGATGATGCCGCCAGCAGCACCAGCACCGTAGATGCTGTTGGCGCCCGAGAGCACTTCAATGCGCTCGATGCTGTCTGGCGAAATGCTGTTGAGCTGGCGGGCGGTGTCACGGATGCCGTTTTGCGATACGCCGTCAATCAAGACCAGCACGCTGCGGCCCCGCAAGGTTTGGCCAAAGTTGCTCATGCCGCCGCTCGAGGGCGCCATCCCAGGCACGAGTTGGTCCAGGATATCCGCCAGACGCCGCCCGGCCCCGCTTTGGCTGCGTATTTGCTCCTCATCAATGACTTGCACCGTCCCAGGGATGGACGCAATGGTGGTCTCAACGCGGTTGGCTGTAACGACCACGGCTGGCAGCAGGGCCGCGTCATCGTCTTCTAAGGCCTGGGCCCAGGTGCTGGATGCGAATGTGGCAGGCAGGCAGATCAGTAGTGAGAATCGAGAAAATTGCATTGGAGTCAGGGCTTTAAATTTAAAGTTGAGAGGAGGAGGTTGAAAACAATGACGCGTTGGCTCTGGCGCTGCGGCGCAGTTGGCCTATGCACAGTGCCGCGCATAGATAGGCCAGCGCAACAAACCAGAATGCATGTGCAAGGCCATTGGCGAGCATGGCTGCGCCACCCAGCAAGATTCCCAGCAGTGCACCGGCTTTGGCTGCACTGTGGCCCAGGCCCAGCGCATAACCGTGCTGGGATGGTGAGACGGTGCGGGCGATCAGCATGAAGGCCATTGGCAACAAAGCCCCTTGCCAAAGCCCCCACAGCAAGCGGGTGACCAGAAAGCTCTGCCAGCCTTGGGCAAGGGCAGCCGCTGCCAAGGTGGCGCAACTGAGCCAAGCCACCGACTCGATGACGCGCAGGCTGTGTGCTGGCTGCCAGTGGTCAAACAAGTGCCCCCATAGTGGCGCTGAAAGCGCCAGGGTGAGTGCGCTGGCGGCGTAGGTCGCACCAATCAGCCAAGCTGGAGCCTGCAGCACTTCGGTGAGGTAGAGCGCGTAAAACGGCTGGGGCATCATCTTGGCCGTTTGAATCAGCACAATGACCAGCAGCAAGCTGGCCAGCCAGCGTTTGGGCGCAATGGTGCGCGCGCTGTGTGGGTGCGCGCTAGCGCCCGGCGTATCTTTGGGCAGCCATAGCGCTGCTGCAGCGCAGACCAGACACATGGCGGCAGCGCTCAAGCACAGCAGGCTGAAGCCTGAGGTGTCGATCAACCAGCCGCCCAGCAGTGGCCCCAGCAGTGAGCCGATGGCGGTGACGGTCTGCAGCAGCGCCAGCGTGCGCCCGCGCGCGCCGCTGGCGCACCAGAACAAAGCGTAGGCCTGGGCTGCGGCCAGAAAACCCGCCAGTGCGCCTTGGGCCACCCGCACTGCCACCAAGCCCCAGGCATTGCTGACGACGGCTGCCAGCCCTTGGCACAGCGCCAGCGCCAGCAGCGCGCGCAGCAGCATGGGTTTGTAGCCGTTGCGATCGCCAAGCCGCCCCCACAATGGGGCCAGCAGCATTGCTGCGAGCATTGGGCCCGCGTACACCGCCGACGAGAGCAGGGCGGTCAGGCCGGGCGCCGGCTGGCCAAGCAGTGCCTGGATCTGCAGCGGCCAGAATGGGCCACTCATCTCCATCGCCCCCATGGCCAGCAGCTGGATGGCGATCAGCAGGTACAAGGCGCGGTCATGGACGTGCATCAGGCCACCGCTCGTAGCGGATTGCCCAGCCGTCCAACGATGTCCTCCTGGCAGTCCGCCAAGCGCATGCGCAGCATGGCTTTGGCTGGCCAGTCGGCTTCTAGCAACGCGTGGCGCTCCTGTTGCCAGCGGCTGGGTGCTACATGGCCCTGGAGGTCGGTAAAGCATTGCACCACCTGGTCAGCCAGCATGCGCCACAGAGCTGCTTCGGGAACCTGCCAATGGCGTGCACACAGCAGTACCAGCTCGCCCAAATGGCACATGAAGCTCGTGTGCAATAGCTTGTCGCGCACGACGTTGTCGTCGTCCAGCAGCGTCATGTGGGGATCGTAGAGGTCCAGGTCCAAACCCTGTGCATGCAGACTGGCGCGGTGGATGCGGATATCGCCGAAGTCGCGCATCAGCAAGCGATTCGGTCGGCCAAGGGCATCCATGACCATGAAGCTGTTTTGCTGGTGTGCTTCGAATGCAATGCCGTATTGGAGGTAAAGGCCGAGCAAGGCGGGTACGGCGATGCGGGTATAGCGCTCAAAGAAATCGAGCATCGCAGCGCCATCGTCTGCACCCGCTGCGAGCTGAATCCATTGGCATAGCAGTGGATGCTGGTCTTGGTCAGTCGCAAAAAGACTGCCCACTGGAATGGCTGTCTCACCTGCGTGAAGGCGGCTGCACGGATTGTCCCGGTACAGCACGCTCAGATGGCGTGCGAGATCATCATCCGGTGTGGCTGGCAGGTAATGCAGGCCTAACCGTTCGGGGATGATGTCCAGGCGAGATGCGATGTCAGGCGCACGCGCAAGAATCTCCATCAATAGCCCGCTCACGCGTGGGCCCATGCGCACCGAACGGGGCGAGACGGTGCGTTGCGCGGTTGTCAGGCGCATGGAAACAGGCAGCTTGACCATTGGTGCGGTGCGGCTGGCGTTGGGCACAACCGTGCGCAACGACATGGTGGGCGCAGCCTCAAAGGCGGTGATATCGGTCATCACCAGCAGCCGATCAGCGATTTCCTTGGAGAATTGTTTGGGCAGTGTGTCCTCAGCCTGCCACGGGTGAACAGGCAATGGCAGGTAGTCGGCACTGTTCAGGCCCAGGCTGGCCAGATAGATGTGCAGCGCGCTGGCCGACTGGGGAAAGTGCTGGCTCCACCATCGCCCGTAATCGTCTGTGCCTGGCATCGCCTCAATGTGGCTGCGACTGCGATGCAAAGCGCACAGGCGCACCTCGATGCGGGCGGCAAATTCCGGCGAGTAGTAGATCACCTGGGCCACAGTCGGGCCGAGTTTGGTCTTGTAGTTAGGGTGCCAGGGATGGCCCAAAGTACCCCATTGTTCAAGCAATAAAGTGGGATTGCTGCTCCCGTCCATTTGCTGGAGGCCCGCGAGCAGCTTGCCTCTGCCAAACTGCTGTGAGAGTGCTTGTGACCAACAGCCGTGGTAGGCCAGGCACAGCGAGTCATTGATCAGGCTGTCGTCCAACTCCAGGGACAGGCGCTCGACGGCCTGGGGGCAGGGCTGTTGTATCAAGGACGGGCCCATCACTGCCAGCAGCTGGGAAGGCCAGCGCAGTGGCTGTTCGGCTTGGCCAGCAGCTTGCCAAAAGACCTGACCGCGCAAATCCCAGCTGTTCATCCCGCCCGGCCTCAGGTACTCGAAGCGAACCCGTGTGTGCTCAGGCAGCGTGAAGATGGTGCCGGCACCAATGCTGGAGTGCCCATCAGATGCCGCGATCAAGCCTTCGCGCAGCAGCGCTTGCATCAGCCGCTGCAGGCTGCGTACGCGGGCGAACTCCAAGGCGGCTTGCAGTTGCCCAAGCGTGACCCCTTGGGTTTTGAATGCAGGCGTAACGAGCGCCTGCGACCAGCGCGTGTGCAGCAGATTTTCCAAGGATGCCAACTTGTCTTGCATGTGAACTCCTAATCACGCATGTTGGGCAATGGCACAACAGCATCAGTTAAGATAAATCAAAATACAAATCGTTATTGTTAACAACTCGTAATTGCAGAGAGCGCAATCGAATGCGCGCAGGGCATTGAGTCGGCGGCCATTTCCCGGCACAACTGCGGCCAATAGAAGTGGGATTGTCACAATCTGGAGATTCAAGCCACGCAGCAATCACGACTGCCGGACCGATCGACTGGGCACGGCTACCGGTATCATCGGATGGGGTCGATGGACTTGTATTTGCCCGCAGAGCGGGTCACGCGCGTATGGGGTCCAATCATTGAATGGCGCGGTAAACCAATCTGTATACGCTGCGATAACGGCCCAGAATTTATCTGGTACGACCATGCTCAAGTGGTCTGCCAAGCGCCGCAGCCAGCCGCTCCTGTCTGGCCATGGAGCCGCAGCAAGTGAGAGCCGTCAAAATCCTACAACGTGCGCGGTCAGTCGGGGGATTGCTGACTGAATTGGCTCATACAACCACCAGCATCTGCATCAGGCGCCAGGTACGACAATTTCCGCTGAGGCTTATGCTTTAGCTGCGTGACCTGCGCAGAAAAGACTGGGGCAATACAGCGAGTCTTTGCGAGATGGAAAGGCAACAAAAAAGCCACGCTTCATAGGGAGAAGGGTGGCTATCTGGGGTTTTGCGAGACTATCCGAAAACTGGAATTGGAGCGGGTGACGAGAATCGAACTCGCGTATCGAGCTTGGGAAGCTAGCGTTCTACCATTGAACTACACCCGCATGCTGCGCAGCACAAGTGGTGGCTGCGGCGATGCTTTTTTTGCGCTTGACTGACTGCGCCTAGCTTGCTGATGGCCTTGCGCGGCGCAGACAAAAAAGCCCACGTGCCTAGAACCAAATACAACAGCTGGGCGCGATTATATGCGCCTTGCATGGGCCTTGCTTGGCATATTGTGGGCATTGCAGAGCTAAAAATCTATAATCAATGGTTTCGCCATTGCATAAGTGGGTCCATCCCGCTGCACAAGGCACGCACCATCTCGCGGTTGAGATGAGAGCACCCATGAATTTGCTATGACAACACCCCGCTTTTCCGTCGCTGAAATCCGCCAATCGTTTTTGGATTTTTATGCCGCGCGTGGCCACACAGTGGTGCCTTCGAGCTCACTGGTGCCGGGCAATGACCCCACCTTGATGTTCACCAACTCTGGCATGGTGCAGTTCAAGGATGTGTTTTTGGGCACTGACAAGCGCCCATACAACCGTGCCACCTCGGTGCAGGCGTGTTTGCGTGCGGGTGGCAAGCACAACGATTTGGAAAACGTGGGCTACACCGCGCGCCACCATACGTTTTTTGAAATGCTGGGCAATTGGTCGTTTGGCGACTACTTCAAGCGCGAATCCATCGAATGGGGCTGGGAGTTGCTGACCAAGGTCTACAAACTGCCCGCTGAGAAGTTGTTGGCCACCGTCTACCATGAGGATGACGAGGCCTACGACATCTGGACCCAAGTGATTGGGCTGCCAGCTGAGCGCGTGATTCGCATTGGCGACAACAAAGGCGGCAAGTACAAGAGCGACAACTTCTGGATGATGGCCGATACCGGCCCATGCGGTCCTTGCTCCGAGATTTTCTACGACCACGGCGCGCACATCCCAGGCGGCCCACCAGGCAGCCCTGACGAAGACGGCGACCGCTTCATCGAAATCTGGAACCACGTGTTCATGCAGTTCGACATGAAGGAAGACGGCTCGGTCGTGCCACTGCCTGCGCCTTGCGTGGACACCGGCATGGGCCTGGAGCGCCTGGCTGCGATCTTGCAGCACGTGCACAGCAACTACGAGATCGACCTGTTTGAAGCGCTGATCAAGGCCGCTGGCCGCGAAACCGGCACCAGCGATCTGAGCCATCCCTCGCTCAAGGTGATTGCCGACCACATCCGCGCCACTTCATTCCTGATCACCGATGGCGTGATCCCTTCCAACGAAGGCCGTGGTTATGTAGAGCGCCGCATTGTGCGCCGCGCGATTCGCCACGGCTACAAGCTGGGCCAGAAAACCCCGTTTTTCTACAAATTGGTGCCCGATCTGGTCGCGCAAATGGGCGATGCCTATCCGAAACTCAAAGAGCAGCAAGAGCACATTGCCAACACGCTGCGCCAGGAAGAAGAGCGTTTCTTTGAAACCTTGGCCAACGGCATGGAAATCCTGGACAACGCCCTGGCTGGTGGCAAAACCACCTTGGCAGGCGAAGTCGCCTTCAAACTGCACGACACTTACGGCTTCCCGCTGGATTTGACCCAGGACGTGGCGCGCGAGCGTGACGTGCAGGTCGATGTCGACGGCTTTAACGCCGCGATGAACCAGCAAAAGGAACAAGCCCGCGCCGCTGGCAAGTTCAAGATGGAACGCGCGCTGGAATACACCGGCACCGCAACCACCTTCACCGGCTACGACAGCCTGCAAGAAAGCGCCAAAGTGCTGGCGCTGTACGCCGATGGCGCAGCCGTCAATGAGTTGAAAGAAGGCCAGAATGGCGTGGTCGTGCTCGACATCACGCCGTTCTATGCCGAGTCCGGCGGCCAGGTCGGTGACCGTGGTTATGTGCGTGGCAATGGCGTGTTGTTCCGCGTGCAAGACACGCAGAAAATCAAGGCCGATGTGTTTGGCCAGCACGGCGTGCTGGAAGCAGGCAGCCTGAAAGTGGGCGATGCGGTCGTTGCTGAAGTCGACGTGGTGCTGCGCGCGGCCACCACCCGCAACCACAGCGTGACCCATTTGATGCACAAAGCCCTGAAGGAAACTTTGGGCGAGCACGTGCAGCAAAAAGGCTCATTGGTGGACGAAGACAAAACCCGTTTTGACTTTGTGCAAAACACCCCAGTGACCGATGCGCAGATCCGCCAGATCGAGCAATTGGTCAACGCCGAAATCCTGTCTGACAGCGCCACCGAAATCCGTGTGATGGACATCGAAGCGGCCAAAGAAACCGGCGCGATGATGCTGTTTGGCGAGAAATACGGCGACACCGTGCGCGTGGTGGACATTGCCAATAGCCGCGAATTGTGCGGCGGCACCCACGTCAAGCGCGCCGGCGAGATTGGCTTGTTCAAATTGGTGGCCGAGAGCGGCGTGGCCGCTGGCGTGCGCCGTGTCGAGGCGATTACGGGCCAAAAAGCGTTGGACTACGTGCAGCAGCTCGAAGCCACCGTGAGCCAAGCAGCCCGCACGCTCAAAGCCCCAGTGGCCGAGTTGCAAGCGCGTTTGGAAGCCCAGCTGGAGCATGCCAAAGCGTTGGAGAAAGAAATCGCCGCCCTCAAAGGCAAATTGGCATCCAGCCAAGGCGATGAACTGCTGTCGCAAGCCGCTGATGTGAATGGCATCAAAGTGCTGGCAGCCAAGCTCGAAGGCGCTGATGCCAAAACCTTGCGCGATGCGATGGACAAGCTCAAGGACAAGCTGGGCCATGCTGCGATCGTGCTGGCTGCGGTCGATGGTGACAAGGTGCAGCTCGCTGCCGGTGTGACCAAGGACCTGATTGGCACCATCAAAGCCGGTGAACTGGTCAACTTTGTCGCCCAGCAAGTAGGCGGCAAAGGCGGTGGCAAGCCCGATATGGCGATGGCTGGCGGCACCGATGCGACGGCCCTGCCGCAAGCGCTGGCTTCGGTGCAAGCCTGGGTTGCCGAGCGCGCCTAACGCACGGCTCTGGCACGGCTCTGTAGGGCGGGCTGGAGCGCAGCGTAACCCGCCACATGCAAAACGGCCACATCAGTGGCCGTTTTGCTGTGCGGGAAACCTTCAGCCAAAAGCTGAAGGTTGGCGCTTATTTTTCCAGCGAGATCGATTTGGCGGTGTAGACATTGGTGCCAGAGCGGTCAAAGTCCACACTGACCTTTTGACCTTGGTGCAGATTGGCAAACGACTGCAAAGCGTCGTTGTACTTGGTCTCAGCGGTGGTTTGGAAGGTAATGCCCGCAACCACCAGCGTTTTATTGCTGTGGTTGGCCACATCGACCTTGCCTTTGAGTGTTTCGGCAAACACACTGGGCGTGGCGCACGCTGCCAGCGTCACACTGGCGAGCGCGACCAGTTGGACGCGGGTAAATAAATGGCTCATCCGACTCTCCTTGAAGGCACAGTTTCTTAGTGGCTGCTGATGGACGTGACAATATAGCGCGCACCATCGCGGTTGAATTCGATGACCACGCGATCACCTTGCTTGAGTGCATTCAAGCCAGCAATGCCATTGAAAGTGGTGCTGCCAGTGGTTTGAAAGGTGATGCCGTTGAGCTGCACGGTTTTGGCGCTGTTGTCGACGGCGTCAACACGGCCTTTCATGGTTTCGGCAAAGGCGCTGCCCGCAATGGCCACCGTAGCGGCCAATGCAGCCATGCGGATGGTGTGCATAGGGGTGGTCATAGTGAGGGTTCCTTTCGAGAGCAGTCAACGCAGGTTTGCGTAGCAATGCGAATCAAATTGTAGCGTGTTCACGATTTTTCTTATGGCCAAGAGCCGCAAGATCCGCATAGCTTTTGTCAATATAACGTTTCTTTGGCTGCTTGGTTGACCCTTGGCATGGGATAAGGTTCAATGCGCTTGAGCATCGCAGTCGCCGCCCATTACTGCGGCGCATAGCGCACTGCGACGCAGGTGTCGATCCAGTGCTGCAGTGGTGCCAGCATGAGGCTGGCCCAAGCTTCAAAGGCTTGTGTGGCGAGCAGGTCATCGAATTGCGGCCACAAACGCGCAATGTAGGGATTGCGCTGCACCTGCCCTGCAAAGTGCCCTCCGTCATAGGTCTGGCGGGCCGCCTGCAGGGCTTTGAGGGCTGTCTCGGTGTCGCTGGCCAGTGCCGCCGTCTCGCCCACGGGCGGCTGGCCCTCAAACATTTGCCACCAGCTCAATGCAGTCGTCAAGTCAAACGGCAGCGGCGTGCGCACGGCTTGCTCGGCAATGGCAACGATGCTGTGCAGCCATTCGCGTGCTAAGCCGGGCTCCAGCGGCTGTATCTCCAGTACCGCATCCAGTGCCACCAGCCGTGTAGCATGCCCTTGTGGTTCGTCATGTGCGGCCAGGAGTACCGCTTGCAACCAGGGACGCAATAGGCTGCGTACTTTCAGCGGGCCTTGGGGTTTTTGCAAAATCGTGTGGGCGTGAACGTCCAAATACAAACCGCTGGCTGGCTGGCTGGTTGCGTGCAGGCGCAATGCTGGGCTCCAGTCTTCAACGCTGGGTTGCTGCGCCGGCCATTGCAGTGCCTGGCGCTGCGCCTCGGTATATGGCCATTCGTGCACTGCCTGCAACCACTCGTGCAGGAAAAAGCTGCAGTCCTGCAGCCATTCACTTTGCCATTGGCGGGCCAAGGCTCCAAGTGGCAATTGGCCGCTGCGTTGCAGGCGCTCAAAATACTGCGCGGCCCATTGTTGCATGTGTTCGGGCGTGCTGTCTGCGTTGATGCGCGGCGCCAGCGTTTGCGCCATGCCCTCAAACAGTTGCCAGCGTTGTAAGCCGTCAAGGCTCAGTGGCTCGCGTTCGTCCAGCAGCAGCGGCAGCTCGTTAAAGCGCGTCTGCAAGCGTGCGGCAAACCATTGCTGCACGGGGTTGCGCCACACTTGGGCCAATTGGCTGATGCTCCAGCTGCGTGCGGCATCGCCTGCGCCGCTGGCAGTGGGCAGCGCGGCCGGTGATTGGGGGGCTGTCCAATCATGGTCGCTGTAGGGCTGAGCCATTGGGGCGTTAAGGGCTTGGGCTTGCCGTGGCCGCCATTCATCGGCCCAGGTATGCAGCGCGGGCGCAGCGGATGCAGCAGTGCTGGCCATGGCGCTGAAGTAGCGCGGATTAAACGGCTGCAGCGGGTGCTCGATCGTGCGCTCGGCCACCAATTGTGGACTCCAGCGTTGGCTCAGGTAGTCGCGCAATTGGGCTACCAGCAAGGACGGTGGACGCTCGGTGTTGTCGCGCACGCTGCGGCCGACCCAGCTGATGAACAGCTGCTCGCGCGCCGACAGCAGGGCTTCGAGCATCAGCTGGCGGTCGTCTTGTGCGCGGCTGCGGTCGCCTGCGCGCAGCACACCGGGTGTGCGCATCAAATCCATTTCATTGGGCGTGGCGCGGCGTGGGTACACGCCCTCGTTCATGCCCAATAAGCACACGACGCGAAACGGGATGGCGCGCATGGGCAGCAAGGTGCAAAAGGTCACGCCACCAGCATGGAAACGCTGCAGGTTCTGCGGTGCCTGCCATTGGCTCAGCCACGCATGGCGCGCGACGCTCAGGGGCAGGGCTTGCGCGAAGTCGGCTTGCTCGGTCGCGCTCAGCCATTGCTGCAAAGCCACTTCGGTCAGTTTGATGGCTGCAATGTCGGCTTCATCGACCGGTGTAAAAAAGGCACTGCGCAGTGCGCGCCAGCGCTCGGCCCATTCGTTAGGGCTGGCCGGGCTGGCCAGCGTCGTTTGCCAGCGTTGCAACTGGTCAATCAGATAGGCCAAGGCACCGACATGGGCGGCGGCCAGCCCGCCGACTTCTTCATACGGCTCGGTGCCCGCCCACGGTGCATCGCTGGCGTAGCCCAGCAGCATGCGCTGCAGGCCAAACCAGGCGGTGTTTTGCTCGCCCATCGCGTGGATGCCCAATTGCTCACGATGCGCCGCATCAATGCCCCAGCGGATGCCGCTGCCTTGCATCCAGTCGTGCAATTGGGCCACGTCTTCTTCACCCAGACCAATGCGCTGCGCAATCGCGGGCACGCGCAGCAAGTCGGCCAGGTCGGCCAGACTGGCGCGTTGCTCGGGCAATTGGGTCAGCCACTCCAGCGCCTGCACCAGGCTGCTATGGCTTTGGGCGTCCAAGTCGGCAATATCGAATGGAATGTAGCGGCTGTCTTGGCGCTCGTACTGGCCAAAAATGGCCTCAATCAGCGGCGCGTACTGGTGGATGTCGGGCACCATCACCACCACTTCGCGTGGCACCAGCGGTGTGTGGTGCGTGCTGGCCGGGTTCATCAGATCAAGCAGGTGGTCATGCAAGGCTTCGACTTCGCGCACTGGGCTGTGCGTGCATTGGAAGTAAATGCTGTGGTCGCTCGCGGCAATGTCGGTGGTGATCGGCTCGCTCAGCGGCGTCAGATCGCGAATTTGCTCCTGGACCTGTTGCAATAAATTGGCCTCTGGGTTGGGCGCGTCGTACAACTCGGCGCGGCCCAGCTCGGCATGGCTGCCTGCTTGTTGCTCGTAATGCTCCAGCAGGCGAATGAAATCGCGCACTTGTCTGCCCCACATGGACAGCAGCGGGTTGGCGTGCGCGTGCATTGCATGCAGCGGCGTATTGGCCAGCGTGTCGGCGTGCTTTTTCTGGCCCATCTGGGCGCGCCGATGCATTTGCTTGTGCATGCGGGCAAACAGCTCGCGCCCATCCAGTGCGTCGCTCCAGTATTCCTGGCAAGGGTTGGGGATGGCCATCAGCACCTGGCTGAAATGCGCCATGTGCGTGAGCAATTCCATGATCGGCAATGCCACGTGCGACATGCCAAACAAGCTCACGCGCCGTGGCAGTGGCGCGGCCCAGTGCGGTTCGCTCCCTGCTTGCTGCAAGGCTTGCAAGGCACGCGCATGCAGCGTGGGCCGAATGGCCTGGGCTTGTTCGGGGCTTTGCGTGGCCAGCAATAAGCGCCACAGCGCGGGCTGCCACAGGCGGTCAGCATCAATCGGCATGGCCTCGGCTTGCACAGCTTGGTGCAAGTGCAATGGGCTGAATTTGGCCAAATGGTCTTGGCCGCCAGCCCAGTCTTGCAGCCAGTCTGGGCGGTAGACCTGGTATTGGTCAAACAAGTCGGCGATGCGCAACGCCAATTGGTAGGTGGTGTGGGCAGACGGCGCACTGCCTTGGCTGTGCAGCATGTGTTGCAGCGGTTGCCATAGCTGGGCATTGCCATTGGTGGGTAAACCGGCTGCGCCATGCGCTTGCAACTGCGGCAGCAGGCGCATCAGCTGCCAGAGCATTTCGGGCTTGTCCAGCGGCGTCTGGTAGGGGACTTGTTCGGCGCCCAGGATCTGGCGGTACATGCGCCAGGCAAAGCGCCCAGGCAGTTCGACCTGTACGGAGGCGCTGATGCCCAGCTCTTGCGCCAAGACCATTTTCAGCCACTCGGCCATGCCATTGCTTTGCACCAGAAACACCTCTTGCTCAAGCACGCCCAGTGGGTGCTGCTGTGTCCAATGCGCCAAGGCCTGGGCCAGCTTTTCGGTGCGGTTGCTGTGCAAGGCCACAAGGCCCGGAGCGATGGAGGAAGATGGCATGAAGGGCGAGGTAAGGTGGCAGAACAAAGAGTGAGGCACAAGCGCCAATCTGCCTATTTTGACGGATTTAAACAGTCGTGATGCCTTCAAGTGTGGCGGCGATGGGATCGATGCTGCGATGTTTTTTTTGAAGATGTCCGTTCGAAAAGTCCTTATCGGCTCAGATAATGCTGGCATGCAGCGTGAAGTTCTTGAAAAAAACCAGGTTTGGATTTATTTGGCAGCCATTGCCATCGGCTGGGGTGCGGCGCGTCTGGCTCCAGGTGCAGCCCAATGGGCTGAGCCTTTGCTGTGGCCTGCTTTGGCCTTGCTGTTGCTGGCGACCTTCGCTCAGACGCCGCTGCGGCAATTGCCCACGGTATTGGCCAAGCGGCGTTTGTTGGCCGCTTTGTTGCTGGGTAATTTTGTCGTGGTGCCATTGTTGGTCGCCTGTTTGTTGCCTTTGGCAGGAGCGCACGCCGCTGTTCAATTGGGGGTGGTGCTGGTGCTGTGTGTGCCTTGCACCGACTGGTTTATCACCTTCACCCAAATGGCCAAAGGCGATACACATGCGGCGATTGCCTGGACGCCGCTGGCTTTGCTATTGCAATTGGCGCTGCTGCCGCTGTATGTGTGGGCCATGCTGGATGCGTCTATGGCCGATGGCTTGTGGCAGACCTCGGTGTTGCTCGCGGCGCTGGGTTTGATTGTTCTGCCCCTGTTGCTGGCTTGGCTGCTCCAGTGGCAAGCCAGCCAGCGCCCAGCCTTACAAACGGCGGTTGACCGCATGGCCTGGTGGCCGGTGCCTATGCTGGCGGTGGTGATTGCGTTGATTGCCGCATCGCAAGCGCAGGCGCTGCAGGCGGCCCCGCAAGTGATGCTGCAGCCCATGTTGGTATTTGTGCTGTATGCGGCGCTGGCCTGTGTGTTGGCCTGGGTTGTGTCGCGCTGGCTCAAGCTGGGCCGGGCACAAAGCCTGACGGTGTTGATGAGCCTGGCGACGCGCAACTCGTTTGTGATGCTGCCGATTGCGCTGGCTCTGGGGCAGGGCATGGAGCTGGCCGCCAGCGTGATTGTGCTGCAGTCGGTGGTGGAGCTGCTGGCGATGATGGGACTGCTCGCAGTCTTGGCGCGCAGGCGATAAAGCAGCGCTGCCGCCTGCCGTGCGTCAGCCGGCATCCGAGCTGCCAGCCTGCGGTTTGCACTACGATGGAGGCTATGCGAAAACTGATCATAGCTGCCGTAGGGCAGAAAGTCCCTGCTTGGGCGCAAGAAGGATATGACGATTACGCCAAGCGCTTTCCAGCCGATATGCGTTTGGAATTGCGCGCCGTGAAAACCGAGCCACGTACCGGCGGCAAAACCGCCGAACAAATGATGGCCGCTGAGGCCCAGCGCTTGCAGGCCCAGTTCCCCCCGCAAGCCCATATCGTGGTGCTCGATGAGCGTGGCCAACAAGGCACGACCTTGCAATTGAGCCAGCGGCTCAAAGGCTGGCGCGATTTGGGCCGGGATGTGGTGTTTGTGATTGGTGGCCCCGATGGCTTGCTGCCGGCCTTGCGCGAGAGCGGCCATGAACGCATGCGCCTGTCCGATTTGACGCTGCCGCATGCTATGGTGCGGGTGTTGCTGGCCGAGCAACTCTACCGGGCTTGGTCTTTGCTCAACAACCACCCCTACCACCGCGAGTAATCCATGCCCAGTGTGTACCTTGCCTCCCAAAGCCCACGGCGCAGCCAGCTGCTGACCCAAATGGGCATTGCGCACGCCTTGCTGCTGCCCACGCCCGAGGATGCCGATCCCAGCGACCATCCCGATGCGTTGGAAGCCTTGGAGGCGACCGTGCCGCATGAGTGGCCACGCGATTATGTGCAGCGCGTCACCGGCTTGAAACTGCAAGCTGCCATGCAGCGTGCCCAGCGCCGCGGCTTGCACGGCGTGCCGATTCTGTGCGCTGACACCACGGTGGCACTGGGTCCCCATATTCTGGGCAAACCGCTTGACGCCCATGAGGCGCGGGCGATGTTGCAGGCTTTGCTGGGCCAGAGCCACCAGGTGCTGACTGCGGTGGCCGTGGCGCTTGATGGCCAGGTGCGCCAGGCCTTGTCGGTCTCGCAAGTGCAGTTTGCCGAGGCGTCGCCAGAATGGCTAGAGGCCTATATCGACTCTGGCGAATGGCAGGGAAAAGCCGGTGCGTATGGCATTCAAGGCCTGGCTGCGACGATGGTGGCGCACATTGAAGGCAGTTATTCCGGCATCATGGGCTTGCCGGTATTTGAGACTTACCAGCTGCTGCAGCCTTGGCTGCAACGCCCTGCGGACACAGCGGCTGGCCCAAGCGCGCAGCCCCCAGGCATGCCAGGCTCTAAAGAATAACAAGGTCCACCATGAACGAAGCATCTCACTCCGCGCTAGAACCAGCACCCATGTCGAGCCCCGCGTCGGTGCAGGCCCATCCTGCCGGCGCGCAAGAAATTCTGGTTAATTGGGCGCCGCAAGAAACGCGTGTCGCCGTGATTGAAAATGGCGCGCTGCAAGAGCTGCACATTGAGCGCACCTTGGAGCGCGGCCTCGTTGGCAATATTTATTTGGGCAAAGTGACACGGGTTTTACCCGGCATGCAGTCGGCTTTTGTCAATATCGGCCTCGAACGTGCAGCCTTCTTGCACGTAGGCGATGTCTGGCAACGCCAAAGCGGTGGCGAGACACTGGCCACCACGCGCCGGCAAGAGGCCTTGCAGCCGATAGAAAAACAGGTGTTTGAAGGCCAGTCGATTGTCGTTCAGGTCATCAAGGACCCGCTGGGCAATAAAGGCGCGCGCCTGTCGACCCAAATCAGTGTGGCGGGCCGCTCGCTGGTGTTTTTGCCGCAAGACGACCACATTGGCGTGTCGCAAAAAATCCCGGTGCATGAGCGCGATGCGCTGCGCCAGCGTTTGCAAAACCTGGTGGCAGCCCATACCGAAGCGGGCAAGAACACAGGCGGCTTTATTTTGCGCACCAATGGGGAAGAGTCCAGCGATGCCGAACTCTCGGAAGACATCCAGTATTTGCGCACCACCTGGCAGAAAATTCGCCAGGCCGCTTTGTCCAAACCAGTCACCAGCTTATTGCACCAGGACCTGGATTTGCTGCGCCGGGTGCTGCGCGATTTGGTCAGTGATGCGACCCGCAGCGTGACGATTGATTCGCGCGAGCAATACGGGCTATTGCAAGAGTTTGCCAAAGAGTTCACACCCACAGCGCTGCCACGCTTGCAGCTCTACCGAGGTGAGCGGCCGATTTTCGACCTCTACAGCGTCGACGAAGAAATCACCCGGGCGCTGGGGCGCAGGGTCGATTTGAAGTCAGGCGGCTACCTGATCATTGACCAAACCGAGGCATTGACGACGATCGATGTCAACACCGGCGGTTATGTGGGCGCGCGCAATTTTGACGACACGATTTTCAAAACCAATCTGGAAGCCGCGCAGGCGATTGCGCGGCAATTGCGGCTGCGCAATTTGGGCGGGATTGTGGTGGTTGATTTCATCGACATGACACAAGACAAACACCAGCAGGCGGTATTGCATGAGTTTCGCCGCCAACTGGCCCGCGACCGGGTGCGCACCACGGTGTGTGAGTTCTCGCCACTGGGCCTGATTGAGATGACGCGCAAACGCACGCGCGAGTCGCTCGCACATATGCTGACGCGTCCCTGCGATATTTGCCAGGGCACGGGCGAGGTCAAAACCGCGCGCAGCGTTTGCTATGACATCCTGCGCGAGATTTTGCGCGAGGCACGCCAGTTCAATCCCAAGGAGATCAAGGTACTGGCCGCGCCAGAGGTGATTGAGCTGTTTTTAGACGAGGAAAGCCAGTATCTGGCGAGCTTGTCCGACTTTATCGCCAAGCCGATTGCCTTGGTGGCCGAAACGGGGCTTGCATCAGACCGCTACGATATTGTGCTGGTTTGAACACCTTTCTTAGAACGTGTTTACGATCTTTGCGCCTTGCCCTTCGGGTTGGAGTTCAAAAGGCACGCTGCTTTGTTAAAAATTCTCGCCTTGCAGCTAGCCCGATTGCGGTTTTTGCCGCGCATCGTATCCTTTTGGGCCCCAACGCGGTCAGTAAAAAGATCGCAAGCACGTTCTTATCCCAACGCGGCTGCCCTGGCCTGTGGCAGCGCGCAGAACTGACCAGGAGCCACAACGCATGGATATGAAACAACTCACTTCCTTTGATGCTTTTCGCATTGGCCCCAAGCATCGGCTGGCCGATATCAAGCCCAATTTGAAAACTTTCAAACTGGGCGGGAAAAAAGAGGAGCGCGCGCAGCTCGAAGTGCTGGCGCTGGAGCTCAATGATTTGCAAAACCGCTTGTATGCCGAGGGCCAGCGCAAGGTCTTGCTGGTGCTACAAGGCATGGATACCAGTGGCAAGGATGGCACGATCCGTTGGGTCTTCTCGCGCACCTCGCCTTTGGGGGTGCGGGTTTCTGCCTTCAAGGCACCCAGCGCGCAGGAAAAGGCGCGTGACTTTCTTTGGCGCTGCCACGCAGTGGTGCCCGCTGCCGGTGAGCTGACGGTCTGGAACCGCAGCCATTACGAAGATGTGCTGGTGCCGGTGGTCGAGGGGTGGATCAGCAAAGAACAGACCCAGCAGCGCTATGAGCACATCAACCATTTTGAGAAACTGCTGACGGATACCGGTACAACGATTGTCAAATGCATGCTGCACATCAGCAAAGATGAGCAGCGCAACCGTTTGCAGAACCGTTTGGACGATCCAGAGAAAAACTGGAAATTTGCCCCAGAGGATTTGACTGCCCGTGCCAAATGGAGCGACTACCAGCAGGCCTATGACGACTTGCTCAATGCGACCTCGACCAGCTACGCGCCTTGGTATGTGATTCCTGCCGATGACAAACGCCAACGCAATTTGCTGATTGCCCAATTGCTCAACAGCACCTTGCAACGCATGGACATGCAGTTGCCCCCCGCTGCGCCGGGGCTGCAAGATGTCGTGATTGAATAAGCGCCCGTTCATCATCTCTACGCAGTCGCGCGGAGATGATGAACAGGCGCTAAGCGCGTGAACAGGTATTCAAAAAGCTTCTGCCACTTTGCGGTGACAGAAGCTTTTTTTAAACGATGGCAGTGACTACCACCGCCACTGCCACTACCACCGCCACTGCCGTTTGGTGGCTGAGTGGCTGCTTAGCGCACGGGGCCAATAAACGATTTGGTGCTGTACAAATCATCAGCCAATTGGCCCAGCACTGGCAGGTCGGAGCCTACATCGGCGCTTTGGCTGTCGATGTACTGGAACAGCACATCGGAGTCCAGCACACCGACATCCAGTACGCGGTCACGTGGCACATTTTTCAGCGTGTCGTAACCATCGCCACCGTTGGCGTTGAAGCTCAGTACCGCCAGCGTATAGGTGCGTGCGGTGTCCAGCGGCTCCCAGTTGCCGGTCGTCGCATTGCGCACTTCAAAGTTGCTGGCGCGATGGCCGCGGGCTTGGGTGGCATCGACGTCAAAGCGCATCCCACCGGTGTAAGGGTATGGACCGGTGCTGCCGCCTGTTTTGAAGACTTCATTCAGACCGTCTTCGACCATGCTTTGGGCTTCTGCGCCGGTGATTTTCATGGTGTACAGCATGTTGCCAAATGGCAGCACTTCAATGGCTTTGGCTGCGGTGACGCGACCTGGGTTGAGTGGCACGCGCACGCCACCGCCGCTTTGCAGCGATATGTCGGCACCGCCGTAGACGCGCTGTGTGACCTCCAGGTATGCCTGGGCTGCCACTTGCTGGATATCGCCACCGCGTTGCGAGACTTCACCCAAGGCGTTGCAGCTGGCCGAGGAGCGCGAATAATCGACACTGCCTTCACCCCCGGGCACGCGGCGCGAGCACAGCTCGGTTTGCACCAGTGCCACTTCGGTTTGGTTAAACACTTCCAGTTTGTCCGCATATGGCTTGAGAATGCCTGCGGTGGTGCTGTTCAGGCTGGTGGTGCGCAGGAAGCCGCTGGCTTGCAGGTCCGCTTGCGCGGCAGCCCATTCTGCCGTGCTCAGAGCCGAGCCGTCGGATTTTTTCAGTGCAGCATCGATCAGCACATGCGGTGTGCCAGAGCAAGCAGTCACATCGCCATTGCCGTCAAACTGCACGTTCAACTCGCCCACTACTTGGCTGTACTCCCAGGCTTGCACGATACAGACTTGCTTGCCCGTGGCATCTTGCACGATGGTTGGGTAGTCGCCCGCTGGCGTGCCAAGGCCATAAGCGGCCATGCTGTCCGGGCCAAGCAACGTGTGCGAGTCGCCGCCGACAATCACGTCGACGCCGCGCAGCTTGGCAGCCACTTCCTTGTCGTACGCATAGCCGATATGGCTTTGCACAATGATCTTGTTCACGCCTTGCGCAGTGAGCAGGTCGATCTGGCGCTGGGCCGCCAGCACTTCGTCTTCAAATTGGGTATCGGCATCGGGGCTGGATGCGGTCTTGGTTTTGCCTGCAATGGTCAAACCAATCAAGCCGATTTTCTGGCCGTCGCGTTCGATCACGGTCGAGGGCTGGACATAGTCGGTGGCGCGGCTTGGGTGCAGCGCCGAATTGGCACCGAATTGCACGTTGGCGCTCAGCACCTGGGTGTTGCATGGGCCTGCGCGCAGCAAATCTAGGAAGTTCTTCAGGCCGGTATCGCCTTTGTCAAATTCGTGGTTGCCTAAGGTAAAGCTGTCAAAACACGCGGTGTTCATGGCTGCTGCATCGGCCTCGCCATCGGCGCCTGCACGGTTGAAGTACAGCGTGCCGGTCAGAGCGTCACCCGCATGGATTTTCAGGACATTGGTCGACTGCGCTTCCAGCTCTTGCAAAGCCTGGGTGACGCGGGCAAAGCCCGCCTTGTTCACAGTCAAGGCCGTGCGTGCACTGCCACCAGTGTCCAATTTCACGGTGCGGCTGCTTTCAGCCAGGTTCGAGTGGTGGTCATTGATGTGCAGAATGGTCAAATCCAGCGATTTGGGCGCAGGAGTTGGCGTGCTATTGTCGTCATCGCTGCTGCCGCCGCAGGCTGTCAAAGCGACCGCCACTGCTGCTGCCAAAGCCAGGCGCGTGAATTGTCGAACCGAATGCTGAGAAGGTGTCTGCTGTGCCATTGTCATCGTGCTCCTGAAAATGGCCGATTCTTGAGAAATGGTGTGACAGCTTCATGAACGGATGGAGCTCAGGCGATTTTTGTCAATAAATACATACAAACCGGTGTTGATCCGCCCATAGTCCGGCGGCGCTGGCTTGTAATAGCCTGTTCAAAGTCTTGACGCAGTCGCGCAAGGCACAACAAAGAGGCAGAACAAGACGCCTGTTGCAGCTCAACTATCTGTATGAGTACAACTGGCAACGCAGTCATGCGCTTTTTTTTGTGCCTTGCCCTTCGGGTTGCGCCCAAAAGGCACGCTGCCTTGTTAAAAATCCTCGTCGGGCAGATAGCCCGACTGCGGTTTTTGCCACGCATCGTATCCTTTTGGGCTCCAGCGCGGTCTGCGTGGAGACTTTGAACAAGCTCTAAGGCACCAGGCGCTTTAGCGCTGCGGTCCAATGAAGGACTGGGTGCTGTAGAGCGCTGCCGGCAGTTTGCGCAACACGGGCAGACCCGTGCCTGCATCCACCGGTTGGCTTTCGATGTATTCGAACAAGACATCGGAGTCCAGCACGCCCACGTCCAACACACGCTCGCGGGGCACGTTTTTCAAGGTGTCGTAGCCATCGCCGCCATTGGCATTGAAGCTCAGCACCGCCAAGCGGTAAGTGCGTGTGGTGTCCAAAGGCTCCCACGCCCCGCTGCTGGCATTGCGCACTTGCAAGTTGCTGGCGCGTTGGCCAAAGGGCTGGTTGGCATCGACATCGAAGCGCAAGCCGCCGGTGTAGGGATACGGGCCAGTGCTGCCGCCTGTTTTAAAGACTTCGTTCAGGCCATCTTCGACCATGCTTTTGGCTTCATCGCCAGTGATTTGCATCGTGTAGAGCAGATTGCCAAACGGCAGTACTTCAATGGCCTGGGCTGCTGTGATGCGGCCAGGCGTGAGTGGCACGCGCACGCCGCCGCCGCTTTGCAAGGAGATGTCAGCACCGCCATAGGTATTTTGGGCAATTTCCAAATAAGCCTGCGCGGCAATTTGCTGGATATCGCCGCCGCGCAGCGACACGTCGCCTAGTGCGTTGCACGTGACGCTAGAGCGAGAGAAATCCACCGTTCCAGGCCCGCCTGGAACGCGGCGTGAGCACAGCTCTTCTTGCACCAGCGCGACTTCGGTGGTGTTAAATGAGGCGATTCTGTCCGTAAACGGCTGCAACACTGCCGATGCTGCGCTGTTGAGGGCCGTGGGGCGCAGAAAGCCGCTGGCTGTGATATCGGCTTGCGCGGCCTGGTTTTCGGCGGCACTCAAGGCCGAGCCATCGGCTTTGCTCAGCTGCGAACCAATCAAGACGTGCGGTGTGCCAGTGCAGGAGATGAGATCGCCATTGGCGTCAAAACGCACATTGAGCTCGCCCACGACCTGGCCATATTCCCAGGCTTGAACGATGCACACCGGCTTGCCCGAGGCATTGCTGGCCATCGTTGGATAAGGCCCGGCTGGATTGCCAATGCCGTAGCTGGCCAAGCTGTCTGGGCCGAGCAAGGAGTGGGAGTCACCGCCGACAACCACATCCACACCGCGCAGTTGCGCTGCTACTTGTTTGTCGTATTCGTAGCCGATGTGGCCTTGCACGATGATGATGTTCACGCCCTGGGCTTGCAGGCGGTCAATCTCGCGCTGTGCGGCCGTGACCTCGTCTTCAAATGTGGTGCCCGCGTCAGGGCTGGAGGCCGTTTGGGTCTTGCCCGCTATCGTCAGGCCAACCAAGCCAATTTTCTGCCCCCCCTTTTCAATCACGGTGGAGGGCAGCACATAACCGGGGGCGCGGCTGGGGTGCAAGGGCGAGTCAGCACCAAACTGCACGTTGGCGCTGAGTACCTGGGTGTTGCAAGGGCCAGCGCGCAGCAAATCGAGGAAATTCTTCAGGCCCGTATCGCCCTTGTCGAACTCGTGGTTGCCCAACGCATAGGTGTCAAAGCAGACGGTGTTCATCATCGCCGCATCGGCCTCGCCGTCAGCGCCAGCGCGGTTGAAGTACAGCGTGCCGGTGACGGCATCGCCTGCATGCAGTTTCAGCACATGCTCATTTTGGGCTTCAATCTCTTGCATGGCCTGCGTGACGCGCGCAAAGCCGGCTTTTTGCACCGTCAAGGTCGTGCGCTCAGCACCGCCGGTATCGAGCACAATGCTGCGGCTGCTTTCGGCCAGTGTCGAGTGGTGGTCGTTGATGTGCAGAATGGTCAGGTCCAGCCCGCTGGGCGCAGGCGGTGTGCTGTTGTCCTTATCGTGGCCGCCGCAGGCGGCTAAAGCGGCAGCCACGGTGGCTGCCAAGGCCCATTGCATGCAGTGCCGCGAGCGGCTGGGCCGAGGGTGTTGAGAGGGTAGAGGGTGTGCCATTGTCAGCGTGCTCCTGAAAATGGCCCATTGTTTAAATCCGGTGTGACACTTGCATGAATTGGTGGGATTCGTGCGCCATCTGTGCGTATCTCTCTACCATCGTTGACAATCTTGCGTAAAAGTCACGAAAAATCAAAGTTTCTGTAGCCGCTCCAGCGCCAATTGCAAGGTGCTGTCTTGTTTGGCAAAGCAAAAGCGCACCATGCTTTGGTCGAAGCCATCGCCATAAAAGGCCGAGGTCGGAATGGCCGCCACGCCAATTTCCTGGGTCAGCCAGGCACAAAAATCGGCTTCACTGAGCTGGCTGACGGCCGAGATGTCCACGGTCTGGAAGTAGGTGCCGCTGCAGTCCATGGGTTTGAGGCGCGTTGTGGCCAGGCCTGCACGGAAAAAGTCGCGCTTGGCTTGGTAGAACGCAGGCAGTTCAATGTAAGGCGCTGGGTTGCCCAGGTACTGGGCCAGTCCGACTTGCATGGGCGTGTTCACCGTGAACACATTGAACTGGTGGATTTTGCGGAATTCGGCCATCAAGGCCGCAGGAGCGGCCACTGTGCCGACTTTCCAGCCCGTCACATGGAAGGTTTTGCCAAAGCTGGACACCACCATGGCGCGCGCGGCCAATCCTGGAAAGCGGGAGGCACTGAGGTGCTTTTTGCCATCGAACACCATGTGCTCATATACCTCGTCGCTCAGTAGCAGCACATTGGTAGGTGCTAGCAAGTCCTGCAACTGCAGCATTTCAGCCTCGGTCCACACGGTGCCTGTGGGGTTGTGTGGCGAGTTGATCAGCAGCAGGCGCGTGCGCGGTGTGATGGCGGCGGCAATCGCGGCAAAGTCGGGGCGAAAACTGCCCGGTGTTAGCTGCACACGCACTGGTTTGGCGCCGGCCATCTGGATCGAGGGCACATAGCAGTCATAGCAGGGGTCGAGCACGATGACTTCCTCGCCCGGTTGCACGACCGCCAAAATGGCAGTCAGCAAGGCCTGTGTGGCGCCCGCGGTGACGGTGATTTCGGCCGTGGCATCGTAGCGGTGGCCATATAAGGCTTCAATTTTGGCCGCCACAGCTTCGCGCAAGGCTGCAGCGCCCGCCATTGGCGGGTATTGGTTGTGGCCTTGCTGCATGGCTTCGGTGACAGCAGCGGTCAGGGCTGGATCGCAGTCAAAATCCGGAAAGCCCTGGCCCAGATTCACTGCCTTGTGCTGCACGGCCAGGGCCGACATGGTGGTGAAAATGGTGGTGCCTACCTCGGGCAGGCGACTGGTCACGGATGGGGTCAGGTAAGACATGGCAGCAGACAAAAAGCACGCCGCTAACGCGGCGTGGGTAGAAGGTAAATTGGTGGGCCGTGCTGCTTCAAGGCTCCAGCCTCAGTAAGCGCTGGCCTGTCGCAGGCATGGATGCCATTTCGCCCCCTGGTGCGGCGCTGGCGTCCAGCGTGGCTCGCAGACAGGGCGCGGGGGGCAGGCGTGATTTTACAAGTCGTAGTCGGACTCGCGGCCAGACAAGGCCAGTTTGACCTGCTCGCGGCTCAGGCGCGGGCTGATCAATTCGGCAAAGCGAAACACGAACTGGCGCATGTAGGCGCCTCGTTTAAAGGCCACGCGGGCGACGTTCATGCCAAACAAGTCGCCCATGGGCTTGGCGACCAATTGGCCAATCAGATCGCCTTGCACGGCCATTTCAGCGACGATGCCCACACCCAAGCCCAGATTCACATAGGTGCGAATCACATCCGAATCAATCGCTTCGAGGATGATGTTGGGCTTCAGGCCACGGCGCTCAAAAGCCCGGTCGACGCGGCCACGGCCGGTGAACGATGGGTGGTAGGTAATCAGTGGCTCATTGGCAATATCGTCCAGCGTGATGCGTTCTTTGCGTGCCAGCGGGTGCGAGGCCGGGAAAATCAGCACGTGCTGCCATTCGTAGCAAGGCAGGGTCACCAGATCGGGGTAATCAGCCAAGGACTCGGTGGCCATGCCAACATCGGCCACTTCGGTCAGCACCATATCGGCCACTTCATGCGGTGTGGCTTGGTGCAAGCTGATATTGACTTTCGGGTACTGGCCGCGAAAGCGTGCCACCGGCTCAGGCAGCACATAGCGTGCCTGCGTGTGGGTGGTGGCAATCGACAGCGTGCCGTTGTCTTGCGCGCTGAAGTCGCTGCCGATGCGCTTGAGGTTGCCGACTTCGCGCAAAATGACTTCAATGCTGGCCAACACATGCTGGCCCGGCTCGGTCACGCGTTTGAGGCGCTTGCCGTGGCGCGCAAAAATCTCCACACCCAGCTCGTCTTCCAACTCAATAATGGCTTTGGAGACTCCCGGCTGCGATGTGTGCAAGGCCTTGGCCGCTTCTGTCAGATTGAGGTTGCGCCGCACAGCCTCTTGGACAAAACGAAACTGGTGGAGGTTCATATATTCGAATGTATCTAAAAAAATGCTCGTTTATTATCTGCTATTTGGCATAAAAATCCAGTTATAAAGATATAACTTGAATAAGCAAAGTGCCCGGTTGTTGCAGTCTGGACTAGTGTTTGTGAATGTCCAAGTATGCCAATGGGCTGTTGTAATCTTGTAAATCAGCGAACTGCCGCTATCTAACGGGGCAGCGGCTGCGTAAGCGCGTCTGTGCTTGCGCGGTCATGCGGGCCGTGTGCCGAATTTTCTGAACATTTTGTTGTTTTTCATTGATCGACCATGACTATTAAAAAGCATTCTTTTCAAGCCGAAGTCGCCCAAGTCTTGCATTTGGTGACGCATTCACTGTACTCCAACCCCGAAATCTTTTTGCGGGAGCTGGTCTCGAATGCTGCTGATGCCTGTGACAAACTGCGTTTTGAAGCCCTGAATAACGCTGCTTTGTACGAAGGTGATGCCGATTTGCGCGTGCGCATCAGTTTTGATGAACAAGCCAAAACCCTGACGATTGAAGACAACGGCATTGGCATGAGCGAGGCCGAAGCGATTGACAACCTGGGCACGATTGCCAAGAGCGGCACGCGTGAATTTACCAGCCGCCTGACTGGCGATGCCAAAGCCGACACGCAGCTCATTGGCCAGTTTGGTGTGGGTTTTTACTCGGCCTTCATCGTCGCCGATTCGGTGGTGGTTGAAACCCGCCGCGCCGGCGCAGCGGCCAGCGAAGGCGTGCGCTGGACCAGCCGTGGCACGGGCGATTTTGAAATTGAGCCGATCGAGCGCGCCGCACGCGGCACGCGCATTACGTTGCACATGCGTGAGGAAGGTCTGGAGTTTCTCAATGGCTGGAAGCTCAAGTCCGTTATCAACAAATACTCTGACCACATCAGCCTGCCAGTGCAAATGGAGCAAGAGGAGTGGCAAGAGGCCGAGCAAGAAGGCCAGCCAGGCGGCATGGTCAAAACGGGCGAATGGGAAACCATCAACCAAGCCAATGCCTTGTGGAGCCGCGCGAAAAAAGACATCAGCAATGCGCAGTACATTGAGTTTTATAAAAACCTCAGCCATGACTTTGCTGCACCGCTGGCGTGGAGCCACAACAAGGTCGAGGGCGCCACTGAATACACCCAGCTGCTGTATATCCCGGCGACTGCGCCGCAAGACCTGTTCAACCGCGACAAGCAAGCGGGCATCAAGCTCTATGTGAAGCGCGTGTTCATCATGAACGAGGCCGACGCGCTGCTGCCGTCCTACCTGCGTTTTGTGTTTGGTGTGATTGATTCGGCTGACCTGCCTTTGAACGTCAGCCGCGAGCTGCTGCAAGAAAGCCGCGATGTGCGTGCGATTCGCGACGGCAATACACGCCGCGTACTGACCATGTTGGAGCAATTGGCCAACGCTGCGACCGCTGGCGATGCCGATGCGATCACCGACGTGGCAGACAAGAACGCCACCGATGCACAAGAGCCGGAAGCAGGCGCGATCAAAGAGGCCGACAAGTACGCGCATTTCTACGAGGCCTTTGGCTCGGTGCTCAAAGAGGGCCTGGGCGAGGACATGGCCAACCGCGAGCGCATTGCCAAATTGCTGCGCTATGCGTCAACGCAGAGTGAGTCGGTCAGTGTCAGCTTGGCCGATTACAAGAGCCGCATGAAAGAAGGCCAGAAAGCCATCTACTACATCACGGCTGACAGTCTCGGTGCTGCGCAAAGCAGCCCACAGCTGGAGCTGTTCAAGAAAAAAGGCATCGAAGTGCTGTTCATGACCGACCGTGTCGATGAGTGGGCCATGGGCTTTTTCAATGAGTTCGATGGCACACCGATGCAGTCGGTGGCCAAAGGCGGTGTGGATCTGGGTGACTTGCAAGACGAGCAAGAGCGCAAGGCCGCGCAAGAGGCTGCTGAGCAATTCAAGCCGTTGTTGGAGCGCCTCAAAGAAGCCTTGAAAGACCAGGCCTCGGACGTGCAGGTGACGACCCGCTTGGTCGACTCACCGGCTTGTTTGGTGGTCAAGGATGGTGAAATCAGTGGCCAATTGGCGCGCTTGCTCAAGCAGGCGGGTCAGGAGGTGCCAGTGAACAAGCCCGTGCTGGAGGTCAACCCAGAGCACGCGCTGGTCAAGCAGCTGGAGAGCACCAGCCAGTTTGATGATTTGGCCCATATTTTGTTTGACCAGGCGGTGTTGGCCGAAGGCGGCTTGCCTGCCGATCCTGCCGCTTATGTGAAGCGCGTCAATGCGATGCTGCTGGGGGCTGCCAGCGCATAAGCTCAGGCCATCCATTAAAAAAAGCGGCGCTTGCAGTGATGCAGGCGCCGCTTTTTTGCTGATGGAGTTTTTTGCGCGCCAGCGAAAGCTCCCCTGTCAAGTAGACATTTGATTATTGGAGTTTGCGGCAGTGTGAGAATTCGCTTTTTGGTGGTCAGGCCACACGAAGTTGAGTAAAAAACCTTCAAAGTAAACATAAGTTAACTGCATGCAACGTTAACATAGACAAACAGTGCTGCGTTTGCAGGTTGCTAGACTGCTCTTGTTATGACAAGGGAGAGATTAGTGATTAAGTGTACTTTTTTACTAAACGATCAACCAATGAGCCTTTTCGATCTTGGAGGGCGCTCATTCCCTGCATTTTCTGGTCTTGGCGTGCACGTTAACCGTCGAAGCTCATCATGTGTTGCGGATCAAGGCCCCATTCCGATTGGCGAATACTTTTTGCTTGATCGCGAATCTGGCGGTCGGCTTGGTAAAATTTACGACGCGCTCAACGGGAGACGCGACTGGTTTGCGCTCTATGCTGACGATGGAAGGGTTGACGATAAGACATGGTGTGAACAGGTTGAAAGAGGAGCCTTCAGACTGCACCCCAAGGGTCCATTAGGCATCAGCCAAGGATGCATCGTCATTAACGAACCATCAGAGTTCAGTCAGTTGAGGCTGATATTGCGCGCGCGCGCACCCTTCAAGATTCCAGGCTCCGAATTGACCGCATGGTCAAAGGTCATTGTCAAATGAGTCGATACAAGTCAGCCATCTTGCTGTTGCTCCAGATAGCAATTGGCAGTTTGATTTTTGCGATCATCTGGATACGCACGCCATCTCTATGGTTAATCACGCTGCCGGATGGTGTTTGGAGACTTCTGCAAGACGGTTTCAATGCATCTTGCTGTGAAGGCATTGCCGATGTGGAGTTTGTTGGCGGCCTTATTTTGGGGGCCTTTTTCTCCATCGTGATCATAGTGATGCTGCGCATCGCCAAGAGACTGATGGCGAGGGTCCAGCAGACGCACAAAGGCACACCCGAGAACGCGCATCGTTGACTGACCGCCAGATTGCGCAGCGCAGAGCCCTCCATTGAGTGCTCCTACACCGCGAAGACCATCCTGTTCGGGCAGATGCCTTGGTCGATGCGTAAGCTCCCCTGTCAAGTAGACATTTGATTACTGGAGTTTGCGGCAGCGTTGACGTCACAGTGCTTGGCGGTGATCAGGTTTGGAAATCCCCATCCACATACCACCAGCGGCCTTCCTCTTTGACAAAGCGGCTGCGCTCTTGCATGCGTTGGCCACGGCCTTGCTCGCGGTAGCGTGCGACAAATTCGACTTCGCTGTGCGTGTCATCGACCACAGTGTGGTCACGCACTTCGAGGCCCAGCCAGCGCGTGTTGGCATCAAGCTCCAGGGTGCTCGGGCGGGTGCTGGCGTGCCAGGTGGCCAGCACATAGTCGCGCAGCAGCAGGCTGTAGGCGGTGTAGCGTGAGCGCATGAGATGCTCCGCATCTGGCGCGGCTGGCATGGTTTGATTTTCTTGGGCGGGCAAAAAAAAGCGGCCGCAGCAGTCTTTGAGTGCCAGTGGCTTTGGTTTTTTGGTGTTGGCGCTATGGCGCCCGCAGGGGCAAGCAGCGCCCCATGCGGCGGTGGGAATACGGTCAGTCATGCGATCAAAGATGGGGTGTGGCACGGGGGTTAAAAGTTGAATCGACCAGTTTGTTCTAAACAGTTTTCTGCCCCCATGCAATGGCGTCGCTCGAACTCTACAGGAGATAGGCCCCCTGCAAAAGATGGCCTGCCAATGGGGGAACATGCCACTGAGGTTACAGGCATTGCGGCGCGCAGCTTGTCGTGTGGCATGGATTTTTGCGGATTCGTTGGCGTTTAAGAGCCTGTTCAAAGTCTCCACGCAGACCGCGTTGGAGCCCAAAAGGATACGATGCACGGCAAAAATCGCAGTCGGGCTATCTGCCCGGCGAGGATTTTGAACAAGGCAGCGTGCCTTTTGGGCGCCAACCCGAAGGGCAAGGCACAAAAAAAGCGCATTACTGCGTTGCCCGTTTTGCTCATACAGATGGTTGAGCTGCAACAGGCGTCTTGTACTGCCTCTTTTTTTGTGCCTTGCGCGACTGCGTCGAGACTTTGAACAGGCTCTAAGCAGTTGGAAACCGCTTTTTGCCTGATCGCTACCGCCCCTACTCCTACTAAAGCACAGGTTGTGGCTCGTTATATAAATGATAAATGCGGTCATTCATGGCTTGTAGATTGACCGCCTTGATTCGAATCAACAATGGCTGCATGACTTGGCCTACAACAGAAGGACTGGCCAGGTCTGAATCATCTTGCTGGGGCGGTGATGGGCAAACGCATCGCCACTCGCTGCTCGATTGGCAAGCCTTGAATGGCTTCCGCATCAAGCGCATCTCTGAGATGCAGGCTGGGATTTTTTACTGGAATGAAGCCGAACTTTTCATACGCTGGCGCACACCACGCTACATTTTTGAAGGTTGTCAGCGACAGTGCGTCCAAGCCGGTGTCCAACGCATATTGACGTGCGCTGCGAAGCAGTTGTGTGCCAATGCCTTGTTGCTGCCAATCGCCTTGCACAGACAGCTCCCAAATGTGCAGCTCATGGTTCAACACTTCAGCATTCAGGAAGCCGACCAGATGGCCTGGAGATGCCTCCGCAACCCAAACGGTTCCCTTGAGGATGAGCCGTTGATGTTCAGGCTCCGATATGACCTGGCCATCTGCCAGCCAAGCCAAATAGGCAATGGCTCGATAGAGCGCGCTGGCGGATTGTTCGATTCGCGGCAAATGCGCCGCATCCTCAAGGGTGGCAAAACGAATCAACATGTGCACGGATTAGGTTGCTGAGTTGCAAGGACGCATGCGCATCACTGAGCGCGTCCTCCAGAACGATTGTGGGGAATATCTGCACACACAGTGTACAGATTGTCTTCATCGGTCTATCGTTTGACAGCACTCAGATAACGGAAGCCGCCGCCTGCAATCTGTAAGCCATCCCTGCGACCCGCGAAATAGCAAGCATTGAGTTCTGCAGGCCCCAGGTCTTCTTCGACTTCAAAGCCTGCATATGACAGCAATTCACGCATGCGCTCGGGCGTGCAAGATGATTGCCAGGGCTCGCCTCCCGCTGCCATCATGTTGGCAGTGAACTGCATCATGACCCGCTCCAGGGGATGCAATTGGTCCTCGTCTAATCGGTAGTCAAGCGCAATGGTAGAGCCTGCGGCAAGCTGCTTTAACGCTGCAATCTCGCGTTCAACCACTTCGTTGTCAAGATACACAAGTACACCCAGCACAGACAGGCTAACGGGCTTGGCGAGGTCTGCCTCGCCTGCGAGAAGGCCATCAACGGTGGTGATCTCTCGCAAATCGGTCGTGATATACCGGAGGTTTGCTGGCTTTGCCCATCCATTGTCGGAATACAGACGAGTCTTCCATTCCTGCATCGAAGGCTGGTCAAGTTCAAACGTGGTAATTGCAGGCAGCGTGGATGCACTGCGCAGTGCCCAAGTATCCAAACCTGCACCGACTATGCCGTATTGCACAGTCCCATTGGCAATGGCTTTTAACAAATGGTCTTCCGCGAATCGTGAACGGGCGACGATGCCCGCCCGCATGGAGCGCGACGAGACACTATTGTGTACCATTGGATTACGCATCAGTGATGCAGCATTGGCGCTTCCCAAAGACGCTACAGCAAATGGGTCCTTGAATACCTGCTCGTCCTCAAGAATCTGGTGCGCTGCTCGCGAAGTTGCGACACGCATCGCAGAAGGGCTCGGACAGTCAGCGAATTGCATTGGAATACTCCTGATGTTGGTTCAACGAAAAGAGTACTTTGATGCATGACGCTACGTCAGGGTCAAGAGGCAGCTGCGTCCAAATAGGCCCTCAGCCGAGGACCGACAAAATGACCAAGCGCCAATATGGGCTCGCAGGCGTAGGCTTGTCTCAGCTTGGTCGCAAGCGGCATATCCTGAGACACGGTGCGAAGCGAGAGTTCGCGATATTGCTCCAGCAACTCCCGGGCCGCTTTCATCTTTGGCGAGACTCCACTGGCGAGTAGTCTTTCTCCCCGCGCCGCAAGTGCCTCCCACTCAGGCCCTGTGGAGCCATCGAGTCTGTTGAGTTCTTCAGGCAAAAGATGACGACGCAAGGCTGCCAGGCGCAACTCGATGGCTTGTTCAAGGTATTGCATAAGTTCAGTCTCGAGTCCTGCATGCCGTGCAGTCTCAGGCGCTTCTCGATGCATTCGCACCCAATCGAGAATAACGCCAAGCCGTCCTCCGAAGACAGACATTGCAATGTTCATCCACCGCTGTGCTAGTAACTGAGTTCGTGCTGCATCGGACGGAATGGCGTTTCTTTGGCATGACAGCAGTTCCTCCGCAATTGGCAGCCATCGAGGCCTCGCACGTCGCCAACGCCCAAGCAGCCTACGTATATCCCCAGAGGGAAGATATAACTGGTGAGTCTCTAGGAGGCGAATGCCATTGAGCAAATCATCGGCCGTTGCGTTTTGGCTAGAGATGGCTTGCTCCAGGAAAAGTAGCTTTTCTTTTAGTTCCTGAATTTCCAATAACTTGCGTGTAACTTCCTCTATTTGGCGACGCAGTAACACTTGCGGCGTGAACTCTCCCCCAGTCAATGTTGTGGCAATTGCTTCGAGACTAAGGCCCAATTTTTTGAGGGACTGGACCGCATGCAATCGCTCAATGTCTCCAGCACTATAGAGGCGGTAGCCTGACGCGCTTCTGGCACTGGGACATACCAATCCAATGTGGTCGTAGTGATGAAGAGTCCGAACAGTCATTCCCGCACGTTTGGCGACTGCTCCTATGGTGAGATGAATGGTGTTCATGATTGGTTCGGTGTGTGACCTTGCCCCTGTTAAGCAGAGTTCTTAACGATTAATTCATGCAGCTTGTTTATGCTGTGCTGCATGCCTGTGGCGCTCATATCGGATAGGGCTAAGATAGCCCAGCGAGGCGTGCAAGCGCCGATGATTGCAGAGCGTGATCCAGTCCATGATAACGACAGCGCCTTTTTGTCCTTGAGCGCTTGCTGCAGCTCCTTTTGCGTGCGCGGCCAGGCGTACCCACTTGGTTTGTGATCCCTTGAGCACACCCAAAGCCCTAGCCGCCGTCGCATTGCTGAGTGAGCCTGTCTCGTTGCTTCCTGCTTGAATGCCAGCGAGTATTTCGCTCAGACTGGCCTAGTGCTTATGTCTTAATCCCTTGCCTATGTGTTGACTGGCGCGAACAACTCTATTGTTCGAGGGCAAGGTAAGGGGCAGTTGTAGCTATCTTTAATGCTTGGTTTACATGGCCAAAAAGTGGCGCTGGCCATGGCTGTGCAAAGAAGAAAAGAGCGGCTAGCTCATTTTGAAGAAGTGTCTGTGACTGCACCGCAAGTTGGGCAAAGGCATTGGCTGGCAGGGGTGCCCGCCGTGCGCATTGCGCTGGCTTGCGCCAATGCCGCTGGCGCGATGGCGGTTTGCATGCACCAGCAGCTGGACGGGTTGGCGCCGGCACTGATTGCACAGCGATTGGCTGTGCCACACAGCGGGCACAGGCTGGCAGGGTCAGGCACGGCTGATGGCTGTGTAGAGGCTGTGTTGGGCGTATCAGCCAACTACCACTCCCCAGCCATAGCGCACGACATGGAAAAAGATCGGCGCGGCAAAACACAAGGAATCCAGGCGGTCAAGCATGCCGCCGTGGCCTTCAATCATTGCACCCCAGTCTTTCACGCCACGGTCGCGTTTGATCGCCGACATCACCAGACCACCGGCAAAGCCCAGCAGGTTCACCAGCAAGGCCATGAAAAAGGCAGCCACTACGCTAAACGGTGTGATCCAGTACAGCGCCGCGCCCAGTACCGAGGCGGCCAGCACGCCGCCGACAAAGCCTTCCAAGGTTTTGGAGGGCGAGAGCAGCGGCGCGATTTTGCGTTTACCAAACAGCTTGCCGCACACATATTGCAAGATGTCGGAGCTTTGCACCACCAGCACCAGCCAGGCAATCAGCAGCAGGTTGCGGTCTTCGTAGCCGGGGATCGGGATCAGCATCAGCGCCGGAATGGCCGAGATGCAGTAGACCGCAATCATGACGCCCCATTGCACGGTGGAGGCGCGCTCCATGAAGCGGGTGGTGTCACCGCCAAAGGCCGCAAAAATCGGCAGCAGCAAAAAGCCATAGACCGGCAAGAACACCGACATCATCCCGTACCAGCTGGTCAGGATGAAAAAGTACTGCAGTGGCAGCGCAACATAAAACGCCATCAGCAGTGCGTAGTAATCAGCGCGGCGAGTGGGTGCCAGCGTGAGAAACTCGCGCAAGGCGTAAAACGACACGCCAAAGAACAGCAAGACCACGGCGACACGGCCCAGTGCAAAGGCAATGCCCAGCACGACAATCATCACCCACCAGGCTTTGATGCGGGCATTCAGGTTGTCAATCACCGCATGGGGCTCAAAGCCTGCGCGCATTTTCAGTACATAGCCGACCACGGTGGCCAGCACCATCAAACCCAGTACCAAACTGCTGAGCAGCAATGTTTCATGGCTCATCATGCAGCCCTTTCTGTGTCTTGTGGTGGTTGCGCGGCGCTATCGGCCTCGGCACCGCCCATTTGCAATAACGCATTGCGCGCGCGCGACAGAAAGGCTTCCTTGCTCTCGCCGTCTTGCACTTGCAAGGGGGTGCCAAAGCTGACCGTGCACAGCAAGGGCAGTGGAATCAACGCGCCTTTTGGCATCACGCGGTTGAGGTTGCCCAGCCACACCGGCACGATTTCGACGTGTGGGTAGTTTTTGGCCAAATGGTAAATACCGCTTTTGAACGGCAGCAGGCCCTCTTGCATATTGCGCGTGCCTTCGGGGAAGATGATCAGCGAGTCGCCCGCATCCAGCGCGGCTTTCAGCGGCGCCAGCGCATCGGGTTTGAGGGGCGCGGCAGTGCGCACGGCTTCGGCCTCTGTCGGCTGTGCCTGTGGCTCCAAGTCCAGCGCAATGTCCTGCGGCATCGCTTCTTGCCATGCGTTGGCGCTGTCTTGCGCGGATAAGGCGGCGATGGTGGCGGCATCGTGCAGATCGGCTTGCGTGGCAGGCTCGCGCTCGCGCCAAGCAAAATCTGCTGGAATACTGCCCTCGCTCTCGGGTGTGGCTGCAGCAGGTTCGGCTGGTGCTGCCGTGGCCGTGCTGTGTGGCGCAGCCTGCGCTGCGCTATGGCGCTCGACCAGCACGCCGTTGAATACCTGGTGGATCACATAGGGCCGAATCGCGCCTTTGGACCAGTAGTCGGCTCCGGCGACTGGGCGTGTGCGTTTGCGCAGCAGTGGCGGCAAAGAGGCCCAGAGCAGCACAAAATCGCTGTGGCTGGAGTGATTGGCAAAGTAAATACGCTGCACGGGTACCGGGTTGCAGCCCAGCCAAACGCTGCGTGCGCCGGTGATGGCTTTGGCTGCTCCGGTAATTGCTGCGGCAGAAATGCGCGCGCCTATTTGCATGGTTTGTCTCCCTTTTCATGCAGGGCCACGGCCGATCTATTCGGCCGCGACATCACAACTGTGCGTTGTTGAAGGTGTCACAGGCCTGCGGGTCGCCCGTTTTCAGACCGGTGTTGAACCAGCGCTGGCGTTGCGCGCTGGTGCCGTGGGTAAAGCTCTCGGGCCGCACGACGCGACCAGCGGAGCGTTGCAGTGCATCATCGCCAATCTTGGCGGCTGCATTCATCGCCGCTTCAATATCGCCGCCTTCAAGAATTTGGCGCTGGCGGTCGGCGTGGTGACCCCAGACTCCGGCATAGCAGTCGGCCTGCAACTCCAGGCGCACGCTCAATTGGTTGTATTCAGTCTGGCTGATGCGTCCGCGCAGACTGTCAATTTTTTGCGTTGTACCTTGCAGGCGTTGCAGGTGGTGGCCGACTTCGTGGGCAATCACATAGGCCTGGGCGAATTCGCCGGGGGCACCTAAGCGGTTTTTGAGTTCGTCAAAAAAACTCAGGTCAATGTAGACGGTGGTGTCGGCGGGGCAATAAAACGGCCCCATCGCCGCCTGGCCTGTACCGCAGGCCGTTTGCGTGGCGTCTCTAAAGAGCACCAGCCGTGGCTCTTGGTAATTGGAGTAGATGCTGCCCCAGACGTCTTCGGTGTCGGCCAGTACCGTGGCCACAAACTGGCCGTTGCGGTCGTTGACCGGGCCAGTCGTGGCAGGCGCTTGCTGGCTTTGTGTGGTGGGCGCTGCGCCTTGCATCAGACCTAGCACGGTCAGCGGGTTGATGCCAAATACACCCCAGGCAATCAGCGCCACAATGATGGAGCCGATGCCAAGGCTGCGCCCGCCCACACGGGACCCACCGGCGCGCCGGTCTTCCACATTTTTGGATTGTCGATTGCCTTCCCAGCGCATGGTCTGTCCTTATTGTCAAAGAATGGATGCGAATGGAGCAAAGTGTACGCGGCTTCGGCCTGTTATTGGGCCAATCTGATGCGGTCGCAGGCTGCGTTGGTGCACGTGCTTTTACCAACGAAAACGCCTGCAGCAGGTGCAGGCGTTTGCGCAGAGGGGGCAAGGCTTGGTCGGTACAAAAAGCCGCAGCGCTGAGAACATATGCGTTCTTTGGGTCGTGCCAGTGCGATAACTACTGGCTGCGCTTGCTGGTTGAAGAGGCTGGTAAGTCTCTGCTTCCATGGCGTTATTGTGCGCAAGCTGGCGCAGAAGTTTTTACCCATTTGTGGCTTGATACGGTGACTGGGTAGAAAATACATCTGTTGAATACCATTTATAAAGAAAATTTTCCTCATGGATCAATTGGATAAAAAAATTCTTGCACAATTGCAGCGCAATTCGCGCGCCAGCCTGCAGGAAATTGGTCAGGCCGTGGGCCTGTCCCCCACGCCTTGCTGGAGCCGCATTCGCAAAATGGAAGACTCTGGCGTGATTGAGGGCTATACGGTCAGACTCAACGCCCAGGCGCTGGGCTTGCAAGACACAGTGCTGATCCAGGTCACGCTAGACAGCCATTCCGACAACACCTTGGAGGCGTTTGGCGAGATGCTGGCGGCGATACCGGAGGTGGTGGAGGCGCACTTGGTCTCAGGCGACTATGACTATTTGCTGCGTGTGGTGGTGCGTGATACGCGTGACTACGAGCGCTTCTTGCGCGAAAAGCTCTACCACATCAAAGGCATTCGCCATAGCCGCTCCAGCTTTGTGCTGCGCACGCTCAAGACGGCACAGCTGCCTTTGTAAGCGCAGCGCTGGCGGGGCAGTGCCTGAAGCGCACTATTGCAGCGCGCAAGCGACTCATTTTGACAACGCGTATTGATTTGTTGAATAGGTGCTTAGAGTAGGCAGCCCACGACGCCTCCTGCAGAGGCGCTCAGCTTGGCCACCAGCCGCCGCTTCTCTTTTGTTGGAGCAATGGCATTACCTGGCGGATCAATGGGTGGGGTGCGGCTATGATGAGCAAGCGCCAAGTGCTGATGCTGGCCTTGGTTTGTTCGTTCACTTTCCACGCCCTGCAAGGCCTTTGCTTGATATGAGTACCACTGAAGCCACCATCTACCACAATAGCCGCTGCAGCACGTCCCGCAAAACTTTGGACTTGCTGCGCGAACAGGGCATTGAGCCGACGGTCGTCGAATACCTGAAAACACCGCTGACACGCCCGCAATTGCAGGCCTTGATTGCTGCCAGTGGTTTGACGGTGCGCGAAGCGATGCGCAGCAAAGAGGCGATTTATGCGCAGCTGCAGCTCGATGCGGCCAATGACGAGGCTTTGCTGAATGCAATGGTTGCGCACCCAGTGCTGCTGAATCGGCCTTTTGTGACGACGCCCAAAGGTACGCGTTTGGCGCGGCCTGTGGAGAAGGTGTTGGAAATTCTGTAAATTGACGTGCTGTTGCAAACTCCAACGCCGCCATATGGGCGGCGTTGGGGTTCAAAGCCATCAGTATTTGATGCGTACGGTGTAGCTCAGCTCGGTTTTGCCTTCGGCAGGCACTTCCACTTCCCATTGCGCCAAGCGGGCAGTGGGTTGAGTGTGTTTCTGACTTTCACTGGTGATGGTCCAGTCGCCAGGAATGGGCTCAACCACTGTGATGGTCGCAGGCACTTCTTTGGCATTGCGCAGCTCGATGCTGAACGACATCTCATACAGGTTGTCGGCCAGTTTTTTGCTGCTGGTGTGCTTCCAGGTGCCATTCAAATCAAACGCGCTGCCCAGTTTCAGGCGCACTTGCTCGTCCTTGGCTGTGTGGTCGATGCGGTCCTCGCCAATGAATAGCGCGCGTTGTTGGCTATCGCCTTTGTACATGCGCACAATGCCTTTGGGCAGCGGCACGCCCAAATCGCCATCCTTGTTGTCAAACTCGACAAACACATCCACTTTGCGCTTGTCGCCCAGCTCCGGGCTGTTGTTGTTGCGCAATTGGTTGTACCAGTGCTCGGCACCTTGCAAGCGGTATTCTTTGCGCACCGGCACGGAGCCGGCCGACAGCAGGGCCACTTGCTTGGTTTGGTTGTTGCCCAAGGTGGTGGTGTTGGGCAGCGTGTAGAGGTGGTATTCGAACAAGGCCTCTTGTTCCATCGGGGCCGGAGCTACTGCGGCCATTGCACGTCCATCCAATGCTTTGAACATGGCTTCGCGCACAATCGGAGCTCTGCCCACGTCGCCAGCGACCAATTGCAGCTTGGCGTCTTCATAGGCTGTACCACTGTGGTTGTTCAAGGTCACCCATCCAGCCAGATCCAGGCTGTTCTCGTCTTTGGATAAAGTCGCGACATAGTCGGCTTGCCAGCCCAAACCGCCGGTGAGGTAGGACAAATCGACCGTCGGCGTGCCGGCTTTTTCGGCATTCAGAGAGACCACCAAGGTGGGTTGGTCACGCAGGTTGCCGGGCACACCATCGAATGCCAAGCGGGCATTGGTGGGCAAGCCAGTTTCGATGCGGTCAGCGTATTTCAACACCGGGCCGGCGTTATTGGCCAGCAAGGTGGCCGTTTCACGCTCATCTTGACCTGATGCGGGGTTGGTGCGAATCACGGTTACATTGCGGCCAACGTATTTGTTCAGCAAGGAGTCGCTGCTCAGCAAGTCGTAGTCAAAATTTTGCTCCAGCAGGTTCAGTGCGCTGCCATCGGTGGCGCGCATGCTGGCGGTTTCGGGCATGATTTGGGCCGATACCTCACGCACCGCAATGCGGTTTTCACCTTGATTGAGTTTGATTTTGCGCTCATCGCGCACCAGCGCCAAGCCATCGTTGTAAATCGTCACGGCCACCGATTGGCGGTCTTGTGCGGCACTTTGGGTTTCAGCCACGGTAGCGGCTGCGGCAGCGCCCATGGCGGTCATTGAGAATACTGAAACACCCAGCAACGCCAACGGTGTTTTGATCCAAGAACCTGTAGCGACTGAACGCGAAGTATGAAAAACCATCACAACTCTCCTGTAAAAAACGGTCGATGAAGTCTTATACGCCCGTTGTTTGCAAACGGGGTTAAGTCATGTGAAGAAAATGTGCAATCGCGGCCAAATGAGCAAGTGCAGTGGTGTTGTGCCTGCCAGCCATCGACGACCGCTGCGACCTGCTGCATCAGTGTGATTGCGCATGCTGCTGTCATGCCGACTTGGTTGATCTGGGCAGGGTCTTGACCAGACTGGTCTTGAGCATTATTTTTTGATGAGCGAATAGGGTGTCGGCCACCAGCGTCTGCGGCACCAACCAATGCTTTGCACCACTGCCTGGGCGGCAAAAGCCGCAGGAATGGCCAAGGCCACGCCAGCCAAAAGACTGCCATGTGGCCAGACCCAGACCAGCACACTGAAAAAGGCCACAAATGAATACAGGCCTTGCACATTGCCACGCATCAAATGGGCTACCGGTCCGGCACCTTGGCTGATATGTGTAAACAGCACCAGCACCAAGCCGATGATAGGGAAAGCGGCAATCAGGCCGCTCCAAGTCGGGCCTAAGTGCGCTGCCAAAGCGGTTATCAGCAAGGTCAAACCAGCCCCAGTGGCCATGCGCAGCGGCAAATCACGCTGGCTGCGTGTGGCAGGGCGGCCGACATGACCCGGCGCAAACAGATAGGGCGTGACGATCAGTGCAAAAAGGCTGACGCTGACGGCCACTGGCCAGGTCATTGGCAGCTGGGCTAGGCACAAGGCCATCGCGGTCCATACCAAGGTTGACAACAGCAGCGCTAGTGGCCAGGCCTGGCGGCGGCAAATCCAGCTGTAGGCGACATTGAAGCTGAGCAAGCAAGTGACCGACATGATGGCTGCAATCGCAGCTTGCGTGCCAAAGTCCAGGCCCTGTTCCGCAGCGATGAAAATGGTGATGGGTCCGCCCACGACCGGAAAGCCACTGAGTAGGCCCGCAATATGCGTGCCCCAACGCCGTCCAGCCAAGGACACCACCGCAATGACCAGCGGTACCACCGACATTTTGAGCACCAGCAGATTCATAGCACTACCTTGACAACGCGCAGCCAGCCCCCATATGGAATACCTGTAAGCAGGGTACATGGATGCGGTGGATGCGCAAAGGGCAATCGATGGCCTGCCCCATGCCTTGAAAACCCGCCATTGTAGTCGGCCATTGCTTGGCGGTGTAGTGCTTCATTGAAGCTTCATCGACCAGTGCGATACTGAGATTGCTGGGGTGTGCCGCTGAAGGATTGCTGCGAAGCCCTTAGGTTAAGAGTGATAGATTCATTAATACCTAAAAACTATCAAATCAATCAAATCATTCAATTTGCTCAATCCATTAGGAACACCTACACTTGAGCCATCGATTAGTTACCAACCCAATGAAAAGGAATGCATCATGTCTTTGATCAACACACAGGTCCAGCCATTTAAAGTCAATGCTTTTGTGAACCGCACTGGTAAAGGCGAGTTCATCGAACTCACTGAAAAAGACTTGCAAGGCAAATGGTCTGTGCTGATTTTCATGCCAGCGGCCTTCACCTTCAACTGCCCAACCGAGATTGAAGACGCTGCTGAGAACTACGCTGACTTCCAAAAAGCAGGTGCTGAGGTGTACATCGTCACCACCGATACGCATTTCTCCCACAAAGTGTGGCATGAAACATCGGATGCCGTCGGCAAAGCCAAATTCCCACTGATCGGTGACCCAACTCACCAACTGACTCGTGCATTTGACGTGCATATCGAAGAAGAAGGCCTGGCACTGCGCGGCACGTTCATCATCGATCCATCGGGCACGATCAAAACTCTGGAAGTGCATGACAACGCCATTGCACGCGATGTGAAAGAGACTGTGCGCAAATTGAAAGCGGCTCAATACGTGGCTGCGCACCCAGGTGAAGTGTGCCCAGCCAAATGGAAAGAAGGCGAGAAAACACTGGCACCTTCCCTGGATCTGGTCGGCAAGATTTAAGCGCCCCGCGAAGAGGCCGGAATACCAATATAACCGGCCCATCCAAAGCCCCGAGTTGCCCACGGGCGCTCGGGCTTTTTTTTGCCCAAAATACCCCCAATACTTGGTTGATGGCGCTTTTTAGGCCATTGACACTCTTTTTTCGAGGAATACAGCATGTTGGACGACGCCCTCAAAGCCCAATTGAAAGCCTATCTGGAGCGCTTGACTAAGCCGGTTGAGCTGGTCGCTTCGCTGGACGACAGCGAGGGCGCGCGCGAGATGAAAACATTGCTGGAAGAAATCCAGCAGCAATCAGACAAAATCCAGCTGCGCCTGGATGGCGACGACCTGCGCAAGCCCTCTTTCCTGATTACCAATCCTGGAGTGGACAGTGGTCTGCGTTTTGCCGGTGTGCCGCTGGGCCACGAATTCACTTCCTTGGTGCTGGCGTTGCTGCAAATTGGCGGCCACCCATCGAAAGAGCCGCAAGCGCTGCAAGACCAGATCAAAGGCATTGATGGCCGGTTCCATTTTGAGACCTATTACTCGATCACCTGCCACAACTGCCCAGATGTGATTCAGGCACTGAACCTGATGACCGTGCTCAATCCGAACATCACGCACACTGCGATTGATGGTGGTCTCTACCAAAACGAGATTGAAGAGCGCGAGATCATGGGCGTGCCCACCATCTACTTGAATGGCGAGCACTTCGGCCAAGGCCGCATGGAGCTGGCCGAAGTGGTGGCCCGCATCGACACCGGCGCTGCGGCCAAAGCTGCTCAAGCGGTCAGTGAAAAAGCCCCATTCGATGTGCTGGTCGTCGGCGGTGGCCCTGCTGGCGCAGCCGCAGGTGTGTACGCAGCCCGCAAAGGCATTCGCACAGGCATTGCTGCCCAGCGTTTTGGCGGCCAGGTGCTCGATACGATGGACATTGAGAACTACATCTCGATCTCAAAAACCGACGGCCCCAAATTTGCCGCCGCGCTGGAAGCGCACGTCAATGACTATGATGTGGACATCATCAACCTGCAAACCGCCAGCAAGCTGATTCCTGCGGCCACGCCCGGTGGGCTGCATGAAGTGCAGTTTGAGAGCGGCGCGAGCCTGAAGTCCAAAACCATTGTGCTGTCTACTGGCGCACGCTGGCGCTCGATGGGCGTGCCCGGTGAAGAGCAGTACCGCACCAAAGGCGTGACCTTCTGCCCGCACTGCGATGGTCCTTTGTTCAAAGGCAAACGCATTGCCGTGATTGGTGGTGGTAACTCGGGTGCGGAAGCTGCGATTGACTTGGCAGGTATTGTTGAGCACGTCACTTTGCTGGAGTTTGCGCCGCAATTGCGCGCTGATGAAGTGCTGCAAAAGAAACTCAAATCACTGCCGAACGTGGATATTTTGGTCAACGCCCAAACCACCGAAGTGCAGGGCAAGGACGGCAAGGTATGTGGTTTGCTCTACAAAAATCGCGAAACCAGCGAAGAGGTGTGCCTGGACCTTGAAGGGATTTTTGTACAGATTGGCTTGCTGCCCAATACGGACTGGCTCAAAGGCACAGTCAACTTGTCGAAAACGGGTGAGATCGAGGTTGATGCCCACGGCGCGACCAATATCCCTGGCGTGTTTGCGGCTGGCGATTGCACCACGGTGCCATACAAGCAAATTGTCATTGCAGCCGGCGAAGGTGCCAAAGCAGCGCTGAGCGCGTTTGACTATTTGATTCGCAACTAAAGGCCGCTAAGCGTCGGTGCTGTTGCCAAGGCGGCCAGCGCCGCCCAGAGCGGTCCAAAGAGCGCAAACAAGTACCTCAAGAAAAAATCCCAGTCAGTGGCTTAACTGACTGGGATTCGTTGTTGGGTCCTTGGCACCTGTTTGGCTTATTGGTGTGGTCTTTGGTGCTGTGGCCGGCGTGTTTTCTGCGCTCTGTGGGTGACCATGGCCAGTAGCATGAACAGAACTACCAAGCTCCATGCGCTCAGTGTGGGAACGGGTACTGGCACTGCAGACACCACCCAGTGGTAGGTGATGCTGCCGCTGGAGCCATTGGCATCGGCCACGCTGATGGTGAACGGGTACGTACCAGCAGACAAAGTGCCGGTGAGTTGCCCTGTGGGCGAAAGCAGCAGGCCTGCAGGCAGGTTTGCGCTGCTGAACACTGCGGGGGCGGCGGCATCCGGTGAGGCCAGCTGCACACTGATGGGGTGATCGGCCATTGTGGCGGGCAGCGTAGCTGGAGTGATTGCCAAAGCGGTGAAGACGGTGGCACCAATGGGGTCGACAATCACGCCATTGGTGGCCCAGTCATCGTCACCCAGCTGGCCGTCTTGCAGCGTGTAAGTCATGACGTGGCCATTGATATGCAGGTCGGTGGGCGCAAACAAGCTGGGCACAGTGGCGCCTTGCTCAGCCAGGCCGAATTTGCGAGCGTCTGTCAGCGGTTGCGGCCAGGTCACGCGCATGGTGACGCGCGTGGCATCACAGTCTCTCAAGGTGAACTGCAGCATGCCCTGTGGCATGGCGGTGCCCGCGGGCAAGCCACTGGTGGGCGCGGCTACAAATTGCGAGACGCTTTCATCAAAGTGGCACGCAGAACCGCCGCCTTCTACGATCTCGGCCATGGCGGGGCCTGCCACGCCCGAAGTGCCGGGTGTAGGGACGGTGGTGCCGGAGATACTGGTAATGGGGGCGAACGTGGCCTTGAGCACTCTGTCATAGAGCAGGTTGGTCATTGGCAACTCATTGTCAGTTGTGGGAGCAGAGTTATTCAACTGCAGAGTTTTGAAAGTGAAGCCCGCATTGGCGGTGGCTTTGCAGATGACACTGCTGCCTTTGGGGAAAAACGGGCCGGCAGGCGAGCACGTGATGTTTCCGCCCATGGCGGGCTGCACTTCCGTCGTGATCATGACCTTCGAGGGATCACGTTGGAATTCAGCGGTGAGCGCACAGTTCTGCTCGCCGACGATGGCGGTGATCTGGTTGAGCATCGGCAACGCCGTTTCCAGACAGTCTCCCGATGTCTTCTGTACCGCAGACAGTACATAGCCTGCGTCGGGTTGGACTTCGAAGGTGACGGTTCCTGTTTTGGACTCGGCCAGAATGCTGGAGCCGATGACCACGCCATGCTCACCCGCGGTCAGCGTGACGGTGTGCAGGTTGGCGTCTGGTGCGGACACGAGCAACAAATAGCCTGTAGCGGGTGGTGCACCTGTGGTCATCCGACCGCTTGCGAAATCCACCGTGGCTGCCATAAACCCGAAGTGAAAGTTTGTCCAGTAGGGTTGTGAGGTGTCAAGATTCGGAAAAACGGTGTTTTCATAGTTGGGCGGGCGCGAATTTTCTGGCATCAACAGTGAGTTCAGTTCCTGCATCGTAGGAAGCTTCCATGTGTTGATGCCATGCGTGCCAGCGCCGTTATTGGCACTATTGGCATTGTCCGCAGCGGTCTGTGCCTGAGCGTAGGACAAGGCCTGGGCTGGATTGGTGTACGCTTCTGCGGCTGGGTCATTGGTCACGCATGCGCCATTTGGGGGCGTATTGTGAAAATCCATACCCACGGCGCAGCGCATCCAGATCAGCCCGGAAGACGTCAGCCCGGTGGTGGTATCGAGCGCGACAGCCGGGTTGCTGGCGACGGGGATGCGATACGGCGGCGAGTTCGCCATGGCAGAGCCTATGCCAAGCACCCAGAGCAGCGCCATGCGCAGCCAGATGGCCTCTATCTTCATTGTTTTTCCTCTTTTTGATTGCAAAATGCAATTGATTACAACAGAAACATGTGCAGCTGCACATCCCTTGAATTGGGTAATTTGAGGGCGTCAGAGCAGCTTGTATGTCTCACCTAGGCTTGAGCTGACAGGCAAGCCATCAATCGATGGCCGACTCTTGGGGGATGGTTGGCACTGTCCGATCCCGCTGTTTTGGCCTGCCGCAAATGGGTGCACTCGGTGTAGTAGTTGTGTACCCAATCGTTCCGCATTGGCGTAGAACGCGTTTTGGCAGGTTTGGCGGAGTCGCTCACAGATGGCATTGGTCTGCGGGCGCTTGGCCTTGGTTCTGGTGTGCAATAACGGGATTGTCAGCACACAGTACCAAAAATCCCTGCTAATAAGTGTTTGCTGGGCTTTTGTTTGCCGCTGGTTTAGCGCCGCCAGAACGAAGGCAGCAGCAGCACCATCACGCTGAGAATCTCCAGCCGCCCCAGCACCATGGCAAATGAGCACACAAACAGCTGGAAGTCGCTCATGAAACTGTAGTTATGCGCAGGTCCCACCTCGCCCAAGCCTGGGCCAGCGCAGTTGATACTGGCCAGAATGGCAGAGAACGCGGTGACCGCATCCAGTCCGGTCAAGACCATCACCATACTCAAGACCACAATCGCGGTGATGTAGAACAGGATGAAGGCAAGGATGGAAAAAATGACCTTGTTATCGACCATGCCGCCGTTGATGCGCACCGGGTTCATGACGCGCGGGTGCACCAGGCGAATCAATTCGCGCTTGGATTGCTGCAGCAAAATCAACACCCGAATCATTTTGATGCCGCCGCCGGTTGAGCCAGCGCTGGTCGCCACAGACGATAAAAGCAGCATCAGAAGCGGCGCAAACAAGGGCCATTGTCCGTAATCGGCGGTGGCGTAACCGGTAGTGGTAGCCAGCGAAATGGTGTTGAACATGCCAAATCGAAAGGCTTCTGGTAGCGCGTAGATGTCGCGCAACCACAGAAACACACTGACGACAATGCCTCCGATGACCAGTGTGCCTAACGTCGCGCGCACTTCGGCTTCGCGCCAAAAGCCATGCAAGGTGTGTTTGCGTATTGCCACAAAATACAGCGCAAAGTTGCAACTGGCCACAAGCATCACAAGTATCGCAATGCTCTCGAGCAGCGGCGAGTTGAATTGCCCAAAACTGCTGTCATAGGACGAAGAGCCGCCCAGGCTGACGGTGGTGAACATGTGCATCAAGGCACTAGGTGCGCTCATGCCTGCGGCCCAATAGGCTAGAAAGCAGGCGATCGACAAGCCTAAATACACCGACCACAGACCTTTGGCCGTTTGTGTGATGCGGGGCGTGAGTTTGGTGTCCTTGATCGGGCCTGCAACCTCTGACTTGAACACCTGACTGCCGCCAACGCCCAATGTAGGCAGCACTGCGACGGCCAGAATCAGAATCCCCATGCCACCCTGCCACTGCAGGAACGTGCGCCAGATATTGAGCGACAGTGGCAGCTGGTCTAGATTTGAGTAAATCGTTGCGCCACTAGTGGACAGGCCAGAGACAGCCTCGAAATACGCTTCTGCCACGGCAATGGGCGCGCCAATTTGTTGGCTAATGACCCAGATCGGAATGGCGGCAAAGGCAGGTAATAAATACCAGGCCGAGGTCACCAACAGGATGCCGTGGCGCGGCTGCAGCTCCTGCTTGCAAAAGCGCAGCCGGTAAAAGCCAAAAGCCCCCAGCAGCATGCCAAAGACCATCGGTGTGGCGTAATCGGCCCAGAGGCGCTCCCCTGCCAAGAGCGATGTGGCCAATGGCACACTCAAGGAGGCAGAGAACAGGCAAAGCAAGCCACACAAAAGGCGTAGAACAGGCAGCAGGTTGTGCATGGTGTTGTCGAGGGCTGCTTAGAAGAACGTCGGTTTGACGCTAAATACCTTCTCCACCTCGCGTACCAAGCGCTTGTGGGGCAGGAAGAAAACAATGTGGTCGCCCGCCTCAATCACGGTGTTGCGATTGGGGAAGATGATTTCTGGCTCGTGGGAGGCGGGCGTTTCCGCGGTGTCTACCCGCACGACGGGTTCTTCTTGAACCTCTAGCGCGCCGTCCACCGTCAGGCTGGCAACTGGGCTGCCCAAGGCGTGCGCATCTTCTTTGTCTTGGGGCGCAGTCGCGATCCATCTTTGGTTGGCAATTGCCGAGTTCGGTGCTTCCATGCCGCGCACAATCAGGCCAATGTGTACATCGCGCGGCAGTTTGAGCTCGGCTACTTTTTTGCCCACCACTTGCGAGGTTTTGCGGTCACCGCGCACCACCAGCTCCAGCGCTTCGGCCACGCCACGGCGTAAGCTGTGCACTGCCTGCACATCGCCTTGGCGCACATAGGTAAACAACTCGCCCAGCATGGCCTGGGCTGGCGTGAGCGCAATGTCGATTTGCGTGCCATGCATCAAATCGGCGTAGCTGCGCTGGTTGATCATGGCCAGTACCCGTTTGGCGCCCATGCGCTTGGCCAGCAGGCAGGTCATGATGTTGTTTTCGTCGTCTTCGGACAAGGCCAGCAGCAAATCTACTTCCTCAATGCTCTCTTGCTCCAAAAAGTCCTCGTCGGTGGCCTCGGCATTGAACGACAGCACATCTTCCGGGAGCTTGGCCGACAGCGCAATGCTGGCTTCGCGGCTGCGCTCGACCACCTTGATGCGGTAGTAGCCTTTGCGTTGCTGTGTCAGCAGCTGTGCCAATTTGAGTGCGACAATGCCGCCGTCGACGATCATGATGCGCCGCACGGTTGGCGCCGGTGCCTCAATCGGCTTGGTCAGCAGCGGTAGCACTTCAGAGGCGCCATCGCTGGTGGTCAGGATAAACACCTCGTCATCAGGCTCAATGCGTGTGGTGCCTTCGCTGGCCACAAAACGGTCGGGCTGGTCGGCAAAGCGCCTGTATATGGCGACGATGCGCATCGGCAAGTCGGGATTGAGTGCGCGGATTTCGGCAATTGTGCGGCTGGTCATCGGCGCTGCAGCGCGCGCCCTGGCTGCGGTGAGCACGGCGCGGCCTTCGGCAAATTCGCGCACTTGCATCGCCTGCGGAAATTCCACCAGTTTGCTGAGATAGCGCGTCAGTGAGTCTTCCGGGCGCAAGCATTGGTCAACGGCAAAGCCTTCGGGGCCGAGCAACTGGCTGTCCTCCATCCACGCGCCTGAGCGCACCCTGGCAATGCGCACCGGGATACGAAACACCATGTGGGCGATCTTGCAGCAGGCCAGATTGGTCTCGTCGGTCGAGGCACATGCAATCAGCAAGTCAGTGTCATTGGCGCCGGCCTCGGACAACACCACCGGGTCAATGCCATTGCCGACCACGCCGCGCAAGTCAAAGCGGGACTCCAGCTCTTGCAGGAGTTTCAGGTTGGTGTCGATCACCGTGATGTCGTTGCGCTCGAGCACCAGGCTCTCGGCAACTGCCTGTCCGATTCGACCGGCCCCTAAAATAATGATTTTCATGGCAATAATGCGGCTTGGATGGTTGAAAGCCTGTTCAGCATCATACTGAAGCTGGGCCTGCACCGGTGCACAGATCATAGAGGATCAACAGGTGCCAAGCAGCCTGCTGCGGTATTGGCGCGCTCGCTTTCACTAACGCATCGTAAACACGTTCTTAAGCATGACAAGGAGATTCGATGGGCCAATTTACAGGGGTGTTGCAGGTGCCAGCTGGCTTGCCGGTGCACGAGTTGGAGACGCCGACTTTGGTCGTCGACCTGGATGCGATGGAGCGCAATATACAGCGCATGGTGGCTTTGGCAGCGCGGCATGGCGTGCATTGGCGTGCCCATGCAAAGATGCACAAATGTGCGGCACTGGCCAAGCAACTGATCGATGCGGGCTCACGCGGCTGCTGCGTGCAAAAAATCTCAGAAGCCGAGGCCATGGCCGCTGGCGGCATTGACGATATTTTTATCAGCAACGAAATTGTCTCTGCCAGCAAGCTGGCGCGCGCAGCACAACTGGCGATTGCGCTGCGCCAGCGTGGTGGCCAGTTGGCCATAGCGGTTGACAGCCTGCAAGGTCTGCAGGCGTTGGCCAGCAGCGTGCAACAGGCCACGTCGAACTTGCCAGACACAGGGCCGATGGTTGATGTGCTGGTGGAGCTCAATGTCGGCCAAAATCGCGCAGGCGTTGCCACGCCGCAAGCGGTGGTGGTGCTGGCGCAAGCCATCGCGCAGCAGGCGGGCTTGCGTTTTGCTGGCCTGCATGCCTACCACGGTGGCGCCCAGCACATTGAAGAGGCAACTGCGCGCCAGCAGACGATGGCGGCGGTGTATGCGTTGGTCAAGCAGACCATCGATGCCTTGCAGGGCGTTGGTTTTAGTGGTTTTACGGTGACTGGCGCTGGCAGTGGTACCTGTGCGCTGGAAGCGGCCAGCGGCCTGTATAGCGAATTGCAGCCAGGTTCTTTTGCGCTGATGGATGCGCATTACACCAGGGTAGAGTCAACAGTTGGCCAGCCGGCGTTCGAGCCGGCTTTGTTTGTGAAAACGCAGGTGATCTCACGGGCTGCTGGCCATGCGGTGGTGGACGCAGGCCACAAAAGCCATGCCATTGACTCTGGCCTGCCGCTGGTCTGGAATGCCGGCCAACCGCCCACGCTGGTATTTGGCAACGGCGGTGATGAGCATGGCCTGATCCATGCGCAGCCAGGCGCAGTGTTGCCCGAGCTGGGGCAGGCCTTGTGGTTGGTGCCAGGGCACTGTGATCCAACGATCAATTTGCACGATGCGATGGTCGGTGTGCGGGGCGGCTTGACGCAGGGCGTGGTCGAGCGGCTGCTGCGCATTGATGCCCGGGGTGCTATTTGGTAGCACTTGCAGGGGGGCCTGTTGCGATTGTTGATAGTTCGCGTCAGCCGTGTGCAAGCGTATCTGCACACGGTGCGTGTGACACGATTGTTCACGCGTGGGTGAATAATCGAGCCTTGGGCTGGGGCGACTCTGGTATAAACGCTCATTTCCTCCAAGTTTCGCACTCCCCCCGTTGCGCTGCTTTCTTGAGTCAGTGAGGCACGCAGGCGGCATGGCGACGTGCGTTTTTTGCGCTGTACAGCGCACAACGCATGCTTGCGCCTGTATTGCAGAGGCGTCGATTGTTTGATTTCTTAAAGGTAATCCCCCAGTGATAGCACTATGGAGACTGCTTGCGAGCGCCGCGCTGGCCATTGTGATTGCCGGTTGTGCCATGACCTCGCCAACGCCGCAGGCGGCGTTGGCGCCTGATATTCCCTCCGGCGCGTTGAGCCCGATTCAACGCATGACCTTGGTTGGCTGGACGGTACGCCGCCAAGAGCCGGCGCAAGATGTGTGGACGCGCATGCGCGCCGGTTTTACGATGCCAGACCTCAGCACCGATTTGGTCAGCGACCGCGAGCAATGGTATGCCAGCCGGCCCGAGGCACTCACCCACATGACCGAGCGCTCAGGCAAATACCTGTTCTATATTGTCGAGGAGTTGGAGCGCAGAGGCATGCCGACCGAATTGGCGCTGCTGCCTTTTGTCGAGAGTGCCTATAACCCGGTTGCCGTCTCCAGTGCCAAGGCCGCAGGCATGTGGCAGTTCATGCCGGCCACGGGCACCTATTTTGATCTGACCCAAAACGCGTTCCGTGACGACCGCCGTGACATCCAGGCCTCCACCCGCGCCGCGTTGGACTATCTGCAAAAGCTCTACGACATGTTTGGTGACTGGCATTTGGCCTTGGCTGCCTATAACTGGGGTGAGGGCAGTGTCAGCCGGGCTCAGGCCAAAAATGAAGGCCTGAGTTTGGGCACAGGCTATACCGAGCTGACGATGCCAGAAGAGACGCGCTGGTATGTGCCCAAGCTGCAGGCGCTAAAAAACATCGTCAATGACCCCCAGGCCTACGGTGTCAAACTCGCCGACATTGGCAACCATGCGTATTTTGAATCGGTGCGCATTACACGGGACATGGATGTGCTGCGTGTGGCCGAGCTGGCTGGTGTGAGCGAGAGCGATTTCCGCCAGCTCAACCCAGCCTACAAAGGCCCGACCATTTTTGCCGCCGCCACTCCCGAGGTCTTGTTGCCATGGGATAACGCCCAGATCTTCAAAGCCAATTTAGCCACCTTGCAAGATGCGCGCTTGGCCAGCTGGACCGTGTGGACTGCGCCGCAGCGCATGGCGGTTGCTGAAGTGGCCAAAAAAGTCGGTGTTGAAGAAACCGTTTTGCGCTCGGTCAATCTGATTCCTTCTGGCATGCTGATCGATGCCGGTGCTGCGCTGCTGGTGCCGCGCACCGCCTCTTTGTTGACCGATGTGGCTGCCGAAATTGCCCACAGTGGTCAGTTGAAACTGGCCTCGGCAGGGCGTGGCCAGGGCAGTGGCACACGGGTGGCGGTCGTGGCCCGCAAGGGCGAAACGGTGGCGACCTTGGCACGCAAATACAAAGTGTCTGCTGCCGATGTGGCGCGCTGGAACAATGTGGGCCGCAATGCCAAGTTCCGCACAGGCCAACGACTGGTGATTTACCGCGCGGCCCAGCCAGCCAAGCAGCAATCGGCCCGCAAATAATGCAACCAGCCCAGCGGCCCCATACTGTGCGTTGATGGGGCTGGGCTGGCTGCAGTCAAGCGCTGAACTTAGCCCATTTGCGACTGGGTGTAGTTCTCCAGCCCGATTTTTTGAATCAGGCTCAGCTGCTGCTCCAACCAGTAGGCATGGTCTTCTTCGGTGTCAATGAGTTGCTTCAACAAGATGTCGCGTGTGACATAGTCGCCTTCGGCTTCACACAAACGCATCGCATTGCGCAGGCGGTCGCGCACTTCAATTTCGGTGTCCAAATCTTTTTGCAGCATCTCGATCACTTCATTGCCAGGAGTGAATTCCAGCGGACGCATATCGGGCTTGCCTTCGATCATGAACAAGCGTCGCATGATGTCGTCGGCGTGTTGCGTCTCTTCTTCCATTTCATGGTTCAGACGCTCGTAGAGCTTTTTCAGGCCCAAGTCTTCGTAGCGGCGTGAATGGTAGAAGTACTGATCGCGGGCGGCCAGTTCACCGCGCAGCAAGTGGGTGAGTGCTTCAATGACTTTAGGGTTGCCTTGCATGGCGTACTCTTTCATAAAACACCAAGTTCAGCGCAAAGAGCTTGGCTTGATCGGACAGGAAGAATGGCGTCGCATGGATGATTTAGCCATTAACGCATTCAGCAGGATTCTTGGCCGGCAGGTGTTGCAACTGCCAACGCGAGCATTTAGGTGCCAAGTATGGCCTGTTCGCGCGCATTTGTGAATGCAAGCCCCTGAAATGCCGGTCTAGATGCTGATTGGTATGGAAAGGCGGGTAATAAGCGTTCTTATTATGGCGATGCCTCTTTTTTGTGCCTTGGGTGACTGTGAAAAGATCGTAAACAGGTTCTGAGACAACCAGAGCTTCCCTAACAGCTCAGGGAACCTCCCTATAATACTTTTTGCTGATGCTCAGCAGGGGTGGGCGCTGGCATCGCTGCCGATGTAGTGCGTTCTTGGGCGAGTCCGAGGCAGCAACCCGATGGCATACAGATTTCCTATTCGTTTTTGCAAGTGATTCAATGACAAGCAGTAATCAAGGTTTGACGCTGGTAGCTTCAGATATGGCCGCAGTGGACGAAGTCATTGCGGCCCGCTTGACCACCAATGTGCCCTTGATTGGGCAAGTCGCGCGTTACATTATTTCCGCTGGCGGCAAGCGTTTGCGTCCCGCGATGCTGCTGTTGGTGGCCAATGCCTTGGGTTACCAAGGCCGCTTTCACCATGAAATGGCCGCCATGATGGAGTTCATCCACACGGCAACGCTGTTGCACGACGATGTAGTCGATGAGTCGACGATGCGCCGTGGCCGGCCAACTGCCAATGAAAGCTTTGGCAATCCAGCCAGTGTGCTTGTAGGCGACTTTCTGCACTCCAGAGCCTTTGAGATGATGGTTGAGACCGGCAATATTCGTGTCATGCAGGTCGTGGCTGCTGCCACCAATATCATCGCTGAGGGTGAGGTGCAGCAACTGCTCAACATGCACGACGCTTCTTTGGACGAAGCTGGCTATCTGCAAGTGATTCGCTCCAAAACGGCCAAGCTGTTTGAAGCCAGCACCCAAGTGGGCGCGATTCTCGCAGGCGCTCCAGAAGGCTTGGAGCAGGCTGCCGCGACCTATGGCCAGGCCTTGGGTACGGCCTTTCAAATCATTGACGATGTGTTGGACTACGACGGCAGCGCCGGTGAGATGGGCAAAAACGTCGGCGACGATTTGCGCGAAGGCAAATCGACCCTGCCTTTGATCGTGGCTATGCAGCGAGGCACGCCCGAGCAAGCCCAAACTGTGCGCAGCGCGATTGAGCAAGGCTCGACCGAGCAACTGGCTGATGTGGTGGCGATTGTGCGCAGCACCGGTGCGATGGATGTGGCGCGTCAAGCTGCCCATGACGAAGCCCGCCGTGCGCTGTTGGCGCTGGCCAATTTTCCAGATAATGCTTACACGGCTGCGTTGCGTGAATTGCCAGAGCAATTGTTGGCACGCCGTAGTTAAGTCATGGCATGCACAAGCCTGGGCGCATCAGGCGCAAGGGCTTGCAGCTGCGTTAATGGGCTGACAACATCCACAGCCCCAGGAGATAAGCATGGATTTGTACAATTATTTTTATAGCTCAACGTCTTACCGCGTGCGCATTGCGCTGGCGCTCAAAGGCGTGGATTTTCATTACATTCCCGTCAATTTGCGCACGCTTGAGCAGCGCTCTGATGCCTTTTTGCAGCGCAACCCGGCAGGTGGTGTGCCTTTGTTGGTTGAGGGCGATTTTTCTCTGAGCCAGTCAATGGCGATTTTGGATTATCTGGAGCAAACCCAGCCCAGCCCAGCCTTATTGCCCAAAGACGTGCAGGCGCGTGCGCGCGTGATGGAGTTGGGCTTTGCTGTGGCCTGCGACATCCACCCGATCAACAACCAGCGTGTGCTGCGCTATCTGCAGTCTGAGTTGGGTGTCAGCGATGCGCAAAAGCAGGCATGGTATGCGCACTGGATTGCCGAAGGCCTGATGGCCGTTGAACAATTGCTTGTCAATGAGCGCGCCCGTGGTGGCGTAGGTCCTTACGCGTTTGGCACGCAGCCGACCTGGGCCGATTGCTGCCTGGTGCCGCAGTTTGCCAATGCACTGCGTATGCAATGCGATGTCAGCGCTTATCCGCTGGCGCAAGCCGTGTACGACCATTGCATCGCACAGGCTGCGTTTGCTCAGGCTGCGCCGATGGCTCAGCCTGATGCGCCGCAGTCTTAATGGCTGGTTATTGCAAGTTATTGTTAGTTATTGCTAGCCATTGGCATAGCACTGCCCCCGTGCGGCTGGTAGGCGCTGCGCGCCAGTCGGTACAAGCAATGCGTTCGCAACGCATGGCCCGGCGCTAGGCTTGGATGCTCGAACAGCCCATCGGCTTGCATGCCCAGGCGCTCCATCACTGCGCGTGAGCGCAGATTCGGCTCAGCCGTAAACGCTACGATTTCGGTCAATCCCAGGGTTGAGAAGCCTGTTTGCAGACAGGCGTGGGCAGCTTCGGTGGCCAAGCCGCGGCCCCAGAAGGCAGGAGCGAGCCGCCAACCAATTTCTACACAAGGCGCAAAGGGAAGTGCATCAATGGGCCGGTGCAAGCCCACAAAGCCGATGAATTGTCCGGTGCTTTTTAATTCCACGGCCCAAAACCCCCAGCCATTCTGCTCAATCAGGCTTTCACAGCGATCGGCTATTGCATCGCTTTGCGAGCGGCTCAGTGGCTCGGGGAAAAACTCCATTACTTGCGGGTCGGCGTTGAGGGCGGCAAATGGACTGCGGTCGCTGTCACGCCATTGCCGCAATTGCAAACGTTCTGTGCTTGGCGTAATGAATAAGGTCATGAATACAAGATCGAAAAGGGCAATGCAGCCACTCTAGCATGCATTGCCCTTTTTTATCGTGCGATTCAAGACGCCTGCTTCAGTGTGATGGGCTCGCGAAATGGCGCCTGCCACAGTTGCAGCAAATAATGGTCATCGCCGTTCATGCCATCCTCGGATAGATTGCGCAAACCTGAGGCACTCAGGCGCACTTGGTAGGTTCCGCTGCTGACATCAAAACGCGGTGCGTCTGGAAAATAATCGCGACAACCGGCTACTACCAGTGGCCCATTGGTGATCACCAACGATGCTTCGGCGACATGGTCAAACTCGGCCAGATCGGTCTCAGGTGCGGCGTCCAGCAGCTCCAAAGTCACCGGAATTGCGGTATTGCGTACGGTGCTGATTCCGACCACCCCATCGGAGACGGCCAGCATGCGTTGAAGGGCGCTGCGATTCCAAGCTTCGGAAAGATTACCGGGGACACGCTCGTCCTTCAGGTAGAACTGGAAGTGGTCCGCAAAGAGTTGAATGTGGTGCGATTTCATTGCAGCGAATTGAAAATATTCAAGTGCGCAAATGTTAATTTGCGCTTGATTCGCCAGTCAAGCATGTTAAAAAAGGTTCACAATTCAAGTATTTGTAGATTATTTGTTATCTAAAATCTTGATTTTTCAATAAATCGTTAAATTATCCCGGCGCAATGCGGACAAGGCGGATGCGAAAAGGGGTTGCCACTGGCAAGCCCCTTGTCTCAAGTGCATGCCGTCTATCGCATGCGGTGTTTGGCTGGATAGCTTTTTGTTATTAGCTATTAGCTTGCATCCAGCTCTGCCAGATCAAAGCTGATCAGGCAGTCGTCTTGGCCTGCTTCACGCAGATGCGTTGTCAGGCCCATCTGGTTCATCAGATTGATGAAAGGCTGGTAGGGCAGCTCTTCGACGTTGACCATTTTCTGCACATCCCAAGTGCCTTGAGCGATCAGGATGGCCGCCGCTACGGCAGGCACGCCAGCAGTGTAAGAAATGCCTTGGCTGCCTACTTCAGCAAAGGCCTCAACGTGGTCAGCCACGTTGTAGACAAACACCTCGCGTGCCTGTCCGTCTTTATGGCCTTTGACCAGGTTGCCAATGCAGGTCTTGCCGATATAGCCCGGGGCTAAAGAGGCAGGATCTGGCAGCACGGCTTTGACCAGTTGCAATGGCACGACTTGCTGACCATTGTCCAATGTGACCGGCTTTTCAGATAGCAGACCGATATTGCGCAGCACCGTAAACACATTGATGTAGTGTTCACCAAAGCCCATCCAAAAGCGGATATTGGGCACATTCAGGTTCTGCGAGAGCGAATGCAGCTCATCGTGTCCTGTGAGGTAAGCCGTTTGCTTGCCCACTACCGGTAAATCGTCGGTGCGCTGGATTTCAAACATTTTGTTTGAGCGCCATTGGCTGTTTTGCCAGGACCAGACTTGACCGGTAAATTCGCGGAAGTTGATTTCCGGATTGAAGTTGGTCGCAAAGTATTTGCCATGGCTGCCCGCATTGATGTCGATGATGTCAATCGAATCCACTGTATCAAAGTATTCGTGCACTGCGAGTGCCGCGTAGGCGTTGACTACGCCGGGATCAAAACCGCAACCAAGAATGGCCGTAATGCCTCGGTCTGCACAAATGGCTTTGCGCTTCCATTCGTGGTTGGCGTACCAAGGCGGTGTCTCGCAGATCTTCTCTGGATCCTCATGGATGGCGGTGTCCAGATAGGCTGCGCCAGTCTCTATACATGCCTGCAGGACCGACATATTCACAAATGCATGGCCCAGGTTGATGACGATTTGTGCCCCAGTATGCTCAATCAGACGGCGCACTGCGGCCGTGTCCATGGCATCGAGCTGGTGTGCTTTGAGCACCCCTTTGGGATTTTGTAGCGCGCCTTTTTCATGCACGCTGTCAATCACTGCCAAGCACTTCTTAATGTTGCGCGAGGCGATATGGATATCGCCCAATAAACGGTTGTGTTGCGCGCACTTATGTGCCGCTACCTGACCAACTCCACCAGCGCCGATAATCAAAACATGTTTCTTCATTGCGCACAAAGCCCCCTATCAGAATCACCGCAACATTGCGGCATGGCTTTCACAACCTGGCAGGTTATGAAAGGCTGTTGACGTAGTCGTCAAATCCAAATGACTGAACCAGTTCTTCGCGACCGTCCAGGCGAGCCACCACAATCGAGGGCATGCCTACGCCGTTGAACCAATTCTTTTTCACCATTGTGTAGCCTGCTGCATCTTGGATGCTGATGCGGTCGCCCACCTGCAGTGGCTGCTCAAAACGGAACTCACCAAAAATATCGCCCGCCAAGCAGGTTTTGCCGCACACCAAATAGCTGTGCTCGCCAGTATTGGGTTCAATGCGTGCGTGGAGGCCGTAGATCAGCAAGTCGAGCATGTGCGCTTCGGTCGAGCTGTCGACAATCGCCAAATGTTTGCCGTTGGTGCTGATATCCAGCACCGATACCTCGAGCGTGGCGCTACCGGTAATTGAAGCTTCGCCCGGCTCCAGATAAACCTGCACTTGGTACTTGGCTGCAAAGAGGCGTAAGCGCTCGGCCAAAGACTCCAAAGGGTAGCCTGGATCGCAGAAATGGATGCCACCACCAAGGCTGACCCACTGCACTTGCTGCAGCAAATGGCCAAAACGTGCCTCAATATGGCTGAGCATTGCATCAAAACTGTCAAAGCTGCGGTTCTCACAATTGTTGTGGAACATGAAACCACTGAGCTGGTCGATAACTGCCGCGATTTTTTCTGGGTCGGTCTCGCCCAAGCGGCTGTGCGGTCTTGCTGGGTCTGCCAGCAAATAAGGCGAATTGCTCTTGCCAGGATTCACGCGCAGGCCGATCGGTTTATCAGCCGCTTGCGCAGCCGCGCCAAAACGCTCTAATTGCCCCAGTGAGTTGAAAATGATCTTGTCGCTGTTGGCCAGTACCTCATCCATCTCATGCGCTGCAAACGCCACTGAGTATGCATGGGTCTCACCACCAAACTTTTGGTAGCCCAGCTTGACTTCGTGCAACGATGACGAGGTACTCCCATCCATGTATTGCCGCATTAAAGGAAATACCGACCAAGTCGAAAAGCACTTCAGTGCCAGCAAAGCCTTAGCACCTGAAAGCTCACGCAAGCGTTCAATGCGCTGCATATTGACAAGCAGCTGCTGCTCATCAATGCGGTAGTAAGGTGTTTGCCATTGGGCAACGGTGTTGGACGTGGACAAGGAAAACTCCAGTAATGAGCTGAGTTGCTGGACGAGGTTCAAGCCGCAAGCCTGATCCCAGGATGGAAGCTCTGCCTAAAGCCACCGCCAGTTGCTAGCTATCAAAGCATGCAGAACACATACATCAATGTGGCTGTGCAGAGCAAAGAAGAACTAGAGGGTGCTCAAGGCAAGGGATGAAAGCTCCTGCCTGAGGAGCTCATCGAAAGCCAGGCTGCTATGCGTGTGCTGGCTGAATCCATTGAAATTTCACCATGCTCGCTAAGGCTGGCAGCATGCGGTGAAATCAATCAGCAGCCCCGCAAGCGCAGCGGCAGGCTTTTACCAAACGATCAGCGTGCGAAAAGCACGATAGAAACGGATGGCATAGCTGGTGAGGGTATCGCTGTATTCCCAGCGATAAATTGCTGTCAAGGCAAAAGTCATGGCGATGCATCAACCTCGATGTCGAGAATAAGGTTTGTGACCAACCAGGTTGCCGCCGCGTGAAGACTGGATCTAACTAGGCATGCCTATATTGAGGTGTGCCGAGCCAGACCTTGACCTATGTCGCTTGCATGTATGACTTCACACGACAGCCTGATTTTTGGATTGAACGTTATATTGTAGCAATAATCAAATTTTTTTGATTCCCAAGGTGCTTACATGCTTGGCTTAGGGTTGCGACTGGCAGAGCGGACGTCTGAAATAGACGCATAGACGCACTGCCACCATGTCAGATGTGGAATACTGGCTGGCTGCATGGCCACTAACCATGGCCTCTTCAAATAATTCGCTGTTTTTGTATATTTTGTGCAAACCTGGGGGCAAACTGCGCTATAGTTGCGCCCTTCGCGACAGACAGCGTTGGTTTTGAAAGAAGCTGATGGCAGAGGTTGCGAAAGGATTCGAAGAAAAGTTTTTCTGAGAGTCTTAAAACCGTGATACACTAGCGGGCTTCGCTGATAAAAATTTGAGAGATCAGGTTTTTAGGTGAGGAAAAGAAATTCGAAATATTTCAAA
>NZ_SSWX01000039.1 GCF_004803635.1 Lampropedia aestuarii | reverse complement strand
TAGCGGCCTGACCTGTGCAGAAAAGGTTGGGTCAGTACAGGGATTCGTAGGGTGGCGCAGCTGTGCTGCCCACGCCAGCAGCCGCTCAGAAATGAGGTGTTGCAAGGGGCTTTTGAAAAGAGCTATTGGGTGTTTTGGGGTTATTCCATCCGCGTGGGCAGGAAACCTGCCCACCCTACCTCGCTAAATCACCAAAACCACCGAATAATAACCAACCTCTTGATAACACTCAAATATCAAAACCTCAAAACCAAAAAATATAGATTGCTCAACAAAAAATAAATCCAAATCCCTCGCAGGACCACTATAATTAAAAACATCACGAAAAAAATCATCCACCTTATCAGTGTCACCTCTCAAAACAATACCTCGACCTCCATTTAAAAAAAAATAAATTACATCATTCAAATTATTTATAGAAAATTGGCATTTAGCCAAAAATACCAAACCATCATCAGCAACCAAAAAATTTTCCTGATCAACTTGAAAGCCATCAACACCGAATTCATTCTTTAAAAACCAAGAGAACCCCCTTCTTCTATTAATGCCATTATTAAAAAATACTCTAGGCAAAACCATCAAGGCATCATAGAAATCACATTCCCCAAAAATCCGCCCCCATTGAGAAGAGATAGTCCTTAGTGCATCCAAAGCCCCATCATCGCCAGGAAAATCCCCACCAAAAGTTAAAACAGTTTTTTTATCATGAAACCTAACATCGCCAAATTTCAAACTAATTAAATCCAGATCATTCAAAACCATCAAATCAGTACTCATAATGCCTCTTAGTGGATGGATGATTATTAAAATGCCTATTCCAATAGACCGATCCATCCTTGAATCTATGCCCCGAAGAATGGCTTTGTATAGCCCCACGCGATCCAAAATTAAATTCGGTACCAGTCCTCTTAATATCAAGCCTATCTGCCTTAATATTCTTGGTGTGAGAAATATGTGTCTGACTGGTCGGTAGGTAATCCCCCNGTGGTAACCCCCCCCCCCCCCCCCCCCCCACCCCATTTTTAGCAGTAAGCATTAGGGAACCTCTCAAAACCTCAATCTCGAAAAAGTCGCATTAACCAAATCAATGAGTTGCAAACGATGAATTCACGTTTTTAGGGGGTGTGAGAGGTTCCCAAATAGTTAGGCGGCGGCTTATTTACTCAACGCATCGAGTACGTGCACTACAACTTCATCAAAAAGAGCTTAACCCAAGACCCAAAGACTGACCATTTTCAGCTACCACCGTTGGCTAAAAAAACAGAAAAATTCGTAAAAATGTAGGGTGGGAAGCTTTACTGTCCACGCCAGCCGAGGTTCAGAAATACAGCGTTGCGAGCGATTTTCAGAGTAGGGTGTGACTTGTTTTATATGGTTTTTCCGCGTAGGCAGGAGTCCTGCCCACCCTACCTCGCTACCTTGCTGGTGAGTCAGTGGCAAGTAAAGAGAACAGTTGCAGATCTATAGGATGCGCATTTTTAATTTCAAAACCACGTCGTACCCCTTCACGCGTGAAGCCAAGTCGGAGCAGCAAGTTGGCGCTTGTATGGTTGTCAAGATCCACGTCTGCACCAATTCGATGAAGCTTCATGGTTTGAAATGCATATTCCAGCATAGCGGCAACCGCCTCCGTCGCAAATCCTTGGTGCCAAAAAGCAGGTAATAACCAGTACCCAATCTCTGCCCGGCGATGCTCTTTCTGTAAATCGTTAAGACCACATCCACCAATTAATCGGTCAGGATGACTGGCTAAGCAAATGCACCACCACTGCCCGACACCAGTCTGTTGAATGTGCTGGTACCAATACATCTGTTCACTGGTCTCTTCTAGCGTCGAGTAGCTCACTCCGTAATGCTGAACAACTTTGGGATCACTCAAGCCTTGGTAGACACCATCTAGATCTGCATTCGTAAATGGACGCAATAGCAGGCGAGCAGTGTTTATTTCAAAGGGGGGCAGAGACATTTAGTGAGGCCGAGATATGAAGGAAGGTGTGTGATGTCCGGCTTTTAGTGATCAGGGACGTTTAAAAAAGAAGGCAGGTGGATCAAAACGATCTTCAGTTTTTCTTGCAAGAAATACTAAAGATCGTTTTTTATGAAGATTTAAATATCGAGATGTATACGAGGTGCCGCAGTCTTTTATCCCAAAACCGGCGCCAACAGCCGCTTCAACTCCCCCTCATCCATCCCTCTGCGCCCCACCATATCCACCAACTGGTCCTCCCCAATCTTCCCAAGCGTGAAGTAATCACTCTCAGGATGCGCAATCTGAAACCCTGACACCGATGAAGCCGGCCACATCGCCAAGCTCTCCGTTAGGCTCATGCCAATCTCATGCGCATGCAGCACCTCAAACAGCGGTGTCTTCGCGCTGTGGTCCGGACAAGCCGGATATCCAGGCGCAGGGCGAATGCCCTGGTATTTCTCGGCAATCAGCTCTTCATTGCTCAGCGACTCTTTGGGTGCATAGCCCCACAAATCGGTGCGCACGCGCCAGTGCAGGTATTCGGCAAAGGCTTCGGCCAAACGGTCAGCCAGGGCTTTGAACATGATGCCGGAGTAGTCGTCCAGCGAGCGTTCGAACTCTTTTTCTTTCTTCTCTACACCCAAGCCAGCAGTCACAGCAAACAGGCCGATGTAGTCTTTGATGCCCGAGTCCTTGGGCGCCACAAAGTCGGCCAGGCAGCGGCTGGGGCGCATCACGCCGTCGACGGCTTGCTTCGGGGCTTGCTGGCGCAGGCCATACCAGGTCATCAAGACCTTGTCGCGGGACTCATCGGCGTAGATTTCGATGTCGTCGTCATTGACGGTATTGGCAGGGTACAGGCCAATGATGCCGCTGGCTTTGAGCCAGCGCCCTTCGATGATTTGGCGCAGCATGGCTTTGCCGTCGGCAAAGACGCGTTTGGCTTCTTCGCCGACGATGTCGTCGTCCAGAATCGCCGGGTAGGGGCCAGCCAAATCCCAGGTTTGGAAGAATGGACCCCAGTCGATAAAACGCTCTAATTCATGCAGGTCGAGGTTGTCGATCACACGGCGGCCTAGGGCGCGCGGGGTGGTGGGCTGGTAGTTGGACCAGTCGATGGGTGTTTTGTTGGCGCGGGCTTTGTCCAGTGGCCACAGCTGCACGGGCTTTTTATTGGCGTGCTGCTGGCGCACTTTTTCGTAGTCGGCCAGCGTGTCGTTGATGAAGTTGGTGGCGCCGTCGCCGAGCAGGTTTTGCGCCACGCCCACGCTGCGCGAGGCATCGGGCACGTAGACGACCGGGCCTTCGTAGTGCGGGGCGATTTTGACGGCGGTGTGCACACGGCTGGTGGTGGCGCCGCCAATCAGCAGCGGGATGCCGCGCTCTTTAAACCAGCCGTCTTTTTGCATTTCGCTGGCCACATACTGCATTTCTTCCAGGCTGGGCGTGATCAGGCCCGACAGGCCGACGATGTCTGCGCCTTCTTCCTTGGCTTTGGCCAGAATTTCGTGGCAGGGCACCATCACGCCCATGTTGACGACTTCAAAGTTATTGCATTCGAGCACCACCGAGACGATGTTTTTGCCAATGTCGTGCACATCGCCCTTGACGGTGGCCATGATGATTTTGCCGTTGCTTTTGACTTCCTGGCCTGATTCTTTCATCAGGCGTTTTTCTTCCTCAATATAAGGAATCAGGTGGGCCACGGCCTGCTTCATCACGCGGGCTGATTTGACCACTTGCGGCAAGAACATTTTGCCGGCGCCAAACAGGTCGCCGACGATGTTCATGCCGTCCATCAGCGGGCCTTCGATCACGTGCAGTGGCCGGCCGCCTTTGGCGAGGATTTGTTGGTAGACCTCTTCGGTGTCCTGGGTGATGAATTCGGTGATGCCTTGCACCAGCGCGTGGGCCAGGCGTTTTTCAACTGCCACGGGCTTCTCGGGCGTGCCGCGCCACTCGTATTTCTTGCTTTCGTCCTTGGCATGGCCTTTGGCGTTTTCGGCAATTTCAACCAGGCGCTCGCCCGCATCTTCGCGGCGGTTGAGGATCACGTCTTCGACCCGCTCACGCAGCTCGGGCTCTAAATCGTCGTAAACGCCAACCATGCCGGCGTTGACGATGCCCATGTCCATGCCGGCCTTGATCGCGTGGTAGAGAAATACGGTGTGGATGGCTTCGCGCACCGGGTCATTGCCACGGAACGAGAAACTGACGTTCGATACGCCGCCCGACACTTTGGCGCCCGGCAGGTTTTGCTTGATCCAGCGCGTGGCTTCAATGAATTCCACTGCGTAGTTGTTGTGCTCTTCAATGCCGGTGGCTACGGCAAAAATATTCGGGTCAAAGATGATGTCTTCTGGCGGGAACCCGACTTCGTCGACCAGGATGCGGTAGGCGCGCTCGCAAATCTCAATCTTGCGCGCGTAGGTGTCGGCCTGGCCAACTTCGTCAAAAGCCATCACCACGGCGGCTGCACCATAGCGTTTGATCAGCTTGGCGTGGTGTTTGAAGGGCTCAATGCCTTCTTTCATCGAAATCGAGTTGACGACGGGCTTGCCCTGGATGCAGCGCAACCCTGCCTCGATCACGTCCCATTTGGACGAGTCGACCATGATGGGCACGCGGGCGATATCGGGCTCGGACGCGATCAGGTTCAAGAAGCGCACCATCGCGGCCTTGCTGTCGAGCATGGCCTCGTCCATATTGATGTCAATGATTTGCGCGCCGTTTTCGACCTGTTGGCGGGCCACGGCCAGCGCTTCTTCGTACTGGCCATTCAGGATCATGCGCGCAAACGCCTTCGAACCTGTGACGTTGGTGCGCTCACCAATGTTCACAAACAGCGAGTTCTCATCAATGATGAGTGGCTCCAGACCCGACAGGCGCATGGCCGGTGGTGCTGGTGGCGTGGATTCAGTGGCGGTGGTGGAGGCGAGCGTGCTGCTGGGCATGGGCGGGCGATCAATCATCAGGTCTGCGGGACAAGCCGCTATTGTGCCAGCGCCGAGCTAGTGTGAACAATCGTTGCGATCGCCTTCTGGGCCAATCAGTGCGCGGCGCGGCGCCTTGGGGGAAGGGGGGCGGGGCGGTGTTTCAAGCCCGCGCTGCGGCTTCTTTTTGCAAGTCGGTGTTTGCTGCTGTGGGAGTGTTGCTGATGGGCAGACCAAAGATGCGGTCAAAACACCAGGTAAACACAAAGGTGTAGATCAGGAAGAACACCATCAGGCCGAAGTCCATCACAAACGCATCCCACAGGCTCACTTGCAATTGCCAGGCAAACAGCGGCACCAGGAATACGATCAAGCCGCCTTCAAAGCCCAGCGCGTGCGCGATGCGGCGTTTGAGGCTGCGGCCTTTGACGGTTTGCTTGGCTTCCCAGCGCTCAAAGTAGGTGTTGAAGATGTAATTCCAGGTCACCGCAATGGCTGAGGCGGCCACAGCAGCGACCAGCGCTTGCGACATCGCGCGCCCGCTGATCATGGCCAGCCCCCAACTGGAGACGGCGATCGCAATGATCTCGTAAATGGTGACGTACACAATCCGGCGACGGATGCCTTGTAACTGCATGGGATTCACTTCAAGCCTGAGAAAACACGAAACTGTAGCGCGTTTGCACAATCGGTGCACCTCACGATGGACAAAGCCGATGGGAGCGCTATGCTGTTGTTTTTGTAATCTGAGAGACACTGTATGCCCACTAGCAAGAAAGCCTCGTCCACCGCAAAGCCACCAGCCACCGCAGAGGCGAGTGCAGCCAAATCCTTGCCTGAAAAAGCTGCTGCAGCAAAAAAAACCACAGCCACCAGCGCAGCCCCTGCGGCCAGCAAAGCCGCCAAATCCCCCAAGTTGGTCAAGCCTGTCAAAGCTGCCAAAGCCACGCCAGCAGCGAAAACGGCTGCTGCCAGCAAGTCGGCTGCGCCGCCCACTTTGCCAGCTACGCCTAAGCAGCCAGCTGCCATGAAGCGCCAGACTGAGCCAGCGCCCAAAGTGCGCACTTACCAGCATTTGCATAGCTTGCCGTCGTATTTGAACCAGGACAATTTGGGTCCTTGGGGCATTTACCTCAAGCAGGTTGACCGCGTCACGCCTTACCTGGGGTCACTGGCCAAATGGGTGGAAACGCTCAAGCACCCGAAGCGGGCATTGATTGTTGACATTCCAATCGAGTTGGACGATGGCACGGTTGCGCACTTTGAAGGTTACCGCGTGCAGCACAACCTCTCGCGCGGTCCTGGCAAGGGGGGCGTGCGTTTCCACCAGGACGTGACGCTGTCCGAGGTGATGGCTTTGTCCGCCTGGATGTCGGTGAAAACCGCGGCTGTGAACGTGCCTTACGGCGGTGCCAAGGGCGGTGTGCGTATTGATCCGCGCCAGTACTCACAAAACGAGTTGGAAAAAGTCGCGCGCCGCTATACCAGCGAGATCGGCCTGATCATTGGCCCGACCAAAGACATTCCAGCACCTGACGTCAACACCAATGAAAAGGTGATGGCCTGGATGATGGACACCTATTCGCAAAACGTCGGTGCCACAGCCACTGGTGTGGTCACTGGCAAGCCGATTGAGCTGGGTGGCTCATTGGGCAGGCGTGAAGCCACTGGCCGTGGCGTGTTCACCGTGGGGGTTGAAGCGGCCAAACTGATTGGTTTGACTATTGAAGGCGCGCGCATTGCGGTGCAGGGCTTTGGTAATGTAGGGGGCACTGCGGCCAAGCTGTTTGCTGAAGCAGGTGCGATTGTCGTGGCCGTGCAAGACCACACGGGCAGCATCTACCGTGATACCGGCCTGGATGTGCCGGCGCTGTTGGAGCATGTGCGTGAGACCGGCGGCGTAGGCGGCTTTAAGCATGCAGACAAGCTGGCTGCCGATGCGTTCTGGGGCGTTGATTGCGACATCCTGATTCCAGCTGCTCTGGAAGGCCAGATCAACAAGGACAATGCCGGCCAGATCAAGGCCAAGCTGGTGATTGAAGGCGCCAACGGCCCGACCACACCCACCGCCGACGACATCTTGCATGACAAGGGCGTGTTGGTACTGCCCGATGTGATCGCCAACGCAGGCGGTGTCACCGTCAGTTATTTTGAGTGGGTGCAGGACTTCTCCAGCTTCTTCTGGACCGAGGAGGAGATCAACCAGCGCCTGGTCAAGATCATGAAAGATGCGTTCAACTCGATCTGGCATGTGGCGCAGCAGCACAAGGTCAGTTTGCGCACAGCGACCTTCATTGTGGCCTGTAGCCGCATTTTGCAAGCGCGTGAATTGCGCGGCTTGTACCCTTGATGCGATGCCAGTAACCACAGCACGCTGAGTGCCTGCTGCATATTGCAGTAGCAGTAGCAGTGGGTACCGGCAACGCCAACAGGCCTGGGATGCATGGTGCGGCCCGGGCCTTTTTTCATGGATTTTTGATTGCATTTGTCGCTTGCGGCAAAGCCGCGCTATAATGCCCGGCTTCGCAAACATCATCTCCAAACACTGAAGGAATTGAATCATGGCAACCAAGCCAGTTAAAAAGAACCCCCGTTTGGCCTCTGGCCGTAAACGCGCCCGTCAAACCGTCAAACTGAACGTAGCCAATACTTCGCTGCGTTCCAAATACCGCACATTCGTGAAGAATGTGGAAAAAGCGGTCCTGGCTGGTGACAAAGAGAAAGCAGCTGATGCTTTCGCTAAAGCACAAAGCGTGATCGACTCTGTGGCCGATAAAGGCATTTTCCACAAAAACAAAGCAGCTCGCGACAAGAGCCGCCTGTCTGCCAAAGTGAAAGCTTTGGCCAAAGCAGCCTGAAGCACCGCTTCAAGCACCCGTATTTAAAAAAGCACGAGTTGACTTGCATGCACGCCGCCAAGGTGTGCTGACCACAGCCAGCTTGCCGTTTGAATAGCAGGTGCGCTGTTTGCGAAGCAAAAGCCGTTTGGAGTGATCCAAGCGGCTTTTTGTTTGGGCACCCCGCAGCGCCGGTTGCTGCGGGCAAGTGCGTAAGACCGCGCAAACGGCAGGCCAAAGCCAAGCCATGGCCACAAAACAGGCATAAACTACTGACTTTGCGCATTGAATGAGATACGCCCAGTGACTGATTCCTTTCACGACGCCACCTTGCCTGAGGGCTTGCACCCCCAAACACTGGCCGTGCGCCAGGCCATTGCCCGCAGCCAATACGGTGAGCATTCGGAAGCCTTGTTCCTGACCAGCAGCTATGTCCAGCCCGATGCGGCCACATCAGCGCGTCGGTTTGCCAATGAAGAGCCGGGCTACACCTACACCCGTACCTCCAACCCGACGGTAACCAGCTTTGAGCAGCGCCTGGCCGGCTTGGAAGGTACGCAGGCTGCCATTGGCACGGCCACCGGCATGGCGGCTATTTCCTTGATGGTGTATGGGCTCTTGAAAAGCGGTGATCACATCATTGCGTCGCGCTCGATGTTTGGCTCGACCATCAAGCTGCTGGGCTCGGAGCTGGTACGCTTTGGCATTGAGACCACGTTCGTCTCGCAAACCGATTTGAAAGAGTGGCAAGCAGCCATCCGGCCTGGTGTGACCAAGCTGCTGTTTGCAGAAACACCGACCAACCCGCTCACCGATGTCTGCGATATCCGTGCGTTGGCTGATCTGGCCCACAACGCAGGGGCCTGGCTGGCGGTCGATAATTCGTTTTTGACGCCTGCTTTGCAGCGCGCTGCGAGTTTTGGGGCTGACTTGGTGATCCATTCGGGCACCAAGTTTTTAGAAGGGCAGGGGCGTGTGATGGCGGGGGCCGTGTGCGGCTCCAGCGCATTGGTTCAAGACAAGCTCGTGCCGTTTATTCGCACTGCCGGTTTTAACCTGTCGCCATTCAATGCCTGGGTCGTGCTCAAAGGCATGGAGACGCTGTTTGTGCGTATGCACGAACAAAGCCGCAATGCCTTGCAGTTGGCGCAGTGGCTGCAAGACCATCCCAAGGTTGCACGGGTTTACTACCCTGGTCTGGCCAGCCATCCACAGCATGCGCTGGCCATGCAGCAGCAAGGCGGTTTTGGCGGTGCCGTCGTGTCGTTTGATGTGCAAGGCGAGACACCAGAGCAGCAGCGTGCCAACGCTTTTGCGGTCATCGACCACAGCCGCGTGATCAGCAAAACCACCAATTTGGGCGATACCAAAACCACCATTGCGCATCCAGCCACGACCTCACACGGCCGCTTGTCGGAAGAGCAGCGCCAGGCTGCAGGGGTGGGCCAGGGTTTGATCCGCGTCTCGGTCGGGTTGGAGTTTCCCAAAGATATTCAGGATGATCTGGAGCGCGGTTTTTCCCTGCTGTGATGACGCTCGGCCTGCGCCGTGTAAAGGCCTGCAATGGTTTTGCGGGCTCTTTATACCGCCCTCATCCATGACCGTTTTGCTTGCCGACGCTTGGGCCCATTGTTTAGCCATGCTCAGCCCTGGCCCAGATCGTGTCAGGGTGGCAGTGGTGTTTTTGTGGGATGCACTGATTGTGTTGCTGCTCTCGCAAGGCGCGCTGCGCCGTGGGTGCAACCGCTCGGTGTTTTATATTGATCAGTTCACTGGTTTGATCTTGGGCGCGATTGGCGTCAAAATCGTCCATGGTGCTGTCAGCCACTCGTGAGCTGCGGCCATGGTGCGTCAACTCGTTTTTCGCGCGTCTTCGCGGGCGTGTTGAGCAGCTGTTTTCCTGAGGCGCCTGCTGTGGTGTCCTCTTCTTATGGGTTCTGGCCTGCGGTGCATGCGCACTTGTCGGGCCTTGTTTATTGTTGAATGTGCTTATGACAACTTCTTCTACGCCAAAAGTCCGCACGCGTTTTGCGCCATCGCCTACCGGCTTTATCCATTTGGGCAATATCCGCTCGGCTTTGTATCCATGGGCTTTTGCGCGAGCCAACGGCGGCGATTTCATTTTGCGCATTGAAGACACCGATGTGGAGCGCTCCAGCCAGGAGGCGGTCGATGTGATTTTGGAGTCGATGAACTGGCTGGGCATGACGCCTGATGAAGGCCCGTTCTACCAAATGCAGCGCATGGACCGCTACAAGCAAGTGCTCAAGGAGCTGCAGCAACAAGGTTGGATCTACCCGTGCTACATGAGCATTGCAGAGCTGGATGCCTTGCGCGAGGCGCAAATGGCGGCCAAGCAAAAGCCGCGTTATGACGGCACATGGCGTCCAGAGCCAGGCAAAACGCTGCCGCCTATCCCTGAAGGGGTGCAGCCGGTGCTGCGCTTTAAAAATCCGCTGGCAGGCTCGGTGGTCTGGGATGACAAGGTCAAAGGCCGCGTCGAAGTCAGCAACCAAGAGCTTGATGACCTGGTGATTGCCCGCCCAGACGGCACGCCCACCTACAACTTCTGCGTGGTGGTGGATGACATCGACATGGCGATCACGCACGTGATTCGCGGTGACGACCATGTGAACAACACGCCACGCCAGATCAATATTTTCAAAGCGCTGGGCAAAGAGCCGCCCGTGTTTGCGCACTTGCCAACCGTGCTCAACGACCAGGGTGAAAAACTCAGCAAACGCCATGGCGCCAAGCCCGTCACACAATACCGTGACGAAGGCTATCTGGCCGATGCGATGGTCAATTACCTGGCGCGCCTGGGCTGGAGCCACGGCGATGACGAGATTTTTTCGCGCGAGCAATTCCTGGAGTGGTTTGACCTGGATCACCTGGGCAGCAGCGCCGCACGCTTTGACGATGCCAAGCTGCGCTGGGTCAATGCCCAGCACCTCAAAGCCTTGGATGATGCGGCTTTGGTGGCCTTGGTCGTGCCGCGTTTGCTGGGGCGGGGTGTGGCGCAGGCCGAGTTGGACGATGGCCGCTTGCAGGCGATTGTGGCCTTGTTCAAAGACCGCTGCGAAACACTAGAAGACCTGGCGCAATGGGCGCAGGTGTTCTATGTTGATGCACCCAGCATCAATGATGCGGATTACCAGCAGCATGTCACGCCTGCGGCGACGGCAGGTGTGCAAGCGCTGCGCCAGGCGCTGGAAGGCATTGAATGGAACAAGGAAACCATCAACGCCACATTCAAAGCCGTGCTCAAGGAGCAGGGCCTGAAAATGCCGCAATTGGCCATGCCTGTGCGCGTGCTGACCGTGGGCGTGGCGCACACGCCATCGGTCGATGCAGTGCTGGAATTGCTCGGAAAGAAAAAAGTTATTGAATTTCTCTCCAAGGCCTGATTTTTAGTGCATAATCTCGGTCTTTCGCGGACAACAAGAAGTTTCGATAAAGCTTAAAAGCCAAAGAAAATCAAAGTGTTTGCGAAGTGAGATTTTTGGGGGTATAGCTCAGCTGGGAGAGCGCTTGCATGGCATGCAAGAGGTCATCGGTTCGATCCCGTTTACCTCCACCAAATTTAGACCCTATCGTCTAGCGGTTAGGACATCGCCCTTTCACGGCGGTAACCGGGGTTCGATTCCCCGTAGGGTCGCCAAGTTGTAGCGCTTGGTTGTGCTGGTTTCAGCACAGCAAAAGCTGCCTACCGTGGAGCGGTAGTTCAGTTGGTTAGAATACCGGCCTGTCACGCCGGGGGTCGCGGGTTCGAGTCCCGTCCGCTCCGCCACAGTTGTTGAAGTTGATTGCCTCCATCGTGGGTCAATTGATTGGTGAGTAAGTTCTTGGGGGTATAGCTCAGCTGGGAGAGCGCTT
>NZ_SSWX01000038.1 GCF_004803635.1 Lampropedia aestuarii | reverse complement strand
ACCTGTGCAGCTTTTTAGTGGGTCAATACAGGGAGTAAGAGGTTGAGGCCGGTAGTGATGCACACTGCCGGCCTCAGACCTTGGATGCCATCTGTTTTCTGTATGTCTGCTGCTGGTGCCGGTACTGGTGCTACTCACAGGCGCTCTCACGCTGCTGGACAGCTTGAGACTGCAAGAGCACTGCCAGGCAAAGCCGGCAAATCAACTGTTGCACCCTGCTGGGTTCGCAGCACAGCGGCAATCGCCGCTTCGACCACATCAGCAAAAGCCAAACTGCGAGCGCCTGGGCAGCAAATGCCGACTCGGGCCGCCGGCAGGCTGCAAATGGGCAGCTCGCTTGAAAATACCGGGGGGCCCACGCCAGCAAGCCAACCACTTATAGCAGGCTCTTAGGGCGGCTAACACGCCCTTGCCAACCGAAGGTTTGCGGTTGAGACCAGACGCAAAACTGCAGGCAGTTCCCGCGGTGCGACAAGGTTTTGCAACTACGTATCAAAGGGTGGTGTTAACCGCTCTTAACGCAGTCGATGAGGAATCGCCTCTTTTCCAGTGCAATACTGATACAGCCTGGTCAAGACTTCCTCGGCACCTTTTAACTCAGATACCGCATAGGTTGAAAAGCCATTGGAGAATCGGCTCCCGCCTTCGATTTTTTCAAAAATATCAGACTTTACAAATGAATCGAGCGCATGCCGAACCACGGCTGCAGCGGAATGCGCCTCATCGTAGATTTTAAAAAACTCATCATCAATGGCGGCTATGTCCAAAAAATATTTTCCAAATGTATTCAAATCGACTATATCCACCACGTAAGACCGGTCTAATTCACCATTTAAACCATATTCGGCAAAAATATACCTGCTAGAGCCAAACCGCTCAACAATCAGGGTTCGCGCATCAAATCTGGACAAATGGATATACTCAACCGCATAGGCTATCTTATCGATCGTCCATTTAATGAACTCGCATTCGCGCGCAATATATAGTTTCAGAGCCTCTTTTTTTCTTCTTTCAGCCCGCCTCCTCTTTAAATAATCAAACAACTCACGCGCCATAAACACGACCAGTGCCACTAGCGCCGTTGGCGGCAACCAATTATCGATGAACATCAAAACCTCAATCTGTTGATCTGCCGAGCAAACAATGCGGTCAATTGCAATACAACAGGCAATGGACGCAAAGCTGCACCTGCTCGATCACGATTTTAAAAATAATTGGATCTCAAAGCAAAAAGATGTGGTTTGCAACTGGTGCAAACTCAGCGCCGCAGCTGTATTGCTGTGCTTGCACCACGCAGATGGCCACCTGCAAGGCGCAAGGCACCTTCTAAGATGCCTGTTCATCATCCTAAACATACTGGGGCCAATCAAATGGCCAAGCATTGACCTCACGCCACTTTTTTGCGCTTGAGCAGTCTTTGCTATGCCTGCGTGGTGCTGCAAAAAGCCGCTAACAGCGGCCTTGATACGTCGTTGTTAGCCTTGCTGGTACCTGTTGTACCCATTGCGGTTTGCACCCAGTCTCAACCGCATACTTTTGTTTTGCTGCACGAGCTGGCAGCTTCAAGCCTGTTTCGCCAGGGGCTTAATCAAACGCTGCACAGCTGGCATATGCAGGTGCCGCAGGGGTGGGATCTGCTGCTGACGCTGTGGCCTTGAATGGCAGCGCCAGCAGCGGTGCAATGGCCGTGAATCGGCGCCTGCTGTAGAGGTCAACCCAGGCCACAGGGCGTGCTTGGGGTTCATTGCACAAACGCGTCAATAAATAGTTAGCAAGCCGTGTAGGCACAGGTTCACTGCGCCTGTGCACAACCACTGCCCGGTTGCAGCGCACCGCGCCCTGCATTCTTGCACGCGCCAGCACAGTCAGGCACTGGCTTGTGCACCGCAACTCAAGGCTGCAGGCTGCGGTACACGGCCGTCTCAAACTCAACAAAACCCGCATAGGACGAGGCATCCTGGAGCGGCAGGATCTGCGAGCCCCAATAACCACCAATGCCGTTCTTGCGATCAATCCAATAGAACAGGTTGGCCAACCCCGCCCACATCAATGAGCCCGCTGGCCGACCCGATGGTGTCTGCTCTTCATTCACCTGGAAGGTGTAGGCCCAGGTCTTTCTGACAGTAGGCGTGAACTCGCCGTCGTTGGACAGCGAAGGAATCGACGTGGTCCAACCGCCGCTAGCCATCCCTGCTGGCAAACCGTTACGTGACATCGCCTCCACGGTTTCTGGTCGCAACACACGGCCGTGCTCGCCAGCACCATCGTTGAGGATCATGCGGATAAACTTCATGTACTCGCCCACTGTCGCATACAGACCATGCCCGCCCATGTCCATCGGGGCGGGTTGCGGCAGCACCAGATCCGGCAAAGGCGTGAGTTTGCCGTCTTTGGCGCGGTCGTGTATCGTTGCGCGCCGCTGGCGCATCGCCTCGCTCATCTCAAAGCCAATGTCCACCATGCCCAGCGGCTGAAAAATGCGCTCTTGCATGACCTCGCCCAGGCGCTTGCCGCGCTGTTGTTCTACGACCTTGCCCAGCCAGTCGATGTTCACGCCATAAGTCCAGCGCTCACCTGGCTCATGCAGCAGCACCGTGCGGATCGAGTCAAAGGTGCACGAGACCACCGTCGGGATATTGCGCGCCGTGCGCAGTCGCAGATCGTCGTGGCTGAAAAATTCGTAGCTAAAACCTGCTGTATGAAGCATCAAATCACGCAGCGTGATGTCGCGCTTTGGGGCGCGGGTCTTGGGCTGGCCTGCAGCATCGAAGCCGTCGAGCACCTGGATATCAGCGATCTCGGGCACATAGCGTTTGGCCGGGTCGTCGAGGCTGAGCTTGCCCTCCTCCACCAACTGCATCACGGCCACGCCGGTCATGGCTTTGGTGGTTGAGAAAATCGCCATCACCGAATCCAGCGTCATTGGCTGGTCTTTGCCCAGCTCGCGAACTCCGGCAGCGCCCTCGTAGATATTGCCTGAGCGGTCAGTGGCCATGGCCACCACGCCAGGCGCACCGCCTGCAGCATTGACCGTGTTTTTCAAAATGCCATCGGCCCAGTGCTTGAGTTGCATGTTCATATTTGTCTCCTGTAGGCGTTTTTTGCATAGTCATTCTGGCCTGCGCCTTGCTCGTCCAGAACGCCTAAATTCTGGCATTGCAGCGGTTGTTTTTAACGCTAGAATTTCACCCAACGAGCATTAGTTGCCGCTTAAAGACAGCGGCCTGCCGTCTACAGACATTGTCCAAAAAAGCAACGCGCAAGAGCCGTCTGCACTTTCCTGCGCAGGCACCGCCAGGCACGTTGGTAAGACCTGTTGATGATCTTATAAGGTGGAGACATGGGGGCACTACAAAGCGCGTTGATCGTCGATGCCCGGGGCACACGCACCGAGGCACACCATGTGGTCAGCACCAGTGACTGGGATGAGATGCTGGGCTGGTCCAAGCGCATTTACATGCCCTATGAGGTCTCGCCAACCGGGCAGGCCCAGTCACCAGATGCACGCATGTATGCGTCTCAGATTGGCAGCAGCATCCTCAGCCGCTTTTCCTACAATATCCCGGTCCACGTCAAGAACTGGTCGCAGCAGGAAGACCTGGCGATCGTACTGACGACCATCCGAGGCAATGCACGGCATTGGATCGACTCCCGCAAACCGGCCGATACCGGCGTGGGTGAAGCCTTTCTGGTCGACACCAGCCGCACTGACTATTGGGTCGACTTCGATTCCCAGCATTTGCAAGTCAACGTCACAATGCCGCACCAGCTGCTGGCAGACCTGTACGAGCGCATGTATGGCCAGCCCCCCGATGCGCGGCTTTGGCAACAGAAAGTGCGTTTTGGCGGGCAAGGCTCGGGCTGGCTGGCCTTGATGGAGTATGCGTGCCGCTGTATGGCCGAGTTCCCGGCGCAAATGGCCACTGGCCCGCTTGGGCGGCATGTCGAAGAAGCAATAGGCATGCATTTGCTGATGCAGTGGACCCAGTCGCTCAACGGGGTCGCTGCGCTGGGTCCTCCGCCACAGCTAGCCCCAAAGCTGGTGCGCGATGCCGAAGACTATATTGCGCGCCATGCCCGCCAGGCACCAACGGTATCGGAGATCGCAGCAGCCGTTGGCGCCAGCGTGCGCTCGCTGTCAGGCGCGTTTCGCCGGTTTCGCGGCACCACGGTGCATATGTGCCTGCGTGAGACACGGCTGCAAGGCATCCGCCGTGACTTGCTCAGCGCAGGCCCCAGCGCCACGGTAGCCAGTATTGCGGCCCAATGGGGCTACTGCAGCATGGGAGTATTCTCGGCCAGTTATCGGCAACGTTTTGGCGAGCTTCCTTCGCAAACAATCAAGGCTTTTCGGTCCATCTGACTGGCCATGAACAGGCGTTTAGTCTGCCGCCAGATGGCGCACAAACGCCAACGCCGAGGGCGACAGTGCGGCCTCATCGCGGTAGCACAGCACAAACTGGCGCACCGCCCAGTCGTCGGTCAGTGGTATGTGCACCAGCTTTTGGTAAGCCGCTGCTTCGCCAAACAGCTCCATTGGCACCACACATATGGCCAATTGCGCAGAGACCACGCGCATCGCCGACTCGTAGCTGGACACCACCACTTTGCCACGCAAGCGCTTGCCGTGCGCCAGTGCAGTCTGCTCAAACAGGCGCTGGATGCTGCTGGTGCCGGGCAGGCCCACATGTTCCCACTCCAGCGTATCGGCGAACGCCACGGCTTGGGTCTTGGCCTGAGCCAATGGGTGCTCGCGGTGCACGACAACGCCCAAATGGTCGCAGCGGTATGGACGCGACTGCAGCTCGTGCAAGTCAACACGGCTCCACACAATGCCTACCGACGCGCTGCCCTCGCGCACGCCACTGATCACCGCCGGGCTTAAGCGCTCTTCAATGTCAATGCGGATATTGGCGTACTGTGGCATTTGCATAAAGGCCACGACATCATCAGCCAAGGCTTCAGCCATCACCGAGGCATTGGCCAGCACCCTGACCTGGCCACGCACACCCGAGCTATAGCCATGCATGGCGTCCTCCAGCCGCCTGGCAATCGACAGCATTTCCTGTGCATAGGCCAGCACCGTCTCCCCCGCCGCTGTGGGCCGCACACCGTAGCGGCGGCGCTCCAGCAAGGCGCTGCCTGCTTGCTGCTCCAGCTGGGCCATGCGTTTACTGACGGCCGAGTTGACCATGTGCTCTTGCTCGGCCACACGGGCAATATTGCCATGGTCACACACGGCAATGAACAAACGCAGGCTGGTCAAATCGTAATCTGGGCGGCGCATCGTGCAAATAATCCAAAGATTCCCAAAAGTGAATTTTAAAAAGAAATATTACCACTTCTTATTTTATTTAGGAATTCCTAAACTCCTGCCATACGTTCTACACAATTCACACCAGGAACTCCAGATGAAGACCTCAAACAGCGTTGTGGTGCGTGACACCACCTTGCGCGATGGTTTGCAAAACATTGCCCGCACGGTTCCTACAGCCAACAAACTGCAGTGGCTGCAAGCCTTGTACGACGCAGGCCTGCGCGAGATTGAAGTGGGTTCATTTGTGCCACCGCAGCGTCTGCCTCAATTGGCCGATACCGCGCAGATCGTGGCAGCAGCCAAGCAACTGCCGGGTTTACAGGTTTCGGTGCTGGTGCCCAACCTCAAAGGCGCGCTGGCTGCGATTGACAGCGGCGCCGACCTGATGGTTCTGCCCCTGTCTGCCAGCCATGCGCACAGCCTGGCCAATCTGCGCAAAACACCGGACCAGGCGGTCGAGGACATTGCCCGTATCCGTGAAGCCATTGATGCTGCAGGCTCGTCCTGCCAGCTGGAGGTGGGCATGAGCACGGCCTTTGGCTGCACACTGCAAGGTGCGGTCGAATCAGATGAGGTGCTGCGCCTGGTAGAGGCGGTCTTGCACGTAGGCGCAGACCACGTCAGCCTGGCCGACACCGTGGGTTATGCGAACCCCTTGCAAGTCAAACAGCTGTTTGAGCGCACATTCGCGATTGCCGGTGAGCGGCTGAGCTGCGCGCACTTCCATGACACACGCGGTTTGGGCCTGGCCAATGTGATGGCGGCGCTCGAGACCGGCATCCGCCGCTTTGATGTCTGCGTGGCCGGCATTGGCGGCTGCCCCCATGCGCCCGGTGCCAGCGGCAACGTCAACGCCGAAGACCTGGTGTTTTTGATGCACAGCATGGGCTTGGCCACCGGCGTTGCGCTGGACGGCTTACTGCAACTGCGCACGCACATCACCCAGGAACTGGCAGGCGAGAATTTCCAGGGTGCGATCTGGCGCGCTGGCTTGCCCAAAACCATGCTGCCCACCGATGCGACAGCCCCCCTTGCTGCGCTTGCTGACTGAGAGAAACACCATGTCCACTACTGCTTGTGATTCCCGTGCTGACCATTCTGCCAACGAGAACAGCGCCAACACGGCGACCCAGCCGCTCAAAGGCCTGCGCGTCATCGAATTCACCCACATGGTGATGGGCCCAACCTGCGGCATGGTGCTGGCGGATTTGGGTGCCGAAGTGATCAAGGTCGAACCCGTCAACGGCGACCGCACACGTTTTCTACTGGGCGCTGGCGCGGGGTTTTTTCCCATGTTCAACCGCAATAAGAAAAGCATCGCCCTGGATTTGCACAGCCCCCAAGGCGCGCAAATTGCCCGTGAGCTCTGCGCTACCGCCGATGTGGTGGCCGAGAACTTCAAGCCAGGCACGCTGGCCAAGTATGGGCTGGACTATGCGTCACTGTCAGCGCACAACAGCAAGCTGATATATGTCGCACACAAAGGCTTTTTGCCTGGCCCCTACGAACACCGCACGGCCTTGGACGAGGTCGTGCAAATGATGGGCGGCTTGGCCTACATGACGGGCCGCCCCGGCGACCCACTCAGAGCCGGCACCAGCGTCAATGACATCATGGGCGGCTTGTTTGGCGCCATTGGCGTGCTGGGCGCACTGGTGCAACGCGGCATCACCGGCAAAGGCATGGAGGTGCAAAGCGCGCTGTTTGAGAACAACGTTTTTCTGGTCGGCCAGCACATGATGCAGTACGCCGTCACAGGCCAGCCCGCTGCACCGATGCCAGCGCGCATTTCGGCATGGGCGGTCTATGATGTGTTTGATGTACGGGATGGTGAGCAAATCTTCCTGGCCGCGGTCAGCGACGCGCAGTGGCGCGTGTTTTGCAACGCGCTGGGCTTTGACGATCTGCTGGCTGACCCGCTACTGGCCACCAACAATGCGCGCGTGGAACAGCGTGAGTCCTTGCTGGCCACTTTGCGCACACGCCTGGCCCATCACAGCGCCGCGGAGCTGGCCCGAATCATGGAGCAAGCGGGCTTGCCGTATGCGCCAATCCGCAAACCCGAGGAATTGTTTGACGATGAACACTTGATCGCAACCGGGGGACTGGCCGATATCCGCTTGCCCGATGGCGCCAATGCCGATGCGGTTGTCAAAACCACCTTGCTGCCGTTTACGCTGGCTGGTGAGCGATTGGGCGTGCGCAGCCATCCACCTGCGATCAGTGAGCACGCCAACGACTTGCTGCAAGAGCTTGGCTATGGGCCAGCGGCCATCGCGTCGCTGCGCGCCGATGCCGTCATCGCTTAAAACGCTGCTGCACAGTGCGCGTTGCATGCGCAATGGCCACCATGCCAAGCCATGCGGCGCCAAGCCAGATTCCCAATAACACAGGAGACAGACATGCCCGCTCACCGATTCATCACCCGCCGCACGCTGGTGCAACGCAGCCTCGCTGGCGTTGCAGGGCTGTGGCTGGCCACGCATTTTCCGCAGGCCCAGGCCAACACCGCCGTGCGTTTTATTTTGCCATTGAGCGCAGGCTCAGGCGTGGACGCGATTGCCCGCTCAGCCAGTCAGGCCTTGAGCGAGGCGCTGGGCGGCAAAGCCGTTGTGGTCGACAACCAGCCCGGCGCGGGCGGCGTGATTGGCACGCAAGGCATTGTGCGCGCCGCTCCCGATGGGGCAACCTTGGGCTTTGTCTCCAACAACCATGTGATTTTCCCGTCGGTGGTCAAAAACCTGAGCTTTGATCCGGTCGCCGACATCACTCCGATCTCTATCGTCTGCACCTCGCCGCTGCTGCTGGTTGCCCGCGCCGACTTTCCTGCCAACAACCTGCAAGAGCTGCAAGCCCTGCTGAAAAAGTCGCCCGACACTTACAACTTCGGCTCGTCTGGCAATGGCACCATTTTGCATTTGGCCGCTGAGCAATTCCTGCAACTGACCGGCACGCAATCGACCCATGTGCCCTACCGTGGCACCGGCCCCCTGGTGGCCGACATGATTGGCGGCCAGGTTGACTGGGGCGTGATTGCCCTGCCTGCCATCCGTGGGCAACTGGAGGCCGGGCGTTTGAAGGTATTGGCCAGTTGTACGCCAGAGCCCATCGCCTCGTTCCCCAACATTCCTACTGCCATCCAGCAAGGCTATCCCGACTATGTCGTCGAAGGCTGGGTCGCCGTGGTTGGCCCCAAAGGCCTGTCGCAAGACACGGTCGATCAGATGTATACCGCGCTCAAGCACGCCTACCAACAGCCCAGCGTGATGGAGGCCATGGACAAGCAAGGCAATACCGTCACGCTGCACCCGCCGGCCTACACCCGAGAATACATTGCCAGTGAGCGTCAAAAATACGATGTGCTGGCCAAAAACGCAGGCCTTACACCGCAATAAGCGCTGCCAACACCACTTTTACCCCTGGCGCGCACGTGATTGGCGATGCTCGCCTGACCAGCCAAGTCGAGGGTCTGGTTCAACGCGATGATTCTGGCCGACAACGAAACCATGCACCTTGGCGCCAGAACCAATGTGCAAGACGGCGCCGTGCTGCATTCAAACCCCGGTTCTCCATTGCACATTGGGCAAGATGTGACCACCGGCCACCAGGCCATGCTGCATGGCTGCACGGTGGGCGACGGCGCTTTGACAAGCACTGGCGCGATTGTGCTCAACGCTGTGATGATTGGCAAAAACTGCCTGGTTGCAGCCGCTGTGATGGTCAAATAAGTGGCGGTGTTTGAAGACAACAGCCTGAGCGTTGGGGCGACTGCAGTGGCTAAATAACAGTTGACACCAGAGGCGATTGCAGATCTGCAAGGGAATGCCAAGCACTGCGCCACCAAGGGCGCGAATTACACCCGCATAGGCTGCAAGCGCAGCATGGTGGGCCGTACCCAGGCGCATGACGAGCGCATCAAAGCCTTGCAAGGCGATGCCAACCAGCTCGTGCCTGACCAAAACGCGGCTGTCTTGCAAGAGCAACTGCAACAAAACAGCACACGGACAATCAACGAAGGCTGCACGCTAGACATGCACACGCAAAAAGCCAGTGTGATCAATACCGAGTCGCAGGCCTCTTTCGGCGATGACAAGCCGATGTTTTAACGCTCGCCAGCCTGCGCTTCCAAGGCCGTCAAAAACAGCTCCAGCAGCTGGTTTTCGCGGCGCCCCTTGCGGGTGGCAATGGCCAATTGCACGCTGAAGTGCATACGTTCAGGCATCAAAACTGCCATCTGGCCCTTGTCCACCCAGGCAGCTGCGTAATGGCTGGGCAAAAAACCAATGTACTGGCCCGACAGAATCAAGAACGCAATGGCCTCGCGATTGCTGGCTGTTGCCGTGCAATGCAAGCCCTGGTGCAAAGCAGTGGCTTGCTGTGACATCGGGTAGTTGGGCGCGACCGTGGCAGCCGCCTGCAAATCGTGCTGGCTGGCTTGGCTTGCGTTTGCAAACAATGGGTGGCGCTCGCTGCAATACAGCAAGGACTGCTCGTCATACAAGGCCCGGTACTCCAGCCCCGACAAGCTCGCAATCCAAGGCAGCACGCCCACATGCATGCGGCCATCCATCAGGCCTAGCTCGATCTCACTGGGCGTGTTCATACTCAGGTTGATGCGCACCTCACTGCTTTGGCGGCTGATGAACTCCAACGCCGAGGTCACTTGCATACGCGGCTCGGTGACCAGGTTGTTGATCAAACCGACATTCAAATCACCGCGCAAACTGCGGTGCAATTGGTTGATCTCACCACGAAAATCCTCGACAGCAGCCAGCAAGGTTTCGGTCGCACGCAAAACCTCGCGGCCCTGGTCCGTGAGTGCAAAACCAGCGCGGCCGCGCTGGCACAAGCGCATACCCAGCCGCGCTTCCAGATCGCTCATATGCACACTAATGGCCGAAGGCGTGATGCCGAGCGCACTTTCCGCCCCGGCAAAACTACCCGCCTCAACCACGGTTTTGAACACCCGCAGCAGCCGGATGTCCAAGTCAGCCACCTGTTTGAGCGCTTGAGACCGCATAAATGAACAAATCAATAAGTGAACTTAATCAACATTGTATTTTACTAATCCAAATAACCCGCACAATGGCCCAATCTGCCGATCAACATCGAAGTATTTAGGAGATTTTGCATGCACCACCATGACAGCGCCGCCCATGCCACCTCGCCTGCGCTGAACCTGCAAGCGCATTGGATGCCATTCACCGCCAACCGCCAGTTCCACCGCGACCCGCGTTTGGTCACACGTGCGCAAGGCAATTACCTCTTCGACCAGGATGGCCGCCAGATTTTTGATGCCTTGTCCGGTCTTTGGTGCTGTGGTGCTGGCCACAACCGCCCAGAAATCCAAGCGGCAGTAGCACAGCAGCTGAACACGCTGGACTACGCGCCGGCTTTCCAATTCAGCCACCCCAATGCCTTTGTGCTGGCCGACAAGATTGCGCAGCTCACAGCTGGTGATCTGAACCATGTGTTCTTCACCAGCTCAGGCTCGGAATGCGCCGATACCGCCCTCAAGCTCGCGCGCGCCTACTGGCGCCTCAAAGGCCAAGCCTCCAAAACCAAGCTGATTGGCCGTGCGCGTGGCTACCACGGTGTCAATATCGGCGGCACCAGCGTAGGCGGCATTGGGGCCAACCGCAAAGTCTATGGCCAATTACTGGATGCCGACCACCTGCCACACACCTGGCAAGCCTCGGCCACCTTTAGCCGTGGCCAGGCTGAGCATGGCGGCGTAGAGCTGGCCAATGAATTGCTCAAACTGATCGAGCTGCACGACGCCAGCAATATCGCGGCCGTGATTGTGGAGCCCATGTCCGGCTCGGCCGGCGTGCTGGTGCCACCACAAGGTTATCTGCAGCGCCTGCGAGAGATCACCGAGCAGCACAATATCCTGCTGATATTTGATGAAGTCATCACCGGGTTTGGCCGCCTTGGAGCAAGCACCGGCGCAGCGTATTTTGGTGTCACGCCCGACATTGCCAACTTCGCCAAGCAAATCACCAATGGCGCGATTCCGTTGGGCGCGGTGGTGGCCAGCAGTGAAATCTACAACACCTTCATGCAGCAAAACACGCCTGAGCATCTGGTTGAGTTCACGCAGGGCTACACCTACTCCGCCCACCCGGTTGCTGTCGCTGCAGGCCTTGCCACGCTTGAATTACTCGAGCGCGAGGACCTGGTCTCCCAAGCAGCCGCGTTGGCACCACAATTGGAAGAGGCCATTCACGGCCTGCGCCAATGCAAGCATGTGATCGACATCCGCAACCTGGGCGCTGCCGGTGCGATACAGCTTGCACCCCGTGATGGCGACCCTGCGATTCGCCCATTCGAGGCCGGCTTGGCCCTGTGGCGCAAAGGCTTTTATGTGCGCTTTGGCGGCGACACCCTGCAGTTTGCACCGCCCTTCACGACCACGCGCGAGCAATTGCACAGTCTGTTCGATGCCGTCGGCGAAACCTTGAACGCCTTGGCTTAATACCTGGTCATCTAGGTCATTTGCGCCGAACCCTGATGGGGGCCAGCTTCGCTGGCCCATAGATTGTCTTCGCGGCTGGTCAGCAGCCCTTCATTGCCCGGCTTGGCACTGGCCGCAACACACGTGCCAACATCTTTACGCAAATCCATTGGACTGGTAGTGCGAGGCAGGCCATCAACAATCAGCCCGCCTTGAATGCAACCACGCCCGCTGCGGCGGCGCCCCACTGCGACGCACAGCCGCTGCCACAGCAACGGTATCTCCCCCCAAAAACCAGCAATAACAAAAAGGGAACCTCTCATAAGCCCTAAAACGCGAATTCATTGCCTGCAACTCATTGATTTAATTGATGCGAATTTTTCGGGATTGAGGTTTTGAGAGACTCCTAAAAAAACAAACATCAGCCAATCCACAACAGATTTCATTTGTTTGCATTTCCCCTATTGGTTCTTCCACCAATAAACGTTCCACTAGCAAGCTTGTTCATCAACAGCAGAGAGGGAATGTTATGGCATCGCTACAGGATTTCTTTATCAAAATTGACGGCATCAGCGGCGAGTCGAAAGACTCCAAGCATGCGGGCTGGATTGACGTATTGTCGTTCAGTTACGGCGTCTCGCAATCGAGCTCGAGCTTCACTGGCGGTGGCGCAGGCGTGGGCAAGGCCAACTTTGACGCACTGACCTTTGAACACTATGCCGACAAAGCCACCCCCAACCTGATGCAGTACTGCGCATCAGGCAAACACATCGGCGAAGTCAAGCTGGAAGCAGCCAAAGTCGGCGATGGCTCCCAGGTGTACTTCACCATCACCCTCTCTGACGCCATCATTACCCACGCCGGTCCTTCGGGCTCGACCGATGATGCACGCGTCAAAGAAACGGTAGGCATCTCCTACGCCAAGATCAAAGTAGAAGTCAAAGAACAAAACGCCAACGGTTCGTTGGGTGCAGCGACCACGGGTGGGTGGGACGTTAAACAAAACGTACAAGCCTAAGGATCGCTAGTGCGCCTGCCGACCTAGGTCGATGGCAGGCGTACAGCACCAAGCAATAAGCAGGGAAAGAGGGAGCATTCGCCATGAATCGTTTTTTAACTGCCCACACCCCTTTGGGTAATGCCTTATGGGCCTACCAGCTCCAAGGCCACGAAGCACTTAGCCAGCTCTACCAATTCACCGTGGGCTTTAAAAGCCAAGACGCCAACATCGATTGCCAGGCCCTCATCGGCGAAGTCGCCGCCATCGAGA
>NZ_SSWX01000037.1 GCF_004803635.1 Lampropedia aestuarii | reverse complement strand
CGAACCCCATCAGTCACCCCATCGAATTCAAAAAGAATCAAGGCCCTTCAGGGCCTTTTCTTTTGTCTGGATATGCTCCAGAGATACAAGCCCTTGGCGCTCAACAGCCAGAGGGCTTTTTATTCGCAGCCTCCAGTCATCACAACTCCTGATACCGATCCCGCCCCATCACCACGTCGGCGTAGTACTCCCCCAACACATGGTCCTTGTAAAAACGCCACACTGAAGCCGCAAGCGCGTAAGCTGCCCAGCCGTAGGTCACCAAAAGAATCCACAACGGAATGCCACCGTAGGGCTTCATCGGCATATTGCCCAGCTCACTGATGACACCCATGGTTTGCTGAAACAGGATGGGAGCACACACTGCAAGCAAGGCGTAAGGCAGCAAATACAGCGAGCGAAAGTAGTTGGGTTTTCGTTTGCGCGGCATGGCAAAAGTCAGGTAGTTGCAAGAGCCGCCATCATCTCGCAATGGCCCAAACAATTGAATATATGGTCAAGCAAACTGACTAAAAAATAATCAATATTGGAAATATAACCCAGACCATTGCCACATGGCCGCCAAAGGGCACATCCAAAAAACAAGCGCAACCACTATGCGCAGCTGTTCGCGCGACCAACAAGCGCCTGGCCAACGCCCGTGCAACCGTGTCTTTTGCAAGAGTCTGCTCAAAGCCGCTCACATGCGCAATCAGCTCATTGCGGGGTTTGGCAATACAGACCGCCAAGATGCGTTATAAACAATGCATCAATCCACTCACAACCAAGGCAGCTATGAGCAATTCAGACATTACCCAGATGCAATTCGAACTGACTGGCTACATCACCGTCGAGTACGAGGCCGATCAAGTCGAGCTATCACACACCTTCCACCCTGCAGACTTTGCTCTGCGCGAAGGCGGCTATTACACCGATGCAGATGGCCTAGGTTACTCAGCCATTCTTCAAGCCAGCAGCCGAGATGAGGCAGGCCATGCGCTGCTCTTTCAACTCAAATGCCATGTGACCCAATTCCACAAACTGGAGTGGGCCTATGCATTTGATGGTGAGGTCATTGATGACCAACTGTCGTATGTATTCGAACCCATCAACGGCAAGGGCTAACATTCAATCTCAACAAGGGTTTGCAATCCATCACGCAGCACCACTGCCTAGCTCAAGGAGTCCCTGATGCGGTTTTTCACTCTGCTGGCCGCTTGCTGCCTTGCCTGCGCAGGGCTTGTGCAAGCGCAAGCCCCATCCGTTGCGCGTGTAGCCGAGTATGGCCAACTGGTACAGGCAAAGCTGCAAGACTACGTGGTGCATGTGCCTGCCGCCACCATCAACGCAACGGTGGAGGTGCTTGTCAGCATGGACGAAACGGGCCATGTCACCAGCGCCAAGGTGCAGCACAGCAGCGGGGTTGCCGCCATGGATGCAATGGCCGTCAATGCCATTCAAAAAGCCAGCCCATTACCGCTCGACCATGGCAAGCCAGTGCCCAGCATCAGCTTTTTGATCAGCAATCCAGCGCCTTAAGAACCTGCTTACACAGCTGGCGGCGCCCCCGGTAAAGCGGTGCAATGCAAGCAGCATGGCAACACCTTTGCAGCATGGCTTGTATATGCCCTGCAGAGCCCCCTCCACTGGCAACTGCCCCAAAAAGGCATGGTCAGCCCAGGCTCTTAACCCATGCTTGCGCCCACTCGGCAGCAATGGCCTCGGCATCAGCGTCTTCACTGGCATCGAGCAGCAACATATCGCCCACGCGTTGGGCACCCAAATCCTGCAATCTGGCATCGAACAATCTGCCGCCTGCCGCATAGGTGTCGCCATAAAAACTGTCGCCCAGCGCAATCACCCCATAGCGCAAACCACCCAAATAACGGGGGTGCTGGTCCAAATCCGCATACAAAGGCTGCAAATTCTCCGGCACATCGCCATTGCCATGCGTAGAAGTGCAAACCAAGGCCACCTCGTCAGCAGCCAAATCCAAGAGTTCTGCTTGGCTCTGAGCATTGGCCAAATGCAGATCGATGGCTTCAAATTCCGCAGCCAATGCTGCCTGAACCGCTTGGGCAACATACAGTGCGTTGTCACTGGCCGTACCCACAATGATTTTCAATTTCATATCGTTGCCTGATTCACAATTGTGCCAGCATGATACTGGCGCACAATGCCATCTCAGCGCATATTGGCACTTTCCTTCAACAGCGCGCTGCTGCCCCTATCTTGGGCGCGCCCTCTATGCATGCAGGCCTGACCTCGTGCATGGCAGGCCCTTTTCCATTGAAAGCCTATGACCGAGCCCTCCTCCCCCCTTCCGCAGCCGCCTCTGAATCAAGAAGAAGACATGGCCCGACGCCCGATCAAATCGCGCTCGAACCGCTGGATTCAAAGCCTCAGCCGCAGCCTGGCCCACTCCCAGATCACGCCCAATATGATCTCGGTAGCCAGCATGGTGTTTGCGGGTCTTGGCGCGCTGGGCTTGCTGTTATTGCCCATGGGCTGGAATATGCTGGCCTGCATTGTTGGCATCCAGCTGCGCCTATTGTGCAATGTCATCGATGGCATGGTCGCGATTGAAGGCGGCAAAAAAACCGCCACTGGTGCTTTGTACAACGAAGTGCCCGACCGCGTTGCCGACACGATTTTGATTGTCGCCCTGGGTTATGCGATTGGCCATGATTGGCTGGGCTGGTTGGGGGCCTTGGCCGCGGCACTGACTGCCTATATTCGCGTGTTGGGCGGCTCCTTGAACCTGCCTCAATCGTTCAGAGGCCCCATGGCCAAACAACACCGCATGGCCATCATGACCATTGCCTGCTTGCTGGCCATGCTGGAGTGGCCACTGAACCACACGCTCTTTAGCTTGCTGCTTGCCAGCGTGCTGATAGCTGCGGGCTCTTTGCTGACCTGTCTCACGCGATTGAATGGCATTGCCAAGCTGCTGCGTCAACAAAGTCCCTAAGAACGTGTTTACGATCTAAATCGGGCAGTGAAAAATTCAAGCACCTCTCAGGTGATAATGAGTTTTATTTAACATTCTTATGGCAGAATAAAGGCTTCGCTTTTTCAGGAGCCTGAATGGCCCAACCAAGCCACCTTTGATGCATTGGCATAGCGCCAGTCAAGCAGTGGCAAGGCCATACATTGCCCCATTCCATCCCGATGACTACGAACACCCTGACCCTCGAACGCATGCGAGCCGATATCGCCCGTATGGTGCATGAATCACCAGAGAACATCCTGCTTGATGACAATTTGATGGACATGGGCCTAGACTCAATGCGGGTTCTGAACCTGCTGGTGACCTGGAATGAAACCGGCATTGGCCTGGATTTCTCTGAGATTGCCGAGCACTCAACGCTGGATGGCTGGTGGAGTGTGGTGCAAAAGCGCCTGGCCCAAATCAACGCTTAGAACGCGTTAAAGCCGCTCCAACGCCCATGGCCTGTACAGACCATGGTTCGATTTCGCTGCGGCAGTCGGCTTTAGGACTGGCCCAGTCACTTTCCCATGCAATTTGCGCCATGCCTCTCATGAATGCACCAGACAGACTCCCAGCCACCGATGCCACTGTCTGGCCTTTAAGCGAAGCCCAATCAGGGCTATGGTATGCCCAGAAACTCAACCCGGCCAATCCCAGCTTCAATACCGGCCATGCACTGTGGCTGCAAGGCCCGCTGGACATCGCGGCCTTTACGGCAGCGGCCAACCAGGCCAGCAGCGAAGCACTCAGCTTGCAGCTGCGCTTTAGAGAAACCGCGCAGGGCGTAGAGCAGTATGTGGACGCCACGCACCTGCCGACGCTGGAAGTGCTGGACTGGCGCGCCAACACCGCTGGCACCACAGAGGCGCAGCTGCAAGCGGCTATGGACAATGCACGCCAAGCCATGCAGGCCGATATGGGTCAGGCATTGAACCCGCACCAAGACCGCTTGGCTCGCCAGTGCTTGTTCTTATTGAGCGATGCGCATGCTGTTTGGTACCAGCGCGCCCACCATTTGCTCAACGACGGCTACGGCATGGCCTTGTGGGAGAGTCGTGTTGTCGAGTTGTACAACGCCCAGTTAGGCGCTGAGCCAGGCCCAACAGCAGCCATGCAAGCGCGTCCGCTGGGCTCGCTCGACGCTGTACTGCAAGAAGCCGCCCACTACCAGGGCAGCGACAAACGCCTCAAAGACGCCGCCTATTGGCAGGCACAATTTCAGGCCGCGCCTGAAGTGGCCAGCATGGCCAATAACCCGAGTGCCAAAGCCATCGCTGCCCACCATTGCCTGCATCTGCGCGAGCCGCTCGATGCCGCTTGGCGCGCAGCATTGCTGGACTTTGCCGAACAAGCAGCCACCCCTTGGCCCGATGTGCTGACGGCCTTGGTCGCACTGTACTGCCAGCGCATGGCCGCCGCCGAAGAAACCGTGGTCGGCATTCCCTACATGGGCCGCTTAGGCAGTGTCAGTGCCCGCGTGCCGGCCATGGTGATGAATATTCTGCCGCTGCGCATCGCCGCCGAGGCCAACCACAACACACTGGAATTTGTACAAAGCATGGCCGGCGCACAATTGCGCGCGCGCCGCCATGGCCGCTATCGCAGCGAGCAATTGCGCCGCGATCTGGGTTTGCTGGGCGGCAACCGCCGCCTGTTTGGCCCACTGATCAATGTGCAGCCGTTCTATAAACCCATTCACCTGAATGGCCTGCAAGCGCACCTGGAAATTTTGGGCACCGGCCCGATTGACGACATCACGATTGGTTTTCGCGGTGACGCCCGGCAAACGCTGGAACTGGAGATCGAAGCTAACCCAGAACTGTACGACTTGGCCAGCGTGCAGGCCCACCTGCAGCGTTTGCCACACTTCATCAGCCAAGCGCTCAAAGCCCGCACCTTGGGCGAAATCGTGCTGGCCAGCCCAGCCGAAGCGCAGCGCTATGTGCATGGTGTCAATGCCACGGCCCACCCGGTGCCCAGCACCACCCTGGTGGCCCTCATTGAGGCGCAAATGCGCCGCAGCCCACAAGCGCCAGCACTGGAGTTTGAGGGCCAGGTGCTGACCTACGCGGAATTAGAAACGCGCACGCGGGCACTGGCACTGGCCTTGCAAGCCCAGGGCGTGGGCAAAGACAGTGTGGTTGCAGTCGCCCTGCCCCGTTCGCTGGAATTGGTCATCGCCTTGATTGCCGTGCAACGCGCAGGTGGTGCTTATCTGCCGCTGGATTTGCAGCACCCGCCTGAGCGGCTGGCACGCGTGGTCCGCTTGGCCAGGCCCTTGTGCGCACTGAATCTGGCCGAAGACGGCCATTTGCTGCCAGCCGAGCTGCCGCAGCTGCACGCTGACGCCTGGCCGATCAGCACAGACAGCGCGGTCAGTGCATTGACACCCCCTTCGCCGCACGACCTGGCCTATGTGATATACACCTCTGGCTCAACCGGCGAGCCCAAGGGCGTGATGATTGAGCACCAGGCGATCGTCAACCGCCTGGAGTGGATGCGCCAGCACTACGGCTTTCAGAGCAGCGACCGCATTCTGCAAAAAACCCCCGCGACCTTTGATGTGTCGGTCTGGGAATTTTTCCTGCCGTTCCTGTGCGGCGCCACCCTGGTAGTGGCCCCACCCGAAGCCCACCGCGACCCTGCCTGGCTGGCCCGTATCATCCGCCAGCAACGCATTGGCACTTGCCATTTCGTGCCATCGATGCTGGCGGCGTTTGTCGCCGAGCCGAGCACACGCGGGATTGTGATGCAGCGCATTTTCACCAGCGGTGAAGAATTGCCAGCCGACCTGCGCGACCAAACCCATGCCACGGTGCAATCGCAACTGCACAATTTGTACGGTCCTACTGAGGCGGCAGTCGATGTGAGCTTCTGGCCCGCCGATGCCGCAGACACCTCACGCCCTGTGCCAATTGGCTATCCGGTCTGGAATACCCGTTTGTATGTGCTGGACGCCCAATTGCATCCGGTACCTGCCGGCGTGGCAGGCGACCTGTACCTGGCGGGTGTGCAACTGGCGCGCGGCTACCTGGGGCGGGACGACCTTACCAAGGCCAGCTTTGTCGCTGACCCGTTCCACGCTGGCGAGCGCATGTACAAAACCGGCGACCTGGCCCGCTGGCGCAGCGACGCAGCGCTTGAATACATTGGCCGCAGCGACCACCAGGTCAAGCTGCGCGGCCTGCGCATTGAACTCGGTGAGATCGATGCCGCAATGCAGGCCAGCGGCCAAATCAGCCGAGGCAATGTGATCGTGCGCGAAGACCGCGCTGGCGATAAGAAGCTTGTTGCCTATGTACAGGCCAATGGCGATTTTGAGCTCGATGCCTTCAAACGTTTTATTGCCAGCCAAGTGCCCGACTACATGGTGCCGGCCGCCTTTGTTCTGATGCAGGACTGGCCTGTGACCAGCAACGGCAAGCTCGACCGCAAAGCCCTGCCTGCGCCCGCTTTCAGCAGCGGCAGTGGCCGGACCCTGCACACCGCGACCGAGCAACAACTGGCCGCATTGTTTGCCGACGTGTTGCAAGTGCCGCTGGGCCAGATCGATGCCGATAGCGACTTCTTCAGCCTCGGCGGTGACTCGCTGGCCGCAGTGCAGTTGCTGCTCCTGGTGCAAGAGCAGTGGCAGCGCAACCCCGGTCTGGGCGCCTTGTTTGCCAGTCCTACCATCACGGCATTTGCAGCCTTGATTGATGACGAAAAAGTCAGCTTTGACAGTGGCCTCGCGCCCATGATTCAACTCGCCAGTGCCGCCCCCAGCGGGCAGCGCAGCGCAGGCCAGCAGGGGCAAGACCACAGCCCGTTGTTTGTGGTTCACCCCGCAGGCGGCATCAGCTGGGGCTATCGCCACTTAGCCAGAGCCTTGTCGCACCCGCTGCAAACGCCGTTCATGCCCGCGGACTCAGTGCCGCGCGCAGTCTACGGCCTGCAATCGCCCGCGCTGGACCCGGCAGCGCCCTTGCCTGACAGCATTGACACGTTGGCACGGCAATACGCAGAGCGCGTCATCGACGTTCAGCCCACTGGCACCATCCACCTGCTGGGTTGGTCGGTGGGCGGTATTTTGGCGCAAGCCATGGCGGTCGAGCTGCAAGCCATGGGCCGCAGCCTGGGCCTGGTGGCCTTGCTAGACGCCTACCCGGCCGATGTCTGGCGTGCCGAACCCGAACCCACGCCTTTGCAGGCACTGCGGGCCTTGCTGGCGATTGCTGGCTACGACCCTGAAGGCTATCCAGAGCTGGATACCCAGGCCAAGCTGATCGCCTTCCTGCAAAGCGGCGATACGGCCCTGGGCAAGCTGCCCGACGCAGCCCTGGCCGGCGTGATCCGTGTGGTGACCGACACCAACCGCCTGATTCGCCAGCACCACCACCGCGCATACAACGGCGTCCTGACCCATGTGCGCGCAGCCCAAGACCATGCCAACAAGCCACAACTGCAAGCGGGCCTGTGGCAGGCCTATGCCAGTGATGTGCGTGTGATTGAGGTGCCTTTCCTGCACTCTGAAATGACCAGCCTGGCTGCGACTGCTGCGCTGGCACCGCACTTGCTGCCTGCCAGCGCGCACCCGTCTGGCCAATAAGGCACCCGCAGGCCGATTGTCAAAACGCTGCCCCGATGTGGTGTGACTAGCCAATCAGCAACACTCAATAGCCGCTGTCGAGCGGTTATTGCGGCATAGATGAGGCAAGGCAGCCACACGCTCGGTGCGTTCAAACATGCCGTGGTGCAAGGGCTGTCCTAGCCCACTGCAGCGGCCATGTCTTGGAACCTATTGACGATGCTTTTCGCTGGCGCGCAAGGCACAAAAAACAGGCAACGCCGCAATGCGTTTTTTGTGCCTAGCCCTTTGGGTTGGAGTCCAAAAGGCACGGTGCGCGGTCTGCGAAAAGATCGCCAACAGGCTCTTAGTTGGCAACCAGCACATCCACGACCTTGTCGTAGGCCAAGTATTGGAACTCCCCTGTCGCCTTACCGGCTACATCCATGACTGGCAGGTTGTAGCGCGGGGTCATTTTCACGCGGTAGCCCTGGTTTTCAGGGGTGACATCGACCTCTAAAAACCCATAGTGTTTGCCACCACTGACAAGGCGCTCGCCTTCCCAGACTTCTGGCGCATCGCCATGGGCACTCCAATGGGTCTGCTGCGCCTCTGGCGGCAAGGTATCAATGGGCACATACGTATTGCTTGGCACATAGCCTGGTCCGCGCAATCCATCGCCAGCGAACCCCACATCCCAATACTGTACGCCGTCGAGCAATACCGTTTCAAGCAACTCATCGTGGCCAGCGAAAACCGCGGTAACACCGTAACGCGTCATCAGCTCATGGTAGATGCGCATCGGCGCACCGGACTGGTTGTCTTGGCCTTGCGCAATGCCTGCACTACCCGATGGATAACTGTGTACACCGGTGCCAAAAGGCATATGGTGCCATTGAACAAAAACAATCTGGCCTTTCGCACGTGCATCCGCAAGCTGCGCTTCTGCCCAATTCCATTGCGCCGTGCCTTGGTTGAAATCTGGCACGCTATCCTGAGCGCCGTTAATGAGCAAATTGGTATCTTTGAGTGGGTCATTGTCATCACCATTCGACGAATCCAAGGTGATCAATGTGACTGGCCCCATATCTTGGCGATAGTAGCGGCCTTGGTAATTGGCATTGCTCCTGCCATTCTCAGGCAAGTCCCAATAGGTATTCCACTTGCTGTATGCGCGCTCAATCGCAGCCACACTGTAGGCGCCCTCGGTAGGGTGCCAATAGTTCTCATGATTGCCCAGTGCAGGCAAAATCGGGGTTGTGGAGGCCAATGTGCCCCACTCGCCCGCGCCATGGCGCCAAAACTCATCCCAATCGAGCTGGCGTCCCCCCTTCTCCACCAAATCACCCGCAATCAGCCAGTAGTCTGGGCTGCGCTGCGCTGCATGGCGTATCGTGGCCTGGTAGCCTGTCGTCTGGTCAACCGGATACTGGCGTTTGTAAGTGCTTGGATCAGACTCCAGTTTATCGCCGCCGATTGCGGCCGCACTGGCAGCCCAGTCCACCGTTTTTGCCGTCGACTCTGGCTCTGTTTCCATATCCGACATCACGACAAAACGCAGTGATGCACGCGCACCTTGTGCAGGTGCCGTCTTGAAATGGGCACTAAAGGCTTGCTCTGTACCTGGTTGCTCTACCTTGTATTGGTATTGGGTGTTGGCTTGTAGACCGGTCACACGCACTTCGTGCATGTAAGGGGTAACAGGCGCTTGACCTGCAGGCGTATCGCTGTGGATTTCCCCTTTATTCTTGTCGCCATGGATATAGGCCACCTCCGACTCTGCATACACCAAATGCTGGGCCAGCTCAGGCTGGGACTCAAATGCACCAACCCCCTCCACGACCAAAGTGCCTGGCACATTGGTATCGGTCAGCCAGCGAATGGTCATCGCGTCATAAGACGGGTTTTGCAAGTACGGCAGAACCCGATACTTCGTGGCTGGCACTGGTACCTCAACGGCGTTTGACCCATTGTCACTGCCCCCACATGCCACTAATACGGCTGCGGCCACCGCTGGGGTGAGGCATTTCCAAGAAGATCTGTTCAACATGCAATCGGTCCTATAGCAAAAGTAAACGGCAAAGCCGTAAAACCTCGGCACTGTAGTGACCGCATATGTCAATAGAATGACAATCATCGACAGTTCCAACCCGTTTTCAATGGTCTTTGCACCGATTCATCGTGCCCAAGACCTGCCCACCGTCACCGCTGCGTTGCTGGTCACGCCCAGCTTCCCTAGACCATATGAAAGCTCTCGAAGCCGCAATCTCGCAATACAAGCTCCAATGAAACCAACGCCGTTGTGTGGCAGCTGTGTCCTACAGCGCACGCCAGTTTGCATCTGCTTATAAAATGCCCTGCGTAACTGACAGCCATACCCCATTGACATGGGGTATTGGTGTTTTTATTTTTCGCTTTTGGGTACTGCAGCGACTGTCTTAGCCTGACTCGCCACACGCCCATTTTGAGGCGAGCACGGCCACAGCGCAGGCCATGGCCCACACTGCATCTCACACATGTCGATGAATCTCCCCAAAATCACCCCGGGACACCGCTACACCATGCCCATGCCAGTGGGCTCTGCCGATGCACTGCTGCTGTGCCAACTGGCGCAGCGTGAAAAAGCGCAGGGCAAACGCACGGCGATTGTCACGGCTGACGCCCGCGACGCCTTGCGCCTGCTGCGCGAGATGGTGTTTTTTGAGCCGACCCTCAAACCCGTGCTGTTCCCTGATTGGGAAACCCTGCCCTACGACAGCTTCTCGCCCCACCAGGATTTGATCAGCGAGCGCTTGGCCAGCTTGTGGAGCATCCAGCAAGGCGAGGCGGATGTGCTGTTGATTCCAGCCACTACCGCGCTGTACCGCCTGGCACCGCCGTCGTTTTTGGCGGCCTACACCTTTGCTTTCAAATCAGGGCAAAGGCTCAATGAGGCCAAGCTCAAAGAGCAGTTGACGATGGCTGGCTACCAGCATGTCAGCCAGGTCGTCAGCCCCGGTGAATACGCCGTGCGCGGCAGTTTGATTGACCTGTACCCGAATGGCGCAGCGCTGCCCTACCGGATCGATTTATTCGACAACGAAATCGACTCGATCCGCACCTTCGACCCAGACACCCAGCGCAGCCAGTACCCGGTGCCGGAAATTCGCCTCTTGCCTGGGCGCGAATTCCCGATGGACGAAGACGCACGCAAGCAGTTTCGCGGCCGTTGGCGCGAACTGCTCGAAGGCGACCCGACCAAAAGCCGCATCTACAAAGACATGGGCAATGGCGTGGCCACTGCCGGTATTGAGTATTACCTGCCGCTGTTTTTTGAAGAAACGGCCACCGTCTTCGATTACCTGGGCGAGCACACCTCACTGGTCTTGCACGGCCCGCTGGACCAGTCGCTGCAGCGCTTTTGGCAAGACACGCAAGAGCGCTACCGCCTGCTGCAAGGCGATCAAGAGCGCCCAGCCCTGCCGCCTGCTGCGCTGTTTCTCAGCACCGAAGAGTTCTACAGCCTGTGCAAGCCACTGGCGCAATTGTCGCTGCGCCCCGCAGCCGATGAGGCCGCGGCCCACAGCGAGGCCAGCCATGCAGCTGCCGATTTTCAGGCCCTCCCCGATATCTCGGCAGTTCGCGGTGCCGATGACCCATTGGCACGCCTGCAAAGCCATTTGCGCACTACCCAGCAACGGGTGCTGGTGCTGGCCGAGAGCGCTGGGCGGCGTGAAACATTGGCCGATTTCCTGCGGGCCAGTGGCCTGAGCAGCCCCGGCTTTGACAGCCTGGCCGAATTTCAGAGCAGCGATGAAAAAATCGGCATTGCCACCAGCGCATTGCAACGCGGCTTTGGCTGGCTGGATGCTGGCATTGATCTGGTCACAGAAACCGAGCTGTTCAATGCCGAGCCCACCACCCGCAAGCGCAAGCGCCATGAACAAGCCAGCAATGTCGACTCGCTGATCAAGGACCTGGCCGAATTGAAGCTGGGCGACCCGGTCGTGCATGCACAGCACGGCATTGGGCGCTACCACGGCCTGGTCAATATGGACATGGGGCAGAAAAACCCCGATGGCAGCCCCGCCCTGCAGGAATTCCTGCATTTGGAATACGCGGGCGAGGCCGTGCTGTACGTGCCGGTGAGCCAGCTGCAGCAAATCAGCCGCTACAGCGGCGTGGCAGCCGATGAAGCGCCGCTGCACAAACTCGGCTCAGGCCAATGGGAAAAAGCACGGCGCAAAGCCGCCGAGCAAGTGCGCGATGTGGCCGCTGAACTGCTCAACATTTATGCGCGCCGTGCTGCGCGCCAAGGCCATTCGTTCCGCTTCAGCCCCAGCGAATACGAGGTGTTCGCCAAGGATTTTGGATTTGAAGAAACGCCTGACCAATTGGCCGCCATCCATGCCGTGATCCAGGACATGGTCAGCCCCCAGCCGATGGACCGGCTGGTCTGCGGCGATGTCGGCTTTGGCAAAACCGAAGTGGCGCTGCGCGCCGCGTTTGTCGCAGTGCTGGGCGGCAAACAGGTGGCGCTGCTCGCGCCCACGACCTTGCTGGCCGAGCAGCATTACCTGACCTTGACCGACCGTTTCTCGAAATGGCCAGTCAAGGTCGAACAAATGAGCCGTTTTCGCACCACCAAGGAAATCAATGCCGCCGCCAAAGGCCTGGCTGAAGGCACAGTGGACATTGTGGTGGGCACACACAAGCTGCTGTCCTCGTCGATTGATTTCAAAAACCTGGGCCTGTTGATCATTGACGAAGAGCACCGCTTTGGTGTGCGCCACAAAGAAGCCATGAAAGCACTGCGCGCCGAAGTCGATGTGCTGACACTGACAGCCACCCCCATTCCGCGCACCTTGGGCATGGCCCTGGAAGGTTTGCGCGACTTGTCGGTGATTGCAACCGCACCGCAAAAACGCCTGGCAATCAAAACCTTTGTGCGCAGCGAAAATCAGGGCGTGATTCGCGAGGCCGTACTGCGCGAGCTCAAGCGTGGCGGCCAGGTCTACTTTTTGCACAACGAAGTCGACACGATTGAGAACCGCCGCGACAAGCTGCAGGAAATCCTGCCCGAGGCCCGCATTGCCGTTGCGCATGGCCAAATGCCTGAGCGCGAGCTGGAGAAAGTCATGCGTGACTTTGTCGCGCAGCGCTACAACATCTTGCTGTGCTCCACCATCATTGAAACCGGCATTGACGTGCCCACGGCCAACACCATCGTGATCAGCCGTGCGGACAAATTCGGTCTGGCACAGTTGCACCAATTGCGTGGCCGGGTCGGCCGCAGCCACCACCAGGCCTATGCCTATTTGATGGTGCCCGATGTGGAGGGCCTGACCAAACAAGCGCAGCAACGCCTCGATGCCATTCAAGACATGGAGGAGCTCGGCAGTGGTTTTTACCTGGCAATGCACGACCTGGAGATTCGTGGCGCCGGTGAAGTGCTGGGCGAACACCAAAGCGGCAATATGCTGGAAATTGGCTTTCAGCTCTACAACGAGATGCTCTCTGACGCAGTCAAGGCCCTTAAAGCGGGCAAAGAACCTGACTTGCTGGCACCGATGCAGGCAGTAACCGAGATCAACCTGCACGTGCCTGCGCTGATGCCCAATGACTACTGCGGCGATGTGCATGTGCGCCTGTCGTTTTATAAACGCCTGGCCACGGCGCACAGCCTTGATGCCATTGATGGCCTGCTCGAAGAAATTGTCGACCGCTTTGGCAAACCGCCAGAGCAAGTGCAGTCCTTGATCGATACGCACCGCCTGCGCATTCTGTGCGAGCCGTACGGCGTGCAAAAAGTCGATGCTTCGCCGGCGGCCATTGTCATCAGCTTCCGCCCCAATCCGCCCATCGAGCCGCTGCGCATCATCGAGATGATCCAGAAAAACCGCCACATCAAACTCGCAGGCAATGACAAGCTACGCATTGAGCGCGCATTGCCTGAGATGCGCGACCGTGTGCAAATGGTGCGCGATGTGCTGCGCAATTTGGGCGCGCCCACCACAACCGCCGATGTGGCGACCGCCTAAGCCAAGGCCATCGGCATGTGCACGCCCTCACCACCTGACGCCACACAGGCATTGACGCAGCCCCCCGTCTTGCTGGTCTATGCCAGCCATTTTGGGCAGGCCAAGCAGATCACCTTGGCCATTGCAGAGCAGTTGCGCCAGCAAGGCATTGCGGCCCACTGCATGGCCTTGCCAAGCGGGCAAGCAGTGCAAGCGATTGCCGGGCACTGGCGGGCGGTGCTGTGGATTGCATCGGTGCGTTATGGCCGCTTCGCCAAGTCCCTGGCGCCATTCATTCACGCGCAGCAAGCGGCAGCTGCGCAAACACCTTGGGGCTTTGCCTCGGTCAGTCTGACCGCGCGCAAACCTGAAAAACGCAGCCCCGAGGCCCACCGCAACACCCAGCAATTTTTGGCACGCCTGCAGCAGCAGGGGCTGCAGCCGCAATGGGCCGCCGTCTTCCCAGGCGCGCTGCGCTACCCACGCTATGGTTGGCTGGACAAACACATGATTGGCCTGATCATGCGCATCACCGGTGGCGTGACTGATACCCGCCTTGAAGTGGAATACACGGACTGGGATGCGGTGCGTGCATGGGCTAGCCAGATCGCGGCCACACTGCAAGCCGATTAAACGACTTGGCCAGCACGGTCTGCGGCAGTGCTGGCGATGCACACGCTCATATCTTCGCGTCGATCTTCAAGTCGCCAGGGCGAATCCAGCCGATACGCCGCAGCACTGCAGCAAATGCCAAAGTCAGCACGGCTGGCAACAGAAAATGCAGCAAGCCAATGGACAGCCATACCTGGGCACTGTCGCCCATCGCAGCCAAAGTACCGACCTGCCCGACAAAGCCACTGGTGCCCATACCCGAACCAGTAGGCACGTTTTGCATGCCAAAACCCAAGGTAGCAATCGGCCCCAAAATGGCGGCGGCCAAAATCGGAGGAATCCAGATGCGCGGATTACGCACAATATTGGGCAACTGCAACATGCTGGTGCCCAGCCCCTGGCTTAACAAACCCGAGACGCCGTTTTCACGGTAGCTCATGGTCGCAAAGCCAATCATTTGCGCGGCGCAGCCCACCGTAGCAGCCCCGCCAGCCAAGCCCCCCAGGTTCAGCGAAATCGCCAAAGCCGCGCTGGAGGTCGGTCCAGTCAAAATCATGCCCATCACAACCGCCAAGATGATGCTCATCACAAATGGCTGCAAGCTCATTGCCCATTGAATCGTGTTGCCAGTGACCTGCAGCACATTGCCGATAAAGGGCGAGATCCATTGCGCCACCAAAAAGCCACTGACCAAAGCAGTCGCAGGCGTGACGATGATATCCAGCGGCGTCGTTCTGCTCACCAATTTGCCCATCTCGCTGGCGACTGCCACCGCAAAGAAACACCCCACCGGCCCGCCCAGCTTGGCACCCAGGGCACCAATGGCCGCACTGGCAAAAATCACAATGGGAGGCGCCTGCAAACCATAGGCGACGGCAACCCCAATGGCGGCCCCCATGCTTTGCTGCGCCATCGTCCCCGCCTCAATCAACCAAGGCTGGCCAGTCCAGCCGCCCACCGTTTTCAGAATCAAACCAATCACCAAAGAGCCAAACAAGCCCAAGGTCATGTAGTTCAGGGCATCAATGCCATAGCGGCGCAGCGAGAACTCGATATTGCGCGATTGCAGAAAAGAACGAACAGACATGCACAAAGCCTTTCAACAAAGAAGGGCCGTTGATCGCCTCAGTCTCACTACTGCAGCGCGCCCATTCATCGGCAGGCATTGTAATACTCAATTTGAGCATTATTAAGATAAAAGAGCGGAATCTGCACCACTATGGCAACAACATCGCCAACGCCGGCGTTCACGACGGAAGGCGTGCTCGGGCCACCAATCCATTTAAAAAGGCGAACTCACAGCGACGTGGCACCGGCGTTCAACGCAGGTGCCACGGTGCGGCATGCAACGCACCCCTTGCTAGAAAGCCAGAGACCGTACCAAGGCCCACTCGCCCAGTGCTGTAGATCAACGCTGTGGAATTGACCTAGCGGCCGATCGCGTTGCTAAGCAATGCATACGAGAATCGAATGCGCACCACATCTTTGCCATAGCGGCGCTTTGTTGGCAACAGGCGCAAATAACGCACGCGCTGAGTCGCCTGGCGGAAAGCCTGGCGCTCCGCCTCGCCATATTGGACGATCCACTGCGACAAAATCGCCTGGGCCTGGGGAACCACTCCCGCCTGTGCAATCGGCCATGCGGTCGAATGTAGATAACAAAACAGGTCGCGCACCTTGCAGTCCGGCAAATCCATCACCTCGAGTGGATCGTCTTCAAAATCCACAAAACCGATCTCGCCCTCAGAACTGATAACGATATTGCGTGAGAAGGCCTGGCTTAAATACTGGCCTTTATGGTGCACTTCGGACAAGGCATACAAGCCTTGCTGCCAGTAACCCAATGCGGCTTCTGGCTGGCCATTGGCAAAGTGCGATTCAATCCTGTGTTGCAGCGATTCTGATCGCCCAACACCGACCACCGCATCTTGCATCAGGATCGCACCCACGGTATGCGCCAATACATGCGGTACGCGAATACCTGCCTGCGCAAGCTCTTGCAGCCTACGCAACTCAACAGCAGAGCTGAACGTGCCCCCTAACGCACTCGATGATGCCTTGAGCCAAGGCAAGCGCAGCAAGCCTGCCGTCTTATTGAGCATGGCATAGAGCAGCGCACTGCGCTTGGGCCGTGCGCGTTTTAACCAAACACGTCCTGGCCAATTGGGCAGCTCATAATCTTGAATGCCATTTTCTTGATGCGGCAAGCGCTGCAACAAAAAATCCTGCCAATTAATGGCCGGCGAAGCGGCCTGCCCAAATTCAATAGCGGGAGAATCGAACTGCTTAAACGCTGTTGCACTCCGGTAGTGATGGTCCATTGCGCACCCGCCTCCTTACACATCAATCACATAATAAAATTGATCCGATCGGGCATTTTGTCATACATCCATCATTTAAATGTCACACAAGGTCAACATAATAATTCATTACAAAATAGATCGCGCAGCTCTCAATCAACAGTCTCGAGCGCTTACAACAAAAACTGGCGCAAGCACCCCACCTGCCTGCCAGTTGAAACCTCTCAAAACCTTGACGTTGTGACAATTGCATTTATAAAATCAATAGGTTGGAGATAAGAAATTCAATTTTTTGGAGGGGGAGCATGAGCGGCTCTCAGATGGTCAAACAACACTGCGTAGAAGAGAAAATAATGGCGATGCGCTTGCTGCCATTTTCTTCCCTGGGTGCATAGAAAATGGCGGATTATGCACTGCAAGCCCCTTTCCGAATACCCCCTGCAAACAATCCATTGATGCAATGCACCATGAATTAACTCCATTTAAAAATAACCAAATATATTCAATTGGCAAAACCAATTTCCATCGAACAATCAAAGGCATTGAATCAATTAAATCCTGCGCTGTTTTGAACCAAACGCAGAAGTTGTAAGCTGCAACCACTTTCACAAACCGCCCCAGGCGCTCAGACCAACAAGCACTGGGTGACTGGGTATTGCATGCACTTTCGACAGCAACTGCAGCTGCTGCCAAACACAGTCAGGTCTAGAGTTGAGGTTCGCAGCCCAACACATATCGCAAGCGTGCCGTTCAGTCCAGACACAGAATGTAAGTCAAGGCTGCTTTGCCAGTGCGACACAGTAGCAGCACAAGAAATCAACGCTAGCAGAAGCCGCACAGCACTCCGCGCCATACGAGATCCCAGCCTCTTTAGATATTTTTAAATAAAATTGGCTTTTTCATCTGCAGGTCAAAAAAACGCGCTACAATTGCGGTTTCCCGGAGAGGTGGATGAGCGGTTTAAGTCGCACGCCTGGAAAGCGTGTGTAGGTTAATAGCCTACCGAGGGTTCGAATCCCTCCCTCTCCGCCAAACAATCAAGTTCAACCGTTGATTGAACTTGAAAAAGCCATCCTTAAGGGTGGCTTTTTTATTTTCTAGCCACAATGGGTGCAAATCCAGCAACCCGCACATGCGCGCAATATTCAAGGCAGACTGATTTTTGTACGATGAATGCGTACTTGAATCTGACTGGTAGCGAGGGACANCGTACTTGAATCTGACTGGTAGCGAGGGACACCGCCTTTTTTAGGATATCCCTCTCTTCGGTGCCCCGTTGGAGTTCAACTTTTAAAAGCCGCAACTCCTCGCTTTGGCCGACCTGCGTGTGCCGCTGTACTGCTGGCATTTGCTGCAGCTTGATGCCTTGATAACGGCAGAGGGTGCACTCATCAATAACGGCGTGAGAAATCGGCCAAGCTGTGGCCATGTTCAAGGATTTGCTCGACCGCTTCAACCCGAACTTCTTCGGGGTAACGTTTTGCGCTCATATGGGCTCCTATTAAAACGGCAATAGGGGGCTGCGAACTATCTATAAAACCCTGGTCAATTCACACAAAGCCAAAAAATAACCCCCCGATCAAAAAACCGGGGGGTTATCGGCAGTCTGAGCTACTCCTGTTACAGAGTAGCCTTTGCTCTAAGACGCAGTGTTATCGGTCAAACAACGCTGCAGTCTTCCTTACTTCATCACGATTGACGCTTGCGGCGTACGCGGGAGGCCAAGAAGGTCAACCCCATCGCACTCAACAATAAGCCAATTGGACTATCCACTGGCACCGGAACAATCTCCTCGTTCACCACAATGATTGTCAAAACACCAGTTGCGCACTCATCAGGATCATTACGATCACACATTTGATACTCAATGCTATAAGTACCAGCTGGTGTTCCAGGAGCAACCGTCACAATACCTGTGCTCACATCCAGCTCAGGCACAGCTGCGCCTGGTCGGGTTGGAGTGGCAGGTTTAGTGATCGTGAAGTCCATGTCATCGAAGACGATTGGCTCACCATTCTTCGTACCAGAGGTCAGCATATTGTCGGTCTGGCCGCCTTTGGATGCAGAGATCGGCTCAGAGACCACTTCGCTGGTGCTCAGAGAGTCATCTACCACCACAGGAACAATCAAAGTCGTGCAGTTGGCCTCGCCAATAGCGCGCTCACATACCTTCAACTCGATTGTGTACGTCCCAGCAGGAGTATTTGCAGGCACCAAGACCTCACCAGTCAATGGATTAACCGTTGGCACTGGAGCTCCAGGCTGCGCTGGCACAGCAGGAGTTTGTACCGTAGCAGTCAAATCTTGCCAGGATGCAGGCGTTGTGCCGTCAAACGTGATTTCAGTGATTACAGGAGGCCTTTGATCAACGATAGCGAAATCAACTTCACGCGGCGCTGTTACGGTTGATGGCAGCTGACCTGCGCTGACATTCACCGTCACGGTCTTGGTTTCGCAGTTGCTCGGATCATTGATCTCGCACACTTCGTATTCCAAGGTGTGCACACCTGGAGGCGTACCACCAGCAACGATCACATCACCCGTTGTCGAATCCACCGTCAGCGC
>NZ_SSWX01000036.1 GCF_004803635.1 Lampropedia aestuarii | reverse complement strand
CCTCTGAAACTGTTGTCTTTCCTTGCAGAATTTCCAGAATCAAGGCCGTTTTACGCTTGGGCGTCCAGCGTTTGATTTCTTCTTCCATTCGGGTGTCCATCGTCATTTCCTTTCACGATAACACCTGTGCAGCTTTTTAGTGGGTCAATACACAACGTGACAGATTTGCTCATATGACTTCAAAAAAGCCCGCGAATTGCGGGTTTTTTTGGAACGTGCGCCAGGTGTAGAACAAGCTCAACCCCTTCGGGGCTTTTTATTCCGATCCAGCCCTGCCTACGGTCAAGCTTTACCGCAAGTGCCAGGCCAAGGTGCTGAGGCTGCAGGGAGCTTGGCCTAGCTAGGCCAGCTTAGTCCTTCCCCTTGTCGGATTCGTCGATATATTCCAGCTCCTCTTCAAGGTCGTCGTCGCTTTTCTCCGGCTCAGGGGTGAAAGGCGGGACGATGAATTTTTGACCGTATTTTTCGCAATCCTCAATGGCGGATTTGGCTTGAGATTTGTTGACTGTCCTAGGGCCTGAAAGTACCTCACCGTCGTCAACAGCATTGTTTAGGTTCGCATACTTTGACATAGCCAATGTGAGGGATTCCTTTCTTGAGTATTCTTCGATTGAACCCATCCAAAAATAGAAATGACCTCTGTTTTCCCAAATTACGGTGGATATGAGATCTCCATTCGAGAACTTGAAACCAGAAGCACAAAAATTATTGATGATTTTCGGATCTCCAGCAAATGCTATTAGATTGCGTAGCTCACGCTCGATTAAATTAAAACGGAAATTTTCATTTGGTTGAAAGCGTTTAACTGGTGCTTCCGAAAATATAGATGGGTATGGGATCACTTCGGCTAAAGCTACTGTATTAGTCAGAAATAAAATTACGCCTAAAGTATTGGTTCGCCAATTCATGTCACATGCCCTATCTTAAGTTTTTCCGGGATTTTGAGGGTTTTTTAAAAAATTGCTACTTAAAGAGAAAAATGTTTGTCCTGCAAGAACCTTTTGCTCTTTTGCGTGAGATGAAGGTGCTCCCGTTGAGGTAGTTCGCCAGTAGACAAGTGATGACTCAGTGATAGCCTGAGTTCTGGATGGAAGCGATGCGATTTGAATAGCTCTCTCCACATGAGCTCTAGCCTTTTCAAATAAATTATGCGAACCATCATTAGCTTGCGCTAAGACAGCATTGATAACCTTTAGTTGATCTGCTGCTGGAGAGCTTCTAACCCCATCGAAGCCTTCGAATTGAGATGCTGGTGCGCGTCCGCAAACATTTGCTCGCACAATTCCGCGCATATCGTTCGTAGTTGGGTTGCACGCAACATAGCTGCGTAGTAAATCGGATGAATTTGCAGCGGAGAGACGATTGTCGAGAACTTCTCGCATTAACTCCATAGCTCGTAATGCTTCAGACCCATCACCATAATTAACCATATTTGGGGTTATGCTCTCGGCTAGAAGTAAATGGGTAACAATACCGATTTCACTTGCGAAATCTGGCAAAACTAACTTCGGCAAAATATTTATTCTGAATGAAGCCCCCACGCTATTGTTGTTTAGAGAGTGTGCGCTGATAGTGATCAGCTGTGCTGTGCCTGTCTCACTCACTTTGAGCGTGATGGTTTGCTCGCGCTGCCTCTCATTGGGGCTTTGAGTCACAGTGATTAGAGGGCTGGAACTTCTAATTTGATAGTGGTCAGCCTTGCCACCCTTTACCACGCCATCTATTTTCAAGCGCAACGTGTTGCCTTGAACCAAGTCAATAGTTCCTGTGACTTGTCCGCCTGTGTTTCTTCGAAAAGTAGGCATGCTATTCCCTCATGTGGTGTGATCACAGCATGGTAAGAGCATGAACTTGTTAAGGTGCGTGCATTGCAGTTGTGAATCATTTGTTCACACTGACGCGTTGCCGGTCACTGCTTATTGTTTAGTAGTAAGGTGGTGCGCATGGCTCCGTACTCACGCAGCGTGGAGCAGAAGATCAGCAGGCGGCCAAGGTGAGTAGAGTTTGACAAAGACACTATCTAAGGGCTGCGTGACTTTGAGCAAGGCCGAAGAAAAACAGGCGCAGCAGTTTCACAAGGCTTTTGACAAAGCGCGACAGGCGGGCTTCCAGCATCTTGGCGCGGCAGAAGAGGCGTACTTTGATGTGCGCCTGTCTTGATTTAAGAGCCAAAAATAACCAAAAATGGCCAAAATAAAACGCATGCTTTTGGCTTATTGTTTGACCTATACATCGATTGTTCTCTTTTTATCTTATTGAATTAAAACAAACTATGTCTGCCTTCGTCTCTGCCATTTTGGCATTGATTGAGTGCAGTTCTGATGCTTGGCCTGCGACCAGCGAAGGCAGGGCAAGCGCTGGAAAGAGAACTTAAAGAATGCGATGTAAATTGTTGATCTAAAATAATTTGCAAAAAAGCAACAATTTTGATCACTCGAGTGCTGAGGATTTGAAAACGCACTTCAAAGATTTTTTGCGTCAAATGATGCGTCAAACTTTGCGTCAAAAACAAAAAAGCGACACCGTGAGTATCACATGTGTCGCTCTTAAAATGCCCGTAAGACATTGATTTAATTAGTAGATGGTGCCCCGGGCCGGAATCGAACCGGCACGCCCCTTTGACGGTAAGCGGCGGATTTTAAGTCCGCTGTGTCTACCAGTTCCACCACCGGGGCTTGCTAGTGGCCAACACAGAGTTGGCACAGCAGCAAAGCGAAGATTCTACTGCACTGCGGCCCCGGTAAAAGCGTATTTTTGTTTTTAATGTTCAATGGGCGGGTTGAAGGCGTAGGGCGATCTCTTGCAGCAGTTGTTTGGCAAGCACGCGTTTGCTGGCTTTGGGCAGTTGCTGATGGCCTTGTTCGTCAAAAATGGTGAGGATGTTGTCGTCTTGCCCGAAGGTATTGGGGCCAATATTGCCGACCAGCAACGGGATGCCTTTGCGCTTGCGTTTGGCGCTGGCGTATTCAATCAGGTTGTCGCTTTCTGCGGCAAAGCCGACGCAGTAGAGTTTGCCGCTGGCGGCTGCTGGAGTTTTGGCGATCGTGGCCAAAATATCGGGATTTTCAATGAAGTGCAGTGCGGGCGTGGCTTGTCCCTCAGTTTTTTTGATTTTGTGTTCGGCGCTGTTGGCTGGGCGCCAGTCGGCCACAGCTGCAGTGGCAATGAAAATATCGGCTGCATCAGCGTGCAAGAGTGCTGCGTCCAGCATTTGCTGGGCCGATTGCACGTCGATGCGCGCCACGTTGCGCGGTGTTGGCAGGGCCACAGGGCCGCTGATCAGCGTGACTTCGGCGCCTGCTTCTTGGGCTGCTTGTGCAATCGCGAAGCCCATTTTGCCGCTGGAGCGGTTGGTGATGCCGCGCACTGGGTCGATGGCCTCGAACGTGGGGCCGGCTGTGACCAGCAAGCGTTTGCCAGCCAGGCTTTTGGGCGTGAATTGCGCAATCAGATCATGGAGGATTTGTGCTGGCTCCAGCATGCGGCCGTCGCCGGTTTCACCACAGGCTTGCAGGCCGTTGCCAATACCCAATATGGTTGCGCCATCTTGCGTAACTTGATGCATATTGCGCGCTGTCGCAGGGTGCAGCCACATCTCTCGGTTCATGGCGGGAGCAATCAACAGTGGGATGTGTTGAATCGGTCTGGCTAGGCACATCAGGCTGAGCAGTTCGTCGCTGCGCCCTTGGGCCAGTCTGGCGATGAAGTCGGCACTGCATGGCGCTAACACCATGGCATCAGCTTCACGACTGAGGTTGATGTGGGCCATGTTGTTGTCAGGCCGAGAATCCCATTGCGAGATGAACACGGGCCTGCCAGAGAGGGCTTGCATGGTGACTGGTGTGATGAATTCGCAAGCGGCCTCCGTCATGACGACCTGCACGGTGGCTCCCGCTTTGATGAGCAATCGGCACAACTCCGCACTTTTGTAGCAGGCCACGCCACCAGTCAAGCCCAAGAGAATATGCTTGCCAGCCAATTCTTGTTGCGGCGTTGCTTGGGGGCTGGCTTGCAAGGCTTGCTCATCGGTTTCGCTGGTGCTGGGGTAGGTGATGGGGTAGGGCTTGGACATGGTGGTGCGAGGGCTGACGGTAGGAGCAAGATTGGTATGTGGTGCGGCCTGTTCGTCAGGTGTGAGAAGGGGGGATTAAAAAATCACAGTAAACGCTGGCCGAGGCGCAAACCTGCGCTGCAATTCTTAGAACGTGTTTAGNTGCGATGCGCGGCAAAAACCGCAGTCGGACTATCTGCCCGGCGAGGATTTTGAACAAGGCAGCGTGCCTTTTGGACTCCAACCCGAAGGGCAAGGTATAAAAAAACGCATTGCGGCGTTGCCCGTTTTGCTCATACACACGTATGAGCTGCAACAGGCGCCTTGCACTGTCTCTTTTTTGTGCCTTGCGCGACTGCAAAAAGTTCGTAAACACGTTCTTATAGAGGGACGAGTCTAACGGATATAGGCCATGCACGTTGTTGCATTTGTTTGTAGAGAAATCGGATGCGTTGAGCTGCCTGCAGTGCTTGCATTGTCTTAATTGGTTTGTGGCGCCTCTGAGGGATGCCAAAATACCGGCTATGAATGCCGATTTGCCATTATCTCTGGTTGAAAAACCCCGTGCGCTGCACGAAGACAAGCACTTGCTGGTGCTGTTCAAGCCCCATGAAATGCTCAGTGTGCCTGGCAGGGGGGAGCACAAGCTAGATTCGCTGGCTTGGCGTGCACAGCAGTATTGGAAGAATGCACTGATTGTGCACCGTTTGGATATGTCGACTTCCGGTATTTTGGTGTTGGCACGCAACCCTGACGTGCACCGCCAGCTGTCTATGGCATTCGCTGAGCGCCGCATCCACAAGCGCTATACCGCCGTGGTGGAAGGAGTGATGGCTGCGCCTGAGTCGGACGATGGCTGGGGCTTGATCGACAAACCGTTGATTCTTGACTGGGAGCGCAGGCCCTTGCACGTGGTGGATTTTGAAAAAGGCAAACCCAGCCAAACGCGTTGGCGTATTTTGCCCACGCCAGATGGCGCCCCAAGCTACCCGATTGCGCACACCCGCTTGGATTTGGAGCCGTTCACCGGCCGCACGCACCAACTGCGGGTGCATTTGCAAAGTATTGGCCATACGATGCTGGGCGACCCACTGTATGCCCAAGGCGAGACTTTAGCAGCCGCTCCACGCTTGTTGCTGCACGCGCGTGAGTTGGGTTTTACCCATCCAGTCACAGGCAAGGACTTGTTTTTTGAGGTCCCCGCTGCTTTTTAATGTGTGTGGCGATTAATCGTCGAAATTATTGGCAAATTCCTCTGCCAAAAAATTGATGAGATGCCGCACGGCCGGCAGTTGGCCACGTCTAGATGCATATACCGCATGCAGCACTTGAAGGCGAGGCTCCCAATCAGGCATGACGACCAGCAGTTCGCCTTTGGCCAATTGTTCATGGATAAACATGCGCGGTAGTTGGACTACGCCAACACCTGCAATCGCTGCATCGCGCAAGGCCAGCAAGCTTTGGGTCGTGTAGTGCGGCCGGTGTTTGATCTCCTGCTGCTCGGCTTGTGGGCCACTCAATACCCATTGGTGCTCTTCTTTGGGGTGGCCATGGTCCATGCTGGGCAAATTGGCCAGCTCAGCAAAGCTTGTCACAGGTGGGTATTGGGCCAGCAGTGTGGGGCTGGCCACCAGACATTGGCGGCGATTGGCCAGTGCACGCATGACTAGATCGCTGTCTTGCAGCGGAAAGGGGCGCACACGCAAGGCCAAGTCAAAGCCTTCGGCCACCACATCCACGGGGCGGTTGGTTTCTTCTACATGCAATTGCACGCGTGGATAGCGCAGCATGAACTGCGCCAGCATGGGGCCGATGCGCGAGGCGAGCAAGGCCACTGGGCAGCTGATGCGCACTTTGCCACACGGCTCGGTGTGCGAGGCCAGCACCGAGTCTTCAGCCGCTTCTGCCTCGGTCAGCATGGCCTGGCAGTGTCGGTAGTAGATCCGGCCGATGTCGGTGACGGCAAAGCTGCGCGTTGAGCGCAGTATCAGCTGCGTGCCCAGGCGCTCTTCGAGTGCGGCAACACGGCGGCTCAGTTTGGATTTTTGTGTGCCCAATGCGCGACTGGCAGGGGCAAATCCGCCAAATTCAACGACTTTGGCGAAATAGTAGAGGTCATTCAAATCGACGGTGTTCATTGTTCTAATGATAGGACAATGCGTCTGGTATTTGCCTCTTTTAAAAATATTGTTGCAAAACTATATTCTAGGCATGGCGCTACAGAGGTGATTGCCCAACACGGCGTTGGGCAGGCTCTAGGCGCGGGTTGCGAACGCGGTAGTTCGTTTGCTAGCTACAGGAGTAAAGCATCATGTTGAAAAATATCCAAGGCATTTACAGTGCACCAAGCCCCCATTGGGTCGGCAATGGCTTTCCCGTGCGCTCGCTGTTCAGCTACAACGACCATGGCAAAAGCTTGAGCCCTTTCCTGCTGCTCGACCATGCCCAGCCTACTGATTTCACGCCCACTGACAAGCCCAGAGGCATTGGCGTGCACCCGCATCGGGGCTTTGAAACCGTCACCATCGTCTACCAGGGCGAGGTTGAGCACCGTGACTCGACAGGCGCAGGCGGCTTGATTGGCCCTGGCGATGTGCAGTGGATGACTGCTGGGGCAGGCATTTTGCATGAAGAGTTCCACTCACGGGCGTTTACCAAAACTGGTGGGCGCATTGAGATGGTGCAACTGTGGGTCAACCTGCCGGCCAAAGACAAAATGGTCGAGCCGGGCTACCAGACCTTGCTGAGTCAAGACATCCCACATGTGCCGCTGGACAACGATGCAGGTCATTTGCGTGTTATCGCTGGGCGCTATGAAGGCAAGGCCGGGCCTGCCCGTACTTTTTCAGAGATGGATGTGTGGGACGTGCACCTCAAAGCCAATCACAGCGTCACGTTGTCATCGCCAGCAGGGAGGACTTTGGCCTTGGTAGTCTTGCATGGCACGGTGCTGGTCAATGATGCGGAGGTCGTGCGTGAAGGGCAGCTGGTGCAGCTCTCACGCGATGACTCTTTGGTGCAGCTTGAGAGCAATAGCGATGCGGTGGTGTTGTGGCTCTCGGGCGAGCCGATTGAAGAGCCCGTAGTGGGTTATGGCCCATTTGTGATGAATACCGAGGCAGAGATTCGGCAGGCCTTTGTCGATTTTAAAGGCGGGAAGTTCGGTCAAATGACCTCAGTGGCAGCGTAAGCCAGAGCCATCAAGCAGCGGGCGTTTAGCCCGCTTTTCTTGGTCCAGCCTTTGTTCGTCCAAGGCGCATTCAAGCTTGGCTCAGCAAGCTTTTAAGCAGCTGCAGTGCTTCTGGGTTTTCCGTGATTGAGACCGATAAGCGAATATGCGTGTCTGGCACTTGGGCCGGTGAAAACAATCGCCCAGGTGCCAAAATCAGCCCCTGGCTGGCTGCTTTGCGGGCGAGTTGTTCGCTGTCTTGTTGGCAATTGAGCCACAAGAAAAGACCCGCATGCGGCGCGGGATCTGGAGCCAAACCCAGTGGTTTGAAAAATGCCATGGCTTGGTGGCGCGCGTGGTCTACGGCTTGGCGCAAGCGTTGGATGTGCCTGCTGTACTGACCGCTTGCCATGATGTGCTGCAGTACCCGCTCTGGCAGTTCTGGGGTGGTCAGACCTGATAGCAGCTTCAAGTCGGTCAGGCGTTTGGTCAGGGCGGCAGAGGCGGCAATATAGCCAATTCGCAGCCCTGCGGCCAAAGGTTTGGAGAAGCCACCAGTAAGCAGCACGCGCTCTAGGCCATCGAGTGCGGCAATGCGGATGGCGCCGCCTGGGTGCAATTCACCGTAGGTGTCGTCTTCCAGAATGTGAAAGTCATACTCTTGCGCCAACTTGAGAATGGTGTGGGCACTGCGCGGCGAAAGGCTATAGCCGGTCGGGTTGTGCACGGCGCTATTGATGAAAAACAGCTTGGGGCGGTGTTGGCGTACCAGGTGCTCCAGCATGTCCAAATCAGGACCCGTATGTGTGCGCGGAATGCCGATAACGCGCACGCCTGCAGCGGCCAGCCGAGCGAACACCAGATACCAGGCGGGATCCTCTACCAGCACGGTATCGCCTGGTGCTGCCAGGGTTCTTAGCGCCAAATCGGTGGCATGGGTGACACCGGATGTGATGAGCATATTGTGTTCCGCATGCGCGGCAATGCCCATTAATTGCAGTTGCTCTGCGATGCTGATGCGCAGTGGCAAATAGCCTTGTGCATTGCCATATTCCATCAAGGAGGCGCAGGAGCTTCGGCCCACGCTGCGGATTGCAGATGCCACCAGCTCGGCGTCCAGCCAAGCCTTGGGCATCAGCGCTGAGGTGCCCGGATTAAAGCGCCCACCCATGTCGCGCAAGGTGCTCTCTAGCAACCAGGAGACGTCGAGTGCCGGTGGATTGCTGTTGCCGCCAGTCGCACTTTGGCCCGCATGGGGCGGGTGCAGCGACAGCACATCCGCATCTTTGAGCGCAGGGCGCGCATTGACAAAATAGCCAGCCCCTGGGCGCGCTTGCAGCCAGCCTTTGCTGGTGAGCTGCTCATAGGCTTCGACCATCGTGAAGCGGCTGACCTTTAAATGTTCAGCCATCGCACGAATCGAGGGCAACCTGCTGCCTGGACGCAGCCCCAAGCCGGTGATCTTGTGCTCAATCATTTGGGTAATTTGAGCGGTCAAGGTTTGGTCGTGGTGGCGCTGTGGTGCTGTGAAAGCATCAATCTGTACAGTGCTCATGGTTTCGAACCGGTACGGTTGGTAAACTGGATGTTAAATTGTACCGGTACTGTACTGGTTGCGGGTGATAAAGTGCATCTCGCTGCATTGCCCATGCTTGGAGAAACATACTGGGGCATTTGCACGGCATTGTTTTTTGTTCGAATCACTAGAAAAATCATGGATGCACTGCTGCTCTGGTTGCCAATGGCCACCTTCTTTTTCGCTTCATCAATCACACCGGGGCCCAACAACATCATGTTGGCCAGCTCGGGGCTGAACTATGGCTTTCGCCGCAGTATTCCCCATATGCTGGGTATTAGCGGCGGTTGTATGGCCATGCTGTTCGTGCTGGGTCTGGGGTTGGGCGCGATTTTTGAGCGCTGGCCGGTGCTGCACACGGTCTTGAAGGCGTTATGTGTCGTGTATTTGCTGTATTTGGCCTATAAGATTGCATTTTCAGGGCCGGTAGGGGCGGGCGAGAAAGAGGGCAAGCCCTTTACTTTTGTGCAGGCTGCAGCCTTTCAGTGGGTCAACCCCAAAGCCTGGGCGATGATCCTGGGGGTGATTGCGGTCTATATTCCGCACAACAATTTCATGGCTAATTTGCTGATTGCGGTTGCCATTACCGGTTGTGTGAATCTGCCTACGATTTCGCTGTGGACCTTGTTTGGTGTGGCGCTTAAGCGCTGGCTGCATGACCCTAAAGCCGTGAAAATCTTCAACACCTCCATGGCCTTACTGCTGGTGTTGTCGATTTATCCGATGGTGGTTTAAAGCAAGCGGCTGCCGCGGGTGTGGCTGCATGGTTCACAACGCGGCACCACTGTAGGGGGGCAATTACGCATACAGTGCGCGTACATCCTTCTTCAGTACTTTGCCATTGACGCTGCGCGGCAGGCTGTCCACAAAGTCCACGGACTTTGGCGTTTTCAGACTGCCTAGCTCGTGCTTGCACAACGCCATCAACTCCTCGGCCGTCACACGAGCGTTGGCTTTGAGCTCAACCACCGCTTTCACGGCCTCGCCCCAATCCTCATCGGCAACACCAATGACGGCACAGTCTTCGACTGCGGGGTGCGCCCAAATCAATTGCTCGATTTCTTGTGGGTAAATGTTGTAGCCGCCAGAGATGATCATGTCTTTTTTGCGATCGCAAATATGCACCCGGCCGTCTGCATCGATATAGCCGACATCGCCTGTGTGCAGCCAACCATCGATTATGGTCTGCGCGGTCAGCTCGGGTTGTTTGTAATAACCGGCCATGACCAAATCACCTTTGACGCAAATCTCGCCTTGCTGGCCGTGTGGCAACTGCTGGCCGAGCTCGTCTTGGATGCTGATGTCCACCAAGGGCGTGGGCCTGCCGCAGCTCGACAGCGTTTGATCAGGCGCCAATGCACTGCCTTGCATGTGCTCTTTGGGCGATAAAAAAGTGCAAATCATCGGTGCTTCGGTTTGTCCAAACACCTGGGTCATGCATGGGCCGAATGCTGCAATCGCCTGTTTGAGCTTTTCAACGGACATGGGCGCAGCTGCATACACAAAATACTTCAGTTGGCTGTAGTCGTACTTGGCAAGATCGGGGTGGCTCAGCAGACGGTAAATCGCTGTTGGGGGCAAGAACGTTTCCGTCGCTCCACTAGAAGCCAAGGCTGCCAGCATGCTGGCCGGCTCAGGTGACTCCAGCACCACAACTTTGCCGCCGCGTGCAATCACGGGGAACGTGCACAGGCCTGCGGCGTGGGTCAGTGGGGCGGCGGCAAGATTCACTGGCCGCTCGGCTTGGTCGTAGGCCAGACTGACCATAAAACCAGCCTGGTACGCGAGCAGGTTGCGCTCGGTCAGCATCACGCCTTTGGATTTGCCTGTGGTGCCTCCAGTCGGCGCCAGCATGACCAAGGTGTCAGGCTGGCTGGCGTAGCTCTCGGTGCTGGGCGAGGCGTTCGCCGTCCACTCTTGCAAGGAAACAATGCCCTCCAAGGCCCGATCAATGCACACCAGGTGCTTGAGCTTGGGGGTTGTTTTGACCAGCTGGCGAACCATGGACTCAAAGGCGCTGTGAAACAACAGCACCTGGCAATCGAATTGGTCGAGCAAATACTGGTTGTCTTGCTGGTTCAGGCGCGGGTTGGCCGGCACCCAGGCCAAGCCAGCACGGTTGATGCCAAACAAGCACATGAATGCATTGGCGTCGTTTTTGCTCAGCACCGACGCATGGTGGCCTGGGCCCAGGCCCAGTGAGCGCAGTTTGTCTGCCAGCAAATACGAGGCCTGCTGTACTTGCGCATAAGTCCATTGTGCAGTGCCCTGTTGCAGGCACACGGCTTGCGGGTCAAAGCTGGCGCCACGGTCTAAAAATTTGTAGAAAGGCATGGTGACAATCCTGGGCGTGTTATGCCGTTCTTTCAAACAAACTCACCACAGCCGCGCCGCCTAAGCCGATGTTGTGCTGCAAGGCCAAACGCGCTCCCTGTACTTGGCGCACGCCCGCATTGCCACGCAACTGCTGTGTCAGCTCATAACATTGGGCCAAGCCAGTCGCACCCAATGGGTGGCCTTTTGAGAGCAGCCCACCTGAGGGGTTGGTGACGACTGCGCCGCCGTAGGTGTTGTCGCCATCCAGTACAAATTGTTCGGCTTGGCCTTCAGCGCAGAAGCCCAACGCCTCGTAAGTGAGCAGTTCGTTTTGTGCAAAGCAATCGTGCAATTCGCACAGGTCAATGTCTTGCGGTCCAACGCCTGCAGCCTCATAGACCTGTTGGGCCGTTTTGGCCGACAGGGGCGAGCCGACCAGATTGATCATCGATGCGCCTTCAAAGGTTTGTGGCTCATCGGTGCGCAAGGCTTGCGCCCGGATCGACACGCTGCGATCAAGACCGTGGCGTTTGGCAAAAGTCTCGCTGACGAGAATGGCTGCTGCGGCGCCACAAGTGGGTGGGCAGGCCATTAAACGCGTCATGGCACCAGGGATCAAGGCCGCGCTGGCCAGCACTTCTTCTTCTGTTACCGGGGTGCGGAACAGCGCCAGTGGATTGTGCTGGGCGTGGCGGCTGGCCTTGGCCCTGATTTTGGCGAAAGTGGACAAGGATGTGCCCCATTTGCGCATGTGTTCTTGCCCAGCTAGCCCAAAGTAACGGATGACCAAGGGCGCTTGTAAATCTGGATCTACCGCATCAGTGATCGCATTAAAGCGGTCAAACGGGTTGGGCCGGTCATGCCACATTTGGCCCAAGGCACCAGGCTGCATTTGCTCAAAACCAAACGCCAATACGCAATCGGCTGAGCCACTGGCAATCGCCTTGCGTGCCAGATACAGCGCCGATGAGCCGGTGGAGCAATTGTTATTGACGTTGACAAGTGGTATGCCGCTCATGCCGACTTCGTACAAAGCCCTCTGGCCGCAAGTCGAGTCGCCATACACATAGCCAGCATAGGCTTCTTGGATCTTGTCAAAATCCAGCCCAGCATCCTGAAGGGCTTGGCCAATGGCCTGTGGTGCGGTGACGGTGTAGGGGGCGTCCTGGCCAGGCTTGACAAAGGCAGTCATACCAACGCCGGCTACATAGACTTTTTCTTGCATCGCTGTCTCCAAAATAATAAAAGTGGCTAAGGCCGGTGGCTTAGGGGGTGTTAATCGCGGCTTCGATTTTGTCGATCAGCGCCGGATTGGTTTGCTTTTTCCACTTGTCATAGACCGGGCGGGTCGCGGCAATCCAGGCCGCTTGCTCTTCAGGCGTCAACTCCACGACCTCGACGCCAACCGCTTTGAGTGCGGCGTCATTGCTGCGGTAAGCGGCGCGCACAGAGGCGGTCATTTGTTCTGCCGCTTCTTTGGCTGCTTCACGCACTTTTTCTTGGTCCTCAGGGCTCCAGCTTTTCCACACCGGGTTAGCGATATTGAAATGGATTAACTCGTTGTACAGATTGGCGCGGGTCAGGTGTTTGAGGCCAGCGGTGTGAAATTTGTAGACCAGAAATTGCTCTTCAGTCAGTGTCAGGCCATCGACCGCACCAGTAGACAAGGCCGCTTGCACATCGGCAAAGCTCATCGTGGTTGGGTTGGCGCCAAAGGCTTGCATGACCTCTTGCTGAATCGGCGTGGCCACCACGCGCATCTTGAGCCCTTTGAAGTCTTGCTCTGCTCGCAAGTCCCGCTTGCTATTGATTGGCTGGATAAAACCGTATTCGGCCGATGCCAATGGCTCCATGCCAGCCTTGCGCACGATGTTGTAGAAATCCTGGTTCAAGGCGTCTGATTGCAGCACCGCATCCACGGCTTTCTCAGAGGGGAAGGTAAACGGCAAAGAAAATGCATTGAAATCTTTCACCGTGCCAGACCAGTTGACTGTGGTGCCCACCAGTACATCAATCAGGCCTTGACGCAAGGCGGTCAATTCGCGGTCTTGAGCACCTTGCACCAGGCTGGAGCCGGGGTAGACCTTGATGTTGATGCGTTTGTCGGTTTTTTCTGCAACCAGTCGTGCAAAATTTTCTGCCCCTTGGTACCAAGTCGTGCCGGGCCCTACCGGCAATGACAGGCGGTACTCATTTTTGTAGCTGGCCAGCGCGGGCGCTGCTAGAGCGGACGCGCCCAGGAAAATGGCGGAGGCTTGTAATATGGTGCGGCGTTGAATCATTGGATGTCTCCTAAAAACGTGTTTGTGTTGCTTGGTCGTGTGAAAAAATCAATGCATTGCTCTCTGCCGCCATGGACATGGCACTGGTTAGAGCCGGTTTAGAGCCGGTTTAAAATCTGCACGCAAGTCGCGCAAGGCACTAAAAAGAGGCAGTGCAAGGCGCCTGTTGCTGTGCAGCGTATCCTTTTGGGCTCCAACGCGGTCATGCGTCATGAGGATGGGTTGGCCCTTATAGATAGCCAAGCACTCTTGGCAGCCACAGGGCAATTTCTGGCCAGATGCCCACTACCACGGTGGCTGCAGCAAAGCTGACAATGAACCAGGGCACCCAGGGCAGAGTGGCTTCAATCGAGGTTTTGGCGACCTTGCAGGCCACCAGTAAATTCATGGCCATTGGTGGCGTGAACTGGCCAATGGCCATGACCATCATGGCCAGCACACCAAACAAGATGGGGTCCCAGCCAAATTGGTGGATGATGGGCACCAGCATTGGCACAAAAATCATCAAGACCGAGGTGCCATCGAGAAAGACGCTGATGGCGGCAATGATCAGCAGTACGACGATCAAGGCCATGGTTGAGCCTATATCCAGGCTGGCCACCCATTGAATCACCGGGTCAGTCAGTCCCATGGTGTTGACGCAATAAGAAAAGATGGCGGCCATGCCCAAGATCGCCATGATCAGGGCCGAGATACGCATGGCATCGGCAAAGATGGGCACCAAATCGCGTAGCCGGATAGTGCGGTGCACGACCATACCAATGAACAAGACGTAGACGGCTGCCACTACCGCCGCTTCGGTGGGGGTGAACCAGCCGGCCCGCATGCCGCCCAAGATCAGTACCGGTGTGACCAAGCCCCAGCTGGCTTCTTTAAAAGCGGGCCACAGTGCCGGCTTGGGTTCGTGGCCTTCGTTGGCACCCAAGCCATGGCGGCGCGAGAGCCAATACGCGGGCACCATCAAGGCGATGCCGGCCAAAATGCCTGGAAACATACCAGCTGCAAACAAGGCGGGCAGGGAGGTGTTGGGCATCAAGATGCTGTAAATCACAAAGCCGATTGAGGGCGGGATCAAAATATCGGCAGCTGTCGCAGAACCAATCACTGTGGCGGTGAAGGGACGCGGGTAACCTGCGCGTGACATCGAGGCCACCATGACCCCGCCAATGGCGGCGGCCAGTGCTGCGCCTGAGCCAGAAATGCCGCCCAGCACCATGGCTACAAGAATCACAACGATGGGCAACTTGCCTGGTTTCCTGCCCACAATCGCCACGGCGAAATGGACCATGCGCTGCGCCACGCCAGAGCGGTCAAATACTGAGCCGACCAAGATGAACATGGGCAAGGCCAACAGCGGATATTTGCCAATCGCAGCATCGAAGCTCTGTTGCACGGTGAATAAGCCGAACCAGGGCATGTCAACACCTGCGATGACCACCACCACAATGGCGCTGACCGCAAGGCCCAGGGCCACAGGAATGCCCAGTACGATCAAGGCCAAAAAAGACACAAACAGCAAAACGCTCAGCATGTTCTTAGCCCTCGCCTCTTTTCAGTGCGCGCCAGCCCGCTTGTGCATAGCGCAGCGTGACAGCAATCGCCAGCACAGTCAGCCAGATGGTGTAGATCCAGCGCGGCGCGCCCATGCCTGAGGTGGTTTCATCATAGGTCCATTCGGTCCAGCCAGTCATTGCATACAGCAGGCCCAGCAAGCCAAACACCAGCATTCCGAGTAGGGCGGTGATAGCGAGTATGGCGCGCCGTCCCTTTAAGCCTAGGCGATTCAAAACGAAGTCAATCCGTATGCTTTCGTTGGCGGCAACGGTAGAGGCCACGCCCAATAAAGTCATGGCCAGCAGCAAGAAGACCGAGATTTCTTCAGTCCAGGCAAATGACTGGTTACTTAGATAGCGCACCAGAACGTTGGAGAATGTCATGATCAGCAGCAAGGCCAGAATGGCCGCGCCTAGCCAGTCTTCCCATCTCAGGCGTGGTGGCGCATCACATTGCTGCTGGTGTTCTTCAGGCTCAGCGCGCTGTTGCGTAGTGTTGAGTGTCTCCATATTATTGGTACCATATTGTTTAATTTGGTACCATTAAAAGCCGAACTTCACCGTCTGTCAATTCAGGGCAAACGCCATACCGCTGTTTTTTTAATCAGTGTTTTCCATGAGAACCACCAGAACCAAAGAAGATTTTTTAGAAGAGCTCACCCGCTTTGTGATTCAGCGCGGTATCGGCAGTTTCACCATGGCGCAGCTTTGCCAAGAGCTGTCATGTTCAAAAAGAAGGTTGTATGAGGTTGCCGCCACACGTGAGGAGATATTCCTGCTGGTGGTGGATCAATTATTCGCAGGCCTGTTGGCAGACAGTGCAGCGGTGTTGCAGCGCGAAGAGCAGGACTTGGTCAAGCTGATCCAGGCTTATATGGCGATTGGGATTCAAGCAGGCCAGCGGCTCTCCGATACATTTAGGGCCGAGGTCGAGAGCAATCCGGCCTCACAGAAGCTGTTTGACGACTACCAGCAGCAACGCATTGAAGGCGTCAAGCAATTGATCATGCGCGGACAGGCTGCAGGTATGTTCAGGCCGGCGCACGCCGATGTGATTGCAGTCGTCTTGGTGCGCGCCTCGTTGGTGATACGAACCAATGCTTTCTTGAAGTCTGCCCAGTTGTCGATGGAGCAGGCCTTTGACGAGTTATACACTTTGATTTTGCAAGGCATTATTGTCGATCGTGCAGTCCCAAAAGTCTGAGTGGGCTGGGCACGATTGGTGCTCAAGCTGCAGGTATTTATCGCATAATCGGCCCATTCATCTGATTCACAAGCGGCGCACGGTGTGTGCGGCGATTGTTCAGCCTGCAGTGTGGTGGTCAAACACCGCGCACTGATTGAGACTGCAAATTCTTTTTTCGAATTATGAGCAAGCAAGAATGGGCCAAAGGCCTGGAAATTCAAGGCATTGAGCCTCCTCTATCGTTGCAAGATTTCAAACTGATTGCATTCGATATGGACTCCACCTTGGTAACCACTGAATGCATTGACGAAATTGCCGATGTGGTGGGGAAAAAAGCGGAGGTGGCCGCCATTACGGAGGCTGCGATGCAAGGCATCATCACCGACTTCAAAGAGAGCCTGCGCCAGCGCGTGGCTTTGCTCAAAGGCGTGACCACTGCGCAGCTGGAACAGGTCTATAACGAGCGGGTGCAGCTAAGCCCCGGAGCACAGACACTGATTCAAGCATGCCAGCAAGCCGGGTTGAAGACGCTATTGGTCTCAGGCGGCTTTACCTTCTTCGCCGATCGAATCAAAGCCAAGCTGGGCTTGGATTTTGCGCGCTCCAATTTGCTGGAAGTCAAAGATGGCATATTGACGGGCCGTGTCACGGACCAGTCTTGGGGCGATATCTGCGATGGTGAAGAAAAGCGCCGTACGGTGTTGGACCTGGCTTCTTTGATGGGCATTGAGCCGGCCCAAGTGATCGCAGTAGGCGATGGCAGCAACGATATTGCGATGATGCAAGCCGTTGGCGTTTCTGTGGCCTACCACGCTAAACCACGCGTAAGAGCAGTAGCCAAAGTGTCCATCAATGAAGGCGGCTTGGACCGTTTGCTGGAAGTGCTCAAGCCCTAATCATTTGTTCAAAGGGCAGCTTGGGGCTAAAAAAACCTGTGTTTGCAGAGCTGCCGCCGCCGCAAGCCCTGTTGTTCAATTGCCGCGAGTGACTGCAATGTCTCTCAACTTCTGTCAGAATAAAGGCACTGTGTGTTTTGCCTGTACTGATGGCAAACGCCAGCATCGCTGAGATGCACTTGCTGTATTCCTTTTTTGACTTGTCTGGATTGAGAGAGACGTTCCATGTCCAATGCTTTGATCACCCATATTACCGATGGCTCTTTTAAGGCCGAAGTGCTTGAATCTTCCACCCCGGTGTTGTTGGACTTTTGGGCTGAGTGGTGTGGCCCATGCAAGCAAATTGCTCCTGTCTTGGATGAATTGGCTGCAGCTTACCAAGGCAAGCTGGTGATCAAAAAGGTCAACGTCGATGAGAATCGCGAAGTTCCAGCCAAATATGGCATTCGTGGCATTCCTACTTTGATGCTGTTCAAAGACGGTGAAGTGGCTGCAACGAATGTTGGTGCTGGCAGCAAAGCCCAAATTCAATCATTCATTGACGGCGCGCTGTAATTGCTCCTGTCTTGGGCTGGGCGGGTGAAGCACTTCACCCCTCATTGCTTGAATGCATGCACCACGACTGAGTCGTTGTGGCCTGGCCGCATTCATTATTTGTTAGGTGATAGGATAGATGCCAATCAACGGCGCCTGTTGCTGCTTGCAGTGCCAAATGCCTGAAAAACCCTGATGTTATTTTTATTCAGGATTGTTTTTTAAAATCCATTTGCTGTCATAATCACCCCATTGCGTCTGTTTCCCCAATAGATGCTCTTATCCGATATGCCTGTTTAACGCAAACAACATATCGTCAGCGCCAACGGCTCTAACCGAGCGCTATCAAAATGCATCGTCTCAGCCTGTATCTAGGCGAACAAGCAATCTTTCACGCTTCCTCCACTCTTTGATCTCCCACACTGGAGAAACTATTCATGCACTTGAATGAACTCAAGGCACTGCACGTGTCTGAAGTATTGACGCAGGCCGAGGCCTTAGGTATTGAAAACACAGGCCGCATGCGCAAACAAGAATTGATGTTTGCCATCATTAAAAAACGTGCCAAAGAGGGTGAGCAAGTTTTTGCCGATGGTGTTCTCGAAATTTTGCCCGATGGCTTTGGCTTTTTACGCAGCCCAGATACCAGTTTTACTGCCAGTACTGACGACATCTATATTTCGCCTAGCCAGGTGCGCCGCTTCAATCTGCATACGGGTGACATGATTGAAGGCGAGGTGCGTACGCCTAAAGACGGCGAACGTTATTTTGCGCTGACCAAGTTGGACAAGGTCAATGGTGGCCCTCCCGAACAAAATAAGCACAAAGTGATGTTTGAAAACCTCACGCCGCTGTTCCCTAAAGAACAAATGCGGCTTGAGCGTGACATCAAAAGTGAAGAGAACATCACAGGCCGAATCATCGACATCATTGCACCGCTCGGTAAAGGCCAGCGTGCGTTGATCGTGGCGCCACCTAAGAGCGGCAAGACCATGATGATGCAACACATTGCGCATGCGATTACAGCCAATAATCCGGATGTGCATATGATGGTGTTGCTGGTCGATGAGCGCCCTGAAGAGGTGACTGAAATGCAGCGCACGGTCAAAGGCGAAATCATTGCTTCGACATTCGATGAGCCAGCCGCGCGCCACGTGCATGTGGCCGAGATGGTGATCGAGCGTGCCAAGCGTTTGGTTGAGCTGAAAAAAGACGTGGTGATTTTGCTCGATTCGATTACTCGTCTGGCGCGGGCCTACAACAACGTCGTGCCATCGTCAGGCAAAGTGCTCTCCGGCGGTGTGGATGCGAATGCCTTGCACCGTCCTAAGCGTTTCTTTGGTGCTGCACGCAATGTGGAGGAGGGGGGCTCTCTGACCATTATTGCCACTGCCTTGGTCGATACCGGCAGCCGCATGGATGAGGTGATTTTCGAAGAATTCAAAGGCACGGGTAATAGCGAGATCCATCTCAGCCGCCGCCTGTATGAAAAGCGGGTATTTCCAGCTGTGGAATTGTCTAAAAGTGGCACGCGTCGTGAAGAGTTGCTGCTGGCGCCTGAGGTCCTGCAGAAAACCCGGATTTTGCGCCAGTTCCTCTTCAATATGGACGAGATCGAGTCCATGGAATTGATGCTGAAAAACATGCGTACCACCAAAAACAACCATGAATTTTTTGACATGATGCGCCGTGGTGGCTAAAGGCTTTGTGCGGATCTTTTTTTGAGCCCACACTGCCCGCAGGCATCTGACGGGGAGTGAACGAAAAGCGCTTGATTTACAAGCGCTTTTTTATTGCCTGCAGATGATGTTCTGCGCTGCGGGCGTGACAAATTGAAGACATTAATTTTCAATTCTCTGCCTCAAAGTCGTAGTTTAAGGATATGTTTGGTGTGAATCTGTAGAATACGGTTTTTAACAGCCGCGCCAAATTGCCATGTCTGCCTGGGTTTTGCCCGACCATATCGCCGATGTTTTGCCTTCCGAGGCGCGCCACATAGAAGAGTTGCGGCGCAGCTTGTTGGATGTGGCGGCCACATACGGCTATGAACTGGTCATCCCGCCGCTGATGGAGTATCTGGAATCCTTGCTGACAGGCACGGGGGAAGCGCTCGATCTTCAAACCTTCAAATCCGTTGACCAAATCTCAGGTCGCACTGTGGGCATCCGTGCCGATAGCACGCAACAAGTGGCGCGCATTGATGCCCATTTGCTCAACCGTGCTGGTGTAACCCGTCTGTGCTACTGCGGCGTGGCGCTGCATACCAAGCCAGAGCGTCCTTATGCGTCGCGTGAGCCTCTGCAGTTTGGCGCCGAAGTTTATGGGCACACAGGGTTGGAAGCTGATCTTGAGGCGATTGAGCTGGCGCTGGACTGCGTCAATAAAGCCTCAGTCACAGGGCCTATTGTCGTCATGGGCGATGTGCGTATTGCCAGAAGCCTTATGGGCGGCGTCATGCTCAGCATGGATACGCTGCGCAATGTGCACAGCGCCTTGGCTGCGAAAGATGCCAGCAGCTTGGCCGCATTGACCAGAGATTTTCCTGCTGCTTCACGTGCTGGTTTGATGGCTTTGCTTGAACTGTATGGTGATAGCGCTGTGCTGAGTCAAGCACGCGAGCGTTTGGCAGATTTTCCAGCGGCACTTTCGGTGATCGATGAGTTGGAATGGCTGGGCCAGCAAATCGGTGATCGTGTCCAAGTCTCCTATGATTTGGCAGATCTGCGCGGTTATGCCTACTATAGCGGTATGCGTTTCACGATCTATGTGAACCGTTGCAACGACGCATTGGTGCGAGGTGGTCGTTATGACGAAGTCGGTGCTGCTTTTGGCCGCAACCGTCCAGCCGCAGGCTTTAGTTTGGATATCAAGCAACTGGTGACTGTGGTGGCTCAGCGCGCCTTGCAAACAGCTATTTTGGCGCCATGGTCCAAGGATGACAGCTTGCGCGAAGCCATCCGGCAACTGCGCGCGCAAGGGCAAGTGGTGATCCAGGCTTTGCCAGGCAGTGCCTCAGAGGCCGATGAATTCCGCTGCAGTCAAAAACTGGTCTTGAATCAAGGCCAATGGCAGCTGCAGCCGCTTGTGTGAATAAGGCTGCCTAACAAGCCTATTTGAAAACCGTTTGAATCTTTCTCCATGCAATGGTGGCCAGCACCAAAGCTCTTGTCTCCCGTTGGGCAAGAGCGGATGCTGGCTGCCTGAATCAGTTTTATTTGTACCGTGTTAATAGGAAACAGTATGAACACAACCGTAAACCCCGCTATCGCAACAGCAGGCGCCAAACGCCATGGTCGCAATGTGGTGGTGGTCGGCACCCAATGGGGTGACGAAGGCAAAGGCAAATTGGTCGATTGGCTCACTGAGAGTGCCAAAGGTGTGGTGCGCTTTCATGGCGGCCACAACGCCGGCCACACCTTGGTCATCAATGGTGTCAAAACCGCGTTGCATTTGGTGCCCAGCGGCATCATGCGTGCGGATGTGACTTGCTATATCGGCAACGGTGTGGTGGTCTCTGTGGCCAAACTGATGGAAGAAGTCGCGGGCTTGGAAGCAGCTGGCGTGGTGGTGCGTGAGCGCCTGCGTGTCAGCGAGGCTTGCCCATTGATCTTGCCTCAGCATGCGTATTTGGACATTGTGCGTGAAGCCTTCCGTGAACGCGGTGGTAGCGAGAAAATCGGCACAACAGGCCGTGGTATCGGCCCTGCTTATGAAGACAAAGTGGCTCGCCGCGCATTGCGCGTGCAAGACCTGCTGCATCCTGAGCGCTTTGCGGCCAAACTCAAAGACCAGCTGGGTCTGTACAACCATATTTTGGTCGAGTACCTGCACTCCAACGAACTGGAAACACCAGAGTCACTCAAGCCATTTGTGCAGGATGGCGCGCTGCAGTTTGAACCTATTTTTGCCGAAGCCATGCGACAGGCCGAATGGCTCAAGCCGATGATTGCCGATGTGTCGGTTGAGCTCAATGCGGCTCACCATCGTGGTGAGAATCTGCTGTTTGAAGGCGCGCAGGGCACCTTGCTCGACATTGACCACGGTACTTACCCATTTGTGACCTCGTCCAATTGCGTGGCTGGCAACGCCGCAGCTGGCTCTGGCGTCGGTCCATCTTTGCTGCACTACGTTTTGGGTATCACCAAAGCATACTGCACGCGTGTTGGCAGCGGCCCGTTTCCTACTGAACTGGATTGGGAAACGCCTGGCACGCCTGGCTACCACATGAGCACCGTTGGCGCTGAAAAGGGCGTAACCACAGGCCGTTCACGCCGCTGCGGTTGGTTCGATGCGGCACTGCTCAAGCGCAGTGCGCAAGTCAATGGCTTGACGGGGCTGTGCATCACCAAGCTGGATGTGCTCGATGGTCTCGACAAATTGGAAATTTGTGTCGGCTATGAACTCAATGGCCAGCGCATTGACATTTTGCCGCTGGGCGCTGACGATATTGCTGAATGCACCCCTATCTATGAAACGATGGATGGGTGGAGTGATGTGACTGTGGGTGTTACTGAGTACGACAAGTTGCCAGAAAACGCCCGCAAGTACTTAGAGCGTATTGAGCAAGTCTGTGGTGTGCCGATTGCTGTGATTTCCACCAGCCCTGATCGCGACCATACGATTTTGCGTCACAAGCCCTTTGAGTACTCTGTGACCTGCGCTTAAGCCTTGTCACATACCGGCCCGCTGCAGACAGCGGTGGGACGGTATGACTTGGTAAAATGCACGTCTTGAGTTTCTCCCTTCCTACTTTGAATAATAAAACCTGAGAGCGCCACACTATGTTGACCGAAGATGGCAAGCACCTGTATGTCAGCTACCATGAATATGACAGCCTGATCGAAAAACTTGCCCTGCAAATTTATCGCTCAGGATGGGAATTTGACACCATTTTGTGCTTGGCGCGTGGTGGTATGCGGCCTGGCGACATTTTGAGTCGTATTTTTAATAAACCGCTGGCTATCATGTCAACCAGTTCTTACCGGGCTGAGGCTGGCACCATACAGGGCCATCTGGATTTGGCCAAGTACATCACCACGCCACAAGGCGAGGTGTCGGGTCGGGTTTTGTTGGTCGATGATCTGGCCGATACGGGTCACACCTTGGCAGCTGTCGTCAAGATGCTGCGCGAAAGCTATCCTCCGATCACGGAGTTGCGCACAGCAGTGATTTGGACCAAAGGAATCTCGACTTTCAGAGCGGAATACTCGGTCGAAGACCTGCCTACCAACCCTTGGATTCACCAGCCGTTTGAGAACTACGACAACACTCGCCCTAGCGATCTGGAAAGCAAGTGGAGTATTTGAGCTGCTGGCTGGAGCTGATGACACGCTGTCGACCGCTCCCTCATAGCTCGTAACGATTGCGCTCTATAGTCATGCCGCTCACTGTAAACAGTGCGCGGCATTTTTGTTGGGCATAGACATTACACAGAGGAGGTGTGAAAAATATGTGTTTCAGCTTCAAGCCGCCTCAAAACTGCGCTATAGTTGCGCCCTTCGCGACAGACAGCGTAGGTTTCGCAAGGGACCGATGCAGAGGTTGCGAAAGGATTCGAAGAAAAGTTTTCTGAGCGTCTTAAAACCGTGATACACTAGCCGGCTTCGCTGATAAGAATTTGAAAGATCAGATTTTTTAGAGTGAAGAAAAAGAAATTCAAAATACTTCAAAATACTTTGAATTTCTGTGCTATAGTAGAGGGCTTCGCTGATCGC
>NZ_SSWX01000035.1 GCF_004803635.1 Lampropedia aestuarii | reverse complement strand
CCTGTTTACGATCTTTTCGCAGTCGCGCAAGCCCTACAAAAGTAGTGACCAGCTGCGCGCATCACAAGACCACGGGCAGATTCACCAGCAAGCGCCACTGGTTGAAGTTCTTGTCCATCAGCGACTGCGCTGAGTTGGCGCGCTGCACGCTGTAATTGAGCTGCAAGCTCACATTCTTGATCGCCCCGGCAATGAAGTTGTAGCGCAGCATCATGTCGCGCTCCCAATGCTTGCCGCCCTGCCCATAAGCACCGTAGTACGCGCTATCAGCGCCTACACGACTGCCATCGGTGCCTGAGCCACGCGTATAAGCCAGGCCTGAGACCAAGCCGGGCAAGCCTGCGCCACTCCAATCGGCTTCGTATTTCACTTGCCAGGACGCCTCATGCGGGCCGTTGAAGTCCGATAGCTGCATCGCATTGTCCAACCAGATCGAGCCACGGTTCACATAGTCAAATGGCGTGTCACCGGCCACTTTTTGGTAGCCCAGCCCGAGCTTGTGCATGCCCATTCGGTAGCTGGCCAGCGCACTCCAGGTGGTATTGTTGATCGGGCCTGCCTTGGCAACGCCAGTGTCATCGCTGCGGTACACATTCAGGTTCAAGTCCACGCTGCGCCCTGCCTGCAATGCCAAACTGTGCGCTGCGCCAAAGTGAAAAGTATTCCAGTTGTCTTTGAACTGCCCCCAGTAAAGAGAGAGTTTCAGCGCCTCAATTGGCGTTTGCCAGTGGCCGCCGACAAAGCGGAATGCAGAGCCAGTCGTGCCAGAATAATTCGCACGCAAGTCGAAATTTCCGCCCCGGCTATTGCGATCAGACCAGCCGGTAAAGTGGCCGGCTTGCACAAGCAGATGCGCAATATCGGTGCTAGTGAGCAAAAAACCCCGATTGGTCTCGGGCAGCAAACGGCTATCAGAGGAATTGAAGATCGGATTCTTAGTGCGCAACTCGCCATATGCCAGCACGGTAGACGACATCCGCAGTTTGACGGCTGCGCCAACACGGCCAAACTGGCTGCGCACATGGCCTTGGCTGTCCTTGGCCAAATAGCGAGCCCGCCCGCCCCGGATGTCATCGGCATTGACCGCCAACGCGCCATAAGCGTGTGCATCCAGGCCCAGGCCAACCAGTCCCTGCGTAAAGCCGGACTTGAGGGTCAGCATTGCGCCATAGCCGCTTTCTTGTGCAGTGCTCGACTGCAGGGCTTGACCATCGATGGTGGTTTTGAAGCGGTCTCCTTTTTGGTAATCGATGCGCTCGAACACAAAACGGTTGTGCAGTTGCACGCTGGCATCCTCCACAAAGCCGTTGGCATCTGCTTGGCCGTTGGCGTGAACGCTGGGCTGGGCGCATAGCATGAGCAGCAACGCAGTGCTGGCATGTTGTGTCATGGTTTTCATTTTAATGGCGTCTAACCGCTTACAAATACTTGAGCCAAACGATATCACGGTGGCGTGCCATAAGTTGCCAAATGCCTTGACTGGCTGGTGCAGGGCCGCAGCCAGCACCAGCGTCATGCGCCAGACCGACTTGGCTGAGTCCACACCCAAATACGTAACCTGGTTGAATCCCCAGACCGCCACACTCAGTACATGCTGTACGTCCAAAAGCTCAAGCACCTACAAATGCAGCAGGTTGAAAAACATGGGCGCTGCGCCAAAGACGCACCGCCATGCCAGGCTGGCGGGTATTTGATGATATTGACAAAATCCATGGTGCTCAGCAGCGCCACACCGCCAACATCGGACGCGGCAACCACAGCAGCACCGACAGCGCGACCATGCTCAGGCCAACCGTCCAGATCATCTGTCTTCCACCGAAGGCGCAAGGCTGAAGGCCAAGGCGAAACTCACCAGCGTGCACTCCAGCACGATCAAAACAGCCCGCGCTTGAACAATAAGCACAGGCTGCTTGCTGGGCATAGGCGTTTTGGCCGCGTCAAGACACGCCGACAATCCAGTCAAAAAGACAATCGCTGGCGGGCACAAATGCGCCAACAGGCGTGAGAAGAACAAACCGGGCTTGGTGGCCATGACCGCCATCAGGCCACTGGCCTGCATGTGCAGAAAAATTTCTGCACATGCTCCAGCCACACCAGCACAATCACCAGGCCGCGCAATGCACCAATGGATTGCAGGCGCGCAGTGCAAGGCTGAAGGCTTGGAAGAGATGATTTGCAGTTATCTTGAGTCAAATGGGCTGCTGGCAGGCCATAAGCACACCAGCAGCTCCTGTTTTGGCATTGCGTTTATGCGTCGTTCAGCAGCTGACGCAACACATACGGCAAGATGCCACCTGCGCGGTAGTAATCGACCTCAATCGGCGTGTCGATGCGCAATGTCAGATTCAGCTTCTCAATCGAGCCATCTTTGCGTGTAATCGTCAGCTGGGCATCGCTTTGGGGCTTCAAATCAGGATCCACGGCGATATCGACTAGCTCCGAGCCATCAAGCTGCAGTGCCTGCCAGGAATCGCTGCCTTTGAACTGCAGCGGCAACACGCCCATGCCCACTAGGTTGGAGCGGTGGATACGTTCAAAACTGCGTGCGATGACGGCCTTGATACCCAGCAGCTGCGTGCCTTTGGCCGCCCAGTCTCGGCTAGAGCCCGTGCCATACTCTTCACCAGCAAAGACCACCGTTGGCTTGCCTGCTTCCATGTATTGCATGGCCGCATCGTAAATAGGCAGTTTGCTGCCTTGCAAGGAGCCAGCGCCCTGGTAGATCGTCACCCCACCCTCTTCGCGCGAGCCGTCAGCAGCAGCTAGAATCATCAGATTTTTGATGCGCACGTTGGCAAACGTGCCACGCATCATGATTTCATGGTTGCCGCGGCGCGAGCCATAGCTGTTGAAGTCCTGCTTCATCACGCCATGTTCTTTGAGCCACAGGCCCGCTGGTGAGCTTTCTTTGATCGAGCCCGCTGGCGAGATGTGGTCGGTGGTGATCGAGTCACCAAACAAAGCCATCACATGGGCTTGCTGCACCGCCACGACCGGCTCTTTGCTTTTGCTAGGTGCATCCGCTTGCGCGGCTTCCAGCTGGAAGTCGTCAAAGAATGGCGGCTGTGCGATATAGGTGCTGCTGGGCCACGAATAGGTCTCGCCTTTGACGCCTTTGATGTCCTCCCACAGCTTGCCCGGGTCTTTGCGGATTTTGCTGTAATTGGCCCTGAATGCTTTGGCGTTCATCGCGTACTTGAGCAGTTTGTAGATTTCATCGCTGCTCGGCCAGATATCGCCCAAATAGACGGGGCGGCCTTTGGGGTCCAAGCCGACAGGCTCGGTCATCAAATCCTTCAACACCGTGCCGGCAATCGCATAGGCCACGACCAGTGGTGGGCTGGCCAAGAAGTTGGCCTTGATATTGGGGTGGATACGGGCCTCAAAGTTGCGGTTACCAGACAGCACCGCCGCGCAGACCAAATCGTCTTTGACGATCGTCTCATTGAACTCCTGGCGCAAATCACCGGCATTGCCAATGCAGGTCGTGCAGCCATAACCGGCGACATCAAAGCCCAATTGCTCCAGATACGGCAGCAAGCCGGTGCGCTCCAGGTACTCAGTGACAATGCGCGAGCCAGGCGCCAGCGAGGTCTTGATATGGGGCTTGACACGCAGGCCTTTTTTAACCGCTTTTTTGGCCAGCAAACCTGCCGCAATCAGCACGCTCGGGTTCGAGGTATTGGTACAGCTGGTGATCGCTGCAATCAACACATCGCCATTACCCAGCGTGATGTCCTCGCTATGGTGTGCGCCGGCATCTGGCTCACCCGCATTCGCTGCAATTTCAAAAGCTGGCTTATTGGACACCATTTCGGCTTTTTCACGCGGCGCACCTGGCGTGGCCGGAGGGTCTTGCAGCAGCACTGTCGCGGCTTGCGACTCCACTCCTACACCGTTGCTGGCGTAGTAGCGTGCACGCAGTTTGTCAGGGCTTTGGTTAAAGCCATTCTCGGCGACCGGTTTGCTGAACAAATCGGTGAAGGTGCTTTTGACTTTGCCCAGCTCGATGCGGTCCTGTGGGCGCTTGGGGCCAGCCAGACTTGGCGTGACCTGCCCCAGATCCAAAGACACCACTTGCGAGTAATCGATGCTACCGGATTTGGGCACACCGAAGAGTTTTTGCGCTTTGAAGTAAGCCTCAAATGCTTCAATTTCTTCCTTGGTACGGCCTGTGCCTTCAAAGTATTCAAGGGTTTTTTGGTCGACCGGGAAAAAGCCCATAGTGGCACCGTACTCAGGCGCCATATTGCCAATCGTGGCACGGTCTGGCACGCCAAGGCTTTCCGTGCCCTCACCAAAGAACTCAACAAACTTACCGACCACTTTGTGCTTGCGCAAAATCTCGGTGACCGTGAGCACCAAGTCGGTCGCGGTCACACCTTCGCGCAGGCGACCAGTCAGCTCAAAGCCCACTACGTCGGGCGTGAGGAAATACAGTGGCTGACCCAGCATCGCAGCTTCGGCTTCAATACCGCCAACACCCCAGCCCACGACACCGATGCCGTTGATCATGGTTGTGTGGCTGTCGGTGCCAACCAAGGTGTCTGGGTAGTAGACGCCATCGGCCGTCTTGTGCACACCACGTGCGAAATACTCCAGGTTGACCTGGTGAACAATGCCAAAGCCTGGCGGCACCACACCAAAAGTCTGGAACGCCTGCATGCCCCACTTCATGAATGCATAGCGCTCTTCGTTGCGCTTGAATTCCAGCTTCATGTTCAAATCAAGCGCATCTTTGGTGCCGTAGTAATCGACCATGATCGAGTGGTCAACCACCAGATCCACCGGCACCAGCGGCTCAATCTTCTCGGGCGACTTGCCCAACTTGGCCGCAGCGGTGCGCATCGCAGCCAAATCGGCCAGCAGCGGCACCCCGGTAAAGTCTTGCAGCACTACGCGCGCCAGCACGAACGGGATTTCTTCGGTGCGCTTGGCTTTGGGCTTCCAGTTGGCCAATTGCTTGATATGCAGATCCGTAATACGGCGGCCATCGTGGTTGCGCAGCACCGACTCCAGCACCAGGCGAATCGAGACTGGCAGACGGGCAATATTAGGATAGGTTTTGGCCAGCTCAGGCAACGAATAAAAAGCGCCTTTGGTGCCTGAGGCCGTGCGGAAGTTTTTCTTTGTCGATGCCGACAAGGTTGTAGCGGCAACTTTGGGAGCAGTGCCTGCCGTCTTTTTAACAGGTGTTTTTGTCGGTGTTTTTACTGTCGCCTTGGTCGGTTGTTTGCTGGCAGGCTGGCGAGTCGATTGGGTCATCTCTGCATCCTTTGCTTGTTACTTATAGATCGATCAGTGGGGTCCCGCACCAATGCACCTGTCTCATGCATGCTTGTCTAGCGAATCAGAGCGGATAGAGCTATCTTACTGCTGTCAGCAAAAAACAGCACAGTTGTGGCGATAAATCAGCTTTTGCTCTCAGCCATTGCCGCTATGTCCAAGGCAGCCGTGTGCTGCAAGCGTACTTATTCAGAGGCCAGGCTGCCACAGTCGCCATGCGCACATGTTGTAGCCACCAACTGGCCGCTGGCAACGCCGCAATGCGCTTTTTGGGGCTTGAACGCGGCTGCGCAGAGATTATGAGAAGGCGCTCAATAAGCGCCGCAATGCGCTGCGTCGGCTCAACCACAGCGCTGTTTGTATCAAGCCCGTAGCCAGCACCACACCCGCTGCAATCAACGCGGCAGAACCCGCCCCACTGAGGGATCCAAAGACCGGAATGATGAAGACCCAGTCTGGTAAAAAATAGCCCACCAGCCACGCAGCAGCAGGAAAAATCACTAGCAACACCGCTGCAATTCCTGCAGCTGCAGCCACAACCACGATGGCAGCAGCAATCACCAGGCCAAGCAAAGGCGCGCGGTGAGCGTAAGGCTTAAGGTTTGGCATACCTGCGAAAAGACCATTGGGCTTGAGACAGAGTGAGAAACGACGCGGCTGCACGGCTGGCACCCCCAGGCAAACCAGGCTTGCGACTGGCCTGCGGCGGCCTGCAGTTACCGCCAGCAAGCCACGTGCTTGCCTTTCGGTAGGTCGCCCTGCCGGCATGGCACGGCCTACCGGCGTCAAACAGCGCCATGCTGCTTAGAACGTGTTTACGATCTTACTTGAGCTCAGTGCCTTCTTCTGGCCAGTCGCGAATATAGGCTTTGAGCAGTTTGTTTTCCAGGTTCTGGCTGTCGACCACGGCCTTGGCAACATCGTAAAAGCTGATCACGCCCATCAAGGTGCGGTTGTCAATCACTGGCATATAACGCGCATGGCGGTCCAGCATCATGCGGCGCACTTCGTCGAGCGACGTTTCCTGTGTGCAGCTCATTGGCGCCTCATCCATGTGCGCGCGCACCGTGACTTTGTCCAGCACATTGGCGTGCTTGACCATGGCCACAATCACCTCTCTAAAAGTCAAAATACCCACGACTTCACCGTGCTCGACGACGACCAATGAACCAATATCGCGCTCAGCCATGGTCTCGACTGCCACCGACAAAGACTCGTCGGCACGGACTGTGTACAAGGTATTGCCCTTCACACGCAAAATGTCGCTGACTTTCATTTTTTGATCTCCTTATCGTATTGCTGCACAGGCTAACAACCACGCGCCCAGCAACCTATATCGTGTCTGACAATTCACTTACCCAAGCAAATGCTTGTGCATGCGACAGAAATTCTGCCGAATATAGCCCACAATCGGCATATTCATTGGGTTTTAGCGCATTATCAGGAGACATTATCTATGCCCGGCTTTAGCGATCCAGGTTTTGAGACCCTCAGCGTACACGCTGGGGCCGCCCCCGACCCCAGCACAGGCGCCAGAGCCGTGCCCATCCATTTGAGCAGCTCGTTCGTGTTTGACTCGTCCGAGCAAGCCGCGTCGCTGTTCAATATGGAGCGCGCAGGCCACGTCTACTCACGCATCAGCAACCCCACCAATGCCGTCTTTGAGCAGCGCATGGCCGCGTTAGAAGTCGGTGCAGGCGCGATTGCGACGGCCAGTGGCCAAGCGGCCTTGCATTTGAGCATTGCGACCTTGATGGGGGCCGGCTCACACATTGTTGCCAGCAGCGCCATCTATGGCGGCTCGCACAATCTGCTCAGTTACACCTTGCGCCGCTTTGGCATTGAAACCACTTTTGTGCACCCCAGCGATCTGGATGGCTGGAGACAGGCGATTCGGCCCAATACCCGTTTGCTATTTGGTGAAACCGTCGGCAATCCAAGCCTGGATGTGCTGGATATTCCTGCCATTGCGGACATTGCACGACAAGCCAAGGTCCCGCTGCTGGTCGACTCCACCTTGACCACGCCGTACCTGATGCAGCCACTGTCCTTGGGCGCCGACATGGTCGTGCATTCGGCCACCAAGTTCTTGTCCGGCCACGGCACGGTGATTGGCGGCGTGGTTGTTGATGGCGGCAGCTTTGACTGGGACCAGTCGGGGCGCTTTCCTGAACTCAGCGAACCTTATGAGGGCTTTCACAATATGGTGTTCAGTGAAGAAGCCAGCATTGGCGCATTTTTGTTGCGTGCGCGTCGAGAAGGCCTGCGCGACTTTGGCGCCTGTCTGAGCCCGCACTCAGCCTGGCTGATTTTGCAGGGCCTGGAAACCTTGGCGCTGCGCATGCGCCAGCATCTGGCCAACACCGAAAAAGTGGTTGAATTCTTGGTGCAACACCCATTGGTCGCACAAGTGCACCACCCCATGCTGCCCAGCCACCCCAGCCACCAGTTGGCGCAGCGTTTGCTGCCCAAGGGCGTCTCTTCGGTGTTCAGTTTTGACCTCAAGGGCGCACGCACGCAAGGCAAGGCCTTTGTGGATGCGCTGCGCATCTTCAGCCACCTGGCCAATGTCGGCGACTGCCGCAGTCTGGTGATTCACCCGGCCAGCACCACGCACTCTCGCATGGACGAAGCCGCGCTGCGGCACGCTGGCATCAGCCAGGGCACGATCCGTCTGTCGATTGGACTGGAAGATGCAGACGACTTGATCGATGACCTCAAACGCGCTTTGAAGGCTGCTGAAAAAGCCAGCGATGCACCAGCGCCCTCTTCCTCCAATTCCAACAAAAAGGCAGGTGCATGATGAGTCGCAGCCATTCATTGCGTTTTGACTTGGGCACAGCCCACCAGTCTTTGTACGCCTACACCGGGGGCACGGCACACCGCCCAGAGCAACCGTATCTGATCTTCATCCATGGCGTGCTCAACGACCATTCGGTCTGGGCACTGCAAAGCCGCTATTTTGCGCACCATGGCTGGAATGTACTGGCACTGGATTTGCCTGGCCACTGCCGCAGCAGTGGCCCTGCGCCAGCCAGTGTGCAAGAGGCCGCAGAAACGATTGCGGCTTTGGTCGCACAACTGCCAGCAGGCAGTCCCGTGGCGCTGACAGGCCACAGTTTTGGCTCGCTGATTGCACTGGAAGCGGCGTCCCAGCTGGGCAAGCGCATTGGCCAGCTGGCGCTGCTGGGTACAGCAGCACCAATGAAGGTTGCGCCCAGTTTGCTGCAGTCGTCCCTGCAAGAGCCAGAAAAAGCCCTGCATTTTGTCAATGTGTTTTCACGCAATACTTTGGCCCCACCACCTTCGACCTTAGGGCCAGGCACTTGGCCTTATGGCATGGGTATCGCGTTGGGTCGGCGAGTGCTGCACAGCAATGCGCAGGAGAATGTGTTTTACAAAGGGTTCAAGGCCTGCGACGACTACACCAATGGAGCACAGGCAATGGCCAAGGTGGAGGCCAGGACCGTGATTATTAGCGGAGCCTACGACCAAATGACGCCAGCCAAAGCCGCGCAGCCGCTGGTGCAGGCAGCCCGCGATGCACAGCGCGACTTGCACTGCGTGACAATCGCTGCAGGCCACAATATGATGACCGAAGCGCCTGATGCTACGTTGCAGGCATTGCGCCAGTTTCTTTCGGTTTGAAACCGGCTCAGCCGCTCGCGCTGGCGTCTGAGTCCATCAAAGCGGCTCCGCGCGCTTGTTCATTGTCACTGCCTAGCCAGCTTGAAGCCCTAAGCGCATTGCGGGCTCGCCTATTGTGCTCATACAGACGTAGGCGCTGCAACAGGCGCCTGGCAGTGTCTCTTGTTGGCGCCTTGTGCGACTGCGTGCAGATTTTGAACAGGCTCTTAAAAAGACTCGCCGCTTTGATGGGCACCATCATCGAGGCCCAACTCTTGGATTTTACGCGTGATGGTATTGCGTCCAATCCCGAGCCGCTGGGCCGCTTCAATGCGCCTGCCTGCGGTGTTGAGCAAGGCGGCGCGAATCAAGTGGCTTTCAAATTTCTGGCTCAGTACATCCCACACTTGGCCCGATTGGCTCTCCAGCAGCTGCCTGGCTTCGTTGACCAAACCCACGGTCCAGTCTTGTTGCCCAGCCTCGCCAGCACATGCCGCAGACGGACTCAAGCCTGCAACAACAGGTGCAGCAGGTGCCGCAGGTGCCGCTGGCATCGCAGCGGCCTCTTTGTCTGCCGCCCCACTGGAGCCGGTTGGCGCGGCTTCAGGGTATGCCGCCGCCAGCAGTGTGTCTGGCGCGCTGCTCGCGTTCAAGCTGGGTGCGTGTGCGGCTGCGACTTGATGCAAGATCTCTGGCGGCAGGTCATGGCTGGAGATCAACTGCGACGGTGCCATCACCGTGAGCCAATGGCAGGTATTTTCCAGCTGCCGCACATTGCCCGGAAACGGAAATTGGCTGAGGATTGCCAGTGCATCGTTTGAGATCCGCTTGGGTTCGACGCCGAGCTGCTGTGCGATGTTTTTCAGAAAATATTTGGTCAAGACAGCAATGTCTTCAGCGCGCTCACGCAACGCTGGCAAGCGCACTCGGATCACATTGAGGCGGTGAAACAAGTCCTCGCGAAACAGGCCTTTTGCCACACGCTCTTCAAGGTTCTGGTGTGTCGCAGCGATCACCCTGACCTTGACCTTGACTGCGCTGTGGCCACCAACACGGTAGAACTGCCCCTCCGACAAGACCCGCAATAGCCGCGTTTGCAAATCAAACGGCATGTCGCCAATCTCATCCAAGAACAAAGTGCCACCATCGGCTTGCTCAAACCGGCCGCGGCGCTGTGTTTGCGCGCCGGTGAATGAGCCGCGCTCGTGGCCAAACAATTCGGACTCAAGCAACTCCTGCGGGATGGCGGCGGTGTTGATAGCCACAAAAGGCCCTTGTGCGGCCGGTGAATGTTTGTGCAATGCACGCGCAACCAACTCCTTGCCGGTGCCCGACTCGCCAGTGACAAGAACCGTCACCAGGCTTTGGCTCAGGCGGCCAATCACACGAAAAACGTCCTGCATCGCAGGCGCCTGGCCGAGGATCTCTGGCGTAGCCAGGTCTGCCTCGCCATTGGAGGCTGGTTTTTCACCGTCGCTTTCTTGCAGCGCACGGCGAATCAATTCAATGGCCTTGGTGACATCAAAGGGTTTGGGCAGGTATTCAAATGCACCGCGCTGAAAGGCCGAGACTGCGCTGTCCAAATCCGAATAGGCCGTCATGATGATGATGGCCAGTTGCGGGTATTCCGCATGCAGTTTTTCCAGCAGCTGCAGGCCCGAGCCGCCCGGCATGCGAATATCACTGACCAAAACCCGTGGCAGCACTTGGCCGTGACTGACTGCGTCAGCCAGTGCCTCAATCACTTCCGAGGCTTGCGTGAAACTGCGGGTCGCTAGATTTTCGCGGGCCAGCGCTTTTTCAAGCACAAAGCGAATCGAAGGGTCATCATCGACGATCCAAACTGGATCCATATGCGTATTCCTTTAAATAAAGAACGGCTGACTGCGGATCAGGGCAAGGGAATTGTGATGACAAAACTCGTTTTCCCCGGCACGCTATCGCACTCAATCATTCCGTGATGGCGTTGAATAAAGGTCTGCGCCAAACTCAGTCCAAGACCAGTTCCATCATCACGTCCGGTCACCAGCGGGTGAAATATCCGCTCGCGAATTTCCGGATCAATTCCTGGTCCATTATCAATCACATGCAATTCCAATGCCAGCTTGTGCAGTTTCTTGCCTATGTGCACTTGCCGGGCTACGCGGGTGCGCAGCTCAATGTGGGCAAGGCCCAGCTCGATCTTGGGCCGCAACACCAAGGCAGCGTTTTGAACGATATTGAGCAAGACCTGGATCAACTGGTTCTTGTCGCCTTGAACATCAGGCAGTGAGATATCGTAATTCTGCTCAATCATCAGGCCCTTGGGATACTCCATCAATATCAGCGAGCGCACATGTTCGCAAACCTCGTGGATATTGACCGGCTCGACGCTCTGGGGGTGGCGATGCGGCTCTAACAGGCGATCGACCAGCGCCTGCAACCGATCGGCCTCATGCATGATGACTTGTGTGTACTCATGCAGCTCAGGCTCGACCGTCTCCATGCCCAGCAACTGCGCTGCACCGCGAATCCCACCCAATGGGTTTTTGACTTCATGCGCCAAGTTGCGCAACAGCATTTTGTTGGTCTCGGCCAGCTCGTGCAATTGCCCATCCTGGTAATGCTTGGCTTGCTCACTCTGCGGCCACATCTCCAGCAGCCAGTCGCCATGCGCGTCAACCTTGGTCAAATTGGCATGCACCTCAATGATCTGCTCTCCACGGCCCAAGTCCTGCAGCGCAGCCTGGAAGCGAAAAACCGACTGTTCTGGAGAGTTGTTGCCTTTGGAGAAGGCCAAATCCAGCGCTGCAGAGTCTTTCATGAAATGCCCAAAGGGCAGACCGAACAGCTTGCGCCTGGAGATGCCCAGCATGCCCTCCAATGCGGCATTGGCCCCTACCACGCGCTGTTCGTTATTCAGAATGGCGATCAGGGTCGCCAGTAAGTCAAAATCGGATTGCATGCTGCCTTGCCTGGTTTTTGTAGTGGGTCCCACGGGTTCAGTATCCCCGACTATGGCCAACAGCAAAAATCAAACGCTGCAACATCTACGACGATTGCGTGCGGATGACAGCTGACGGCATGGCTATCTGCAAGCAAGCTTCATGCACAAGCGACAACTGCGCCACGGCTGTGGGCATCACCGCTGCTTAACGCAGGCGATTGATCTCACGCTGTATTCCTTGAATATCTGCTTCGGTGCGCTCGATATTGGCCTTGAGTTGTGCAATGCGCTCGATATAGCCCTGCGGATTGCGAAACTCCAGCGCTGTGCGTTGCGGCTCGCCACCGTTGTACTCTTCCTGCAAGGCAGCCAAGCGCTGCTGTGATTTGCTCAGCTCGGCCTCCAAAATGGTACGTGCATCGGCATCGCGGCTGCGCTGGGCACTGTCATCGACCTTGGGCGCACTGGCCGGTGAGCTGCTTTGCCGTGGCGCCGCACTGGGAGTAGAAGTGGCCGCTCGCGGTGCAGGCGCTGGCGCGGTGTTTTGAATCACCGTCACGTTGCCACCTTCAACCAAACGGCAGCCTTGGCGTTTGGCTGCTCCGGCTTCATTCGTGTAGTCATTGCCGCAGCGGTAAATCTTGCTTTGCGCCTGAGCGCCTGTAGCGGCGGCAAACACCGCAAAAAAAACGATTCCAAGACCTGCTTTGTTCATGATTCAAATACCTTTATTCAAGCGCGTAGCTTGGAGCATGGGCCTGCTTGGCATGGGCATCCCACAGCACAAAGTCGCCCCCTTTGCATTTTGGTTCATTGAAGCTGTCGATGCAAAGGGAAATAAACAAGCATTATGGTACTGAAAGTCGCTCCGTTTGTGCATTCGATCAAGCCCTTCTCAGGGGATTGCAAGACTGTCGCAGCCAAGGCTGTCTACACGCCCTGGCCCGCTGGCGGCACAGCAGAAACAATAAAAGCCACCCAGAGGGTGGCTTTTATGGGCAATCCGAGAGGTATTACAGCGAGTAGTACATTTCGTACTCGATAGGATGCACGGCCTGGCGGAAACGGGTCACTTCGCCCATTTTCAACTCAATGTATGCATCCAGCATTTCATTGCTAAATACACCACCTTTGGTCAGGAAGCCACGGTCTGCATCCAACGCTTCCAGAGCTTGGTCCAGGCTGTGGCAGACGGTTGGGATCAACGCGTCTTCTTCAGGTGGCAGATGGTACAGGTCTTTCGTCGCCGCTTCGCCCGGATGGATTTTGTTTTCCACGCCGTCCAAACCAGCCATCATCAGCGCAGCAAAGCACAGGTATGGGTTGGCTGTTGGATCTGGGAAACGTGCTTCAACGCGGCGGCCTTTTGGATTGTTCACAAATGGCACGCGGATCGATGCAGAGCGGTTTTTAGCCGAATACGCCAATTTCACTGGGGCCTCGTAACCTGGCACCAAACGCTTGTAGCTGTTTGTGGATGGGTTGGTGATCGCGTTCAGCGCACGGGCATGTTTGATCACACCGCCAATGAAGTACAGCGCATAGTCAGACAGGCCCGCATAGCCGTCGCCAGCGAACAGGTTTTTGCCATCTTTCCAGATAGACATATGCACATGCATGCCAGAGCCATTGTCGCCAACCAGAGGTTTTGGCATGAACGTGGCTGTTTTGCCGTACATATTGGCCACGTTGTGAACCACGTACTTCAGTGTTTGTGTCCAGTCAGCGCGTTTGACCAAGGTGCTGAATTGGGTACCGATTTCGTTTTGGCCTGCGCCCGCAACTTCATGGTGAAACACTTCCACTGGAATGCCCAGGGATTCGAGCACCAGCGACATTTCAGCGCGCATGTCTTGCGTGCTGTCAACTGGAGGCACAGGGAAGTAGCCGCCTTTGACGGTTGGACGATGGCCGCGGTTGCCGCCTTCGAGTTTGGCGCCTGAGTTCCAAGGGGCCTCGTACTCATCGACCTCGAAGAACACTTTGCCCATGGAGTTTTCCCAGCGCACGCCATCAAAAATGAAGAACTCTGGCTCTGGTCCGAAATAAGCGGTATCACCCAAGCCGGAAGCCTTCAAATAAGACTCAGCGCGGCGAGCGATCGAGCGTGGATCACGGTCATATGGCGTGCCGTCGGCTGGATCGATCACATCGCAAGTCAAGATCAGCGTCGGTTCTTGAAAGAATGGATCGATGTTGGCAGTATCAGGATCTGGGATCAAGAGCATGTCCGAGGCTTCAATTCCCTTCCAGCCGGCGAGGGAAGAACCATCAAACGCTTGGCCGGTTTGAAATCTGTCTTCATCAAAAGCCGAAATTGGAACTGTGACGTGGTGCTCTTTACCACGGGTATCAGTGAAGCGGAAATCAACAAACTTGACTTCGTTATCCTTGATCAGAGCCATCACGTCATCTACTGTCTTTGCCATTGGGCACTCCTGCTATGGGTTGGTGTGAGGTTTTATCGACCAGAGTCTTAAAGCAAAACATGTGCCACACACTTTTTCTACATTTTTTTGAGGCTGAGTATGCATGCTCACAAGTCGTGCATATCATAAGCGAGCCAGAACACTGGCCCGCACAGAATTCCCTACGCACCAAAAAAGTCCATGCACCCCAATGATGCGCAAAAGCGCACCATTATTGTGCATACATGGCGCTGTAGCTTTAAGAAAATTTGCAATTTAGCAGGCAAGGCTTCATGCGCGCCAAATAGAGTTCCGAAGAGGCAAACACAAGGTGCACCGCGGTGTATAACTGGGTCAACCAACTACACCCTAGAACCGTTAGTGGCACATGTGCCTTGCGTTCAGCACGATAGCCTCAAAAGCCTTTGAATTTAAAGGCCCTTTACTCCCCCCACTTCTACCACATCCTTGGCATCAAGGACTCTTTATGCAACACCATCTGCCCGCTCACTCTCGCTGGATTGCTGTCGCAGGCATTGTCATGCTCACCGCTGGTTGCGCGCACTACGATCCAGGCTACTACGGCGATGCCAGTTATGGCTCGGTATATACCACTCAACAGGTCTACACAAGCCAACCGGTATACACATCGCAGCCCGTGTATGTGTCTCCTCCCACAACCGTGTACTACCAAAACAATGTGTATGTGCCGCCGCCACGGTATGTGCCCATCAGGCCTAGCGTCCCCTATTACCGCCCCCCACCACCAAGGCCATACCCGCCTGCCTATGGTCAACGCCCACCGACATGGGGCGGCAACCAACCAGGCAGGCCCAACCAAAGGCCGCCACACGCACAAGCGCCAAACAAACCGCCCAGCTTGAACAAACCGTTTCAGAACCAATCCGGGCCCAACCAAAACAATGGACAGGCTCTGACTCCGTCCGGCAATCAAGGTGGAACTGCAGTGCGTCCCAAACCATTGTTAGCGCGTTAACAATAGCAAATTCGCTAAAACTCAAAATGCGCTTTGCGGCGTGGGCCGTTTTACCCATACGCGTGTAGCACCTGCAACAGGCGCCTTGCACGGCCTCTTTTGAGATTTACACGACTGCGTGGGGACTTTGAACAGGCAATGAGCGCTGCTTTCATAGAATATTTGATCGATTGATTGCTCCCCCTTTGACCTTGACCTTTGATGAAAGGCTGGCCCATGGCCCAGAATCTCACCATGCGAGAATCGCTCAATGCCCACGCACTGAAGGCCATGGGCTTGGCGCTTGTGCTCGCCTGTGCTTGGCCGCAAGCACAAGCGCAGGTCAACCGCTGCAGCGACGCCAACGGCAACGTTACCTACACGGATGCCAGCTGCCCCAGCCACTTGGAGAGCGTGGAAATCCAAGCGGCCAAAACACCTGAACAAATCGCCATTGAGCAAGAGCGCGCAGCCCAAGCGCTTGAGATACAAGCGCAGCAACGGCTCGACCGCTTGCAGGAACAACGGATCCAGGCGGAGACTGCCGCGCTAGAAGCATCGGCTCGCGCCAGTGCGGCTGCCGAAGCAGCTGCACGTGCGCAAACCACCAACTACGCCAACACACCCGCCTGCCAAGACGCCACGCGTCAACTCAATCGCTACCAATCGGCCAATGGCCGCTACACCAGCGAGGAGCAGCTGCGTTTGGAGCGTGCGCAAGATGCTGCTGACCGCGCCTGCCTCAGCCCGCAAGACTATGCGGCTTTGCAACGTGAAAAAGCGTTGCGCCCCAACACCACCATCGTCATCAACCCGCCGTACTGGGGCCAACCAGCGCCCAATTATCCCTGGCAGCCAACCCCGCCAGGTCTGCCACCAGTGACTGTGGCCCCCCCCGGGCCACCAGCCATCCCTGTGCCGCCCATCATGCCCATGCCACCTAAGCCGCCAGTGGTAATGCCGCCTGCGGTCCCCCCCCCCGTGGTGCGCCCCCCCGTTTTGACGCCACAGAAACCGCCCTCGCAAAGTGGCATGCTACGCACCCCCGCAAGACAAGAGCCTGATACACGCTAAAGTGTGAGCCTGTTCATCATCTCAGCGCAGACGGCGCAATGCTTGACACAGGCCTTGCGCTGCAAATGGCCATCGCCTGTAGGGTTCGCGAGAGGCAACACATAAGGCTCAAAACGGCCTGGGCAATTACTGGCGGATTTCATCCTTAATGTCCGATAAAGCATTGCCAGTGCTTATGACGCGCATTACCATGACAGAAAATAATGATTTCGCCGCAGAGGAGGCGTTTGAGACCCATGGTATTGACTCTTTTGATCTTTTTGCTGGTCTATGTGGCCATGGGCTTTGGCACATTGCCTGGCTTCAAAGTCGACCGCACAGGCGCGGCCATCGTTGGCGCATTCGCCTTGATGGTGGTCGGTAGCATCACACCCAAGGCCGCCTGGGAGGCGATTGACTACCGCAGCATTGGCATGTTGTTTGGCCTGATGGTGGTCTCAGCGGCGTTTGTGGTGTCCGGCTTTTATGCTTGGGCGGCAGAGCGCGTGGCATCGCTGCCGGTATCCCCCCCCGTTCTGCTGGCGGTACTGATTGCCGTCAGCGGCTTTTTGTCCTCTCTATTGACCAACGATGTGGTGGTGGTTGCCATGACGCCGCTACTGGTGTCTCTGACAATGGCGCGCGGCTTGAACCCCGTGCCTTTTTTATTGGCTTTTTGTTTTGCCGCCAATACTGGCTCTTCAGGCACTTTGATTGGTAGCCCGCAAAACATGATTGCAGCCCAAGGCCTGGGCTTGTCGTTCAACGGCTTTTTGAAGGTCACTTTATTGCCCGCGCTGCTGTCTTTGCCAATTATCTGGGCCTTGCTGGCACTCATGTACCGCAACCGCTGGCATCTCAGCGGCAACACATCCAACACCAACACCGCTGACAAAGCGCCCGTGACCCCTGCATTTGATATGACCGAAACCCTCAAGGCCGGTCTTGTCACCTTGGCGGTGGTTGCCGCCTTTGTCTGGAGCGACTGGCCCAAAGAACTTATCGCGCTTGGCGCTGCTGGCGTGCTGTTGATCAACCGCACGATTGCCTCTAGCGATATGCTCAAGCATGTCGACGGCAATTTGCTACTGCTGATCATGGGCTTGTTTGTTGTCAATGCGGCGATGGCATCCACGGGCTTGCCTCAGCAACTGCTGGGCGATTTGCGCAGCGCCGGCATCAATCTCAATGATCCGATCTCTTTGTTTCTGGTTGGCGGTATTTTGAGCAATATCGTTGGCAATAACCCCGCCGTGATGCTACTGGTGCCGGTTTTGGACAGCGCGCACAATGCCGATGCACTGGGCGCGGCCTTGGTGCTGGGCACGGGTTTCTCCAGCAATCTGATCGTGTTTGGCAGTCTGGCCGGCATCATCGTAGTAGAACAGGCCGCAGCCAGCGGTGTCAAAATCTCATTTGCGGAATTTGCCAAAGCAGGCGTGCCTGTCACGCTGGTCTGCATGGCCATGGCCGCCGCCTGGATCCTGTGGCTATGAACAACCAAACCAGTTATACGAACACATCCAATTCACACAAGGTGTTGATTATGAAAAAAACTTGGACAGCGCTGGTGCTGAGCGCGGCCCTCAGCACCGCATTGCTGGGCTGCGCCCCGATCAGCAGTCAAACAACAGCCCATGCGGACTACCCACCTCTGGGCAGTGATGCCTGGTATGCCTGGGTCGACAAGGCCGCAGGTGTGTCCGATGGGCAAGGCCATGGACCGGATTACGCGACTGCAGAATGGTGCAATGCGGCCAATTGGCGTGTATTTGGCAAGCGCAATGACGACGGCAAGGACTGCTCGCCAGAATGGCAGGCAGCCATCAGCAAAGCCCTGCGCGAATCAGGCCGTTGAAGACGGTGATTGTCCGTGGCCGGCAGCCACACTGCCCTGCTAACTCAAGTCCTGCCGGGCATTCAATTGCGGACTTGAGTCGACTGTCACCTGCCAAGCACGGGTGACGGGCGCTATCAGGCGGAGAAATTCAGTGGCTCACCCGCTTGCTCAGTGGCAAAGCGATTGAGCATGGCAAAAAATTCGCCCTGACCCTTGGTGTCCTGCCAAGCCTGACCATCGAATTTAAAGTGAAACCCACCTGCTTTGGCAGCCAGCCAAATTTCGTGCAGCGGTCTTTGCTGGTTAATTACGATCTGCGAGCGGTTGGGAAAAACAATAGTAACCATGCCACCGACACGCTGGGCATCCAGGTCCACATCGGATTCTTCGGTGATTTGGTCACACGCTTGTTCAATTTGTAGTAGTAAAGCGTCCGCGTGGTCGGCGTATTCCAAGTCTGTCATTACAATTCCATCATGCATAAAACTGCCAAAATTGTAATCCGCGCAGCAAAACCTATGGGGCTCGCTGCTTTAATCCTTGTCGCGTTGACAGCTTGCGGTCAAACTGGTCCACTGTATATGCCCAATGACACCAAGTCCAATGTGCCATTGCCAGCCGATGGCAGCAGTGGCTCTGGGGTCTTGATCACCCTGCCTGAAGATGGCGTGCAATAAGCCAGCCACCAGCTAGCAACAGCGCGCAAGCGCACCTCTCCCTTGTCGATTTTGTTCTGAGTCCCCATACCTATGTCTACCAGCACTCCGCTTCCTGGCGCTCCCTTCTTTCATTTTCACGATGGTGCCCTGCATGTCGAGCAGGTGCCAGTAGCGGCCCTGGCGCGCGAGCACGGAACGCCCTTGTTTGTGTACTCACAAGCGGCGCTTAGCGCGGCCCTGGCAGCTTACCAGGCCGGCTTCGAAGGCCGCAATGTGTCGATCCACTACGCGGTCAAGGCCAACTCGAACCTGTCGATCCTGCGCTTTTTCGCTCAGCAAGGCTGTGGTTTTGACATCGTCTCGGAAGGTGAATTGGAACGTGCGCTTGCCGCTGGCGCAACGCCAGAGAAAATTGTCTTCTCCGGCGTTGGTAAAACCCGCCATGAAATGCGCGTGGCGCTGGGCTACCAGATCGGCTGCTTCAATATCGAGAGTGAGGCTGAGCTGGAGGTGCTCAACGAAGTCGCACAAAGCCTGAATGTTCGCGCGCCTATCAGCCTGCGCGTCAATCCAGACGTCGACGCGCAAACCCACCCCTACATTTCAACAGGGCTGAAGAATAATAAATTTGGCATTGCCCACGAACGTGCGCTTGCCGTGTTCCAGCGTGCTGCGCAACTGCCGCACATCGCAGTCAAAGGCATTGACTGCCATATTGGCTCACAAATCACCACCGAAGCGCCATACCTCGATGCGCTGGACCGCGTGCTGGATCTGGTCGATGCCGTTGAGGCTGCCGGCATTCCTTTGTCGCACATCGACTGTGGCGGCGGCTTGGGGATTCAGTACCAGGATGAAAAACCACCGGTCGCCAGCGACCTGTGGGCCAAGATGTTTGCCCGTGCCGATGCGCGTGGCTATGGCGAGCGCCACTTCATGGTCGAGCCAGGCCGCTCACTGGTGGGCAATGCCGGCATCTGCCTGACCGAGGTGCTCTACCTCAAACCTGGTGAAGAAAAGCATTTCTGCATTGTGGACGCGGCGATGAATGACCTGCCACGCCCTGCGATGTACCAGGCCTACCACACCATCACCGGCGTGCAAGAAGCAGCGACCCAAAACCTGGCAAGTGCCCCACTGTATGACGTGGTGGGACCAGTGTGCGAGAGCGGGGACTGGCTGGGGCGCGACCGCCACCTGCACCTCCAGCAAGGCGATCTGCTGGCCGTGTACTCAGCAGGCGCCTACTCGATGAGCATGGCCAGCAACTACAACACCCGACCGCGCGCGGTCGAATTGCTGGTCGACGGCAGCCATGTCCGTGTGGTGCGCCAGCGCGACACACTGGCGCAAATGATGCAAGCCGAGCAACTGCTGTAAGCAAAGCCAAGCACCTGCGCTTACCTGCACTACGCCTGCACACAAAAAAACGCCTGGCTCCTTGGTCTTAACGACCGAGTCAGGCGTTTTCGTCTCTTGCCACAGCACTTGGCTGCAGCAGCATCAACACAAATATTGTCAGGGCCAGTTCACAATCTCCGCGACTGCGTCGAGATTATGAACAGGCTCTTAGGCCTTGGCTGCGTTGGTATCAACAAAAGCAAGGAATTTATCCAGCCAGGACTGCAAGAATGCGCGGCTGCCTTCTCCTACCGAGCCATCAGCTGTCAGCAGGGCATCGGTAAATTGCAAATAGGCATCAGGGCCTTGCAACAAGATCGTGCCTTGGGCATTGAGCACCTGGCGCAAATGGTTTTGTGCCAAAGCTGCGCCCACACCACCTGGCGAAGTGCCAATGATGGCGCCGATTTTATTCTTCCAGGTGTTATCGCCGTATGGGCGTGATACGTGGTCTACCGCATTTTTAAGCGCCGCAGGAATCGAGCGGTTGTATTCAGGCGTGACCAGCAAGACTGCATCAGCGGCATTGATTTGCGCTTTCACGCGCTTGACGGATTCGGCCGGATTGGCGTCGTCGTCGTAGTTGTAGAGTGGCAGGTCGCCAATCTCTACGAATTCAAATGTCACATCGGCAGGTGCCAGCTTGACCAGCGCGTGGGCCAGACGGCGATTGATCGACTTGGAGCTCAAACTTCCCACCATGATGGCAATTTTTTTTCCCATAGACAATTCCTTCTTTTATTCGCATGCAGGTATCAAACAGAAATATGGCTGCGCTTGGCGCGAATGTGTTCACAATGCTAGTCAGACGTTCAAACGCTTGCGCGCATTGACCAACTCGCAGCTTGCTTAAAGCCTGTTCATAATGGATGAACCGGCCTTAAGCCCCATCAAGGGCATGCCTTGCGCGCAATCAGTGTACTTCCATCTATTTAGCCCACTATGAACAGCCCTTCAAAGCCATTGACTACCCACAGCCCATCAGCCTCCACAGAATTAATCCACCACGCCTACACCCCCCCCACAGGCTTTGCATCGCCTGCCGTACCCGTAGCCAAAGGCTCGACCATCTTCTTTCCCAGTATGGCCGCCGTGCGCGAGCGCGACTGGGCATTTAAAACCACTTACACCTACGGGCTGCATGGCACTTCCACCAGTTTTGTACTGGAAGAGCGCATTGCCACACTTGAAGGTGCCAAGCACTGCATTCTGGCGCCCAGCGGCCTGGCAGCGCTGAACATGGTCAACCTGGCCTTGCTAGCCCAGGGCGATGAAGTGCTGCTGCCGGACAATGTCTACGGCCCGAACAAACATTTCGCCCAGCAATTGCTTGCAAGCTATGGCATCACACATGCGTTCTACGACCCGCAAGATGCCCAGGACTTGGCCAGCAAAATCTCACCCAAGACCAAGCTGGTCTGGTTGGAAGCAGCTGGCTCAGTCACTTTGGAGTTCCCTGACCTACTTGGCTTGATTGCGGTATGCAACCAACAAAAAGTGGTCTGCGCGCTGGACAACACCTGGGGTGCAGGCTTGGCGTTTGCGCCGTTTGATTTGCGCTCGCCCGATGGCCAAGCCTTGACGCTGGACATCAGCGTGCATGCGCTGACCAAATTCCCCAGCGGCGGAGGCGATGTGCTGATGGGCAGCGTGTGCACCCGCGATGCGGAACTGCATAAACGGCTCAAACGCTGCCACATGCAAATAGGCTTTGGCGTGGGCATGAACGATGTCGAAGCGATTTTGCGCGCCCTGCCCAGCATTCAGCTGCGCTATGCCGCACAAGACCGCAGCGCCCAGCAACTGGCCTGTTTTCTGGCACAGCACCCAGCCGTTGCGCAGGTGCGCCACCCGGCGCTGCCAACAAGCCCAGGCCACCAGTACTGGCAGCAAGTGTGTGGCCAGAATGCGCAAACACCAGCCCAGGCCGCAGGCCTGCTGTCGTTCTTCCCTGACCCTAGTTGGAGCAGCGCAGATGTCGATGCATTTTGCGAGGCTTTGCAGTACTTCAAAATTGGCTACAGCTGGGGTGGTCCAGTGAGCCTGGTGATGGCCTACGATTTGCGCGGCGACCGCCAATTGGACAGCAGCTTGTCCGCTGGGCCAGGCACGCGCCTGATTCGCCTGTGCATCGGCCTTGAAGACGCCAATGACCTGCAAGCCGACCTGGCACAAGCGCTGGCCGCTGTGCAAGCCCAAGTCCAAACATCCTAAACAAGGCGGTGCTAGCCATGTCTGACAATATGATTGTGTTTGAGCGCGGTTGGCTCTCGTCCAACTGCATCCTGCTGCAAGGCCAGCATGGCGCGGCCTTGATTGACAGCGGCTATGGCAGCCACGCCAGCCAGACCACCAGCATGGTCGGCAAGGCCCTGCATCAGCAGCCCTTGTCTCAACTGATCAACACCCATTTGCACAGTGACCACTGTGGTGGCAATGCGGCCCTTCAGCAGGCTTGGCCCGAGCTGCACACCTATGTGCCGCATGCCAGCATCGACAGCGTGCGCGAATGGGACGAAACGCAGCTGAGCTTTCTGGCCACCGGCCAGCAATGCCCCCGCTTTACAGCCACCCACACCCTGCAAGCCGGAGATGAACTGCTGCTGGGCGAGGCACGCTGGCAGGTGCATGCTGCAGCAGGGCATGACCCAGACATGGTGGTCTTATTCCAGCCCGAATCGGGTCTGCTGATTTCAGCCGATGCCTTATGGGAGAATGGCTTTGGCGTTATTTTTCCTGAGCTCGATGGCGAGCGGGCCTTTGAGGCCATGGCCGATACACTGGAGCTGATCGCCGGCCTCAATGCCCGCTCGGTCATCCCTGGCCACGGCAAACCCTTTGGCGACGTCCCTGCTGCACTTGAGCGCGCCCGCCAACGGCTCAATTACTTCAGCACCCAACCCCACAAGCATGCGCATTACGCAGCCAAGGTGCTGCTTAAATTCAAGTTGCTGGAGTGGCAGCAAATTGGCCGCCAAGACCTGTACACCTGGGCTCTGGCTACCCCTTATCTGCAACGTTTGCGTGATTTAATGGGCCAGCACAACACGGCTATGCCACAGTGGCTAGACCAGATCGTGCAAGATCTGGTGGCCAGCCAAGCTGCTGCAATCAACCCAGTGGATGACAGCATCAGCAACCTATANAATGAGGCCAAGCGTTTGAGGTTGTAGCAAGTGGCCATCATCGTCATGGCCACCGCTGCTCTGACCATGCCAATGGTGCGAATGTGTTTGCCGCCCATGTGCCGTATGCCCGCAAACACATGTTCTACCTTGGCTCTTTGCTTGGCAATGCGCTGATTGCGCTTTTGCTGGCAATTACTCAATGGCTTTTTATTGTGCGCTTTGCGCTGGATACCATCTTTAAAGTCCAAGGCTTTGAGCATCTGGCGCCTTTGGGCGCTGTCGTACGCTTTGTCTGCAT
>NZ_SSWX01000034.1 GCF_004803635.1 Lampropedia aestuarii | reverse complement strand
GAGAGACGCAATTCCATGAGGCTCAAAACTGCCGAGGAAATACTGGTCGATTCATTCAGCCCCAGCCATGCAAGCGCATGTCTGCACGCACAATCCGCTCATCCTCATATTCCAGCTCTCGCAGGCTTTCGCGCACTTCCATCACGTGCAAACGTGCTGCCTGTTGCGCCGCCTGCGGGTCTCTGGCTTCAATGGCTTTGAACAAACTGGCATGGTGCATGTCAATCGTCGCCTTGGTATCGGCCCTCACATACAAATGCCGCACCGACGCATACACAGTGCTGAGCATCAGCTCACTGAGCGACTCCAGCATATGCACCAAAATCGGGTTGTGCGAGGCCTCGTTGATGGCGCGGTGGAATGCATGGTCTCGCCTGGCGTGTTGGTCGGCAGTGGCACTGTGGTGATTAGCAGCCTGTGCTTGTTGCCAAGCCTCGTAATGGCGGCGAATCATGATCAAATCAGCCGCCGTGGCACGCATTGCGGCCAAGCGCGCAGCCTCTGCTTCCAGTAGTACACGCACCTCCAATAAATCAAACAAGGTACGCGGCTGGGAAGAGAACAAATGCCGCAGCGGCCCTGCATCCCCAATTGCGTCAAGCGACTGCACATACGAGCCCTTGCCATGCTCGGTTCGAATCAGGCCTTTGCCCCGCAATATCTGCAAACCCTCGCGCAGAGCCGATCGGGAGCAAGCCAGCTTGTCCATCAAGCGCCGCTCTGATGGCAGGGGTTGTCCCACTTTCAGCACACTATTGACGATCAGCTGTTCAATATGTGCGGCCACCTGGTCAGCCACTTGCAGTGACGGTGCAGGCATCGTCACTGTGGCTTGCTCATGGCTTCGCAATGGCGATTCAATACTGCGTTTTTTGCTCATCAATGTCCTGGTGTCTAAAGCCTGATGCATCGCCTACTAAGCGCCTGTTCATCACCTCGGCGCAGTCGCGGAGATTGTGAATAGGCACCAACTGGTCATACCAGATGACCATTAACGTCTGCATTGTCAAAATGGCGCTTGCCAACTGCATCGCACAAGATACAAATAAGATTTATTCACATGACAATAATTTATTGATCAAGGAGTTTTTCAAAGTTCTAAAGAGAACAAAAAGGATCTCCCATCATAAACTGGTCATACCAGTCATGCAAATGGTTGAATCCAAGTCTGCAGCTTTGGATAATGCAGCAACCATGGTTTACGCGCTTGCCGCGTCTGCAACAATGAACATTCTCTACGATGAACGCATCGACGGCGCCTTGCCCGATGTGGATAAAGCCGCGCTGCTGGCAGCGCTTGAGGCCGCTGAGCCTGAACTCAAAATCCTGCATGATGCCGAGCGCCTGCGCCCTTATGAGTGCGATGGCTTGTCGATGTACCGCACGCAGCCACTGCTGGTGGTGCTGCCCGAGCATATCGACCAGGTCGCCAGCGTGCTGCGCATTTGCAAAGAGCGCAAAGTGCCGGTAGTGGCACGCGGCGCTGGCACGGGCTTGTCTGGCGGCGCCTTGCCGCTAGAAAAGGGCGTGCTGCTGGTGATGTCCAAATTCAAACGGATACTGGAAGTCAATGCACCAGGCCGGTTTGCGCGCGTGCAGCCGGGCGTGCGCAATTTGGCCATCTCGCAAGCAGCCGCACCTTACGACCTCTATTACGCACCCGATCCCTCGTCACAAATTGCCTGCTCAATTGGTGGCAACGTGGCCGAAAACGCTGGCGGCGTGCATTGCCTCAAATACGGTCTGACAGTGCACAACGTGCTCAAGGTCGACATGCTCACCATTGATGCCGAGCCGGTCACACTGGGCAGCGATGCCCTTGATGCACCAGGTTTTGACTTGCTGGCCTTGTTCACCGGCTCCGAAGGCATGCTGGGCATAGTGACCGAAGTCACTGTGCGCTTACTGCCCAAGCCGGTGGTTGCCAAGGTCTTGATGGCCAGTTTTGACGATGTCGAAAAGGCGGGCCGTGCCGTAGGCGACATCATTGCCGCAGGCATTATTCCAGGCGGGCTGGAGATGATGGACAAGCTGTCCATCCACGCTGCCGAAGACTTCATCCACGCCGGCTATCCGCTCGATGCCGAAGCGATTTTGCTGTGTGAGCTCGATGGCGTTGAATCTGATGTGGACGAGGACTGCGCGTTGGTGCGCGACGTGCTGATGAAGGCAGGTGCGACAAAAGTGCAGCAGGCCAAGGACGAGGCCGAACGCGCCAAATTCTGGGCAGGTCGCAAAAACGCTTTTCCGGCCGTGGGTCGAATCTCGCCCGATTACTACTGCATGGACGGCACGATCCCGCGCCGCCACCTGCCCAAAGTGCTCAATGGCATAGCCGAGCTGTCCGAGCAATACGGCCTGCGCGTGGCCAACGTCTTCCACGCAGGTGACGGCAATATGCACCCGCTGATTCTGTTTGATGCAAACACCCCAGGCGAGCTCGAACGCGCAGAACATTTGGGCGGAAAAATTCTGGAGTTATGCGTGGAAGTCGGCGGCAGCATCACTGGCGAGCACGGCGTCGGGCGCGAGAAGATCAACCAGATGTGCGCGCAATTCAACAGCGACGAAATCACCTTCTTTCATGCCGTCAAAGCCGCCTTCGATGAGGAAGGCTTGCTCAATCCTGGCAAGAACATCCCCACGTTGAACCGCTGCGCTGAATTTGGCGCCATGCATATTCACCGCGGCCAATTGCCCCACCCCGAGTTGGAGCGTTTTTAATGCTATTGAACGAATTGTTTGACCCGAATGCCGGGCAGGACCAAAGCGCTGCCTTGCTCGCCCAAGTACAAGAGGCCATCGCCCAGCGCCAGCCGCTGCGGATTGCTGGCAGCGGCAGTAAAGACTTTTATGGCCGCCCGCTGGATACCAGCTTGCCCAGCCTGGATGTGACAGGCCACTGCGGCATTGTCTCGTATGACCCCACCGAGCTAATCATCACAGCGCGCGCTGGCACAACATTGGCCGAGCTCAATGCCACGCTGGAGCGTGGCGGACAAATGCTGGCCTGCGAAGCGCCTGCATTTGGCCCCGGCGCCACCGTAGGCGGCATGGTCGCCACTGGTCTGTCTGGACCGCGCAGGCCATGGGCGGGCGCGGTACGTGACTTTGTGCTGGGCACACGCATGATCAGCGGTCTGGGCACACAACTGCGCTTTGGCGGCGAAGTCATGAAAAACGTCGCCGGCTACGATATATCGCGCCTTCTGACCGGTAGCTTGGGTTGCCTGGGCGTAGTCACTGAAGCCTCATTCAAAGTGCTGCCCAAACCGCGCTGCAGCATCAGTGTGCGCCAGGAAATGCCTCTGGCAAAGGCCTTGAGCCATTTGCGTGAATGGGGTCAGCAACCGCTGCCCATTAGTGCGGCCAGCCATGACGGTCAGGCATTGACACTGCGCTTTGAAGGCAATGAAGGCTCAGTGCGCGCCGCCCACGAACGCATTGGCGGCCAAGAGATTGACGCGGCTTATTGGCTCGCACTGCGCGAACACCAACTGCCATTTTTCAGCACTGCACAAGACCCTCGCCCGCTGTGGCGTTTGTCACTGCCCGCGTGGGCCCCACCACTGCAGCTCGATGGTGACCAATTGATCGATTGGGGCGGAGCACAACGCTGGTTGCGCAGCGATGCGCCAGCCGAGCACATTCGTCAGGCGGCAGAACAAGCTGGCGGCCATGCCAGCTGCTTCACACCGGGCGTGACAGACAGCCCCTTGCACCCGCTGGCCCCCACTGTGCTGCGCCTGCACCGCAACTTGAAAGCGCGAATCGATCCGCATGGCATATTCAATCCTGGCCGCATGTTTGCCGGCTTGTAAAGCGCCAGCGAACGCCACCTGCTGAGACCGCACACTAAGAGACCGCCCCATGCAAACCAATTTCAGCCCTGCTGCCCAACAACTGGAACACGCCGCCGAAGCCGAGCGCATTCTGCGCAGCTGCGTGCACTGTGGCTTTTGCAATGCCACCTGCCCTACCTACCAAGAGTTAGGCAATGAACTCGATGGCCCACGCGGGCGCATCTACCTGATCAAACAGTTTTTAGAAAAAGACGAAGTCACCGCCGCCACCCAGGAACATCTGGACCGCTGCCTGACTTGCCGCAACTGCGAAACCACCTGCCCTTCTGGTGTCGAATATCACAAGCTGCTGGAAATTGGCCGCCCCGCAATCGAGGCGCGCGTGCCGCGCCCTGCCAAAGAGCGTTTGCTGCGCGAAGGTTTGCGCCAGGTATTGCCGCGCCCGGTGCTGTTCAAAACCTTGTTCAAGACCGGTCAGGCGATCAAACCTTTATTGCCCAAACGCTTGAGCAGCAAAATGCCTCATGCGATTGCGCCTGCGGGCACTCGCCCGCCGATGCGGCATGAGCGCCGCATGCTGATGCTAGAAGGCTGCGTACAACCTACGCTCTCGCCCAATACCAATGCTGCAGCCGCGCGCGTGTTGGACCGCCTGGGCATCAGCATCGAGCCGGTCAGCGAAGCCGGTTGCTGCGGCGCTGTTGACTACCATTTGAGCGCGGCCAAGGATGGACTTGACCGTGCCAGAGACAATATTGATGCCTGGTGGCCGTACCTGGAGGCAGGCGTTGAGGCGATAGTTCAAACCGCTAGCGGTTGCGGTGCTTTCGTCAAGGAATACGGCTATGTTTTGCGCAATGATCCCGAATACGCAGACAAAGCGCAGATCGTCAGTGCCAAAGCCAAAGACTTGATTGAAGTGCTGGCAGAAGAGGATCTGGAGAGCATCCGCATTCAGTCAGACGAGAAGACAGCCTTTCATTGCCCCTGCACTTTGCAGCATGCACAAAAGCTCGGCGCCACAGCACAAAGCGTGCTCACTCGCCTGGGCTTTAACCTGACGGCCGTGCCCGATGCGCACTTGTGCTGTGGCTCAGCGGGCACCTACTCAGTCACCCAGCCTGAGCTGTCCAAACAGCTGCGCGACAACAAACTCGATGCGCTCGAGAGCGGCAAACCTGACCAGATCGTCACAGCCAATATTGGCTGTCAGACCCACCTCGATGGCGCAGGCAGAACGCCAGTGCGCCATTGGGTCGAGATGGTGGACGCGGCCTTGGCCAAGCAATCACAGCGTGTGAATTTCACAATGAGCGTGTAAGTTCCGCATATTGGGCGCTGCTGCGCCCTGCGCAGAGGCAGCGCCTGCACTCTGACACTCCAAGGGGCACTGGCACAGTGCCCCTTTTGCACATCTGAACTTCAGCAAAAAGGCATTTTTTGCTTGATTCTTGCTTCAATTTGTAGAAAAACAACGCAACACACAGCGGCCTAGGCCATTAAAAAACTGGCTCCAAACACTCCAATAGGCTGCTTATGGGCACTAAAACCACGTCAGAGCCGATCCCTATCAGCACCAAAGCGCACTCACGCAGTGCGCCGCAAACGCTTGCAGGCATTCATTTTGTTGCCTGACCTGAACCGAACCAAGTTCGGATTTCACCACTGTCAACAGGGATGACGAGCAGCGTGCCTCCAATGCGACACATAGCGGGAAAACCATGCTCTTGAGGGGCTAGCTCAGCCAGGTCACTCTGTCCAAAATAGTTCATGCGCAGGTTCATTAACAAACTGGCACATATTCGATAGCCAGATAAGGAGACACCATGAAGGTACAACTCACGCTGGGCATGCTCGCCATCAGTGCGTCACTCCCTCTGTATGCCCAGTCTACCGTGCAGCTTTACGGCATCATCGATGCTGCCGTGCGTTACACCAGCAATGAAGGACCACTGGGCAACCATGGCAGATCATCGACCAAGATGATTCCTGGCGGTATGTCGCAAAGTCGCATCGGCTTTAACGTCACCGAAGACTTGGGCGGCGGCCTTAAAGTGCTGGCCAACTTGGAGCAACGTATTGAGAGCACAACGGGCTCTATTGTTGGCGCCGGCTACCAACAGTCATGGGTTGGTCTGCAAAGCAGCTCCTGGGGCCGGGTGACCTTGGGCCGCCAATACAACGCGCTGTTTGACCTCTACACCAGTACCTTTGCGTCATACCCCTATTCGCCTTACATGGAGGCCTTCAAACCAGAAATCGGCATGTCGGTGGGCGCGCGCAGCAACGACCTGGTCAAATATGTCGCTGAACTCGGCAAGTTCCGCCTCAGCCTGCAAGCCACCTGGAAAGGTGAAGGCACGACCTCTGTAGCCGGCGTGCCAGGCACCTTCTCGACCGGCGGCAAATCCCGCGGCGGTTACTTGCGCTGGGCAGATGGCGGCTGGGCCGTTGGCGGCGGCTATTTGGAGCGTGATTTCGGCACCAGCGGCAAAAAACTCAAGGCCTATGCATTCGGTGGCTCATACCGCACCGGCCCATGGTATTTGAATGCAGCCTACGCAGAGAATAAACACAATCTGGATGGCCAGGCCAACTGCGGCACCAGCGTACAGTGCAATATCGACTACTCGACCCTCAGCTCACTGTGGGCTGGCACGGTCAACGGCGGCTTCAGTGGCGCAGCCTTTACCGCTGCCAATAAACGCCAAATGGTCACGGTCGGGGTCGGCTACCAGCTGACGCCACAATTGAACTGGGGCACGCACTACTGGTATGCCAAGCAAAGCGGCCGCACTAACATTGCAAACGGCAAAGCACACTTTGTCTCCTCCGTACTGGATTACGCATTCTCCAAACGCACCGATGCATACTTCGGCGTGGATTACACCAAACTCAATGGCGACCACGTTTCTCTGAGTGACTCAAGTGGTGCAGCCAACGGCGCAAAAAGCCGCACTGGCGTGACCGTGGGTATTCGCCACCGCTTCTAACGCAACGCCCTCACGCCAAGGCCTGCGTTGGGTGAGACAGCTCACAGAACGCAGGCCATCCACCTGAATTCATCCAAGGTAAAACTTCATAAGGTGCGCAAGCACCTTTTTTTCGCTCTCACATCTCGCATTTGAACCAAGCGCACCCTGTTGAGCTGCACATCACCGCCCCAAAGTGGGCAGCGGCAAACTCAGCCCGACTTTGACACGGCGCAGCACGACCGAGCTGGTAAAACGCTTGACGTTCTCATCGGCTTCAAAGAGCCGTTGCGTCAGCGCCATATACTCCTCCATCGTGGCCACGGCCACAACCAGCAGGTAATCGGCCTGGCCGGTGATGAAATAGCACTGTTGCACCGCCGCTTCACGCGCAATACGGCTCTCCAAGGGCGCCAGCAATGCCTGCTTTTCATTGTGAATTTGCACCTCAATCATCAACAGCATCGGCGCCCCCACTTTGCTCGGCTCCAACAGCGCCACATAGGCCTGAATCACACCGGCTTCTTCTAGGCGCTTGATACGGCGCTGTACTGCTGGTGCCGACAGGCTCACTTGCTCGGCAATCACGCGTTGAGACAGATGGCTGTCACGCTGCAGCATGGCCAGAATCTGGATATCAAACTGGTCGAGTTGAAAATGGGCATTGAACAAAGACATAGAGTCAATCTTGCATAAAAACATAGTAAATTCAATAAATAATTACCCCTCGACGCAATATAGTTGCGTGCTATGCAAGCCACCTCTTCTCCAAGCCCTCTCCCAGCCTTATTATTGCCAGCCATCGCTGTCATTTGCGCCGTTTGCGCTTTGGCACTTGGCACCTCGTATGCGAAACAACTCTTTCCCGTGATTGGCGCACAAGGCACCAGCGCACTGCGGGTAGGCATGTCAGCCCTGGTGTTGCTGATCCTCTGGCGCCCTTGGCGCTGGCCGATCAGCACGATAGACCTGCACGCAGTTGTGCGCTATGGCCTGGCACTGGGTTGCATGAACCTGATGTTTTATATGGCGCTGCGCAGCATTCCATTTGGTGTGGCGGTCGCCATTGAATTTATTGGCCCTCTGGCAGTCGCCTTGTATTATTCGCGCCGCCGCCTCGATTACCTGTGGATTGCCTTGGTGGTACTGGGCCTGGCCTTGTTGCTGCCCATTCGCAGCAGTGCCCACAGCTTGGATCCAGTGGGGGTGGCCTGGGCTTTTGGTGCTGCGGCAGCCTGGGCCACGTATATTATTTTTGGCAAACGAGCTGGACATTTGCATGCAGGCCAGTCCGTCTCACTGGGGCTATTGGCAGCCTCATTTGTAGTTGTACCAGTAGGCGTCGTGCATGCAGGTGCAGCGCTACTGCAACCCGAAATACTGTTGTTTGGCCTGGGCGTGGCGATTGTCTCCAGTGCCATTCCGATCTCCTTGGAAATGTATGCGCTCAAACGCCTGCCGAGAGAAACATTCGGCATCATGCTGAGCATTGAGCCAGTAGTGGCCGCGCTGGCCGGCCTCGTGTTTTTGCATGAAACGCTCAGCAGTGCGCAGTGGCTGGCTATTCTGTGCATCATGCTGGCCTCTATCGGCAGCATTGCCTCTGCCCACCGCGCGCGCCGCTAAGCGGTCGGTTCATCATCTCCGCGCAGTCGCCTTCAAGCACAAAAAAGCACATTGCTGCTGCCCGCTGTGTCCACTGCGATGGCTAGGCGGCAATAGATGCCTGGCAATAGATGCCTTACTGCGCCTCCTTTTGCATTGCGAGACCGGGCTGTGGTCCCGATGCACCACAGGACTTGCAGCAAACTGCCCCGGCAAACCGGTAAACCGGCACATCGCTCACGCGGGCAAATAGCACCCGGCATCCACAGTAAGAGTGCACAAACCTGTGGATAACTGCCTCTGCATCTGGGGATGGCCCTATAGCAAAGGCTAAGCTGCTCAAATAATAGGCATACATCAAAAAACGAAGTGACAGCAGCCATAGGGTCTGCTCGAGGGCCTCGAAGGCAGTTTCGTGCACACGTCAATAGCCCGAAACTGCAGCCACTTATACAATGCAAACTGTCGCGACATTGATACACTTCTTGAACAACTCTGCCCGTCGGCGCATCACCAACCTAGTTAAATTGTTTTCGTATATGGTTGAAAGCTTTTACAACGAGCCATAACGAACGAGCCATAACGGATACGTGCTTTGGCTAATTGGTTTTTTTCTGTCCGTTGCAAGCCGACGCGCGCGCATGATGACTGCCAGCTGCTGCCAGGAGTTTTCCTATTTTCTTTGAAATTTATAATTGGCAACCCTGAAGCAACTGGGCTGTTGCCTTGAATGCAGGCCACAAACAGTCCATTCCTTTCGACTCCAAAACCCTATCACTCCATGCCTGCGCCAAACTGCTACACCAGAAACGCATTAGCAACCTTTGTGTTGGTGGCCTCTTTGGGCGCATACGCAGCCGATTATGACAGCCTGATTATGCAAGCGCGCGACGGCACCACCGCTCCCGTATTGCAATACTTTGCAGAGCAGGCCAAGGCCAATCGACTGACACCAGCGCAAATCAATGACTGGTTACTCGTGAGTGGCTGGGCCGGCGATGACAAACAAACCGTTGCGACCTACCTGGCTTACCGGCAACAAGTGCCACTGCAAGCGAGCAGCCTGGCCGCCGTCGGACGCGCCTACCGCAATTTACAACATTGGGACTTGGCTGCCTCGCTCATCGCACTGGCCATTGAGCGCCAGCCCGATCAAAGCGATTGGTATCTGACACACGCAGCCACTTTGGCAGACGGCGGCCAATATGCTCTGGCCCGTGAAGTACTGGCCAACTTTGAAGCCCGTTTTGCCGAACAGCGATTGGCAGGTTTGCTGACACGGGCTTATGTGGAGCGCGCAGCCAAAGAACCGTATGAAGCCTTACGCCATGCCCAACAGGCCATTGAACTGGCGCCTGACAACCGGCAGGCGCAAACGATTTACTTGCTGAGCTTGCGTGATGCCGACATGCCAGAGCAGGCCCTCAATACCATTGCTTCCAAACAATGGAGCTGGGTCACCCCTGGCTTGCTGCGGGCCTTAGAGGCCGACTACGCTGCCGAGCTTGTTCGCATCGCCAGGACCGCGACCAGTACCGAAGCTGAGCGCCTGGACATCGCCAAACGCGCACTGCTGTACTACGAACACATGCTGGCCAGATGGCGGCTGGCGCCTCCAGATGCGCAATTGCCGCAGGACATTCGCCGCGCAAGACTCGACCGTCTGGTGGCTTTATGGCTGGTCAAAGATGCCCCCACAGTGCTGTCAGAATATGCCGAGCTGCGCACCGAGAACCCAGCCATTCCTGACTATGCACTGATGGCCGTAGGCGCGGCCTCACTACAACAGCGCCTGCCCGAGCAAGCCCTGGAGATCTACACAGGCGTTGTTGAGCGCAGCAAAATCAGCGACCCCGATATGTACGAAAACGCCCAGGTCGGTGTGTTTTACAGCTTGGTCGAGACTGAGCAGCTAGACAAAGCACGCGACTATGCTGAGCAGTATTTGGCGCAAGAGCCGATGCTCAGGTACATCCCAGGCAATCCCGACCCCGTCCCCAACTCACGCTGGAGTGAAGCACAACGTGAGCGCGCAAGTGCCAACTTCTTTGCCGATCGCCTCGCTTTGGCGCAGTCCGAACAAAAGGGCATGCTGGCCTTAGGCCCAGGTGATGCCCACATCCGCCTGGGTTTGGCAAGCACCTTGCGCAACCGCGGCTTGCCGCGCCAAGCCGCACAAGAGCTGAAAATCATCGAGGCCAATGAAGATCCGAGCGCGCCAGCGCTGATGCTGGAGCAAGCGGGAGTGGCCCAGCAACTGCGCGATTGGAAAACCGCCGAAGCCCTGGTGCACAACGTCATTGCGCGCTACCCAGAAGACCCAAGCGCGCAGCGGGTGATGCGTGAGTGGCAACTGAGCCAAAAAGCCGAAGTGCGCATGGCCGCTGAATACAGCGACTCCAATAGCAACACCGCCTTGGGCGAGGGCGCGATGCACTACAGCCTAGTGGGCTACTCAGCCCCTCTGAACTACAACTGGCGCCTATTTGCGGGCTTGGACCGCCGCAGTGGCCGCTACTTGGAGGGCTACGGCCAATCCAATCAAGTGCGTGCCGGTGCGCAATGGGTAGATCGTGACACCGCCGCTGAGTTTGAAATCTCAACACTGCGCTCCTCTGGCCGTAGTTATACCGGCTTGCGTGTGCAGGCCAACCAGGACCTCAATGACCACTGGCAGCTGAGCGCCGATGCAGCACGCAACAGCGCCAACACCCCTTTGCGCGCACTGCGTGCGGGCGTGACCGCCAATGAATTCAACCTCGGCATGCGCTGGCAAGCGCACGAAAGTACCAGCGTCAGTCTGAGCACCGGCTGGATGGACTTTAGCGACAACAACCGCCGCTGGGCGGTCTCGGCCACCAGCCACCAGCGCTTGCTAACACAGGCCAAAGTCCAGCTTGATGCGAATTTAGAGCTCTACACCAGCCGCAACTCCGCGCCTGGGGGCCCGTACTTTGCGCCCGCCAGAGACTGGAGTGTATTGCCTGGGCTGACCGCTCGCCATTTGATCTGGCGCTCCTACGAACGCACTTGGCGCCAAGAGCTCAACGTGAGCGCTGGTGTTTACTCCCAAAAGGACTATGGCCAAGGCCGCTACCAACAAGTGCGTTACGGCCAGCAGCTGCGTTGGAGTGACACCACCGAATTGGGCTTTCAAACCGGTCTGACCTGGCGGCCGTATGATGGGCTGCGCGAGCGTGCCGTCTTCTTTGGATTCAATCTCAGCCATCTGTTTTAAGCCTTATGTTGAACGTCCATCGCCCCTACCGGTTGTTTGCATTGCTGATGCTCCTGAGCGCCATGTTTGTTGCGGCCATGGGCCACAACGCCCAGGCCCGCGAACCGGTCTTTACTTGGCCTGACTCACGCACCAAAGAGGCCAATGAACAGCCCTGGCCAGTCAACAGCTTTTTGGTGCTGGCCTACCACGACGTCAAAGACGATGTCGCCGATCAACGTTTTTTGGCCGTGACCACCAAAAAACTGGTGGCTGAATTTGCCTGGCTGCGCGAGAACGGCTACCACCCGGTCTCGGTACAGCAAATCGTAGATGCACACCAAGGCCTGATCACGCTACCAGAAAAAGCTGTCTTGCTGACTTTTGACGATGGCTACCGCAGCTTTTACACACGCGTTTTCCCACTGCTCAAGGCCTACCAATGGCCTGCAATGCTGGCACCGGTAGGCCACTGGGTCAGCACCCCTGACAGCCAGGAGATAGTTGATTTTGGCGGCCTGCCTGTATCTCGTTCGGCTTTTACCAACTGGGACGAAATCAGCGAAATGGCCCAAAGCGGGCTGGTCGAAATTGCCTCGCATACGCAGCAGCTGCACTACGGCCAGCTTGCTAACCCGCAGGGCAATACCCAGCCTGCCGCTGCCAGTCGCCGCTATTATCCCGAGACCAATAGCTATGAAAGCCTGGCTGACTTTGACAAACGCATCAATGCCGACATCACAGCCATTACTAACAACCTGAAAAAAGCTACAGGCCAGGCCCCTAGAGCCTGGGTCTGGCCATACGGCGCAATGCATGGCAGAACCTGGCAGCTGGCCAAACAACAAGGCTACCAACTCTCGTTCAGCCTTGACATAGGCTTGGCTAATGCCAGAAATTTAGACAATATTCCACGCTACCTGGTCAGCAATGACCAAAGCCTGGAGGAGTTTGCTGCTTCAATGGCCAGTGTGCGCCTGCAACCCACGCAACGTGTTGCCCACGTCGACCTGGACTACATTTACGACCCAGACCCTGAGCAGCAAGAGCGCAACCTGGGTGCTTTGATTCAGCGTCTGCAAGACATGCGCGTCACCACCGTGTTTCTGCAAGCTTTTGCAGATCCGTTGGGCGATGGCCTGGTGCGTGAGGTCTACTTCCCCAACCGTGTCTTGCCCATGCGCGCAGACCTGTTCAATCGCGCAGCCTGGCAATTGCGCACTCGTGGTGGCGTACAAGTGTTTGCCTGGATGCCGACATTGGCACTGGATTTGGACCCCAGCTACCCGCGTGTCAAGCGTGCAGCCCCAGCGGCAGCAGGCACACCAGAGCAGAGCAAATCACCACACTACCACGTGGCCGAACAAGAGTACCGCCGCCTGTCCTTTTTTGACCCGAGTGTGCGCCAAGCCATCAACACCTTGTACGAAGACTTGGCATGGCAAGCGAGCTTCTCTGGCATTGTGTTCCATGACGATGCAATGCTGCGCGAAGACGAAGACATGAGTGCCGCAGCCATTGCGGCTTATGAGGCCGCAGGCTTCAAGGGCCCGTTCCCAATGACCGACGCCTCGCCCGAAGAGCGCCAGCGCTGGATGCGCTTTAAAACCCAGGCGCTGACTGACTTCACGCTGGAGTTACTCAATACCGTGCGTGCCACGCGTGGCGAAGTGATGCAAAGTGCCCGCAACCTCTACGTCAATACCGTCACCCAACCAGAGAGCGAAGCCTGGTTTGCGCAAAACTTCCAGGACAGCTTGGCTGCTTACGACTGGGTCGTGCCCATGGTCATGCCTTACATGGAGGAGGTACCCAAAAGCCAGGTTCCTGCATGGCTTGACCAGGTTGTTGATGCAGTTAAAACGACCCCAGGCGCATTGAACAAAACCATTTTTGAAGTGCAAGCGGTCGACTGGCGCGATGGCCAGCCGCGCAACATCGCCACCGAAGAAATCGCCAGCTGGTTGCGCCGCCTCAATATACGAGGCGCCCGCCACATGGGCTATTACCCAGACGACTTTGCCAGCAACCATCCCGATATGAAGCAGATGCGCAAGCATCTCTCGAACTACTGGTTCCCATCGCCATGAAGCGCTCTGCCATTGCCATCCCTTTGTTGCTGTTGATGGTCGCAGGGCCATTGATTGCCGCATGGTTGCTTGGCCTCAAACTGGTGCTGAATTTTGTTTTGTACTACCCGCTGCTGATGTCTGGCATCTGGGTCGCAGGAGGGATTCTCTTTTGGTGGCGCTGGGAGCGCCACTGGGAATGGAACCCCAACCAGGCACCGCCCAAACTGCCAGGCAACCCGCTGATCTCGATCATCGTGCCCTGCTACAACGAAGGCGAGAACGTGCGTGATACCTTGGGTGCTGCTTTGACACAGCGCTACCGCAATATCGAAGTCATCGCCATCAATGATGGCTCACGCGACAACACCGCCGAGGTTCTCAATGAAATGGCCTCGTTCAACCCCAGGCTGCGCGTGATCCACCTGGCCCATAACCAGGGCAAAGCGATTGGTTTGCAAATGGGGGCGCTGGCTGCGCGCAGTGAATACCTGGTCTGCATTGACGGCGATGCGATGCTGTCTGCCGACAGCGCCGCCTATATGGTCGCGCCCATGCTGACCAACCCGCAAGTGGGCGCAGTCACCGGCAACCCGCGTATTCGCACGCGCAGCACCTTGATTGGCCGCATTCAAGTTGGCGAGTTCTCGTCCATTATCGGTTTGATCAAACGCACACAACGCATTTATGGGCGTATCTTCACGGTCTCTGGCGTATCGGTGGCGTTTCGCAAAAGTGCACTGCACCAGGCAGGTTACTGGAGCGAGAACATGATCACCGAGGACATTGACATCAGCTGGAAACTGCAAATGGCCGGCTGGAGCTCGTTTTACGAACCGCGCGCCCTGTGCTGGATTTTGATGCCAGAGACCATCAAAGGCCTGTGGAAGCAGCGCCTGCGCTGGGCACAAGGCGGCGCGGAGGTATTTCTCAAGTACTTACCCAAGCTGGCGAACTGGCGGTATCGGCACATGTGGGGGCTGGCCGGTGAGTTCGCGATGTCGGCATTCTGGTCATTCTGTTTGCTCTATACGCTGCTGCTGAACCTCTACGTCATGGTAATGCCAACGCCCGAGTTTTTAGCCAATGTGTCATTTGCACCGACCGCTTACGCCGGTGTCGTGCTGTCGGTCGTGTGCTTATTGCAAATGCTGATCAGCTTGGCAATTGATAGCCGCTACGAAAAAGGCCATAGAGGCGTACAACTGTGGACTGTCTGGTATCCGGCTGCATTTTGGTTGCTGGGCTTTTTCACAACCATCGTCAGCTACCCGAAAGTGATGCTCAATCGCAGCCAAAAGCGGGCCCGCTGGACCAGCCCAGACAGGGGGATTTCAAATGGCTAAAAATGCCTACAAAAACCTGCCGCCTTCGCTGGGGCCGATGAGCTTTCCGCCCTATATCACGCATGCGCGCCTGATACACCAACCCAATACCCGCTCGCTGCGGTTTGCGATTGAGACCGCGCTCACGCTGCTGATCTGGGCTGCGCTGGTGTACCTGGTAGTGATTTACATTGGGGGCCAGCCAGCCCAGGCGCATGGTGGCTGGTTGATGATGCTCAGCCACTTCGCCTACAACATTGGCTTGATTGCCTTGTTTTATCTGCTGCTATTGGCGGTCGGAATGCTGTTGATGTCGATTTGGGCCACATTCAACAAGCACTTGGCGCGGCACAAACCCCAGGTCAGAGTCGCCGAGCTCGAGCAGCGCCGCTTGATGCGTGCCTTTGATGTGTCACGCACGATGTTTGAGCGCCTCAACCAAAGCAATGTGGTCACGATCTTCCATGATGAGGCAGGCGAGATCGAATCGATTCGCATTGGCTGCCAGATTCCCGAAGATGGCGGATTGTCACAATTGCCGCCCGAGACATTTATGCCCACAGCTTGGAATGAAAACAGCCAACTGGGCAGTGACGAGTTCGAGCCCAGAACCGTGGCCGACCGCCCGGCCTAAGGGCCATTCATTGGCGCTTGTACGGCCCACTGCGGCGTCAGAATCGGTCTTTCCAGGCCCTCAAGCCTGCAAACCACTGTGCATCGCTGACGCAAATACTCTCGGTTTGGGCCTGCACAGCTTGGCGCACCGAAGCCAATCGGCTACGTAAAAAAGGATTGATTTCTTTTTCTCGCTGCAACACGCTGGGCAGGCTGGGCAGGCCCTGCTGGCGCAGCGCTTCGGTCTCCATGACCGCCGCTTCAATCGCCACATTCTGCGGCTCGACCGCCCGAGCAAAGCGCAAGTTCGACAGGGTGTACTCATGCGCAGCACAGACCAGGGTATTGCTTGGCAATTGCGCCAGCGCATCCAGGGACTGCAGCATTTGCGCTGGCGTGCCTTCAAACAAGCGTCCGCAGCCAGCGCTGAACAAGGTATCACCGCAAAACAGCACGGGCTGCACGCCCTGCTCCAGCGCCACCTCGGGCAGATAAAACGCAATATGTCCGGCCGTATGGCCTGGCACATCAAGGACCTCGCAAGGCATGCCAAGCAAGGACAACTTTGCGCCGCCTGATAAGCGAACATCGATACCATCAATGCTCTCATGGGCTGGACCAAAGACCCGGGCATTGGTCTGCGCTTGCAGTGCGGCCAGCCCCCCGGTATGGTCTGCGTGGTGGTGGGTCACTACAATGGTCTGAAGTGACAGGCCGCGCTCATGCAGCACGGACAGCACAGGTTCGGCCTCGCCAGGGTCAACCACGACCGCATACTGGCCATCGTCAAACAGCCAGATATAGTTGTCGCTCAGAGCAGGAATAGGACGCAGGTGTATTTTTTTCATCATGAACCAAAGCCAGAACGCATTCAATGATTGGCTGAGCCACTCCGCTGCAGGTCAGTATGCCAGCCGTTGGCAGCAACAGCATTACGACAAAGCGGTCGCAGACTTCTTTGGCTACTATGCCTTAAAAATTGGCGCCACGCCGATAGATGCATTGCAAGCCAGCAGGATACAGCATCGCTGGTGCATCAGTGACTCACACGCGCCCAATACATCCGAGCAACTGTGTGCGGCCCCCGAGGCCCTGCCATTTGGGCCCGAACAATTTGATTTACTGGTCATGCCGCACGGCTTGGAGCTCAGCCACCAACCCCATGCCGCCTTGCGCGAAGCCTGCCGTGTACTCAGGCCCGAGGGGCGCCTGGTGATCAGCGGTTTTAATCCCGTCCGCCTAGCTGGCAAACTCAGGCCTGCATTGAGTCTGCAGCAATTGGGCAAGCCTATCGGCTTGCTGCGTTTGCGCGATTGGCTGCAGCTGCTGGACCTCGAAGTGCAGGACACGGTCTTTGGCTGTTTTTTACCAGGCTTTGAACAGCCGCAGTGGTATGCACGCTTGGCCTGGCTAGACCAGCTAGCGGCCAGGCCCATGCCTTTTCTGGGCGGCATGTATTGCCTGGTGGCAACCAAAAAAGTGCACAGTGCGCATATCTTGACGCCCAATTGGAAACACACGCAGAGACAAGAGCAAAAAAACGCGGTGGCAGTCAAGCGAAGCCAAAGCTGCCAACGCCAATAATCCGATCCCAACGCGGCTCTCACCCAGTAATCCGACGGTTTGCGATTGATACAAAGCGCAAAGCCGCAGGCGCTACAGCAGCTGCGGCCCTGTTGTACAACGACGTATCAAGGAGGTGTTAGCGGCCCTTGGTTGTAGCCCTGCCAGAAAACTCCAACGTTGGCTCTTTGATCGCACTGTCACGCGCTACCGACATCAAAATGCCCAAGGCCAAGCCCAAAGTGACCATCGCTGTGCCACCATAGCTGATGAATGGCAGTGGCACGCCCACCACCGGCAAAATCCCCATTACCATTCCCATATTCACAAAGGCGTAGGTAAAGAAAATCATCCCCACAGCTGCGGCCAACAAACGGCCAAACAAGGTGCGTGCACGGGTTGCAATCATCAAGGCGCGGTAGACCAAAAACAAGAAGCCAACCAATAGCAGGCTGGTGCCTACCAAGCCAAATTCCTCTGCAAAAGCGGCGTAAATAAAGTCAGTTGTGCGCTCAGGAATGAATTCCAAGTGGGTTTGCGTGCCCGCCATAAAGCCCTTGCCCCACACGCCGCCAGAGCCAATCGCAATCATGCCTTGAATAATGTGAAACCCCCGCCCCAAAGGATCGTTATATGGGTCAAGCAAGGTACAGACCCGGGTCTTTTGGTAGCTGTGCAGCACCACCCAATCAACACCATCCTGGCATAAACGCGGCTCGTAAATCACGATCAGCACAATCCCAAGCACCGCCATCACTACGGGGGGAATAATCAGCTTCCAGGTCAAACCGGCAAAAAAGATCACCGACAAGCCTGCGGCCAACACCAGCAAGGACGTGCCCAAGTCGGGCTGGTGCAAAATCAAGGCCACAGGCACCGCCAGCAAGACCCCGGCGACGATGAAGTCGGTGGTGCGAAACGGCGCTGGGCGCAACTGGAACCACCAGGCCAGAATCAGCGGCGCGGCGATCTTCATGATCTCGCTGGGCTGAATCACCAATCCCACATTGACCCAGCGTGTCGCGCCCTTGCGCGTAATCCCAAAGAACTCCACCCCAAACAACAGCAGCACCCCTACCACATACAAAGGCACGGCCAGCAGCATGATTTTTGATGGCGGCACCTGAGCGACGACAAACAAAATGCAGGCAGCCAACACCATATTTCGCATATGCATGTCAAAGCGCGCGCCGTGGTCAAAGCCGGCCGAGTACATCGCGGTCAGCCCGAGGCCAGCCAGAAACAAAATGGCCAATATCAACCAGCCATCAAAGCGCAAGAACAGCCCAATGAAGTGGTGGTGCCAAGGTGTTTTGTTGAGAGTCACAGCCATTGCCGTATTATCAACCCTTGTTGTCAAGCTCCCGAAAAAGCGATGCAAGATCTGGTGCTTGTTGACGATTGCAACCCACTACCAAGCCCATGCGCATTTCGCGCTGCGCGACTCACGTAAACACTGTTATGCCCCTTCTCACTGCCAGCGCATGGTCTGCGCTGCCCCTTCAAGCTGTGCTGCTTGACCTCGATGGCACCTTAATCAACACCTTGGACGAATTCGATGCGGCGCTGGCTGCAATGAGTCAGCATCTGTCGCTGCCACGCATTGCACGCAGCGTGATTGCCCAGACCATCGGCAAAGGTTCTGAGCATCTGGTGCGCACAGTACTGACACAACTCTTACAACAAGCCCAGCGCCCGCATGACGCCGCCGCAGTCGAGGCCTTGTTTGAACCTGCAATGGCCGCCTACTTTGCGGGCTATGAAGCCGCAGGCATGGACCACGTCAAAGTGTATGCCGGCGTGGTTCAAGGACTGGACATTTTGCGCAGCAAGGGCTACCCGATGGGCGTAGTCACCAACAAGCCAGAGCGTCTGGCCAAGCCCTTGCTGCAAGCGACCGGACTGGCCGATTTCACCGAGTTCCTGATTGCTGGGGATACTTATGCGAAGAAAAAGCCCGATCCCTTCCCACTGCTGCAAGGCTGTGCCAGGCTACACGCCAGCCCACAACACACACTGATGGTTGGAGACTCGGCCAACGACGCTGCAGCCGCACGCGCAGCGCAATGCCCAGTAGCGATTTTGCGCTACGGTTTTAACCATGGCCTGCCGGTCGAGACGATAGATGCCGATGGGTATTTTGATTCGATTGAAGACATCGCCAATGCCTTGGGCGCAGCACAGCCTGCCACGGCCCAACCACTCAATTGATGCACTTTGCAACGCCCAGTGCCCACGATTTACAAGCCATGACCGACGCCACCACTGCGCCTGCACTCAGAACACTGCCTAGCGTCATGATTCCCGGACTGGCCTGCTCACCCAGGCTATTTGCCCCGCAGTTGTCAACACTGTGGCAGTTCGGCCCAGTCACCATTGCCAACACCTTACAGCACAATCGCATCGCCGACATGGCCAAAGCGATCTTGGACCAAGCGCCAGCACAGTTTGTGCTACTGGGCTTGTCGATGGGCGGCTATATTGCCTTGGAGATCATGCGCCAAGCACCAGAGCGGGTCATCGGTTTATGCATCATGAACTCCTCTGCCAGAGCTGACACCGCAGAGTCGCAAAAAAACCGCCAGCGGTTGATGGCACTGGCAGTTGAGGGCCGTTTGCAACTGGCCACCGAAATGAATTTTCCGCGCTCAGTCCACCCCGCCCACCGGCATGACAAGGACTTGCTGGCCACGGTATTGGCAATGGCCAAAGAAACGGGAGTGGCCAGCTATATTCAGCAGCAAGAGGCGATCTTGCACCGTATCGACTCACTGCCCTGGCTGGCTGCCATCACTTGTCCCACACTGATCATGGTGGGCGACCAGGACCAGTTGACCCCACTGCCCTTGGCGCAAGAGCTGTCTCAAGGCATTGCAGGCAGCAAGCTGCGCATCCTAGCCAACTGCGGCCACCTGAGCACGCTGGAGCAAGCCGAACAAGTCAACCGCGCTCTGCAGCAATGGCTGAGCAAATTACAGACCGCTTAAGAGCCCATTCATCATCTCCACGCCGCCAGATTGGAGCCCAAAAGATACGGTGTGCGGCAAAAACGCATTGCGGCGTGGCCCGTTGTGCCCATACAGACATAGGAGTGGCAACAGCCGCACTGCACTGACTCTTTTTTGTGCCTTGTGCGACTGCGCTGAGATGGTGAACAGTCTTTAAGACTTTTTGTTTTTCTTTTTCGTGGCAGGCTTGGTTGTTGGCTGGGCTTGGGTTTTCTTGGACTTGCCCACGCGCGGCTCTGTACCGGCCAGCAATCGCCCAATATTGGCAGAGTGGCGATAGACCAAAATCACCACCATCACAACGAGGGCCGCCAGCACTGTACGGTCGTAGTCCCACAGCACGCCGCCGCCCAATATATACACAACAGGCAAGGCCACCGCAGTGACCACCGACGACAGCGACGACATCATGAAAATCGCCAGCACGCCCGCCCAAATCACAATCGCGACCAATCCCAGCCATGCACTAAGACCAAGCAACACACCCACAGCGGTTGCTACCCCTTTGCCGCCTTTGAAGCGCAAAAATACAGGCCACACATGACCGACAAAAGCGGCCAAACCCACCAACGCTTGTGCGCCCTCCCACAAACCGTAAGGCGCACCATACCAACCGACCAGCGCCACTGGCAGCCAGCCCTTGACGGCATCGAGCACCAAAGTCAGTATGGCCGCCAGCTTGCTGCCTGAGCGCAGCACATTCGTCGCACCTGGATTGCCACTGCCAAAAGTGCGAGGGTCTTTGAGCCCCATCACACGGCTGACCACTACCGCAAACGGTATTGAACCCAACAGATAAGCCCCGAGTGCGGCCAATGCCAAATAGCTCCAGTTCATGCAGGAATCCCTTTTCTTTGTAACGCCACTGTCACTGCAGATTGGCTAGCAGCCCATTAATGGCCGCCATCGCGCCTACTTAAAGATGCATACAATGCACTGGCAAGCATTTCAATAACTTGGGGCCAAGCAGCAACACAACCCTCGCATTATCCACTGCCTCTCGCTCTTTTCCCTCTCACTGAATCACTGCCAGTGCATTTTTACTATGCTGCGAATTGGTACAAGCGCAGGGCATGGACCAAGTTGCAGCAGCAATCCCTGCCAGTGAAGGCAGACGATGCTTACGCCAAGCAGCTTTACCGATGGTGGTGCGAACCAAGCCATCCGCGATAATCACATCCCTATCGTTTGCCGCCCCGACCCCACTTCGCTTTCCATGAACACTATGCCATCCACGCAAGCCTCCGCCTATCCGTTGACTGTTGTTGTTCTCGCTGCAGGCAAGGGCACGCGCATGAAGAGCCGCGCGCCCAAAGTGTTGCAGTTGCTCGGTGGCAGGGCCATGCTGGCGCACGTCTTGCAAGTGTGCGGCCGCCTCAATCCGGCCAAACTGGTGATGGTGACCGGGCATTCAGCCCCGCTGGTCAACCAGTATGTCGCACAACACGCACCCGCCTTGCTGCCCACCGCACATTGCCAATCAGTGTTGCAAGAGCCACAAAATGGCACAGGCCATGCAGCGCAGTTGGCCGCTCCTGAGTTGCCCGATGACGCAGTGGTGTTGATCACCATGGGCGATGTGCCCTTGGTCAGTGCCGAGGCCTTGCAGGCCGTCATTGGCTTGTGCGACAACCAGCGCGTTGCCTTGCTGACTGTCTCGCTGAACGACCCCAGCGGCTATGGCCGCATTGTGCGCAATGACCAGGGGCAGATTCAAGGCATTGTCGAGCACAAAGATGCCACAGCCGAGCAACGCATGATTCGAGAAATCAACAGTGGCATCATGGCATTTCCGGTGCGGCTGCTCAAACCCTGGCTGCGCCAATTGGACAACCACAACGCCCAGCAAGAGTTTTATCTGACCGATGTGATTGCGATGGCTGTGCGCGATGGGGTTGAGGTGCAGTCGCACTGCCTGTCGGATGCGCAAGCCTGGCAGGTCGCTGGGATCAATAGCCCGGCGCAACTGGCTCAGCTAGAGCGCCAGTACCAATTAATGCAAGCCCATCAGTTGTTGGAACAAGGCGTGCGCCTGGCCGATCCAACCCGCTTTGATTTGCGCGCAGCCGCAGGTAGCCCCCTGCCCGGTAGCCTGGAATGCGGCCGCGATGTCGAGATTGATGTTGGCTGTATTTTCAGTGGCACAGTGCGCATCGGTACAGGCTCGCGTGTCAGTGCGTACTGCCACATAAGCCAAGCCGAGCTGGGCGAGGACACAGTGATCCAGCCCTTTACCCACATTGATGGCGAGCAAGCCGGCGTCAGCATTGGCCAGCAAGGCCGCATTGGGCCTTTTGCCAGACTGCGCCCTGGCGCGCGCTTGGCGGACGATGTGCACATTGGCAATTTCGTCGAAGTCAAAAACTCCAGCCTCGCCCAGGGCGCAAAAGCCAACCACCTGGCGTATTTGGGCGATGCCGTTGTGGGCGAGCGCGTCAACTACGGCGCTGGCGCGATTACCGCCAACTACGATGGCGCCAATAAACACACGACCACCATTGAGCACGACGTGCATATCGGCAGCAACAGCGTGTTGGTCGCACCTGTGACGATTGGCGCTGGCAGCACTGTAGGTGCCGGCTCAACCATCTCCAAAGACACGCCAGCACAAAGCCTGGTGGTGACACGGGCCAAGGCCATCACGATTGAAGGCTGGTCACGGCCGACGAAAAAGTAAAACAACAATGCATAGGCGACATCCGCAACGCTGCGCCAACAAGCGATGGATCAGCGCCTTTCAACATTGTGTCCAGGCAAGCTACTGCGCCGTCCGCACACCACACTCCTGCCCATCACGCCATCGTTTGTGCAAGGGCCAAAGTGGCCAACATGCAATGCTGGTGACTGATGCTGACACAGGCCGCCCGGATAGGAAGTGTTGTAAACCAAGCCTGAAGGCTGTTGTAGGCGCTCAGCTGCCCAGCAACGCTTGCCATTGATCGGGCACATAACCCAGCGTCCATTGCGGCGCTTGCCCTTCGCGCTCGATCCGCACCACCGGGCGCTTGATCAAACTGGTGTGGGCCAGCATCAGGGCTTGTGCACCAGCACTCTCGCTGGCGCTTGCTTGCTCTGCATCGCTGAGCTTGCGCCAGGTGGTGCCACGGCGGTTCAACAAGGCATCCACGCCCAGCTGCTCGGCCCACTGCGCCAATGTGGCAGCGTCCAGGCCTTGTTTTTTAAAATCGAGAAACTGCACATCCTCGCCCTGGTCTGCAAACCACAGGCGGCTTTTCTTGACAGTGTCACAGTTCGGGATGCCGTAGAGATGGATAGTCGTCATGGTGTCGAATGGATTCCAATATGAATGGCCACCGTATCGGTGCCAGAGTACATTTCAAAATCAGTGCCAAAGCGCCTTTGCGGCGCCTCAGGCCCTTGAAAATAGGCCCATACCTGCCCCCAGAGTTGCACAATGGTTTGCGGCATTGGGCCTTTGGCGGTAAACACCACATAGCGCCCAGCTTGCACTTGTACCGACTCCATACCCGGCACGGCAGATTGCACAGCAACACCGGCTAACACGCTATAGAGGCCATTTTCCTTGCTTGCATAGCCATGGTAGAGGCCATACACATGCGGGTCCTGGCTGCGATTGGGCGTGTGCAAGCCCATGCCCGCTGTAAAAAACTGGCCCCATAGGCGCGGCAGCTTGGCTGTCAGCGGATTGAACTCGTCACTGTTTTGCGTACGCACGCCAGCCCCTGCAATCCAGAATGGTTGTACATCTTTGACTTCAGGCTCTAGGACTTGGCTCATAGGGATCTCTTTCACAAGGCTTGAAAACGCGCCAAACTGCGCACCATCAGACAACCACCGGCTCAGGCTCTAGACGGATGCCATAGCGTTCATACACACTGGTTTGAATCGCCTTGGCCAAGGTCATCACTTCGCCGCCAGTCGCACTGTCCTCATCTTTGCCCAAATTCACCAGTACCAGTGCCTGCTTGGGATAGACGCCGGCATGACCCACGGACTTGCCTTTCCAGCCACAGGCATCAATCATCCAGCCCGCCGCCAGTTTCACTGTGCCATCGGGCATCGGGTAATGCACGATGCGCGGCTCACGCGCAATGATGTCATTGCACTGCTCGGCGGTCACTGTCGGGTTTTTGAAAAAACTGCCGACATTGCCTATCTCATTGGGATCGGGCAGTTTTTCACGGCGTACCTGCACGACCCAATCAAAGATTTGCTGCGCACTAGGCTCGGTAATACCGGTCTGCGCCATGCAGCGCTCCAGGTCATGGTATTGCAAAACCGGAGTCCATTGCTTGGGCAACCACAGCCGCACATGGGTAATCACAGCGCGTGTGGCCAAGCCCATGCCTGGGTTGAAAAAGCCGGCCTTGTCCCCTGGCGCTATAGGCTGCTCGGCCGCCGCGCTGCGGTGCAGGCCTGCGCCCTCTTCAATGCTGGCAAATGGACGCTGCGCGTGCTCAGAAGCGCTGCCTGCAGGCGCGTGCTTGAACACCGAGTCGCGATAGGCAAATGCGCATTGCTCTGCATTGAGGCTAAAGCGCTGGCCTGTCCATAGATCCACCGCATCGAGTGAATGAAAGCGGTCTTTCAGCTCCACGCCATAAGCGCCAATATTCTGCACGGGTGCTGCGCCCACCGTGCCTGGAATCAAGGCCATGTTTTCCAGTCCGGGCATATTCTGGCTGACAGTCCACTGCACCAGCGCATGCCAAGACTCACCTGCACCTGCCTCGATCAGCCACCCCTCTGGCGTGTCTTCCAACACCCGCTTGCCAAGGATTTCCATTTTCAGCACAGGCCGTCGCACATCGCCTGTCAACACCAGATTGCTGCCACCGCCCAGTACCAACGCATCCCAGTCGGGCGCGACGCGCCTGGAGGGCGCTATTCCAGACTGGCGGTGTTCGTTTTGCAGGCTAACAAATGCCAACAGATCGTCCACAGAGCGGATGCGGACCAGCCCTAAAGCCTTGGCAGCAATGCCAAAGGTGTTGTAGGTCTTCAGAGATACGTTTTTTTCAACTAACATTGGGCTATTGTCCCATTGGTGATGGATTGTCTTTACGATCAATTCGTAAATACTCTGAAACAGACACAGCGCATGCAGTAGCTGCCGAGCCAATGGATTGATTTTTTTTGTTTAAGACTATTTATGCCCTCTTTTGACACTGTGCTTGAAGCCGACCTGGTTGAAGTTCGCAATGCGGTAGACAACACCAGCAAAGAAATTAACACACGTTTTGATTTCAAAGGCAGCTCGGCTGCTATTGAATTGAAGGACAAGGAAATTACACTGTTTGGCGATGCCGACTTCCAATTGCAGCAAGTCGAAGACATCTTGCGCAACAAGCTGACCAAACGCGGTGTGGATGTGCGCTTTTTGGAGGTCGAGAAGTCCCAAAAGATTGGCGGCGATAAAGTCAAACAGCTGGTGCGCGTGCGCAATGGCATCGACGCGACGCTGTCCAAGCAAATTCAAAAACACATCAAAGACAGCAAAATCAAAGTTCAGGCATCGATTCAAGGCGACAGCGTGCGCATAAGCGGTGCCAAGCGCGATGACTTGCAAGCAGCAATGGCCTTGATTCGCAAGGAAATCACCGACATGCCGCTGTCCTTCAATAACTTCCGCGATTAAGCCTCTACTGACACAAGGAGCCGTTCGTGGCCAAATCCAAGCCTATCAGCAGCACCGCGTCCCTGCTTACGCCTGCGTGCTGGCGAGCCTGCGCAGCCCGCGTGGGTCTGCCCTTGCTATTACTGCTGGCCTGCGCCAATGCGATAGCGCAGGATGTGCGGCTGGTGGGTACGGTTGGCAGCAACCGTGCGATCATCGTCCTGGGTGACGGCACGCCCAGAACACTGTCTATCGGCCAAACCCGCGACGGTGTCACCCTGGTCTCGGTCGAGCGTAACCGCGTTGTAGTTCGCAGCGATGGCGAAGAGTACTCTTTGAAACTCGGTGAATCACCCGCCCGCATTACAGGCTCTAGCGCGCAGTCCTTGCGCATGCCCGCACAGCCTGGCGGCCACTACATGGCCGATGGCCAAATCAATGGCCACAAAGTGCAATTCATGGTTGATACCGGTGCATCCACAGTCTCGATGGATGCCCAGCTGGCCAGCACATTGGGCATTGACTATCAAAAAGGCCGCTCGGTGAAGGTTGCAACCGCTAACGGCCAAGTGCAGGGCTGGCTGATCAACCTGCCCGATATCCGTGTCGGCGGGCTGCAACAGACCAATATCAGCGCCACCGTCGTCCAGCAGGCAATGCCCTTTGTCTTACTGGGCAACTCCTTTCTCAACCACTACCGCATGACACGGGATGCCACCTCAATGGTGCTGGAGTCACGTTAAGCAGAAGCATCCCTGTAAAATGCGCTGCAATTAGACGCCCCCAAGCCCTTATGCCCAAAACCCTATTCGAATCCGATTCGGGCGCATTCAATGATCTGAACGAGCAAAGCTACGAGCTGTTGGTGGCCTCCTGGAGTGACCTTGAATCCTTGCTACACACGCTGCTGCACTCCCCGGAGCGGGTCAACGGTTTTGAGCAAAAAATCATCGACATCCGCTACTGGCTCAGTGACTTGATTGCGCAGGACAGCGATACCGCGCTGTATTTGATGTTCCAAGTCGCCGCCACCTCAACGGCAGGCTACAGCACCTCGCACGCATTGGTGTGCGCAACGCTGTGCCAGTTGGTGGCGCAGCCCTTGAATCTGACACAAGAAGAACTGGACATCCTGGTACATGCTGCGCTGACGATGAACGTCGGTATGACCGAGCACCAAGACAGACTGGCGACGCAAACTGAACGCCCGACAGCCTTGCAAGAAAGCATCATCAAAAATCACCCTAGCCTAGGCGCCGAAATGCTGCGCGGATGGGGCGTGGCTGATCCAATGTGGCTGCAAATTGTGCTGCACCACCACCAGCCTCCAGCAGAGACGCAATCACTGGCCTCACTCAATCCCGTTCAGCGGCTCACTCGCATCCTGTCATCAATTGACCGCTATGCGGCGATGATCAGTCCCCGCAAATCCCGTGCCGGCAGAACCGTGGCCGACTCGCTGCGCGCCATCATGGGCCAGCGCTTTGACCCCAAAGACGAGGTCGGCAAGGCATTGGCGGCAATAGCGGGTCTGTACCCACCTGGCACCGTGGTCAAGCTCGACACCCAAGAACTGGCAATCGTGCTCAGACGCTCGACTGAAATCAACCATCCGATTGTCGCCGGCGTCATCGATGCCCAGGGCCAAGCCTACGAAAGGCCACCTGTGTACTTGACCTCCAACGGCAAGCCCAAAATTCACAGCAGCCTGCCTTGGTCGGCCCTTGGTTCGAGCTTAAGTCACCGCACCTTGGTGAGCCTGGGCCTGTTCACTGCCCGCCAAGGCCTGCGGGCCATGCAATTGACGCAAACATAAGAACGTGCCCGAAGCAGCATAGCCGGCTCGGCCTGTGCTCTTACTCCCAATATAACCTAGCCTCTGAGCGAGGCCCATCACATCGTTTAGCGCACCATACCAGTTGCCATCGCCTACTGCACAGAGGTTTTTTGCCACTAGAAACGAAGCCCACAAAGCAAAACCCCCTGGCGGTTAGG